>CAVZFO010000017.1:0-66241 GCA_963774575.1 uncultured Actinomycetota bacterium | reverse complement strand
TCCTTGTTGCCGCTCTCGGTCGAGTTGTGGAACGTGAACGTCTCCGTCGACGGGTAGTTGCCCGTGCAGGTGCGGTAGCCACCGAGGTAGGCCGGGTAGGCACCCGGGCTGTAGATCGTCTTGTTCAGCGGGATGCCCTGGGAGATGGCCGCCGCGAGGACGAAGAGCTTGAAGGTCAATCCGGCCCGGAAGCCGGGGGCGTCGCCATAGCCGCGTGGGGACGGTGAAGTTCAGGTAGGTCTGACCGAGCGCGTGGTTGTTGCCCATCGGACGGGACTGGGCGAGGGCGCGGATGTAACCCGTGCCCGGCTCGACCATGGCCATGGCCCCCGACGGCCTGGTCTGTGCGGATAGACGGCGTTCGCTGACGGCGTTGTTGGCTGCGCGCTGGAAGCGCAGGTCGACGGCCGCTCTGGATCGTGAGACCGCCGCCGTAGACCTGGTGCTTGCGCTCCCTCGGCGGTCTTGCCGAGCGCGGGGTCGTCGAGCAGGTAGCTGCTTGAGGTAGTCGCAGAAGAACTGTGCCCTGCGTGCTCACACAGCCGTTCTTGTTGCTGGGTGAGGTGCAGGTTGAGGTTGGACTTGAAATCGCCTGCTTGGCGCGCTTGGTGCTCGTATGATGTGGAGGTCGAGCATCTTGGTGATGACCGTGTTGCGACGGTCCTTCGCGGCCACCGGGTTGTTGGTCGGGTCGTAGTCCGGCGGGGCTGCACCATGCCGGCGAGCAGGGCGGCCTGGGCGAGCGTGAGGTCGGCGCGCGACGGGCTGAAGTAGTGGTGCGCGGCGGCTTCGACGCCGTAGGCGCGGTCGCCGAGTAGGCGAGGTTGAGGTAGCGCTGGAGGATCTGGTCCTTGGTCATCCGCTTCTCGAGCGATGACCGCGTACTCGCATCTCCTGGATCTTGCGGGACGCGCTCTGGGCGACGGCAGCCTTGGCGCGCTTCTTCGTCGTTGTTGCGCAGCGCGTTCTCCTGCAGTGTCAGCTTGACGTACTGCTGGGTGAGCGAGGACGCACCCTGGGTGTCACCGCCCTGGCCGCGTTCGACACGGCCGCGCGCATGATGCCGCGGGCATCGACCGCCACCGTGCTCGTAGAACCGGTCGTCCTCGATCGCGATCATGCGCCTTCTGCATGATCGGTCGCGACGTCCTTCGAGGTTGACGCATGATCCGGTTCTCCTGCTGCAGGAGTGCCAGCACGCCTCCCTTGGAGTCGAGGATCTTGGACTGCTCGCGACAGCTGGGAGGCCGTGAACTCCCCCGGGAGGTCGTTGAACATGTCGACGCCGGCCGTCGCGGCACCTGCCCGCGGCACCCACTGCGGGGATGAGCAGACCCGCCACGAGCAGGCCCATCACCATCGCCGTGGCGACGCTGAAGGCGCTGCTCCCCCCGAGCAGGCTGGACAGACAGTCCTCCGAGGTGCGGTGGCACGTCCGTGCATGGTCACAGGGTAACTGCCGAACCTGGTGAACCCGTTTCCCGACGTCAGGGCGGGTCCGGGACTGGCTCGTCACGGTTGGCCCGGATCTTGCTCCACCATACGGTATCGACGCGTTAGACGGCATGGCTCGGAGATGACTAGTCCCTTTGGCCATCGCAGAACTACACGAATGGGCCATGTCGTCGAGGTGCCTTCGCTTCCTATCGTTTCCACACGTCGATACGGACATAAGACGCAGGGTGAAGCGTCTGAATCAGCAGTATCTGGAGGCACTGAGATGACAATCGCACCAGAGCAGCCGAGCGGAACCTGGTCAGCACGGGTTGGATGGACGACTGGGCCACCCCGGTCCTGCAAGAAGTCCGACCCTGACGCGCTGTTCGTCCAGGGCGCTGCCCAGCAGACGCGCCAAGGTCGTCTGCCAGCGGTGCCCCGTCATCACCGAGTGCCTCGCGGACGCCCTCGACAACCGCACCGAGTTCGGTGTCTGGGGTGGCATGACCGAGCGTGAGCGCCGGGCCCTGCTCAAGCGCCGCCCCAACGTCACCTCCTGGGCGGCCCTGTTCGAGGCGGCCCGCAACCAGCACCGGCCGAGAGCGCCTGACTCGCAGCACCGCGCGACCGGCAGACCCCCGTGACCGAGTCCCGACCGACCCTGGGTCCAGGGCTCGGGTCCAGAGCCGCTGCGTCCGACCCGGTCGCGTTCGGCCGCGGTCGGCCGGGTGCGTCCGGGCCAGCTCAGCCGGCCGGTGAGCGCGGCGCCGACCTCGCGCAGCCCGTCGAGGTCGTGGATGTCCTGTGCCGAGCGCCGGCACCTCGACCACCGGGATGCCGGGGTGCCCGGCCGCGAACCGCGCCGCCAGCCGCTCCTGCCGTGACGCCGTCCCAGCCAGCGTCGGCGTGCAGCCGCAGCAGCCCCGGTCGTCGCCGCGGTCGTCGACCGGTCGTCCGCGTCGGCCAGCTGCTCGGCCGCCGGCCAGGCCGCCTGGGCGGACGTCAGGGACGGCGCCGCGACGCGCTGGACCCGGTTGAGCGACCAGGCCGGCGAGCGGCATCCTTCTTCGGCGAGCCGCTCGACGAAGAACGACGCCTCACGCAGCGCGTCGCGTCCGGGGCGGCGACCACGACGAAAGCGGTCTCGGCGGTCCTTGAGCAGCGGTAGGTCTGGTCGGCCCGCTCCCGGAAGCCGCCGAACATCGTGTCGAGCGCCGCCACGAAGGTCTGGACGTCGCTGCAGCATCTGGCCGCCGAGCACCTTGGTGAGCGTGTTGGTGACGACGTTGACCCCGACGCTGAACACCTTGAAGTCGGCGCGGCCGCCGGCCTTGGCCGGCGCCGAGCAGCAGCCGGATCAACCGGCCGTCGAGGAACGACGCCGAGCCGCTCCGGGGCGTCGAGGAAGTCCAGCGCCGACCGCGACGGCGGGGTGTCGACGACGATCAGGTCCCAGCGGCCGTCGCCGGCGCTGTCGGCCTCGGCGCGCAGCTGGCCGAGCTTCTCCATCGCCATGTACTCCTGCGTGCCGGCGAACGAGCTCGACGACGGCCTGGTAGAAGGGGTTGGCGAGGATCTGCTGCGGCCTTCTCGGGGGTGGCGTGCGCCTCGACGACCTCGTCGAAGGTGCGCTTCATGTCGAGCATCATCGCGTCGAGCGACTGCCGCCGGCCGACCGGTGTCGACGCCGGCCACCGGCGCGGGGCGTGTTGTCGAGCTCGGTCAGCCCCATCGACTGGGCCAGCCGGCGGGCCGGGTCGATGGTGAGGACGACGACCTTGCGGCCCTGCTCGGCGGCCCGCAGCCCCAGCGCGGCGGCCGTCGTGGTCTTGCCGACCCCGCCGGAGCCGCAGCACACCATGATCCGGGTCGGCTGGGTCGGCGATCAGGGCGTCGAGGTCGAGGGCGGGACGTCGGCGAGCCGCGCGGTCAGCGGCCCGACCCGCGGCTGACTGTCGCGCCCGGGCTGCTCGCGGCGCTGCGGCGCGCGGCTCTGGTGCGGCGCGCCATCAGACGATCCCCTGCCGAGCGCAGGTCGTCGGCCAGTCGTACAGCGCTGCCGAGGTCGATGCCGTCGGCGACGCAGGGCAGCTCGTACGGTCGAGCCGGCCCGCCTCGCGAGGCCGGTCGCGCTGCTCGCGTTCGAGCGCCGACCCGCTCGGCATGGTCGCGGGCCTCCGTCGAGCAGGCCCGGACGAGCCTGCTCGTCGGCCGTGACCCCGGCCGCCGTCGAGGCGGCCGCGACCTCGGCGCGTCGAGCTTGCCGGCGGCCGCGGCGCCGAGCTCAGCGGCCGTCGAGCAGGCGGGCTCGCGCACCGGTTGACCACGATGCGCGCCGACGCGGCAGCTCGTCCGGCGCAGCTCGGCGAGCGCGTCGAGCGTCTCCTGGACCGGCATCTCCTCGAGCAGCGTGACGACGTGGACCGCGGTGCTGCGGATGCAGCAGCCGCATGATCGAGTCGGCCTGGTTGCGGATCGGGCCGACCTTGGCCAGGCCGGCGACCTCGGCGTTGACGTTGAGGAAGCGCGCGATCCGGCCGGTCGGCGGCGCGTCCAGGACCACGGCGTCGTACGACGGTGCGGCCGTCGCGCCCTTGCGCCGTCGCGGCGCCGCCGCGTCGCCTCGTAGACCTTGCCGGTCAGCAGCACGTCGCGCAGGCCGGGCGCGATCGTCGTCGCGAAGTCGATCGCGCCGAACCGGTCGAGCACCTTCCCGGCCCGGCCGAGCTTGTAGAACATGTCGAGGTACTCCAGCAGCGCGGCCTCGGCGTCGACCGCGAGCGCGAACACCTCGCCGCCGCCGGGGCCGACGGCGATCCGGCGCTCGGCGTACGGCAGCGGCGGCGACGTCGAACAGCGGGCGATGCCCTGGCGTCCCTCGACCTCGCAGAGCAGGACCTCGTGCCCTCGGCGGCCAGGGCGAGCGCCAGGGCGGCGGCGACCGTGGTCTTGCCGGTGCCGCCCTTGCCGGTGACGACGTGCAGGCGTGGTGACGCGGGCGGTGCACTGGTCGGGTCCGGGGTCATCGTGTCGAGCGTAATGCCGCCTGCTGGGCCGTGAACGACGCTTCCGGCGGCCAGGGGGACCGAGCGGATGCAGGGGCGGGTTGTTCGGTGGGGACGGCGACGGCGGACGTCCGAGAGGGCGGTTGGCCGTTCGGTGACACCTGCTGCGGTGAACGTCTGATTTGGTCGCGGATCGCGCATCAATCGGCGACGGTATCCCGGATCGCTGACATGCTCCCCGAGCCGAAAACCTCTCGCACCGGGGAGCCCAAGGTTGGCGGCGCCCGATCGTCTGGCTGGACACCAGAAGCGCATCGACCGCGCCGCTGGGCATTGCTGTCAGCCATCTGGTTGGCAGTGGACAGGTATGACCCACGAGAGGATCGTCATGGCAGCACGTTTCACCCGGTCTCGCACCGGCATCATTGTCACCGGCGCGAGCGCCGTTCTGCTCCTCAGCAGCGTCGGCGGTGCCGTCGCCGCGAACAAGGTCGGCTCCCCCGAGATCGTGAACGGGGGCGTCAAGAAGGCCGACATCGCGACCAACGCCGTCGGCAGCAAAGAAGTGAAGAACCACAGCCTGCGAGGTCGCGACCTCAACCCGAAGCTGGTCAACCGGCTCCGCGTGGCAGGCCCTCCCGGCATCCAGGGCATCCCCGGCACGAACGGCCGTGACGGCATCGACGGCATCGACGGCCATCTGACGGGACCAACGGCTCGCGCCAACGGCCTCGACGGCACGAACGGCAACAACGGCCTCGACGGCAAGGACGGCGTCGACGGCAACCAACGGCGTCGACGGATCAACGGTGTCGACGGCCAGATCGGCAACAACGGGATCGATGGCCTGCTAACGGCACGAACGGTGTCGACGGCAGCGAACGGTGTCGACGGCATGAACGGTGTCGACGGCACGAACGGTGTCGACGGCACGAACGGTGTCGACGGCGCGCAGGGTCCGCAAGGCCCCCAGGGTCCGCAAGGCCCCCAGGGTCCGCAAGGCCGGCCGGTCCGGCCGGCGGTATGCCTGGTTGGGAAATCGTCACCAAGACCACCACGTTCAATGGCACCGCCGACCAGACCGCGAACGCGAGCTGTGGTGGCAGCAAGGTCGCCCTCGGCGGCGGCATGAGCAGCTCGACCCCCGCCTACATGGAGTCCTCATACCCGAGTCGTCGAACACCTGGTCGGTCTCGTGACCGGATCAGCGGGTCGAACACCTGCACGCGGTGACCGTGTACGTCATCTGCGCGAACCAGGCCTGACCTGGACCACGCACTCTCTGGGGAACACCGGTGTCCGTTCCTCACTGGCAGGGAAACGGACACCACCCGATGGGGCAGCCACACCGGCTGCCCCATCGGCCTGTTTTCGGGCGCCTCACATCTGGCTAGCCTGGGCGGGATGAGCGACGTGACCGTGCGGGTGGCGACACCGGACGATGTGCCCGGCGTGGCGGCATCGAGCGCCGCCTTGTTCGCCGAGGACGCCTGCCAGCGTGACCGGCTCCTGAACCTGGCGTGGCGGCGCGCCACCCACGGTCGACAGTGGGTCTCGGACCTGACTCGAGGACGACAAGGCCCTGGTTCTCCTCGCGGAGGTGGACGGTGACTGTGTCGGCCACCTCGTCGGGAGCTTCAAGGAGGCGTCCGAGATGTGGGTGGTCCCTCGCGCCGAGCTGGTCAGCATGCAGGTCGACCAGTCACGTCGCAACAGCGGAGCCGGAGCCGCACTCGTCGATGCGTTCAAGGTCTGGGCGAAGGAGCGCGGGGCGATCCGTCTGTAGCGTGGGTGCCGGCCACATGGTGATGCTCGAGCGGCACGACCAGGTCAACGCCGAGCTGGACCAGCTGCTCGCGGCGGCGGGCGACCTGGTCGACCGCAATGAGCGACCCGATGAGTGCATAGGGGTGAGCCTGGTCGTCCGCCGCGTGGGCCCGGACGCGGCGGCGGCGGTGCACGCGGTGGTCCGCGCCTCGTTCGGGGCCCGGCCGCCGCTCGACCCCCCGGCCGATGCGCTGGCCGAGACCCCCGACTCCGTCGCGACGGCCCTGGCCGCCGGCGGCGGCCTGCTCGCCACCCTCGAGGGCCGGCCCGTCGGCGCCCTGGTGCTCGCCCCGGACGGCGACACGGTCTGGCTGCGGCGCTTCGGAGTCGTCCCCGCTGCGCAGCGCCTCGGCGTCGCGGGCGCACTGGTGGCGGAGGCGCTCGCCACGGCAGACGGCGCGGAGGTGGCGGTGCTCGCCCGGCAGGAGCTGCCCGCGACGATCGAGTTCTGGCGGGGGCACGGGTTCGTGGCGACCGCCACCCGGCCGCCGTACGTCGAGCTGCGCCGGCCGGTGCCGCGCACCTACCCGGTCGCCGGACGCCGACGCCATGCGCGACCTCGGCCGGACGGTCGGCGGCCTGGTCCGCGCGGGCGACCTGGTCGTGCTCTCCGGCGAGCTCGGGGCCGGCAAGACGACGTTCACGCAGGGGCTCGGTGCCGGCCTGCGGGTGCGCGGGGGCGTGACCTCGCCGACGTTCGTGATCGCTCGGGTGCACCCCTCGCTGGTCGGCGGCCCGGCCCTGGTGCACGTCGACGCCTACCGCCTGGGCGGCATCGACGAGCTGGACGACCTGGACCTCGACGCCTCCCTCGACGAGGCGGTCACCGTCGTGGAGTGGGGCACCGGGATCGCCGAGGGGCTCGCGGACGCGCGCCTCGAGGTACGCATCGCACGGCAGGCCCAGGCGCCCGACCCCGACGACCCCGATGCCCTCGACCCCCGGACCGTCACCCTCGTCCCCACGGGAGCCCGCTGGCTCGGCGTCGCCTGGCCCTGACGACAGGCCATGAGGCCATGAGGGCTGCGTGAAACCGCGGTGAAACCGTGAGCGCGCAGGCTGCTCGCATGACTCCCGCAGCCGCTGCGACCGCAGCACCCGAGACCACGAACGGATCCGTCATGTCCGACGCCGGCCCGCACGGTGGCGATCTCGCCGTCGAGGCGCACGGACTCGTGAAGACCTTCGGCAGCCAGCGTGCCGTCGACGCCATCGACCTCTCCGTGCACCGCGGCGAGGTCTTCGGCGTGCTCGGCCCCAACGGCGCGGGCAAGACCACGGTGCTCAAGATGCTGGCCACCCTGCTGCCGATCGACGCGGGTGAGGCCACCATCTTCGGCGTCGACGTCCGCCGCAACCCGCACGTGATCCGGCAGCTGCTGGGCGTGACGGGCCAGTACGCCTCGGTCGACGAGCTCCTCACCGCCACCGAGAACCTGGTCCTCTTCGGTCGCCTGCAGGGACTCGGCCGCGGCGAGTCCCGCGCTCAGGGCGGAGCGGTTGCTCGAGCAGTTCGACCTCACCGAGGCCGCGCGCAAGCCGATCAAGCAGTTCTCCGGTGGCATGCGGCGACGCCTGGACCTGGCCGCGAGCCTGATCACGCGGCCGCCGCTGATCTTCCTCGACGAGCCCACCACCGGCCTCGACCCGCGCACCCGCGGCCAGATGTGGGAGACCATCCGCGACCTGGTCCGCGACGGCAGCACCGTGCTGCTGACCACGCAGTACCTCGACGAGGCCGACCAGCTGGCCGACCGGATCCAGGTGATCGACCGTGGACGCACCGTCGCCCTCGGCACGCCCGACGAGCTGAAGTCCTCCATCGGCCGCTCCTCGCTCCAGGTGCAGCTCGTCGACCCCGTCGACCTGGACCGCGCCGGCACCCTCATGCAGCGGCTGCTGGACGAGCAGGTCGTGCCCGAGCCCCGAGGCCCGGCGCCTCACCGCCGCCCTCTCCCGCAGCGACCAGGCGGTCGACGTGCTGCTGGCCCTGCGCGAGGCCGGCATCGGCATCGAGTCCGTGGCGGTGGCCAAGCCCTCCCTCGACGAGGTGTTCCTGGCCCTGACCGGCCACGACACCCACGAGCACACCGACGGGGACGACGAGACCGAGAAGGAGACGATCCGATGACGACGATCGAGAGCACCGGGCTGGACCGCCACGTCGGCCTGGCCGACACCCTCCAGCAGACCATGACCATGGCCTGGCGGGCCACGCTGAAGATGCGCCGCAACTTCGAGCAGTTCTTCGACGTGACCATCCAGCCGGTCCTGTTCACCGCGATGTTCGCCGGCATCTTCGGCGGCGCCATCTCCGGCAGCGTCGAGGACTACCTCCCGCTGCTGATCCCGGGCCTGATCGCCCAGACCGTGCTGACGTCCTGCGTCGCCACCGGCACCCAGATCCGTGAGGACATGGACAAGGGCGTCTTCGACCGTTTCAAGGTGCTGCCGATCTCCCGCATCGCGCCGCTGGCCGGGCCGATGGTGGCCGACATGATCCGCTACTTCCTCGCGGCCACGCTCACCTTCGCGACCGGCATCCTGATGGGCTACCGGCCGGGAGGCGGGGTCCCGGGCGTGCTCGCCTCGATCGTGCTCGCCATCATCGCCGGCTGGTCGCTCGCCTGGATCTTCGCCTGGTTCGGCACCGTCGGCAGGAGCGCCCAGGCGGTCCAGGGCTACTCCCTGATGGTGATGTTCCCGCTGACGTTCCTGTCCAACGCGTTCGTGCCCGTCGACACCCTGCCGCCGCTGGCTGCAGGCCTTCACCAAGATCAACCCGGTCACCTACATCGTCACCGCGCTGCGCGACCTGGCCAACACCGGGCAGGTCACCACGCAGGTCGGGTGGGCGCTGGTGGGCTGTCTCGCCGTGATCGCGGTCTTCGCCCCGCTGTCGGTGCGGAGCTTCACCCGGAAGATGTAGTCACCCGGCGCAGCAGTCCCTGGGCCTCCTCGACGAGATCGGCCGCCGGCCGGTCGGCGTACTCCGCCACCACCTCGTCGAGGCGGCCCGGGCCCCTGCGTCCGACGAGCTCGCCCAGGGCCGCCCACGACAGCACGGGGAAGCTGCGGTTGTAGGCCCACCGGTCCGCGATCGCGACCAGCCGGAGGCCGTCCTCGCGGACGGCCTCGGCTCCCTCGCAGGCCGCCCACACGCCGACCGCGGCCAGCAGCACGCCGTTGAGCGGGAGGTCCATGTAGGGCAGCTCCCAGCGCTCCGATCCCGATCGGCTGCTCCAGCAGGACGTCCCGCAGCTCGGCCGCGCGGGCCCGGTCGGCCGGCGACGTGCCGTAGCGCACCCGGGCGATGAGCGACCCGGACGCGGCGAGCAGCACCCAGGGGCTGATGGCACCGAACTCCAGTCCCTCCAGCCGGGCCACGCTCGCGAGGGCCTCGTCGAAGAGCCGCAGCCCGTCCGCGACCTCGCCGCGCGCCAGGGCGATCTCGGCCCGCGCCGCGGCCAGCACCATCTGGGACCCGAGCCGGGCATCGGGGTACTCGCCCTCCGCGACGTCGAGGATCCGCTCGGCACCATCGGTGTCACCATCGAGCAGGCGGTCCATCGCCCGGACGACCTGGAGGGAACGGGCGTCGTCGCCGGCGTGGAGGCGATGCAGGATCGGGATGGCGATCCGCGCGTGCCGCGCGGCCGTCGCGTGCTCCCCGGCAGACATGGCGAGCTGGGCGAGCTGGGAGTGCAGTGCCCCTTCGAGGTACGGCGTGAGCGGGGTGTACGTGAGCCCCTCGCGCGCGTAGGCCGCGGACTTGGCGATGTCGCCCGAGTTCTCGCTCACCAGCGCGGCCCACAGCAGCCCCATCTGGGGCGTCACCGGGTCCGACGCCGCGCGGGCCATGGCGGCGACGCGTTCGTCCATGGGCTCGTCGTCGCGCTCCGGCTCCACGAACATCGTGAACGCCACCCGGGCCCACGGATGGGTCGGCTCCCCCCACCGCTCCAGGGTGGCGCGCAGGCCGTCGATCGAGCGGTGCGGCATCCAGCTCAGGTGCACCGTGAGCCAGGAGAGCACGAGCTGCGCGGTGGTGAGCATCTCCTCCGGCGGGTCCCAGTCGACGAGCAGCGCCTCGGCGGAGTCGGCGATCGTGAAGATGCGCGGGTGGTTGCCGGAGATCGTCCAGAACCCGCCCAGGCAGGCCAGCAGCCGGGCGACCAGCGCCTTGTCACCGTCGCGGATGGCTCGGCGGAGCACGTCGGCGAGGTTGTTCTCCTCGGCCACGAGGGCGTCCACGGCCGCGATCTCGTCCGGCCCGAACAGGTCGGCGCCGCACCGGTCGGCGTACGCCGCCGCCCAGCCGTCCTGGAGGCGCAGCGCGTCCTCGTGGAGGCCGCCGCTCGCGAGCAGCCGCTCCGCGGCGAACTCGCGGATGGTCTCGAGCATCCGGAACCGGGTGGCGCCCTCGGCCTCGGCGACCGTCACGAGCGACTGCTCGGCCAGCGTCTCGACGATGTCGGCCGCTTCGGGCCCGAGCATGGCGCGGGCCGTCTCGCGGGTGAAGCCGTCGTGGAACAGCGACAACCGCGCCATCGCCTCCTGGGCATCGGCCTCGAGCAGGTCCCACGACCACTCGATCACCGCCGTCAGGGTGCGGTGTCGCTCCGGGGCGGACCGGTCGCGCGAGCGCAGCAGGCCGAACAGGTCGTCGAGCCGGCGGCGTACCTCCTCGACCGTCATCGTGCGCACCCGTGCCGCCGCCAGCTCGATGGCCAGCGGCAGGCCGTCGAGGCGGCCGACGATGTCCGCGACCACGTCGGCCGGCAGCTCGGTGTCGGCCCGGGCCGCGTGGGCCCGCTGGACGAAGAGCTCCGACGCGTCGTCGAGCGCGAGCTGCCGCAGGGCGACGACCTGCTCGGCGGCCAGTCCGAGCGGCGCGCGGCTCGTGGTCAGCACGTGGAGGTCACGCGTCGTGACGAGCAGCAGCGCGACCAGCGAGGCCACGGACTCCAGCACGTGCTCGCAGTTGTCGAGCACGAGCAGGGTCGGGGCGGTGTCCAGCTCGGCGGAGATCTGGCTGCGCACGTCGGCCAGCTGGGCGGGCGTGAGCGTACGGCGACCGGTGACGGACCCGCGGACCCCGAGCACCGCGCCCACCTCCGCCAGCACGTCGTCGCCCGACGTGACGCCGACCAGCTCCACGAAGTAGACGCGGGGCTGGCTCGCCTCCCGGGCCAGGACGTGGGCGACCCGGGTCTTGCCCAGGCCGCCGGGACCGACGACGGAGACCAGCCGGCTGCGGCGCACGGCGGCGCGCAGCTCGGCGAGGTCCGCCTCCCGCCCGAGCAGGTCGTCGGCGTCGAAGTGCACGCCGTCGCGCACGGGCGTGTCCGCCGCCAGCAGCTCGAGGTGCAGGCGGCGCAGCTGCGGGTCGGGGTCGACCCCGAGCCGGTCGGCGACGTCCGTCCGGTAGGCCTCGTAGCGCTCGAGGGCGGCCGCCGTCCCGGCGATGGCCGCGAGGCTGCGCAGCAGCGCCGAGGTGACGGCGACGTCGTGCACGGCCAGGGCGTGCACCGCCTCGAGGTGGGGGAGCGCCTCCTGGTCCCGGCCGGCGGCCGCGAGGGCCAGCCCGAGGACGCGCTCGGCCCGGCGCTGGTCGTTGGCGGCGTCCTGGCGCAGCTCGGCCAGGGGTCCTGCCAGGAGGTCGCCATCACTCCCGCCGAGGTCGAGGCCGGCGGCGCGGGCCGCGAGGTCGGCCGCGCGTACGGCGTCGCCGGCGTCCAGCGCCCGGTCGGCCTCGCGGGTGAGCCGGCGCAGCAGCAGGGCGTCGACCTCGTCGGCCGGCACGCCGAGCCGGTACCCCCCGTCGTACCGCTCGATGGCCTCGGCGCCGAGGGCGGTGCGCGCGCGGGAGACCAGGACCTGGAGCGCCTTGGTCGGGTTGGCGGGCTCCTCGTCGCCCCAGATCAGCCCGATCAGGCGGCCGTCGGTGACGCCCTCGGGGCGGCCGGCGAGGGCCGCCAGCAGCGCCGCGACCCGGTCGCCGGGGACGGCCCGGCCACGCCAGGTCACGCCGTCGAGGAGCATCAGGGCGGTGGGCACCCGGCCAGGATAGGAGCGACCTCGTCCGCGCCGGGCTTCGCCGTTACGGTGTGCCCGAAACGTTTGTCCAGCACGTTTGTTCAGCACGGGAGCTCACCAGCGATCGTCAGGAGTCACATGCCGCACCAGGTCAAGGCCGTCGTCGCCCGGAGCAAGGGCGCGCCGGTGAGCGTCGAGACCATCAACGTCCCCGACCCGGGTCCGGGCGAGGCGCTCGTCCAGGTCCAGGCCTGCGGGGTCTGCCACACCGACCTGCACTACCGCGAGGGCGGCATCAACGACGACTTCCCCTTCCTGCTCGGCCACGAGGCCTCCGGCATCGTCGAGGCGGTCGGCGAGGGCGTCACCGGGATCGCGCCCGGCGACTTCGTGGTCCTCAACTGGCGGGCGGTCTGCGGCAACTGCCGCGCCTGCCTCCGCGGCGAGCCGTGGTACTGCTTCGCCACCTTCAACGCGACCCAGAAGATGACGCTGCGAGGACGGCACCGAGCTCTGTCGCCCGCCCTCGGCATCGGCGCCTTCGCGGAGAAGACCCTCGTCGCGGCCGGCCAGTGCACCAAGGTCGACCCGTCCGCCCGTCCGGCGGCCGTCGGGCTGCTCGGTTGCGGCGTGATGGCCGGCCTGGGTGCCGCGATCAACACCGGCAACGTGACGCGCGGCAAGTCCGTCGCGGTGATCGGCTGTGGCGGCGTCGGCGCGGCCGCCATCGCGGGGTCGGTCCTTGCCGGCGCCGGGACCGTCATCGCCGTCGACATCGACGACCGCAAGCTCGAGGGCGCCCGCAAGATGGGCGCCACCCACACCGTGAACTCCAACGCGGCCGACCCCGTGGCCGCGATCCAGGAGCTCACCGGCGGCCACGGTGCCGACGTCGTCATCGACGCGGTCGGCCGCCCGGAGACCTGGAAGCAGGGCTTCTACGCCCGCGACCTGGCCGGCACCCTGGTCCTGGTCGGCGTGCCCACGCCGGACATGCGGATCCCGGACATCCCGCTCATCGACGTGTTCGGGCGGGGCGGCGCGCTGAAGTCCAGCTGGTACGGCGACTGCCTGCCGTCGCGCGACTTCCCGCTGCTGGTCGACCTCTACCGGCAGGGCCGGCTCGACCTCGACGCCTTCGTCTCCGAGGAGATCGGCATCGACGACGTGGAGGCGGCGTTCGAGAAGATGCACGGCGGGAACGTGCTCCGCTCCGTGGTCATCTTCTGATGGGTCGATCGGGAGAGCTGCGGGTCGACCACGCCGTCACCAGCGGGACCTTCTCGCTCGACGGCCAGACCTTCGACGTCGACAACAACGTCTGGGTGGTCGGTGACGACGCGGAGTGCCTCGTCGTCGACGCCCCGCACTCCGTCGACGACATCCTGGCCGTGGTCGGCGACCGGTTGGTCAAGGCGATCGTCTGCACCCACGCCCACGACGACCACGTGCGGGTCGCGCCGGCCCTGCGGGAGGCCGTCAACCACGGCGGCGGGGCGCCGATCCTGCTGCACCCCGACGACCGCCCGCTGTGGGAGCTCACCCACAGCGACTACCTGTGGGACGTCGACCTGTCCGACGACCAGACGCTCGCCGTCGCCGGCGCGGAGGTCCGGGTGCTGCACACGCCGGGCCACGCGCCGGGCGCCGTCTGCCTGTACGTCCCGGCCCTCGGCTGCGTGTTCACCGGGGACACCCTGTTCGAGGGCGGTCCGGGCGCGACCGGTCGCTCCTACAGCGACGCGGACCTGATCGTGGCCTCGATCCGGGCGCGGCTGTTCGCGCTGCCCGACGACACCGTCGTGCACACCGGCCACGGTCCCGACACCTCGATCGGCGCCGAGCGGGCGAACGTCGGCTAGGCCGCGAGCGAGGGAGGGGAGCTAAGCCGCGTCGGGCTCACGTCGCCGGGCGCCGGCCGAGCCGCAGCACCAGCAGGCCGGCGACGAAGGACCCGAGGGTGCCGAGGGTCATGTCGAACAGGGTGTCCTCGTAGGCGGTGTCGAGCTCGGTGCCGTGGCGGATGAAGGTGTACCACTCGCCCAGCTCCCAGCCGAGCGCCAGCACGCACCCGAAGCCGGTGACCAGGGTGACCAGCACCCACGGCGGCCGCAGCCGGGGCGCCACGACCAGGGCCAGGCCCAGGCACAGGAACACCCAGTTGACGAAGTGGTTGAGGTCGTCCCACCACGCCGACCGTGTCGTAGAGGTCGAGGCTGTTGCCGGTCACGTCGACCAGGAACGGGATGCCGATGAGCCCGAAGGCGACGTACGGCGGGTGGCTGGTCCCGGCGGCGCCGGAGCGCCGGCGTTGGACGAGCCACCACACCGCCGGGACGAACAGCATCATCACGGGGTAGGCGAGGAGCCGGGCGCCGAAAGCCTTGTCGGCGAACCGGTCGATGCCCGGCACGTACTCCGCGACGGCGAGCTGCGCGACGGTCAGCACCAGCACCGTGCCGAGGAACCAGGGCGAGTCCCAGAACCCGTGCCGCCGAGTTTCGACTTGTGTCACGAAGCGGACAGTAGCGGGGCGCGGCGCTCCCTAGGCTGACGCCGTGCCCCCTCCTCCGCCCGGTGTCGCCCTCGTCGTCGCCCACCTCAGCGACACCCACTTCGGCAACGAACGCTGCGTCGCGTCCGACCGCACCCGGCGGGTGCTGGACGCGCTGCTGCGCATGGATCCGCGGCCCGACGTGCTCGCGGTGACCGGGGACATCGCGGACCACGGCTGGGTGCGGGAGTACGCCGAGGCCGTCCAGGTGCTGGCGCGCGTGGGAGGGACCACTGGTGGTCTGCCCGGGCAACCACGACGTGCGCGAGCCGTACGTGAAGGCGTTCCTGGACGGGGCGGACGGCCCGGCCAACCGCGCCCACGCCGTGGCCGGCGTCCGGTTCCTGATGCTCGACTCGCTGGTCGACGAGGCCGACGGGGTGCGCCAGGACCACGGCGCGCTCACCCCCGAGACGCTGGCCTGGCTGGAGACCGAGCTGGCCGCCGACCCGCGGCCGACCTTCGTCTGCCTGCACCACCCGCCGGTCGAGCTCGGCATCGCCCTGATGGACCCGATCATGCTGAGCGATGCCGGAGCCCTGGCCGCGGTGCTGGCCCGGCACCCGCACGTGGTGGCCACGCTGGTCGGCCACGCCCACACGATGGGGTTCTCGACGTTCGCCGGCCGGCCGGTGCTGGTCGGCGGTGGCGTGGCCTCCACGGTGTCGCTGGACCAGGAGGACCTGCCCCTCGTCTGGTACGACGCCCCGGCGAGCTACGCGTTGCACTACCTGCACGACGACGGCCGGCTGACCAGCCACTGGCGCGCGATCTGAGCCTGCGCCTGCAACGACAGGGCTGCTTCGCCCGGTCGGCCGTCGGTAGCCTTCGTCCGTGCTGCTGGCCTTCGACACCGCCACCCCCTACGTGACCGTCGCGCTGCACGACGGCGACGAGTGGTCGCCGAGGTGCGCTCGCAGGAGCGGATGCGGCACGGCGAGCAGCTCGCGCCCCTCATCGCCCGGGTCCTCGAGGAGACGGGTCTGGTGCGGCAGGACCTCACGGCGCTCGCCGTCGGCACCGGCCCGGGACCGTTCACGGGGCTGCGGGTCGGCCTGGTCACGGCCCGCACGCTGAGCCTGGTGCTCGAGGTGCCGGCGTACGGCGTGTGCACCCTCGACGCGATCGCGCTCGAGGCCGCCGAGGGGCTCGGGTTCACCAGCGAGCTCGTGGTCGCGACCGACGCCCGCCGCAAGGAGGTCTACCTCGCGGCGTACGACGAGCGTGGCACCCGCGTCTCCGGCCCCGTCGTCGACCGGCCCGACAGCGTGGCCACCGACCTGCCGGTGGCCGGCGAGGGCGCGCTGCTCTATCCCGGGGCGTTCGCCCGTCCGGTCGCGCCGACGCTGCCGAGCGCGGGGTGGCTGGCCCGGGCCGTCGTCGAGGAGCGGGTGGAGCTCACCGACCCCGAGCCGCGGTACCTGCGGCGGCCCGACGCCGCGGTCCCGGGGGAACGCAAGCGGGTGTCGTGAGCGTCCGCGCCGCGACGCCGGCGGACGTCGACGCCGTGGTGCGCCTGGAGGAGGTCTGCCTGGGCGACGACGCGTGGTCGCGCGGCCTGGTCGAGCAGGGCCTCGCTGCGGCCCTGCCGACGGTGAGCTACCTGGTGGCCGAGGTGGGTGGCGCGGTCGTCGGGCACGCGGTCGCGAGCGCCGCGGGCGACGACGCGGAGCTGCAGCGGATCGCCGTGGACCCCGACCACCGGCGCGCCGGGCTGGCCTCCGCGCTGCTGGTCGCCGTGGAGCGGCTGGTCCGCGAGCAGGGCGCGACCCGTCTGCTGCTCGAGGTGCGGGAGGACAACACCGCGGCGGCCGCGTTCTACGAGAGCCGGGGTTTCGCGGAGGTGGGCCGCCGGCGCGGCTACTACCGGGACGGTGCCGCCGCGGTGGTCCTGGGGAAGGAGGTCGACCGCGGCGGCACCGCGTCAGGTGACGCCTATTGATGCCGCGGGTGGCGTCGTACGGCAGGTAGTACGTCGGGTTGGGCAGCTTGACCGCCCGTCCGTGACCACCGAGCAGGTCGGAGAACTGGTCGCCGAAGTTGCCGATGATCTTCACGCCGAACTTCGCCTCGATGTGCGCGCGGGTCTGCGACTTGAACTCCACGCGGGTGCACGCGTCGGCCACGGCGCAGGTGACGTACGCCGGCTGGTGACCGTCGGCCCACTTCGTGAAGTACCGCTTCGAGACGAACGCGTCGCCGTAGTACTTGCGCAGGTTCCTCAGCGTTGCGGCTTTCTGGTCCTTGCCGCGACCGGTCATCGCCGAACACCTTGCAGCCGTGGGCCTTGGCGGCCTTGACCACCCGCTTCATGCCGGGCACCGCCGGGAACCGCGCGTCCTGCACCCACTCGTCCTGGAGGGCCGGGTCGAAGTTGAAGTGCATCGCCGCGTCCTCCATGTCGTAGGTCCACAGCGTGGTGTCGTCGGCGTCGAAGACGACGGCCGGCTTGTTGCCGTTGGCCACCTGGTTGGCGCACCGGGTCGCGAGGCGGCCGGCCCACTTGTCGCGCAGCTTCTTCATCTCGGTGATGTAGCGCGAGGCGTGCTTGGCGGCGATCCCGTCCGTGGCGCCGTAGTAGGCCCGGATGGTGGCCTTCGCCGAGTCGATGTTCGGGATGTTCTCGCCGCCCACGGTGCTCCGCTGGAACCGTCGGCCTCCATGGTGAACACGTTGTGCGGCGCCAGGTCGGGCTCGGACAGCCCCGGCAGGTCGGCGCTGGGCAGGTAGTACGTCGGGTTGGGCAGCTTCACCACCTTGTCGGCGTACCCGCCCTGGAGGTCCGACCACTGGTCGCCGAGGTTGAGCACGATGTTGTAGCCGAGGTCGGCCTCGATGTGCTTGCGGGTGCCCGCCTTGTACTCGACGGTGGTGCACTTCGCCGTCGCGCAGGTGATGTAGGACGGCTGCTGGCTGGTGCCCGACGCCGGTCCACTTCGTGAAGAACTTGTCCGCGGTGAAGTCGGCGCCGTAACCGGCCTTCGTCAGGTTGGCGAGGGTCGCGGTCTTCTGGTCGTCGTTGCGACCGGTCAGGCCGAAGATGGTGTAGCCCATCTTCGCGGCCTTGTCGACGAACGCCGCCATCCCGGGCACGGCCGGGAACTTCTGGTCCTGCACCCACTGGTTCTGGAGCGTCGGGTCGAAGTTGAAGTGCATCGCCCCGTCCTCCATGTCGTAGGTCCACAGCGTGGTGTCGTCGGTGTCGAGCACGATCGCCGGCTTGGTCGTGCCGGCGTTCTGCGCGAGGAAGGAGTTGAGGCCCTGGAGGTCCTTGTCGACCTCGGTGATGTACGGCGACTTCTTCTTGTCCGCGATGCCGTCGCTGGAGGCGTTGTAGTAGGTGCGCACGGTCGCCTTGACCGAGTCGAAGTTGGGGATGCCCTCGCCCGACTTCGCCAGACCGCTGGAGCCGTCGGGCTTCATCGTGAAGTGGGTCCGCGGGGTGAGCGGGTCTCGAGCCTGCTGGGCGGGTGACGCACCGGCCCCGGGCTGGAGCCCGATGACCAACGCGCAGACGGCGGACGCGGCGACGAAGCCGCGCCTCCTGGATACCGGATTCAGCATGAACGACCTTCCGATAGGTGATGGAACAGCGGGCCAAGGTACTCCCGACCGGCCTCCCCCTCCCTGGCCGCACCGGGTACCTCTCGGTCAGATGCGGCCGGTCGGCAGAATGTTCGGTGTGACCCCCGATGACGGCCCGCTCGTGCTCGGCATCGAGACGTCCTGCGACGAGACGGGGGTCGGCATCGTGCGCGGCACCACGCTGCTCGCCGACGCCGTGGCCAGCTCCGTGGACGAGCACGCGCGCTTCGGCGGGGTGGTGCCCGAGGTCGCGTCGCGGGCGCACCTCGAGGCGATGGTGCCGATGCTGGAGCGGGCGGCCGAGACCGCCGACGTACGCCTCGACGACATCGACGCCATCGCCGTGACCAGCGGACCTGGACTCGCCGGCGCCCTGCTCGTCGGCGTGGCCGCGGCCAAGGCGCTGGCCATCGGGCTGGGCAAGCCGTTGTACGGCGTCAACCACCTGGCCGCCCACGTCGCCGTCGACCAGCTCGAGCACGGTCCGCTGCCCGAGCCGTGCCTGGCCCTGCTGGTCTCCGGCGGCCACTCCTCGCTGCTCGAGGTCAGCGACGTCACGGTCGGGGTGGAGCCGCTCGGCGCGACCATCGACGACGCCGCGGGGGAGGCGTTCGACAAGGTGGCCCGGCTGCTGGGACTGCCGTTCCCCGGCGGACCGCACATCGACCGGATGGCCGCGTCCGGCCAGGTCACCATCGACTTCCCGCGCGGTCTCACCTCGCGGCGCGACCTCGAGCGGCATCGTTTCGACTTCTCGTTCTCCGGCCTGAAGACCGCCGTGGCCCGCTGGGTCGAGGCCCGTCAGGCCTCCGGGGAGCCGGTGCCGGTCGCCGACGTCGCGGCGTCCTTCCAGGAGGCCGTCTGCGACGTGCTCGTGCGCAAGGCCCTCGACGCGGCGGCCGACCGCGGCATCGAGGACCTGCTCATCGGCGGCGGCGTGGCGGCCAACTCCCGGCTGCGGGCGCTGGCCGTCGAGCGGGCCTCGGCCCGCGGCGTCCGCGTCCGGGTCCCCCGCCCCGGCCTGTGCACCGACAACGGCGCCATGGTCGCCGCCCTCGGCTCCGAGCTCGTCGCCCGCGGCCGGACCCCCTCCGCCCTCGACCTCGCCGCCGACTCCTCGATGCCGATCACCACGGTGGTGGCATAGCAGTTGTCGCTGGTTGAGGAGGGCGCGCTAGCGCCCGTCTCGAAACCCGGTGAGCGACCAGGCGGCCCGTCCTGTCACTGGGTCTCGTGACGGTCGCTGCGCGACCTCCTCGACCGACGAAACGTCAGCGGGTCTCGAAGCGCCAGGGCACGTTGTCCTGGTTGCCCTGCTGCGGCGCGATCGCGTACTCCATCGCCCCGTCGACGTTCATCCGGACCATCGACCACTGGCCGTCCTCGAAGCGGGTGAACAGGACGTGGGTCTCGTCCTCCCAGACGGCGCTGTTGTAGAACACCAGGCTCTCGCTGGTGTTCCGGCGGTCGGCCAGCAGCGCGCCCGTGTGGGCGTCGTACACCGCGATCACGCCGGCGCCGATGCCGTCGCCGAAGGGGTCGCTGGCGAGCACGTAGTCGCCGTTCGGTGAGAACGTGTCGAGAGTGTGCTTGCAGGTCCCCCACAAGGGTGTCGAGCCCGCCTCAGCCGGTTGGAGCACGGCCGAGCACGACGAGGGGGCGAGCTCGTCGATCGCGGTCAGGCCGAGCACGCGACCGTCGTCCGTGGCGTCCCTGACGCTGAGCAGCCGGCCGTAGGGGTCGACCTCGCCCCGCACGCCGGTGCTGGTCAGGGTGAAGACCTCAGTCGTGTTGGCGTCGGAGTCGTGGCCGGTGACGAAGAACGTGCACTGGTCCGCCTGCCGGGAGCAGTCGGTACCGGTGACCGCGCCCACCCGTACGTCGTCGAGTCCGGTCTCGCTCAGCACGAACGGTTCTGTCTCGCCATCGGCCCAGGCCATGACCTGGCCCTCGTCGGTAGCCCATGCCACCGCCGTGCCGGCCGGGTTGCGGACGATGCCGTGCGAGCTGGTGTACGGACCGAACGTCTGGCCGTGGGCTTCGACCGAGATGGTGCCGTCCTTCGTCATGCGCACCTCGGCTTCGCTGGTCTGGGCCAGTGCGATGTCGTTGTCGCCCAGGACGTGGGCGGCGGGCGGAGCGCCCGTGGGCAGGTCGCTGACGTCGAGCGCGTGCGGGTCCGAGCCCATCGTCGGGGTCGAGGTGGGAGACGCCGAGGGCGTCGTCACCGACGGCGTCTGGGTGGCGATCGGGGGTCCGTCGGCCTTCGGGCCGTTGGTGGCGAGGATCGCCGTCGGGACGATCACCGCGACGGCGGCGGCCGCGGCCAGGACCGTCGCGACCCGGCGTCGCCGGCGGATCGAGGTCGCCTTGCCGCGGACGTCGTCGAACCCCAGCGGCGTGCCGTGCAGCCCGTCGGTGCGGCGGTGCAGCTCCTGCGTGAGCAGCTCGCCCAGCTCGTCGTTCTCGTGGGTGCTCATCGCTCCTCCTCCCGATCGGTCGACCGGTCTGCGGGGTTCAGGTGGGCCGGGGTGCGCTCGCGGAGCGCGGCCAGGGCCCGGCTGGTCTGGGACTTCACCGTGCCGACCGAGATGCCGAGCACCTCGGCGGTCTCGGCCTCGGACAGCTCCTCGTAGTAGCGCAGCACCAGCACGGCGCGCGCCTTCCTGGGCAGCGTCTGGACCAGGTCCCAGAGCGCGGTGCCCCGTCCGTCGTCGTACTCGTCCAGCGACGGAGTCGGCTCGGGCAGCGCGTCGGTGGCGTGCTCTCGCCTCTTCCAGCCGCGCCGCCACAGGGAGTTGTTCTCGTTGACGAGGATCCGCCGCAGGTAGCCGTCGATCGATCCCTGCTCGCGGACCCGGTCCCACGACAGGTACAGCTTGGCGAACGCCGTCTGGGTGAGGTCCTCGGCCGTGTGCCGGTCACCGCTCAGCAGGTACGCCGTCCGCAGCACGCTGGACTGCCGGGCCTGCAGGTACGCCGCGAAGTCGGCGTCGCGGGCAGCACGGCGGCCGGACTGTGTTGCTGGCATCTGCGTCCCCGGTGCGGCGGTGGGGCTGGCGGTCACGGTCATCCTCCCTGGGCGTCGTCGAGTCCAGGACGCGGCGCGGCGGGGAAAGGTTGCAATATCTCCGTGATCTCCGCGCTCCCAGCCCGCCTACGGTGGGGCATGGCCACCTGGGAGGACGTCGACGACCTGGTGCGCGGGCTCGACGGTGCCCGCGCCACGACCGCTCACGAGGGGTCGCCGTCGTGGTCAGCGGGGCGACACCAGTTCGCCCGCCTGCGCTGGGACGACGACGGCCGCGAGCTCCTGCAGACCTGGAGCGCCGACCTGTCGCTCGGCGACGCCCTCCAGGGAAGGCGTGAGGTGTTCCCCGTCGTGCACGTCTTCCGCTACCGCGTCTCGACCTGGGCGGTGCTCGAGCGGCTCACCCGTCGCGAGGTCGCGGAGCTGCTGCTCGACTCGTACGCCGTCCGCGGCGGCGTGCGCCGGGGCGAGGCCGTCGACGAGGCGGCGTACTTCGGTCGCGTCTGACCGGGTCCCGCGGCTCAGCCCTGCTGCTGCTCCGACTCGTCGTCGTCGACGTCCGCCTCCACGACCTCGGTCTGCTCGACCTCGGCCTGGACGTCCGCGTCCGCGACCGCCGGGGCGGCGGTCTCGTCCTCGTCCTGGCCGCCGAGCGCGACGTCCAGCATCGAGACGGCCGGACCGCCGGTGAGGGTGCCGAGCATCTGCCGGACGTTGGTGAGCTGCGCGTTGATGCTGTCGCGCCGCTGGGACGCGGCGGCGAGCTCGCGCTCGGACTCGGTGCGGATCCGGGCGGCCTGGGCGCGTGCGTCGCCGACGATCGTGGCGGCCTGCTTCTCGGCCTCCTCGACGAGGCGGCGGTGCTCTCGCAGCGCCTCGTCGTTCATCTTCTCCGCGGTGGTGCGCGTCTCGTCGATGTGCGCCTCGAGCTCGGCCAGCCGCTGCCGGGCCTCCTGCATCTGGGTGGTGAAGTCCTCCTCGGCCGCGCTGCGGCGGCGGGCCAACGTGGTCTCGAAGTCCGCGGCGGCCTGGGCGGACTTGGCGCGCTGCTGCTCGTAGACGGCCTCGGCCTCCTGGAGCCGCGCGGCCGCGTCGCGCTCGGCGGCGTCGAGGCGGTCGTCGGCGTTGCGACGCGCGTCCTCCAGCACCCGGGACGACTCGGTCTCGGCGTTGCTCCGGGTCAGGTCGGCGTGCCGGTCGGCCTCGCTGCGCTGCCGCGAGACCTCGTCGGCCACCTCACGCCGTTCCTGGTCGAGCAGGGCGCGGCCCCGCTCGAGCAGGTCCTGGGACTCCTCCTCGGCGAGCGAGAGCATCTGCGCGATGCGCTGGCCGAGGTGCTCGTAGCTCGCGGGCTCGACGGGGTGCTCCGCGTCACCGGCCGCCTGCTGCTGCTCGAGCAGCCGGACCCGTTCGGCGAGCTGCTCGGCGTGCGCGCGGGCCGCCTCGGACTGCTGGGTCAGGTCCTGGAGCCGCTTGTCGACCTGGGCAGGCTCGTAGCCGCGCAGGACCACCCGGAACGAAGGGGCGGTGTGCTGGTCGCTCATGGTTGGGTTTCCTTCTGGTGGGGGGAGGACTCGGCCGGTACGGCCAGGGCTTGGATGACGCCGGAGAGCCCTTCGAGCTCGGCGGCGATCTCGTCGCGGTGCTTGGTGAGGACGGCGGCCTCGGTCCGGGCGTCGTCCAGGACGCTGCGCGCCTTGTGCCGCAGGTCGTCGGCCTCGGCGCGGGCGGCCGCCAGGTGGGCTGCCGCCTCCTCGTGGGCCCGACGCAGCTCGTCCTGGGCGGACTGCTGGCTGCGCACCACCTCGTCGGCGACCTGCTGGCGCAGCAGCCGGGTCGTCGACTCGGTCTCGACCTCGCGGCGGTGGGCGCGCTCGTGGATCAGGGAGACCTCGTCCTCGGCGCCGGCGACCATCGCGCGGGAGGCTTCCTCGGCGTCGTCCCTGATCCGGGCCGCCTCGGCCTCGGCGGCGGTGACGAGGCCGGCCGCAGCCGCGCTCAGCTCCTGGGCGTCGCGCTCGGCGACGGACAGGTCCGCGCGTACGCGGTCGGTGACGCGGTGCACGACGGCCTGGATGCGGCGCCGACTCCCGGCCAGGTGCAGCGCTCCGTCCTCGCGGGCGGCCGCGCGGATGCGCTCGGCCTCCTGCTCGGCGGTGGCCAGCAGCGACTGCATGGTCTGCTGGGTCCAGGCGGTCTGCTCCTCGGCCGCCCGGATCGCCTGGGCCGCCTCGGCCCTGGCCGTGCGGAGCACTTCCTCGGACGTGGTGTGCGCGTGCGCCCGGACCTGGTCGGCGTCGGCGAGCACGGCGTGGGCGTGGGTGTCGGCGTCCTTGCGGAGCGCCTCGACCTCCTGGGCCGCCTGCGCCCGTACGGCGGCGGCGTCCTCCTCCGCGGAGATCCGCAGCTCCTCGGCGGCGCGCACCGTCTCCAGCTGCTGCTGACGCAGGGCGAAGGTGGCGATGGTCAGCAGCCGCAGGGTCATCGCGCCGGCCGACGCGAGCCGCCGGTCAGCCTCGAGGCTCGCGTCGATGCGCAGCCTCTCGGCCTCCTGCCGGGTGGCCGTCAGCTCGTGCTCGGCGGCGACCCGGGCGCGCTCACCGGTCTCGGTCGCCTCCGCGAGGATCTGGCGCCGCTGGGTCTCGGCCGCCTCGAGCAGCATCCGGACCTGCTCGCCCGCATCGGCGACGGACTGGCGAGCCTCGTCGGACGCGTCCGCGAGCCGGGCCTCGGCCTGCGCGAGCGCGCGCGCCGACGTCTCACGTTCGGCCACCGCCTCGTCGTGCAGCCTGCGGGCCTCGGCCTCCAGCATCCGCGACAGCGCGGTGGCCTCCTCGGCCTGCTGCTCGGCCTGGGAGCGCAGCTCGTCGGCCACCGTCTGGGCATGCAGCAGCAGCTGAGCCGCTGCTGTGCCCGTGGCCGACTCGGCCTCCGAGTGTGGGTCGATCGCCTGCATACCGTCCATCAGGTCCTGTTCTGCCGGCCCCGGCCCCCCACAGGCTTCGTACCTCCACCGGCGTCGCGTACCCGCGGAGCATATGCGATCAACCGACTCGCTGGTGAGTCGTCGCGGACTCCTTGCCGGGCGGGTAGCCGGACTGGCAATCGGACTGGGCCGCCGACGACCCTCGGGAGCGGGTCCGCTGCCACACCAGGGAGCTCGCCCAGGCCAGGCTGAGGGCCATCGCGGCGAACCCGACCTCGAACACCACGTCCTGAGCGAGCGTGGCGTCCGGGGCACCCGGATCGGGCACGGCGACCAAGAGGTAGGTCGCCAGCGCGAGCGACCCGGCGATCACGGCCACCCCGACGACCCGCAGCACCCGGCCCCGGGACCCCCAGGCGAGGCCGCCCAGCAGGAAGCTCGGCGCTAGCACCATGCCGGGGCTCAGGAAGGTCACCAGGCCCGGGACGATCGCGATCGTCCACCAGCGGCTGCGGCCTCCCCGGCGCGCGGCGTGCACGAGGCCGACCCCTGCGCCGAGCGTGGCCGTGACGCCGATGATGCCGAGGGTCCCGGTCCAGCTGAACTCGGGCACCGTGCTGATCAGCCGCATCCAGATCCGGGCGAGCACACCCCAGGCCGCGCCGAGGGCCAGGCCCAACAGAGCCGTGCGCGGCAGCGACGTCGTCACCACGCCACCGGCAGGCACACCAGCCGGGCGCCCGCGGTCCCGTTCGGGGCGGTCGGCTCGGCGTGCACCACCACGGCGCGGTCGCCCGGCGCCGGGAGGAAGGGCACGGTGGTGTCCGCGGCGCCCGTCCCGTCCGCCGTCACCGTGAAGTCGAGCCAGACCTCGGTCTGGTCGCTGACCACGGGCGGAGCGGAGGTCGAGACGTTGTAGTGCGGCCCGGCAGCCGCTCCGTTCCCCGCGACGCAGGGTCCGACGTGCAGGTGCGCCCCGTAGTCCGCGCCGGCGACGGCCGGGTCGATGCCCTTGACCCGCAGGTGGAAGAGGGTCCCGTTGGCCGTCGGCGTCATCACCAGGTGGGCGGACGCGTCGCCGAACGGGTCGGGCGTGGTGGTGGACAGGTCCACCAGGTCGCCCCGGAACACCTGCGCGGGCGCGGCCGGCGCCGGGCCCGCGGTGGCCGCCGTCAGCAGGGCGACCGTGGCACAGGCGAGGGCGGCCGTCGTACGGCGTGCGGTGTGGTGGTTCATGGTCTCGCTCCGATCCGTCGGTGGTTGAGGAAGGGGGACACCACGACGGACGGCCCTGGACAGCGATCGGGTGACCCGGGGAACCTGCAAGAACTCGCGGGTGCGTCCGGTCACCCGCGGCGGCGTCGGCGTTCGTCTGCCAGGTGATGGAGTCCGTGTCGGTGGTGCCCCGGGAGCGGGTCGAGAGCGGGTCGGTGCAGGACGCCGACGCGCTGGTCGCGCTGCTGTTCCAGCAGGAGGCACAGCGGCTGGTCGCCCTGGCCCGGTTCTTCACCGACGACCGGACCGCGGCCGAGGACCTGGTGCAGGAGGCCTTCATCCGGCTGGCCCGCAACGCCCACCGGATCCGGGACGACGACAAGGCGGCGGCGTACCTCCGCTCGATCGTGGTCAACCTGGCCCGGGACCACAACCGGCGCGGCCTGGTGTCGCTGCGGCACCGGCCCCCGGCCGCGCCGGACGAACCGTCCGCCGAGGAGACGGCCACGCGGGAGGCGTCGCGGCGCGAGGTGGTCACCGCCCTGCGGGCGCTGCCGCACCGGCAGCGCGAGTGCCTCGCGCTGCGCTACTACCTGGAGCTGCCCGTCGACGAGATCGCCGGGCTGCTCGGCCTCTCACCCAACTCCGTGAAGACCCACCTCAAGCGTGGCCTGCGTGGCCTCGCCGTGACCCTGGAGGCCCACGATGGCTGACCTGGAGGACCGCCTCGTGGTCCGGCTGCACGACGCCCTCGGCGACGCCGGCGCCCACACCGAGCCGTCACCGGACCTGTTCACCCGCGTGGTCGGCAGCATCGCCGACGACCGCGCCCGACGACGCCGGGTCCGCCGCGTCGCCCTGCTGTGGGCCGGCGGGCTGCTCGCGGCCGCCGCGCTGACACTCACCCTGACCCCGAAGGACGAGGAGGGACTGCACATGCCCTGGTGGATCCTGGAGCTCGCCACGAACGCCGTCCTGGTCGCCATCGCGATCTGGCTCGGACCGTTCATCAAGCGGTTCGGCCGCGCGTACGCCGCCGACGTCTTCCACGACAACCCGCTGACCGGCAAGAGCTACATCGTGCTGACCGACATCGTCTACTACCTGATCTTCACGGCGTACATCCTGTTCACGGTCCGGGTGGAGGCCCCGAACGCCTTCACCGACGACGTGACGGCGGGGCTCGTCAAGGACGAGCTGGTCCGGATCGGCGGCATCCTGCTGATCATCGGCGTCCTGCACGGACTGAACATCGTGGTCATGCCGGTGCTCGGCCGGCTGTTCTCCCTCAACCGGCGGCTGCCGGCCCGGGACCACCCGGGGCCCGACTGAGGGTTGGTGGTCGGAGCCGCCGAAGCGGAGACCTACCGATCCCGTGGCTCCCGGGACCGAACGGGCCAGGGACGCGTGGGATTGGTCGTCTGATACGACGAGATCCCTAGGTACCATCGGTGGGCTAGCCCACCGAAACCTAGGGTAAAAGCTGATTTCGCTCCACGGCGGTTGCGGTCTATGGTGGGCGCACAACCATGAACCGGGGGGGTCAAATGGTTTCGAACAACGCGCCTCAGCGCGCGCAGCAGTCCGGGGACTCGAATCTCTAGGCGCACCGTCACGCGCGGTGTCGCCTGGTCGGCACCGATCGCGGCCGTCGCCTATGCGGCACCAGCTTTCGCGGCGTCGCCGCCGCCCGTCGTCGGCGGGCAGTGCGGAGTGGCTTGCAAGCACCCTGGCGCCGGCCAGAACGACAAGGCCTATCACTTCACGTTCTGCTTCAGCGTCAACGGGCATGTGGATGGCAACGTCGTCAACCTCGGCAACATGTTCATCGACAACGTCCCGCGTCAGGCCTACTCGGGCACGGGCAACACGACCATCACCGTCGCGGACAACACCACGACGTGCGTGTTCGTCGATGCCCCGACGTTCACGGACAGTCAGAGCGGCCAGGGCAAGCTGGTGTTCACCTACAGCATCGGCGGCACCCAGTTCACGGGGTGCGCCCTCGCCACCATCATCGGTGACGTCTGTGGCACGGGACAGTCCCCGCTGGCCGACCAGCCCAAGACCTGGCCGCACGCGGCCACGGGCGCGGGCCTCGGCAACTGCACTCCGACGCCCGGCACCTGCCTCGGCTGACGGAAGCTCGCATGACCGGGCGGGGCTTCGGCCCCGCCCGGCTCGGCTTCCAGTGCGTCAGAACGGCTTGACGAGCAGGGCGGTGCCCTGTCCGCGGACCCGGGTGAGCACCAGGGTGGCGGTGTCCTCGCCGTGCAGGGCCAACCGCTTGCGGAGCTGCTCGGGCGCGATGTCGACGCCGCGCTTCTTGATGGTCAGGGTGCCGATGCCGCGCGCGCGTAGCGCGGCGCGCAGCTGCTTCTCCCGGTAGGGCAGCTCTTCGACCACCCGGTAGGAGCGCGCGAACGGGGTGCGGAAGGACTCGTCCGAGGTGACGTAGGCGATCTTGCGGTCGACCAACCGGCCGTGGACGCCGGCGGCGACGGCGGTGACCAGTCCCGCCCGGATCACCGCGCCATCGGGCTCGTAGAGGTAGGCGCCGACGTCGCCCACGTCCACCTGGTCGCGGCCCGGGTCGTCCTCCTCGGTCAGCGTCGCCAGTCCGCCGTCGGCGATCACCGTGGCGCGCCGCGCCACCGTGGCGAGACGGCCCGACCACAGGGCCGCCTCCTTGACCTCGCCCCGGTCGCTGACCCACTCCGCCTCCACGCCGTGCGGGAGCAGCGCGTGCGGGACGCCCGGCGCCACCTTCACGCAGGAGTCCCTCGTCAGCAGGGTCTCGACGAACGACCACGGCGGCGTCCAGTCCTCGACGTGGAACGTCCGACCCCGCCCGCTCCTGCGCGCCGGGTCCGCGAAAGCGACGCCGAACGGCGCCGTGTCGACCCGCGTCGCGTCGGCCACCTGGGCGGCCCCGGACAGCTCCAGGGCGGCCAGGTTGGCCTCGGCGACGGCGACCCGCACCGGGTCGAGGTCCACGCCGGCGGCCGTGATGCCCGCCCGGGCGAAGGCGACCAGGTCCCCGCCGATCCCGCAGCCGAGGTCGATGACGCTCTGCGCGACCGCCGCCTGGAGCCGACCCGCCCGGTGGGTGGCGACGCTCAGGCGGGTGGCCTGCTCGAGGCCGTCGGGCGTGAAGTACATCCGGTGGGCCAGGTCCCCGAACTTCGGCACGGCGCGGCTCCGCAGCTCCGCCTGGCTGAGCGCGACGGCCACCCGCGAGGCCGACGTCGTACGCCGCAGCTCGGCCTGGACGGCCAGCTCCTGGGCCCCTCCGGCGGTGGCCTCGACCGCCCGGGTCAGGACGGCCTGACCGTCGTCGGTCAGCAGCCAGGCGAAGTCGTCGAGGTCCACGTGCGCCATCCTGGCAGTCCCCCGGGCGCGGCTCCCGGCCGCCGATCGGGGCCTCCCTGGCACTCGCCCTGGGGGAGTGCTAACGTCGTCGCTGGCACTCTCGACCCGAGAATGCCAGCGCTTGCGACGACGTACGACCCCCGCGACGGCGTACCTCCGAGCAGGCTCGAACGTGAGGGTCCCGGTCCGTCCGACGGGCCGGTGTCCACCGGATCGCACCTGACAAGAGTTCAGAAAGTGGAGGTCGACATCGTGTCGGTCAACATCAAGCCCCTCGAGGACCGCATCGTCGTGAAGCCCCTCGACGCCGAGCAGACCACGGCCTCCGGCCTGGTCATCCCGGACACGGCCAAGGAGAAGCCCCAGGAGGGCGAGGTCCTCGCGATCGGCCCCGGCCGCATCGACGACAACGGCAACCGCGTCCCGCTGGACGTCGCCGTCGGCGACAAGGTCATCTACAGCAAGTACGGCGGCACCGAGGTCAAGTACTCCGGCGAGGAGTACCTCATCCTCTCGGCGCGCGACGTGCTCGCCGTCGTCTCCTGAAGCACCCCGAACACCCCGAACACCCCGACGGGTCGTGTGTCCCGCGCTGCGCTCTCGCGTGTCCGCAGGCACACGGCCCGTCGTCTTTCTAGAGGAGTGACATGCCCAAGATCCTGGAGTTCGACGAGCACGCGAGGCGCTCCCTGGAGCGTGGCGTGGACAAGCTCGCCAACACCGTCAAGGTGACGCTCGGCCCCAAGGGCCGCTACGTCGTGCTCGACAAGAAGTGGGGCGCCCCCACGATCACCAACGACGGCGTCACCGTTGCTCGCGAGATCGAGCTGGACGACCCGTTCGAGAACCTCGGTGCCCAGCTCACCAAGGAGGTCGCGACCAAGACCAACGACGTCGCCGGCGACGGTACGACGACCGCGACGGTGCTCGCCCAGGCCATGGTCCACGAGGGCCTGCGCGCCGTGGCCGCCGGCGCCAACCCGATGAGCCTCAAGCGCGGCATGGACGCCGCGGCCGAGGCCGTGGGCGACGCGCTGCGTGAGGCCGCCCGCGAGGTGGACTCCAAGGAGGACATGGCCTCGGTGGCCACCATCTCCAGCCGCGACAGCCTGATCGGCGAGCTGCTGGCCGAGTCGTTCGACCGGGTCGGCAAGGACGGCGTGATCACCGTCGAGGAGTCCAACACCATGGGCACCGAGCTGGAGTTCACCGAGGGCATGCAGTTCGACAAGGGCTACGTCTCGGCGTACTTCGTGACCGACCCGGAGCGCATGGAGGCCGTCCTCGACGACCCCTACATCCTCCTGCACCAGGGGAAGATCTCGGCGATCGCCGACATCCTGCCGCTGCTGGAGAAGGTCATCCAGTCCGGCAAGCCGCTGTTCATCCTGGCCGAGGACGTCGAGGGCGAGGCCCTGTCGACGCTGGTGGTCAACAAGATCCGCGGCACCTTCACGGCCGTGGCCGTGAAGAGCCCGGCGTTCGGTGACCGCCGCAAGGCGATGATGCAGGACATCGCGACCCTGACCGGTGGCCAGGTCGTGGCCCCCGAGGTCGGCCTCAAGCTCGACCAGGTCGGTCTCGACGTGCTCGGCACCGCTCGTCGCGTGGTGATCACCAAGGACAACACCACGATCGTCGACGGCGGTGGCGACAAGGCCGAGGTCGAGGGCCGGGTCAACCAGATCAAGGCCGAGATCGAGAACACCGACTCCGACTGGGACCGCGAGAAGCTCCAGGAGCGTCTCGCCAAGCTGGCCGGCGGGGTGTGCGTGATCAAGGTCGGCGCCCACACCGAGGTGGAGCTCAAGGAGAAGAAGCACCGCATCGAGGACGCCGTCTCCGCGACCCGCGCCGCGATCGAGGAGGGCATCGTCGCCGGCGGCGGCTCGGCCCTCATCCACGCGGCCGCGGTGCTCTCCGACGACCTCGGCCTGACCGGTGACGAGGCCATCGGCGTGCGGATCGTGCGCAAGGCCGCCGACGAGCCGCTGCGCTGGATCGCCGAGAACGGCGGCGAGAACGGCTACGTCATCGTCACCAAGGTCCGCGACGCGGGCGTGGGCACCGGCTACAACGCCGCCACCGGCGAGTACGGCGACCTGGTCGCCCAGGGCGTGCTCGACCCGGTCAAGGTGACCCGGTCCGCGCTGGTCAACGCCACCTCGATCGCCGGCATGCTGCTGACGACCGAGACCCTGATCGTCGAGAAGCCCGAGGAAGAGGAAGCCCCCGCGGCCGGTCACGGCCACGGTCACGGCCACTGATCGACCGCTGGTCGAGGAGGTCGCGCAGCGACCGTCACGAGACCCGACCCGCCCGGATCCTTTCGGGCGGGTCGGTGTCATTTCGGGTGCCTCAGGTCACCGCAGGACGACCCGGCGCTTCCCGGCGACCGTGCGGCAGCGCACGTACGCCGACCGGTTCCAGAAGTGGCCGTCGTCCGGCCGGCAGCGGTCGCCCTGCTGCACGCAGTCGTAGAAGCGGTCCGCCATCGTGAAGACGGGGTACTCACCCTCCGCCAGGTCGCACCGGGTGGCGCGGCGGACCAGCTGGACGGCCTTGACGTTGCCGGCGGCGTCGGTGAGCCGGGCGACGCGGGGCCGCGCCGTCCTGAGGAAGAACGGGACGTCGGCGATGGGCGGGCAGAGCGCCAGGGAGCACACGTCCGTGCCCGTGATCGGGGCGCCGGTGCTGCCCAGCAGGGCGATGCCGCGGACTCCGGCGCCGCGGTCCTCCACCTCGGTGGCGAGGAACCAGCCCTTGCCGTTCTGGAACAGCCGTTGCACGGGGAGCCGCGGAGGCCGGACGTCGAGCAGGATCGAGTCGCTCGCGGCCGCCGGAGCCAGCCCCGGGCCCGTGTAGGTGACGGTGACCGTCCGGGTGTCCGCCGGCGCCTTCGTGGGGGAGAGCAGCTGCCAGTCCAGCACGTCGGCGACGGCGAAGGTCTGCGTGGTCCCGTCGCCGTTGGTGACCGCGGCCTGGTCGGCGCCCGCCGGCCAGGAGAGCAGGAGCTGGACCTGGATGCTCGTGGTGGTGACGGTGCCGCCGCCGTAGGTCTGGACGGTCACGGCGGGTGCGCCGGGCGCCGCAGCAGGAGCAACCTCTGCAGCCGCGACGACGGCGGGCACGGCGGTGGTGAGGGGGCCGAGGACGACGAGCGCCGCCAGCATCCCGATGAAGCGACGCATCCGGTCAGGCTACGAACGCGCGCGCCTCCCGGTGGCGGATCGGAGGAATCGACCCCCTGAACCTGCGCGAGAGACGGTAGTCCGGTGCGATTGACCGCTGCGGGCGGCCCGCTGACCGGCCAACCGCACCGGAGTACCGCGCCGGGGCCCGGTCGGTGACCGCAGAGTTTGCGTCCGCGAAACACCGCCGTACCGACCCCGAAACCGGCGGCGGCGACCATCGGGCCATGTTGTGGCGTGTACGAGCGACCCTGCCGGACCGGCCCGGCGCCCTGGCCGGGCTGGCGAGCGAGTGCGGCGCGAGCGAGGTGAACATCCTCGGCTTCCAGGTGTTCCCTGGAGTGGACCTGGTCACCGACGAGCTGGTCCTGGACACCCCCGAGGGCTGGGGGATGCCCGACGTGGCGGCGCTGGTCGAGCGGTCGGGAGGCTCGGCCGTCAGCGTCGCCGCCTGCACGGAGGCCGCGCTGGTCGACCAACCGACGCGCTACGTGCAGGCCGCAGCGGCCGTGCTCGCCTCGCCGGCCAGCTTCCCGGACGTGCTGGCCCGGCTCTTCGACGCCGAGGCGGAGGGGCCGCCCGCCGACCTGGCCCAGGTCCAGGACGTCCTGGACGTCACGGTCGCCTCGGTGCTGGTGCAGGTCCGGCGCACGGCACCGTTCACGGCCACCGAGCACACCCGCGCCGGGGCGCTCGCGGGCCTCGTCGACGACGTGCTGGCGCGGGCCGCGGCACAGTCGCCGGCACCCAGCCCGACCACCTCCGAACCCGAGTACGTCGTGTCCGGCAACGAGGTGACCGCAGTCGTCGACGGCACGGCGGTCGGCACCGCCGCCATCAGGCCGGCCCTCGACGAGCCCGACACGTGCGTGCTGACGCTCACGGTCGAGCCCGCCTGGCGGCGGCACGGGATCGGCAGCCGGCTGCTGTCCGAGGCCGTGCGGCTGGCGGCGTCCCGGTCGGCGGCCGAGCTGGTGCTCACCACCCGCGCCGACAACCAGGCCGTGCTGCCCATGGTGCTCGCTGCCGGGCTGCGCGGTCGGATCCGGATGTCCGGCGACCGGCTCACGGTGCGCATCCCCCTCGCCGCCCTCCACCGCTAGCCGTCGACGAACTCGACCGCCGTCGGACGCGGTCTGACAACATGCCGGTCATGGTCGGGGCATGAGCCGGGTCGAGCGCGTCAAGCGGCTGATGATGACGCCGTACGGCGCCCCGCTGCGGGTGACCCACCGGCTCGTCGTCCGCGGCCAGCTCGGCATCGTCGCCGGCGCGGACCGGCTCCGCGCCCGGCGCGACCCGGAGCGGGACGACTGGCTCGCGCAGCGGCTGACCGTCACTGCCAAGACCTTCCTGCGCCCGGCGACGGCGCGCCGCTTCGTGCGGACCACCCGGCGCGCCTTCACGGGCCGGATCGTGCTGGCCGACGACTCGCCCGAGCCGATGGCCGCGCCGGACGGGCGCACCACCGTGCTGGCGCTGCCCTTCAACTCCGGGGTGGCGGTGGGTCGCAACGCAGCCATCGCCGCCGTCACCACGCCGTACGTCATGGTCACCGACGACGACGTGGTGATGACCGCGGGCACCGACCTGGCCGGCGCGGTGGCGTTCCTCGAGGAGCACCCCGGCGTGGACGGCATCTGCGCGACGCTGATCGAGCTGCCGCGGTGGTACACCTGGCCCTACGGCGACGAGCGCGAGCTGCTTCCCGGGGCACCTCCCGCCGCTCCGGGCGTACGGCGACACGGTCGACGGCCTGCCCGTCGTGATGAAGGGCCCGCAGGTCTACGTCGCGCGCACCGAGCGGCTGCGCCAGGTGCCGCTACGACGAGCGCCTGCGGATGGTCGACCACCGCGACTTCTTCAGCTCCGCGTCCGGGCGGTTGGTGTTCGTCAGCGCGCCGCACCTGGTCGCCTTCCACGCCCGCACCCCCTTCAACGCGGAGTACACCTCCTACCGGGAGGACGTGGGGAAGGACCTCTCCTACCTCGGCGCGAAGTGGAGTGCGCAGGACGGTGGGGCGGCGCCGATAGACTGAGGGTTCACCTCTGCGAAAGGTCCCCTGCCGACCGATGACCTCCGTTCACGAAGGCGTACCCGACAAGTTCGCCACCCTCGGCCTCACCTACGACGACGTCCTGCTGCTGCCGGGCTTCTCCGACCTGGCGCCCTCCGACATCGACACGACCACGCGGCTGACCCGCGAGATCGACCTGCGCGCGCCGCTCGTCAGCGCCGCGATGGACACCGTCACCGAGAGCCGGATGGCGATCGCCATGGCCCGCGAGGGCGGCATCGGGGTCCTGCACCGCAACCTGTCGGTGGAGGACCAGGCCTACCAGGTCGACCTGGTCAAGCGCACCCAGACCGGCATCATCTCCAACCCGGTGACCATCGGGCCCGACCGGACGCTCGAGGACCTCGACCGGATCTGCGGGGAGTACCGCGTCTCCGGCCTCCCGGTGGTCGACGCCGACAACCGGTTGCTCGGCATCATCACCAACCGCGACCTGCGGTTCACGCCGGTGGCCGAGTGGGCGACCACCAAGGTCGACGAGGTGATGACCCCGATGCCGCTGGTCACCGGCTCCGATCGGGATCGGCCGTGAGGAGGCCACCCGCCTGCTCCGCCAGCACAAGCGCGAGCGGCTCCCGCTCATCGACGAGGCCGGCCACCTCGGCGGACTGATCACCGTGAAGGACTTCGTCAAGGGCGAGCAGTTCCCCGACGCGTCGTACGACGCCCACGGACGGCTGCTCGTCGGCGCCGCCATCGGCTACTTCGGCGACGCCTGGCTGCGCGCCACCACGCTCATCGAGGCGGGGGTCGACGTGCTGGTCGCCGACACCGCCCACGGCCACGTCCGGATGCTGCTCGACATGGTGCGCCGCCTGAAGACCGACCCGGCCACCCGGCACGTCCAGGTGATCGGCGGCAACGTCGCGACCCAGGACGGCGCCCGGGCGTTCGTCGATGCGGGCGTGGACGCGGTGAAGGTCGGCGTCGGGCCCGGCGCCATCTGCACCACCCGCGTCGTCACCGGCGTCGGCGTGCCCCAGGTCACCGCGGTCCACGAGGCCTCGCTCGTCTGCAAGCCGGCCGGCGTCCCCGTGATCGCGGACGGCGGGCTGAAGTACTCCGGCGACATCGCCAAGGCCCTGGTCGCCGGCGCCGACACCGTGATGGTCGGGTCCCTGCTGGCCGGCTGCGAAGAGGCGCCCGGCGAGCTGATCTTCGTCAACGGCAAGCAGTTCAAGGCCTTCCGCGGGATGGGTTCTCTCAGCGCGTTGTCCAGCCGGGGCAAGAAGTCCTACTCCAAGGACCGCTACTTCCAGGCCGAGGTGACCAGCGACGACAAGATCGTCCCCGAGGGGATCGAGGGCCAGGTCGCCTACCGCGGCCCGCTGTCCGCGGTGGCCCACCAGCTCATCGGCGGCCTCAACCAGTCGATGTTCTACGTCGGCGCCCGCACCATCCCCGAGCTCCAGGAGCGGGGCAAGTTCGTCCGGATCACCCAGGCCTCCCTCGCCGAGTCGCACCCCCACGACGTGCAGATGACGGTCGAGGCGCCCAACTACAGCGGGCGGTAGCGCTTCGCCTTCTCGCCCGGACGGGGGTGGCTCGGGACGCGGTCGTCTGGCCAGGGTTGGGGGATGGCCTCGACACCCCCACGCCCGAGCTACCGCTCGCCGACCGTCGCCTGGCTGGTAGGCGCGGTCGCGTGCATCCTGGTCGTGACGGCCTTCGGGCTGATGGTCTCCCAGGACCGCTCGCCCCTGGGTGCGTTCGACCACCTGGGCATGCGGTCGGAGCGCTGGGCACACGGCCACGCCGCGCTGATGAACCTGCTGCGCGCGATCGAGGTCGCGTTCGCCACCGTCGGGATGTGCCTGTGGACGACGCTCGTCGTCGTGGTGCTGCTCAGCCGGCGACGCGTGCGGGCCGCCGTCTTCGCCGTGGTCGTGATGGTGTCCGCCTCCCTGCTGTGCACGGCGATGAAGCTCGCGTTCGGGCGCGCCCGCCCGCAGTGGCAGGACTCCGTGGGCCGGCTGACCAGCAAGTCGTTCCCCTCCGGGCACGCGACCTCCAGCGCCGCGCTCGCGGGGCTGCTGATCGTGCTGGCCCTGGGACTGGTGACGCACGCCCTGCTGCGGCACGCCCTGATCACCGCGGCACTCGTCATGTGGGTGGTGGTCTGCCTGGACCGGGTCCTCCTCGGCCGCCACTACCCGACCGACGTGATCGCGGGCTCCTTCCTGGGACTCGCGGTGGTGGTCGTCGCCACCCTGGTGGTCGACCCCGTCCGGCACGGCCGCGTGCAGGACGAGGTGCCCGTACAGCCGGTCGACGCGCTGACGTCCGGCCGCCGCTAGTCCGGCCCACGCGAGGATGGGCCGATGGACTCCCAGACGATCGACGTCCACACCGGCGGCACCGAGACCGTCCGCGACCTGACCCGGCCGTGCGCGGACTTCGTGGCGGGACGCGGTGACGGCTTGCTCCACGTCTTCGTGCCGCACGCAACGGCGGGGATCGCGATCCTCGAGACCGGGGCGGGCTCCGACGACGACCTGCTGGCGGCCCTCGCCGACCTGTTGCCGGCCGACGACAGATGGCGGCACCGGCACGGCTCACCCGGGCACGGCCGTTCGCACGTACTGCCGGCGCTCGTGCCGCCGTACGCGACGGTCCCCGTGATCCGGGGCCGCCTCGCGCTGGGCACCTGGCAGAGCATCTGCCTGGTCGACCTCAACGTCGACAACCCCGACCGTGAGGTCCGGCTGTCCTTCCTCGGCTGACGGCGGAGACCTCGGCCGAGTGCGCGCCGATAGGCTGACGGCCGTGATGGGGACGCCGGAGTGACCGAGATCGAGATCGGCAGGGCCAAGCGCGCGCGCCGGGCCTACGCGTTCGACGACATCGCGATCGTGCCTTCGCGGCGGACGCGGGACCCCGAGGAGGTCAGCGTCGCCTGGCAGATCGACGCCTACCGGTTCGAGCTGCCGATCCTCGCGGCGCCGATGGACTCGGTGATGTCGCCCGAGACCGCGATCGCCCTCGGGAAGTACGGCGGGCTCGGCGTGCTGAACCTCGAAGGTCTCTGGACCCGCTACGAGGCGCCCGAGCCGCTGCTCGCCGAGGTCGCGGAGCTGCAGGGCATCGAGGCGACCCGGCGGCTGCAGGAGATCTACGCCGAGCCGATCAAGCCCGAGCTGATCACCGCGCGACTCCAGGAGATCCGGGACTCCGGGGTCACCGTGGCCGGCAGCCTCTCGCCCCAGCGCACCAAGCACTTCGCCAAGACCGTGGTGGACGCGGGGGTCGACATGTTCGTCATCCGCGGGACCACGGTCAGCGCGGAGCACGTGTCCAGCCAGTCCGAGCCGCTGAACCTCAAGGAGTTCATCTACGAGCTCGACGTGCCGGTGATCGTCGGCGGGTGTGCGACCTACCAGGCCGCGCTGCACCTGATGCGCACCGGCGCCGCGGGGGTCCTCGTCGGCTTCGGGGGCGGGGCGGCGCACACGACCCGGACCGTCCTCGGGGTCGCGGTTCCCATGGCCAGTGCGGTGGCCGACGTGGCTGCCGCCCGTCGCGACTACATGGACGAGTCCGGCGGTCGCTACGTGCACGTGATCGCCGACGGTTCCATCGGCAGGTCCGGCGACATCGCCAAGGCGATCGCCTGCGGCGCCGACGCGGTGATGGTCGGCTCACCGTTCGCCCGCGCGACCGACGCGCCCGGGCGCGGCTTCCACTGGGGAGCGGAGGCGCACCATCATGCGCTCCCGCGCGGCCAGCGCGTCGAGATCGGCACCGTCGGCACCCTGGAGGAGATCCTCTTCGGTCCCTCCCGCGTGGCCGACGGCACCATGAACCTCATCGGCGCCCTGCGCCGCGCCATGGCCACGACGGGCTACACCGAGCTCAAGGAGTTCCAGCGGATCGAGCTCGTGGTCCAGTGAGGATCCGATGATCCTGACCGTCGCCGCCGCGCAGGCCGAGGCCGTCGCCGGGGACCCGGGTGCCAACGTACGGACGGCAGCCGGGTTGGTCCGCGAGGCCGCGGAGCAAGGTGCCCAGGTCGTGGTGCTGCCCGAGGCCTTCCTCACCGGCTACGACCTCGACGTCTTCGCCGCGCCCCTGCCGGCGTTGGTCGACCTGCCGCTCGACCCGTTGCTCGACGCCGCGCGCGAGACGGGGGCCGTCGTGGTGGCGAGCAGCGCGCTGGAGGCCGAGGGGGTCAAGACGCTCTCCAGCGTCGTGGTCCAGCCCGACGGCTCCGTCGACGTCCCCTACGACAAGCAGCACCTCGACGGTGACGAGAAGCGGCACTTCACGGCCGGCGACCACGGCGCGTCGATCCGGGTCCACGGCCTCGAGCTGGGCCTCTCCATCTGCTACGACGGCTGCTTCCCCGAGCACGCCCGCGCCGCTGCCGAGGACGGCGCGGTCGGCTACCTCAGCTCCTCGGCGTACTTCGCCGGCGCCGAGCACCGCCGCGACCTCTACTACGCCGCCCGCGCCGTCGAGAACGGCCTGTACGTCGTGTTCTCCGGCCTGACCGGCCGGTGCGGGACGCGTGACTTCAGCGGCGGTTCGGCGATCTACGACCCCGAGGGCCGGCCGCTGGCCCGCCTCGGCACCGAACGCGGGGTCGTGGTCGCCGACCTGGACACGGCCGTGGTCGACGCCACCCGCGCCAGCCACACCATGCTCGAGGACCACCGGGACGACCTGGGACACCGGGTCCGCAGGTAATTCCGTTTCCCTTGGCGGCGCAAGGCTCCTAGCCTGGTTCCTCGTGGACATCAGGACGCTCGACGAGGCCGCCGTGGCGGACGACGGCGTGATGCGCGAGTTCTACGACCTCACCCGTCGTGCCGAGCTCTACGGTCGTGAGGACGCTCCCTTCTGGTCGTTCCAGGAGTTCCTTGCCGCCCTCCGCTCCCCCGACAGCGGCGAGCGTCATGAGCTGTTCGCGGTGTACGAGGGCGACCGCATGGTCGCCAACGCCGTGCTGTGGTCTGCTGCTGCTCGACAACACCGAGAAGGGCTTCTTCGAGGTGAATGTCGACGTGCCCGAGCGCCGCCGAGGGATCGGGCGGGCCTTGGTGGCGAGGCTCGAGCAGGCGGTCAAGGACGAGGGACGCACCCTGGTGATGACCGACACGCACCTCCCCTTCGAGGGTCGCGACGACCACCCCTACCGGCAGTTCGCCAGCGCCTGCGGCTACGAGCTCTCCAACTACGAGGTGGTCCGCCACCTCGCCCTCCCCGTGGCGGACGAGCTGATCCAGACCTGGATCGACGAGGCGGCGCCGGCACCACGCCGACTACACGATCGAGACTCACGTCGGTGCGGTTCCCGACGACCTGGTCGAGTCCCTGTGCGTGCTGCTCGGCCAGCTCGCTGTGGACGCCCCGACCGGTGCGGTGGACTTCGAGGAGGAGCTCGTCACTCCTCAGCGCTACGCCGAGATGATCGCGACCACCGACGCCATGGGACGAGCCCGTTACGAGACGATCGCTTTGACCGCCGACCGGCAGGTCGTGGCCCACTCCACGTTGGCGCTGCCGCTGCGAGGACAGCACCCGCGTCTACCAGTGGGGCACCTTCGTGCACCGCGAGCACCGCGGCCACCGGCTCGGCCTGGCCACCAAGGCGGTCAACCTGCGCGCGGTCCAGGCCGCGCGCGACGACCTCACCCTGGTCACCACGCAGAACGGGGAGACCAACGGCTACATGGTGTCCATCAACGAACGGCTCGGCTTCCAGCCGGTCGAGGTGGCGGCGGAGTTCGTCAAGCGTTTCTGAGTCCGGCCCGGCTGTTCGCCGGCGCGAGCGCCGGGCTCCCTGCAGGTGGGCGCGTTCGCTGGCCTTGCCCGCCACTCATCGCGACGCACCGCATCATCTGCTCCTCACCATGGAACCGGGCACCGACGACGAGTCGCAGATGGAGGCATGGCTGACCGAGGAGGGATCGCAGACCAGGTTGGTGGTCGAGGAGCGTGGACTCCCGGTGGACAAGTTGTACCTGCACGGGGCCGGGTGGCAGGCGCACCTGGAGGATCTGGGGCGCTCGCTGGCGGAGGCCACCGGGGCCCACCCCGAGCGTTGGACGGAGCAGACTCCGGCACCGGCATGGCGGCGGCGCTGGGACGAGCTGTCCCCCGCCTACGAAGCGATGGAGATCGAGTGATGTCCGGCGAGATCCGGCTCAGCTCGACCACGGTGAACGCGCCCGACGCCCTCGCCCTGGCGATCTTCTACGCCGAGCTCACCGGGGGCGTCCCGAAGGGGAGCGAGCACTGGGCGACCGTGTCCGGGCCCAACGGCTTCATCGCGTTCCAGCAGGTCCACGACTTCTGCCCACCGGTGTGGCCCGGTGCCGACTCACCCATGCAGATGCACCTCGACTTCTTCGTCGACGACCTCGAGGCAACCGGAGCCCGCGCACTCGCCGCCGGCGCCACCCGGCTCGACTTCCAGCCGAACTCCGACCACTGCCTGGTGTACGCCGACCCGGCCGGCCATCCCTTCTGCCTGTCCACCTGGGACGGGCCGCACCTGGACGACGAGCCCGACGAGTAGGCCGGCGCACCTGGGTCTAGCCTCGGGCCGGTCCTCGCTGCCGCCGTACCAGGCGGACCACCAGCCAGGTCGCCGCGCCGAGCAGGATCAGCACCAGCAGCGCGCCCACGTCCCCCGGCAGCAGGTAGCTCTCGTCGTACACGACCCGGTGGAACGGCGTGTCGTCGGCGGCCTGCTGGTAGGTGAAGTCGGACAGGATCTCGCTGGGCTCGGGGAGCCACTGGGAGGTGGCGGAGAGGTAGGGCGTGGTCGCCAGCCACTCCTGCAGCGTGGACGAGGTGACGTCGCCGGGGGACACCGGGCCCTCGAACAGCACGGCCGGGCGGGTAGCCGTGGACGCGACGGGGTCGGTGCGCAGCATCCGGTGCGCGGCGAGCACGTAGACCAGCGGCTGCTGGGGGTCGTCGGCGACGGAGGACATCCGCATCGGGTAGACCGCGGTGTCGCTCGGGAACGTCATCGTGATGGGCGGCAGGTTGCCCTGGAGGGTCTGACCCACGGCGTTGAGCTGGACGGCGACGAAGCTCCAGCGCTCGTCGATGTAGGGCTGGACGGCGGCCTTGAGGTCGAACGAGTAGACGAAGTGGTTCGCCTTCAGCCAGGCGGCCAGCCCCGCCGTGGTGGCCGTGGCGATCGTGGTGGCCCGCAAGGGCCCGAGGTCGACGGTGCGCAGCACGGAGATGCCCGCGCCCGGTCCGCCGGCCGACGCGTCGCCGCCGCCACCACCGCCGCCGAGCAGCGGGGGACCGAACAGGTGCCAGCGCTGCTCCATCTGCGGCGCGATGACGGTCGACAGGTCGGTGAACACCTGCTCGTCGCCCAGCTCGACGGACGCCGGGGCCGGAGTGGGCACGAGCAGGCCCGCGGTGACCGCGTCGGTGCGGGTGCTCAGCCGGAGCGAGATGGTCTCCTGGGTGCCGTCCCACACGACCACCGCGGTCTCGCCGCTCGCCGTGGTGTCGCCGCCGGGCTGGTCGACCAGGCCGCCGCAGGCACACGCGTACGCCGGCGCGGCGGCCGTGAGCCCCGCCGCCAGCAGCAGGCCGGCCAGCAGCCGCCTCACCGCACCTCCAGCCCGCGCGCGTGCCCGAGCAGGTCGACGGACGCCCGGGTGGCGGCGAGCGCCTCCTCGCAGCCGGGCGCGGTCCCCCACGCCGCGGGCCAGCGCCCGCACCACTCGCTGGATCCGGATGGGTCGGCCCGAGGCGTAGTGGTTCCAGTACGTCGGCACGTACGCCGCCCGCGACACCACGAACCCGTGCCGGGTCTCCCGGAACGTGAACGACACCGTGATGCCCTCGTAGGCCCGGGGGCGGCCGACCTCGCTCTGCGCCACGGCGTTGCCCAGCCCGTAGACCACCCATTTGCCGTTCACCGGGTGATGGGCTGCACGACGTGGGCGTGCTCGCCGACGACCAGGTCGACGTACGGCGACGCGGTGAGGGCCCGGACCAGCGCGACCTGCTGGGCGTTGGGCATCGGGTCGTACTCGTTGCCGCCGTGGTACTTCACGATCACGATGTCGGCGCCCGCCTGGCGGGCGGCCCTGCGCCTGGGCGAGGAGGTTCGGCCACGTCCCACATCGACACCGACCACTCGTGGCCGGCCGGAAGCGGGAAGCCGTTGAGGCTGTAGGTGCCGCTCACGATCGCCGACCCGCACCCCGGCGGCGGTCGTGAAGATCACCGGGCGACGCCGCTCGGCGGCGGTGCGGAACGTACCGACGTGCCCGACCCCGGCGGCCTCCAGCAGGTCGGCGGTCCGGACCAGCCCGTCGTACCCCTGGTCGACCGCGTGGTTCGACGCGGTCGTGCACACGTCCCACCCCATCGAGCCGATCCAGGACGCGATCTCGGGCGGGCCGCGAACACCGGGTAGTTCCGGTACGGCGCCCCGGGCGCGGCGAACGGCACCTCCTCGTGGCACACCGCCAGGTCGGCGGCGGCGATCATCGGCCGGAGGGCCGCGAACATCGGGTCGAAGTCGAAGTGCCCTCCGGCGCCGGTGCGGGCGTGGTCGGCGGCCGCGCTCCGCCACACGGTGTCGTGCCACAGCAGGTCACCGCTGAGCACGACGGTCGCGGAGCGCCGCGCGGGCACGTCGGCCGCGGCCAAGGCCGGTCCCTGGGTGACCTTGTCGGGCGCCGACGGCCCGTCCGCCGAACCAGGCGCCCGGCCACCCGTCTCGAAGCCGACCAGGGCGAGCCCCGCCGGTTCGGGAGCGCCCGGTCGGCCGTCGTCGACCAGCGCGAACGTGCCGAGGCAGGCCACCGCCAGCGTCAGGCTGGTGACCAGTCCGATGCCGGCGTACGTGCGGATGCGTCCTCCCGTGTCGGTCCGCAGCGTAACCGCGGGGGCGGCCGGATCGGAGCAGGATCGTGGTGGTCTGAACAGGCCGTCGGCCCGACGGATCCGCGCCTCGGGCAGGATGAAGGGGTGACCCAGGCCAGCGCGCTCAGCCCGGCGGCGCGCGACGCCGCACTCGCAGCGATGGCGGCGACCGCGACCGAGGGAGAGCTCGACGTCCTGGTGGTCGGCGGCGGCATCGTGGGCACCGGCACCGCGCTGGACGCCGTCACCCGGGGCTTCGCGACCGGCCTGGTCGAGCAGCGCGACCTGGCCTCCGGCACCAGCTCGCGCAGCAGCAAGCTGATCCACGGCGGCCTGCGCTACCTCGAGATGTTCGACTTCGGCCTGGTGCGGGAGGCGCTGGAGGAGCGTGGCCTGCTGCTCACCCGGCTGGCGCCGCACCTGGTCCGGCCGGTGCCGTTCCTCTACCCGCTGCACCACACCTGGGAGCGCCCGTACGTCGGGGCGGGGCTGGCCCTCTACGACGCGATGGCGATGGCCGGCAAGTACGACATGGGCGTGCCCAAGCACGCCCACCTGTTCCGCCGCCACCTGGCCCGGATCGCGCCGGACCTGCGGACCGAGGACCTGCACGGGGCGATCCGCTACTACGACGCGCAGGTCGACGACGCCCGGCTGGTGGTGGCCGTGGCCCGCACCGCGGCGTCGTACGGGGCGCAGGTGGCGACCCGGACCCGGGTCGTGGGCTTCCTGCGGGAGGGGGACCGCGTGGTCGGCGTCCGGGCCGTGGACCTGGAGAGCGGCCGCGAGCTCGAGGTGCGGGCGAAGGTCGTGGTCAACGCCGCGGGGGTCTGGACCGACGAGATCCAGGACATGGTCGGTGGCCGCGGCGCCCTGCACGTCCAGGCCAGCAAGGGCATCCACCTCGTCGTGCCCCGCGACCGGATCCGCTCGGAGGCCGGGTTCATCACCCGGACCGCGACCTCGGTGCTGTTCGTGATCCCGTGGGGCCGGCACTGGATCATCGGGACCACCGACACCGACTGGCACCTCGACAAGGCGCACCCCGCCGCCTCGCGAGCCGACATCGACTACCTGCTCGCCCACGTCAACACGCTGCTGCGCGAGCCTCTGGACCACGCGGACGTGGAAGGCGTCTACGCCGGCCTCCGGCCGCTCGTGCGCGGGGCCCGCGAGCCCACGTCACGGATCTCCCGCGAGCACACCGTGGTCGCCCCCGTGCGCGGGCCTGGTGATGATCGCGGGCGGCAAGCTGACGACCTACCGCGTGATGGCCAAGGACGCCGTGGACACCGCCGCCCGCAGCCTGGCGGCCGTCGCCGGAGGCCCGCCACGCGAGTGCATCACCGACCGGATCCCGCTCGCCGGCGCCGACGGCTACCTCGCCCGCTCCAACCAGCGGGCGCTGCTCTCACGACGGGCCGGGCTGAGCGTGGGCCGGATCGACCACCTGCTCGGGAGGTACGGCGGGCTGGTCGACGAGGTGCTGGCGCTCCTGGCAGGCCGACCGGAGCTGGCCCAGCCGCTCGAGGGCGCCGACGACTTCCTCACGGCCGAGGTCGTGCACGCCGTCACCCACGAGGGGGCGCGCCACCTCGACGACGTGCTCACCCGGCGTACGCGGATCTCCATCGAGACCTTCGACCGCGGGGTGCGGGCGGCCCGCCCGACGGCCCGGCTGATGGCCGACGAGCTCGGCTGGGACGACGCCCGCACGGAGGAGGAGGTCGACCACTACCTGCGCCGGGTCGAGGCGGAGCGGCAGAGCCAGACCATGCTCACCGACCAGGAGGCCGACGAGGCGCGGGTCCGCGCCCCCGACATCGTCTGATGTGCGCCGCCGGGCTGAGCTTGCGAAGTCCGGGTCAGGCGCCAGGTTGAGCAAGCGACGCGACCGAGGGACGAGGTCGCGCGAGCGCGTCGAAACCCGGTGAGCGACAAGGGAACCTGTCCGGTGGTCTCGTGACGGTCGCTGCACGACCTCCTCGACCACCGACCTCGCTTGACAGATGTCGTCCTTGTGTCAAGCACCACGATCGGTGGTCGGCGTGACGGGGGTCACCTACGCTCGCTCGTATGAGCGCCGGAAACCCTGACCCCCTGCTGACCGGTCCGCGCGACCCCGAGCACGACTCGAGCGCGACGCTCGCGTTCGAGCCCGAGCACGCCGCCCGGCTGACCCAGCGGGTGGTCTCGACCTCCGGCGAGTCCGTGGTCGTCTCCTCGCCGCTCACCGGGCAGCCGCTGGCCCACGTGCCGCAGTCGAGCCGCGGCGACGTCACGGAGGCGTTCCGGCGGGCGCGGCGCGCGCAGACGGCCTGGGCGCGGACCCCGATCGACCAGCGCTCGGCCGCGATGCTGCGCTTCCACGACCTGGTGCTCGACCGACAGGACGAGATCCTGGACCTGATCGTGTGGGAGTCGGGCAAGGCCCGCAAGCACGCGCTGGACGAGCCGCTGCACGTGGCCCTGACGGCGCGCTACTACGCCCGTACCGCCCACAAGCACCTCGACCCCGAGCGCCGGGCCGGCGTGGTCCCGGGCCTGACCCGCATCGACGTCAACCACGACCCGCTCGGAGTCGTCGGCATCATCGCGCCCTGGAACTACCCCTTCACCCTCGCCATGTGCGACGGCATCCCGGCGCTGATGGCCGGCAACGCCGTGGTGATCAAGCCCGACGCCCAGAGCATGCTGACCGCCCTGCTGGGCGCCCACCTGCTCGAGGAGGCCGGGATCCCGCGCGACCTGTGGCAGGTCGTCGCCGGGGCCGGCGACGAGGTCGGCGGCGCGATCGTGAGCGAGGCCGACTACGTGTGCTTCACCGGGTCGACCGCGACCGGCCGGATCATCGCCCAGGGCTGTGCCGAGCGGCTGGTCGGCTGCTCCCTCGAGCTCGGCGGCAAGAACCCGATCCTGGTGCTCCGCGACGCCGACCTCGAGAAGGCCGCCGAGGGCGCGGTCCGGGCGTCGTTCTCGAACGCCGGTCAGCTGTGCGTGTCGACCGAGCGGATGTTCGTCGCCGACCAGGTCTACGACCGGTTCGTCGACCGGTTCGTGGCCCGCACCGAGGCGATGACGCTCGGCGCCTCCCTCGACTGGGGCAACGACATGGGCCCGCTGATCTCGCAGAAGCAGCTGACCGCCGTCCAGGCCCACGTCGACGACGCGGTCGCCAAGGGCGCCGTGGTGCGCACCGGCGGGAAGGCACGGCCCGACCTGGCGCCGTACTTCTTCGAGCCGACCATCCTCGAGGGCGTCACGCCGGACATGGCCTGCTTCGGCGCGGAGACCTTCGGGCCGGTCGTGTCGGTCTACCGGTTCCACGACGAGGCCGACGCGATCGCCAGGGCCAACGAGGGGGAGTACGGGCTGAACGGCTCGATCTACTCCCAGGACGGTGCGCGGGCGCGGGCGATGGCCCGGCTCATCAAGTGCGGCACCGTCAACGTCAACGAGGCGTTCGGCGCGACCTTCGGCAGCGTGGACTCGCCGATGGGCGGCATGCGCCAGTCCGGGCTCGGCCGGCGGCAGGGTGCCGAGGGCATCCGCCGCTACACCGAGACCCAGGCCGTCGGCACCCAGCGGCTGATCCGGTTCGCGCCGATGCTCGGCATGTCCGACGCGGCCTACGCGAAGGTGATGACCGCCAACCTGCGGATGATGAAGAAGCTGGGCCGGCCCTGATGCACTTCGACGTCCTGGTCGTCGGGTCCGGCTTCGGCGGCTCGGTGACCGCGCTCCGCCTGACCGAGAAGGGCTACCGGGTCGGCGTGCTCGAGGCGGGCGCGCGGTTCGCCGACGACGACTTCGCCGCGACCTCCTTCGACACCCGGCGTTTCCTGTTCCAGCCGGAGGTCGGCTGCTACGGCATCCAGCGCATCGACGTCCTCAAGGACTGCCTGATCCTCTCCGGCGCGGGCGTCGGCGGAGGCTCCCTGGTCTACGCCAACACGCTCTACGAGCCGCTGCCCGCCTTCTACGACGACCCGGCCTGGCGCGACATCACCGACTGGCGCGCCGAGCTGGCGCCGTACTACGACCAGGCCAAGCGGATGCTGGGCGTCACCCCCAACCCGCTGCACACCCCGGCCGACGAGGTGATGCGGCAGGTGGCCCAGCAGATGGGCGTGGAGGACACCTTCCGCCCCACGCCCGTGGGCGTGTTCTTCGGCGGCCCGGGCCAGACCCCGTCCGACACCGTGGCCGACCCCTACTTCGGCGGCGAGGGTCCCGACCGCAACCCGTGCCGCAACTGCGGCGAGTGCATGACCGGCTGCCGCCACAACGCCAAGAACACCCTGGTCAAGAACTACCTCCACCTCGCCGAGAAGAACGGCGCCGAGGTGCTGCCGCTGACCACGGTCACCCGGATCGCCCCGCGCGCGGACGGTGGGTACGACGTCCACGTCCGCTACACGAAGGCGAAGGTGCGCCGCCGGGACGCCGACCCGCGTGCTCACGGCCGACCAGGTCGTGCTGGCCGCCGCGGCGCTCGGCACCCAGCGGCTGCTGCACCGGATGAAGGCCGAGGGGCACCTCCCGCACCTCTCCGAGCGCCTCGGAGAGCTCTCGCGCACCAACTCCGAGTCCATCCTCGGCGCCATCGCGCCGGACAGCTCGGTCGACTACACCCAGGGCGTGGCCATCACCTCGTCGTTCCATCCCGACGAGCACACCCACATCGAGCCGGTGCGTTACGGCAAGGGCAGCAACGTGATGTCGCTGCTGCAGACCGTGCTCACCGACGACGAGGGACCCGCGCCACGCTGGCGCACCTGGCTCCGGGAGATGTGGCGCCAGAAGCTGCGGGTGCTGGACCTCTACGACGTCCGGCACTGGTCCGAACGCACCGTCATCGCGCTGGTGATGCAGAGCCGCGACAACTCGATCACCACCTTCCTCAAGCGCAACCGCGCCGGCCGGTGGGTGATGTCGTCCCGAGCAGGGCCACGGCGAGCCCAACCCGACCTGGATCCCCGCCGGCAACGAGGCCGCCCGACGGATGGCCGACGTGATGGGCGGCGTCGCGGGCGGCTCGATCGGCGAACCGTTCAACCGGCCGCTGACCGCGCACTTCATCGGCGGGTGCACCATCGGCTCGTCGGTCGAGACCGGGGTCATCGACCCCTACCAGCGGGTCTACGGGCACCCGGGCCTGCACGTCGCCGACGGCTCGGCGATCTCGGCCAACCTCGGCGTCAACCCGTCGCTGACCATCACGGCACAGGCCGAGCGGGCGATGGCCTTCTGGCCCAACAAGGGCGAGGTCGACCCGCGCCCGCCGCTGGGTGCGTCGTACGAGCGGATCTCGCCCGCCGCGCCGCACGCGCCCGCGGTCCCGCCGACCGCCCCGGCGGCCCTGCGGCTGCCCGTGGTCGAGGTCACCTGAGGAACGGCGAAATCTCGCCCGTCACCCCCGTAACCGCCCGTCGATGGCGTCGTTGGACGGCTGGGTCCGCCACCCGTGCTCCCTCACTGGGCGGACCCGTACGGCGGGGGTGGAGCTTGCTCCTACACCCGGCGAGCAGGGCCCGGCCAATCTCCCTCCCCGGCCGGGCCCTGCCTCTGGACGGCGCGCCGAATGCGCGGCTCACCGCTCGTAGGTCGCTCACCGGGTCTCGACGCGCGGTGGCGACCTCGCGAGCTCGGTCGCCCGCTTGCTCGACCTGGCGACCCACGCCGTGCACTCCTCCGTCGTGCCCGGCTAGGGTCGCTCACATGTCCGAGCACGACCTGGTCCTGGTGGTCGATTTCGGGGCGCAGTACGCCCAGCTGATCGCCCGGCGGGTGCGCGAGGCCAAGGTCTACTCCGAGATCGTGCCGCACACGATGCCGGTCGCGGAGATGCTCGCCCGGCAGCCGAAGGCGGTCGTCCTGTCGGGCGGCCCGTCGTCGGTCTACGAGCCGGGCGCACCCTCCATCGACGGGGGCTGTTCGAGGCCGGCGTGCCGGTGTTCGGCATGTGCTACGGCTTCCAGATCATGGCCCAGGCCCTCGGCGGCACCGTGTCGCCGACCGGCTCCCGCGAGTACGGCCGCACCCCGGTGGACGTCGTCGACGGCGGCACGCTGCTGGCCGGCCTCCCCGGCCACCACAGCGTCTGGATGTCCCACGGCGACTCGGTCACGGCGGCGCCCGAGGGCTTCACGCTGCTGGCCTCGACGGCCGGCACGCCGGTGGCGGCCTTCGAGGACGTCGGCCGCGGGCTCGCCGGCGTCCAGTGGCACCCCGAGGTGCTGCACACCGAGCACGGCCAGGAGGTGCTCGAGCACTTCCTGCTCGACATCGCCGGCTGCCGGCCGACCTGGACGATGCTCAACATCGTCGAGGAGCAGGTCGAGGCGATCCGGGCCCAGATCGGCGAGGGGCGGGCGATCTGCGCGCTGTCCGGCGGGGTCGACTCGGCGGTGGCCGCCGCGATCGTGCAGCGGGCCATCGGCGACCGGCTGACCTGCGTCTACGTCGACCACGGGATGATGCGGCTCGGCGAGACCGAGCAGGTACGCGCGCGACTTCGAGGCGGTCTTCGACTCCCTCGACGTCGTCGACGCGGGCGACCAGTTCCTGGGCGCGCTCGAGGGCATCGTCGACCCCGAGGAGAAGCGCAAGATCATCGGCCGGGAGTTCATCCGGATCTTCGAGGCCGCCGAGGTCCGCGTGTTCGGTGACGCCGCACGAGCGGTGCCCAGGACACGGCGTACCTCGTCCAGGGCACGCTCTACCCCGACGTCGTGGAGTCCGGCGGCGGGGCCGGCACCTCGACCATCAAGTCCCACCACAACGTCGGCGGCCTGCCCGACGACCTGCAGTTCGAGCTGGTCGAGCCGCTGCGCACCCTGTTCAAGGACGAGGTCCGGCTGGTCGGCGAGCAGCTCGGGCCTGCCGCCGACGATGGTGTGGCGCCAGCCGTTCCCCGGCCCCGGCCTCGGCATCCGGATCATCGGCGAGGTCACCCGCGAGCGCCTCGACATCCTGCGCCAGGCCGACGCGATCGCCCGCGCGGAGCTCACCGCGGCCGGCCTCGACCGCGACATCTGGCAGTTCCCGGTGGTGCTGCTGGCCGACGTCCGCTCGGTCGGCGTCCAGGGTGACGGCCGCACCTACGGCCACCCCGTCGTGCTGCGCCCGGTCACCTCCGAGGACGCGATGACCGCCGACTGGGCCCGCCTGCCCTACGACCTGCTCGAGCGGATCTCGACCCGGATCACCAACGAGGTCCGGGAGATCAACCGGGTCACGGTGGACATCACCACCAAGCCGCCGGGCACCATCGAGTGGGAGTGACCCGCGAGTCACCAGTGAGTTGACCTGGGTGCCATGACCCTGAACGCTCCCTGATCACGGGCCGGGGCGGCGCCGATTCGGGTCACGGGTTGCGTACCATTCGTGCAGGTTGGAGATCCGAGGGTCCGGAGGACGGCGTGGCGTTGCTGCTGGAAGCGGTGCGGTCGCGGGTACGCCGCGCCCTGGTGGCGCGCAGTCCCGGCGTCGACCTGAGCCGGCTCGACCGGGTGCCCGAGCGGCTGACCTGGCCGCTGAAGCGCGACGGCATCGAACCCGTCGACCGGGTGCTCGAGCTGCGCGAGGCCAAGGGCCCCGTGGCGAAGGTGGTGACCTTCCTCGGCGTCGAGGTGTGGGTGGTGACCGGCGACGCGGAGGTCCGCGAGCTGCTGGCCGACCAGACGTCCTACTCCACCGACATCCGGCCCTACATGGGCAAGGCCGGGGACTCCGACATCGGCGGCCTCGGCTTCACCGACCCGCCCGACCACACCCGGCTGCGCAAGCTGCTGACGCCCGAGTTCACGATGCGCCGGCTCGCCCGGCTCAAGCCCGCGATCGAGCGGATCATCGAGGACCAGCTCGACGAGACCGGCCCGGATGGGCGCCGACGGCTCAACGGTCGACCTGGCCCAGACGTTCGCCTTCCCGGTGCCGTTCCTCGTCATCTGCGAGCTGCTGGGCCTGCCGCCCGACGAGCGCGAGAAGTTCCGCTCGATGGCCAGCGCCCGGTTCGACGTGACCGGCGGCGGCATCGGCACCGTCGGCGCGGTGGCCGGCTCGCGACAGTTCCTGTTCGAGGAGACGGCCCGGCAGCGCCTCGACCCCGGGCCCGGTCTGATCGGCCAGATCATCCGCGAGCACGGCGACGAGATCACCGACTTCGACCTGGCCGGCCTCGCGGACGGCGCGTTCACCGGCGGCCTCGAGACCAGCGCCTCCATGCTCGGAGCTCGGCACGGCCGTGCTGCTCGAACGCCCCGACGTGTGGGAGCGCCTGATCGCCGAGGACGAGTCGGTGGGCCCGATCGTCGACGAGCTGCTGCGGCACCTGGCCGTCGTCCAGATCTCCTTCCCGCGGTTCGCCAAGCAGGACGTGGTGCTCGCCGGGCAAAGGATCAAGAAGGGCGCGGTGGTGCTCGCCCACCTGCCCGCGGCCAACCGCGACCCGCGCAGCTACCACGGCGGCGGCTTCGACCCGACCCAGTCGACGGCCTCGCACCTGGCGTTCGGGCACGGCTTCCACCGCTGCGTCGGCGCCGAGCTGGCGCGGATGGAGCTGCGGGCGGCGTACCCCGCCCTGGCGCGCCGGTTCCCCGACCTCGCGCTGGCCGTCGACCCGTCCGAGCTGGTCTACCACGACCGTTCCATCGTCTACGGCCTGGAGTCGCTGCCCGTCCACCTCGCGGCTCGCTGAGCGATTCGTCAGGAATCATCGACCGCGGCCAGCGGCCGGTCGGTGTGGTGGTCGGCGTGCGGGCGGACGAACAGGTCTCGCAGCAGCGCGATCTCGGCGCCGTGGTGGATCTGCTCGTCGACCAGGGCGCGCAGCTGGTCGCCGGCCGCCAGGGTCCGCTCCGGCAGGTGGCTGGGGAGCTCCTCGGCCAGGTCGTCGTCGGTGGCGTCGGCCAGCCAGGCGGTGATGGGCACCCGGCTGTCCCGCCAGGCGGCCAGCGCCTCGTCGGCGGTGTGCGGGACCAGTACGTCGGGAAAGGTCAGCGTCGCGTCACCCCACCCGTGGTTCCAGTAGAGGAGGTTGCCGGCGGTGATGTGGACCAGCCGCCAGCCGATGGTGGTCAGCGGTGCCGGGTCCGCGGGGGCGAACTCGTACTCGTAGGACCAGCCGCCCACGTGCGTCTCGTCGGGACGGATGTTCCAGCAGTCCGGGACCGGCTCCCAGAAGTACTCCTCGTCGGTCAGCCCACGGCAGCGCTCACGCAGCCGCCGCCCCGACTGTTCCCACAGCCGTAGCAACACGCTGACGCCGGTCCCCGGCTCCCCCATGCCGCCCAGGGTAGGGCGACCGGGGGAGCCGGCGCACGGGTCGAGCGCTGCCCGGCCTCAGTGGGCCAGGGCATCCTCCTGCCTCGGGACTCGGGCAGCTCGCGTGGGCGGGTCGCCGCGGTCGAGCTTGCTCGGCCACCAGATCTTGCTCCCCGAGGTCGAGGTTGAGCGCCGTCACCAGCACCGAGCGCACGATCATGGTGTCGAGGATGACGCCCAGCGCGACGGCCGTGCCCATCTCCGCGAGGAACACCAGCGGCAGCGTGCCGAGCACCGCGAACGTCGCCGCCAGCACCAGGCCCGCCGAGGTGATCACGCCGCCCGGTGGCCGACAGGGCGACCAGCGAGCCCTTGACGGGTGCCCCGCAGTCCGCGGTCTCCTCGCGCACCCGGGTCATCAGGAAGATGTTGTAGTCGATGCCCAGCGCGACGAGGAACACGAACACGAACAAGGGGAACGACGCGTCGGCATGGTTGAAGCCGTTGCCGTGGTCGAAGAGCCGCGTGTAGACCTCCTGGAAGAGCAAGGTCGACAGGCCCAGGGCGGTGCCGAAGGACAGGATCACCGTCGCGATCAGGATCAGCGGCGAGATCAGGGCGCGCAGCAGCAGCATCAGGATCAGCATCACCACGAGGAGCACGACCGGGATGATCACCAGGTTGTCGCGGTGCGAGGCCGTCTGGATGTCCAGGTAGATCGCCGAGGTGCCGCCGACCAGCGCGTCGGCCCCGTCGACCCCGTGCACGGCGTCGCGGACCTGCTTCGACCAGGTCGAAGGCCGACTGGTGAGGCGACGTCGCCCGGCACGGTGGCCGTGACGAGGGCGACCCCGTCCGACGGCCGGGATGGCGTGTTGGGCTCGCCCAGGCCGGGGACCGTGGCCAGCGCGTCGGCCACCGCTGCTGCTGGTCGCGTTGGAGACGACCTGGATGCGGGTTGGACGTGTCGACCAGCCCGTGCTCGAGTCAGCAGCGACTGGCCCTTGAGGCTGTCGAACTCCTTGGTGTACTGGTCGTCGGTGTTGAGCCCGGAGGCGTCGAGCTGGAAGCATGCCGAGGCAGGCGACACCGAGGACCAGGGCGGTGCCGACCCAGACCTGGCGCGGCCGGGGCGCGATGCGCTGGCCCACCCGGGCCCAGAAGCCGGTGGACGTCGGCTCGGCGGAGCGCGAAGGCCGGGCCGCTGCGGCCAGAAGACCCAGCGCCCGATGATGACGAGCAGCGCCGGCAGCAGCGTCACCATCACCAGCAGGGTGACCGCGACGCCGATCGCGTTGACCGGTCCGAGCCCGGCGGTGGAGTTCATCTCGGCCAGGCACGAGGCAGAGCATGCCGACCACGACGGTGCCGGCGCTGGCGAAGATCGCCGGCGCGGCGCGGTGCAGGGCGAACGCCATCGCCTCGTGCCGGTCCTCGTGACGGCGCAGCTCCTCTCGATATCGGGCGACCAGCAGCAGGGCGTAGTCGGTGCCGGCTCCGACCACGAGCACGGTCAGGATGCCCTGGCTCTGCCCGTTGACCGTGAGGCCGAAGTTCTTGGCGAGGAAGTAGATGACGGCCTCGCTGGTCATCAGCGCGACCACGGCGGAGAAGATCGGCAGCATCCAGAGCATCGGGCTGCGGTAGGTGAACAGCAGGATCAGGATCACGACACCCAGGCTGGCGAACAGCAGCGTGCCGTCGATGCCCGCGAACGCCTCGGCCGAGTCGGCCGCCTGGCCGCCGGCGCCGGCGATGTGGACGGTGACGCCGTCGATGGCCGCGATCTCGCGGACCTTGTCGGCGGTGTCGGGGAGGTCGTTCCAGCCGTTCTTGCCGAAGTTGTAGGTGACGATCGTCTGGGCCACCGCGCCGTCCGCCGACGGGATCGGCCCCTGGCACGTTGCCCGACGACCCCGTCCATGGCCTGGATGTCGGCCACCTGGTTGCCTGGATCGCCGCCAGGTCGTCCTGGGTCAGGCCGCCGTCGCGGTAGTAGACGACGATCGTCGGGATGTCGTTCTCGTCCTGGAAGCGGGGTCGAGCTTGTCGAGCGCCTTGGTCGACTCGGCGCTGGACGGCAGCCAGGACGCGGCCTCGTTGTTCTGGACGTCGGTGAGCTTGGAGGCGAACCCGCTCGCGACGACCAGGATCGCGATCCAGGCGGCGAGGACGATCCACTTGGTGACGCGGCCGGTGAGCTTGCCGGCGATCTGACGATGCATGGGATAACTCCATCACGAGGCGGGGACAGTCGTCATCCGGGTATTCCCCGAACAGACCCCGAAAGGTTGGCTGAACTCATCGGGGTTCGCGGTCATACGACGCCTGACGCGGACGATTTGTGACATCCGCACCGAAATCGGTCACAGCCCGAGGGATCGACCGATGATCTCCTTCTGGATCTCGGTGGTGCCGCCGTAGATGGTCTGCACGCGGCTGTTCACGAACGCCCGCGCGATCGGGTACTCCGCATGTAGCCGTACCCGCCGTGCATCTGCACCCCGCGGTCGACCAGCTTGTTCTGGAGCTCGGTGACCCAGTACTTCGCCATCGAGGCGGTCTTGGCGTCCAGCTCGCCGCGCACGTGCCGGGCGAGGCAGTCGTCGACGAACACCCGGGCGATGTGCGCCTCGGTGGCCATCTCGGCGATCACGAACCGGTTGTGCTGGAACTTCCCGATCGGCCGGCCGAACGCCGTCCGGTCCTTGGCGTACGACAGCGTCATCCTCGACCATCGACCTCGCAGGCCGTCGCGGCGGAGACCGCGATCGAGAGCCGCTCCTGCGAGAGGTTCGTCATCAGGTAGACGAAGCCCTGGCCCTCCTCGCCGAGCAGGTTCTCCTTGGGCACCCGCACGTCGCCGAAGAACAGCTCGGCGGTGTCCTGGGCGTGCTGGCCGATCTTGTCCAGGTTGCGGCCGCGCTCGAAGCCGTCCATCCCGCGCTCGACCACCAGCAGCGAGATGCCCTGGTGGCCGGCGTCGGGGTCGGTGCGCGCGACCACGACGACCAGGTCGGCCAGGATGCCGTTGGAGATGAAGGTCTTCTGGCCGTTGAGCACGTAGTGGTCGCCCGCGTCGACGGCCGTGGTCCGGATGCCCTGGAGGTCGGAGCCGGCGCCCGGCTCGCTCATCGCGATCGCGGCGATGGTCTCGCCCGAGCAGAGGCCGGGGAACCACCGGCGCCGCTGCTCCTCCGACGCGCTCGCCACGAGGTACGGCGCGATCATGTCGTTGAACAGCGGGAACGCCGCCCCGTAGACGCCGCGCCGGGTCATCTCCTCGCCGATGACGGCGTTGTAGCGGAAGTCGGTCGTGCCCCCGCCGCCGTACTCCTCCTCGAGCTGGAGCCCGAGCAGGCCCTGGGCGCCGGCCTTCGCCCAGACCTCGCGGTCCACGATGCCGTCGCGCTCCCACTGGTCGTGGAAGGGCACGACCTCCTTGTCGAGGAAGGTGCCGACGGACTCGCGGAAGGCCTCGTGCTCGGGCTCGAAGATCGCGCGGCTCATGCCCTCGATCGTGACAGTGGGACTGTCACGGAGCAAGGCGGTCGCGGCGAGGTGACACGATGGGCGCGATGCCCGCGCTGATGCCAGGGGACAACCCCCAGGCGTACATCCCCGGATGACCGCCGCCGCGCGCTCGCGCGCGGAGAGGACCTGCCGCGGCGCGCTCACGGGGCGGCGGTGTTCGTCGACATCTCGGGCTTCACGCCGCTGACCGAGGCGCTGGCCCGCGAGCTCGGCGGCCGGCGCGGTGCGGAGGAGCTGTCGGCCACGCTGGACCGCATCTTCGCCGCGCTGATGGAGCCGCTCCACGTGTGGGACGGCAGCGTCGTCTACTTCAGCGGGGACGCGGTGACGGCCTGGATCGACGGTGACGACGGCACCCGTGCGATGGCGTGCGGACTGGCCATGCAGCAGGTGATGGCCCGGGTCGGGGTGGTGCAGACCCCGGGCGGGGTGCCGATCACGCTGGGCGTGAAGGTCGCGGTGGCGGTGGGCGAGGTCCACCGCTTCGTCGTCGGGGACCCGCGCGTCCAGCTCATCGACGTGCTGGCCGGCGCGCTCATGGACTCGCTGGCCGCCGCCGAGCAGCAGTCCCGGTCCGGCGAGGTCGTGCTGGACGCGGGGACGCTGGCCTCCCTCGGCGACCGGGTCGTGCTGCACGACGTGCGGGACGGCGAGCTGGGAGAGGTCGGGGTGGTCGACTCGCTCGTCGCCGAGCCGTTCCCGCCCGACACGCCGCCCCAGTGGCCGCAGCTGCCCGACGAGACCGCGCGCCAGTGGCTGCTGCCCCCGGTCTGGGAGCGGATGGTGGCCGGTCGCGGCGAGTTCCTCGCCGACCTGCGCCCGGCGGTGCCGGTGTTCGTCCGGTTCGGCGGGCTGGACTTCGACCAGGACCCGGAGGCGCCGGCCGTCCTCGACGCCTTCGTCACCCGGGCCCAGCTCGCCCTCGACGAGCAGGGCGGATACGTCCTGCAGCTCACCATCGGCGACAAGGGCGCCTATCTCTACGGCGTCTTCGGCGCGCCGATCGCCCACGAGGACGACGCCGACCCGGGCCTGCGAGGCGGCGCTGCGGCTGCTCGAGGTCGCCGAGGACGTGCCCGTCACCGACGTGCAGGTGGGGGTGGCCACCGGCCGGCTGCGCAGCGGCACCTACGGGCACCGCCGAACGGCGTACGTTCTGCTGCCTCGGCGACGCGGTCAACCTCGCGGCGCGACTGATGACCCGCGCCCCCGCGGGCAGCGTCTGGTCCACGGCGACGTCGCGGACGCCACGGCCGAGCGCTTCGAGTGGGAGGAGCTCTCGCCCGATCATGGTCAAGGGCCGCGCCCAGCCGGTCCGCGTCCGGCGCCCTCGCCGGGCGGGCCGCCCGGCGCCGCGGGGCGGGACCGGCCCACGTGCTGCCCGCGATGGTCGGACGGGAGCAGGAGCTGGACCGGCTGCGCGGGCTCTGGCAGGCGGCCGCCGCCGGCCGTGGCCAGGTGGTGGTGGTGCAGGCCGAGGCCGGCACCGGGCAAGTCCCGGCTCGTCGGCGAGCTGGTCACCGACCTGGTCGCCGCCGGGGTGCCGGTCGCCCGCGGCGAGGCGACCCCGCTCGCGGCCGAGGCGACGTACGCCGCGTGGCGGGACGTCTGGGCCGACCTGCTCGACCTCGGCCCGGCGCCGACCCCGTACGGACGTGACCGCGGCGGTCGGCCGTCTCGAGCCCGGGCTGGTCGCCCGGGCGCCGCTGCTCGGGCCGGTGCTCGGCCTGGCGATGCCCGACAGCGACCTGACCGCGTCCTTCGACGGCGAGCTGCGCAAGGCCTCCCTGGAGGACCTGCTGCGCCGCCTGCTCGTCGCCCGGGCCGGCGCCTCCGGGCCGCTGGTCGTCGTCGTCGAGGACGCGCACTGGCTCGACCCGCTCTCCCGCGACGCCCTGGAGGTGCTGGCTCGGGCCGTCGGCCGGGACCTCCGTGCTGCTGGTGCTGACCTCGCGCCCCGACGGCTCGCCGTACGCCGGGCTGCCGCTCGGCCGCGGCGAGCACGTCACCGACCTGGTGCTCGAGGGGCTGGGCGCGGAGGCCTCCGCGGCCCTGGTCGCCGAGCGGCACCGGTCGCTCGACGGGCCACGCCCCGGCGCCCGAGCTGGTCGCGACGGTCGTCGGCCGGGCGGAGGGCAACGCCTTCTACCTCGAGCAGCTGGTCGACTACGTGCTGGCCCACGCCGCGCGCGAGGACGGGTCGGTCGACCCCGACGCCCTCGAGCTCCCGCCCAGCCTGCACAGCCTGGTGCTCAGCCGCATCGACGCCCAGCCGGAGGGCCCTCGCCGCGCGGTCAAGGTGGCCAGCGTGATCGGCCGGTCGTTCCGGTCGCCGCTCGTCGCGGCGGCCTACCCCGACCTCGGCCCCGAGTCCGTCGTGCACGGCGACCTGGTGTCGCTCACCTCGACCCGGCTGATCGACCTCGAGGACCCTCGAGGGGCAGCCGTTCGCCTTCGGCCACGCGGTCACCCGGGACGTCGCCTACGACTCGCTGCCGTTCAGCGCTGCGCTCGGTGCTGCACGGCCGGGTCGGCGACGCGCTGGAGACCGAGCCGGACGGCCCGCGCCGGCACCTGGACCTGCTCGCCTACCACTACTCGCGCAGCGACGACCTGCCGAAGAAGCTGCACTACCTCTGGCGGCAGCGGAGGCCGCCCGCGCGGCGTACGCCAACGAGGCGGCCATCTCCTACCTCGAGCAGCTGCTGCCCCTCGTGCGCCGCGACGAGCGCAACGAGGTGCTGCTCCAGCTGGCCGAGTCGCTCGAGGTCGGCGGTGACTGGGCGGCGGCCGAGGACGCGGTGTCCCGGGCCCGCGCGCCGCCGAGGAGTCCGTCGGCGACGCCGCGGGCGTCGCCCGCGCGCGGACCGCCACGGCCGAGCTGGCCCGCAAGCAGGGCAGGTACGTCGAGGCGGAGAGCGAGCTCGCCGCGGCCGAGGACGCGTTCCCGAGGTCGGGGACGAGGCGCGGCCGGGCCCGGGTGCTGCACCTGCGCGGCACGCTCGCCTCCCAGCAGGGGCATCCCGACCAGGCGCGCGCGGCGTACGAAGCGAGCCTCGCCCTCCGCGAGACCCTCGGCGACGAGGCCGGCGTGGCCGCGCTGCTCACCAACCTGGCCCTGGTGGCCGAGGACGAGGGCGACCTCGACGAGGCCGAGCGGCTCGGCGAGGAGGGCCTCGCCCGGCGCCGGGCGCTCGGCGACCGCCGCGCCGTGAGCGTCTCGCTGACCAACATGGGCATGCTCGCGACGGTCGCGCGGCGACCTCGCGCAGGCGCGCGGACCGCTTCGTCGAGGCGCAGGCCCTGGCCCAGGAGGTCGGCGACCAGTGGCTGGCGGCCGTCGGCCACCACAACCTCGGCAACACCAGCCGCGACCTCGGGGACCTCGGCGCCGCGGCGGCCGCTTCGCGGCCGGCCCTCGGGGCGTACGACGAGCACGACGACCGCTGGTCGCTCGCGCACCTCTTCGAGGACGTCGCGGTCTGGCTGCTCGCCCGGGGCCCGGAGGGCGACGCCGAGGCGGTGTCCCTGCTCGCGGCCGCCGAGGGCGCTCCGCGAGGAGATCGGCGCCCCGCGCTTCCCGCCCACCGAGGCGGCCCTGGCCGAGGCCCTGGCCCCGGCCCGCGCCCGGACCTCGGCGGCGATGCTCGACGAGGCCGCCGTCTCCGGGTCGCGCGGCCTCGCTGGACGCCGTCGTGGACGGACCGCGGCTCCTGCTCGGCGGACTGACCGCGTCCAGACCTCCCGTCGCGTCAACTGTCGGTTTCCGAACAGTTCCGCCTTGGGATTGCTCAGGTATCGTGACGAGCCGCTCTCGGGAGCACCGGACTCGGCCGAAGGTCGGGGAGAGCTTGTCCAGGGGGGCTGGAGGCTGTGGTCACGTCTGTCCGCACGTCAGGATTACCGTTCGCCTCGTCGCGCCGGCGGCGCCGTCGTCGCGGCGTCGCGCTCTGGTCGTCGCTGCTCGCGGCCCTCGCCGGGGCCGACGACCGCGGCGTCGCCCGCCGGCGCAGGCCGGTCCCGGTCGACCCGGGCTGGACGCGCCGGCCGGTGCCGGCGACGGTGCCCGGCTCGGTGTCCGACGGCACGGCCGCCGCAGCCGCGTTGACCTACAACGCGCCACAACGCCGGCGTCGGCGTCCATCCTGGGACTTCACCGCGACGCGCCGCCGCGCCAGCCCCGGCATCCGATCAAGGTCCCGTGGACCTGGCAGGGCCTGCACGCCTGGTTCAGCGTGACCGCCCAGCTCCAGCCGATCGTGAACGGCGTACCGGTCGACCGCCCGAGACCGCGGGTCCTCGTCAACGCCGGACGCCAGCTGCTGCACGCACCGTCCAACGGGTTCCTCTACGGCAACGTCGCGACGTTCACAACGTCCCGCCGGACACACGCTACGGCTTCCGGCTCGAGCGGCTCCAACAGCGACAGCAACAACTTCCTGCGCGGCACCTTCACGCTCAGCACGCGTCCCTACATCGACGCCACCCTCGGCACCGACAACCGCCAGTGGCCCGGCGCCGACCGACCTTGCACGCCGGCCCCGCGGTCAAGCGACGGCACGATCGAGGAGGCCGGCGAGGCCCGCTGGTACAAGTTCCACGTCGTCCCCGGTCAGAAGGTCGACCGTGACGCTGCCCAGCCCCCCGAGGACTACGACCTCGCGCTGTACGGCGACATCGGCGACAGCTTCGACCGGCTCAGCAACGGCGCCGAGCCTGGCCGAGCTCGCGGCTGCGTCCGCCAGCGGCGCCCCGCCGGCGAACACCCAGGTGCCGGACTACGCGACGTCGCCTCGGTACCGACCTCCGGCGACGCCGTCGACACGCCGCGAATTCGCCCCGCGGGTCTACGCGCCCCGGGTCTACGCGCCGCGGGTCTACGCGCCGCGGGTCTACGCGCCCCGGGTCTACGCGCCGCGGGTCTACGCGCCCCGCGTCTACGCGCCCGACTCCTACGCGCCCGACCTCGTCGTCCGAACGCCGCGCTTCCGCGACGCCTTCTCCGGCGCCCAGGACCTGACCCTGCTGACGGTGTCGGTCGAACACCGGTCCGGCGAGCCGCAGCGAGATGGTGTCGGCCTCGACGGGCAACACCGACGGCTACTTCTACGTCCGGGTGCAGGGCCACGACGACCAGGCGTTCGACGCGGACACGCCGTTCCACCTGACCCTCGACATCGAGGGCGGCGAGGACTGCGTGGGGCTCACCGACCGCCGACGTGCCGCCGACCCTCGCCCCCGACCGGGCGACGCGGGCGTGAGCACCGTCATCCTCACCGACACCAACAACGTTCGTCGGCGACGGACGACCCCGAGGTCGCCGACGACCCGTACGACGTCTACATGGAGTCGCTGCGCGACCTGGCCGCAGCGACCGACGGCGTCGTGGTCGACGTGAGCCAGTCGCAGCGGGTCCACGATCTCCGGGCCGCAGGTCAGCCGCGTCATCCCGACTGCCCCTACGCCATCAACCTGGTCGCCGACGCCATCAAGGACATCGTCGACGGCTACCGCAACGCACAACGACGCGAAGTACGTCGTGATCGCGGGCGGCGACGACGTCATCCCGTTCTTCCGCTACCCCGACACGTCCGGCCTCGGCCAGGAGAGCCAGTTCGTCCCGCCGATGAGGACGACTCGCCGTCGCGGCGCCAGCCTGAGCCCAGGACCAGGTCCTCAGCCAGGACGCCTACGGCTCGGACACCGTGGTCACCATCGGCGGCATCGACGATGCCGGTGCCCGACCTCGCGGTCGGCCGGCTGGTGAAGACGCCGGAGGAGATCGAGTCGACGGTCGCCACTACCTCGGCAGCTCAAGGCGTCCCACGACGGCGCGCTGCCGCTCGCGGCGACGGGCCTCGCTGGTCACCGGCTACGACTTCCTCGCCGACGCGGCCAACGCGTCGACACACGAGTTCGCACGGCGCTCTGCCCGGCGGCGCCAACGACACCCTGATCACCACCCGGGCACCGCCGCGCGACGAGACCGTGGACGCGCCCAGGACCTCGGCGAGAAGCTGCTCGGTCAGCCACCACGACCTGGTCTACCTGGCCGGTCACTTCAGCGCCAACGACACCCTGGCCGCCGACTTCGACGAGGACAACACGTTCGACGCCGACCGAGCTGGCCCACGCCGGCGCCAACGCCGGCAAGCTCACCGACACCCTGGTGCTCAGCGCCGGCTGCCACTCCGGCTACAACATCGTCGACGGCGACGGCCGGCCCCGGTGTCAATCACCGTTCGACTGGACCCAGCGGATGGCCCAGCAGCACGCCGTCCTGATCGGCGGCACCGGCTACCAGTACGGCGACACCGACTTCCTCGAGTACAGCGAGCGCCTCTACCTCGATCTCGCCAAGCGCCTGCGCGAGGGCACGGGTCCGGCCGACCCCGCCGTCGCGATCGGCACCGCGCTCGCGCTGGCGAAGCAGGACTACCTCGCGTCCCTGACCACCCTGTCGGGCATCGACCAGAAGGCCGTTCTCGAGGCCACGCTTTACGGCCTGCCGATGACCGGCTTCGACGCGCCCGGCCGGGCCCCGCTCGACTCCCAGGCGTCCGCTGCCTCACCGACGGCGGTGACCACCGGCCCGGGTCAGACCCTCGGCCTGTACGCCGACGACCTCGACGTGGACACCCCGCTCGACGCCGACGAACGACGGCCACCGACACACCAAGGACTCGCCGGAGGCCGCGGCACTGGGTCTTCCGCCGCAGATGTCCTGGCGTGAGGGCCTGCGACGGCGTCACCGTCCAGCCCGGCGTCCCGGCCCTGCCGAAGCAGATCGTCGACGTCACACCGGATGGAGCCGGTCTGCCGGACCTGGTGCTGCGCGGTGTCGGCTTCCGTCACGGCGACTACACCGACACCGACGACCTGCTGCCGTTGACCGGCTCGCCGGCCGTCGAGGGCGCCACGCCCAACACGGCCTTCGACTCGGATGCCTTCTTCCCGCAGCGGCTGGCGACGCCGAACTACTTCGGGGCCCTGGGCGCGAGCGGCCGCACGTCGCTGATCCTCACGCCCGCGCAGTACCGGCTCCGGCGCTCGGCGACGACCGAACTGACCACGGACACCGAGCGCGCCTACGACAACTCGGTTTCCGGCTGTTCTACTCCGGCACCGACAGCGAGGCGTTCGGGCCGGACCAGCCGTCGCTCGCGGCGGCGCCGGCATCAGCGACGTCCAGGGCACCGTGGCGCCGACGGCAAGTGTGACGTTCTGCGCCCGGGTCACCGGCGACCCGTCGGCCGGCGTGCAGCAGGTCTGGGTCACCTGGACCGGTGGTCCCGGCGACGGCGGGGTACGGGCACTGGCGCTCGATCGACCTCGTGCAGGACGCCGAGGACTCGACCCGTGTGGACCGGCACCCTGGACGCCTGCCGCCGGACAGGTCCGTCAGGACGTGCGGTTCATCGTCCAGGCCGCCAACGGCGTGGGCGCCGTCGGCCTCGACACGGCCGAGGGCGACGGCTACCCCGTCAGCCCCCAGGGCGATGGCGTCGACACGGCCAGAGTGTCAAGGTGCTAACCAGAGTCTGCCCCGATGCCCGGCCTCCCCGCTGGGGGTCAGTGCCCACGTCGAAGCAGCCCGACGCCCCACCCGTGGCCGGCCGCGACAGTCCGGTTCACGGTGGTGCAGGGGGACCACGACCCGCTTCGAGACGATCATCGCCACGGGGGGACACCGGGCGGCAACGCGGTGCTCACCGTGCCGGGTGGCGCCCTGCACGCGCCCACCGGCCGGGCTGTTCACGGTCGTGGCAGCCATCCTCGGCACCAGACGGCCTGGTCTCGGCCTACGGACACGGCCGTGGACGTCGATACCTCCACGATCGCCATCGAACAACCTGTCACGCCACCGTCCAGCACGTCGCCCCTCGGCGTCACCGCCGTCGTCAAGGACGCGAGCGGGGCCCCCTGGGCCGGTCGTTCGGTGAGGTGGACCGTGTCGAAGGGCGCAACCCACGCTGTACTCCGCCACCGGCACGACCGACGCTAACTGGTCGGATCACGGCGCCCAGCAACGCTGGTGCGGTACGAGGAGGGGAGTGCTGACGGTCAAAGGCGGAGCTAGCTCACGTTCTCCAGTATGTGACATTCGGACATCCCTTACCACGGTCACCATGGACACCTCCAAGGTCACGCTGGAGACAGGCACGCCGTCCAGCGCGGCGCCCCTGGGTGTCGTCGCTGTCGTCAAGGACGCCAGCGCGGCTCCGTCGGCCGGACGGCAGATCACCTGGACCGTCTCGAGGGGCGGGGCCACGCTCTACTCCGCCACCAGCACGACCGGAGCCGACGGCCGGGTCTCCGCGCCCGCAGGCCCCCAGGGGATCCCTGAGGGAGTGCTGACGGTGAAGGCGGGCTGCGCACCCTGTCCGGTGCCGCCGTGAAGGACACCGCCACGATGATGGTCACCATCGACACGGCCACGATCGCCCTGGTCCCAGCAACACAGTCCAGCGCGGCGCCCCTCGGGGTGGCCGCGGTGGTCACGGACGCCAGTGGGGCCCACCCGGTCGGTCGCTTGGTGAGGTGGAGTGTCTCGCGGGCCGGGGCGACCCTCTACTCCGGCAGCGGTACCACGGACGCCAGCGGTCGGCTCTCGGCCTTCAGCCAGCCCGGGACGGGCAAGGTCCCGGGGTGGGGTGCTGACGCTGAAGGTGGACCTGATCAGGTATGTCGGGGAAGACATCAAGGACAGTGCTTCCAAGACGTTCACGTTGGCCGGACTGGTCATCACACCGTCGGTCAACTCGCTGACGACGCCGGCGGGCGCCGCCTTGGGTCCTTGTCCGTCAAGGTCACCGACGCCCTGGGCAACGTCGCCGGAGTGCCGGTCACGTTCACCCTGCCGTCGGGCGCACCCGCGGCGATCTTCCCGGGCGGGTCGAACACCAACCCGATGACGACGGTCCAGGTCGTCACCAACGCCCTCGGGGTGGCGACAGCGCCGACGATGACGGCCAAGGCGGTCGAGGGCTCCTTCCTGCTCACCATGAGTGCGGCCGGTGCGACCAACGCCGTGGTGACGATGGCGGCGCAGTACCGGATCGGTGAGTTCGTCTCACCGGTGTCGCCCACGACGACCACCAGCGCGACCGGCACCACGCCGGTCAAGGTCTCCGTGCTCGGGGTGGCAGGCGCCCTCCTGACCGACTCCCAGGCCGCCGCCCTCCTGACGGCCGGGCGGGTCCAGATCCGGTTCCACAGGATCGCCCCCACCGTCGAACCGGGCTGGACTGCCGTATCGACGTCGCTGATCCGCTACGACCCCAAGAAGGACTTCTTCCAGGCGGACCTGAAGGCTTCGACCGTGGGCTGGCTCAAGCCGAACACCTACCGGGTTGAGTTCCACTCGGTTAACCGGCAGCGTGCCGACGCCGGGGGTCGACAGCTCCTTCGACCTCGGCAGCCGGTCCTTCGACGTCACGGTGACGAAGTAGCCGGTCCCTCGGCCCCGTTGAGGTGCGCCAGCATCGACGCGGGGCCGAGGTCGGCCAACGTGTGGCCGTGCGGGTAGGTCGTCGGGCTGGTGGCGGTAAGGCCGTGCGTCGCGGCGCGGCGAGGTGCCGCAGCACCCTCGCTCGCAGGCGGAGCGCACGTTTTAGCGCGGCCACGAGCCACGCCGGCTGGCGCGACATCCCGAGTGCCTCGCGCAGCGGCTCGTCCATCATCGCGACGGCCACCCGCCGGGTGAGTGGCTTGAGCGGCAGCGGTGCCGTGGCACGGCCGATCCGGATGGCGGCCTCGGCCAGCCGCGTCGCCTCCGGCGTGTGCGCGAAGTGGGCGGCCTCGTAGTCCCGTAGAAGCGTCGCGTAGCCGTCGTACTCGTGGTCCGGCAGGCCCTTGAGCCCCATCAGCTCGCCGAACCGTGTCGTCACGCGCGCGATCGCCGCGGGCTCGTGGGGGTGCAGGTCCCGCCAGCCGTAGGCCCGGATCCACTCGACCGGGCCGACGATGGTCGTGGCCAGCACGTAGTGGAATTCGTGCTCGGCGATCTCTGTAGTGGCCGTGGATGGCGTTGAGCCGGCGCAGGGCCGCGTGTGACCGGGGGCTGTCGATGCCCTCGATGGTGGCCTCGTCGCCGACCAGCAAGGTGTCGTCGTACCTCTTGACGCCGTGGTGCTCGAACTCGCCCGTGCGATCGAGCAGGGCCGCGATCGACGGGATGCCGTAGTCGCGCATGAACGCGATGCCGGTGCCCTGCTGGTAGTCCCACGGGAAGTCGTGGCGGCTGGTGAGCGCCAGGAGCCATCGTCGGCGTCGACCTCTGGGTCGAGGGTCTCGATCCGGCGCAGGTTGTCGAACCTGCCCTGACGGT
>CAVZFO010000016.1:0-147959 GCA_963774575.1 uncultured Actinomycetota bacterium | reverse complement strand
ACGACCCGAGGGTAGACATACGGCTCCGAGGGCTCTGGGAGCCGTTTCGGTGGATCCGCCGCACGCCTCCGGACGATCAACGAGGATGGACGGCGTGGATCCACGGTCAGCCGGAGTGCGGCGCGCGCTCGCGACGCGCACCTGGATCCTGCCCCTCCTCCTCTTCCTGGGCCTGCTCGCGATCTACGCACTGACCGCGCGCCACGGTGACGGGTCCTGGGACTACTACACCGGCAACTACGCCGCCTGGAACCTCGTGCACACCGGTCACCACTGGCTCGACGGGACCACGATGCCCGGCCTGGAGGGCAACCCCCAGTCCCCCACGTGGATCCGGACCGACAGCGACGGCCAGACGATCATCAGGCGCTTCCCCGGGGTGATCGCGATCGCCCTCCCGGCCTACTGGATCGCCCAGTCCGACCACATGACCGTGGTCCCTGCCTCGCTCACGGCCGCCGTCGTGACGGCCGCCGCGATGGCCCTGATGTTCCTGGCGCTCCGGAAGATCGTGCCCCCGCGGCACGCTCTCCTCACCTGTGCCGTCCTGGGCCTGGCGACGCCGGTGTGGACGATCGCCGCGGACGCTCTGTGGGGCCACACCGTGTGCATCCTCGGCATCTGCGGCATGGCCTGGGCATCGGCGACCGGCCGATGGTGGCTGGTCGGCGTGTTCGGCGGCGTCACCCTCTGGGGTCGCCTGCACGCGGCCCTCATCGTCGGCGTGCTCGGCCTGACGGTCGGCTGGGCCCGTCGCTCGCCGCGCATCACCCTCGTCATCGGCATCTGGAGCCTCGCCGGCCTCGGCCTCTTCTCGGCGTGGACGAAGTGGTGGAACGGCTCGTGGAACCCGATGGCGTCCTACGGCAGCGACGTCATCGCGGAGGTCCAGGTCACGGGCTGGCACCACCTCAGCAGCGTGCTGACCCTGTTCATCGCCCCCGACCGCGGCATCTTCCTGTGGACCCCCGTCTTCCTCCTGCTCCTCCCAGCGGTCGTGCGCGGCTGGTCCGACGTCCCGGACTGGGCCCGCGGCCTCCTGTTCGGCTCCCTGGCCTACGTCCTCCTCCAAGGGTGGATCGGGCCCGGGCACGGCGGCGACAGCTTCTACGGCTACCGCTACAGCCTCGAGCTGATCGTGGGCGCGGCGCCTGCCTACGCCGTGACAGCTCCGCGGATGGGCCGCATCGCGCGCGTCCTGGTGGTGCCGGTCATCGCGCTGCAGTTCGCCGCCTTCGCCTTCGGCTCAGTGACCGACATGTTCCTGCCGATGGCCGACGTGTGGACCAGGAACACGTTCCTGAGCGACATGGCGAAGACCTGGCCCGTCGGCCCGCTGCTCGTGCTGCCGTGGTTCTGCTTCGCGCTGCTCCTCGGACGCCGCATCGCCGCATCGCTGGCGACCGAGACCGGCACCGCGAGTGACCAACGGACCGACACCCCGGGCCTGGAGGTCAGTGCGGCGGAGGCGGGAAGTCGGGCCTGTGTCCCTACCGGAAGTCCAGTGCGTCAGTCCGTGCTCCGATGCGTGCATCGCAAGGCGCCGGAGCGACGCTCTACTCGTTCGTCCAGCAAGCTTGCGGACAACGCCGCGAGGTGCGTGCTCGGGGTGCGGAATGACGTGCCGACTTCGGTGCGGGGCACTAGCGCGCGACGTACGTGCCGCCGACTCGATGACGGCAGACCGGCGAGCTTTTCCTTCCGACGAGCATCTCGCGATCCGTCGGTTCCGAAGGACTAGCCCACTCTTTCGGAGATCTGCCGATTCCCCGGACGCAGAGCGGACGGACGAGCCACGATGTTTGTGCGACAGGCCGGCGGTCTTCGCGCACAGAATCCCCTCACACTCAGGAGCAATCATGCTGGACTACCTTCGCATCATGATCAACGCTCGGCTCGCCAAGATGGACGAGCGCGGAGCGTCCGCCGTCGAGTACGGCCTGCTGGTGGCGGGCATCGCCGCCGTCATCGTGGCCGTCGTGTTCCTGCTGGGTACCACCCTCAACGGCGTGTTCACCAGCACCAACAGCTCGATCTCGTCGGGCAACTGACCCACTCGTAGCACCTCGCGGCGGTTGCGCAGCCCACCAGGCTCTGGTGTCGGGCAGCGCAACCGTCGTTCTGCTTCCTACCGCGGAACGGTCAGCTCCCACTCGGTGCCGTAGCTCCCCGGTCGTCAGCTCGGCGACGCCGCCCAGCTCGGTCGATCCGACCACGGATCGAGTCGACCACCCCGAGCCGGCCGTCATCGACGGCCGCCTCCAGACGCCCGGCGGGGATGCCCGGGCCCTCGTCCCGCACCGAGACCACGACCCGGTCGGGGAAGGCCTCCAGCAGCACCCACGAGGGAGCGCTGCGGCCGACGTGCAGCAGCACGTTGTCCAGGCACGCGGCCACCGCCGCCACGATCTCGTCGACGGTCCGCGCGGGCAGCGGGACGGCCGGGCCGGGCAGCGAGACCGTCACCGAGCCGTGCTCCTCGAACCGCGCCAGCTCGGCAGCCAGGTCGACCGTGTCCCCGAACGCCGGCGGCCGCATCGAGTCCTGGGCCCGGATCAGGGCGCGCAGCCGGGTCTCCTGCTCGCCCGCGAGCCGCCCAGGTCGGCGGCCTCGCCCCCGATCTCGGCGCCGCGGCGCTGGACCAGGGCGAGCACCTGGAGCACGCCGTCGTGCACGGCCCGGGCCAGCCGGGCGCGTTCGGACTCCGTCGCCGCGGCCCGCTCGGCGGACGCCAGCGCGATCGCGGAGCGCTGGAGGGAGTCGGCGACGTAGCCGATGATCGGGCCGCCGATCATCAGCAGGAAGAGGTTGCCGTAGTTGCTCTGCGTGATGGCGTCGCGGATGAGCAGGTCGGTCACGCACAGGGCCACCGCGGCCACCAGCCCGCCGGGCACCCGCCACCGGATCGCCCAGGCGAACATCGCGCCCATCACCCAGAAGCCCGCCACGGTCGCGTCGAAGTCGGGCCCCTTGATCCAGGGCGTGATCCCGAGACCGACCAGGGCGACCGCCAGGTCGGCGATGAGCAGCGGCGGCGTACGGCGGGCCGGGTCGCGGTAGGCCCAGATGGCGAACGCCGTCCACGCGGCGAGGCCGAGCACCGCGAGCAGCCCCGCCGTCGGGTGCGCGAAGTTGTCGCGCCGGAGCAGGTTGAGCCCGACGGTGTTGGCCAGCAGCACGACCCGCAGGTAGGCGAGCGCGCGGAACAGCCGGTCCTGCACCGCCTGCGCCGCCGGGTCGTCGTACGAGGCGAGCCAGGAGCCGGTCAGGATGCCTTCTTCTGCTCGGCCCGGTCAGCGAGCGGGTCCGCGCTCGCCAGGTCGGCGGCGGCGTCCTTCTCGGCACGCCGGGCCTCCTCCTTGGCCTCCTCCTTGGCCTTCGCGGCGAGCTCCTTGGCCTTCGAGGCGTAGGTGTCGACGTACTCCTGGCCGGAGAGCCGCATGATCTCGTACATGATCTCGTCGGTCACCGAACGCAGGATGTAGCGGTCGTTCTCCATGCCCTCGTAGCGGCTGAAGTCCAGCGGCTTCCCGAAGCGCACCAGCGGACGGGTGATCCGGCCGAAGGTCTTGCCGGGCGGGGCCACCACGTCGGTGCCGACGACGGCGACCGGGATGACGGGCACCCGGGTCTCCAGGGCCAGCCGGGCGACGCCGGTCTTGCCGCGGTAGAGGCTGCCGTCGAAGGAGCGCGTGCCCTCGGGGTAGATGCCGAACAGGTCGCCCTCGGCGAGGATCTTGCGCGCCGAGGACAGCGCGCCCTCGGCGGCCGATGCCGACGTGCGGTCGATCGGCACCTGTCCCGACCCCGCGAAGAACTTGCGCTGGAACCAGCCCTTGAGCCCGGGCGTGGTGAAGTACTCGGCCTTGGCGACGAAGGTGACCCGGCGCGGCAGGGTCAGCGGCATGAACAGCCAGTCGGCGTAGGAGAGGTGGTTGCTGGCCAGGATCGCGGGCCCGTCGTCCGGCACGTTCTCGGCGCCCTCGATGACCGGCCGGAAGATGACCCGCAGGAACGGACCCGAGCGCGATCCACTTGAGGAACCAGTAGAACAAGCCGCGCGCCTCCTCCCGAGCCAGTGACGTCCGTGACCGCCTCCCGACGTCGCACCTCGGTCGTCAGCCTAGACCCCCGTTGCGTGCACAATGCCGCCCATGACGCCGTCCACTCCCCTGCCCGCCGAGGCCCTCCGCACCCTCTCCGCCGCGGCGCGACCCGAGCTGACCGGCGGCCGGCGCATCGGCGTGCTGCTCAGCCACGGGTTCACCGGCAACCCCGTCTCGATGCGGCCCTGGGGGCGAGTACCTCGCCGACCGGGGGTACGCCGTGGAGGTGCCGCTGCTGCCCGGCCACGGCACCACGTGGGAGGACGCCAACACCACGACGTGGACCGCACTGGTACGCCCGAGATCGGCGCGACCTTCGACCGGCTCCGCGCGGACGTCGACGCGGTGGTCGCTCGGCGGGCTGTCGATGGGCGGCGCGCTGGTGCTGCGGCTCGCGGCCGACCGCGGCGACCAGGTCGCCGGCGTGGTGCTGGTCAACCCCGCGCTGGCCAGCAAGCGCAAGGACCTGCTGGCCCTGCCCGTCCTCAAGCACGTCGTCGGCGGGTTCCCGGCGATCGGCAACGACATCAAGAAGCCGGGCGGCAACGAGCTGCCCTACCCCAAGACGCCCCTCAAGGCGCTGCACTCGCTTCGTGCGCGAGTGGAAGCCGCTGATCGCCGACCTGCCGCGGATCACGCAACCGGTGCTGCTGTTCCGCTCGGTCGAGGACCACACGGTCGACGAGACCTCCGCGCCCATCATCACGAGCCGGGTCTCCAGCCGCGACGTGACCGAGCGGCTGCTCGAGGACAGCTACCACGTCGCCACCCTCGACAACGACGCCCCGCTGATCTTCGAGGAGTCCGCAGCCTTCGTCGCCCGGGTGACCGCGACCGCCCGGCTCGCAGGCGTGCCGACCAGCTGCTACGTGCTGCCGCAGCTCCGCCGAGCCGTCACGGTAGTCACGTGCCGGGGCATCCCAGGACGAGGACGCCGCCTGGGCGGACATCATCGCCAACTACGGCGACCGCCCGACTCGACGAGCCCGTCGACGAGCGCCGTCGTCCGACAGACCGCGACCAACCCGGGCGGCGACCGCGCCGACCCGGCCCGCGCCCGAGCCCCGCCCCGAGCCCCGGCCGGAACCCCGGATCGAGCGGCCCGCCGCCCCGCCCGAGCCCGAGCGGCACCCCGAGCTCGACGGCGGCTGGCTCGAGGAACGCTTCGTGCCACCGCCCCCGCCTCCGCTGCCCCGGCTGCCGATGGACCGCCTGGCCGCCTGGGCCGGCGTCCTGGTGTCGCCGCTGCTGCTCCTGCTGGCCACCCTGCTCCAGGTCCGGCTGCCGACGATCGTGGCGTGGCTGTTGGTCGGGGCGTTCCTGGGCGGCTTCGGCTACCTGGTGGCGCAGATGCCGCGCGGGCCGCGCGACCCCTTCGACGACGGCGCCGTGCTGTAGCCGCTGTCCGCCGGCCCTCAGGGCTCGCGGGCGAGGTCGGCCGACGCCGATCAGCCCGGCCCGGTTGCCCAGCGCGGCGAGCCGGAACTCGGCGAGCGGACGGTGGCCGCGCCCGGTGAGCTGCCGCGCCGAACGCCTCCCTGACCGGGTCCAGCAGGAGGTCGCCGGCAGCAGCCACGCCGCCGCCGATCAGGACGACGGCGGGGTCGAGCACCGCGGCGACCGACGCGATCCCCTCGCCCAACCAGGTGCCGACGCGGCGAGCAGCCGACGGAGAACGGGTCGCCCTCGCGGGCGCGGCCGTGATCATCGGTCCGGTGATGCCGTCCGGGTCTCCGCCGGCCCGGTCGAGGAGGGTCCGGGCGAGCGGCGACCCGTCGGCCGCACCGGCCCGCGCCTCGCGGACCAGGGCCCGGCCGCTGCCGTACGGCTCCAAGCAGCCGAGGTTGCCGCAGCCGCACGGGATGCCCTCCGGCACCACCCGGATGTGCCCGACCTCCCCGCCACGCCGAAGGCGCCGCGCTACAGCCGTCCGCCGAGCACCACACCGCCTCCGACCCCGGTGCCGACGGTCACCAGCAGCAGGTCCTCGACGTCCGCCCCGGAGCCGTGTCGGAACTCGCCCCACGCGGCCGCGTTGGCGTCGTTCTCGACCACGACCGGCAACCCGACCCGGCTCCTCCAGCGCGGCCCGGAGGTCGAGGTCGCGCCACGCCAGGTTGCGGCGCGAACCGGACCACCGACCTCGAGCCGTCGATGTAGCCGGCGGCGCCGACGCCGACGGCCGCCAGGTCGTGCCGCCCGGCGAGCTCGGTGACCAGCCGGGCGATGGTCCCGACGATCGCGGGCACGTCGGTGGCCGGCGACTCGACCTCGAGCCCTCGAGGACCGTCCCGGCCTCGTCGACGACGCCGCCCAGGATCTTGGTCCCGCCCACGTCGACGCCGCACGCGAGGGTCACTCGTCGCCCTCCGGGCCCTCGTCGTCCGGCCACTCCCCGTCGAGGTCGATGTGCTCGACGCCGGCGTCGCGGCCTTGGCGGCGCACGTCGGTCGCCAACAGGGCGGCGGCGGCCTGCGCCAGCGACGTCGCCGCAGTGGTCAGGTGCTCCCTCACCTCGGGCGAGGCCGCACGGAAGACCCGGATCGCTCCGGCAGACCGGGCAGTAACGGCACTCCTCCGCATCCGGTGGCCAGGTGCGCGTCGACGTCGTGGGCGGCGCCGCCGGCGAGGCCCGCGAAGGCGGTCCCCAGCCGCAGGTCCGTCGCCGGCCGTCGCGCGCCCAGTCGGCGACCGCGCCCAGGAGCCTGGCGGCCTCGTCGGCCGACGGACCCGACCGCCTCGTCGGGGCCGTCGGGCCGTCGGACTCGCTCACCCCTCGACCCTCTCCGCCGGCGCCGTGAACCTCACTTGCAGCTCCCCGTCCTCGACGCGGGCGCCGGCCACCCGGTGCCGGGCCAGCCCTGCCGGCACGGTGAGCAGCCGACGATACGACCCCACGGTCACGACCAGGTCGTCGCCGTTGCGCGCGAGATCGACGTCGGCGCTGCCGGCGAGGGGCAGGGCCAGGTGCAGCACGGTGCCGTGCCGCCCCCGACGTGACGCGGAAGGGCCCGCCCCCGGCAGGTACGGCGAGCGGGTCCGACCCGTCGTACGCTCGCGGCCGCGAGGTCCCGCAGCGCGGCGACGCCGACGGGTTCCCGCGGCCGGTACTCCGCGCGCCACAGGGGCAGGCCGGCGAAGGACTCCTCCACCTCGGCCAGCACGGCGTCCTGCGCCAGCACCCAGCCCGCGCGCCAGTCGTCGGCGTCCTCGGCGGGGAAGATGCGGTTGGCCAGCACGCCGTCGACGCGGTAGCCGTAGAGGGACAGCGTGGTCCAGGACCGGCGGGCCTCGGCCAGCACCACGGACTCCGGCGTCAGCACGATCCGCACCGACGCCTGGGCGCCGGTGAGGAGCGTGCGCACCTCGTCGAGCTCGGCGTGCAGCCGCACGACGGCGTCGAAGACGGAGTCCCCCGGCATCGGCACGCCCGCCGCGCGGGTGAGCACCGGCCGCAGGGCCTTGACCACGCGGCGCTCGACGGGGAGGACGCGGTCGATGTACCAGCCCAGGGCCTCCGGCAGGGCCAGCAGCCGCAGGGTCTCCGCCGTCGGGGCGCAGTCCACGACCACCACGTCCCAGCGGCCGGACGCGGCGTGGTCGCGCAGCTCGAGCAGGGCGAGCACCTCCTCGGCGCCCGGCACGCACGGTCAGCTCCTCGGCGGCGACCGGGTCCACGCCGGCGGCCTCGAGCACCGAGAGCAGGTAGCGCTGGACGTCGGACCACGACTGCTCGAACCGCAGCTGCGCGTCCACCTGCTGCACCCAGAGCCGCTCCTCGACCTCGACCGGCTCGCGCAGCCCGCGCGCCGCGCGACGCCCAGGGCGTCGGCCAGCGAGTGGGCGGCATCGGTCGAGAGCACCAGCGTGCGGTGCCCGGCCGCGGCCGCGAGCGCGGCCGTCCCCGCGGCGAGCGTCGACTTGCCGACGCCGCCCTTGCCGGTGAACAGGAGGACCCGCACGGGTGCCGGCCGGGTCGGGGAGCGACTCGACGCGCTGCTTCAGCCCCTTCAGCGCGGTGTCGATGAGGATCTTCTCGCCCTTGCGCTTGATCATCCCGATGAGCGGGATCGAGACGTCCAGGGCCAGTCGGTAGGTCACCTCGGTGGAGCCGTCGCCGAGGTCGCGGAGCAGGTAGGCGCCGTCCAGGGCGCGGAGCATCTTCCCCTCGGCGAGCGTCCAGGAGACGTCGCGGTCGCCGTTCCAGACGTAGGCGAGGGTGTACTCGTCCTTGATCGGCGACACGTCGAGGGAGAAGAAGACCTCGCGGCGCGCCCTCCGGTCCCCTCGACCCGGACGGTGGCCTCCTTCACTCCCTTGGCCCACACGGGGTACGGCGGGAAGTCGGCGATCACGTCCATCACGGCAGCAGGCGGCGCGTCGATGACGATCGACGAGGAGGTCTGCTCGGCCATCAGGGGGAGCCTTCCAGCTTCTCGGGCCCGGTCGATTTCCCGGGCGCCGTACGGCTCCGCGAGCCTAGCCGATGGGCACCCCCGCGCCGGACGGTAGCCTCGCCCCTGGCCCACCAGACCGACGACCGGGCCGATCCGCTCCAGGGCCTCAGGAGTCCGGCGTGCGCGAGTTCTCCACCCCCTGTCCGTCGCCGTCCCCGGCACCGGGAACCTCACCGAAGACGTGGTGCGCAACGCCACTGAGGCGCCCGACGACGCCGTCCTGGCGCGCCGTACGCCCGGGTCGGAGGAGTGGCAGGACGTGACCGCCGCCGAGTTCCTGGCGCAGGTGCGAGGGGTGGCGAAGGGCCTGATGGCCGCCGGCGTCGTGGCCGGTGACCGGATCGCCCTGATCTCGCGGACGCGCTACGAGTGGACGCTGCTGGACTACGCGACCTGGTTCGCCGGCGCGGTCAGCGTGCCCATCTACGAGACCTCGTCCACCGAGCAGGTGGCGTGGATCCTGAGCGACTCCGGGGCCGTGGCCGTGGTGGCCGAGGGGCCCGACGCACCTGGCCCGGATCGCGGAGGTACGTGCGGGGCTCGAGGACCTGCGGCACGTCTGGTCGATCGAGGACAACGCCGTCGACGTGCTGACCCGGCTCGGCGCGGACATCTCCGACGACGAGCTGGAGGCGCGGCGGACGACGGCGACACCGCTCGACCTGGCCACCATCATCTACACCTCGGGCACGACCGGACGACCCAAGGGCTGCATGCTCACCCACGGCAACTTCATGACCGAGCTCGGCGTCGCGGTCGAGGAGCTCGACGAGCTGTTCGCCCCGGGCGCCTCGACCCTGCTCTTCCTCCCCCTGGCCCACGTGTTCGCACGGATCATCCAGGTGGGCGCGATCAAGCAGCGGGTCCGGCTCGGGCACAGCGCCGACGTGAAGAACCTGGTGCGCGACCTCGGGCAGTTCCAGCCGACGTTCGTGCTGGCGGTCCCCCGCGTGTTCGAGAAGATCTTCAACACCGCCTCCCAGAACGCCACCGCCGACGGCCGCGGCCGGATCTTCGACCGCTCGGCGGAGGTGGCGATGGCCTGGTCCCGGGGCCAGGAGAAGGGCAAGGTCTCGCTGGCCGTGCGCGCCCAGCACGCGGCGTTCTCCCGGCTCGTCTACGCCCGGCTGCGCGCGGCCCTCGGCGGCCGCTGCGTGTACGCCGTCTCCGGTGGCGCCCCGCTCGGCGAGCGGCTGGGCCACTTCTACCGCGGCATCGGCCTGACCGTGCTCGAGGGCTACGGGCTGACCGAGACGACCGCCGCCCTCACCGTCAACACGCCCGCGGCCACGAAGGTCGGCACCGTCGGCCGGCCGCTGCCGGGGACGACCGTCCGCGTTGCCGACGACGGGGAGCTGCTGTTCCGGGGCGGCCAGGTGTTCGCGGGGTACTGGCACAACGAGTCAGCCACCGCCGAGGTGCTCGAACGCGACGGCTGGTTCCACACCGGTGACATCGGCGAGATCGACGACGAGGGGTTCGTCCGGATCACCGGCCGCAAGAAGGAGATCCTGGTCACGGCCGGCGGCAAGAACGTCGCCCCTGCGGTCCTCGAGGACCGGCTCCGGGCCCACCACCTGGTCGACCAGTGCCTGGTGGTCGGGGACGGGCGGCCGTTCATCGCCGCGCTGGTCACCCTGGACGCCGATGCCGTCGGCGCGTGGGCCCGGTCCCACGGCAAGAGCACCGACCTAGCTGTCCTCGTCGACGACCCTGACCTGCGCTCGGAGATCGACGGGGCGGTGGCCGAGGCCAACAAGGCGGTGTCCAAGGCGGAGTCCATCCGCAAGTACGTCGTGCTGTCCGAGCAGTGGACCGAGGAGGGTGGCCAGCTCACCCCCAGCCTCAAGCTCAAGCGCGACATCGTGATGCGCGAGCACCGCGACGAGGTGGCCGACCTCTACGGAACCTGACCCACCCGGGGTCACCCCGACCCAGGACGGGTGGGTCCCCAGGCTCTTTTCTTTACAAAAACGCCCCAAGGTCCCGAAGCCCGCCTTTACGATTCGAGCGGCGAGCCACCCCCCGGCCCGCTGGACCCGAACTTCAATCGTCCGCACCTCCGCCGCAAGCCACTCCAGCGGTGGGGACCGCTGGGTCGACCGCCAGGCACCGAAAGGGCAACGCCGATGGATCGCCGCAGGATCCTCCTCATCATCGCCGCAGTCGTCGCAGCACTCGGCACTCTCCTCGTCTTCCTCTACGTCCGCACCGCTGACGCGCGTGCCCAGGACAGCGTCGACACCGTCCAGGTGCTGACCGCCAGCCAGGCGATCGCGTCCGGCGAGAGCTACGACGACGCCCTGGACGCCGGCAAGATCGAGACCACAGGCGTCCCGCGCAGCGAGCTGCTCGCGGGCGTCGAGTCCGACGCCGACGTCCTCAAGGGCACCGTCGCCCTGCAGAACATCTACCCGGGCGAGCAGATCGTCTCCGACAAGTTCGGGACCAACGCTGCCGACGCCGCGTCGCCCCTGGGCATCCCCGAGGGCAAGCTGGCGATCTCGGTCAACCTGACCGACCCTGACCGGGTGGCCGGCTTCGTCAACCCCGGGTCGGACGTCGCGATCTTCGTGACCGAGGCCGGTGACAGCGGAGCGGCCACCACCGCGGGCGGGGCGCCGACGGGTCCGCGCACCATGATGCTCCTGGATCGGGTCACGGTCCTCGGCGTCGGCAGCACCACGCCGGTCACCACGACGACCACCACCACCGATGGCACCCAGCAGACCGAGCAGCTGCCCCGCACGCTGCTGACGCTGGCGCTCACCCAGGAGGAGGCCCAGAAGGTCATCCTCGCTTCCAAGACGCTCGACGTGACGTTCGCCCTGCTCACCAAGGACAGCAACGTCGGCGACAGCCCGGCCACCACCGGCACCGACGTGCTCCCCTGATCTACCCATTCGGAAGGTAATCCATGCCCGTCATCGTCGATCCCGACAGCGGCGCCGTCCGCCGGCTCCTGGGCGCGCTCCCGCCCGGGTGCCAGTCCGTCGACTCCACCGACCGGCTGCTTCCTTGGCTTTCCCAGCACCAGACCGAGTACGTCGTCGTCCTCGGTCCCAACGTCCGCTTCGACGAGGCCCTCACCGTCTCGGAGGGGCTACGCGTCAGCCGGCCGATGACCGGGGTGGTCCTGGTCCGCGAGAGCTTCGACACCCAGACCCTGGCCCGCGCCATGCAGGCAGGGGCCCGGGAGGTCGTCGCGCTCAACGATCTCGACAGCATCGCGGGAGCGGTGACCCGGGCGCACCAGTTCTCGATCGCGCTGCGGGGTCCTGCGGCGTCCGAGCACCATGGAGCGGTCATCTCGGTCTTCTCGCCCAAGGGCGGTGTCGGGAAGACGACGATCGCGGTCAACCTGGCCCTGGCGTTGACCGACAAGGGCAACCGCCAGGTCTGCCTGGTCGACTTCGACCTCGCTTTCGGCGACGTCGCGATCACGCTGCAGCTGTTCCCCACCCACACGATCGAGCATGCGATCGGCTCGGAGGGCAACGTCGACGTCGCCCTCCTGGACTCGCTGCTGGCCCGCTACCAGGACTCCCTCAAGGTGCTCCCGGCGCCGAGCCACCCCGACGTACGGGAGCGGGTGTCCCCGGCCCTGATCAGCCAGACCCTGGCCACCCTTCGCACGATGTTCGACTACATCGTGGTCGACACCGCGCCGGCCTTCGACGAGCAGACGTTGACCACGCTCGAGGAGAGCGACGAGTGCGTGATCATCGCGACCCTCGACGTGCCGACGCTCAAGAACGTCAAGGTCGCCCTGGACACCCTCGAGATGCTGAACATCGGCCGGGGACACCGACACCTGCTCCTCAACCGGGCCGACGACGCCGTCGGCATCGACGCCCAGAAGGTGGAGTCGATCCTGGGGATGGACATCTCCACCCAGATCACCACCTCCATCGACATCGCCGCGTCGACCAACTCCGGCGTCCCGATCCTCACTTCCACCCCGCACCACCCGTCGAGCGCCGCCATCCGCAACCTGGCGGCCATGTTCACCGGTGACCCGGTCACGGCCCCCGGGGCCGGCGAACCTGGTCGTCACGCCGACGCCGACGGCGACCGCCGTTCGCGCGGAATGTTCAGGATCAGGAGGTAGTCCGCATGAACCCACGAACGTGCTCGCTCCTCCCGCTTCGCTCCTTCCGCTCACAACTCCGAGGGGACCCCAGATGAGCAGCCTTGCCGAGCGCTTGGCCGCCGCCCGCCGTCAGGCGGAGCAGGCGGCTCAGGGGGACGCGCCCGCTCCCTCGCCCGACGCCGACCCGCAGGCCCCAGGACCCGCCGGCCCAGGGACTGCGACGGACCCGGGCCCCGCCCCGGCCGGCCAGACCCCGCCCGGAGCCGATGGGCAGGCGGCGGGCGGCGGAAGCCACTCCTCCACGACCTACTCCGGCGCCGACTCCGAGGCGCGCCGTCGTCAGGCACCCAAGACGCCCGAGCCGGTCTCGCGCCGCCGCGGGATGAGCACGGACCAGGAGCGGCTCGAAGAGATCAAGAGCGTCGTGCACGCCGAGCTGGTCAAGCAGCTCGGCCCGCACCTCTACGCCGCCGACGTCGACCAGGCCGACCTCGAGGGCCGGGTCCGGCAGGTGCTCTCGGACGTGCTGTCGCGCCAGGACCGCCCCATCAGCAACGCCGACCGGCAGAAGGTCACCCAGGAGATCAGCGACGACATCCTGGGATACGGCCCGATCGAACCCTTCCTGCGCGACGTGGACGTCACCGAGATCATGGTCAACGGCCACGACCAGATCTACCTGGAGAAGGATGGACGCCTGCAGCCGGTGAAGGCGCAGTTCGCCGACGAGGCCCACCTGCGCCGGACCATCGACAAGATCGTGTCGCGCATCGGCCGGCGCGTCGACGAGTCCAGCCCGATGGTGGACGCCCGCCTGCCTGACGGCTCGCGTGTCAATGCCGTGATCCCGCCGCTCTCCATCGACGGCTCGGCGCTGACCATCCGCAAGTTCGCCGCCGACCCGCTGACGGTGCACAACCTGATCGACTTCGGCTCGATCTCGGACAAGACCGCCGACTTCCTGGACGCGTGCGTGCGTGGCCGGCTCAACATCATCGTGTCCGGGAGCACCGGTGCAGGGAAGACCACCACCCTGAACGTGCTGTCGTCGTTCATCCCGAACGACGAGCGCATCGTCACCATCGAGGACGCTGCAGAGCTCCAGCTCAAGCAGGACCACGTGGTGCGACTGGAGTCACGCCCCAACAACATCGAGGGCAAGGGCTCGGTGACCATCCGCGACCTCGTCAAGAACGCCCTCCGCATGCGCCCCGACCGCATCATCGTCGGTGAGGTCCGCGACTCCTCGGCCCTGGACATGCTGCAGGCGATGAACACCGGCCACGACGGCTCGATCTGCACCCTGCACTCCAACGGTCCGCGCGACACGCTGTCCCGCATGGAGACCATGGTGCTGATGGCCGGGATGGACCTCCCTGTACGGGCCATCCGCGAGCAGGTCTCCTCGGCCGTCGACCTGATCGTGCACCAGACCCGCTTCAAGGACGGCTCCCGCCGGGTCACCCACGTGACCGAGGTGGAGTCGATGGAGGGCGACATCATCACCCTCCAGGACATCTTCGTCTACGACCACGCGGCGGGCTTCGACCACCAGGGCCGGGCCCTCGGCGGTCTGGTACCGACCGGCCTGCGACCGAAGTTCCTGGAGAAGATGACCCACTCCAACGTCACCGTGGATCCGATGATCTTCTCGCGGGGCCTGCGATGAACGTCTCCCCACTGGTCATCGACCTCCCCTCCTGGTCCTTGTGGGTCGGCCTGGCCGCCCTGGGCCTGGGGCTTCTCGGCGTGCTGGCGATGGCCATCCCGAAGCCCCGCGAGATGTCCGCCGAGGAAACGGTGAACATGTACACCTCGGGGCGGACGGGCTCGGGCGGGCAGCACGCCGTGACGGCCGAGGACCAGTTCGCCGGGGCGAAGTCCGCGGCCGCCCAGCTCCTCAAGCGCAACAAGAGCATGGAGATGCGCATCAACGCGCGGCTCGAGGGCGCCGGCAGCCAGCTCAACGCCTCGGAATGGCTCCTCATCCACACCGGAATCACCCTTGCCGCCGGTTTCGTCGGCACGCTCCTGGGCGGCGGCAAGCTCTTCATCGGTCTGCTGTTCCTCGTCGGTGGTGCCGTACTCCCCTGGTTGTGGCTCGGCAGGAAGCGCAAGAAGCGTCGCAAGGCCTTCAACCGGGGCCTGCCCGACACCCTGCAGCTGATGTCGGGCTCGCTGACCGCCGGTCTCTCGCTGGCGCAGTCGATCGACACGATCGTCAGCGAAGGCAGCGAACCGATCTCGTCGGAGTTCCGGCGCGTCCTGGTCGAGACTCGGCTCGGCGTGAACCTGGAGACCGCCATGTCGGGAGTGGCCGAGCGCTACGACAGCCGGGACTTCGAGTGGGTCGTGATGGCGATCAACATCCAGCGCAAGGTCGGCGGCAACCTGGCCGAGCTGCTCGACACGGTTGCGGGCACGATCCGCGAGCGCGAGTACATGCGTCGACAGGTGGCCGCCCTCGCCGCTGAGGGCAAGCTGTCGGCGTTCGTGCTGGGCGGTCTGCCGCCCTTGTTCCTGATCTACCTGGTGCTCACCCGGTGGGACTACGTCAGCGTGTTGTTCTCGCGTCCCCTCGGGTGGCTGATGCTCGCCGGCGGTGCCGTGATCCTCGGCGTGGGCGCCTTCTGGATGTCCCGCATCGTGAAGGTGGAGGTCTGAGTCGTGACGATGCTCTTCATCATGGGCGTGCTGCTCGTCTTCGCCGCCCTCGGGCTCGCCGGCGCGGCGCTCCGCAACGCCGCCCCGAGCACCGGGGTCGCGCGCTCGATCGAGCTCATCGAGGCGATGACCACCGCGCCGTCCGAGCTCACCTCGGAGCTCGACAAGTCGTTCAGCGAACGGGTGCTGATCCCGCTGCAGAACCGGTTCTCCGGTCTGGGCCGCCGCCTGTCCGGCAGCGACAGCGCCGAGAGGATCCGTCGCAAGCTCGACCTGGCCGGCAACCCGCCCGGATGGACCGTGGACCGGGTGATGAGCGGCAAGGTCGTCGGAGCCATGGGTGGTTTCGTCGGCGGGCTGTTGTTCTCGTTCCTGCTCGGCAGCTTCACCGCCAAGCTGGTGATCGTCGCGGGAGCCACCGTTGCCGGCTTCTTCGCCCCGAGCATGTACCTCTACCAGCGCACCTACGACCGCTCCAAGCGGATGCAGCGCGAGCTGCCCGACGCCATCGACCTGCTGACCATCTCCGTCGAGTCGGGTCTCGGCTTCGACGCGGCGGTGCAGCAGGTGGCGCACAACACCGAGGGACCGCTCGCGGACGAGTTCTCGCGCGTGCTGAGGGAGATGCAGATCGGTTCGTCACGCGGGGAGGCGCTCCGCGCGCTCGCCGAACGCACGAACCTGCCGGAGCTCAAGTCGTTCGTGAGCGCGATGGTCCAGGCCGACGCGTTCGGCATCCCGATCGCCAACGTGCTGCGCGTGCAGTCCTCCGAGATGCGCGTCAAACGCCGCCAGCGGGCGGAGGAGAAGGCCCAACAGGTGCCGGTCAAGATGACCATCCCGCTGATCTTCTGCATCCTGCCCGCCCTCTTCCTCGTCGTGATGGGGCCGGCGGCGATCCACATCATGGACAACTTCAGCGGATTGAACTGATGCCCGAACGGTCGCCGCGTCAGTACGACTTCCTGGCCGGCACCACCCGCGGTTTCGCCCTGATCGCGCTGTTGGTGGCCAGCGTGCTGGCAGGCGACACCACGTCGATCCTGGCGGTCGTCAGCATCGGCTGCGTGTGGCTGGCAGTGACGGCGGCCGAGCGGATGGCCATGCCGGCCGTGCCCACCGTCCTGGTCGAGGGAGTCCTCGTCGGCCTGGCGTGCGGCCTGGCGCTGGAACAGACCTTCCAGATCCTCACCGCGATGGCCTTCCCGCCGTTCACGGCGGCCCTGCGCCTCGGCGCCCGGGGCGCCGTGGCGTCCCTGGTCGCCGAGCTGGTCGGGGTGGCCGGTGTCGTCCTGCTCGTCACCGGGGGCATCACCGTCCCTGCGGCGACGAGCATCCTCACCTGGGCGATCTTCAGCCTGGGCCTGGCGATGATCGGCACCTTCATCCACGCGACCTACCGCGAGCCCGCCGACCCCCTGGACTCCTACCGCAACGCGCAGGCGCTGATCCGCGAGCTGATCGGCCTGTCCGACAGCCTGAGTCGCGGCCTCGAGCCGGTGAGCCTCGCCGCCAGCATCGCCAGCGCCGTGCACGACGAGCTGCCGGTTCGCGGCGTCGTGGTGCACGTGCCTCGCGGCGAGCGGCTCACCCCGATCATCAACGACCACGGCGCCTCCGACGAGGAGGTGCGGGAGTCCGAGGACCTCGCCGACCGTGCCTTCCGACATCGGGCGATCATGGTCCAGGCGCACGCGTTCGCACTGCCGCTCAGCAGCGGAGCGGGCACGGTGGCCGTGGTCTCGGGCTTCCTCTCCCCCGGCCTCGACCCCGACGCCCTGGGCCTCCAGCACACTCTCAGCGTGCTCTCGGCCACCCTCGAGCCGGACGTCGTACACCTGGACACGGCGCTGCTCTTCGCCGCGTTCCGCGATGCCGCCACCGCCGAGGAGCGGCGCCGGCTGGCCCGCGAGATGCACGACGGCGTGGCCCAGGAGATGGCCTCGCTCGGCTACCTCGTCGACGACCTGATGGCCGAGACCGACTCCCCGGAGCTTGCGCTGCGGCTCCAGGTGCTCCGCGAGCGGCTCAGCGGTGTCGTGGGTGAGGTCCGGCGCTCGGTCCAGACCCTGCGCACCAGCGTGGGTGAGAACGAGAGCCTGGGCACCGCGATCGGCGCACTCGCCCGACACCTGAGCACCGGTTCGGGAGTGCCCATCCAGGTGACTCTCGACGAGAGCACCCAGCGGCTGCGGCCCGCGGTCGAGGCGGAGCTGCTGAGGATCGCCCAGGAGGCCATGAACAACGCCGTCCGGCACGCGGAGGCCAACCTGATCGAGGTGCAGTGCACCGTCGACCCGCCACGGGCAGAGATCGTGGTCGTCGACGACGGACACGGCATCCGCTCCCGCCGGGACGACTCGCACGGCCTGGAGATCATGGCGGAACGCGCGCGGCTGGTGGAGGGCCGTTTCACCGTGGAGAAGCGACAGCCGCACGGCACGCGCATCTCGGTCCGGGTCGGCGACGTGCCGGCCGAGGAGCCGTCGGCCGGCCGGCACACCGGCCCGGCCGACCAGCGGCGGTTCACCCGTCGCGACCCCCAGGCGTCCGGCCTGGGGCGTGTCCTGCAGCCATGAGCGCCCGACCTCTTAGGCTGGGGACCATGACCGCCGACACGTCCGTGACAGAGATCCGGGTTCTCGTCGTCGACGACCACGAGCTGATCCGGCAGGGTCTCGTGGGTGCGTTCGGCCGCGAGCCCGGCATGACGGTGGTCGGCGATGCCGCCACCGTGACCCAGGCGCTCAAGGCCTACGAGGAGCAGCAGCCGCACGTGGTCGTCACCGACCTCCAGCTGCCCGACGGCACGGGACTGGACATCATCCGTGCGGTACGGCGCGAGAGCCAGCAGGTCGGCCTGGTCGTGGTGACCATGCACTCGGGCGACGAGCAGATCTTCGCGGCCATGGAGGCCGGTGCCTCGGCCTTCGTGGGCAAGGACGCGCCCAGCGCCGAGGTCGTCAAGGCCGCCCGGCACGCCGTGGTCTCGCCGCGCTCGTTCCTGTGCGCCGGCCTGGTGGGCGCGATGATGCGCCGGGCCTCGGCAGAGTCCACCCGGCTCTCCGACCGCGAGCACCAGGTCCTGGTGCTGCTCGCCGACGGCCTGGGCGCCCATCAGATCGCCCAGCAGCTCTACCTCAGCGAGTCAACGGCCAAGTCCCACATCGCCCGCATCTACCAGAAGCTCGGCGCCAACAACCGCGCCCAGGCCCTGGTCACCGCGATGCGGATCGGCCTGCTCTCGAGCCTGCCGAGCCGCGACATCCGGGACTGACGCGGACCACGTCTCGCACGCTTCCGGTCCCGGGTCGAGCCCGGATGACCGTGGTCGTCGATTTCGGCATTCTCCTGCGCCCCGAGTCCGGTCGCGGAACCATAGTCCGAAAGGACTACTCGACAACGAACGTTCGCCCGATGAGGGATCGGTCCGAGAAGAGCATCCTTTTCACGGAGGGCCCCCGGCCTTCTTGGAACTCAGAATCCCTTCTCACTAGGAGAACAAAGAAATGCTGGACTACCTCCGCATCATGATCAACGCCCGCCTCGCCAAGATGGACGAGCGCGGCGCGTCCGCCGTTGAGTACGGCCTGCTGGTCGCGGGCATCGCCGCCGTGATCGTGGCCGTCGTGTTCCTGCTGGGCAAGACCCTCAACGGCGTCTTCACCAGCACCAACAGCTCCATCAGCGCCGGCAACTGATCGTCGCCGACCAACCAAGATTCTCTCGTGGCCGCGGACCTGGCGGCGCCAGGTCCGTGGCCACGAACTCACTAGGAGCCGACCATGGTCGTTCTGCCCCCCAGCTGCGGGTGTTCGTCGTCCTCGTGGCCCTCGGTGTTTGGCCTCACCGTGACGACGAGCGCGGCGCTTCCGCCGTCGAGTATGGCCTGCTCGTTGCCGGCATCGCCGCGGTGATCGTCGCGGCCGTGTTCATCTTCGGGCAAGGAATCTTCGCCCACCTGTTCCAGGCCACCTGCGACTCCATCAGCCAGAACATGGCGGCTGCACCACCAACTAGTCAGTACCTGCTCGGTCCGACAGCCACCCGGCGATCGCGATCCTCTCACGCGTCGTCGGGTGGCTGCCGAACCAGAACTGGGACCAGGCGGGTGACGTCAGGTCGGCCAGGGAGCGGGTCGCCAGCTGGCGCTGCACCGCGATGAAGGCCTCCGGGTCCTTCGTGGCCAGCAGGCCATCGACGTCGGCCCGGGTCTCGATCCGCCGGCTGATCCCGTTCTGGATAGGGCTGGCCAGCAGGCCCGCCACCGCCACCAGGGCCAGCACCCGTGGCACCACCGCCGGATCCCCGGCGGTTCTTGCGTTTCCGGGCTCCTCCCCCTCCCTCCGTGGTGGCGGCAGCAGCAGCCCGAGCAGCCCCATCCCCAGCGCGGCTCCGGCGGCGCCCAGCAGCGACCCGGTGAGCACGTCGTCGTGCCGCGCGTGGGCGAGCTCGTGCGCGACGATCGAGAGGACCTGATCCTGCGGTACGTCGCGCACCAGGTTGTCGTACAGCACCACGCGCCGGGTCCCCCCGAACCCGGACACGTAGGCGTTGAGCGTGGTGGTCCGCCGGGAGGCGTCCGCGACCAGCACGTCGTCGACGTGCACGTGCTCCTCGTCGGCCAGCCGCAGCACACCCGCTCGCAAAGAGCCGTCCGGTAGCGGCGTGAAGGAGTTGAAGAGGGGCTCGACGACGAGCGGGTAGACGAACGACCCGAACATCACCAGGACCGCCGCCGTGCCGGCGGCGACAGCCGGCCACCAGGTGTGCCAGCGCCGGGCCGTGCCCACCACGACGAGCACGACCAGGCTGGTGGCGACCAGGTTGACCGTCCACGACACGGCGACGTCCCGCCCCCACTCGAGCCAGCCCTGCGTGGACAGTCCGTAGACGACGTGGCGGTGATGGGAGACCGCCGAGAACGGCAAGGTGGCGAGCCGGCCCGCCAGCAGCACGACGGCCGTCCCCAGGAGGACGCGGACCCACCACCATCCGCCGACCCGGTTGACGAACCGGGCCACCAGACGCTGGCCCGCCTCGGTGAAGCCCAGCAAGCTGGTGACGAGCAACGAGACCGCGAGCGAGCCGTAGCCCAGCCAGCGGGCGGGGCCCGCGAACCGCTCCGCCAGCGCGAGCTGGGCCGCGGGGAGCACGGACTCGGGCGAGGGCAGGCTGCGGGGCCCGCCACCCGGCACCGGCTCCCAGGGGACCCGGGCCACGGCGACGGCGACGAAGACGACCAATCCGACGGAGGCGACCAGAGCGGCCACCCGTCGCTGCGTCACGCAGGCAGTCTGTCAGGCAGTCTGTCGGGCAGGCCGTGAGCCGGACCCGGACGTTCCGCCGGGTCAGCCGCCCTGCCGGTCGGCGAGGCCGGCCAGCCGCTGCTGCCAGAGCCGGGTCAGCGCGGCCTCCGTCAACCCGAATCGGTCCCGCAGCGCCGCAGCGAGCGGACGGCCGTCCGAGACGTCCCGGTAGAAGGACACCAGCGCCGCTTCGCCGCCGGCGTCCGCCAACAGCACGCAAGCGAGCCAGGCGCCCTCGTAGGTCGCCCCGAGGTGGCGGGTGCTCGTGTCGAACTCCGCCGAGCCCGGAAGGGCGTCCGGCACCCCGTCGCGCCGCACCTCGCGGATGATCTGGGAGGCCGTCGTGGTCACGGGCAGGTCCACGTCCCGGAGCGCGACGTAGTCGGCGAAGCCCTCGAGCAGCCACGGGACCAGGTCGCTGCGAGCGGCGTCGCGTCGCGACGTGCACGGCCTCGTGGCCGAGCACCACCCGCGCCCCGGTCGGTTGCAACCGGTCGAAGACGTCCGGGTTGACGAACACGTGCACCGGCGAGTCGGTCTCCGTCGAGCCGTCCACGGGCGCGGTCACGGCCGCGATCGCGCGGGTGTGCCCGGGCTCGGCGTCCAGGGCCCGGTCCAGGGCCGCGCTCGAGTCCGGCACCTCGACCACGAGCCGCCCCCGCCAGTCCGGCAGCACCCGGCGCACCACGACGACGGCCTGCTCGGCCAGGTGCCGGTAGTGGTCGGCCCGGCTGCGACCGAGCGCGCCGTTCCCCGCGAGCACGACCAGGATCCGCGGCCCCCGCTCGACGACGACCGGACCGGAGAGCCAGACGGGGAGCCGGCCGGCATCCGGCGTGCCGAACCCCGTCACGGCGGCGCCGTCCTGGCCGACGGGCGCCAGGTCGACCGTCACCTCGGTCTGCGCGGGCGCGGTCCCGGAGTCGGGGTCGTAGCGCCAGGTGGCGTCGACCGCCGCCGACCAGGACCCATCGGCGGCCACGCCGCCCGTCTCGTCGACGTAGCGGAACCGGGGTGAGATCCCGAGGAGCACGTGCGTTGCGGGCCACGGCGCGGAGCGACGCGGCCGCCGCCGTGTCTCCGGGAGGCGCCAAGGCGGCTGCGGCCTCGGCGTCACCAGCGGCGAGGGCCTCGGCGAGCGACTGCAGAGCCGCGGCGGCCGCGGCCGGACGGGCCTGGGGAGCCGAGGTGCTCGGGGGGCGAGCGACGTACGACGGGTCGCGGACCAGCGCCCAGGTGACGGCGCCACCCAGCACGACCGCCAGCACACAAAGGCCGGCCACCCAACGTCGTGGGAAGCCGGCCCGTGTCGCGGCCTCGGTCGGCCGAGGTTCAGCCAGGGCGGACCGCACCGGAGTAGGGCATCGAGAAGACACCGGCCACGCGGACACCCTCGCCGGGGTTGGCGGCGTGCACGATCAGGCCGTTGCCGATGTAGATGGCGACGTGGCTGATCGGGCTGTAGTAGAAGACCAGGTCGCCGGGCTGCAGGTCGTTGGAGGAGACGTGCGGGCCGGACCCGAACTGGGCGCTGGAGGAGTGCGGCAGGCCGACGCCCGCCTGGGCCCAGGCCATCATGGTCAGGCCCGAGCAGTCGAACGCGCTCGGACCCGCGGCGCCGTAGACGTAGGAGTCCCCGACCTGGGCCAGGGCGTACTGGACGGCGGCCGCGGCGCGGCCGGAGGCCGGCACGCTGGACGGCATCCGCACGTCGCCGCTGCGCGAGGCGAGGAGCGCCTGGCGCTCGTCGTCCTTGAGCTGGCCGAGCTGCTCCTTGGCCTGGGCCAGCTTGTCGTCGATCGTGGCCTTCTCGGTGGACAGCTGCTTCTCGAGGTCGGCCATCTGGGCCTGCCGGTCGCCGGTCGCCGAGCGGCGGATGTCGAGCGCCTTGAGCTCGGTGGCGTAGTCGCTGAACAGCTGCGACTGGATGTCGTTGTACGCCGAGATGGTGGTCAGCTGGGAGAGGAACCGGCCCGGGTCCTCCGACACGACGGCCTGGCCGACGGCCGAGAGGCTGGTGCCTTCGTACTGGCTGACGATGGAGTCCTGCACCTGGTCGCGGACGCTGGTGAGCCGGTCGTCCTGGCGGTCCTGGTCCGCCTGGAGGGCGGCCAGGTCCTTGCGCAGCTCGGCGAGCTCGACCCTGGCCTCGTTGTACCGCTCCGAGGCCTGCTCGGCCTGGTGGTACAGCCGATCGACCCGGGTCTGGACATCGTCGATGGTGGGCTCGGCCTGCGCGGGCGACGAGGGCAACGAGCCGACGACGACGGCGAGGAGGACAGCAGTGATGGCGGCGCTGACGCGCCTCCGACCGTTCAACACGAGCGGGCGGTCTCCCTTGGTGTCGTACGCCTACCGGGTGAGCTGACGGGTTCGGGCACGACAGGCCCTACCCCTCTTCCGTGCGACCCGGGCCCGAACTCAGGTCGCATTCTCGGAGGGGATTCACCCCAGGTGGGTTGGTTCCCCGGCTCCTGCCACCCGAGGTCGATCCGGAGATCGACGCACAGGGGACTGGACTCAGCGCGGTGCTCGCGCGGACCCTGGTGGTCCACTTCCACGAGCACCTGAGCGGCTCACCCTAGTGCGGCGGCCGGTGAGCGTCCAAGTTTCCGACCGGCGTGTGGGGACTTCCGCGTTACCTTCTCGTTACCGTTTGTTGCACAAGTCACACGGGCCTCACCGGCCTCACGGATCACCCGCGCTACGACGGGGTGCCCTAGGCGGACTCGATCTCGGGGGAGGCCATCGGCTGCACCAGCCGCAGCGGGGGCACCAGGCCCCCCTGCGCCAGGACGTCGAGCGCACGGCACGCGTCGTCGTCGAAGGTCAGCTCCGGCGGCGGACCGAGCAGCACGGTCACCACGCAGTCGCCGCACGCCAGCCCCCGCACCACGCAGGTGTCGCAGTCGATCCTCGTCGTCATGCTCAGGACTCTGGCAGCGACCACCGACATCGATGTGCGGGCGGCCGGAACGAGCCGTCGGACCGGTCTCAGCCGCGCTCGAGCAGGGCGACGAGGGCACCGGCCGACGCGACCCGGGCGCCGGCGCGGCGGGCGTCGCGCTGGACCTCCTGGTCGTCGGTGACGACGACCACCGTCCGGCCGGGCGGCTCGACCCCGACCAGGTCGCGGATGACGTCGTCGGCGATCACGCCCGGCGGGCTGAACACCACCTTCACCCCGCGCGGGGCCGACACCACGGGCCGGGCGGTCAGGTTGGCCGCGTCGAAGACCACGGTGGTCTCCGCACCGGTGCGGGCCACCAGCGGCGCCAGGCCCGTGAGCAACCGCAGGCGCTGCGCCTCCAGGGAGGAGCTCCCCCAGGCGTTCTTGCTCACGTTGTAGCCGTCCACCAGCAGGCGGGAGCGCGGCAGTGTCAGCAGCTGCTCCAGGACCGAGGCGGCGCCGGGTCCCAGGACACCGCTCGACGCGGGGACCGCCTCGCTCACCAGACCCGGCCAGCTCCGTCTCCAACCGGTCCGCGGGCGCCCCCGGCACCGAGGGCAGCGCCAGCTCGCGGCGGAGCCCCGAGGCGGCATCGATCACGGCGTCGAGCAGCAGCCGGGCCCGCACGCTGGCCTCGTCACGATCGGCCCGGGAGGTACGGCGATCGTCGAGACGTTGGGCCGACTGCTCACCCTCGAGCTGCTCGACGCGGGTGCGGAGCCGCCGGACCTCCTTGTCCTGCGCGGCCTCCAGGGCCGCCACCCGCGACCGGGCCTCCTCGGCGAGCCGGAGCGACTCCTCGGCGGTCTCGCGGGCAGTGCGCTCGGCGGTCCGGGTCTCCCCCAGCTTGCGCCGGAGGGAGGCGTTCTCCGTCTTGAGCTCGTCGACCTGCACCCGGGCCTTGGACCTGGCCTCGCGCAGGGCCTGCTCGGCCGTCTCGACCTTCGCGCGCAGCCGCTCGAGCTCCGCCGCGTCGCGTCCGGAGGCGCGAACGCCCGCTCCCACGTCGGCGGCCTGCTCGACGATGTCGGCCCAGCCCTCGCCCCTGGCCAGCCAGGCCCGGGCGGCCGCGTCGACCACGTCGTCGTCGCGCCCCGGCCGGGCCGCGACCTGCACCGAGATGCGCCCGCGCAGGTCGCCGTCCAGCAGCGCGTCGACGATGGCGCTGCCACCGAGCCGGGCCCGGCGGTTCGGGGCGAAGTCCGCGACCCGGCGGACGGGCGCGGGCAGCCCGGCGACCTGGGGCAGCACCTCCGCGGCGAGCGCGACGACGCGCGACCGGACCGGTTCCGGGACGGCCGCCAGGTCGTCGTACCCGTGCTCGTCGGGTCCGGCCGGATCGCCGACTGCTTGAGTCGCCACGACGGGGCTCCCGGCCTAGGCGCCGGAGACGCTGTGGGGCACGCTGCGGGAGACGACCTCGATCGCGTCGGACCGGCCGCACCAGCGGCAGGTGACGGACTCGACCCGCTCGTCGCGGACCTCGGTGTCCTCGACCACCGCGTCGCCCGCGAGGTCGACGTGCCAGAACTCCACCGTGCGCCGGGCGCGAGCCACGTCGAAGCGGGTCAGGTTGCCGCAGCCGCCGCAACGCCAGCGCTGCTCGGGCCCGGGGAGGCCCCCGCTGCCGGTCGCGCCCATCGCTGCTCCTGTCGTCGGTAGGTGGATCGGTGTCCAGGGTATTGCGCGCGCCCTGCCGGGGAATGTCGGCGCACGCGTCTACCTTCCGGAACATGGGGCTCCTCGCCGGCACCCGCGCCGCACCGCCTCCGAGCCTGGCTGCCCAGGGTGCCCAGGCCCGCTGGGAGGCGCAACGCACTTTCGACGAGCTCGGCCGCCCCCTCCGGGACCTGACGTTCTGCGTCGTCGACCTCGAGACGACCGGCGGCTCGGCGGACGGCGGGTCGATGATCACCGAGATCGGCGCGGTCAAGGTGCGCGGCGGCGAGGTCCTCGGCGAGTTCCAGACACTGGTCAACCCGCACACGGCGATCCCGCCGTTCATCGCGGTGCTCACCGGCATCACCAACTCGATGGTCGCCGACGCGCCGGCGATCGAGTCGGCGCTGCCGGCGTTCCTGGAGTTCGCGTCCGGCTGCGTGCTGGTCGCCCACAACGCGCCCTTCGACGTGGGCTTCCTCCGGCACTTCGCGCAGGACCAGGGCCGTCCGTGGCCGCCGTTCGAGGTCCTCGACACCGCTCTCCTGGCGCGCCGGGTGATCACCCGCGACGACGCCCCCAACTGCAAGCTCTCCTCGCTGGCCAAGGTCTTCCGGTCCTCGACCACGCCCAACCACCGGGCCCTGTCCGACGCCCGCGCCACCGTCGACGTGCTGCACGGGCTGATGGAGCGGCTCGGCGGCCTCGGCGTGCTCACCTTCGAGGAGCTGCAGACGTTCTCCTGCCGGGTCAGCCCGGCCGTGCGCCGCAAGCGCCACCTCGCCGAGCACCTCCCCCACGCCCCGGGCGTCTACCTCTTCCGCGACGACAGCCGCCGGGTGCTCTACGTCGGCACCTCGCGGGACCTCCGCGCCCGGGTGCGGTCCTACTTCACCTCCTCGGAGACCCGCAGCCGGATGGGCGAGATGGTCGGGCTGGCGACCGAGGTCACCGGGATCGAGTGCGCGACACCCCTCGAGGCCGAGGTGCGCGAGCTGCGCCTGATCGCCGAGCACAAGCCGCGCTACAACCGGCGCTCGCGGTTCCCGGAGAAGGTCTCCGTTCATCAAGCTGACCGCCGAGCCCGTGGCCGCGGCTGTCGCTGGTCAAGAGGGTGGTCGACGACGGGGCCGACTACCTCGGCCCGTTCCGGTCCCGGCGCACGGCCGAGCAGTGCCTGGCCGCGCTGCACGACACCTTCCCGGTCCGGCAGTGCTCCGACCGGCATCGGCCCGCGCACGTCCCGCGCCCCTGCGTGCTCGCCGAGATGGGCCGCTGCCTGTCGCCCGTGCGACGGCAGCGTCGACCCGTCGACCTACGCCGCCGTCGTCCGCCAGCTGCGCGACAGCCTGCTCCGCGACCCCGACGAGGTGGTCGAGGCGATCAACCGGCGGATGGAGACGCTGGCGACCCACGAGCGGTTCGAGGAGGCCGGCGTGCACCGTGACCGCCTCGCGGCCTTCGTCCGGGCGGCCGCGCGCACCCAGCGGCTCTCGGCCCTCACCCGGCTGCCCGAGCTGGTGGCCACCCGCCGCGAGGACGACGGCCGGTGGGCCGTGCACGTCGTCCGCCACGGTCGGCTCGCCGCCGCCGGCGTGATCCCGCGCGGGCACCGATGCCCAGCACTACGTCGCCGGGCTGCGCGCCAGCGCGGAGACGGTCGCCGCCGCGCCCCCGGCCCGGTCCCGGCGGCCACGGCCGAGGAGACCGAGCGGATCCTGCGCTGGCTGGAGTCCCCCGGCATCCGGCTGGTCGACGTGCGAGGGCGAGTGGACCTGCCCGGTGGCCGGCGCGACCCGCCACCTCGCCCTCCACGACGCCGTCAACCAGAGCCGGCTCTCCCTGGTCCCCTTCGACGACCGCCGCGCGATCTCCCCGGTGCACCAGCCGGCCCGCTGAGCGGTCCTCCCGCGTTTTGCCGAAAGGTCCGTCGGGACCACCGCCGGCTGGACTACCGTCGGGTGGTGGCCAGCGTCTCCGTCCGTCGCCGGTTGCCGCGCGACGCGTTCGTGGTGCTGGCGGCCTACCTGACGCTGCACGCCGTGGTGATGAGCCGTGACTACGGCGTGGGCTGGGACGCCCACGCCTACTACGTCGCCTGGCAGGGCGGCCTCTACGAGGCGCTGCCCGGCTCGGTGGACGCCTACAACTACAGCCCCGCTCTTCGCCCAGCTCGTGTGGCCGCTCACGTGGTTGCCCTGGCCGGCGTTCTGCGCGCTGCTCGTCGGGGCCGCGGCGCTGGGAGTCGCCTGGCTCGTCCGGCCTCTTCCCCGGGTGCTGGCGGTCGCGGCCTGGTTCGCGTGCCTCCCGGAGATCCTGTCCGGCAACGTGTTCTGGCTGCTCGCGGTGATGGCGGTGCTCGGCCTCGGCCGTGGCGCCCCGTGGTGCGTGGCGGCGTACACCAAGGTGCTGCCGTGCCTCGGCCCGGTCTGGTTCCTGGTCCGCGCGCGAGTGGCGTCAGCTCGCGGGCTTCCTCGCGGTCATGCTGGTGGTGTTCGCCGTGTCGTTCGCCATCAGTCCCGGCGAGTGGCGGGCCTGGGTCGACTTCCTGCGTGACAGCGCCGGCGACTCCTCCGGCTACGTCTACCTCACCCCTTTCGCGGTCGTACTTCCCCCTCGTCCTGCGGTACCCGCTCGCGCTGGTCCTCACGGTGGTCGGGGCGCGCACCAACCGGGCCTGGATGTTGCCGGTGGCGATGGTGCTGGCCAGCCCGGTGGTGGGCTGGGGCACCTTCGCGCTCCTCGCGGCCATCCCGCGACTGCGGCTTGCGGGACCTCCCGGAGAGGCTCCTCGACCCTGGCGGTGACGCCGCCGGAGGCCCGCAGCCTGACCCCATAGCCTCGCCCCTTAGTCTGGCCTCGTGATCACCGCCATCGTCTTCGTGAAGGCCGACGTCGCCCGGATCCCCGAGGTCGCCGAGGCCATCGCGGCGCTGGACGGGGTCAGCGAGGTCTACTCGGTGACGGGCCAGGTCGACCTGATCGTGATGGTGCGCGTACGCCGCCACGAGGACGTCGCCGAGGTCGTCGCCGACCGCCTCAACAAGGTGGCCGGAGTCACCGCCACCGAGACCCACATCGCCTTCCGGGCCTACTCCCGCCACGACCTCGAATCGGCCTTCGCGCTCGGCCTCGACGAAGTCCGCGGCTGCGGAGGCCAAACTGTGCAAAGCACCCCGACACGGCCGAGCCTGGTGATACTGATGGGACGTCGTCTTCCGGAGGACCCCTGACGACCAACCTTCCCGGCACACCCGCGGCAGTAGTCTCACGCCGTGACCTGGCTCGCCGACCACTGGCTCGACCTGTTCGGCTGGGCCGGATCGACGCTGCTGATCGTCTCGCTGCTGCAGGCGCGGGTGCTGCGGTTCCGGGTGCTCAACCTGGTCGCGGGGCTGATGCTGGTGGTCTTCAACGCCCTCATCGGCGTCTGGCCGATGGTCGCGATGAACCTCGCCACGAGTGCGATCAACATCTGGTTCATCACCAGGTTGGTGGGCGACCGGCACAGCGAGCAGGCCTTCCGGGTGCTCGCGGTGAAGTCGGACGACGCGTACCTCGGCCACGTGCTGGCCGTGCACCGCGCCGACGTGGAGCGCTACCAGCCGGACTTCGCCTGGGACGGCGTGCCGCGGGAGGACCGGCACCCCTTCCTGGTGCTCAAGGGTGACGAGACCGTGGGCGTGGTGATCCTGCGGGTCGAGGGCGAGGTCGCCCAGGTGGAGCTCGACTACGTGACCAGGCGCTTCCGCGACTTCTCCCCCGGCGAGTTCGTCTGGCGCGAGAGCGGCGTGCTGCGCGGGCTCGGCATCCACGCGGGTGGTCACGTCCCCGACCATGGTCGACCCCTACTACGAGCGCGTCGGCTTCCGGCGCGAGGGCGCGTCGTACGTGCTGGCGGTGTGAGGGCGCGGTGAGCGCGGACGCGACCGGACGGGCCCCGACCGAGGCGGTCCGAGCGCCGCCGCGCCCGACCCGAGGTCGCTCGCCCTGCGCGCGACCAAGGACGTGCTCACCGTGATGCCGTCCTCGTCGTGCCGGCATCGTTCGCGGTCGCTCACCTGGCACGCGTCCCGGCCGCTGACCAACAACGACACCTACTTCCACCTCCGCTTCGGCCACGAGTTCCTCGACGGCACCTGGTCGCTGCGCAACCCCGGCAGCCCCACCACGTTCGGCACCAACGACTGGGTGCCGACCCAGTGGCTGCCGCAGGTCGCGATGGCCCAGCTGGAGGACTGGTTCGGGTTGGCGGGCGTGGCGTGGTTCCAGGGCCTGCTGCACCTGGGGCTGGCCCTGGTCCTGTGGCTGCTGGCCCGCCGGTACGCCGGCCCGCTGACGGCCGCGGCCATCGTGGCGGTGGCCCTCACGGCGGCGTCCCCCGGCCTGTCCATGCGGCCGCAGGTGATCAGCTACCTCCTCGTGGCCCTGACCACGGCGGCCTGGATGCGGACGCAGGAGGACGGCAAGGCCCGGTGGTGGCTGATCCCGATGACCTGGGTGTGGGCCATGTGCCACGGGATGTGGCCGATCGGCATCGTGATCGGCCTGGTGGCGCTCGTCGGCATCGCCGCCGACCGCACGGCCGACCGCCGTACCCTGCTCCGGCTGTCCGCGATCCCCGTCGGGTCCGCGGTCGTGGCCGCGCTGACTCCGGTCGGGCCGGCCCTCTATCCCGCTGTCCTCCTGGTCGGCGGGCGGGGCAAGTACTTCGCCGAGTGGGCACCCGCGAACTTCACGCACCTGGCCGGTTTCTCGCTGGTGCTGCTGGCCGGCGTCGTGCTGCTGCGGATGCTGATGCGCCGGAGCGCCAACACCTGGACCGACGTCCTCCTCGTCGGCCTCGCCTGTGCCTGGGCGCTCTACACGAACCGGACCGTGGCCGTCGGCGCGATGATGCTGGTCCCACTCGGCGCGCGGGTGCTCGGCCGCCTGCGCGGGGAGCCGGCGCCGCCACGTCGGGCCGAGGTGATCGCCGTCGTTGCCGGCACCGCCGTCTGCCTGGCCGCGCTCGCGGTCGCCGTGCCCCGGACGGCCGACCAGGCCCCCGAAGACCCCTCCTGGGCCCAGACCCTCGACAGCCTGCCGGCCGGCACCCCCTTCGTGAACGACTGGGGCCGGGGCGGCTGGTTCATCTGGCGCTGGCCGGACCTGGACTTCGTGATGAACGGCTACGGCGACATCTACACCGACCCCGAGCTCGACCGGAACCTCCGGCTCAACGGCACGTCGCCGGGCTGGGTGTCCGACGTCGAGCAGACGCACGCCCGTTACGCGCTGCTCGTGCCGGGCTCCAGCCTCGACTACGACCTCGAGCAGCACGGGTGGAGCGCGATGCACCGCAGCGCGGACCTGGTGCTGCTGGTGGCGCCGGGCTCCTGGCCGGACCACGCCGGCGGCTGATCCCCGCATTCACCAGGAGACCGGACCGCGCCGTTCGGGGGTGGGACGACGCGGTCCGCAGGCTCTGAGCACAGGAAAGACAACGTCTCCCCCGGCTCCCGGTGCCCACCTACCAGTGTGACGCAGCACACCGTCCAGTCCAAGGTCCGAGCCCTGGGGATTCCGAGCCGAACCAGGTCACCGCACGGCAAACGACGAGGAGCGCCCGGGCCGTCGCGTGAGCGACGACCCGGGCGCGAGGTCCTGGGGTCAGGGAACCGACCCAGGTCGTGGCCTCAGAGGTCCGCGGGGCGCAGCACGGCGTCGACGCCGTGGGCGATCTGCTTGTTGCCCTTGTTGATGTCGGGCACGACGACGGTCGCGTTGGCGGCGTCGGGGTCCTTGTCGACCAGGGTGACCATGCCGTGCACGACCTTCACCTTCACCTTGATCCCGGCGGCGGTCATCAGCTTGGCGCCGTCGGCCTTGACCGCCTTGGTCGGCGGTGATCGTCGCGCCCGGGATCACGTGGTAGAGCAGCACGGTCTCGATGGTGTCGATGGGCGACGAGCTTGGTCAGCTTGGAGAACACCTTCGCCTCCGAGCCGTACGCCGTCCCGGTGAGGTCCTTGACCAGGTTGCGGAAGGCCTTGTCGGTGGGCGCGAAGGCGGTGAGCGCCTTGGTGCCGTCGGTGAGGAGGAGAACAGGGCTGTCCGGGTTGTTGGCCGCCACGGCGTACACGGCGGCTTCGACGATGTCGAAGTCCTTCCAGTTCTTGTCGAACTTCACCCCGTCGGCACCGAGCACGGTGGACAGGCTCGTGGTGCCGAGCCCTCGGGCGGGCGCGGCCTCGGCCGGCGCGGCGGAGCCAGAGCAGCAGTGGCCAGCATGGCGCCGGCCGCGGCGGTGGCCAGGATGGAGCGGTACCTCATGGTGTCTCTCCTTCTGTGTGGGTGTTGGTGCCCGCGGGGCTCGGGGTCACGCGTAGCGCGCCCGGAGCACCGAGGTCGGTGAGTGCTGGGGGTCCCCGTCGTCGTTCTCGAGACTGACGTCGACGGCGGAGTAGGCCGCCAGCAGGTTGTCGCTGACCTCGAACGAGGCCGTGCCGCTAGGGCCGACCTGGCCGAGTGGCAGCATCTTGTTGGTGCGGGGATCCAGCAGCCAGGCGTAGTAGAACTGCCCGTCGCGGGCCGCCGGGAGGTCGGAGGTGCTGATGGCCATCGTGGTCTGCCCGTCGTCCTCGGTCATCGAGACGGTCCCGTGGGCGTCGCCGGTGACGGCCTGCAGCGTCGCCGACCGCTGGGGGGTCGGCTCGTCGGTGCCCCGCGAGGACAGCCAGGTGCCGGCTCCGACACCGAGCCCCGCCACCACGACCAGCGCGGCGGCGGCCAGGAGCCGAGATCCACGCGGGACGCGCCTGGCGGGAGGATCCGGCCAGCGCGCCTCGAGCGTCGGAGACCGGTCCGAGCGCGACCAGCGGCTCGACGGGCAGCGGTGCCGCCACGCAGGTGCTCGTCGGGGCCGAGGGTGCGGGCAGCCCGCGACAGCAGGACGTGCCCCACGGCCGTGTCGACCAGGTCGTCGCGACAGCTCGGCGCACTCGTGCAGGTGGCGGCCGATCTCGGTCGCCTCCGCGTTGGTCATCTCGCCGCGCAGCAACCCGACCAGGTCGGGGTGCCGGCCCGCGGCCGCTCTGTTCATCATGATGCGTCTCCTTCTCCGCGCGCAGCCATTGCCCGGCCAGCCGTCGGGTGCCACGCGCGGCACGTGCCTTGACGGTCCCGAGCGGCAGGTCGAGGAGCGCCGCGATCTCCCGCTGGGTCAGCTCGCCGAAGTAGGCGAGCTCGATGACCTCACGCTCGTGGTCGGGCAGCCGCCCGACCTCGCTCCGCACGTCGGCTGCGTCCGCGAACCGGTCCACGGTCTCCCGTCCGTCCTCGCCCACGAGCTCTCTCAGCGAGTCGACGTCGACCACCTGGTGGCGCCGGGCTCGCAGGGTGTCCACGGCCCGGCGGTGCGCCACCGTGAACAGCCAGGACTGAAGCGCTGGGCGGGGTCGTAGCGCGAAGCGCTGCGCCACACGTCGAGGAAGGTGCGCTGCAGCACGTCCTCGGCCTCGTCGACGCCGACGTAGCGGCGCAGGAACGAGAGCAGGCTCCGTGAGTACGTCGCGTAGGCGTCCTCGAGGGCCGACTCGTCGCCACGCGCCAGTCGCGCGCCGATCGCCTGCCCGATCGATTGTCCGGGGTCCACGCTTGGGTATTCGCAGGTCGGCACCGACCGGTTGCCGCGGTCGGCGGCCGTCTCAGCCAGCGGCCGCGGCGACCCAGCGGTCCAGCGTCGCCGCCGCCGCGCCGGAGTCCACGGCCTCGCGGGCCCGGTCCACCCCTGCCGCCAGCGCCGTCGTCGACCGGCGGCACCGGGGGCGTCGTGCACCGCCAGCGCGGCGCCGGCGTTCAGCAGGACCGCGTCGCGGACGGGTCCGGGTTCGCCGGCGAGCAGCCGGCGGACCACCCCGGCGTTGTGCTGGGCGTCCCCGCCGCGCAGGGCCTCCGTCGTCCCGGTCGCGAACCCGTGGGCGCGCGGGTCGACCACGGCGGTGCGCACCTCCCCCGCGTGCACGACCCACACCGACGAGGTGGTGGTCGTGGTCAGCTCGTCGAGCCCGTCGTCGCCGCGGAACACCCACGCGTCGGCGCCCCGCGTCGGCGAACACCCCGGCCATCACCGGCGCCATCCGCGGGTCCGCGCAGCCGACGGCCTGGGCGGCCGGCCGGGTCGGGTTGGCCGAGCGGGCCGAGGATGTTGAAGGTCGTGCCGATGCCGAGCTCACGGCGGGGCCCGGCGGTGTGCCGCATCGCGGGGTTGAAGGCCGCGGCGAAGCAGAACGTGATGCCCGCCTCCTCCGCCACGGCGGCGACCCGCTCGGGCGACAGGTCGAGCCGGATGCCCAGGGCCTCGAGCACGTCGGCGCTCCCGGACTGCGACGACGCCGACCGGTTGCCGTGCTTGACGACCTTGGCGCCCGCCCCGGCGGCCACGATCGCCGCCATCGTGGAGATGTTCACGCTCATCGACCGGTCGCCTCCGGTGCCGACGACGTCGAGCAGCCGGCCGGGTACGTCGATCGGTGTCCGGGCGGCGTACATCGCCTCCGCCAGGCCCGAGACCTCCTCGACGGTCTCGCCCTTGGCCTTCAGCGCCGATCGCGAAGCCGGCGATCTGCGCCGGGGTCGCCTCCCCGGCCAGGATCTCGCCCATCGCCCACGAGGTCTGCTCCGCCGACAGGTCCGCGCGGGCGACGAGCGCGGTGAGGACCTCGGGCCAGGTCGTCATGGGTCGGCTCGTGATCGGGTCGGTCAGTCGGCGTGCTGGACGGCGGGCGTGGTGGCCACCCGGGTCCGCAGCAGCCCGATGACCGCCTCGGCGAGCTGGAGCGGGTCGATCGGGTGCGAGACGGCGGCCTCGGCGCGCGACCAGGTGGCCAGCCAGGCGTCCTGGGGCCGGCCGGTCAGCACGAGCACCGGCGGGCACTGGTAGATCTCGTCCTTGAGCTGCTTGGCGATGCCCATGCCGCCGGCGGGGGCCGCCTCGCCGTCGAGGATGGCCAGGTCGATGCCGCCGCCGTCCATGTGCTGGATGACGACGGGCTCGGTGGCGACCTCGACGTAGGTGAGCTCCGGCAGGTCCGGGTGCGGACGCCGGCCGAGGGCGAGGATCACCTGCTGGCGGGTGTTGACGTCGTCGCTGTAGACCAGCACCTTCAGGGACTTGCTCACGCGCGCATGCTACCGGGGGTCGACCGGCTGGCCGGCCTCGCCACCTGTGGCGCTCGATGTCGCCGTTCCGCTCGCCGCGGCACGCGCCCGGGCCTCCAGCAGGTCCAGCCTGCGGTCCTCGCGCTCACCCTCACGCATCGACGACCGCACCCACTGGACGAAGAGCACGCCGACCAGCACCAGTCCCGACCAGGTCGCCGGAGCTCCAGAGCAGCCCGCCGGCGAGGTGCTGGTCGGCGAGCGGGTCGGGCAGCCAGGCCCCCATGTCGCCGCCGTGCAGCCGGGGGTACCAGTCGCCCGCCGAGCAGGTCGGTCTGGCCATGATCGTGACGCCCAGGAAGGCGTGGAAGGGCAGCGTGAGGAGCACCAGCAGCATCCGGAAGGGGTACGGCCACCCGGCCGGGCACCGGATCCACGCCCGACCAGCGGCCAGAAGAACAGCGAGCCGACCACCACCAGGTGCACGTGCATCGGCCTCGTGGACGTACGGCGACTCGCAGCGACGCGCGGTACCAGCCGGAGAAGTACAGCGCCCACGGCGAGACGACGTAGAGCGCGAAGGTCAGCGGCGGGAAGGTCAGCACCTTGGCCGACCCGCGAGTGCAGCACGGCGAGCAGCCAGCGCCGCGGGCGGGGCGCAGCGTGCGCAGGGCCAGGGTGACCGGCGCCGAGAGCGCGAACGCCAGCGGCACCACCATCGACAGGATCATGTGCTGGACCATGTGCACGCTGAGCAGCGTGGTGTCGTAGCGCCGCCAGCCCCGACTGGGTGGCCAGCACGAAGGCCAGGATCCCGGCCGCGAAGGCGATGCGTCCGGCCCACCGGCCAGTGGTCGCCGCGGCTGCACAGCCTGTTGACGCCGACGGCGTACAGGCCGACCGCGGCGAGCGTCAGCAGGGCCAGCACGGCCGCCAGCTCCCACCCGGTGAACACCGTGCCGAGGGTGAACCGGGGCAGGTAGTCGGAGGTGTGCAGGGGCAGGATCGACCGGTGCTGTCGAGCAGGGCGGCGTCCACCTCCCGAGAATAGGCCCCGAATGTCAGGGGGTCGGGGTGGCCTCGGCCAGCCCTATCGACATAATGAGCCCGTGGCGACAGCTCAAGCGATCCCGGCCTCGCGGCTGCACGGACATCACGACCGGCCGAGCATGGTCAGCGTGGGCACCATCATCTGGCTGTCCAGCGAGCTGATGTTCTTCGCCGCCCTGTTCGCGTCCTACTTCACCATCCGCGCGGTCAGCCCCGACCTGTGGGCAGATCAACACCGAGAAGCTCAACGTCCCGTTCGCCGTCGGTCAACACCACGATCCTGGTGCTGTCCTCGCTGACCTGCCAGCTGGGCGTGTTCGCGGCCGAGCGCGGCCAGGTCGGCCGCACGGGCGGCCTGCTGCAGGTCGGCAAGTGGGGCCTGCGCGAGTGGTTCATCCTGACCTACATCATGGGCGCGGTGTTCGTCGCCGGCCAGGCCACCGAGTACGTCTCGCTGGTCCAGGAGGGCACCACCATCCAGGACTCGGCCTACGGCTCGATGTTCTACCTCACCACCGGCTTCCACGGGCTGCACGTGACCGGCGGCCTGATCGCCTTCCTGTTCGTCCTGGGCCGCACCTACATGGCCAAGCGCTTCACCCACGAGCAGGCCGTCAGCGCGATCGTCGTGTCCTACTACTGGCACTTCGTCGACGTCGTGTGGATCGGCCTGTTCTTCACGATCTACGTCATCCAGTAGGCAAGTGACCCGACTGGCACCCCGATCCGAGGACAGTCACCGTGCGCCTTCTGAATCGCCCAGTCAACGCGCTGGCAGGTCGTCTCTCGCGGCTCCGCCGCCGTCCCGTCGCGGGGCTCGCGGTGCTGCTCATGGGCCTGCTGCTGACCGGTTCCCTGTACGCCGCCTTCGCCCCGGCCCAGGCCTGCCGCGCGGACACCGACGCGGAGCAGGTCGCCAAGGGCCGCGAGCTCTTCATGGTCGGCTGCGCCTCCTGCCACGGCCAGAACGGCGAGGGCATCCGCAGCAGCCGCGAGGGCAAGATCCTCGGCCCGACGCTGATCGGCGTCGGCGCCGCGGCCGTCGACTTCCAGGTCGGCACCGGCCGGATGCCGATGGCCCAGCCGGGCTCCAGGCCGCAGCGCAAGCCCCCCGTCTACACCGACGGACGAGATCGCCGCCCTCGCGGCGTACGTCGCCTCCCTCGGCATCGGCCCCGCCATCCCCGACGAGGCCGACTACAGCATCGACGGGCTCACCGACGAGGAGCGCGAGGAGGCCATCGTCCGCGGTGGCCAGATCTTCCTGACCAACTGCACGGCCTGCCACAACTTCGAGGGCTCGGGCGGCGCCATGCCGCGCGGCGGCTACGCCCCGAAGATCCGCGGCGTCGACCCCAAGTACATCTACGAGGCCATGCTGACCGGCCCGCAGGCCATGCCCACCTTCTCCAACGGCAACCTGTCGCCGGACGAGAAGCGCGACGTGATCGCCTACCTCACGTCCCTGGAGGACCAGCCCGACTACAGCGGGTTCGGCCTCGGCGGGCCTCGGTCCGGTGAGCGAGGGCCTCGTCGCGTGGATCCTCGGGATCGGCGCCTGCGTCGGATTCGCGGTCTGGATCGCGGCCCACACCACCCGGACCTGCAAGAGTAAGGTCGATGCGTGAGCGGCCACGACGACTCGCTCCCGGCTGTCGCCCGAGGGCGACGAGCCCGATTCCCAACCCGGGTCTGCCCCCGCACGAGTACCGCCCGACCGACGTCGACCCGCACGCCGAGAAGCGCGCCGAGCGCCAGGTCGCGGCCCTCTTCGGCGTCGCCACCATCGCCCTGCTCGGGTTCTTCGTCTCCTACTTCGTCTTCGAGATCGGCGACGACTGGGACACCATCGCCGGCCTCGGCGCCTCCAACCTGATGCTCGGCGCTCACCCTCGGCATCGCCTTCCTGTGCATCGGCATCGGCCTGATCCACTGGGCCCGCAAGCTGATGACCGACCACGAGATCGTCGAGCTGCGGCACCCGCCTCCTCCAGCGACGAGGACCGCACCGAGACCGTCGGCATGGTCATGCAGGGCGTCGACGACTCCGGCATCGCCCGCCGGCCGCTGATCCGCAACTCCCTGCTCGGCGCGCTGGGCCTGGTCGGCCTGGCCCCGATCCTGATGCTCCGCGACCTCGGCCCGCTGCCGGGCGACAAGCTGTGGCACACGATCTGGAAGCCCGGCATGCGCGTCGTCCGCGACGTCGTCGGCACGCCGATCCAGGTCTCCGACCTGGAGATCGGCGACCTGGTCAACTGCGAGCCCGGGCATCTTCTTCGAGGAGGACGCCGACGGCGAGCCCCTCATCGAGGGAGTCGACCTCCAGGTCGCCAAGGCCAAGGCCGCGGTGATCCTGGTCCGCATGGAGCCCGACGACATCACGCCGTGGACGGGCCGGGAGAACTGGTCGGTCCAGGGCATCGTCTGCTTCTCCAAGATCTGCACCCACGTCGGCTGCCCGATCTCGCTGAACGAGCGGACCACCCACCACCTGCTCTGCCCCTGCCACCAGTCGACCTTCGACCTGGCCGACAACGGCAAGGTGATCTTCGGCCCGGCCGCCCGGGCCCTGCCGCAGCTGCCGATCGAGGTGGACGACGAGGGCTACCTCGTGGCGCAGAGCGACTTCACCGAACCCGTCGGGCCCAGCTTCTGGGAGCGTGACAAGACATCATGAGCATCGACACCAGCAAGATCGCCAGCAGCAACACGACGACCCCGGCGAAGGCCGACAAGGCCAACCCGGTCGGCGCCGCGGCGACCTACCTGGACGACCGCACCGGCCTCGCCACCGCGATGAAGAAGCAGGTCCGCAAGGTCTTCCCCGACCACTGGTCGTTCATGCTCGGCGAGATCGCGCTGTGGAGCTTCATCATCCTGCTGCTCACCGGCGTGTTCCTGACGCTGTGGTTCACGCCCAGCATGGGCGAGACGACGTACGAGGGCTCCTACGACCAGCTGCGCGGCATCCAGATGTCGGAGGCCTACGCCTCGACGCTGAACATCTCCTTCGACGTGCGCGGCGGCCTGCTGATGCGCCAGATGCACCACTGGGCGGCGATGCTGTTCGTGGCCGCGATGATGGTGCACCTGCTGCGGGTGTTCTTCACCGGCGCGCACCGCAAGCCGCGCGAGCTCAACTGGGTGATCGGCTGCCTGCTGCTGATCCTCGGCACGCTCGAGGGCTTCACCGGCTACTCGCTGCCCGACGACCTGCTCTCCGGCACCGGCATCCGGGCCGCCGACGGGTTCATGAAGGCCTCGCCGGTCGTCGGCACCTACATGTCGTTCTTCCTGTTCGGCGGCGAGTTCCCGGGTGACGCGATCATCCCGCGCCTCTTCACCGTCCACGTGCTGCTGATCCCCGGCATCCTGCTGGCCCTCGTCGGCGCGCACATGCTGCTGCTCGTCTACCACAAGCACACGCAGTGGCCCGGCCCCGGACGCACCGAGCAGAACGTCGTCGGCTACCCGCTCCTCCCGATCTACGCCGCCAAGGCCGGCGGGTTCTTCTTCATCGTCTTCGGCGTGATCGCGCTGATGGGCGCGTTGCTGTCGATCAACCCGGTGTGGAAGTACGGCCCCTACGATCCGTCGAAGGTGACGGCCGGGTCCCAGCCCGACTGGTACATGGGCTGGCCCGACGGCGCGCTGCGCATCATGCCCGGGATCGAGACCCATATCTGGGGCGTCACGATCAGCTGGAACGTGATGCTCCCGATCCTGATCCTGCCCGTCGTGATGTTCCTGCTCCTGATGATGCTGCCCGTTCATCGAGGCCTGGATCACCGGCGACAAGCGCGACCACCACATCCTGCAGCGGCCGCGCAACGCGCCGACGCGGACGGCCTTCGATGGTGGCGCTGATGACGATGTACGGGCCTCTTCTGGGCCGCCGGCGGCAACGACATCATCGCGATCAAGCTGCACGCGAGCATCAACCACATCACCTACTTCATGCGGGTGGCGGTCTTCGTCGGACCGGTCATCGCGTTCTCATCACCCGGCGCTGGTGCATCTCGCTCCAGCGGCACGACAACGACCTGCTGCTGCACGGCTACGAGTCGGGCATCATCATGCGGTCGCCCGAGGGTGGCTACAGCGAGCGGCACCTGCCGATCAGCGAGGACCGGGGCTACACGCTCACCGCCCGGGAGCGCGACGAGGTCTTCACGCCCGGCTCGGGCGTCGACGACCACGGCGTGGCGGCCCGGGGCGGACGGCTCGACAAGCTCCGCGGACGCCTGTCCACGCTGATGTACGCCGACAACGTGCAGAAGCCGACCCGCGGCGAGCTCGAGGACGCGCGGCACCACGCCGAGCACGAGGCGGAGCCCTCCAGTCCGGCCTCGACCACCCGGCATCCGGCCACGAGTTCGACGACCACGCCCTTCGCGACGCGGACGACGTCCCGCTCCGCGGCGGCCACGGCGTGGGCGCGGGCTCAGGCGGCAGCGGCGGTCCCCACGACGACGCGGACGAGCAGCCCGGCCAGCACTAGACGTCGGGCAACGCCCAGCACGACACCGACCCGCCGGCCTCGCCGGCGGGTCGGTCGCTCTCCCGGGGTCGCCACGTGGCGGCCGTGCGGGTGGCACCGTTTCCGCGGACGACGGCGCAGGCTCACCGCTCCCCGGTCGCGACGGGGCAGCGCAGGGTCCTACAGGGCGGAACCCTTGGCGTACGTCGCGAAGGACTCGTTCCAGTCGCCGTAGCCGTTGGTGAACTCCATCGGGCGGTCGGTGCCGGTGTACTCGACCACGTCACCGCGCTTGGAGATGGAGTAGAGCCAGGCGGCGTTGGCGGTGCTCATGCCGGTGCAGCCGTGGGAGACGTTGGCGTAGCCCTGGGAGCCGACCGACCACGGGGCGGCGTGGATGAACTCGCCGGAGTAGGTCAGCCGCATGGCGTACTCGACGTCGTCGAGGTCGTAGTACTCCGGGTTGTTCTTGCCGATGCCGATGGTCTCGGAGTTCATCCGGTGGTGCCGGAACTTCTCGATGATCACCTTCACGCCGGAGCGGGTGGTGAAGCCGGGCTTGCCGGTGGTGATCGGGATCGTCCGCAGCAGCTTGCCGTTGCTGAACACCTGCATCTGGTGGGTCTGCGCGTTGACCTTGTAGATGTTGGCGTAGCCGACGTGGAACTCCACGTGGCGGTCCTCCTGGCCGAAGATCCCGGCGCCGGCGGGCACGCTGTTGATGTCCACGTCGACGTCGACGTCGGTGCCCGCGCGCCAGTAGGACTTCGGGCGCCAGTGCACCTCGTGGTCGCTGATCCAGTGCCAGGCGCCCGGCTGCTTGGGCGTCGAGGTGACGTGGAGGTGCTTCTCGATGTTCGCCTTGTCGGTGACCGCGACGTCGAAGGTGACGATCACCGGCATGCCGACGCCGACGGTCTCGCCGTGCAGCGGGGCGACCGACGGGTAGGTCTGCTGGTCGAGGGTCAGCGCGACGGTGCGGAACGACGACCGCTTGGTGACGTCCTGCCGTCGGTGCGACGGGCGACGCGTCGTGACGGCGTACGTCGTGCCGGGCTCGAGCAGTCGCCTCGGCCACCCAGGTGGCGTTGTCGCCCGACATCTTGCCGGTGACGGCGCCGGCGGCCGAGGTGACGGCGACCTTGCGCAGCGTCCCGCCCTCCGCCTCGACGGTCAGCCGGGTGTCGACGGGGACGTCACGGGCGCCGCGCTCGACGTTGGACATCACCGTCACCGGAGGCACCTCGGGCTCGGCCGGCTCGGTGGCCGACGGCGAGGAGCCCTGGGAGCCGGCGGCACCCGGCTCGTCGGCGACGTTCGGGGACCCGGTCACGTCGTTGCAGCCGACGAGCGTCGTCGCGACGGCGCACGCGACGGCGGCGGCAAGCAGGCGGGAACGGCGCAGGGACATGCTGATGAGACTCCCGGGACAGGTAGTGGTTGCGGCCCAGCGTAACCCGGGCTCGGGCCTCGACCGATTCGACGCGACCGTGACGGACGGCGGCCGTTCCGGGGACCCTGCGGACCCCTGCCGGAGCGTCTAGTGGGCGTGCTCACCCTTGTAGTACTCGAAGACCAGACCGCAGAGCGCGAGGAAGCCCAGGCCAGTGCCGATGGCCAACAGCCACCAGGCTCCGATCGCGACGCCGTAGACGATGACGGCCAGCGTCGCGCCGCACCACAGCGGCCACCAGGAGTACGGCGGGAAGAAGCCCAGCTCGCCGGCGCCGTCGGCGATCTCGGCGTCCTTGCGGTCCTCGGGGCGGGGTTCCATCCGCGACGGCGTGGAAGCCGAGGTAGAGGGTGATCATCCCGACCAGCAGGGTGGTCATGACCAGGGCCGAGGTGCCGGTCCAGTCGCCCGTGATCAGCCAGTAGGCGGGGGCGACGATGACGAAGAACATGGTGGAGAGCCCGAAGATCCAGGCTTCGATCTTCATCGGGTCTCTCCGTCCTGGTCACGGCCCGTCCTGGTCGCCGGGACCGTTCCCGGGTCGTCGTCGGTGCGTTCCTCGGTCACCACGGCCCCGCGGTCCGCGAGCATCTCCTCGCGGCCGTCCATGTCGGGGCGTCGGCGAACCGGCCCTTGCGGGCGGCCTCGTTGTGCGCCAGCTCGACCGCGGCCACCTCCGGGTGGTGCAGGTCGAAGGCCGGCGACTCCGAGCGGATCCGCGGGATCGTGACGAAGTTGTGGCGCGGCGGCGGGCTGCTCGTGGCCCACTCCAGGGAGCGGCCCCAGCCCCACGGGTCGTCCCTCTCGACCAGTGGTGCCCGGCGGCTGATCCAGACGTTGTAGAGGAACGGCAGCGTCGAGGCGCCCAGGATGAAGGCGCCCACGGTCGAGACCTGGTTGAGCGCCGTGAACCCGTCCTGGGGCAGGTAGTCGGCGAAGCGGCGCGGCATGCCCTCGACGCCCAGCCAGTGCTGCACCAGGAAGGTCGTGTGGAACCCGATGAACAGCATCCAGAAGTGCACGTAGCCCAGCCGCTCGTCGAGCATCCGGCCGGTCATCTTCGGCCACCAGAAGTAGAAGCCCGCGAACATCGCGAACACCACCGTGCCGAACACGACGTAGTGGAAGTGCGCGACCACGAAGTAGGAGTCGGAGACGTGGAAGTCGAGCGGCGGGCTGGCCAGGATGATGCCGGTCAGGCCACCGAACAGGAACGTCGTGAGGAAGCCCATCGCCCAGAGCATGGGCGTGTGGAAGGTGATGGACCCGCCCCACATCGTGCCTATCCAGTTGAAGAACTTCACGCCCGTCGGCACGGCGATCAGGAACGTCATGCCGGAGAAGAACGGCAGGTCCACGGCGCCGGTGACGAACATGTGGTGCGCCCAGACCGCCACCGACAGGATCGCGATGGCCAGGGTCGCGCCGACCAGGCCGACGTAGCCGAAGATCGGCTTGCGGCTGAACACCGGCAGGATCTCGGTGATGATGCCGAAGAACGGCAGGGCGATGATGTAGACCTCGGGGTGCCCGAAGAACCAGAACAGGTGCTGCCACAGGATCGCGCCGCCGTGGGCGGTGTCGAAGACGTGGGCCCCGAGCAGGCGGTCGGCCTCGAGCGAGAGCAGCGCGCCGGCGAGCACCGGGAACGCGATGCAGCACCAGCAGCGAGGTGACCAGGGTGTTCCAGACGAAGATCGGCATCCGGAACATGGTCATGCCGGGCGCGCGCATGCAGATGATCGTGGTGGCGAAGTTGACGGCGCCGAGGATGGTGCCGAGGCCGGCCATCCACAGGCCCATCACCCAGAGGTCACCGCCGACGCCGGGTGATCGGACGGCGTCCGAGAGCGGGGTGTAGGCGAACCAGCCGAAGTCCGCCGCGCCCTGCGGGGTGAGGAAGCCCGATCCGGCGATCAGGCCGCCGAAGAGGAACAGCCAGTAGGACAGCATGTTCAGCCGCGGGAACGCGACGTCGGGCGAGCCGATCTGCAGCGGCATGATCGCGTTGCCGAACCCGAAGAACAGTGGCGTCGCGAACAGCAGCAGCATGATCGTGCCGTGCATCGTGAAGAGCTGGTTGTAGAGCTCGTCGTTGACGAGCTGCTGACCGGGGTAGGCCAGCTCCGAGCGCATGATCATGGCCATCAGGCCGGCGACCAGGAACCATGCGAACGACGTGACGAGGTAGAGCTTGCCGATCACCTTGTGGTCGGTGGTGGTGATGACCCGGACCAGCTGCTGGCCGAGCGGACGTCGCGCGGCGACGCCGATGGTCGAACGGGCGGCGGTCGTGGTCATTCGCTGGCTCCCTCGGAGAGTCCGGCCTGGGTGCTCGCGTTGGTGCCGCCGAGCAGCGGCTCGTCGGACGTCTGGCCGGCTGCCTCGAGGCCCTGCAGGTACTTGTCGAAGTCCTCGGAGCTGACGACCTTCACGGCGAAGATCATGCGCGAGTGGTAGACGCCGCAGAGCTCGTAGCACTTGCCCCGGAAGTCGCCGATGGTCGTGGGCGTGATGCGGTAGTGGTTGTGGCGTCCGGGGATGACGTCCATCTTCATCAGGAAGCCGGGGATCCCGAAGTCGTGGATCACGTCCGGCGAGCGCAGCTGGAACTCGATGGTCTGGTCGACCGGCAGCACCAGCGTCGGGATGTGCGAGGCGGTGCCGGCCTCGTAGACGTTGGGCGAGTCGACGGCCGCCTCGTCGACGTAGTTGAACGTCCACTGCCACTGCTGCCCGACGACGTAGATGGTGTGGTCGGGCGGGCCCGAGTCGTCGAGCACGGCGTTCTGGGTGTCGACGGTGTGCACGAAGAAGACGACCACCATGATGACCGGGGCGATCGTGTAGAAGATCTCGAGCGGCAGGTTGTAGCGCGTCTGGACGGGGAACTCGGGGTCACCCTCCTTGCGGTGGTAGCGCCACATGGCCCAGAACATCAGGCCCCAGGTGATGAAGCCGGTGATCAGCGCGGCGACCCACGCCCAGCGCCACAGGGTGAAGATGTGCTCGCCCTGCACGGACGCGGGGTCCGGCATGGCCAGGTTGCCCCACTCGTGGCGGGCCTCTGCCGAGCAGCCCGACAACACGACGGTGGAGGCCAGCACGGCGGCCAGCAGGGCGAGCCGTAGAGGCCTCGTCGCCCGTCGTCCCGGTGAACCCTGGGACGCTCGCAGGGGGGTCTCCTCACCCACGCGACGCAGCCTTCCTCTCGAGCAAGCACGGTCAACGGCAGACTAGCCGAACCGTCGCCCCCACAGACGGGTGGGTGCCCGGCGCCGGGCGGATAGATTTCTCGGCATGACCAGCGGGCGGCTACCTCGACGCCGCGTCCTCCGAGCCCCTGCATCCGGCGGCCCGCGAGGTGCTGCTGGCCGCCCTCGACCAGGGGTACGCCGACCCGCGCCGGCTGCACCGCGCCGGACGGTCTGCACGGCTGCTGCTCGACAACGCCCGGGCCGCGGTGGCCGAGGCGCTCGAGGTGCGCCCGGACGAGGTGTCGTTCACGGCGTCGGGCACGGCCGCGGTCCACCTCGGCCTGCTGGGCCTGCACCGCGGCGCCCGCGCCGGCGGCCGCGTGGCACACACCGCGGTCGAGCACTCGGCCGTGCTGCACGCTGCCGACTGGTCCGGTGGCGGCGTGGTGCTGCCGGTCGACGAGGTCGGGCGGGTCGCCGTCGCGCCCCCGCCCGACGGCAGCAGCGTGCTCGCCGTCCAGTCCGCCAACCACGAGGTCGGCACCACGCAGCCCGTCACCGCGCTCGCGGCCGCCGCGGCCGGCGTACCGGTGTTCATGGACGCCTGCGCCTCCGCGGGGCGGCTGCCGCTCCCGGAGGGCTGGAGCGCCGCGGCGGCGTCCGCGCACAAGTGGGGCGGACCTGCCGGGGTGGGCGTGCTGCTGGTCCGCAAGGGGGCGCGCTGGCGGCACCCCTTCCCCGCTGGACGAGCGGATCGACGAGCGGGCACCGGGCTTCGAGAACGTACCCGCGGCCCTGGCCGCCGCGGCGGCCCTCCAGGCCGTCGTGGCCGAGCGCGACGAGGTCGGCGCGCGCCAGCGGGCGCTGGTGGACCGGATCCGCGCCGGCGTCGCAGCGATCCAGGACGTCGACGTCGTCGGCGACCCCGACGGCCGGCTGCCGCACCTGGTGACCTTCTCCTGCCTCTACGTCGACGGCGAGTCCCTGGTCACCGAGCTGGACCGGCTCGGCTACGCCGTGGCGAGCGGTTCCGCCTGCACGGCCTCGACGCTGACGCCGAGCCACGTGCTGGCGGCGATGGGAGCCCTCACCCACGGCAACGTGCGGGTGTCGCTGACCCGGGACACGACGGCGGAGGACGTGGACGGCCTGCTCGCCGTCCTGCCCGACGTGGTGGCGCGGCTGCGGGCGGAGGTGCAGCGGTGACCGAGGTCGAGCTGGACTGCCGCGGGCAGGTGTGCCCGATGCCCGTCATCGCGCTGGCCAAGGCCGTCCGCGACCTCGAGGTCGGCGACACCGTCGTGCTGCTGGCGGACGATCCCGCCGCCGCCGCGGACATCCCCGCGTGGTGCCGGATGAAGCAGCAGGAGTACCTCGGCGCGGACACCACCGCGGACGGCACGCCGAGGTTCCGGGTGCGGCGCACGGGGCGACTCAGGTCAGGTGCGGAGCGAGATCGGTGGCCGCCTCGACGCCGTAGGACGTCCTCGACGCGCTTGACGAACTCCGAGGGCGTGAAGTCGTACTCCTGGGTGCCCACCGTCTCCACGACGTACGCCGCCAGCACGCAGCCGACCTGAGCGGCCCGCTCGTGACCCAGGCCCCACTCGAGGGCGGCCAGGAACCCCGCGCGGAACGCGTCGCCGACGCCCGTGGGCTCGAGGGCGTGCACGTCCTTCGCGGCCGGCAGCGACGATGTCCGGCTCCCCCCGCTGGAGGATGCGGACGCCGTCCTTGCCGAGGGTGGTGACCTGGACGCCGACCCGGTCGAGCACCTCGTCGGCGGACCAGCCGGTCTTGGACTCGATCATGTGGGACTCGTACTCGTTGGAGAACAGGTACGCCGCTCCGTCGATCAGGTCGCGGATCAGCTCGCCCTCGCTGAACGCGAGCTGCTGGCTCGGGTCGGCGATGAACGCGGTAGCCGCGCTGGCGGCACTCCGAGGTGTGGCGGATCATCCCGTCGGGGTCGTCGGCCGCGATCAGCACGAAGGTCGGCTCCCCCACCCGGTCGGCGATCGGCTTGAGCTCGATCAGCCGGGCCTCGCTCATCGCGCCGGGGTAGAACGACGCGAACTGCGCCATCGTGGAGTCGGTCGTGCACACGAACCGCGCCGTGTGGCGGGTCTCGGAGATGCGCACCGAGGAGCAGTCGACGCCGTGCCGCTCGAGCCAGGACCGGTAGTCGGCGAAGTCGTCGCCCGCCGCACCGACCAGCACCGGGGACAGGCCGAGCATGCCGAGGCCGAAGCACATGTTGGGGGCGACGCCGCCGCGGCGGATCTCCAGCTCGTCGACGAGGAAGGAGACCGACAGCTTGTCCAGCTGCTCGACCACCAGCGAGTCGCGGAACTCGCCGCCGAAGGTCATCAGGTGGTCGGTGGCGATGGAGCCGCAGATCAGCAGGGACACGTCGCGACACCCTACCGGCGGTCCGGTCCATCGCCCGACTTCCGGGCTCGGCTCCTGGGCCTACTCGCCAGTAGCCCCTACGGTCGGAGCATGGCTCCGGACAACTTCGCCGAGATGCACGCCGACGCGCTCGCCACGCGCGAGCACCTGAGCCTCGAGCGGGCCGCCCGGGCCGCGGTGGAGCCGGCGCCGAGCCTCACCTTCGACGACTACCCGCGCGACGTCGCCAAGCGCGAGATCCGCGTCGACCGAGGCCGCCCAGCGGATCGCCAACGCGCTGCACCTGCACCTGGACTGATCGCGGCGCGCCGGCCGATCCCCGACAGCACGAAGCCCCCCGACCTTCGGGTCGAGGGGGCTTTCGCTTGCTCAGCTCAGTGGAACGAGTCCCCGCACGCGCACGAACCGGTCGCGTTGGGGTTGTCGATGGTGAACCCCTGCTTCTCGATGGAGTCCACGAAGTCGATCATGGCGCCGCTGAGGTAGGGGACGCTCATCCGGTCGACCACGACGGCCACGCCGTCGAAGTCGCTGACGACGTCACCGTCGAGGGTGCGCTCGTCGAAGAACAGCTGGTAACGCAGACCCGAGCAACCGCCGGGCTGGACGGAGATGCGCAGCTGGAGGTCGTCGCGACCCTCCTGGTCGAGGAGGCTCCGGACCTTCGTCGCGGCCACCGGACTCAGGTTGATCTGGTCGGTGCGACGCTCGTCGGTGCTCTGGACCGTCTCGGTCATGGGTATGGGCTCCTTCGTCAGCGGGTGCTACCGGGGTCAATCGTCCCACACGGCAGGTTATTCCGAGACTCGACCGGCTGGCGGCGAGATCGCTAGCGGGACCACGTCCTGGCCACCCTGGCTGCGACGTCGGCGAGCGCCGCCGCGGGCGCCCCGAGGGACCGCTCCTCCCCCACCAGGTCGACCATCGCGTACGCCGACTCGACGCCGAGGGCGCGCATCTCCCGCGCCCCGACCAGCACCCGGCCGGCCACGGCCACGCACGGTCGCAGCGCCTCGGTCGCGATCGCGGCGACGCCGTACGGCACCTTTCCGGCCCGGCTCGAGAAGTCGAACGCCCCCTCGCCGGTGACCACGAGGTCGGCCTGGCGGGCCCGCTCCGGCGAGCCGGGTGGCCTCGGCGACGACGTCGAACCCCGGCCGCCGGGAGGCTCCCAGGATGAGCAACGCGTAGCCGAGCCCGCCGGCGGCGCCGGCGCCCGGGAGCGAGGGAGGTACGGCGGTCCAGGGCCTCGGCGTACTCCTCCAGCCAGCCGTCCACGGTCGGCAGCCGTTCCTCGCTGATCCCCTTCTGCGGGCCGAAGATCTTGGCCGCGCCGAACAGGCCGGTGAGCGGGCTGTCCACGTCGCTGGCCGCGACCAGCGTCGATGCCGGCGAGCCGCTCCCGGCAGGCGGCGACCTCGACGTTCGTGACCCCGGCGAACCCGGCCGGGCCGGCGTCCAGGGGACGGTCGGCGGTCGCGCCGAGCGCGGCGAGCAGGCCGGCGCCGCCGTCCGTGGTGCCGCTGCCGCCCAGCCCGACCACGACCCGGCGGGCCCCGGCTCCGACGGCGGCGAGCAGCAGCTCCCCGACCCCGACGGCGTGGTCGACTCCTCGGGCCGCTCGCCCCGGGTCAGGTGCAGGCCGCAGGCCTGGGCGCTCTCGACGTAGGCGGTGGTGCCGACGAGCAGCAGGGTCGCGGGCGTCGGCGACCCGAAGGGTCCTGCCACGGTGACCGCCAGCACCTCACCGCCCAGGGCCGCGTGCAGCACGTCGACGAATCCGGGGCCCCCGTCGGCCATCGGCGCCAGGTCGAGCTCGTCGTCGGGGGCCTGCCGGCGCCAGCCCGCGGCGATGGCCTCCGCGGCCTCGACGGCCGTGAGCGTGCCGGCGAACTTGTCGGGGGCCACCAGCACGCGCACCGGGCCATCCTGTCGCAGCGGGTGCCGGATTCACCGGCCGGCCGGTGAATCCCCCGCTGGGTGGGGGAAGCTTCGCCCGTCCAGCGGCAGGTTTGCCCGTCAAGCATTGGCTCTCAGACGGCGAGGCTGAGCACCAACAGGACGGAGCCGAGCAGAGCGGCACCCGTCCGCACGTGAGTCCGTCGGCGTACCGGTCGCTAGGGTCCCGGGGTGACCGAGGCACGGATCCGGCCGATGCGGCCCGAGGACGTGGTGCCCGCCGAGCGGCTGAGCGCCGAGGGCTACCACGAGGTCGACCTCCGGCTCGCCCGGCGGAGTGATCCCGAGCCGCAGCCTCGCTCCCCCGAGCGCGCCGGGCAGTGGGTGGACCGCACCCTCCACCTGGTGCGCACCGACCCCGGCGGGAGCTGGGTGGCCGAGGTCGACGGGGAGATGGTCGGCTTCGCGACGTCGTTCAACCGCGAGCTGATGTGGATCCTCGCCTCGTTCGTGGTGCGGCCGGGTCTGCAGGGACAGGGCCTCGGCAAGGCGCTGCTCGCTGCCGCGCTGCACCACGGACGCGGGTGCCTGCGCGGGATGCTCTCCGCCTCGGCCGACACGAGGGCGATCCGCCGCTACCGCGCCGCCGGGTTCTCGCTGCACCCGCAGATGTACCTCACGGGCACCGTCGACCGCTCCGCGATCCCGGTCGTGGAGAAGGTGCGCGACGGCTCTGCGGCCGACTTCGAGCTGATGGACTCCCTCGACCGCCGGCTCCGCGGCGCGGCGCACGGGCCGGACCACCCGCTGCTGCTCGGGATGTTCCGGCTGGTGGTGTCCGACACCTCGACCGGCAGCGGCTACGCCTACCACGCCGCCGACGGCACGCCGGCCCTGCTCGCGGCGACCAACCGGCGTACGGCGGCCCGGTTGCTGTGGGAGTGCCTCGCCGCGACCGACGGGCGGGCGCTGGTGCCGCACGTGACGGCCGCCAACGAGTGGGCCATCGACGTGGGGCTGGCGGCCCGGCTCGACCTCGTGCAGGAGGGCTACCTCGCGTTGCGGGACATGCGCCCGCCGGCGCCGTACCTGCACCACGGCTCCCTCCTCTGACTGGTTTCGAGACGGCTCTACCCTTTCGGCATGAGCACCACCGTTGACCTGCCCCTGCTCCCGCTGGGCCGGGGCAAGGACCTCACCTCCGAGCGCGGCGTGGAGTGCCCGGGCGACCTGCCCGCCGCCTCCGACCCGGACCTGGTGGCCCGTGCCCGCGCGGCGAAGGCGGCGCTGGGGAGCCGGGTGTTCGTGCTCGGCCACCACTACCAGCGCGACGAGGTCATCCAGTTCGCGGACGTGACCGGCGACTCGTTCAAGCTGGCGCGCGACGCCGCGGGCCGTCCGGAGGCCGAGTACATCGTCTTCTGCGGCGTGCACTTCATGGCGGAGTCGGCGGACATCCTCACCTCGCCGGACCAGGCGGTGATCCTCCCCGACCTGGCGGCCGGGTGCTCGATGGCGGACATGGCCCGGCTGGCCCAGGTCGAGGACGCCTGGGACGCGATGACCGCGGCCGGCGTCGCGGAGACCGTCGTGCCGATCACCTACATGAACTCCTCCGCCGACATCAAGGCGTTCTGCGGCCGCAACGGCGGCGCCGTGTGCACCTCGAGCAACGCCGAGGCGGCGCTGGACTGGGCCTTCGCCCAGCACGGCGAGGACACCAAGGTCTTCTTCCTGCCCGACCAGCACCTCGGCCGCAACACCGCGGTGCTGCAGATGGGCCTGACCCTCGACGACTGCGTGGTCTGGGACCCCCGGCAGCCCGACGGCGGCCTGACCGCCGAGGAGCTGCGCGACGCGAAGATGATCCTGTGGCGCGGGCACTGCTCGGTGCACGGCCGCTTCTCCCCCGACACCATCGACGACCTGCGCGCGACGATCCCGGGCATCAACATCCTGGTGCACCCCGAGTGCGTGCACGAGGTGGTGCTGAAGGCCGACCTGGTCGGCTCGACGGAGTTCATCATCAAGACGATCGAGGCCGCGCCCGCAGGCTCGGCCTGGGCGATCGGCACCGAGCTCAACCTGGTCAAGCGGCTGGCGTCGCTGCACCCCGACAAGCGGATCGTGTTCCTCGACAAGACCGTCTGCTACTGCTCGACGATGAACCGGATCGACCTCCCCCACCTGGTCTGGGCGCTGGAGTCGCTCGTCGACGGCGTCGTGGTCAACCAGGTCCGGGTCGACCCGGACACCGAGCACTGGGCCCAGGTGGCGCTCCAGCGGATGCTGGACCTGCCGGGCAAGTCGCACCGCGACTGACCCCGTCAGCGCCGGTCACATGCCGGTCAGATGCTGGCCTCCCAGCCGTCGTACTCCCCGTCGTGGGTCGTGGCGACCGCGTCCAGGAAGGTCCGGGCCTCCCGCACCGCCGTCGGCGACGTGATGGCGTCGTGCCGCTCCACGATCACCATCCACTCGAGGCCGCTGCCCGGGGACACGTCGACGCGCCGGATCTCCCAGCCGGCCGCCGCGATCACCTCGGCCGCGCTGCGACCACGGGCCTCGTCGGGCAGGTAGAGGTAGTGGACCCAGTGCCGCGGGGTGTCCAGGTCGCCGCCCTGGCCGACGATCTGCGCCAGCAGCGCGTCGTCGCCTGCGTGCCCCGTGGTGGGGAGCTCGGGCGGGTCCGGCTTGGCGCGGCGGAAGGGGGGCACACCGCCAAGAGTGCCCCTCCGCGGGCCGTTCGGTGCGGAAGATCCACAAGCCTCTCTACGCTGCCCCCGTGAGAGCGGTCCGGTACGACGCCGTCGGGGCCGCCCCGCGGATGCTCGACGTCCCGGACCCGCGCTGCCCCGACGACGGGGTCGTGCTCGACGTCCGCGCCACCGGGGTGTGCCGTTCGGACTGGCACGCGTGGCGCGGCCACGAGGTCGTGCCGCTGCCGCACGTCCCCGGCCACGAGCTGGCCGGCACGGTCCGCGAGGTCGGTCCGGACGTCTCGCGGTGGCGCGTCGGCGACCGGGTGACCGTGCCGTTCGTGCTGGGCTGCGGCACCTGCGAGCTGTGCCGGACCGGTGACGCGCAGGTCTGTCCCGACCAGGAACAGCCGGGGTTCACGCTGCCCGGCTCGTTCGCCGAACGGGTGGCGCTGCCCCGCGCGGACGCCAACCTGGTGGGCCTGCCCGACGGACTCTCGTTCGTGGCCGCCGCCGCCCTCGGCTGCCGGTTCGCGACGGCGTACCGCGCGGTCGTCACCCACGGCGCCGTCCGGAGCGGCCAGTGGGTGGCCGTGCACGGGTGCGGTGGTGTCGGGTTGTCGGCCGTCATGGTCGCCCGGGCGCTCGGCGGTCGCGTGGTCGCCGTCGACGTCAGCGCGGCCGCGCTCGACGCCGCCCGCGACCTCGGCGCCGAGACGGTCGTCGACGGCGGCGGGGGTGCCGACGTGGCGGCGCTCGTGCGCGAGGCGACGGGAGGCGGTGCGCACGTCTCCCTCGACGCGCTGGGCGACGCGGCCGTGGCGGCCGCCGCGATCGCCGGGCTGCGCCCGCGTGGCCGGCACGTGCAGGTCGGGCTGCTCCACGGAGCCGACGCCCGGGCCGCGGTGCCGATGGACCTCGTCGTCGCCCGCGAGCTCACCGTCCTCGGCTCGCACGGCATGCCCGCCGTCGACTACCCCGCCATGCTCGACCTGGTCGCGACGGGAGCCCTGGACCCGGAACGATTGGTGACCCGGCGGATCGGCCTCGAGGAGGCCGGGGCGGCGCTGGCCGCGATGGACGGGCCGACCCCGCCGGGCATCACCATCGTCGAGCCCTGACCGTCCCGTTCCGGACGCCGAACGTCCGGAGACCGTTCTACGGTTCGGCCCATGGACATGCTCAGTGGGGACCAGATCACGCAGGCCCGGCTCGCCGACTGGCGCAAGCTCGCCCAGGGCCTGCACGCGCGGTACGCCGTCGCGGACTTCGCCGCCGGAGCCCGGCTGGTCGCAGCGGTCGCCGCCGCCGAGGACGTGGGCGACCACCTCCGGGTGACCCTCGGCGACGGCTTCGTCGACCTCAAGCTGATCAGCCAGGACGCGGTCTACACCGACGGCGAGGGTCACGACCACGTGGTGGAGTGGACGACCGCCCGCGACGTCGAGCTCGCGCGGCGCATCTCCGAGGTCGCGGCCGGGCTCGACGCCCGTCCCGACGTCGCCGGCATCACCAGCGTCGAGCTCGCCCTCGACACCGCTCACGAGGACCGCGTCGCGCCGTTCTGGTCGGCGCTGCTCACGGGCGGCCAGGAAGCCCAGGGCCGCGGCACCATCGGCGGCGACGTCCGCGACCTCGCCGGTCGGGTGCCCTATCTGTGGTTCCAGGAGACCGACGAGCACGAGACGCCGCGGCAGCGGTTCCACTGGGACGTCTTCGTGCCCCACGAGCATGCCGAGCAGCGGATCGCCGCGGCGCTGGCGGCGGGCGGCACGGTGGTCAGCGAGGAGGACGGCTTCACCATCCTGGCGGACCCCGACGGCAACAAGGTCTGCGTCAGCACCTCCAACCCGCCGGCCCAGCCTGCCGACGGCTGAGCGACCCGGCCGAGGCCCCGCCGCGTGCGCTACAGGCCGGGTGCGCCCCACAAGGCGAACCACCGGGAGAGGTCGGGCTCCATCGGCAGCTCGGCCGTCAGCTGGTCGCGGACGGAGATCTCGAGGAGGTTGTCCCGCTGCTGGCCCTCGCCGGTGGGCGCGAACGCGTAGAAGGTGCCCTGCTTGTAGAGGTAGACGAGCCCGACCTTGCGACCGGACTTGTCGGCGAAGGGGATCACCGAGCACAGCAGTCCGGAGGCGAAGCCCTGGGTCTCCAGGGTGGTGTTCACCGCGTGCAGGTCGGTGCACAGCGCGCCGATGTCGGGTCCGCCGGTCTCGTCGGCCCCGCGGTGCACGACCAGCCAGGTGAACCCGAAGCCGTCGGTGCTGACCTCGACCTGCGGCGCCTGCGGGTCCTCGCCGATCAGCGCCACCACGTCGTCCTGGGTCTCGTGGAAGGCGGCGCCCGCGGCCGAGCGGAAGCACACCGAGCCCGTACCCGTGGGGTTCAGGCCCGCGGCGGTCTGCAGGGTGATCGCGGCGCTGGGCACCAGGAAGAGCGCGTCGAGGTCCGCCTTCGTGACCTTCGACCGTCCGGTGATCGAGTCCCAGAGCCCCACGCGCGTCGAGCGGCCGGTCAGGACGGCCGAGCCAGCTCGGCCTGGATCCGGGCGAGCTGCTCCAGCCGCTGCTCGAGCGACGGGTGGGTGGAGGTCAGCGTCTTGAGCGACGCTCCGGAGATCGCCGGGGCGATGAAGAAGGCGTTCATGGCCTGGTTGGCGCGCAGGTCCTTCTGGGGGATCGCGGCTATCTCGCCGGTGATCTTCTGCAGGGCCGAGGCCAGCGCCTGGGGACGCAGGGTCAGGTAGGCGGCCGCCCGGTCCGCGCACAGCTCGCGGTAGCGCGACAGGAGGCGCATCAGGACGAAGCTGATCGCGTAGACGACGAGGCTGATCAGGACGGCTGCGAGCACCGAGATCCCGCCGTCGTTGTTGCGTCGGGCGAAGCCGAACCCGCCCCAGGCGGCGCCGCGGGTCAGCATCCCGGCGATGATGCCCGCCGAGGACGCCAGCGTCATCACGAGCACGTCGCGGTGGGCGACGTGGGACAGCTCGTGCGCCAGCACGCCCTCGAGCTCCTCGGCCGTGAGCTTGCCGAGGATCCCGGTGGTCACGCAGACGACAGCCCGGTCCGGCGACCGTCCGGTGGCGAAGGCGTTGGGGATGTCCAGGTCGCTCACCCCGACACGCGGCTTGGGCATGTCGGCCATCGCGCACAGCCGGTCGATCATGCCGTGCAGCTCGGGCGCCTCCTCGGGGGTCACCTCGCGGGCCCGCATCGCCCGCATGGCGAGCTTGTCGGAGGACCACCACTGGTAGAAGGCGACGCCGAGGCCGGCGATGCCGATGAAGATCGCGTACCCCGGGAGGGCGTACATGAGCACGACGACGAGCGTGACGAAGCCCGCGCCGAGCAGGAACATCACCGTGGTCATGCGCACGGTGAGCCCGGTGTCGCGGATGAAGCGGGAGTTGGCCATCGGTTCCAGTGTCACCCGGGGATCAAGCCGTCGTCACCGAGGAGGTCGCGGACCTCGTCGATGGTGGCGCCGACGGGCGGCAGGATCAGGTCGGACTCGTCGAGGGAGTCGGCGGCGTGCGCGGTCCCAGCGGCGCGTACGGCGTCGTGCACGGCGGTCAGCGCGGTGCCGAACGCTGCCTCGTCGCCCGCCTCGACGCTCGCCTCCAGGGCCGCGTCGAGCGCGTTGAGCCGGTCCAGCGCGGCGTCGTCGACGTCGTACTGGCCCTCCCCGAGGATGCGGACGATCACGCCTTGCCCTCCTCCACGGCGCTCTCGACGGGCGCGGGCTGCTCGACCGGGGCGGACTCGGAGCCGGTCTGCATGGGCTGACCGCCGTTGGCGCTGCCCAGGGCACCCGCCGACGACGGGCCGCGGCAGCTCGGCCTGGCTCGCGCCCTTCAGCCGGGCCAGCTCGGCCTCGACCTCGGACTGCGAGCTCATCGCCTCGAGCTCGCGGGTGATGTCGTCCTGGCCGCCGATCGCGGTCACGTCGTCCAGGGCGCCGGACGCGATCAGCTCGTCGACGGCGCTGGCGCGCGCCTGCATCTGTGCGGTCTTGTCCTCGGCGCGCTGGATGGCCAGGCCCACGTCGCCCATCTCCTCGCCGATCCCGGCGACCGCCTCGTTGATGCGGGTCGAGGCCTCGGCGGCGGTGTAGGTCGCCTTGATGGTCTCCTTGCGGGTGCGGAAGGCCTCGACCTTCGCCGCCAGCCGCTGCTGGGCGAGGGTGAGCTTCTCCTCCTCGGACTGCAGCTGGGCGAGCTGCACCTGGAGCTCGCCGATCTGGGTGGTCAGCCCGGACTTGCGGGTGAGTGCCTCGCGGGCGAGGTCCTCCCGATCGACCGCGATGGCCTTCTCGGCCTGGCCCTGGAGCTTGGTGGACTGCTGCTCGAGCTGGTTGATCTGGAGCTCCACCCGCTTGCGGCTGGTGGCCACGTCGGCCACGCCACGACGTACCTTCGAGAGCAGCTCGATCTGCCGCTGATAGCTGTAGTCCAGCATCTCGCGGGGGTCCTCCGCGCGGTCGAGGGCCTTGTTGGCCTTCGACCGGAAGATCATCGTCATCCGCTGCCACATGCCCATGCCGCTGGGCCTCCCTCTGCGTCGATCACTGGACCCGTCTCGTCGGATCCGCCCCTTCACCCTAGGACCTGGCGCCAACAGGAGCGAGGGTGGTGGCCAGTAGGATCAACGGCGTCCACCGCCGTGCCGCCCGTGCGGGCCGGCACCCAGGAGAACGACCAGAAGGCGCACCGTGTTCCGTCGCAGCAAGTCCGAGACGCCGGCCATCGACGAGGAGTCGGGGACCGACCCGGGGAAGGTCAGTGGCAAGGGCCGGCCCACGCCCTCGCGCAAGGAGGCGGAGGCCGCGGCCCGCGCCCGCGCCAAGACGCCGCGCACCCGCAAGGAGCAGGCCGCCGCCCAGAAGGCCCAGCGCGCGGCGGGCACCGACAAGATGCGCCAGGCCATGAAGACGGGCGACGACCGCTACCTGCCGGCCCGTGACCAGGGGCCGGTCAAGCGCTTCGTCCGCGACTTCGTCGACAGCCGGTTCTCCTTCGTGGAGCTGCTGATCCCCGTGCTGCTGCTCACCACCGTGATGGCGTGGTCGGGCAACTCCGCCCTCGCCTCCTACGGCAACGCGCTGTTGTTCGCCATGCTCTTCGTGATCGCCTTCGACATGTTCCGCCTGCGGCGCAGGCTGTCGCGGGAGCTGGCCACCCGGTTCCCGGACGAGCCGACGAAGGGCACGACGTACTACGCCGTGATGCGCTCCCTGCAGATGAAGTTCATGCGGCTGCCCAAGCCCCAGGTGAAGATCGGCCAGGCGCTCCCCGAGCGCTACCGGTGACCCGTCGGTGAGGGTCCCGTGAGCCCCGGCTTCGGCTGGGCGCTCGCCGCGGGTCTGGTCGCCGCCGCCCTCTTCGGCGTCGCCGCCGTGGTCCAGGCCCATGCCGTGCGCCGCAAGGAGGAGCGCACGCGCGGGCTGGTGCCCTTCCTGCGGTCCTCGGTCCGCGACCCGTGGACGCTGTCCGTGGTCGCGGCGTACCTGCTGGGGTTCGCGCTGCACGTGGTGGCGATCTACGGCCTGCCCCTCTACCTCGCCCAGGCGACCGTCGCCATGTCGCTGCCGGTGACGGCGGTGACCGCGACCCTCCTGCACGAGCGGCTCCAGCCGGTGCACTGGTGGGCGGTCGGGCTGGTGACCCTCGGCCTGGTGCTCCTCTCGCTGGGCTCCGGTGATCCCGGCGCGACGTTCACCTCACCCGCGTACGCCGTCGCGCTGTGGGTGGGTGTCGCGGTGCTGCTCGTGGTGGCCAGGATCGGCGTGCACTGGCCGGGGCCGGTGATCGGCGCGCTGGCCGGCATCGCCTACACCGGCTCGGCCGTCGCGGTCCGCGGGGCCGAGTCGCTGATCAGTCCGGCCGGGCTCGCCGTCGCCCTGTCGATCGGGGTCTACGGCACGCTGGGCTTCTGGCTCTACTCCGTCGCGCTCGACCGGGCGCCGGTGTCCTCGGTCTCCGCGCCGCTCATCGTGCTGCAGACGTTCCTGCCGGCCCTGATCGGCGTGGTGCTGCTGGGCGACGAGGTACGTCCCGGCTGGTGGCCGGGCATCCTCGTCGGCCTGGTGCTGTGCACGGGCGGGGCGATCGTGCTCAGCGGGGACGGCATCACCAGCCCGGTCACCGCGCACGCCGCCGAGGAGAGCGAGCCCGACGGTGCCGGTCAGGCCGGGCAGCCCGGTCAGGCGTCGTAGTCCAGGACGACCTTCGCCGAGGCCGGGTGCGCCTGGCAGGTGAGCACGTAGCCCTTCTCGATCTCCTCGGGCTCGAGGGCGTAGTTGACGTCCATCGCGACCTCGCCCTCGACCAGCAGTGCCCGACAGGTGCCGCAGACGCCGCCCCGGCACGCGAACGGCAGGTCCGACCGGACCCGCAGTGCGGCCTCGAGGACCCCGACGTCGTCGGGACGGAGGTCCAGCTCGGACGTCCGCCCGTCCAGTCGGATGGTCACGTGCGCCGCCCCCTCGGGGGCGCCGTCGAGGCGGGTGACCGGAGCCCGCGGCACGGGGTCGGCGTGGAACAGCTCGCTGTGCACGGCGGTGCCGGCCACCCCGAGCCCCACCAGCGTCTCGCGCAGCTCGAGCACCATCTGCTGCGGCCCGCAGAGGAACCACGCGTCCACGTCGTCCGGCGGCAGCAGCTCGTCCAGGATCCGCCGCAGTCGCTCGCCGTCGAGCCGACCGGAGAGCAGCTCGACGTCCTGCTGCTCGCGGGACAGCACGTGCATCAGCCAGAACCGGTCGGGGAACCGGTCCTTGAGGTCGTGGACCTCGTCGAGGAACATCACGCTGCGGTGCGTGCGGTTGGCGTAGACCAGGGTGACCTCGGCGTGCGGCTCCTCCTCCAGGAGCGCGGTGATGATCGAGAGGATCGGGGTGATGCCCGAGCCGGCCGCGAGGGCGACGTACCTCCGGTGGGCCGCCGGGTCGGGGACCACCGTGAAGCGGCCCGCCGGGGTCATCACGTCGAGCTCGTCGCCGATCCGGAGGCCGCCGAGCACCCCCTCGCTGAACGAGCCTCCGGGGAGCTTCTTGACCCCGACCCGCAGTCGACGGGTCGACGGGGCCGTGAAGATCGAGAAGCTCCGGCGCTTCTCGTCCGGCCCGCGGATCGACAGGTGCTGCCCCGCGGTGAAGAGGTAGTCGTCCACGCAGGTGCTCGGGCACGTCGAACGTCAGCGCGACGGCGTCGTCGGTCAGGTCGTCGATCGCCGCGACCCGCAGCGGGTGGAAGGTCGGCATCGCTTACAGGGCTTTGAAGTGGTCGAAGGGCTCACGGCAGGACCGGCACACCCACAACGACTTGCAGGCCGTCGAGCCGAACCGGCTGGACTCGCGGGTGTCGGGGCTGCCGCACTGCGGGCAGCGCACCGACAGCGCCAGCGTCACCGGCCCACCATGACGCGGGGGCCCGGTCGGCTGGGGCGGGGCGATGCCGTACGCCGCGAGCTTGGCGCGGCCGGCCTCCGAGATGTCGTCGGTGGACCAGGCCGGCGCGAGCACGTGCTCGACGTCGACGTGCTGGTAGCCGGCCCGCGTCAGCCGGTCCACCACGTCGCCGGCGATGACGTCCATCGCGGGACAGCCGGAGTAGGTCGGCGTCACCTGGACGTGCACCCAGCCCCGGTCGTCCTCGGTCACGTCGCGCAGGATGCCGAGGTCCTCGATGGTGACGACCGGGATCTCGGGGTCGGGCACCTCGGCGGCCAGCGCCCAGGCCCGGCTGCGGACCTGCGGGCTCACCAGCGCGCACCCGGGTGCGAGCGGGCGAGGTGCTGCATCTCGGCCAGCACGTAGCCGAGCTCCTCGGTGTGCAGGCCGCGACGCCCACCACCGAGACGGGGCGTCACCTCGGGCACCACCAGGGTGGCCTCGGCGAGCACGGTCGCGAGCCGGTCCAGGACCGCGCGGACGCAAGGCGGCCGGGTCGGCGGCGATGCCGGCCTCCAGCAGGCCCGGGTCGACGGGCTCGAAGAGCTCCTCGACGTAGGGCCACTCGGCGTCGAGCGCGCGTTGCATCCGGTCGTGCGACTCGTCGGTGCCGTCGCCGAGCCGGAGCACCCAGTGGGTGGCGTGGTCGACGTGGTAGGCGACCTCCTTGACGGCCTTGCCCGCCACACCGGCCAGCGTGGGGTCCGCGCTGCCGAGCAGGGCGGCGTACAGCTCCGCCTGGTACGTCGCGAAGACCAGCAGCCGCGCCATCGCGACGCCGAAGTCGTCCTGGGCGCGCTCGACCAGGTGCACGCAGAGGAAGTCGCGTTCGTCGCGCCAGTAGGCGAGCTCGTCCTCGCCGCGACCGTGGCCCTCGAGCGCTCCTGCGTGGGCGAGCAGGGACCTCGCCTGGCCGAGCTGGTCGAGGCCGATGTTGGCCAGGGCGACGTCCTCCTCGAGCTCCGGAGCACGGCTGATCCACCAGCCCGTCCGTTGCGCGGACACCAGGGCGTCGTCGGCGAGGCCGAGGACGTAGTTCGGGTGAGCGTCCATCACAGGTGCTCGACCCCCTCGGGCACGTCGTAGAACGTCGGGTGCCGGTAGACCTTGTCGCCCGCGGGGTCGAAGAAGGAGTCCCTCTCGTCGGGGCTGGACGCCGTGATCTCCGCGGCGGGGACCACCCAGATGGAGACCCCCTCGTTGCGGCGGGTGTAGACGTCGCGGGCGTTGCGCAGCGCCATCTCGGCGTCGGCGGCGTGCAGCGAGCCGGCGTGCACGTGGTTGAGGCCGCGACGGGACCGGATGAAGACCTCCCACAGGGGGCTGGAGGGGGTGCTCATGCGACGTGGGCGGAGTCGCGGTCGGCCCGTTTCGCGGCGTAGGCCGCGGCGGCCTCGCGCACCCAGGCGCCGTCCTCGTGCGCCTTCACCTTGTGGGCCATCCGCTGGGTGTTGCAGGGCCCGTTGCCCTTGATCACCTCGAAGAGCTCGGTGTAGTCGATCGGCCCGTGGTCGAAGTGACCGCGCTCCTCGTTCCACCGGATGTCCGGGTCGGGCAGGGTCAGCCCGAGCGCCTGGGCCTGCGGCACCGTCATGTCCACGAACCGCTGGCGGAGGTCGTCGTTGGAGAAGCGCTTGATCCCCCACCGCATGGACTGCGCGGAGTTCGGGGAGTCGTCGTCGGGCGGCCCGAACATCATCAGCGCCGGCCACCAGTAGCGGTCGACCGCGTCCTGGGCCATCTCCCGCTGGGCGGGGCTGCCGTGCGCGAGGGTCCAGAGGATCTCGAAGCCCTGCCGCTGGTGGAAGGACTCCTCCTTGCAGACGCGCACCATCGCGCGGGCGTAGGGACCGTAGGAGCAGCGGCACAGCGGCACCTGGTTGGTGATCGCGGCGCCGTCGACCAGCCAGCCGATGGCGCCCACGTCGGCCCAGGTGAGCGTGGGGTAGTTGAAGATCGAGGAGTACTTCTGGCGACCGGAGTGCAGCTGGTCGATCAGGTCGGCCCGGTCCGCGCCCAGGGTCTCGGCGGCGGCGTAGAGGTAGAGGCCGTGCCCGGCCTCGTCCTGCACCTTCGCCATCAGGATCGCCTTGCGCTTGAGGCTGGGCGCCCGGCTGATCCAGTTGCCCTCGGGCTGCATGCCGATGATCTCGGAGTGCGCGTGCTGGGCGATCTGGCGCACCAACGTGCGGCGGTAGCCCTCGGGCATGTCGTCGCGCGGCTCGACCCGGTCCTCCTCGGCGAGCAGCTCGGCGAAGGTCTCGGGGTCGAGGTCGGCGGGCCCGGGAGGCATCACCGGACGCTGCTGGTCGGACGGGCCGAAGTCGTTGCCGTACACGTCGGCCAGGGTACCAGCGCATGTGACAGTTTTCCGCATCGCTGCCAGCGGCCTGTAACACGCCCGGCGTTGCCAGAATGGTCCCGTGACCCATTCCCCGACCGCCGACGTCTCCGTCCGCGTCGCCTGGGCCGACGACGCCGGCGCCATCGCCGGCGTCCAGGCCCGCACCTGGCCGGCGACGTACGGCGACCTGCTCCCCGCCGCGGCGCTGGCGCTCGACGAGGAGCAGACCAGCCAGGCGTGGGGCGCCGCCCTCCGCGCCCCCGGCGACGCGCGCAACCGGGTGCTGGTCGCCCTGGAGCGCAACCGGGTCGTGGGGTTCGCGGTCATCTCGCCCGCCGCCGACCCGGACTGCGACCCGGTGTCCGACGGCGAGCTCCAGGAGCTGTCCGTCGAACCCGCCGAGCGCGGGCGTGGCCACGGTTCGCGGCTGCTCCAGGCGGTCGTCGACACCCTGCGGGCCGACCGCTTCACCCGCGCAGTCACCTGGGCGATGGCCGGCGACGACGCGCTGCGCGCCTTCCTCACCGACGCGGGCTGGGCGCCCGACACCGCCCACCGCGAGCTGGACCTCGACGGGACGGGGACCACGACCGTCAAGCAGGTCCGACTGCACACCGCCATCTGAGGACGGCGCGGGCGGGCTCCCGCCCGCTCTTGATTTCCCGCGCGCAGCGTTCACGATGGAAGGACACAGCGGCAGTCTCGGGCCGCGCGCGATCGGAGGGCATGATGCTGGGTCCGTTGCCGTACTTCCACCGCACCGTCGTGATCACCGCCGTCCTGCTGACGGCGATCGCCTCCGGCGCCTGGATCGCGCACGTCACGGCGGTGCCCATCGCCATCGGCGGCGGCGCGGTGGTGGGAGGCCTGGCCGGGCTCCTGGTGGCCTACACGATGGTGCACTCGAGTGCGACGCACCCCGCCCGCGTGCGCCGTAGGTGAACGAGCGCAACGTCCTGGCGGGGCCGCTGGAGCCCTGCGGCACCCAACCGCTGACCGGCTACTACCGCGACGGCGCCTGTCACTGCGGCCCGGAGGACCAGGGCCTCCACGCGGTGTGCGCCGTCATGACCGAGGAGTTCCTCGCCCACCAGCGCGCCGTCGGCAACGACCTGATGACCCCGCACCCGGAATGGGACTTCCCGGGCCTGGTCCCGGGCGACCGGTGGTGCGTGGTCGCCGTCCGCTGGCTGCAGGCCTACCAGGACGGCGCCGCCCCGCCGGTGGTGCTCGCCGCGACCAACGAGCGGGCCCTCGAGGTGATCCCCCTGGACCTGCTGGTCGAGCACTCCGTCGACGTACCGGACGACGTGCGGTCCCTCGAGGGCTGAGCCTGCACCGGGGGTGCTCGACCGTAGGGTGAGGCGGGTGCCCGAGGAGTCGCCGCCGCCCGCGTCCCACCGCTCCGTCGTCCGGGACAGCCTCGGCGTCGGCATCGCCACCGGGGTGTACGGCGCGTCCTTCGGCGCGATCGGCGTCGCCACCGGGCTGAGCGTGGCGCAGACCTGCGTGATGTCGCTCCTGGTCTTCACCGGCGCCTCGCAGTTCGCCTTCGTCGGCGTCCTCGCCTCGGGCGGCAACCCGCTGTCGGCCGCCCTGACGGCCCTCCTCCTCGGCACCCGCAACACCCTCTACGGCCTGCGACTGGCCCCGCTCCTGGCCTTCTCGCCGCGCCGCCGGATCCCTTCGGCGCACCTGGTCATCGACGAGTCGACGGCGATGGCCGTGACCCGGGAGACCACCGAGCTCGCCCGCACCGGCTTCTACTGGACCGGGCTGAGCATCTTCGCGCTCTGGAACCTGTTCACCTTCCTGGGTGCCGCCGCGGGCAGCGCCCTCGGCGATCCGCGCAACTTCGGGCTGGACGCCGCGGTGGGCGCGGCCTTCCTGGCCCTGCTCTGGCCCCGGCTGCACGATCGCCGCAACCTGGGCGTGGGCCTGGTGGCCGCGGCGCTCGCCCTGCTCCTGGTGCCGGTCACCGCCGCGGGCGTCCCGGTCCTCGCCGCCGGCGGGGTCGCCCTGGTCGCGGGACTGCTGTTCCGGGACGCGCCCGGCGACGGACGAGGCCTGATGGTCTGGCTGGCCATCGTCCTCGGGGGGCTCGGCTGCTGGGTGCTGAAGCTCGCCGGACTCTCGGTGCCGCCGAAGGTCCTGGAGCGGCCGCTCGTGGAGCGGGTCGCCGACCTGATCCCGGTGGCGCTGCTCTCGGCGCTGGTGGCGGTGCAGGTGTTCTCGGCGGGCACCCGGCTCGTGGTCGATGCCCGGGCGCTAGGACTCGCGGTCGCGGTGGTCCTCCTGGTGCTGCGCGCGCCGTTCCTGGTCGTGGTGTTCGGCGCCGCGCTGGCCGCCGCCCTGGTGCGCCTGGTCTGGTGACGCGGTGGGTCACCAGCCGAGGTAGTGCTCCAGCCCGACCGTCAGGCCGGGGTGGTCGGCGACGGCGCGGACGCCGGCCAGCACCCCGGGCACGAAGCTGACCCGGTCCAGGGAGTCGTGCCGGATGGTCAACGTCTCCCCCGGCGCGCCGAGCAGTACCTCCTGGTGGGCCACCAGCCCCCGGGCCCGGACGCTGTGCACGCGGATCCCGTCGACATCGGCGCCGCGGGCGCCCTCGAGGGCGCTGGTGGTGGCGTCCGGCACGGCGGGCAGTCCGCCGCGCGGGCGGCGGCGATCAGCTCTGCCGTACGACGGGAGGTACCGGAAGGCGCGTCGGCCTTGTCCGGGTGGTGCAGCTCGATGACCTCCACCGACTCGAAGTGCGGGGCGGCGAGCTCGGCGAACCGCATCATCAGCAGCGCGCCGATCGAGAAGTTCGGGGCCACCAGGACGCCGACCTCGACGTGGCCCGACTCGTCCAGGAGGCGGCGTACGGTCGCGAGGCGCGCCTCGTCGAAGCCGGTGGTGCCGACGACCGCGTGGATGCCGTGGGAGAGGCAGTGCTCGAGGTTGGCGAGCACCGCGTCGGGGTGGGTGAAGTCGACCGCGACCTCCGTGCCGGACGCCTCCAGGGTGCCGAGATCGTCGCCGACATCGACCCGCGCGACGAGCTCCAGACCGTCCGCTTCCTCCACCCCGCGGCACACTTCCACGCCCACCTTGCCGCGCGCACCGACCACGCCGACCCTGATCGCGTCGCTCACCTGCTCAACCTACCGGGACGGTCGCTGACCGGCGCGCCGCCGTTCTGGCAGGCTGGGGGCATGGCGAAGACCCTGATCCCGCCGCGCATCCGCTGGGCCGTCGACCTGATGGACCCGCAGCCGGGCGACAGCATCCTCGAGATCGGGTGCGGAGCCGGAGCCGGCGCCGAGCTGATCTGCGAGCGACTCGAGAACGGCAAGCTCTTCGCCATCGACCGGTCGGAGTCCGGCGTCGACCGCACCCGGCGCCGGTGCGCGAAGCACGTCGAGGCGGGCCGGCTCACCGTCCGCCAGATCGACCTGGCCACGTTGCGGGTGCCGGTGAAGCGGCTGAACAAGGTGTTCGCGTTCAACGTCAACCTGTTCTGGGTGCGCAAGTGCGCCGACGAGGTGGCCCTGCTGCACGAGCGGGTGCTCCCCGGCGGCGCGGTCTACCTCTACTACGAGGCCAACCGCCCCGAGCTGATCCCCAACATCGTGACCAAGGCCAGCAAGTCCCTCACCGACGGTGGCTTCCGGGTCTCCCTGGTCGAGCAGAAGGCGCCCCCCGTCGTCGCCATCATCGGCAAGCGCTGACGGCTCTCCTCCGCGCCGCACCCCTCCCCTCTCCCCCTTCCGCCCGCCGCCCCGCGCCGGGCCGAACCCGAACCTCAGGGGCCGACGACGGCGAGGATCTCGGGCTGGGAGAAGAGCTCCTTGGCGAGGAGGCGGATGTCGTCGAGGGTGACGGCGTCGATGCGGGCGATGATCTCGTCGATGGAGAGCAGCTCGTCGTCGACCAGCTCGCCCTTGCCGAGGCGTGACATCCGGGAGCCGGCGTCCTCGAGGCCCAGGACCAGGCCGCCGCGCAGCTGGCCCTTGCCGCGGGACAGCTCCTCGTCGGTGAGGCCGTCGGCGGCGACCCGGGCGAGCTCGGCCCGTACGACGGCCAGCACCTCGTCGAGCTTCGCCGGCAGGCAGCCGACGGAGACGCCGACCAGGCCGGCGTCGGCGTGGTGGGAGGCGAAGGAGAACACCGAGTAGGCCAGGCCGCGCTTCTCACGTACCTCCTGGAACAGCCGCGACGACGTGCCCCCGCCCAGGGCGGTGTTGAGCACGCCGAGGGCGTAGCGCCGTTCGTCCCCGCGGGGGACGCCGTTGACGCCGAGCACCAGGTTGACCTGCTCGAACGGCCGGCTGGCCGACGCGGTGCCGGCCACCCCGCGCCGGGTCCGGCCGCGGCGGGCCGGGGCCGGGGTCGCCGACGCGTCGGACAGGAACCCGTTGCGGGCGAACGCCTTCTGCACCCGGCGCACGCAGGTCGCGTGGTCGAGGTTGCCGGCGATCGCCACCACGATGTGGGGCGCGGTGTAGTGCTTCTTGTAGAAGCGCCAGATCTGTGAGCGCGACATCGACTCGATCGACTGCTCGGTCCCGGCGATCGGCCGGCCCAGCGGCGAGTCGCCGTAGGCCTGCTGGGCGAACAGGTTGTGCACCACGTCGTCGGGGTCGTCGTCGTGCATCGCGATCTCGTCGAGGATCACGTCCCGCTCGGCCTCGACGTCGTCGGCGGTGAGCTTCGAGGACGTGATCATGTCGCCGAGCACGTCGATCGCCAGCGGCAGGTCCTCGTCGAGCACCCGGGCGTGGAAGCAGGTGTACTCCTTCGCGGTGAACGCGTTGAACTCACCGCCGACGGCGTCCAGCGCCACCGAGATGTCCAACGCCGTCCGCTCGGCCGTGCCCTTGAACAGCAGGTGCTCCAGGAAGTGCGAGCAGCCGTGCAGCGAGGGGGTCTCGTCCCGCGAGCCGACGTCGACCCACACGCCGATGCTCGCGGAGCGCGCCCCGGCGAGCTGCTCGCTGATCACGCGCAGCCCGCCGGGCAGGACCGTACGCCGCACGCGCGACGTCACCTGCCCGGCGCTGTCGCGAACGGTCTTGAGCGTGGCGCTCCTGCTCACTCCTCGTCGTTGCCCGCGTCGGGCGTGGCAACGGGTCGGTCCGCGTCCACGGAGGGCTCGACCTCGGCCGGGGCCGAGCCTGCCTCGTCGACCACCGGGATCAGCGACAGCTTGCCGCGGTCGTCGATCTCGGCGATCTGGACCTGGATCTTCTGACCCACGGAGACGACGTCGTCGACGTTGTCGACGCGCTTGCCACCGACCAGGGCGCGCAGCTTGGTGATGTGCAGCAGGCCGTCCTTGCCGGGCAGCAGCGACACGAAGGCGCCGAAGTTGGTCGTCTTCACCACGGTGCCGAGGTAGCGCTCGCCGACCTCGGGCATCGTCGGGTTGGCGATCGCGTTGACGGCGTTCTTGGCCGCCTCGGCCGCCTCGCCGTTGGTGGCACCGATGTAGATGGTGCCGTCGTCCTCGATCGTCAGCTGGGCGCCGGTGTCGTCCTGGATCTGGTTGATCACCTTGCCCTTGGGGCCGATGACCTCGCCGATCTTGTCGATGGGGATCTTGATGGTGATGATCCGCGGGGCGTAGATCGACATCTCCTCGGGAGCGTCGATGGCCTCGGCCATCACGTCGAGGATGGTCAGGCGGGCGTCGCGGGCCTGCGTCAGCGCCGACGCCAGGACCTCGGCGGGGATGCCGTCGAGCTTGGTGTCGAGCTGGAGCGCGGTCACGAACTCGCGGGTGCCGGCGACCTTGAAGTCCATGTCGCCGAAGGCGTCCTCGGCCCCGAGGATGTCGGTCAGCGCGACGTAGGACGTCTCGCCGTCGACCTCGCCGGAGATCAGCCCCATCGCGATGCCCGCGACCGACGCCCGCAGCGGGACACCGGCCTGCAGCAGCGACAACGTCGAGGCACAGACCGAGCCCATCGACGTGGAGCCGTTGGAGCCCATCGCCTCGGAGAGCTGGCGGATGGCGTAGGGGAACTCCTCGCGCGTGGGCAGCACGGGCAGCAGCGCCCGGCGGGCCAAGCGCGCCGTGGCCGACCTCGCGGCGCTTGGGCGAGCCCACGCGACCGGTCTCACCGGTGGAGAACGGCGGGAAGACGTACTTGTGCATGTAGCGGCGCGTCTTCTCGGGCGACAGCGTGTCGAGCTTCTGCTCCAGGGTCAGCATGTTGAGCGTGGTGACACCCAGGATCTGGGTCTCGCCGCGCTCGAACAGCGCCGAGCCGTGGACCCGCGGGATCACGGCGACCTCGGCGTGCAGCGGACGGATGTCGGCCAGGCCGCGGCCGTCGATGCGGACCTTGTCGCGCAGCACGCGCTCGCGCACCAGCGACTTGTTCAGCGAGCGGAACGCCGCGCCGATCTCCTTCTCGCGACCCTCGAAGTCCGTGCCGAGCTTCTCGAGCACGACGGCCTTGATGTCGTCGAGACGGCTCTCGCGCTCCTGCTTGCCACCGATCTGGAGGGCAGCAGCGGTGTCGTCCTTGGCGGAGGCCTCGACGGCGGCGTAGACGTCGTCCTGGTAGTCGAGGAAGACCGGGAAGTCCATGACCGGCTTGGCGGCCTCGGCGGCGAGCTGCGACTGCGCCTCGCACAGCTGCTTGATGAACGGCTTGGCGGCGTCGAGGCCGGTGGCCACGATCTCCTCGGTGGGCGCCTGGGCGCCCGACTGCACGAGGTTCCAGGTCTGCTCGGTGGCCTCGGCCTCGACCATCATGATCGCGACGTCACCGGTCTCGGTGACCCGACCGGCGACGACCATGTCGAAGACGGCGTCCTCGAGCTGGCCGTGGCTGGGGAAGGCGACCCACTGGCCGTCGATGAGGGCGACGCGGACGCCGCCGACCGGGCCGGAGAACGGCAGGCCGGACAGCTGGGTCGACAACGAGGCGGCGTTGATCGCCAGCACGTCGTAGGGCATCGCCGGGTCGAGCGCGAGGACGGTGATGACCACCTGGACCTCGTTGCGCAGGCCCTTCTTGAACGTCGGGCGCAGCGGGCGGTCGATGAGGCGGCAGGTGAGGATGGCGTCCTCACCGGGACGACCCTCGCTGCGGAAGAACGAGCCGGGGATCTGACCCACGGCGTACATCCGCTCCTCGACGTCGATCGTCAAGGGGAAGAAGTCGAACTGGTCCTTGGGCGTCTTGCCGGCAGTGGTCGCCGACAGCAGCATCGTCTCGTCGTCGAGGTACGCCGTGACGGACCCCTGCGCCTGACGGGCCAGCAGGCCGGTCTCGAACTTGATGGTGCGGGTGCCGAACTTACCGTTGTCGATGGTGGTCTCGACGGCAGAGATGACGGGTTCGGTGGTGGACTGAGCCAACGGGCTCTCCTCTTCTGTGCGCGGAGCGATCCCGCGTACGAGACCCGCGCGCTCGCCTCCCGTGTCGGGCGGCGAGCCAGGAGGGCCGGTCTTCGATCGAGACCCGCAGAGCCCGGCCCGATGGGCAGGTTCTGAAAGTCACTACCGAGGACCGGATCGGTGCTGCGGATCGCTCCTGATGATGGTGCTTCGGTTGTCTTGTTCTGTTGTGAAATGTAGCCCAGTGGTTCACGGGGCAGATCAACGGGCAAATCAGACGGAGGGCCCGCGATCGCGGGCCCTCCGTGATGTCAGCGGCGCAGGCCGAGACGCTCGACGATCGAGCGGTAACGCTCGATCTCGGTCTTCTGCAGGTAGTTGAGCAACCGGCGGCGCTGGCCCACGAGGAGCAGCAGCCCACGACGGCTGTGGTGGTCGTGCTTGTGCGTCTTGAGGTGCTCGGTGAGGTGGCTGATCCGGTGGCTCAGCAGCGCGATCTGCACCTCGGGGGAACCGGTGTCGCCCTCGGTCGTGGCGTACTCGGCGATGATCTTCTTCTTGGTCTCCGCGTCGGTTCCTATCGACATGCGGGGGCTCCTCTCGATTCTCGTTGCGCGGCGCGCCGGGGCCTGTTCACCCGGGCACTCGATTCCGCGGCCGATGTCACGGCGGTCGTCGTCCCGTCAGGGACAACTTCCGAAGACTAGCAACGGGGCGCCACACGTCGAAATTCACGGCGCTCGGACGCGCGAGCTCGCGAGCGCGGACGAGGTGCAGCCGGGAGATTGGAGGCGTCCCGAAATCCAGAAGCGCGTCGACCGACCGCCGCCCTAGGGTCCGCGGGTGGACATCTTCGAGGTCGACCCGCTCGACCCGGCGAACGAGCCGGTGCTGCACGCCATGTGGGACGTCTCCGCTGCGGCCCGTGCCGACCGCCCGTTCGAGGTCTGGGCGCCGTGGACCACGGCGTACGCCACCTGGACGACCGCCCGTGACGACCAGGACGACGTGATGTGGGCGGCCACGGTCGAGGGCGTCGTGGTCGGCATGGCCGGCCTCGTGATGCCGCACGCTCGACAACCAGCACGCGCCGCTGACCGAGCTCTTCGTGCACCCTGACCACCGCCGCCGGGGCATCGGGGCCGCCCTGCTGGCGACCGTCGTCGACCGCAGCCGGGCGGGCGGTCGCACCGTGCTGATGGCCTCGCCGTACTCGCCGGTCAACCGCCCCGGCGCCGGCGAGGAGTTCCTGGCGGCCCAGGGCTTCGAGCTCGGCATCGCCGAGATGTCGCAGGTGTGCGACCTCGCGGCGACCGAGCACACCTGGCCCGGTCTCGCGGCGGAGATCGCGCCGCTGCACGCGGACTACCGGCTGGAGGCCTGGCAGGACGCGCTGCCCGAGCCGTTCGTCGAGGGCTACTGCCGTCTCGGCGAGGCGTTCAACGAGGAGGCACCTCTCGGCGACCTCGACCTCGAGGCCGAGGTCTGGTCGCCGGGCCGGGTCGCCGAACGCGACGCGCGGTTCATCGCGACCGGTCGCCGCCAGCTCGGGGTGCTCGCGTACGCCGCCGACGGGACGTGCGTGGCCACCACCGAGCTCTTCGTGAACGAGGTCGCGTCGTGGCGCGCCCTCCAGGGCGGCACGCTCGTGCTGCCGGGCCATCGCGGCCACCGGCTCGGCCTGGCCCTGAAGCTGGTCAACCTGCGCGCGGTGCGCGAGCGCTTCCCGGACTGCGGCTACGCCTTCACCGTCGTGGCCGGCGTCAACGCCCCGATGAACGCCGTCAACAAGACGCTCGGCTTCCGCGACGTCGAGCGCGCCCTGGAGATGCAGCTAAGACTCTGAGGGATCAGTCCGGGCGCCGCCCCAGCACGTACAGCCGCTCGGTCTCCACCTCACCCGCGAGCGGCCCGCGGAGGTACCACTCGACCTCGACGAGACCGGCCGCGCGGAAGGCGGCGACGACCGCGTCCGGGTCGTGCAGCACGAAGTCGACGTCCACCGGCCGGTCCATCAGCTCCTCGGCGTGGTGGACGTCGTTCCCGGCGTGCAGGGCCACGGCCAGCCAGCCTCCCGGGACCAGCACCCGCGCCAGCGACGCGACGGCGGGGGCGAGCTCCGAGCCGGCCAGGTGCACCAGGGCGTACCACGCCGTGATGGCCCCCCACCCGGCCGCCGCCGGCGGTCGCAGCAGGCCGGTGAGGTCGCCGAGGGAGAAGTCGATCCCAGGGAAGCGGGTGCGCGCCTCCTCGACCATGCGGGGCGAGAGGTCGACGCCGGAGACGTCCGCCCCGGCAGCCGCGAGGTACCCCGCGACGTGGCCGGGTCCGGTCCCCACGTCGACGACCGGCCGGCCATCGGCCAACCCCGCCACGCGGTCGAGGAGCCACCGGTCGAACGGCTTGCGGGTCAGCTCGTCGGCGAGGCGGTCGGCGTACGGCGCCGCCACGGCGTCGTAGGTCGCCCGGACCCTGGCGTCCCGCGCGGCGGCACCCTCCGCCAGCACGCTCTCGCGGTCGACGCCCGACCGCGACGGCACCGGCGCTGCGGCCTCGTCCTCGACCGGACCGAGGAGGTGGACCCAGCCGGCGGTCCTGCTGTCCGGGACGGCGCTCCAGCTCGCGGACCAGCGGCGTCGGCCGTTCGTCCGTCGGAGCCGCCATCCGGCGGAGCACCTCCTCGACGTCGCTCCGGTCGGCGAACGGGTGCAGCCGGTCGGTGCGGGTCCGGAGCTCGCCGGGGGCCTGGGGCCCGCGCAGCAGCAGCACCGTGAGGAGCGCGCGCTCGTCGGGCTGGAGGCCGAGCCGCTCGTCGAGCACCTGGTGGTACTTCAGGGTGCGCGGTCCCCGGTCCGCCCACACGACGCGCACCAGCCCCCGGTCCTTGAGGCTCTTCACCGCCTCGAGCAGCATCGGCTGGTCGTAGTCGACCACCGGGTCGCGGCTGCTGGTCTGGTTGCAGGCGGTCTGCAGCGCGTTCATCGTCATCGGGTAGCTCCCGGGGACGGTGCGCTGCTTCTCCAGCAGGCTGCCCAGCACGCGCTGGTCCACGGCGTCGAGGTCGAGGGCGCCGGTCACGGGGCCCAGCCTACGAGCCGGCCTCGAGCGCCCGGCCCGCTCGGGTCGGTAGACCGCCCGCACCACGGCATCCGACGCCCGCCCCGGCCTGGGCCCGGCGCCGCTCCTCGGCGACGAGGACCTGCCAGTCGCCGGTGTCGAGCGCCGCGAGGGCGTCGTCGACGCTCACCTGCACCTGGCCCGCCGCGGGCGTCGGCGCGCCCGTCTCGGGGTCCACGGGCTGGTGGCCGACCAGCAGCAGGGTGCCGCCGGGCGCCACCCCGCCGCCGAGCCGGGTGACCATCTCGCCCACCGAGCCGGCCACGTGCACGTAGAGGCAGCTGACCAGGTCGAAGGTCCGGGGCGACGGCGCCCAGCTCCCGAGGTCGCCCTCGACCCACTCGATCCGCTCGGCCACGTCCTCCCCGACCGCGCCGAGCCGTCGACCGGGCGTGCTCGAGCGCCGTCACGGAGAAGTCGACCGCGGTGACCCGCCACCCGGAGGCGGCCAGCCAGATCGCCTCGGCGCCGTGCCCGCAGCCCGCGTCCAGGGCGAGCCCCGGCTCGAGGTCGCCGACCTCGGCGAGCAGGTGCGCGTTGGGAGGTCGGCGCGCGACCTGGTCCCCGTGGTCCCGCAGGGCCTGCGACCAGCGACGCTCCCAGGAGTCCCGGTCGTAGTCGTCGGTCATGACACCTCCTCGTCACCACCGACCCTAGGGCGCACCCGGCGTGGTGACCCGGTCAGGTCACGCGACCGTCACCGGGTGCCTCACCACGGCGTCGAAGAAGTAGCCGTTGTCGTTGTACGGCGAGACCAACGGCTGCGTCCGGCCTGTGACGTCGGTGGCCCGGGCCAGCAGCACGTGCTCGCCGCGCGCGGGCTGGGTCCAGACGTAGCGCCACTGGGTCCAGGCGTCGTGGCCGACGCGGTGAGGCCGGGCCGGGCTCCAGGTGGCGCCGTCGTCGACGCTGACGTCGACCCGGTCCACGTGGCCGGCCCCGCTCCACGAACGGCCGGTCAGCTCGACCACGGGCCGGCGGGCGATGGTCTGGCCCCACCCGAGCTCCCAGGCCGAGCGGACAGGATTGACCGTCAGCGGCGGCGCGTCGGCCGGGTAGCCGCCGCCCGTCATCCGGTACCACTTGGTGTTCCACGGCGAGGTCAGCTCGGTGTCGGCCACCTCGAGGGAGCCGAGCCACTTGATGCTCCCGATGCCCACCCAACCGGGCAGCACCAGCCGCAACGGGTAGCCGTGGTCCGGCAGCAACGGCTCGCCGTTCATCCCCCAGGCGAGCAGCGCGTCGTCGAGGGCCTTGGCGACCGGGAAGGGCCGACGCACCGGGCCGTAGTCGACGCCGCCGGTGACGTAGTGGGGGTCCAGCCCCGTGGCCTGGATGGAGACCGCGTCGGCGCCGACCCCGACGCGCTCCAGCACCTCGCTCAGTCGCACGCCCTCCCACGTGACGGCACCGACCGCCCCCAGCTTCCAGGCGGTGCCGGCGGCCGGCGTGCCTTGCTGGCTGGCGAAGAAGGACCGGCCGTTGCCCGTGCACTCGTGGGTGGCCGCCGACCGGGTGACGGGCAGCCGGCGCAGGTCGGCGTACGACAGCGAGAGCGCCTCGCTCTCGGCGCGCGGCGTGGCCAGCCCGGACCCGAAGACCCGCAAGCGCCAGGTGTCCTGGTCGATGGTCGGCGTGAGCGTGTGGTTGCGGACGAACAGACGGGCCTGGTCGGTGAGGTACTGCTTCGGCGACACCGAGTCCCAACGCATCTCGGCGTTGGTGCCGAAGTCGGTGAACCACTCCGGCGGCAAGGGCTTGAGGATGGCCGGGGCGCCGGCCCGGGTGGGGGCCGCGTGCCGACGGGCGCGGCGGCGAGGAGGCCGGCCACGCCCGCGGCCTTGAGGACGGATCGGCGGGAAGGGCTGGTCACCAACTCACAGTAACATGACTGACTTACTATTGAATGCTCAGGCGGTGGGCGGCGGGTCGACCTCGTTGCGGCGCTGGGTGGTGGTCTGCGTGCCGTCGGAGTGCACGGTCGTCGACGTGCTGGTCGCGGCGCGCGCCCGGTTGAGCTGCAGCGCGGTGAGCACGATCACGAGCACGCCGGCGCCGGCCAGGATGTAGCCGATGAGCGTCAGGTCGACCGCGGCGATGGCGTCGCGGACGGCGAAGGCCAAGATCAGGCCGACGGCAAGGAGGAAGACGCCGAGTCCGTATCCCATGGGTGACTCCCTTCGTGGGGGGGTTGGCCAGGTCACCCTGCCGGTAGCCCTCCCGGTCGCGCCCCACCCTGAGGGGTGGATGATGCAGGCATGACGACCCGGTTAGGCGTCTGCAACCTGTGCGAGGCGATCTGCGGCCTGCAGGTGACCGTCGAGGGCGACGGGCCGGCTGCCCGGGTCACCGCCATCCGGGGCAACCCGGCGGATCCCCTGTCCCGGGGGCACATCTGCCCGAAGGGCGTCGCCCTCGCCGACGTGCACGCCGACCCCGACCGGCTGCGCCGCCCGGTGCGCCGCGTCGGCTCCGGACCGGACGCCGAGTGGGTCGAGATCGGGTGGGACGAGGCGCTCGACCGGGTCGCCGACGGGCTGGCCCGGGCGCTCAACGAGCACGGTCGTGACGCCGTCGGCATCTACCTCGGCAACCCCAACACCCACTCCCTCGGCTCGCTCACCCACGGGCTGCCGCTCGTGAAGATGCTGCGCACCCACAACCGGTTCAGCGCGTCGTCGGTCGACCAGATCCCCCACCAGCTGGTGTCCTGGCAGCTGTACGGGCACCAGCTGCTGCTGCCGATCCCGGACCTGGACCGGACGTCGTACTTCCTGGTGTTCGGCGCCAACCCGATGGCCTCCAACGGCTCGTTGATGACGACGCCGGACTTCCCCACCCGGCTCCGGGAGCTCAAGGCGCGCGGCGGGCGGATGGTGGTCGTCGACCCGCGGCGCACCGAGACCGCCAAGGTCGCCGACGAGCACCTCTTCGTCCGGCCCGGGTCCGACGCCGTCGTGGTGCTGGCGATGGTCCGCACCCTGCTCGAGGAGGGGCTGACGCGGCCCGCGCCGTACGTCGACCACGTCGACCGCGTGCGCGAGCTGGTCGCGCCCTTCACCCCCGAGGTCGCGGAGCAGGTCAGCGGCATCGCCGCCGCCGACGTCCGGCGGCTGGCGCGCGAGCTCGCGGCGGCTCGCGAACAGGGCGGCGGGGCGGCGTACGGACGGATCGGCGTCTCCACGCACCGGCTTCGGGTCACTGGCGCAGTGGGGCATCCAGTGCCTCAACATCCTGACCGGCAACTTCGACCAGCCGGGGGGCGTGCTGTTCACCGAACCGGCGGTCGACATCGTCGGTCGCAGGTTCGTGGGGCCGGGGCACTACGACCTGTGGCGCAGCCGGGTGCGCGGGATCCCGGAGTACGGCGGGGAGCTGCCGGCCGCCGTGATGCGCGAGGAGATCGAGACGCCGGGCGAGGGTCAGGTGCGGGCGATGCTGACCGTCGCCGGCAACCCGGTGCTGTCGACGCCGGACGGCAAGCGCCTGGCGGACGCGTTCGCCGGGCTGGACTTCATGGCCGCGATCGACATCTACGTCAACGAGACCACCCGGCACGCCGACGTGATCCTGCCCCCCACGACCGCCCTCGAGCGCGACCACTACGACCTCGTCTTCCACGGATTCGCGGTCCGCAACACCGCGCGGTTCACCCCCGCGGTGCTGCCCAAGCCCGAGGGCGCCCTGCACGACTGGGAGATCTACCGCGAGCTCGTGCAGCGACTGCAGCGGCGGCTGGTGCGCCGGCCGGCCCTGCGCGCCCGGCTCCGGCTGCGGGCCCGGCTGGCGCTGAGCCCGACCCGGCTGCTCGCGGGGCTGCTGCGGCTCAACGGGGTGACGACCCTCAAGGCGCTGCGTCGCAGCCCCGAGGGCATCGACCTGGGTCCGTTGCGACCGACGATGCCCGAGCGCCTGCAGACCCGGGACCACCGCATCGACCTGGCCCCGGACCTCGTGGTGCGCGACCTGCCCCGGCTCCAGGCCTGGCTCGACGAGCGACTCGCCGATCCGCCCACCTCCCTCGTGCTGATCGGCCGGCGCCACCAGCAGGACAACAACGCGTGGTTCCACAACATCGAGCGGGTCAACCGCGGCCGGCCCCGCCACCAGCTCCTCATGCACCCCGAGGACCTGGCCGAGCGCGGGATCGCGGACGGCAGCCAGGTCGCGATCACGTCGCGGGTGGGGACCGTGACGGTGGACGTCCTGGGGAGCGCGGACATGATGCGCGGCGTGGTGTCGCTCCCCCACGGTTACGGGCACCAGGTCGACGGCACCCGGCTCGGCCGCGCCTCGAAGGTGCCGGGCGTCTCGATCAACGACCTCACCGACCCCGACCTCCTCGACCTGTCGGGCAACGCCGCGCTGAGCGGCGTCGCGGTCACGGTCGCGCCGGCGTGAGCGAGGTCGTCGCGCTGCCCCGCGAGGAGGGGGAGGACAGGGTCTGGGAGGTACGGCGCGACGACGTCGTGCTGGGGACCGCGCGCATCGCGACCGCGCGCGGCGGCTTCCTGCTGACGGGGCTCGAGGTCCCGGCCGACGACGCGTTCGTCGCCCTCGATGCCCTGCTCTCCGCGCTGCGGCTGGAGGGTGCGGACTCGCTGTCCGTCGACGTCGCCGCGGACGACGCGGTCTCGCGGGCCGCAGTGGACGGTCGCGACACGCGCCTGCTGGCGACCCAGATGCTCCTCGACCTGACCGGCCCGGTGGCCGCCCCCGCCCGCGTGGTCCTGCGCCCGATGGCCACCGCCGAGTTCGCGGGGTACCGCGACCAGCTCGTCACGGCGTACGCGCACGAGATGCACGACGCCGGCTACTTCGGCGACCTGGGCGCGGCGCTCGAGTCCTCGGAGCGCTCGACGGGCGAGCTCCTCCCCGACGGCCTGGACTCCCCCGGCCACCACCTCTGGACGGCCCACGACGGCGAGACGCCGGTGGCCATCCTGTGGATCCATGTCGACGGCGAGAAGGCCTACATCTACGACATCGAGGTGCGCGCCGACCAGCGACGACGCGGGTACGGGCGGGAGGTCCTGGACGCCGGCGCCCTCGCCGCCCGCGAGCTCGGGGCCGCGGTGCTGGGTCTCAACGTCTTCGGCCACAACGACGGAGCCCTGGCGCTGTACGAAGGGGCCGGCTACGCCACCACCGAGCAGACGTTCCGGGTCTCTGTGGAGGGCTCCGGGTGACCGTTTCATCAAGGTAAGTGGTCGAGCCGCCGCTTCCCAGGGCGTGCACACCGGGTGAAGTGGCGGTTCACCTACTTACCTTGATGAAACGACCGACGCCGACCGACGCCGACCGCCGACCGCCGACTCAGGCGTCCACGTGGGCGAGCACGGCGGCGCGGGCGGACGCCGGGTCTGCGGCGGCCAGCGCGATCTCGGCCATCTCGCGGCACTGCAGCAGGGTGACCGTGGCGAGCCGCGCGCCGACGGCCTTCACCGCGGCCGAGGCCATGGACAGCGAGGTGATGCCCATGCCGACCAGGCAGCACGCGAGCAACGGGTCGGCGGCCGCCTCGCCGCAGACGCCGACGGGCTTGCCGGCCTGCTTGCCGGCCTCGGCGGTGATCGCGATCAGGTGCAGCACCGCGGGCTGCCACGGGTCGGTGAGGTGGGCCAGGTCGGTGGCCATCCGGTCGGCGGCCATCGTGTACTGCGTCAGGTCGTTGGTGCCGATCGACAAGAAGTCGACGACCTCGAGGAAGCGGTGCGCCAGGAGGGCGGCCGACGGGATCTCGACCATCACGCCGGCCTTGAGCCCGCGGGCCCGGACGTCGTCGGCGAACTCGCGGGCCTCGCTGACGGTCGCGACCATCGGTGCCATCACCCAGGTCTCGACGCCGGTGCGCTTGGCGGCCTCGGTGATGCCGTCGAGCTGGTGCTCCAGCAGCGGGGGGTTGGCCCAGGACAGGCGCAGGCCGCGGACGCCGAGGGCGGGGTTCTCCTCACCCTCCAGCGTCGCGAAGGCCACGGGCTTGTCCGACCCGGCGTCGAGCGTGCGCACCACGACGTACTGCCCTTCCCCGAAGGGTTCGAGCACCGCGGCGTAGATGTCGGCCTGCTCCTCGACGGACGGCTCCTCGGTGCGGTCCAGGAAGCACAGCTCGGTGCGGAACAGGCCCACGCCCTCGATCGGCTGGAGCACGGCCTTGCGGGCGGACTCGCCGTCGGCGACGTTGGCGAGCAGCTTGACCGGGGCGCCGTCCTTGGTGCGACCGGGTCCGGCCCAGGTGGCCAGGGCGGCCCGCTGCTCGCGGTCGGCGACGACCCGCCGGTCGGCCTCCTCCGGGTCGGGGTCGGTCTCGATGGTGCCGGCCGTGCCGTCGACCAGGAGCCGGGTGCCGTTGGCGATCCCGAGCGCTCCGGCGGTCCCGACGACGCACGGGATGCCGAGCTGGCGGGCGATGATCGCGGTGTGGCTGGTCGGGCCGCCCTTCTCGGTGACCAGCGCGTGCACGACCTCGGGGTCCAGCCCCGCCGTGTCGGCCGGCGCGAGGTCCTCGGCGACCAGCACGCACGGCGTGGCCGGCAGTGACACCCCCGGCTCGGGCTCCCCGACGACGTGGGCGACCAACCGGCGTTCGATGTCGCGCAGGTCCGTGGCCCGCTCGGCCATCAGCCCGCCCATGCTGGTGAACACCGTGACGAACTGCTCGACGGCCGCGTGCACGGCGGCGAGGATGGGCGCACCCCCGGTGAGCGACTTCTTGACCGCGGCCCGCAGCCCCTTGTCGCGAGCCAGGCCGGCGCTCGCGGTCAGCACCTCGGCCGCGGCCCCCGAGGCCTTCGCGGCCTTCTCGGCGAAGCGGGTCGCGACGGCCTCCGCGGCGACGTCGTACGCCGCGAGCGCGGCGTCCGCGTCGGCGTATCCGCCGTCCCCGAACCGCTCGATGGCCGCCGGGTCCACCTCGCCCCGGACCCGGAGCGCGGGCGCGTGGGCGACACCCGGGACGACCGGCGTGCCCTGCAGGTGCATGATCATGTCGGCATTCAACTCCCGGCCTCCTTGACAGTCAACATATTCGGGCGTAGAACAACACAAACGCAGATCAAAACCAACATCTCCACGTCATCCGGAGGTGCCCGTGTATGCAGCGGAGCGCCAGCAGGCGATGACCCAGCTGGTCCGCGAGCGCGGCCGCATCTCCGTCGTGGAGCTCTCCGAACGGTACGACGTCACCACCGAGACCGTACGCCGGGACCTCTCCATCCTCGAGGACCGCAACCTGGTGCGTCGCGTGCACGGCGGTGCGGTACCCGCCGACGCGCTGACCCTGATCGAGGCGGGACTGCAGGACCGCGACGTGGCCCGCATCGAGCAGAAGCAGCGGATCGCGGCCGCGGCGGTGGAGCTGCTCCCCCACGCCGACTCCACGGTGATCATCGACGCGGGCAGCACCACCGTCCGGCTCAGCCGGCTGCTGCCGGCCAACCTGCGGATGACCGTGGTCACCCACGCCGTCCCGATCGCCGCCCAGCTCGCGGGATCCCCGCAGATCGAGCTCCACCTGCTGCCGGGTCGCGTGCGCCGGCACACCCACGCGGCGGTCGGACGCCGAGACCGTCGAGGCCCTGGACCAGATCCGGGCCGACCTGGCGTTCATCGGCACCAACGGCATCACCCTGGACCACGGCCTCTCCACCCCCGACCGGACGGAGGCCGCGGTCAAGCGCGCGATCATCGAACGGGCGCGGCTCGTCGTGGTGCTCGCCGACGCGAGCAAGATCGGTGTGGAGCGGACGATCAAGTTCGCCGAACTCTCCGCCATCGACACCCTCGTCACCGACAAGGAGATCACCGCCAGTGACCGCAGGTCCATCGAACGAGCCGGCGTCGAGGTGATTGCCGTATGACCACGTCCCCCGCCCCCACTCCCCTGATCGTCACGCTCACCCCCAACCCGAGCACCGACCGCACCGTCACGCTCACGGGTCCGCTCGAGCGGGGCGCCGTGCAGCGGCTGCTGTCGGTGACCATGCAAGCGGGCGGCAAGGGCGTGAACATCTCCCGGGCCGCGGTCTCCGCCGGCCTCGGCACCGAGGCCGTCTTCCCCGCCCGGCCCGACGACCCGTTCGTCGCGGAGCTCGAGGCGGCCGGCATCCGTTGCTGCCCGGCTCCGCCGGCCGGCGACATCCGGATCAACCTCGCCATCACCGAGCCGGACGGCACCACGACCAAGCTCAACAGTCCCGGCGCCACCGTGTCCGCGAACCACCTCGACGACCTCGCCGCGACCCTCCTCGACAGCGCCGCCGGGGCGTCCTGGGTGGTGCTGGCCGGTTCGCTGCCGCCGGGTGCGCCCGACGGGTGGTACGCCGAGGTCGTCCGCTCGCTGCGCAGCACCCCGGCGCGCGTCGCGGTCGACACCAGTGAGGGGCCGCTCGCGGCCCTGGTGGCCGCGCTGCCCGGGGCGGCCCCGGACCTGATGAAGCCCAACGGCGAGGAGCTCGCGTCGTTCGTCGGAGGCGACGAGGAGGCCTACGAGAGCGACCCCGCCACGGCGGCCGACGCGGCCCGGACGCTGGTCGACCAGGGCGTGGGCGCCGTGCTGGTCACGCTGGGTGGCGCGGGCGCGGTCCTGGTCACTGCCGACGGCGCCTGGCACGCCACGCCGCCACCGACCGTCGTCGTCAGCACCGTGGGTGCCGGGGACTCGAGCCTTTTCGGGTACCTGCTGGGCGACGTCCGCGGCGGGACCCCCGAGGAACGGCTCCGGCTCGCCGTCGCCTACGGGAGCGCCGCGGCCTCTCTACCAGGCACGACGATCCCGGCCCCCGGCCAGACGCATCCCGAACAGGCACTAGTGAAGGCACTCACATCGGTGGCACCTTGAGCCCATGGCCCAGATGATCACTGAAGACCTGGTTCGCCTCGATGTCTCTCTCGGCGCCGACAAACATGCAGTCATCCGTGCGCTTGCCGGGATCGTCGAGGCGGCGGGTCGGGCCACCGACGTCAACCAGCTCGCCGAGGACGCGCTCGCGCGGGAGGCGACCGCAGCGACGGGCCTCAACGGCGGCATCGCGATCCCGCACTGCCGCAGCGCCGGCGTGGACACCCCGACCCTGGTCTTCGCCCGGCTCTCCCCGCCCGTCGACTTCGGGGCGAAGGACGGGCCCGCCGACCTGGCGTTCCTGATCGCCGCCCCGGCCGGCGGCGACGCCTCGCACCTCCAGCTGCTCGCCAAGCTCGCGCGGTCGCTGGTGAAGAAGGAGTTCACCGACAGCCTGCGCGCGGCCACCAGCCCCGCCCAGGTCGTCGACCTGGTGGGTGCCGTGGTCGGGGACGAACCACCGGCAGCCGCGCCCGCAGCGGCCGCGGCCGCCGCTCCTGCGCCGGCCTCGACCGGGCGCCGTTCCCTCGTGGCGGTCACGGCCTGCCCCACCGGCATCGCGCACACCTACATGGCCGCCGAGGCGCTCGAGGCGGCTGCCGCACGGGCCGGCGTCGACATCCAGGTCGAGACCCAGGGGTCGGCCGGCTCCAAGCCGCTCCCCCGCGACACCATCGCCGCGGCCGACGCCGTGATCTTCGCCGTCGACGTGGGGGTCCGCGACCGGGGTCGGTTCGCGGGCAAGCCCGTCGTCTCGTCCGGCGTCAAGCGCCCGATCGAGGACGGCGACAAGATGATCGCCGAGGCGCTGCGCTACGCCGACGACCCCAACGCCCCGCGCGTCGAGGGGGCCGCGGGCGGTGGCGGCAGCGGCGGCACGGAGATGAGCGGCGGCGAGACGTGGGGCGGCCGCACCCGGCGGGTGCTGATGACCGGCGTGTCCTACATGATCCCGTTCGTCGCGGCCGGCGGCCTGCTGATCGCCCTGGGCTTCCTGTTCGCCGGCTACGAGATCGCGATCGACAACGCCTACGGCGACATCGCGGTCAACAACACCATCTTCAACCTGCCCGACCCGCAGGCCCTGGGCCTGGAGCACGCGCTGTTCGACTCGGGCTTCTTCGCCTACATCGGCGCGCTGTTCTTCATCATCGGCAAGACCGCGTTCGCGCTCTTCATCCCGGCCCTGGCCGGCTACATCGCCTACGCGATCGCCGACCGGCCCGGCATCGCGCCCGGGTTCGTGATGGGTGGCCTGGCCGCGAACCTGTTCGCCGTGACCAACTCCGACGGCACCTCTCCATCCCGGTCACCGGCTTCCTGGGCGCCATCCTCGGCGGCGTGCTGGCCGGGCTGCTGGCGCACTGGATCGCCTCGTGGACGGTGCCCATCTGGGCCCGCGGTCTGATGCCGGTGCTCGTGATCCCACTCTTCACCTGCGTCATCGGCGGCCTGACGATGATCATCGTCCTGGGCAAGCCGATCGGCTGGCTGATGGATCAGCTGAACGAGGGCCTGAACAACATGAGCGGCAGCGCCGCCATCCTGCTCGGCGTCGTCCTCGGCCTGATGATGGCCTTCGACATGGGTGGCCCGCTCAACAAGGTCGCCTACAGCTTCGCGGTCGCCGGGCTCGGGGCGGCGAGCCTCGCAGACGACGCCCCCGAGCTGAAGATCATGGCGGCCGTCATGATCGCCGGGATGGTGCCGCCGATCGCGCTCGCACTCGCAACGGTGCTGCGTCCGGGTCTCTTCACCGTGGCCGAGCACGAGAACGGCAAGTCCGGTTGGGCCTTGGGCGCCTCCTTCATCACCGAGGGCGCCATCCCGTTCGCGGCCGCCGACCCGCTGCGCGTGATCCCGGCGATGATGGCCGGCAGCGCCGTCGCCGGCGGCTTGTCGGAGGCGCTCGACGTGGGCGTGCGTGCCCCGCACGGCGGCATCTTCGTGCTCTTCGCCGTCATCAACGTCTTGGGCTACTTCATCGCGTTGATCGCGGGGGTCCTGGTCGGAGCCTCCGCCGTGATCGCGCTGAAGTCCACGAACAAGCAGCCCGTCGACGAGATCGCCACCGTCTGATCGCCGTACCGTCCCGCACCGCCAGTGATAGGAGCACCATGCCCACCAAGACCGTCGTCGTCGGCTCTGCCGTCGGCCTGCACGCCCGCCCCGCCGCGATCATCTCCGAGGCCGCCGGCGAGCTGGGCGCCGAGGTGACACTGGCGACCCCCGGCGGGGACCCCGTCGACGCCAGCTCCGCGCTGATGATCATGACCCTCGGGGCGGGCAAGGGCGACAGCGTGGAGGTCACCTCCGACGACCAGGACGCCGTCGACAAGATCGCCGCCCTGGTCGAGCAGGACCTCGACGCCTAGGTCTTCTGGGTCGAGCTCGTACGCCGGAGCTCGCGGTAGCAGATCCGGGCGCCCACGACGCGGGCGAGCTCGCGCATGATCTTGTCGAAGAACTGCTGGCGGTAGGTGCTGTCGGTGACGGCGTACACCGTGAAGTACAGCCCGCTGAACGCCGCGAGGAACACCGAGACCTGGGCCAGCTCCTTGCTGACCAGGTGCGGCCCTGGACCGTAGGTCGGCCAGGCGCCGATCCACGAGTGGATGACCGAGTCGTCGATCGCGACCATCCCGAAGACCGTGAAGAAGGCGAACACGGCGACGGCCAGCAGCAGCACCTGCACCGACTGGGCGACGAGCAGCACCAGCACCAGGTTGGCCTTCTGCAGGCCGGTCACCTCCGCCTCGGCCTGGAGGTCGGCGCCCTCGTCCACCAGCCGCTGCGCGGTCGCGGCGAGCGGAGTGTCGGCCGTGACGTCGAGCAGCGTGGCCGCGGAGATGTCGTCGTCGAACTGGTCCAGCTCCTCGTCCAGCCGCACCAGCAGGAAGCCCGTGGCCGCGAGCCCGAAGAACAGCACGGCGCCCCAGAGCACGCCCCCGTCCATCGCCGAGGTCACCTGCCACACCTCGGTGTTGATGAACAGGAACGTCACGAACAACAGCAGCATCGGCAGCGCCCGGGTCGCCAGGGGGAACAGCAGTCCCAGGCTCGCGAACGCCCGCTTCAGCGCCCACCCGGCGATCACGTGCATGCGCAGCGCGAACAGCGCGTACGCCGCCCCGACGCCGACCGCCAGCCACGCGCCGACCGCGAAGCCGAAGGAGGCGGAGCCGCTGAGCAGCCCGACGCCCAGTCCGCCGACCGCGCCGATCGCCAGGGCGACGACGGCCACCAGGACGATCCGAGGGCGGGAGATCCGGCGGCTCACCTCGGCCCGGACGTCGTCGACGAAGTAGGGCAGCCCGTGCTGGAGGAACCACGTCTCCGCGCTGCGGATCGCCTCCGCCGCCGGTGGGGCCGCCACTCAGGCCGCCAGGAGCTCGCGCGCGCGGGCCACGTCGTCCTTGATCTGGGAGACCAGCTCCTCGACCGAGTCGAAGCGCACCATCCCGCGCAGCCTCTCGACGAACTCGACCTCGACCTGGACGTCGTAGAGCTCGAGGTCGTCCCCGGCTGTGTCACGGTCGAGCACGTAGCTCTCGACGCGACGCTCGCGCTGCCCGTCGAAGGTGGGGTTGGTGCCGACGCTGATCGCCGCCGGGTAACGCTCGCCGGTGTCCAGGCGTCGCAACCAGCCGGCGTACACCCCGTCGGCGGGCGTCGCGGCGACCGACCCGGTCGGCACGTTGGCGGTCGGGAAGCCGAGCCCGCGGCCGCGCTGGTCCCCGCGGACCACGATGCCCCGGACGGTGACCGGCCGGCCGAGGGCCTCGGCAGCGCCGGCGACGTCGCCGGCGGCCAGGCAGGTGCGCACGTAGGTCGACGACCACACCATCGGGCCGCCGTCCAGCGGGATGCCCTCGACGGTGAAGTCGTGCCGGTGGCCCTCGGCCTCCAGGGTGGCCACGTCCCCGGCGGCGCGATGGCCGAAGCGGAAGTTCGTGCCGACGACGACCGCGGCGGCGTGCAGCAGGCCGACCAGGATCCGCTCCACGAACTCCTCCGGCGACCAGCCGGCGACCTCCTGGTCGAAAGGCAGCGCCAGCACGGCGTCCGCACCGGCCTCGGCGAGCAACGCGGCCCGCTCGTCGATCGTGGTGAGCGTGATCGGGGCGTGCTCGGGACGGAGCACCGCCATCGGGTGCGGGTCGAAGGTGACGGCGACGACCGTGAGCCCGCGCTCGTCGGCGACCGCCCGGGCCCGGGCGACGACCCGGCGGTGCCCGAGGTGGACGCCGTCGAAGTTGCCGATCACGACGGCCGTGCGGCCCAGGTCCACCGGGACGTCAGCAAGAGCGCGCCAGATCTGCACGGACCGACCCTACTGGCGCAGCCGGGCCGGTCCTCCGGCCGCCGTGCCCAGCACCAGGTCGCACCAGGATGCGAGATTCCGGGCGCGATCGAACCGACTCTCGACGACGCGACGGCCTGCGGCCCCCAGCCGGGCGAGCTCCTCGGCGGGTGCGGCTGCAAGCGCGTCCAGGCCTCGCGCCAGGTCGAGGACGTCGGACGGCTCGCACAACCATCCCGTCACGCCTGCATCGACGACCTCGGGGTTGCCGCCGGTGCGGGTCGCCAGCACCGGGAGACGCTGCGCCATCGCCTCGAGCACGGAACTGGACGTGGACTCACTCACCGAGGAGCACACCAGGGCGTCCGCCGCGTCCAGCCAGCCCTGGGGATCCGGCTCGAAGGGCGAGACCAGGACACGGTCCTCCAGTCCGAGCACCCGCAGTCGTTCCCCGATGGCATCCGCGTACCCCGGGTCGGCCTGGCCGACCAGCGCGAGCCGTAGGGAGGGCCGGGCCGCCGCCACCCGGGCGAAGGCCTCGACGAGGATCGCCTGGCCCTTGACCGGCCACAAGGTGCCCAGGCAGAGCACGAGCCGCGTGGAGGTGCCGACATCGCGCGCCTGACGGGCCGTCCGGCGCCGTCGGCGACGGGTGCGCTCGTCGACCTGGTCCAGGTCGACACCCTGCTCGAGCAGCAGGTAGTTCGCGTGCCAGCCGCGTCGCTGGTGCACCCGGGCAGCGGCCAACGAATTGACGACGACAGCGTCGGCGAGCGCGAAGGCGCGGCGCGCCCGATGTCCGAGCGCCGGGGTCCACGGCATCGCGAGCCAGTGCGCGACCGTCTCGATCGGCTCGGCCTCGCCGACCCGGAGCAGCGTCGGGATGCTCGCCGCGGCGCCGACGTCGACCGCCGCGAACGACGTGACGGCGGTGCCGATGATCACATCGAAGCGACCCCGGGCCCAGCGTGCCCCCTCGCCCACCGCGTCGTCATAGCCCGCCTCAGTCACGAGAGCAGACCAGGCACACAGCTCGACGCCGACCCCCGACGCTTCGAGACCCTCCCGCAGGCCACCGTCGTGGGCAGCCACGACGGTCACCTCGGCACCGCGGTCGACCAGCTCCCTCGTGTAGTCCAGCATGAGCAGCTGGGACCCGCCATGGTCGAGGCTGCGCGCCCACACCAGCACCCGCGGCCGCGACGCTGCGGGCGGCATCGGCGCCAGGGTGGTCTCGCCCACCGCGTGGATCGAACCGTCGTCCAGATCCGCACACACGCGCAACCGGACTGGTCGGTCTGCGGACATCGTGACCCAACCCTGGAAACCCGAGAGCAGCGCTTCCGGCGAGTCGTGCGCGGCAGCGACGTCGGGACGCGTCCAGTGGTGGTCGAGCGCGACCGGTGCCTCCTCTCCCACGTGGGCGTGTACCCGGGTCACGCTCGCGGTCGTCCCGAACACCCACCCGCGCACGAACACTTGCTGGCGCGCGGGGGACTCGTCCGTCGGCTCGTCGAGGTGAGCCAGCGCCGTGGATGTCACGACGCCGTGGTGGCGCTCCAGGAATCGTCGGCAGCGGCCTGCAGAGCCAAGCCGTCGTCGAGTTCCGTCCGCGTCCTCCAGCCGAGGTCGTGAGCTGCCTTGTCGGCGCTGACGAACGGCATCGTCACCTCACCCGGCCGCCCGGGTACATGCTCGACGTCGACCAGACCCGTGATCCGTCCCACCGCGGCCACCACGTCGTTGACGGAGACCACGTCGCGGCCGACCAGGTTGTAGGTCTCGCCCGGGCGGCCACGCTCGAGCGCGGCGACCAGCCCCCGGGCCAGGTCCTCGACGAACACGAGCTGCCGACCCTGCTGACCGTCACCGTGCACCGTGAGCGGGTTGCCCGTGAGCGCCAGGGACAGCATCCGCGAGGTCATCAGCGCGGGCCGCGCTCCGGGTCCGTACGCCGTGCCCAGCCGGCACACGACCACCTCCAGGTCGTCCGACATGGCGTGGCAGTAGGCCTCGCCGGCGAGCTTGGAGGCGGTGTACAGACTGCGCGGAGGCGCCAACGGGGTCGACTCGTGAACGGCATGACCGGCGAGTCCGTCGTAGGCCCAGAAGGTCGAGGCGTACACCACCCGGCGCACTCCCGCGGCGCGAGCGGCCAGCAGGACGGCCAGGGTGCCTCCGGCGTTGACGTGCTGGGCACGCACGGGATCGTCGTCGCAGTCCGCAAAGTCTGCTACGGCGGCCAGGTGCACGATCGCGTCCACGCCGGCGCAGCGAGTGCTCATCGTGGCCAGGTCCGTGACATCGCAGGGATCTTCGTTGGCGAGGTCCACCGCGACGACGGTATGACCGGAGAGGCGGAGCGCGGCAGCGACCGCGTCACCGATGAAGCCGGCCGCACCAGTCACCAACACCTGCACGGCCCGAGCCTAGGGGGTGGCAGGATTCCCGCCCCTGCCGGGTTCAGCCGACGAAGACGGCCACGGCGCGGGCCCGGCCCTCCCTGGGCTCGTAGAGCGCCAGGAACTCACCCGCCGGGTCGAACAACGCCGTGAGCCCGCCGAGCTCGAGGTCCAGGGCGCGCCCGAACCGGACCTCGTCGGCGTGGTCCTGGTCGAGGTCGAGCGACGCGAAGCCCGCCCGCGCGGCGTCGGCCAGCGGGACGGTCTCGAACCGCTCGGCGAGCTGGTCGAGGGTGTGGGCCCGGTCGAGCGTGAACGGCCCGACCGCCGTGCGACGCAGCGCCGTCAGGTGGCCGCCGACGCCGAGGTCCGAGCCCAGGTCGCGGGCGATGGCCCGGACGTACGTGCCGCTGGAGCAGCGCAGGGACAGGTCGACGTCGACGTTGGTCTCCATCCGGCGGACGTCGTGCACCACGAGCTCGTGGACGGTGACGCTGCGCGGCGCCAGCTCGACGCTCTCCCCCGCCCGGACCCGCGCGTAGGCGCGGCGGCCGTCGACCTTGACCGCCGAGACCGCGGACGGCACCTGCTGCAGCGGGCCGACGTAGGCGGCCGCTGCCGCCCGGACTGCGGCCTCGTCGAGGCCGGTGGTGGACGTGGTCGCGACGACGTCACCCTCGGCGTCGTCGGTCGTGGTGGCGAGCCCGAGCCGCACGGTCGCGTCGTACGCCTTCTCGGTGAGGGTGAGGTGACCGAGCAGCCGGGTGGCCCGCTCGACGCCGAGCACCAGCACTCCGGTGGCCATCGGGTCGAGGGTGCCGGCGTGCCCGACCTTGCGGGTGCCGGCCAGCCGCCGCACCCGGCTCACGACGTCGTGGGAGGTCATCCCGCCCGGCTTGTCGACCACGACCAGGCCGGATCGGGAGCCCGAGGTCACCGGACCTCGTCGACCGGCTCGTCCAGCTCGTCGTCCGGCTCGTCGTCCTCTCGTCCGGCTCACGGGGCTTCTTGTAGGGATCGGGCTCGCCGGCGTACGTCGCCCCGACCCGGACCGCCTCCACCTCGGCGTCCGAGGCCTTGGCCTGCGCCAGCACCTCGTCGAGGTGACGGGCCGCCTCCGGGATCGCGTCGGGCACGAACGTGAGGGACGGCGCGTGCCGCATGCCGAGCTGCTTGGCGACCTCGGAGCGGATCAGCCCCTTGGCCGACTCCAGGGCGACGGCCGTGCTGGTGAGATCGGCGTCCTCGCCCAGCACGGTGTAGAAGATCGTCGCCTGCTGCGTGTCGCCGGTGACCCGGACGTCGGTGATCGTCACGAATCCCAGACGCGGGTCCTTGACCCGCCGCTCCAGCATCTCGGCGACGATCACCTGGATCCGGTCCGCGATCTTGCGGACGCGCGGGTTGGCCATGGCTACTTCCTATCAGCGGCTTGACGACGGTGAGGGTCTCGACGAGCCCGACCGACTTCGGTCGAGCTCGTCGAGACCGCTGGCAACTACGGGCACCTGCGGGCGCTCAGGCCCGCGGGATCTCCCGCATCTCGAAGGCCTCGACGATGTCGCCCTCCTTGATGTCCTGGAAGTTCCGCAGCACCAGACCGCACTCGAAGCCCTCGCGGACCTCGGCCGCGTCGTCCTTCTCGCGCTTGAGCGAGGCCAGGTCGAGGTTGTCCGCCACCACGGCGCCGTCGCGGATGACGCGCACCTTGGCGTTGCGGCGGATGACTCCGTCGATGACCATGCAGCCGGCGATGTTGCCGATCTTGGACGAGCGGAAGATCGCGCGGATCTCCGCCTGGCCGAGGGTCGACTCCTCGAACTCCGGCTTGAGCATGCCCTTGAGCGCGGCCTCGATCTCGTCGATCGCCTGGTAGATCACCGTGTAGTAGCGGATCTCCACGCCCTCGCGGTCGGCCAGCTCCGACGCCTTGCCCTGCGGGCGGACGTTGAAGCCGATGATGATCGCGTCGGAGGCGGCGGCCAGGTCGACGTTGGTCTCGGTGATCGCACCGACACCGCGGTCGATGACGCGCAGCGAGACTTCCTCGCCGACGTCGATCTTGGCCAGCGCGTCCTCGAGCGCCTCGACCGAACCGGACACGTCGCCCTTGAGGATCAGGTTGAGCTCCTGGCTCTGGCCCTTCTCCATGGAGGCCATGAAGTCCTCGAGCGTACGACGCACGCGGTAGCGGGCCTGGTTGGCGGCACGCTCGCGGGCCTCGCGCTTCTCGGCGATCTGACGGGCCATCCGGTCGTCCTCGACGACGATGAAGTTCTGCCCGGCGCCGGGGACGGCGGACAGACCCAGCACCATCGCGGGGCGCGACGGGTCGGCTTCCTCGATCGGGTCGCCGTGCTCGTCGATCATCGCGCGGACGCGACCGTGAGCGGGCCCGGCGACGATCGAGTCGCCGACGCGCAGGGTGCCGCGCTGGACGAGCACCGTGGCCACGGGACCACGGCCCTTGTCGAGGTGCGCCTCGATGACGAGCCCCTGGGCGTCCTGCGTCGGGTTGGCCCGCAGGTCCAGGGACGCGTCGGCCGTCAGCACGATCGCCTCGAGCAGCTTGTCGAGGTTGAGCTCGGACTTCGCCGAGACGTCGACGAACATCGAGTCGCCGCCGTACTCCTCGGGGACCAGGCCGTACTCGGTGAGCTGGCCGCGGACCTTGGTCGGGTCGGCGTCCGGCTTGTCGATCTTGTTGACCGCGACCACGATCGGCACGCCGGCCGCCTTGGCGTGGTTGAGCGCCTCCACGGTCTGCGGCATCACGCCGTCGTCGGCCGCGACCACGAGCACCGCGATGTCGGACGACTTCGACCCGCGGGCACGCATGGCGGTGAACGCCTCGTGACCGGGAGTGTCGATGAAGGTGATGCGTCGCTCGTCGCCGTCGACGGCGGTGGCCACCTGGTAGGCACCGATGTGCTGCGTGATGCCACCGGCCTCCTTGGCCGCGACGTTGGCGTTGCGCAGCGCGTCGAGGAGCTTGGTCTTGCCGTGGTCGACGTGACCCATGACGGTGACGACCGGCGGCCGGATGACCAGGTCGCCCTCGTCGCCCTCGTCCTCACCGAACTCGAGGTCGAAGGACTCGAGCAGCTCGCGGTCCTCGTCCTCGGGCGAGACGATCTGGACGACGTAGTTGAGCTCCTCGCCGATCAGCTCCAGCGTCTCGGCGTTGACCGACTCGGTCGCGGTCACCATCTCGCCGAGCGAGAACAGCATCTGCACGAGGGCCGCTGCGTCGACGCCGATCTTCTCGGCGAAGTCGGTCAGGGATGCACCCCGCGCCAGGCGGACGGTCTCGCCGTTGCCCTTGCGGACGCGCACGCCACCGATCGTCGGCGCCTCCATCTGCTCGAACTCTTGACGACGGGCCCGCTTGGACTTGCGCCCACGACGCGACGGACCGCCGGGACGGCCGAAGGCACCCTGGGTCTGGCCGCGGCCACCGCGACCCTGACCGGGACGGCCACCGCCGCTGGGGCCGAAGCCGCCACCGGGACGACCACCGCCGGGAGCGCCGGCGCCGGCACCCGCTCCGGCACGACCGGGCGCACCGGGGCGACCGCCGCTGGGGGCGCCACGACCGGGACCGCCCGCACCGCGACCACCGGGGCCACTGGGACCGGCGCCGAAGGCGGCCGGGGACTTGGGCATCATCGCCGGGTTGGGGCGCGGCATGCCGGGGCGACCCTCGCCACGACCGGCCGGCGGGCGCGGCGGACGCTGGTCGCCGTCGACGACCTCACGCTCGGGGCGTGGGCGCCGGACGGCGGCCCATGCCCTGGCTGGGGGCGAACGGGTTGTTGCCGGGGCGCGGCGCGCCGGCCCGGCCGACCGGCCGGGGCGCCGGGGCCTTGGGCGCGCGGCGCGGACGAGCCGTCGCCGGACGGGGCGGGCCCGTCGATCTCCGGCGCCGGGGCCGGAGCCTCGGGCGCGGCGGACGCCGCCGGCACCTCGGGTGCGGCGGTGCGCGGGCCGGGCCGGGGGGCGGCGGCCTTGGCGGCGGGCGCCTCGGTCGCGGCCGCGGCGGGCTCCGCGGCGGGCTCGGCTGCGGGCTGCGCGACCGGCTCGGCGGCCGGCTTGCTCGGGGCCGGAGCCGCGGGCTTGGCGCCGGCCTTGTCGCCAGCCTTGTCGCCGGCCTTCTCGGGGGCGGCCGCGGACGTCTGGGACGCCAGCAGCGCATCGCCGTACTGCTTCTTGAACTTCATCTCGACGGGAAGCTCGATCGTCGAGGAGGGCGACTTGACGAACTCGCCCATCTCCTTCAGCTTCTCGAGCACTTCCTTGCTCTCGATGCCATAGGTCTTGGCGAGCTCATGAACTCGGGTCTTGGCCACTTCTCTCCTTCTGGCCGCCGACCCGGTTCAGGGGGTTCAGCGACCGTTACTGCAGACGTACTGGGCTCATCGGGAAGTACTCATCGAGTGCTCATGAGCTGCTGCTCCAGTTTCTGTCGGTCGGTGTCAGTCGTGCTGGTGGTCTGCTGGGTGAATCCGGGCGAGGTGCTCGCGCAGCAGGGCATCGGACAATCCGTTCGGCACCATCACCTCGACCCGCAGGGCCCGGGTGAACGCTCGCCGTCGGACCGCCTGGTCCAAGCACTCGGTCGTGGGGTGCAGGTGCGCCCCTCGTCCGGGTGCCCGGCCGTCCGGATCGGGACGAACGACCGGCTGGCCATCTGCGTCCGAGCCGGCGACCACGCGCAACAACTCGTTCTTGGTGGCCCGACGCCGACAGCCGATGCAGGTCCGGACCGGGCCGGGGCTAGGCAGGAGTCATCGATGGGCGAGACCACTCCCCGCGAGTCTAGCGGCTGCGGGCAGGGATACCGAACCGGGTCGCGGGCCGCTGCGCCACCCGCTGCGCTGCCCGCAAGGTTTAGCCTAGGGCCCCTTCCCAGCAGGACGACTCGCGACGTACGTTGCGCGAACGGCCTGGGCCCGTCTCTCGGGTCCCATGCACGGGGGAGGCCGGTAGTGATCATCCGTCGATCAGTCATCGGGAGCTCATGTGAAGAGTTCGACACATTCTGCTGCGGCACATCGCCGTGGCACTGGCTACCGCCGTTGCCGTCGCTCGTGCCGCTCGCCGGTGTCTCGGCACCGGCATCGCGTGCGGTGGCAACGGCCACCGGCACCTCGCACGCGAGGAAGGCCGACAAGGCAGCCATCGTTCCGGGCCGCTACATCGTCATGACCAAGGGCGCGGCCGCTGTCCGGTACGCCGGCGGCATCAAGGGCATGGCCCGCACCAAGCCGCTCAGCGGGCCACAAGATCAACGTGCGCAGCATGTCCGCCAGGCAGTACCGCACGTCACCTGCGTCGCCCAGCACCGCCAGGTGCTCGGCCCGCGCCGGCGTCGCCGACGCGCGCCAAGGCCCACGACTACTCCGTCGCCTTCAACGGCTTCTCGGCGAAGCTGACCAAGGCCCAGGCCGCCAAGCTCGCGCACACCCCCGGTGTCTCGAAGGTCTGGCCGGTCGAGCTGCGCACCGGCGACACCGTCTCGACGCCCGCAGTTCCTGGGCCTCGACGGCTCCGCCGGGGTCTGGCAGAAGCAGTTCGGCGGCAACGCCAACGCCGGACGCGGCATCATCGTCGCCGACCTCGACTCCGGCATCTGGCCCGAGAACCCGTCGTTCGCGCCGCTGGCCTCGACGCCGGACCAGGCGCAGATCGACGCCAAGTGGCAGCGGCATCTGCGACGTGGGCGTCGCAGCAGCCGATCGCGTGCAACAACAAGCTGATCGGCGCGCGCTACTACGGCACCGCCTACGGCAACGACGATCAGCCGACGACTTCAACTCGCCCCGTGACTTCAACGGCCACGGCTCGCACACCGCCAGCACCGCCGCGGGCAACCACGGCGTGCCGGTCATCGATCAACGGCATCAACCTCGGCGACGCCTCCGGCATGGCCCCGGCCGCCCGGATCGCCGTCTACAAGGTGCTGTGGGAGAACATCGCGGCCGCCGACGCCTCCGGCACCACCGACGGCATCGTCGCCGCCATCGACGACGCGGTCGCCGACGGCGCCGACGTCATCAACTACAGCATCTCCGGGCTCCTCGACGTTCATCGTCAGCCCGGACGAGCTCGGCGTTCCTCAACGCAGCCGACGCGGGCGTCTTCGTCTCGGCGTCGGCGGGCAACTCCGGCCCGACGGCCAGCACGCGTCGCGCACAACGCGCCGTGGGAGATGACGGTCGCCGCCAGCACCCACGACCGCGGCGCGATCAAGTACGGTCACCCTCGGCAACGGCGCGACCTACACCGGCCTCGGCTACGGCCCGGCCGTCGGCCCGGCGCCGCTCGTCAACTCCACGGACGCCGCGCTCCCGGGCGCCGACCCCACGACGGTCGACGCAGTGCTTCTCCGGCGACGGGCAACGGCGGGCGTCGCCGTCCTCGACCCGGCCAAGGTCGCCGGCAAGATCGTGGTCTGCACCCGCGGCAACAACGCCCGCGTCGACAAGAGCCTCGCCGTCAAGGAGGCCGGCGGCGTGGGCATGGTGCTCGCCGACAACGGGGCCGGCATCACCGCCGGACTTCCACTCGGTGCCCGAGCATCCACATCAACCTGGCCGACGGCGACGCCGTCAAGGCCGTACGTCGCGCGGCCCCGCCGCAACCCGACCGCGACGATCTCGGCGACCGACAGCTCGCCCGTCGAGGCGCCCGCCATGGCCGGGTTCTCCTCGCGCGGGCCGGCGCTCGCCGGCGGCGGCGACCTGCTCAAGCCGGACATCACCGCTCCGGGCGTCGGCGTCATCGCCGCCGTCGCGCCGCCGGGCAACAGCGGGCTGAACTTCAACTCCTACGACGGCACGTCGATGGCGGCGCCGCACATCACGGGCATCGCGGCGCTGATCAAGCAGAAGCACCCGACGTGGTCGCCGATGTGGATCAAGTCGGCGCATCATGACCACCGCCTCGCAGCTGGACCAACCGGGGCAACCCGATCCAGGGCAGCGCGGCAACGCCACGCCGCTCGACTTCGGCTCCGGGCCACGTGACCCCGGCGCCGGCGTTCGACCCGGGCCTGGTCTACGACTCGTCGTTCGACGACTGGTTCGCCTACGGCTGCGCCATCGGCCAGTTCCAGCTCGTCGACCGCCCGGGGACGTGTGGCTTGGTCCCGGCGATCGACCCGAGTGACTTCAACTCCCCGAGCATCGCCATCGGCGCGCTGCCCGGGCGACAGACGGTCACCCGGACGTTCACCAACACCTCGACCGACAAGGCGTCGCAGTACAAGCCGACGATCCAGGCGCCGCCCGGGCACGACGGTCAAGGTGAACGACGACAAGATCACCGTCCCGCCGATGCAGTCGCGTTCCTACTCGCTGACCATCACCCGCACCAACGCGCCACTGAACCAGTGGACGTTCGGCTCGATCACCTGGACCGACAAGCGCGGTCACTCGGTGCGCAGCCCGATCGCGGTGCGGCCGGTGGTCGCGGCGGTCCCGTCGGAGGTCACCGGCAACGGGGACGTCGGGGTCGAAGGCCATCACCGTCCAGCCCGGCTACACCGGCACGCTGACCGCGTCGGTGAGCGGTCTGGTGCCGGCGACGGTCGACACCACGGCGGCGACAGCCACCGGGCACACGGCCAACGTGCAGGTCGTCATCCCGGCGGGGACGACCTACGCAAGGTTCGCGACGTACGACGCGGACTACGCGGCGGGCACCGACATCGACCTGGCAGTCAGCCTGGCCGGTGTCGCCAAGGGGTCCAGCGGTGGAGCCACCGCCGAGGAGGCGGTCAACCTGGTGAACCCGGCGGCCGGCACCTACACCGTCGCGGTGACCTACTTCGCCGGTGCCACTCCCACGCTCGCCATGAAGCTCAACAGCTTCGCACTGACGAGCGCGGCTGCGGGCAACATGACGGTGGCGCCGACGTCGCAGCCCGTGACGTCGGCACCCCCAAGACGGTGACCGCGTCGTGGTCGGGCCTGGCGGCGAACACCCGCTACCTCGGGGCCGTCAACTTCGGGGACGGCACCAACAGCCTCGGCAGGACGTTCGTCAGCGTCCTGCCGTGAGGTAGCTCAGCAGTAGACGAGGCCCGGACCGCTTGCGGTCCGGGCCTCCGTCTGCCGGTGACGTCGCGGTCGAGCCGCGAGCCCTCGGCTGCCGTCGGCTGGTCGAGCCGGGCGAGCCCGTGTCGACGGCCGAGCCTCGAGCCACCTCGCCGGTCGACTGGCTCCCGGGCGACGTCGCTGCTCACCGGGTTTCGACGCGCTCGCGCGCCTTGTCCCTCAGTCGCGTCGCTTGCTCAACCTGGCGGACCCACGCGACGTTCGTTCCTCACGTCGCCGCTGTCCTGCCTCATCATCGGAGCGGATGTCGATGCGCCAGCCGGTCAGCCGGGCGGCGAGGCGGGCGTTCTGGCCCTCCTTGCCGATGGCCAGCGACAGCTGGAAGTCGGGGACGACGACCCGGGCCGACCGGGCCTCGGCGTCGACGACGGTCGACCGAGTTGACCCGGGCCGGTGAGAGGGCGTGGGCGACCATCTCGGCGGGGTCGTCGGACCAGTCGACGATGTCGATCTTCTCGCCGTGCAGCTCGGCCATCACGTTGCGCACCCGTTGGCCCATCGGGCCGATGCAGGCGCCCTTGGCGTTGACGCCGGACTGGGTCGAGCGGACCGCGATCTTGGTGCGGTGCCCGGCCTCGCGGGCGATGGCGGCGATCTCGACGATGCCGCTGGCGATCTCGGGCACCTCGAGGGCGAACAGCTTGCTGCACCAGGTTGGGGTGCGAGCGCGACAGCGTGATCTGGGGGCCGCGCATGCCCTTGCGCACCGAGATCACCAGGCACTTGATGCGCGCGCCGTGCTCGTACCGCTCCCCCGGCGCCCGCTCCCCCATCGGCAGCAGCGCCTCGAGCTTGCCGAGGTCGACCATCACGTCGTCGGGGTTGCGGCCCTGCTGGATGACGCCGGAGACGATGTCGCCCTCCTTGCCGGAGAACTCGCCGAAGCGGATGTCGTCCTCGGCGTCGCGCAGCCGCTGCAGCATGATCTGCTTCGCCGTGGTCGCGGCGATCCGGCCGAACCCGTCGGGCGTGTCGTCGTACTCCCGACCACGGTTGCCCTCGTCGTCGACCTCGGCGGCGAACACGGTGACGTGCCCGCTGCGTCGGTCGAGCACGACGCGGGCGTTCTCCTGGGCCCCGGGCGTCTTGTGGTACGCCGTCAGCAGGGCCTGCTCGATCGCCTCGACCAGCACGTCGAAGGAGATCTCCTTCTCGCGTTCCAGCATCCGCAGGATGCTCAGGTCGATGTCCATCAGGCCTCCTCGCCGTCTGCTCGTCGGTCTGCTCGTCGTTCGCGCGCTTGCGGTTGAACTCGACCTGGACGAGCGCCTTCGCCACCTCGGCGTAGGGGAGCGTGCGCGGTGCTGGCCGGAGACGTCCAGCACGACGCGGTCCTCGTCGCTGCTCGCCGATCCGGCCGGTGAGCGTCTCGCCCTCGGTGGTGGTCACCTTGACCAGCCGGTCGTGGTTGCGGCGCCAGTGCCGCGGCAGGGTCAGCGGACGGTCGACGCCGCGTGAGGTGACCTCGAGGGTGTACGGCGCCTCGCCCATCGCGTCGCTCGTCGTCGAGGGCCTGCGAGACCTCGCGGGCCGCCTCGGCGATCTCGTCGAGGGTGACGCCGCCGTCGCGGTCGACCGCGATCCGCAGCAGCCGGCGCTTGCCGGCCGGCGTCACCTCGACGGCCTCGAGGTCGAGACCCAGGGCCCCCAGGGGGTCGGTGATCGCGGCGGCGATGCGGTCGCGGGTGCCCGTCCTGGGTCCTGGCGTGTGCTCGGCTCACGGGGTAGCGACCTCCTGTGCTGTTGTCGTTGCCCACGATAGCGGCCCGGTCCTGGCCGAGGAGCCCGGGGATAGGGTCGCGGCGTGAGAGGCCACCCGGCGCGTCGCCGTGACGGCGTACGGCGCCGCGGCGCTCGACGCTCGACCGCGTGCACCGTCGACCGCCTCGGGGCGTCCGTCTGCCGCGCCCGGTCCGGGCGTGTCGACGGCGACCGGAGCGGCGGTCCACCGACCCGGACCGGGCGGCGCTCGACCGCGCCACCGCCCTCACGGTGACCATGCTCGCCGAGGCACGAGGGAGCCGGGCCGCGAGCTGGACCCGGGCGGGCGGTTCGGCGGAGCTGCACCGGGCCCACCTGGCGGCGCTGCAGACGGCCGACCAGGCCGCCTCGGCGGAACCATCGCCCCGCGCCCGCCGCCGGACGGTCCACCCCCGCGCCGGCTGCGCCGGCACGAGGTCCGCAGCCGCAGCGCGAGCTCGCCCAGTTGGCCGAGCAGGCGGCCAGCGGCGCCGCTGGCCAGGCTGCTCGCGAGCATGTCGGCGCGGCGTCGCGGCCCACCTCGCGGCGCTGCCGCCCGAGGTCCCGCGATGAGCCCGGTCGAGGCCTTGCAGACGGCGCTGGCGGCCGAGCACGCCGCGCTCTACGTCTACGGCTCCCTGGGCGCCCGCACGTCGCAGTCCCGGACCCCGGTGCTCTTCGCGCGAGATCTCGGACGGCCTACGCGACCCACCGGGCCTGGCGCGACCTGCTGACCCGGCGGCTGGCGGACCAGGGTGCCGATCCCGACCCCGGCCGCGGCGACCTACGCGCTCCCGACCACCCCGCCCACGCCGGCGGGGGTGGCCGACGCGGCCGTGGCCCTCGAGGCGGCGTGCGCGCAGACCTACGCCTACGTCGTGGCGAGCACGTCCGGCGCCGACCGCCGCTGGGCGGTCGACGCGCTCACCCGGAGCGCGGTCCGGTCGGTGGCCCTGGGAGCGACGCCCGAGGCGCTGCCGGGCGCGGCCGACCTGGCCTGACGTCATCGACGGGGCGAGGCCCGCGGGGAAAGAGCCACGGTCCGCGAGCCTCCGGCGCCGAGGAACTCCCGAGATATTCCTCGACGCCGGGAGCCGCGGACCGCGACCTTGGGTGCCCTGACTTCCTGACATCGAGGTCAGCGCGATCCGGGATGTGGGGGTGGAGTCCGCACTGCCCTCGTGCAAAATCATGCAAGACAGCGGGCCGGGACCGAAGCGTTTGCGCTGGGTCAAGTTTGTGCACTGCACAAACTTGCAGCACGCAGCGGCGCCCGCGCAGTCACCAGTCGGCGACCGCTTCGGCGATCTCGGCCAGCCGGTGCACCACGGCGTCGGGGTCGCCCTCGGTGTGCCCGACCTGCTCGGCCGGGATGTTGCTCAGCGGGATGTGGATCGCGCGTCAGGCCGGCGTTCTGGGCGCCCCAGACGTCGTCGAAGAGCCGGTCGCCGACGTACACGCAGCGCGCCGGCGTCCGTCGCGCCCGACCGCCTCCATCGCGGCCCGCGAAGGCCTCCGGGGAGGGCTTGGTCCAGGGGATCTCCGAGGTGTAGACGTCGCCGTCGATGAGGTCGAGGACGCCGTCGCGCTCGAAGAAGCCGCGGTGCCAGGCGCGCGGCCAGATGGTGTTGGAGAGCACGCCGACCTTGATCCCCCGCTCGCGCAGCGCCTCGAACAGCGGCCCCACCTCGGGGTCGGTCGTGGTGTGCGGCACCCAGAAGTCGTAGTAGGCCGCCAGCAGGTCGGGGTCGTGGTCGAGGCCGGCCTCGGTGAACAGGTCGGCGATCGTGGCGCTCTGCTGGTGGTCGCGGCTGCGACCCCAGATCGCGGTGCCGGCCTCGTGCAGCCGGGGACCGAGGACGTCGAGCCCCGGGTGCTCGTCGGCGTCGTCGCGGTTCACGACCGCCTGCGCGAGCGCCAGCGACTCCGCGTGGAAGTCGATGTCGTGCCACCGCGTCAGCGTCCCGCCCCAGTCGAAGATCACCGCGTCCACCGCCACGTGGGTCAACCTAGACGTTTCGGCGGAGCCCTGGTGCACGTCCAGGCGCAGCCAGCGGCTGGCAAGGCCGACGAGCGGACCCAGGGTGGCGATGACGGCGATGGTGCCGACACCGATGGTCGGCGCCCAGCAAGAAGCCGACCAGCGCTCCGCCGCCCTGGACCAGGTTGTAGCTCCACCGGAACGGCACCGGCGGATCCCACGCGAGCGCGGCCGCCTCGGCCGGTCCGGCCCCGGTGTTGCTGCCGAGGTACGCCGCGATCGCCCAGGGCCAGCACCGGGATGGCCAGCACCAGGAGCGCCCCTCGGCCGACCAGGCCGTCGGGGGTGCTCGACGCGGCGAGCACCACGGAGACGGTGACGCCGACGAGCACGACCTGCACGACGGTGCCGGGGCCGGGCCGTACGCCGCGCAGGGCGGCGGCGAGCACGAAGACCACCCCGACCACCAGGTTCACGGCCCAGAAGGACGATCCGAGACTCCGGGAGATCCCGTTGACCATGGTCGAGAAGCCGTCGGAACCGAGGTCGGCCGTCAGCAGCATCCCGACACCCACGCCGAGCACCACGCACCCGCCCACCAGCAGGCACGCCTGTCGAGCGGTCGGCACGCTCCGGTCAGCCTCGGACGAGCCCGGCCAGGTGGTCCGCCGCGTCGGCGACCGGCACGTCCGTGCGCTCGCCGGTGGCGCGGTCCTTGACCTCGAAGACCCCGTCGGCCAGGCCGCGGCCCACGGTGACGATGGTCGGCACGCCGATCAGCTCGGCGTCCTTGAACTTCACGCCGGGGCTGGCCTTGCGGTCGTCGTAGATCACGTCGATCCCGCGCGCGGACAGGTCCTGGGCGAGCTGCTCGGCGGCCGCGAAGACCGCCTCGTCCTTGCCGGTCGCGACGATGTGCACGTCGACCGGGGCGACCTCGCGCGGCCAGCAGAGGCCGATCTCGTCGAGGGTGTTCTCGGCGATCGCGGCGACCGCCCGGGAGGGTCCGACGCCGTAGGAGCCCATGGTGACGGTGACGAGCTTGCCGTTCTCGTCGAGGACCTGGAGCCCGAGCGCGTCGGCGTACTTGCGGCCGAGCTGGAAGATGTGGCCCATCTCGATGCCGCGCGCCGACTCCAGCGTGCCGCCGTCCCCGTTGGGGCAGGGGTCGCCGTCGCGCACGTCGCCGACGTCGATGACGCCGTCGCCGGAGAAGTCGCGGCCCGCGACCAGGTCGAGCACGTGGCTGCCGGCGACGTCGGCGCCGGTCACCCAGCGGGTGCCCTCGACGACGCGCGGGTCGAGCAGGAAGCGCACGCCGGCGGGCTTCTTCTCGCCGAGGGAGCCGGGGCCGATGTAGCCCTTGGCGAGCATCGGCCGAGCCGCGAAGTCGGCCTCGCCGAACGGCTCGAAGACCGACGCCCTCACCGAGCTTGGACTCCAGCCGCTTGGCGTCGACCTCGCGGTCGCCGGGCAGGCCGATCGCCAGCGCCTCGGTGGCGCCGTCGGGGTAGCGCACCGAGAAGACGACGTTCTTGAGGGTGTCCGCGGCGTGCCAGGGCCGGTCGTCGCGCGGGTACTTCTCGTTGAGGTGGTCGACCAGCGTCTCGATGGTCGGGGTGTCGGGCGTCTGCTCGGCGTGCGCGGCGGGCGCGTCGTCGTACGCGACCGGTGCGGGCGCCAGCGAGTCGACGGCCTCGACGTTGGCGGCGTAGTCGCAGAGGTTGCAGCGGACGTAGGTGTCCTCGCCGACCTCGGCCTTGGCCAGGAACTCCTCGGACTTCGAGCCGCCCATCGCGCCGGCCTCGGCCTTGACGATGACGTACTCGAACCCGAGCCGGTCGAAGATCCGGATGTAGGCGTCGCGGTGCGCCTGGTAGGACGCGTCGAGGCCGGCGTCGTCGATGTCGAAGGAGTAGCTGTCCTTCATCACGAACTCACGGCCGCGCAGGATCCCGGCCCGGGGCCGCGCCTCGTCGCGGTACTTGTTCTGGATCTGGTAGATCCACAGCGGCAGGTCCTTGTACGACGAGTACAGGTCCTTCACCACGAGCGTGAACATCTCCTCGTGGGTGGGACCGAGCAGGTAGTCGTCTGCCCTTGCGGTCCTTGAGCCGGAAGATGCCGTCGCCGTACTCCGTCCAGCGGCCGGTCGCCTCGTAGGGCTCGCGCGGCAGCAGCGCGGGGAACAGCATCTCCTGGGCGCCGATGGCGTCCATCTCGTCGCGCACGATGTTCTCGATCTTGCGCAGCACCCGCAGGCCCAGCGGCAACCAGGTGTAGATGCCGGGAGCGGCCCTGCGGATGTAGCCCGCGCGCACGAGGAGCCGGTGGCTCGGCACCTCGGCGTCCGCCGGATCCTCGCGCAGGGTGCGGACGAAGAGGTGGGACAGACGCAGGATCATGGCCGGAAGGCTACTTGTGTGATGGTGTTGCCCGCACACGGGTAAACGTGCCACGCCGGCCTTGGGGAGACGATCCGATGCGCAGACTGCTCACGACCACGACCGCCTTGTTCGCGACCGCCGCCCTGCTCCTCGCGTGCGCCTGCGGCGAACGCCGGTTCGTCGGCCACCATCGAGATCAAGCCGGGGACGATCCCGCGCGGGCCGGACATCGTCGGCCCGCACCTGGTCGGCACGACGATCGTCGACGGCGACGTCTCGGTGAAGGTGAAGACCTCCCAGCTGCACCTCTACGGCAAGTGGCACAGCTACTACGTCGCCGCGATGGGCACGAGCAGCATCGGGACGTCCCGCCTGGTCCGGATCTCGCCGAGCGGCGCCGTGAAGGTGCTGCGTCACGACGTCGACCCGGCGGCCACCATCCTCGACGCCGAGGCCGACCAGGTCGCCTACTCCTACGGCGACGCGACGCAGCGGCCGACCATCGGCATCTACGACTTCGGGCAGAAGACGGAGGTCATCGCCCGCGCCTTCGCGTCGCTCCCCAACCTCCTGGAGTTCGACGAGGGGCTCGTCGTGACGTCGTTCTGGAGCTTCAAGATCAAGACGCTCACCTGGGACACCGTCACCGACGAGGTCGTCAAGGTGAACGCGAAGATGTCGAACTACGCCAGCAAGGCCCACGACCTGCTGGGGTACTACAGCAAGGACCCCTTCTTCGGCGGCTGCCAGGTGCTGGCCCACCTGAGCGACCCGGGCGACGTCCTCTGGACCAACTGCGACGAGCGGATCGAGGCCGTCTCCCCCGACGGCAAGCGGGTCGCGACCATCGCGCTGCTGAGCGACGGCGTCGGCCCCCGCGACGTCGTGCTGCGCCGGATCGGCGGCGCCCAGCTGGCGCACTACGCGATCAACGGGTGGTTCGGCCGGATCTGGTGGGAGACGCCCACCAAGCTGCTGATGGAGTCCAACGGCAAGACCCAGGCGGCCACCGTCCGCTGCAAGGTCGCGACCTGCGACCGCGCCACCGACCTCTCGCCGACGCCCGACCTCTGAGCGACCGTCAGGTCCGGGTCGCCCTCCACGCGGCCCGGATCATCGGCCAGCTGCAGCGGCAGCCGGCCGTAGGCGATCGCCTTGAACCTCGTGCTGCGCGACCGGCGCGCGTCGTCGGCCATCTTCACGTTGCCCGGGAACACCAGCACCAGCAGCGCCGCGCTCGCGAAGCCGGCCAACCGGCGGGTCCTCGGGTGCAGCAGCCCGGCCGCGCACAGCAGCTCCGCCACCCCGCTGGCGTAGATCACCTCGCGGTGGGCCGGGACGGCCTTCGGCATCAGCGGCTCGTAGGTCTCGGGCCGCGCCAGGTGCACCACCCCGCTCACCCCGAGGATCCCGGCGACGACGGCGGTGTCCTTGGCGAGGGGCATGTTCGCGAGGGTACGGGCGCGTCGGTGGTCGAGTAGGTCCTCCCCTCGCTGGTCGTGCCGGTCGAGCCGACCTCCTTCTCGCTGGTCGAGCCGGTCCTCCATGTGCGACGGTGCTCATCGCCTTCGGGAGCGCCCGACAGGCGAACCGCGAAGGGCTACTCCGATGAAGGCAACACCTGCTCCAGTTCTGGGCGTCACCTCGTCGGCTACCTCTGGGGCCGCGGGACCGGCGTCCTTCGCGGGCGAGCGAGCGTTGGTCCTCGGTGGCGGCGGATCGACTGGCAACGCGTGGCTCATCGGCGTCATCGCCGGCCTGTTCGATGCCGGCCTGGACGTGACCACGGCCGATCTGACCATCGGGACGTCAGCGGGCTCGACGGCCGCGGCCCAGACTGCCGGCGCGACACCGACCGAGCTGCTGGCCGCCATCCTCGCCGCTGCCCCCCAGCAACAGAGGGATCCGACAGGATCCGCTCGCGGCCGCGTACCGGTCAGACCGGTGACTGAGCACCTGGAGAGGATCCGCAAGATCATCGCTTCCGCTGAGGATGCGGCCGACATGCGCCGCAGACTGGGCGCCGCGGCACTCGAGGCGGATGCGGCGTCGGACGGCTCCTGGCAAGCACAGTGGCGCGCCACCGTCGCCTCGCGGCTGCCCACTCAGCGCTGGCCGGACAGGAGGGTGCTCATCACGGCGGTCGATGCCCGTACCGGAGAACCGGTCGTGTTCGACCGCGACAGCGGAGTCGACCTCGCGGACGCCGTCGCCGCCAGCTGTTCCAGTGGCCGTCCGTACACGATCGGGGACAACCCGTACATCGACGGCGGCTACCGCCGCAACGAGAATGCCGATCTGGCGGCCGGATACGCGCGGGTGCTGGTCCTGTCACCGTTCGGCGGCCGAACACTGCACCCGCTGGACTGGGGCATGCAGCTCGCGGCGCAGGTCGACGAGCTGCGCGCAGGCGGCAGCAGCGTCGAGACGATCTTCCCGACCAGCGACGCCGAGCACCTGTTCGGCGCCAACGCGATGGATCTGTCGCTGCGTCCGCCCGCTGCTCGGGCCGGTCACGATCAGGGCAGCGCCCTTGCCGAGCAGCTCACCGAGTTCTGGCGCTGACGCCCATGTCAGTCGTGGCGTCCGTCGATGGCTGGGTGCCCTGGGGCCGGAGCTTGAAGACCAGGATGCCGAGGTACTTGTTCATCCACGCCTGCTTGTGGGGATAGCGGCGTCGGGCGTCCTCGGACAGCTGAGGCTCGATCGCGGTCTCGATCCACAGCCCTGCCGCACTGAAGACGTTGATCAGGTCCGAGATGGTGTAAGGCCTCTTGGTGAGGGTGATCTGGTCGTTCCAGCCGCTGACGTAGGAGAACGGGGCGGTGGAGAAATACTCTTCGCCCAACGAGGTCTCATGCTGTTCGGCCCGTTCGACGGCGTAGCGGATCGGTTGCGTCTTGGACAGCAGGATGAATCCATCGTCGGCCAGCATCGCGCGCGCTGCCTGCAGGGTGCGGACCGGATCCTTCGCGTAGCCGAAGGACTGCAGGAACAAGATCCGGTCGAACGTACGACCGGCAAGCCCGGGCAACGAATCCAGCTCGGACATATCGCCTCGGATGAGCTCCAAGCCAGGCGGCGGGACATCGAGGAAGTTGCCACTGACATCGACACCTACCGAGGCAGTCGCACCGTCTCCGACCAGCTCAGCGAGCTTGCCACCGTTGCCGCAACCGACATCGAGCACCGACCGTCCGGTGACATCACCCAGCAGGTCTCGCTGCGCAGGCCACTCGACAAGGCGATCCAGCGAGTCCTCCCTGGCTCGCCCCCGCTCGTAGTCCGGAGCGAGCTCCAGCCACGCCCCGCTCGGATCTCCATGACCGTCCGGGTGCGAGCTTGGTCGCCGACGAGACAGAACGTAGTCGTCCGCCCGCCATCGGCGGCAGATCAGGACGGTTGCGGAACCATCGTGTCGGTGGTCGGTGAAATAGTCGGACCTCGGGGTGCAAGGACCGACACGAGGAGTGACTGGACATGACCGGAGTCCACGACGTGCCGCCCGCGGTGCGTCTCAGGAGTGTCGAAGACCCGGATATCGAGGTGTTCTTCGTCCACCAGGCGGATCCGCAGGCTGTCGAGATGGCGGCGTTTCCCGCTCGCGACAAGGATCAGTTCGCGGCGCACTGGGCGAAGATCCGCGGCGACGACTCCCTCGTCACGCGCACGATCGTTGCGGATGGCATGGTGGCGGGCAACATCGGCAGCTGGCCGGAGGATGGGCAGCAGCTCCTCGGCTACTGGGTCGGACGCGAGTGGTGGGGCCGCGGCGTCGCGACCCAGGCGCTCGCCCTGTTGATGGAGGAGGTGCCGATCCGGCCGCTCTACGCCCACGTCGCGGTGCACAACGTCGGCTCGATCCGCGTCCTGGAGAAGTGTGGGTTTCGGCGCGATCGTGCGCAGGAGGCGAAGGCGCCCGCGCCCGACGACGGCATCGGGGAGTTCGTCTTCGTGCTGAACGCATAGGTTCAGCGCAACAGCCAACGCGCACCGACGTACGGTGGGGAACCTCAAAGGCTGCAGCCACCCTGGCCGGCTCCCGGACGCTTTGGGCGTGGACGAGGGAGTCGCCGTGAGCCTGACCGCTGAGGAGCTAGCCGGCCGGTATCACCAGGCTTGGGCTGGACCATGATCCGACGTCGATCGCAGCGATGCACACCGATGACTCGGTCTTTCACCTGCATGGTGTTGCGCCCGCGGCGGTGGGGCGGACCGCTGTGGCCGCGCTGGTCGCCGCCCTGGTGAGGCTCTCCCCTGACCTCGCCTTCGCCCCGAAGCGGGGATACGTGGCGGCCGATCACATCGTGTTCGAGTACGCCATGAGCGGTTCCTTCGGCGACTCGGCCTTCGTGTGCGATGGCGTCGACGTCATCGCGGTGACCGACGGCTTGGTTGCCCGCAAGGACACCTACTTGGATCTGACTGCCCTCGTCCACCAGGTCGGGTCGCTTCCCGACCTCACCGCTCCCTGACAGCACCGGAGCCTTCGGGCGGCACCTCACATCTGGGACCTCAGCACGTCGATCTCGCACCCCGGCGCGGACGGGTCGAAACCGTGCTCGACCAACCAGCGGATGGCGGTCAGGCTGCGCAGCGACCACCACGCGCGGATCACGTCGTGGTCGACGTCGGCGCCGTAGCCCGAGATGACGTCGCCGAGGTGCTCGGGGTGCCCGAGCGTCAGGCTGGCGAGGTCGTACATGGCATCGCCCCGGCCCGCCTCGGACCAGTCGAGGACGCCGGTGATCTCGTCACCGTCGACGAACACGTGGGCGACCTGCAGGTCACCGTGCATGAACACCGGTGTCCACGGTCGGCGCGCGGCCTCGGCAACCTGACGGTTGCGGGTGACCAGGTCGGCAGGAAGGACGTCGTTCGCCAGGAGCCAGGTGCACTCGCTGTCGAGGCTCGCGCCCTTCTCGTCGAGGCTCCGCCCGGCCCAGGGTGGCAGCGGCGCGTCGTGCAGCACCCGTACGGCGGCACCCGCCGCCGCCCACGCCGCCGACGACGCGGTCGACGGCTCGCCGAGGCGACCGATTGCCTTCCCAGGGAGGGCGGCGAGCGCGAGCACCGGCGGCTTGCGCCACAGCACCTCCGGAGTCGGGATCGGCGCCAAGGTCATCGCCTCGACCTCGACGTCGGTGCTGCTCTGATCGGCATCGACCTTCAAGAACACCTCGCCGACGCGGAGGGTCGCGCGCTCGTGATGGGCGACGACGACCTCGACCTCCTCCACGTCGGCCACTGTCGACGACCTCCTCTGTGACGACCGCTCAGAACATGATCGTGCTGAACGTGTCGGTCTGGCGGAAGCCGACCTTGTCGTAGGCGCGGCGGGCGGGCTCGTTCCACTCGTTGACGTAGAGCGACACCACGGGAGCCACGCGGGCGCGGACGTGCTCGACGACGGCGGCCATGCCGGCGGCGGCCAGGCCCTGGCCGCGACGGTCGGGCGCGACCCAGACACCCTGGACCTGGGCGTTGGCCGGCGTGGCGAAGGCGACCTCGGCCTTGAACACGACGCGTCCCTGCTCGTACCTCGCGAACGACCAGCCGAAACGGATCAGCTGACGGACCCGGGTGCGGTAGCCCTCGGCGCCGCCGCCGAGCTCCGGCGAGACGCCGAGCTCCTCGGTGTACATCGCCACGCAGGCGGGATAGAGCGCGGCGAAGTCCTCGGGCTGCGACGGCCGGACCAGCGGATCGGGGTCGACGAGCGGCGGGCTGTCCGCGACCAGGTGGGGCTGGCCCCAACGAGCCTCCCGGGGTGGGCCCCAGCTGCCGCCGAGATCGGCCCAGAGCGCCCGCACCGACTCCTCGCGGCCCACGATCGTGGAGACCGAGCGGCCCCGGCGCAGCAGCCGCTCGGTGAAGGCCTCCGCGTCCTCCGCCGTCGCCTGCACCGGGACCAGGTTCGCGCCGACGTGGAGGGCGGCGACCAGGTCGCCGTCGACGTACCTGCCGAGCACCTCGCCGCCGAGCAGCCGCGGCTCGAGGCGGGTCGCGACGGCACGGTGGGCGGCGAAGACGTTGACGGTCGGGTCGCGGTCGGCGAGCGCGAGGAACTCCGTGAGGTCCGAGCTGCCGAGAGGCCGCACGCCCGACCGGGTCCCGGGTCTGGTCGCTGGCCGCACGGCGCGAGCCTACGCCGACAAGGCCGCTCCGGGCCGCTCGGCCGCTCCTAGGCTGGCCCGCGTGAAGCCCGTGCGACCTCGCTCGTACCTCCCTCGCCGGGGTCGGCGCGGCACGGCTCGCCGTCCTGGTCCGCGGCCACCGCGCGGGGCTGGTCGAGCGACTCGGGCGGGCGCTGCCGACGGCGCAGATCGAGGTGCTCGACGTACGCCGCGGTCTCGACGACGTGCACCTGGCGCTGACCGCCGGTCGACCCTGGGACCTGGTGCTCGACGTGGCCGGCGGGGGCGGCGCCGCTCGCCGGTGGCCGGTGCTGCTCCACCACGTCCGCCGCGGCGGTGGGCTCGCCGTCCGTGTCCCCGCCCGGTCCGCCGCCCTCGAACGGTCCGTGGCCGAGGTGCGCGACGCCCAGCAGGCCGGGGTCCGGGCGCCGACTCCCGGGCGCGACCCGCGCGACAACGCCGAGCGGGACGTCGCCGCCCTGGCCGCCTCGGCGTCGCGACCTGCGGATCGAGGACGGCTGGCTGCGCGCGACGCAGTCGGTCGGCACCCTGGCCAAGCTCCCGGAGGCCGACGCCGACGCCTTCCTGGCCGCCCGCCCCGAGGCCGGCCGGGTGCTCGCGACGGTGCCCGGCCTGCGCTTCACCTCCCGGTGCACGCTGCGCTCCAGCGCGCCGGTGGACCTGCCGGCCGCGTACGACGCACCGCCCGTGTCGCTGCGCGAGTGGCGGGACGTCACCTGCCTGGGCCGCCAGGCGGCGTACGGCGACGGGCAGGTGCTGCCGGAGAGCTACCGGCACCCGTTCAAGCGGCGGCTGCGCAACGTCGCCTTCGCCGAGTGGGCGCCCCGCTTCGTGCGCGAGCCCGAGCCGGCCGAGCATCGCCTGGCCGGCGCCCACTTCATGCTGGACTGCTACGTCCGTGGGCACTTCGGGCACGCGCTCACCGACCAGCTCGGCCACCTCTGGGGCTGGCACCGGGCCCTGGAGGTCCATCCCGACCTGCGGGCCCTGGTGTTCGCGAGGCCCGGGGAGAGCCCGGCCGCGTGGGAGCTCGACCTGCTCGCGGCCGGCGGCGTCGAGCGCGAACGCGTCGTCGTCGCCCACGAGGCCACCGCCGTGGAGACGCTGGTGACGACCTCGCCGATGTTCGGGATGCCGGCCTACGTGCACCCGGCGATCGCCACGACCTACGCCGAGGTCGGGACCCGGCTCGCCGCGGCGGCCGGCGAGGCCGACGGGCTCCGCCCCACCCGCCTCTTCTGCTCGCGCCGGCCGGGCAAGCGCACCTGCCACAACGCCGGCGAGGTGGAGGCGCTCTTCGCGGACCGCGGGTTCACGGTCGTGCTGCCGGAGGAGCACTCGCTTCCGGAGCAGGTGCGGATGGTGCGCGAGGCCGACGTGGTCGCCGGCTTCGCGGGCAGCGGGATGTTCCAGATCGCCCTGGCCGGAGGCCCGAAGCACGTGGTCGTCGTGGGCTCGGAGTCCTACACCGCCACCAACGAGTACCTCATCTCCTCGGTCGTCGGCCATCGCCTCGACCTGGTGCGCTGCCGTCCCGACGTCCCGCAGCGGGGCCGCGGCTTCGACAACGCGTCGTACCAGTCGGACTTCACCTACGACGACGCGCGCGAGGGCGTCTTCCTGCGCTCGGTGCTCGCCGAGCTGTGACCGCGCCGTGACCGCACGCTGGGACCTTCGGGAACAAGCGGAGACAGCCCTCGGTTGCCGCCAGACGTGACCGACACCAAGATCGAGCGTTCCTCGGTCGGGCTGCGCAGCGAGCGCGGGCCGATCCTGCTCTCGGTGATGCTGGCCACCGCGCTGGTCGCCATCGACTCGACGATCCTGGCGACCGCGGTCCCGTCGATCGTGGCCGACCTCGGCGGCTTCTCGCAGTTCCCGTGGCTGTTCTCGATCTACCTGCTGGCCCAGGCGGTGTCGGTGCCGCTCTACGGCAAGTTCGCCGACCTCGTCGGCCGCAAGCCGATGATGCTGCTCGGCATCTCGATCTTCCTGGTCGCCTCGATCCTCTGCGGCTTCGCCTGGAGCATGGTCGCGCTGATCGTGTTCCGCGCCCTGCAGGGCCTCGGCGCCGGCGCGGTGCTGCCGATCGGTCAGACGATCATCGGCGACGTCTACTCGGTCGCCGAGCGGGCGAAGGTCACGGGCTACGTCGCGGGCGTCTGGGCCGCGTCGTCGGTCATCGGCCCCACGCTCGGCGGGGTCTTCTCCGACTACATCTCCTGGCGCTGGATCTTCTTCGTCAACATCCCGATCGCCATCGCGGCGATGCTGGTGCTCCAGCGCAGCTTCCACGAGACCGTCGAACGCACGCCGGCACCGCATCGACTACGCCGGCGCGGCGCTGCTGGCCGTCGGCGGCTCGCTGCTGATCCTCGGCCTGCTCGAGGGCGGCGTGGCGTGGGCGTGGGACTCCGGCAACAGCATCGCCGTGCTCGCCGCCGCGGCCGTGCTGCTGGTCGCCTTCGGCTTCGTCGAGTCGCGCGCCGCCGAGCCGATCCTGCCGCTGTGGGTCTTCCGGCGGCGGGTGCTGCTCGGCGCCAACGCGACCTCCCTGTGCGTCGGGCGTCATCCTGATCGGGCTGACGTCGTACGTCCCCCTCTACGCGCAGGGCGTGCTCGGCCACGGCGCGGTCGTCGCCGGCTTCGCGGTCGCCGCGCTGACCCTGGGCTGGCCGATCGCGGCGGCCCTGTCGGGTCGCTTCTACCTGCGCATCGGCTTCCGCGACACGCGCGCTGTTCGGCACCCTGTTCGCGATCGCCGGCTCGGCCGTGCTGCTGAGCGTCGGTCCCGACAGCTCGGTGTGGCGGATCGCCTTCGCCTGCTGGGTGATCGGTCTCGGCATGGGCTTCATCGCCTCGCCCGTCGCTGATCGCGGCGCAGCAGTCGGCCGACTGGCAGACCCGCGGGGTGGTCACGGGGACGAACATGTTCGCCCGCTCGGTGGGCAGTGCGGTCGGCGTCGCGGTGTTCGGCGCGATCGCCAACGCCGCCGTCGCGTCGCGCATCGGCGCCGGGCACGAGAACCTGGAGCACCTGCCGGCCGAGCGTGCTGGCGCCGGCCATCCACGACGTCTTCCTCGCCGCGGCGCTGTTCTCCGTCCTGGTGGTGCTGACCGTGCTGGTCATCCCGCGCCGCGTCGACTGGGCGCCTAGCCTGACGCTCAGCCGAAGCGGGTCGGGTCGAACAGCCCGATCGGGTGCGGGGTCGACCCCTCGAGCGCGAGGTCGGCCAGTACCTCCCCCACGACCGGCACGAACTTGAAGCCGTGCCCGGAGAAGCCGCAGGCGATCGCGACGTTCTCGTGCTGCGGGTGCAGGCCGATCACGAAGTGGTGGTCCGGCGTCGTCGTGTAGAGGCACGCGATGGCCCTCAGGAAGGTCCCCGGCAGCGTGGGCAGCAGCGGCCGCACCAGGTCGGCGACCTCCGCGGCCTCCGCCTCGGACACGAAGCGCTCCACCAGGTCCGGGTGGGTCTCCGGCCCGCGGTGGTGCAGGCCGACCTTGACGCCGCCGTCCTCGTCGAGGCACGGGAAGCCGTAGGGGCTCAGCCCCGGGCGCTCCCAGACGAAGACCGGCTGGGTCCCGAGGGCGTACGCCGCGGGTTCGGACGGGCCGGAACCAGAACACCGTCTGCCGGGTCACCACCATCGGAAGGCGGAGGTCGGCCAGCTGCTGCGGCGCCCACGCTCCGGGAGCGATCACCAGCCGGTCGGCCTCGATGGTGCCGGTCGGCGTGACGACGCGGACGCCGTCGGCGTCGGCGTCCCAGGCCAGCGCCATGCCTCCGGCCCACATCTCGGCTCCCGCCTGCTGGGCCCGGCGCCAGTGGGCGAGGACCGTGCGCTCGGGACGGACGAACCCGCTCCGCTCCTCGTAGACGCCGACCTCGTCGTCGTCGACCGCGAACGCGGGGAACCGCGCGCGGATCTCGCGCGCGTCCAGCACCTGGTGCGGGAGCCCGTGCTCGCGGGCGCTGGCCACCGACCCGGCGACCACGTCCGTGTCGGGACGTCCGAGCATGATCCCGCCGGTCAGCCGGAAGATGCCGGGGTCGTCGCGCTCGAGGTCCTCCCACAGCTCGTAGGCGCGGAGCAGGAGGGGGACGTACGCCGGGTCCTCGAAGTACGCCTGCCGGATGATCCGCGACTCACCGTGGCTGGAGCCCTTGTCGTGACCCGGGCAGGAACTGCTCGACGCACACGACCTCGGCGCCGCGGCGGGCCAGGTGCGCCGCCGCCGCGCTGCCCATGCCGCCGAGCCCGAGCACGATGACCTTGGTCATGGGACGCGCCGTACCCGGTGTCAGGAGACGGTGACGCTGGCGCCGGCGCCGTCGACCGGGCTCCATGCTCCTCGGCGAGGCGCATGGCCTCCTCGATGAGGGTCTCCACGATCTGCGACTCGGGGACGGTCTTGATGACCTCGCCCTTGACGAAGATCTGGCCCTTGCCGTTGCCGGAGGCGACGCCGAGGTCGGCCTCGCGGGCCTCGCCCGGGCCGTTGACGACGCAGCCCATGACCGCCACGCGCAGCGGCACCTCCAGGCCCTCGAGCCCGGCGGTGACCTCCTCGGCGAGCTTGTAGACGTCGACCTGGGCGCGGCCGCACGAGGGGCAGGAGACGATCTCGAGGCGGCGCGGCTGCAGGTTGAGCGACTCCAGGATCTGGAGGCCGACCTTGACCTCCTCGACCGGCGGCGCCGAGAGCGAGACGCGGATGGTGTCGCCGATGCCCTGGCTCAGCAGGGCGCCGAAGGCGACGGACGACTTGATGGTGCCCTGGAAGGCCGGGCCGGCCTCGGTGACGCCGAGGTGCAGCGGCCAGTCGCCGGCCTCGGCGAGCAGCTCGTAGGCGCGCACCATGACGACCGGGTCGTTGTGCTTGACCGAGATCTTGAAGTCGTGGAAGTCGTGCTCCTCGAAGAGCCCGGCCTCCCAGACCGCGCTCTCGACGAGCGCCTCGGGCGTCGCCTTGCCGTACTTCTCCAGGATCCGCTTGTCGAGCGAGCCGGCGTTGACGCCGATCCGGATCGAGGTGCCGTGGTCCTTCGCGGCCTGCGGCGATCTCCTTGACCTGGTCGTCGAACTTGCGGATGTTGCCGGGGTTGACGCGGACGGCGGCGCAGCCGGCCTCGATGGCGGCGAAGACGTACTTCGGCTGGAAGTGGATGTCGGCGATCACCGGGATCTGCGAGTGCTGGGCGATCTCGGGCAGCGCGTCGGCGTCGTCCTGGCTCGGGCAGGCCACCCGGACGATGTCGCAGCCGGTCGCGGTCAGCTCGGCGATCTGCTGGAGGGTGGCGTTGACGTCGGAGGTCAGCGTGGTGGTCATCGACTGCACCGAGATCGGGTGGTCGCTGCCGACGCCGACCTTGCCGACCTGGATCTGGCGGGTCTTGCGGCGGGGCGCCAGCACCGGCGGCGGCGCTTCGGGCATGCCCAGGCTGATCGCGGTCACGGTCTCAGGTCCTAGCGAGGTCGGGCGGCGCGAGTCTCCACTGCACGTGGATCGTGCAGCGGCACCACGAGGTCGCCGACGATCAGCACCACGCCCATGACCAGCAGCGTCGCCGCGACGACGTAGGCGATGGGCAGCAGCCTGGCGACGTCGACGTAGCCCGGGTCGGGGCGGCCGACGCAGCCGGGCGCAGCCGCGGCGGACCGCCTCCCACAGCGCACCGGCGATGTGGCCGCCGTCGAGCGGCAGCAGCGGGATGAAGTTGAACAGCCGATGAAGAAGTTGAAGCCGCGCGACCAGCATCAGCAGGAAGACGAGCTTCTCCGTCATCGGGAAGTCCGTCGCGGCCGCGGTCTCGCCGGCGATCCGGCCGCCGCCGACGATGCTGACCGGGCTGTCGGGCGCGCGCTCCTGGACGCCGACGATGGCCTGGGCGACCCCCCACACCTTCACCGGCAGGTGACCGAGCGCCTGGACGGTCGCGCCGGTCATGGAGCCCATCTGCTCGACGGTGTAGACCGGCCCGCCCTTGGTGATCACGACGTGCGACGGTCGGCGAGACGCCGAGGAAGCCGACCTGGGTGAGCGCGAGGTCGGTGTTCGGGACGTGGGCCGGGCCTGCACGGTGGTGTTGGTCGTGCCCGTCATCGCCTGGCCGTCGCGCTCGTAGCCGATGACCGCCACTGCCGCCCGCGTTGGCGCGGATCAGGTCGCGGAGCTGGTCCCAGGACGTGATCGGCGCGCCGTTGAAGGCGGTGATCACGTCGCCCGGCCTGCAGGCCCGCCTGCGCGGCCGGGCGTGGCCGGGTCGGCGGGTTGGCAGTCGCGGCCTTCCTCGGCGGACGGGATCACGCACGCGGAGACCGTGTCGATCACCGGCACGGCCGGCCTCGGGCTCGATGCTGCGGCTGCCGTAGCGTCGCGAAGACCGCCAGGAAGATGAAGAACGCGATGAGCGAGGTTCACCGTCGGCCCGCCGGCCATCACGATGACCTTCTTCCACCACGCCATCTTGTAGAAGAGCCGGTCCTCGTCCTCCGGCTCGACGTGCTCCCACTCGGCCGCGCGGGCGTCGGAGATCAGCTGGGTGAACATGCCGGTGTTGGACTTGCGGACCTTGACGACGCGGTTGCCCTGCTCGTCGTACTCGACCTCGTCGACCAGCCCGTCGACGGTCGGCGGGAGCATCCCGACGATCTTGACGTAGCCGCCGAGCGGGATCGCCTTGACGCCGTACTCGGTCTCGCCGACCTGCTTGCTCCAGACGGTGCGGCCGAAGCCGATGAAGTACTGGGTGACCTTCCCGCCGAACTTCTTGGCCGGGATCATGTGGCCGAGCTCGTGCAGGCCGATCGAGGCCAGGATGGCCAGCACGAAGACGAGCACGCCGAGCGTGTAGAAGAGCGGCGCTCATGTCGGAGTCCTTCGGGTCCTCGGTGCCGACGAGACGGGCCGCCTCGTCGCGCGCCCAGGCGTCGGCGGCGAGGACGTCGTCGACGGTGAGCTGCTCCCCCGAGGGTACGTCGTGCGCGCGCAAGGACGTCGGCGACCGTGGGCACGATCCGCGAGAACGGCAGCCGGCCGGCCCGGAACGCCTCCACGCACGACCTCGTTGGCCGCGTTGTAGACCGCCGGCGCGGTGCCGCCCGCCTCCCCGGCCTGCCCGGGCCAGCGAGCACCGCCGGGAACGCCTCGTCGTCGAGCGGGAAGAACTCCCAGGTCTCCGGCCGGGTCCAGTCGACGGCCGGCGCGGCGTCGGGCACCCGGTCCGGCCAGGCCAGCCCGAGCGCGATCGGGATGAGCATCGTCGGCGGGCTGGCCTGCACGCAGCGTCGAGCCGTCGACGAACTCGACCATCGAGTGCACGACGCGAGGTCGGGTGCACCACGACCTCGATCCGGTCGAAGGGGATGCCGAAGAGCAGGTGCGCCTCGATCACCTCGAGCCCCTTGTTGACCAGGGTCGCGGAGTTGATCGTGACGACCGGGCCCATGTCCCAGGTCGGGTGGGCGAGCGCCTCCTCGACGGTGACGTCGGCCAGCTGCTCGCGCGGTCCGGCCGCGGAACGGGCCGCCGCTCGCGGTCAGCACCAGCCGGCGTACCTCGTCGGGCGAGCCGCCGCGCAGGCACTGGGCGAGCGCCGAGTGCTCGGAGTCGACCGGCACGATCTGGCCCGGCCGCGCGCGCTCCGGTGACGACCGGGCCGCCGATGATCAGCGACTCCTTGTTGGCCAGGGCCAGGGTGGTGCCGGCGTCGAGCGCGGCGAGCGTGGGCCGCAGGCCGACCGCGCCGGTGATGCCGTTGAGCACGACGTCGCAGTCGGCCGGCCGGCCGCCTCGACGGAGGCGTCCTCCCCCAGCCCGGAGAACGGCGCGGCGCGAACTCCGCCACCTGGGCCTCGAACAGCTCGGGGTTGGCCGCCGCCGGCGGTCAGCCCGACCACCCGGAACCGGTCGGGGTGGGCCCGGACAGACGTCGAGGGCCTGGGTGCCGATCGATCCCGTCGAGCCCAGGACCACCACGTCGCGTTGCGCCATGCGCACGATGTTCCCAAATCCGTTGCCAGTCCGTTGCTTCGCAGGGGCTCTCCAACGGCCGCGTTTCCGGCGCTAGGTTGCGATCAGGACCGACGCGGACCCGCCCGCCCGGCCGAGAAAGGCTGAACGACTGATGAAGCGACAGCAGACTTCTCGGCCCTCGTCACCGCAGCCACCACCGTCGCGGCGCTGGCAGCCTGTGCGGCGCCGGACGACAGCAGCAGCGGGACCACCACCGACTCGGGGGTCGAAGGCGTCCGAGGCGACCTCGGCGGACGACTTCGGCGGCCTGGACGCCCTGGTCGAGGCCGCCCAGAAGGAGGGCGAGCTCAACGTCATCGCGCTGCCGCCCGACTGGGCCAACTACGGCGAGATCATCTCGACGTTCGAGGACAAGTACGACATCAAGATCAACTCCGACCAGCCCGACGGGGCCAGCCAGGACGAGATCAACGCGGCCAACGACCTCAAGGGCAGCGACAAGGCCCCCGACGTCTTCGACCTCGGCCAGTCCGTGGCCCTCGCCAACACCGGCCATGTTCGCGCCCTACCAGGTGCAGACCTTCGGCCGACATCCCGGACCGAGTTCAAGGACGCCGAACGGCGCCTGGGTCAACGACTACGGCGGCTACATGGCGATCGGCTACGACTCCGCCAAGGTGCCCGGACGTCACCTCGGTCGCCGACCTGCTCAAGCCGGAGTACAAGGGCGCGGTCGCGCTCAACGGTGACCCGACCCAGGCCGGCGCCGCGTTCAGCGGCGTGATGATGGCCGCGATCGCCAACGGCGGCTCCGCCGACGACATCGCGCCCGGCGTCGACTTCTTCGGCGACCTGAAGAAGGCCGGCAACTTCCTGCCCGTCGACCCCGACTCCGGCACCATCGAGTCCGGGCGCGACCCCGGTGGTCATCGACTGGGACTACCTCGGTGCCGCCGCGGCGGCCAACGTCGACACCTGGAAGACCGTCGTGCCGCCCGAGGCCGTGGTCGCCGGTTACTACTTCCAGGCGATCAACGCCGACGCGCCGCACCCCGCGGCCGCCCGGCTCTGGGAGGAGTTCCTCTACAGCGACGACGGGCCAGAACCTCTGGCTCAAGGGTGGCGCTCGTCCGGTCCGCGGTGACGCGATGGCCGAGGCCGGCACCATCGACACCGACCCTGTGGGACGCGCTGCCCGAGGTGACCGGCACGCCGGTGATCCCGACCGACGACGCAGACCACGAAGGCCGGCCCAGTACCTGGCCGACAACTGGTCCAAGGTCATCAGCTGAGCACGACCACCGCGCCCGTAGGGCGTACCCGAGGTACCGGCCGACGGATCTCCGTCGGCCGGTACCTCGGCACTGCTCCCCTTCTTCGGGTACGTCACGATCTTCCTGATCGTCCCGACGCTCACGGTGATCCTCGGCGCGTTCCAGAACGGCGATGCGGGTGGGTTCACGCTGGGCAACATCAAGGCCCTCGGCTCCGACGCGGCCATCGAGGCGCTGCGCAAGAGCGTGCTGCTGTCGGGCAGCACCGCCCTGCTGGGTGGCGTGCTCGGCGCGATCCTGTCCTACCTGATCGTCTCGATGGGCCCGCGCAGCCTGATCCGGCGCACCACGCTGTCGCTCTCGGGCGTGCTCGCGCAGTTCGGCGGCGTGACGCTGGCCTTCGCGTTCATCTCGCTGCTGGGGTTCTCCGGCCTGTTCACCGAGGCGCTGCGGTCCTGGCCCGGCATCAACATCTACGGCGTCGGGTGGCTCTACGGCCTCAAGGGCCTGATCGTCGTCTACACCTACTTCCAGATCCCGCTGATGGTCATCGTGTTCACACCGGCGCTCGAGGGGCTCCGCCCCCAGCTCCGGGAGGCTGCCGTCAGCCTCGGCGCGAACTCCTTCCAGTACTGGCGGATGGTCGGCTTCCCGCTCCTCACGCCGGCGTTCCTCGGCTCGATGCTGCTGCTGTTCGCCAACGCCTTCGCGGCCTACGCGACCGCGGCGATCCTGGTGAGCCAGGGCAACCCGATCGTGCCGCTGCTGATCCGCTCGGCGCTGACCAGCGAGGTGCTCCTCGGCCAGCAGAACCTCGGCTTCGCGCTCGCCGCCGAGATGATCCTCGTGGTCTCGATCGTGATGGGGATGTACGCGCTGCTGCTCCGCCGTACGTCGAAGTGGCTGCGATGAGGAGGACCGTCGCCCGGTTCCGCGTCGTCCGCGCCTTCGTGCTGGCGCTGTTCGCGCTGTACTTCTTCCTGCCGCTGTACTCGATGCTGAAGTTCAGCCTCCAGGGCAAGGGCGACCAGAAGGGTTCCCTCACCCTCGACAACTACGCCAACCTGGTCCAGGACGAGGACCTGCGCTCGGCGATCGTGTCCTCCTTGCTGCTGGCGGTGCTGACCGTCGTCCTCATGGTGGCGCTGCTGGTGCCCACCATGATCTGGGTGCGGCTCCGGGTGCCGGGCGTCTCGCGCACGGTCGAGTTCCTCTGCCTGCTGCCGCTCACGGTGCCGCCGCTGGTGATCGTGGTCGGCATCACCAACGTCTACACCTGGGTCAACTACTTCTTCGGGGAGTCTCCCCTGGTGCTCACGTTCGCCTACGTGATCCTGGTGCTGCCCTACTCCTACCGGGCGATCGACTCCGCCCTCCAGGCCATCGACGTCAACACCCTCGCCGAGGCGGCACGGACCCTGGGCGCCGGGTGGTTCACCGTGATCACCCGGATCGTGATGCCGAACATCGTCGGCGGCATCCTCGGAGCGGCGTTCGTCGCCGTCGCTCTCGTGCTCGGCGAGTACGTCTTCGCCTCGCTGCTGCACTACGACACGATGCCGGTGGCCCTCGCGGCCATCTACAAGGAGGACGCCGCGACCGCGATCGCCGGCGCCTTCGCGTCCATCGTGCTGATCTCGCTGCTGCTGCTCGGACTCTCGTTCTTCAACCGCACCAGGGCGCCCGCCGTCGGAGGAGCGAAGGAATGACGACCACCACCACGTCGGCCGGGACGCAGAACGGCCTGGCGGTCGAGCTCACCGACCTGACCCGCGTCTACGGCTCGGTCAGCGCCCTCAACGGGCTGACGCTGCACCTGGCCCCGGGCGAGCTCGTCGCCCTGCTGGGTCCGTCGGGCTGTGGCAAGACCACGGCCCTGCGCATCCTCGCCGGTCTCGACCAGGCGACGAGCGGCACCGTGGAGGTGGGCGGCAAGGACCTGACCCGCGTGCCGGCCAACAAGCGCGACATGGGCATGGTGTTCCAGGCCTACAGCCTGTTCCCGCACATGACGGTCCTGGACAACGTGGCCTTCGGGCTCCGGCTGCGCGGCAAGGACCGTCGGCAGCCGCAAGAAGGTCGCCCAGGAGAAGCTGGAGCTGGTCGGGCTGGGCGTGCACGCCGACCGCTACGCCAGCCAGCTCTCCGGCGGCCAGCAGCAGCGCGTCGCCCTGGCCCGGGCGCTCGCGATCGAACCCTCCGTGCTGCTGCTCGACGAGCCGCTCTCGGCCCTCGACGCGAAGGTACGGGCCCAGCTGCGCGACGAGATCCGCCGGGTGCAGCTCGAGGTCGGCACCACCACGCTGTTCGTCACCCACGACCAGGAGGAGGCCCTGGCCGTCGCCGACCGGGTCGGAGTGATGAACGCGGGCCGGCTCGAGCAGATCGCTCCGCCGGCCGAGCTCTACGCGCACCCGACCACCGAGTTCGTGGCGGGGTTCGTGGGGCTGAGCAACCGGGTGCCCGCCGAGGTGGTCTCCGGCTCCGCGACCGTGCTGGGCGCCTCCGTCCCCGCGCTCGACGGGTCGGTGTCCGGGAAGGGTGTCGCGCTGGTGCGGCCGGAGTCCGTGACGGTCGCCAAGGACGTGGACGGCAACGCCACGGTGGCGTCGGTCGGCTTCCTGGGACCGATCTCCCGGATCTACGCCGACCTGCCCGACGGCCAGCACCTGCTGGCCCAGGTGCCCAGCTCGGCGGCCGTCGGCCTCGCCCCCGGCGACCGGATCCGGGTCGGCGTGCAGCCCTCGCCGGTGCTCGTGGTCGAGGCCTGAGGGTCGGGACACCCGGTCGACCGGGTATCCCGCCCCTTCGTGACCGTTGCAACGGTCACGAACGGTCAGGAACGACGCCGAACCCTGGCCAGCGGGTTGCCTACGGCAGCGCGAGCAGGACGGTCCCCCCGGCCACCAGGGTGGCGATCGCGTCCAGCGGCCAGGCCGCGCTCTCGTCCGCCAGCGCCTCGATGAGCGACACGGCCCGCTCGCCGACCACGAACGCCGGTGCAGTCGCGAGCACCTCGGCGGACGGGGCCGGGTCGGTGCGGCCGGCGCGCATCAGCACGCCCCACTCGAGGTCCTGTCCGGCCGGGACCTCACCGGTCCAGATCGTCGCGGGGGTGGTCGTCCCCACCGCGAGCGCCTCCTGGGCCAGCAGGTCGGCTCCCTCCGCCAGCACCACCACCGGGCGGTGGGCTGCCAGCGCGGCGGCCGGCTCGTCGTACCTCTCGGACCCGACGTGCACGGCCCCGAGCCGCGCGGTGGCCAACGCGCCGACCAGGGACTCCAGCCCCCACGGCAGCCTCGAGAGCACCCGCTCCCCTGGGCCGACGCCGAGGGCGCGCAGCACCCCGGCGAAGGCCGCGACCTCCTCGAGCAGCCGCGCGAAGGTCATCTCGGCGCGGGCTGCGGTGACCCGGTCCACGCGGACGGCGACCTCGTCGGCGAGACCGCGGACGACGTGGCGGTCCAGCGCGTTGAAGCACAGGTTCAGGGTCCCGTCGTCGCCGTCGGGCCTGGTCGGACGGTGGATCCAGTCGATCTCCACGGCTCCAGCCTCTCGTATCCGTAGCCGAGGGTGCGCCCCGGCTTCGGATTCCCTACATTTGGTTCCATGACCCAGACCCCGGCCGGCGGCCCGACCCTCCCCCAGCATCGCCACCTCGTGACCGAGATCCCCGGCCCCCGTTCGACCGAGCTGCTCGCCCGCAAGAAGGCCGCCGTCGCCGAGGGCGTCGGCACCACCCTGCCGGTGTTCATCACCGCCGCGGGCGGTGGCGTGCTGCACGACGTCGACGGCAACTCGCTGATCGACCTCGGGTCGGGCATCGCCGTGGTCTCGGTGGGCAACTCGGCGCCGGCCGTGGTGCGCGGCGTGATGGACCAGGTCGCGGCGTTCACGCACACCTGCTTCATGGTCACGCCGTACCTCGGCTACGTCGAGGTCTGCGAGGCACTCGCGGAGCTGACCCCCGGCGACCACGCGAAGAAGTCCGCACTCTTCAACTCCGGCGCGGAGGCCGTGGAGAACGCCGTCAAGATCGCCAGGGTCGCGACCGGAAGGGACGCGGTCGCGGTGTTCGACCACGCCTACCACGGGCGGACGAACCTCACGATGGCCATGACGGCGAAGAACATGCCGTACAAGAACGGCTTCGGGCCGTTCGCCTCCGAGGTCTACCGCGCGCCGATGTCCTACCCGTTCCGCGACGGGCTCTCGGGCGAGGAGGCCGCGGCCGTGGCCATCGACCACCTCGACAAGCAGGTCGGCGCGGCCAACCTGGCCTGCGTGGTCATCGAGCCGATCCAGGGCGAGGGCGGGTTCATCGAGCCGGCACCCGGCTTCCTGCCGGCCCTCGCCGCGTGGGCGCAGGCCAACGGCATCGTCTACATCGCCGACGAGATCCAGTCGGGCTTCTGCCGGACGGGCGACTGGTTCGCCTCGGACCACGAGGGCGTCGTCCCCGACCTGGTGACCACCGCCAAGGGCATCGCCGGCGGCCTGCCGCTCGCGGGCGTCACCGGCCGCGCCGAGCTGATGGACGCGGTGCACGTGGGCGGCCTGGGCGGGACGTACGGCGGCAACCCGGTCGCCTGCGCCGCCGCGCTGGGCTCGATCGCCGAGATGAAGGAGCACGCGCTCGACGCGCGAGCCCTGGAGATCGGCACCCTGATCCGCGGCCGGCTGGAGAAGCTGGCCGCGGAGCACCCGGTCGTCGCCGACATCCGCGGACGGGGCGCGATGCAGGCCATCGAGCTGTGCACCCCGGGGACCAAGCAGCCGGACGCCGCCCGCGCGGCTGCCGTGTCGGCGTACTGCCACTCCCAGGGCGTGGTCACCCTCACCTGCGGCACCTGGGGCAACGTCTTCCGCTTCCTCCCCCCGCTCGCCATCTCCGACGCCCTCCTCGACGAGGCCTTCGACGTGGTCGCGGAGGCCTTCGCCGCGACGGCCTAGGAGGCGCGGCACCGGATTCGCGACTCCGGACGATTGCCGGTCTCCTGCGCGAGGAGGAGACTCGGCAGGTCACCACCAAGGCTGATGCCAGGTGGGAGGTGGCCCATGGTGGCAGGACAACCACCGACGTCCTCGGGAAGCGTCGATGCGTCCGAGCACGCGCGCGTGCTCAAGGACTTCGTGGTGCTGTCGGACCAGTTCGCAGCGGCGAACGAGGTGCTGTCGTCGTTGGGACGCTCCGCCGGCGACCCGGAGGCCGTGCTCGCGACCGTGGTCGAGAGCGCGCGCCGGCTCTGCCGGTCGGACGCCGCGCACCTCTACGTCCTGGAGGACGGCTTGTTCCGGCTGATCAAGACGGTCGGGCTCTCGGAGGAGTCGATCGCCTACATGGCCGAGCACCCGATGCGGCTGGACCGGGACGCGTTGATCGGTCGGGTGGCCCTGGACCGGAGGGCCCAGCAGATCCCGGACGTGCTGGCCGACGCGGACTACGGCCGGCACGACCTCCAGCGCGTGGGCGGCTACCGCACCGTGATGGGCGCCCCGATGATCCTGGACGACCAGGTCATCGGCGCCCTCAACCTGTGGCGGTACGAGGTCTCGCCCTTCGACGAGCGCGACATGGCCATCGTCTCGGCCTTCGCCGCGCAGGCGGCCATGGCCGTCAACACCATCCAGCTCGTCCAGCAGCTGGAGGCGCGGGGCGCCCAGCTGGCCAAGAAGGTCGACGAGCTCGAGGCACTGCGGGAGGTCGGCGAGGCGGTCAACTCCAGCCTCGAGGTGGACCAGGTGCTCGCCACCATCGCCCAGCACGCGGTCGAGATCTCGGGGACCGACGGCGGTTCGATCATGGAGTACGCCGAAGCCGACCGGTGCTTCCTGGTCCGCAGCGTCTACCGCACCGACCCGGCCGTCGTGCGACAGCTGCGGTCGATCCGGATCCGCCTCGACCAGACCCTGGTCGGCAGGGCGGCCACACAGCGCCAGCCGATCGCGGTCCCGGACCTCGGCGAGGTCGACCTGGACCCGCACCTGCAGATCCTGTACGACGCCGGCTGGCGGTCCCTGGCCGCCGTGCCGATGCTCCGGCAAGGGCAGATCGTCGGTTGCCTCATCGTGCGTCGCAAGACGACGGGATCCTTCTCCGACGAGACGCTCGACCTCCTGGAGACGTTCGCGAGCCAGTCCGCGGTGGCCCTGCTGAACGCCCAGCTCTACCGCGAGCTGAAGGAACAGAGCCTCGAGCTCGAGCTGGCGAGCAGGCACAAGTCGGAGTTCCTGGCCAGCATGTCCCACGAGCTGCGGACGCCCTTGAACGCGGTGCTCGGCTTCTCGGAGGTGCTGCTCGAGCAGATGTTCGGCCCCGTCAACGAGCGCCAGGAGGAGTACCTCCGCGACATCCACGGGTCCGGCCGGCACCTCCTCGAGCTCCTCAACGAGATCCTCGACCTGTCCAAGGTCGAGGCAGGTCGGATGGACCTCGAGTACGCCTCCGTCGACGTCGGCCCGGTCATCGAGGAGACCGCGTCGATGCTCCGCGAACGCGCGGCCGCGCACGACATCACCCTCAGCCTCGACGTGGCCGACGACATCGGCACCGCCTACACCGACCAGCTGCGGCTCAAGCAGGTGCTCCTCAACCTGATGACCAACGCGGTCAAGTTCACCGGTGACGGCGGCCAGGTGACGGTGCGAGCCGTCCACCGGGGCGCGCAGATCGACATCGAGATCACCGACAACGGGATCGGGGTCCCGGAAGCCGACCGGGAACGGATCTTCGAGTCCTTCCAGCAGGGCGGCCGCGGCAGCTCCCGCGAGGAGGGCACCGGTCTCGGGCTGACGCTCTCCCGCCGGCTGGTCGAGCTGCTGGGCGGGAAGATGTGGCTGACGAGCGAGGTCGGCGTCGGCAGCACGTTCGGCTTCTCGGTGCCGGACCGCCCGGAGAGCGACGAGGCGGGCGGCCGCGACGAGCACGACGAGCCGCTGCTCGGAGAGGTGGTCGTCATCGAGGACGACCGCCCGTCACTGGAGCTGCTGAACGCCTACCTCACCGGGGTGGCGTCCCGGGTCACCGTGGCCCGCGACGGCATCACCGGGCTCGAGACGGTACGACGTACCCGTCCGACGGCTGTCCTCCTGGACATCCGCCTCCCGGGGATGGACGGCTGGTCGGTGCTCGAGGCCCTCAAGCGGGACCCCGCCACGGCCGGCATCCCCGTGATCGTCGTGTCGATCGTCGACGACCGGGCCCGCGGAGTGGAGCTCGGCGCGGCCGCGCAGCTGGTGAAGCCGGTCAGCCGTGACGCGCTGCTCCAGGCGCTGGAGGCCGCAGGGGTGGCCGCCACGCCCTCGGACGACGCCGAGGCCGAGGCCGGGAGGCACGCATGACCCACGCACGGATCCTCGTCGTCGAGGACAACCCCAAGAACCTCAAGCTGGTCCGGGACGTGCTGGAGCACGACGGCTACGACGTCATCGCGGCGACGTCGGGTGAGGACGGTGTCAGGCTCGCGGCCGAGTCGGCGCCCGACCTCGTCCTCATGGACCTCCAGCTGCCCGGCATCGACGGTGCCGAGGCACTGCGCCGGATCCGGGCGGGCGAGCACAACAGCCAGGTCCCGGTCGTCGCCGTGACCGCCTTCGCGATGCACGAGGACCGGGACCGGGCGTACTCGTCGGGCTTCGACGGGTACGTCGAGAAGCCGATCAGCGTCCGGACCCTGCGCCAGGTGGTGCAGGACTTCCTTGGACTGAGGGGGATCACATGACGGCCGAGAACCAAGCACCGGCGACGGTGCTCGTCGTCGACGACCAACCGGCGAACGTCCGGTTGCTGGAGGCCATCCTGGTCCCCCGCGGGTACGACGTCCGGACCGCGTCCTCGGGCGAGGAGGCGTTGGACGTGATCGCGACGACCGAGGTCGACCTGGTGCTCCTGGACATCGTGATGCCCGGCCTGGACGGCTACGAGGTCTGTCGCCGGATCCGCGAGCAGGGCGACACGGCGTACCTGCCCGTGGTGATGGTCACCGCGAGCGGCAACGAGCAGAAGCTGAAGGCGCTGGAGGCGGGTGCGGACGACTTCCTGACCAAGCCGATCGACCAGAGCGAGCTCCAGGCGCGGGTGGCGTCGCTCACCAGGATCAAGCGCTACCAGGACACCATCAAGCGCCAGGCCTCCGAGCTCGCGGACTGGAACTCCGAGCTCGAGGCGAGGGTCGAGACCCAGGTGGCCCAGCTGGAGCGGATGGGCGGTCTGCGCCGGTTCCTCTCGCCCCAGCTGGCCGAGCTGATCGTGGACTCCGGGGACGAGTCGTTCCTCGAGAGCCACCGACGGGAGATCGTGGTGGTCTTCTGCGACCTGCGCGGGTTCACGACGTTCGCCGAGGGGAGTGAGCCCGAGGAGGTGATGGGCGTGCTCGCCGAGTACCACCAGGCCCTCGGTGACCTGATCTTCCGGTTCGAGGGGACGTTGGAGCGGTTCGCGGGCGACGGTCTGATGGTGTTCTTCAACGACCCCGTGCGCTGCGAGGACGGCCCGCTGCGTGCCATCCGGATGGCCGTCACGATGCGCGCCCGGGTCAAGAGCCTGGCGGAGGCCTGGGGGCGTCAGGGTCACGACCTGGCCCTGGGGATCGGCATCGCCCAGGGCTACGCGACGCTCGGCAAGATCGGCTTCGAGGGCCGCTTCGACTACGCCGCCATCGGCAGCGTCAGCAACCTGGCGTCGCGGCTGTGCGACGACGCCGAACCGTGGCAGATCCTGGTGACCGAGCGGGTGTTGTCGGTCGCCGGTCCGGCCGTGGTCGGTGAGGAAGCGGGAGCGCGGGAGCTGCGCGGCTTCAGCCGCAGCGTGCGCACCTACAGCGTCCGTGGCGTCGACAACGCGAGGATCGGGTCGTGACCGGGGACGTCTGGACGGCCCCCGTCGCACCGCTCGACGTGCTCTCGTCGCTCTCGGAGGCCGAGCGGTACCGACAGTTCGACGTCCTGCAGGCCCGCATGAAGGACGTGTGGGAGGACATGCGGCTCAACCACGACGACGAGTCGGTCGTGGTCGTCCCCTCGATCACCCTCGACCGCGCGATGGCGACCAGCGGCAGCCTCCAGCAGGCCTACGAGGAGCGCTTCCTCTTCCTGCTCATGCTGCTGCGGCAGCCACGGCTGCGGATGATCTACGTGACGTCGACGCCGATCGCCCCCGAGATCATCGAGTACTACCTCGCTCTGCTTCCGGGCGTGATCCCCAGCCACGCGCGGGCCCGGCTCACGCTCGTCCCCGTCCACGACGCGTCGCGGGCGGTCCCTGAGCGAGAAGCTGCTGGAGCGGCCCCGGCTGATGGCCCAGATCGCGGCGATGATCCCCAACCGGGCCCGCTCCCACCTGGTGCCCTACAACACCACCGAGCTCGAGCGCGACGTCGCCCTGTCGCTCGGGATCCCCATGTACGCCGCGGACCCGCGGCTGGCTCCGCTCGGCTCGAAGACCGGCTGCCGGCGGCTCTTCGCAGAGGTCGGCGTCCCCTACCCCCTCGGCGAGGAGGACCTCCGGACCCTGGACGACCTCGCGGCCGCCATCGAGCGGATGCGGACGCAGCGGCCCCGCCTGGACAGCGTGATCGTCAAGCTGAACGAGGGCGTCTCAGGGGCCGGGAACGCCGTCGTCCGGCTGGCGGGCCTCCCCGAGCCGGGCGCCCCCGACGAGCGAGCGCGGGTGCTCGAGCGACTTCGTGCCATGGAGCTGGAGTCCCCGAAGGTCTCGCTCGACGCCTACCTCGCCAAGCTCGCCGAGGGGGCGGGCATCGTCGAAGAGCGGATCACCGGCACCGAGCTGCTCAGCCCGAGCGTCCAGCTCCGCGTCCTTCCGGGCGGAGAGATCGAGCTGCTCTCGACCCACGACCAGCTGCTCGGAGGCGCCAGCGGCCAGAGCTACCTCGGGTGCCTGTTCCCCGCCGCACCGGAGTACGCGCGGACGATCACCCGGCACGCCGAGGTCATCGGGAAGCGACTTGCGAGCGAAGGTGCCCTCGGACGCTTCGCCATCGACTTCGTCGTCGTCCGCGACAGCAGCGGGACCTGGATGTCGTACGCCATCGAGATCAACCTGCGCAAGGGCGGCACCACCCACCCGTTCCTCACCCTCCAGTTCCTCACCGACGGCCGGTACGACCCGGGCACCGCCTTGTTCCTCACCCCCCGTGGACTCGAGAAGCACCTGGTGGCGACCGACCACCTCGAGTCCGACCTGCTCCGTGGGCTGGCGCCGACGGATCTCTTCGACGTCGTCGCGCGGCACGGGTTGCACTTCGACCAGTCGCGCCAGGTCGGGATCGTCTTCCACATGATCAGCTCGCTGACCGAGCACGGTCGCATCGGCCTCACCGCCGTCGGCGACACCGCCGAGGATGCCGACCGCCGTTACCGCGACGCCCAGCGGATCCTGCTGGAGGAGGCACGGTACGCCGCGCAGGAGCTCCCGCTCCCTGGATAGCCTGAGGGCGTGACGAGTCCCGTGGGCGTGCTGACCGAGCGGTTCCAGCGCGCCCTGGAGAAGGCGTTCGGGCAGGAGTACGCCGACGCGGACCCCGTGATCCGGCCCAGCCAGTTCGCGGACTTCCAGGCCAACGCGGCCCTCGCGCTGGCCAAGCGGCTGGGTGAGCCACCGCGCGCGGTCGCGCAGCGGATCGTGGACGCCCTCGACCTGGACGGGATCGCCGGGGAGCCGGAGATCAGCGGGCCCGGCTTCGTGAACGTCCGGCTCGGTGACGCCTGGGTCGCCCACGAGGTGGCGGCCCTCCGGGACGACCCGCGGCTCGGCGTGCCGACCCAGCCGCGACAGACGATCCCGGTCGACTACTCCGCACCCAACGTGGCCAAGGAGATGCACGTCGGCCACCTGCGGACCACGGTCGTCGGCGACGCGCTGGTGCGCACGCTGGAGCACCTCGGCCACCACGTGGTCCGGCAGAACCACGTCGGCGACTGGGGCACGCCGTTCGGGATGCTCATCGAGCACCTGCTGGCCGTCGGCGAGGACTCCCCCGACGCACAGCTGCTGGTCACCGACCCCAACGCCTTCTACGCCGCGGCGCGCGAGGAGTTCGACGGCGACCCGCAGTTCGCGGACCGCTCGCGGGCCCGGGTGGTGCGGCTGCAGGCCGGCGACGCGGACACCCTCCGGCTCTGGAACGAGCTGGTCGACCTGTCCAAGCAGTACTTCAACCGCATCTACGCCACCCTCGGCGTCACCCTGACCGACGAGGACCTGGCCGGCGAGTCGACGTACAACTCCGAGCTCGCCCAGATCTGCGACGAGCTCGAGGCGCAGGGACTGGCCACCGTCAGCGACGGCGCGCTGTGCGTGTTCCTCGACGGCTACACCGGCCGCGAGGGCAAGCCGGTGCCGCTGATCATCCGCAAGACCGACGGCGGCTACGGCTACGCGACCACGGACCTGGCCACCATCCGGCACCGGGTCCGCGACCTCGGCTCCGACCGCATCCTCTACGTCATCGGCGCCCCGCAGGCGTTGCACCTCAACATGGTCTGGGACACCGCGCGGCTGGCCGGCTGGCTGCCCGACGACGTCGAGGTCGTGCACGTCCAGATCGGCAACGTGCTCGGCCCGGACCGCAAGATCCTGCGCACCCGGGCGGGGAACCCGCTCAAGCTGATGGCGCTCCTCGAGGAGGCGATCGGGCGGGCCCGCGAGGTCGTCGACGAGGCGCGGCCCGACCTCGACCCGGGCGTGCGCGCGGCGATCGCGCCCCAGGTCGGCATCGGCGCGGTCAAGTACGCCGACCTGTCGGTGGCGCACGACAGCGAGTACGTCTTCGACCTGGACCGGATGGTGTCGCTCACCGGCAACACCGGCCCCTACCTCCAGTACGCCGCCGCGCGGATCCGCTCCATCTTCCGCACGGCGGGGCTGTCGCCGGAGACGGCGGATGCGCCCATCTCCGTGGCCGAGCCGGCCGAGCGCGCCCTGGGCCTGGCCCTGCTGGACTTCGGCGACGTGGTCGTCCACGTGGGCGACCAGCTCGAGCCGCACCGGCTCTGCGGCTACCTCTTCGAGCTGGCCCAGCACTTCTCGGCGTTCTACGAGCAGTGCCCGGTGCTCAAGGCCGACACCGAGACCCGCGCCTCGCGGCTCGCCCTGTGCGCCGCCACCCTGGCGGTGCTCGACCAGGGCCTGGACCTGCTGGGGATCGGACGGCCCGAGCGGATGTGACCCGATCGATGACCGGCCTGGTCTGGTACGTCGCCTACGGCTCCAACCTGTCGCAGGAGCGTTTCGGCTACTACCTGCGCGGCGGACAGCCCCCGGGGGCCCAGCGCAGCTACCCCGGTTGTCGGGACCAGACACCGCCCCGTGCGGTCGTCGGCGTGCGGATCCCCGGCCGGATCCGCTTCGGTGGCGTCTCGCTGGTCTGGGGCGGGGGGCTCGCGTACCTCGACCCCGAAGCGGACGGCGAGGTCGTCGCCCGGGGGTACCTCATCGGTGTCGACCAGCTCGACGAGGTGCACGGTTGGGAGCGGAAGTACGACGCCCGGTCGACGGTCGGCGACCGCGACGGCGTGCCCATGGTCGCTCTCACCAGCACCGAACAGCACGAACCGGCGGCTCCCAGTGCGCCGTACCTCCGCACGATCCTCTCCGGGCTCACGGACGGGCTGCTCGACGAGCCGGCGGCGATCGCCTACGTCCTGGACGCGGAGGGCGTCACGCCCGGGTGGGACGCCGACGGCGTCCGGTCGCTGCTCGTCGGACAGGCGGCGGAATAGCGCCGCCGGGACGGCGGGTTGACCCGAGGTGACGTCCCCCGCGCTGTCCGTGCTCGACCTGGTGCCTGTGCGCGCCGACCAGACGACGGGCGACGCTCTGGCCGCGACCCGATCGCTGGCCCGCGTGGCCGACGAGCTCGGCTACCGGAGGTACTGGCTGGCCGAGCACCACAACATGCCCGCCGTGGCCGCGACCAACCCGCCGGTGCTGGTCGCGATGGTGGCGGCGGTGACCGAGCGGATCCGCGTGGGCTCGGGCGGCGTGATGCTGCCCAACCACGCGCCGTTGGTGGTCGCCGAGCAGTTCGCGCTCCTCGAGGCCGCCCACCCCGGGCGGATCGACCTCGGCCTCGGCCGGGCGCCCGGCACCGACCCGGTGACGGCGTGGGCATTGCGCCACGGCGGCGGGGGCGTCGAGGCCGACGCCGCCGAGCACTTCCCGACCTACGTCGACAACATCATCACGATGATGAGTCCCGGCGGAGCGGGCCTCGACGTCGGCGGCCGCCTGCACACCCTCAACGCGACGCCGCACGCCGTGTCGACCGCGACCGTGTGGCTGCTGGGCTCGTCGGACTTCTCCGCACGCCTGGCCGCGAGCCGCGGGCTCCCCTACGTCTTCGCGCACCACTTCTCCGGCCGGGGCACGGCCGAGGCGCTGGCGCTCTACCGCGACGAGTACGTGCCGTCGGCGGACCACCCCGAGCCCCGCACCTTCCTGACCGTCAACGCCGTCGTGGCAGAGACGCAGGAGGAGGCCGACCGGCTGACCCTGCCGAACCTGCTGGCGATGGTGGCTCTGCGCACCGGTCAGCCGCTCGCGCCCCAGGCGCTGGTCGAGGACGCCGAGGCGCGCGGCCTGCCCCCGCAGCACCGGGAGCTCGCGGAGTCGATGCTCGACCGGTGGGTCGTCGGGACGCCGGAGTCCGCCGCCAAGCAGGTGCGCGAGCTCGCCACGACGTACGACGTGGACGAGGTGATGCTGCACCCGGTCGCCGGCGCGCCGTCCGGCACGCCCGCCGACCGCTCCCCCGCCCGCGAGGCGACGCTGCGGCTGCTCGCGGACGCCCTCGGCTGAGACCCGACGCTGCGCCTTCAAGGCTTACTTGTGCGCCGCTATTCAGTGTTACTATCTACTGGTAGTCAGTTTCACTGAGTAGTTGAGGAGGTGCTCCATGAGCAAGCAGGCGACGGAGATGCTCAAGGGGACGCTGGAGGGCATCGTGCTCGCGATCCTGTCCGGCCGGTCCGCCTACGGCTACGAGATCACGGCCTGGCTGCGCGAGCAGGGCTTCTCCGACATCGCCGAGGGGACCGTCTACGCGCTGCTGATCAGGATCGAGCAGCGCGGTCTCGTCGACGTGGAGAAGGTCCCCTCCGAGAAGGGGCCGCCGCGCAAGGTGTACTCCCTCAACGCCCAGGGACAGGCACATCTCGAAGAGTTCTGGAGGACCTGGAGCTTCCTCACAGAACGACTGGAACAGCTCCGCGAAGGAGGCAGATAGACATGGCCACGAAGTGGATCGAGCTGGTCACCGGATCGCTCGAGCAGAAGAAGCAGTACCGGCAGTACAAGGCCCGCATCGAGGCCCTCCCCGAGCCGTACGGCACCGTCGCGAAGGCCCTGCAGCGGTACTTCATGTACTACGGCGGCGTCACCGACGGCGAGACCAGCCTCAAGATGTTCGACGACTTCGCCGACCTCTGGGAGCGTGCGGCGGCCGACAACACGCCGGTGCGCGCGATCGTCGGTGACGACCCGGTCGAGTTCGCCGAGACGTTCGCGCAGGCCTACACGGGCAAGCAGTGGATCGACAAGGAACGCGCTCGCCTGACCAAGGCGATCGAGGACGCGGAGCGAGGCGAGCAGCAATGACCGCCGGCACAGCGATCCGGGTCCGGGGCCTGGAGAAGTCGTACCAGGAGCTGAGCGTGCTGCGCGGCGTGGACCTCGACGTGGCGCGGGGCAGCATCTTCGCCCTGCTCGGTTCCAACGGCGCCGGCAAGACCACGATCGTGAGGATCCTGTGCACGCTGCTCAAGGCCGACGCGGGGACGGCCACCGTCGACGGCCTCGACGTCGCCGCGGAGGCGGCGAAGGTCCGGGAGTCCATCAGCCTCACCGGGCAGTTCGCGGCCGTGGACGAGATCCTCACCGGTCGGGAGAACCTGGTGCTGGTGGCCCGGCTGCGGCACCTGAAGGACCACGGCCCGATCGCGGACGACCTGCTGACCCGCTTCCAGCTCACCGACGCGGCGGACCGCAAGGTGTCGACGTACTCCGGAGGCATGCGCCGCCGCCTGGACATCGCCATGAGCCTGATCGGGAACCCGCCGGTGATCTTCCTGGACGAGCCGACCACCGGGCTCGACCCCCAGTCCCGCCTCGAGGTGTGGGACAGCGTCAAGGAGCTCGCCGGCCGGGGCACGACGGTGCTGCTCACCACGCAGACCCTGGACGAGGCCGAGCAGCTCGCGGACCGGATCGCGATCCTCCACGAGGGACGGATCATCGCCGACGGCACCCTGGCCGAGCTGCAGCGCTCCTCCCGCCCGCCACCGTCGAGTACGTCGAGAAGCAGCCGACCCTGGAGGACGTCTTCCTGGCGATCATCGGCAACCACCACCCGACAGGACGGCGAGCGCCGCCGCCCCGGACAACTGAGGACAGCAACCATGACCACCTACTTCGTCGAAGACACCGCAGTCCTGGTGGGCCGGTCGCTGCGCCACGTGACGCGCAGCCTGGACACCATCATCACCGTCACGATCATGCCGATCGCCCTGATGCTGCTGTTCGTCTACGTGTTCGGCGGCGCGATCGACGCCGGGTCGGACTCCTACGTGGGCTACCTGCTGCCCGGGATCCTGCTGATCACCATCGCGACGGGCATCTCCTACACCGCCTTCCGGCTCTTCACCGACCTGCAGAGCGGGATCTTCGAGCGGTTCCAGTCGATGCCGATCGCGCGCTCGGGCGTGCTGTGGGCGCACGTGCTGACCTCGGTGGTCTCCTGCCTGATCTCGCTGGCGCTCGTCGTGCTCGTCGCCCTCCTGATGGGCTTCCGCACGTCGGCCGGCGTGCTGGCCTGGCTCGCGGTCGTCGGGATCCTCGCCCTGTTCACCCTGGCGGCTCACCTGGATCGCCGTCATCGCCGGGCTGTCCGCGAAGACGGTCGACGGCGCGGGCGCCTTCTCCTACCCGATCGTCTTCCTGCCGTTCATCAGCTCGGCCTTCGTGCCGACCGAGACGATGCCCGCCCCGGTGCGCGCCTTCGCCGAGCACCAGCCGGTCACGTCCATCGTCAACACGCTCCGCGACCTGCTCGCCCAGCAGCCGGTCGGCGCCGACCTCTGGATCGCCCTGGCCTGGTGCGTCGGCCTCCTCGTCGTCGCGTACGCCCTGGCCATGGCGACCTACCACCGCAAGTTCGGGTGATGGGTGTCCGTGGCGCTCGGTAGCGTGCCGTCATGGCCATCACGCCCAGCTCCGACGACCCGCAGCCGACCGAGTTCCGCGGCGCGAACCTCCGCGGAGCCCGGTTCGTCGAGTCCGACCTGTCGGGCGCCGTGATGCGCGGCGTCGAGGTCTCCGGCATGGACATCGACGCTCCGTGGCTCCGTGAGGGCGAGGGCCTGCTCGTCAACGGCGTCGACGTGACCACCTACGTCGAGTCCGAGCTGGACCGCCGCTTCCCCGGCAGGGCCGAGCGGCAGGCCGCCGACCCGGAGGGCCTCAGGGCGGCGTGGGCCGCGCTCGAGCGCACCTGGGCGGCCACCCTCGACCGCGTCGCGTCGATGCCGCCGGGGACGGTCGACGTCCCGGTCGACGGCGAGTGGTCGTTCGCCCAGACCCTGCGCCACCTGGTCCATGCCACCGACGTCTGGCTCGGCCGGGGGGTGCTGCAGCGCGAGCAGCCCTTCCACCCGCTCGGCCTGGGTGACACGAGCGCCGACTCCGAGGGCCTGGGCGCCGCGCAGCCGGCGGCCCCACCGCCCTACGCCGACGTGCTGGAGGCCCGCGGCGACCGCGTCGCGATGATGCGCGACTACCTCGCCGCCGTCACGGCTGACGAGCTCGACGACACCGCAGAACCCGCACCACCCGGACTACCCGGAGACCGTCCGCTCGTGCCTCCACGTGGTCCTCGAGGAGGAGTGGGAGCACCACCGCTTCGCCGTCCGCGACCTCGACGCGATAGCCGCTGGGACGACGCGAGACTAGGCCGGGACCAGCTCCTGCTGTCCCCAGGGTGAGCCGTACTCGGTCAGCAGGTCGAGGAACGGCACGGCGTCGAAGGCCTCCGGGCCCGAGGATCCCGGCGCCGGACCAGGTGCCGCGGGCCAGCAGCTCGAGCGCGACGACGGGGTTGATGGCGGTCTGCCAGACCACGCACTGGTGCCCGTACTCCGCCATCGTCCGCTCGTTGTCGACGACGTGGTAGAGGTACGTCGACCGCGGCTCGCCGTCCTTGCCCTTCCCCGTGACCCAGAGCCCGGCGCAGGTCTTGCCCTTCATCCGCGGGCCGACCGTCGCCGGGTCGGGCAGCACGGCGGCGACCACGTCGCGCGGGCTGACCTCGACCCCCTTGACCCGGACCTTGTCGGTGCGGTCGAGGCCGAGGGTGTGCAGCACCTTGAGGATGTTGATGAACTCGTCGCCGAGGCCGTACTTGAAGGTCGCCCGCTTGCAGTCGACCCAGCGCGGCATCAGGAGCACCTCCTCGTGCTCCACGTTGACGCACTCGACCGGTCCGATGCCCTCGGGGAAGTCGAAGACCTCCGGCTCGGAGAACGGCGCCGTGGTGTGCCAGGCGCCGTCCTGCCAGACCACCGGCGGGTTGAGGCACTCCTCGATCGTCGTCCACATCGAGAACGACGGCGCGAAGATCTCGTTGCCGTCGTCGTCGGTGACCACCAGGTTGGCGCCGTCGCGGGTGCCGAGCTCGTCGATCTCGCTGAACAGGTGGTCGGCGGCGTACCGCGCGAACACGTCGGAGAGCCCCGGCTCGACGCCGATCCCGACGAGCGCCAGCCGGCCGGCGGACTCCCACTCGTCGGCGACCGCGAACTGCTCGTCGCCGAGCTTGACGCCCGTCTTCTCGTACGGCGCCTCAGGGTGCGGCTTCGACAGCGACATGGCCATGTCGAGGTAGTCGGCCCCCGCCTCGAACGCGCCGCCGAAGATCGGCATGTTGAAGACGCGGGTCGACGGCGTTCATCACGTGGGTGATGCCGTGCTCGCGGCACAGCGCCGCCACGGACTCCTGCGAGGACGCGTCGACCTCGCGCCGCGACGTACCGCTCGTCCTGGGCCGCCGCCTTCTCGGCCCGGGCCAGGTCGTAGTCGGCGATCACGATCTGCTCGAAGAAGTCGCGCCGGGCAGCGATGGCGGCGAACGCGGCGCCGACGCCGCCGGCGCCGACCAGGAGGATCTTCATGGGTCTCTTTCCGTGGTTGGCGGTGGTTTCGAGGCTCGCGACTGGGCCTCACGCCTCAGCCACCAGATCCTTCGGTGGTTGAGGTGCGAGGAGCGCTAGCGACGAGCCTCGAACCCACCACCGACGGAGGTCACTCGCCGATGTAGTGCATGACGTGCTTGATGCGGGTGTAGTCCTCGAGGCCGTACATCGACAGGTCCTTGCCGTAGCCGGAGTGCTTGAAGCCACCGTGCGGCATCTCGGAGACGAACGGGATGTGGGTGTTGATCCAGACGCACGCCGAAGTCGAGCCTCTTCGACATCCGCATGGCGCGGCCGTGGTCCTTGGTCCAGACCGACGAGGCCAGGCCGTACTGCGACGCCGTTGGCCCAGCGCAGCGCCTCGGCCTCGTCGGAGAACTGCTGCACGGTGATGACCGGGCCGAAGATCTCGGTCTGGATCTGCTCGTCGTCCTGGCGCAGCCCCGAGAGCACGGTGGGCTCGTAGAAGTAGCCGGTGTCGCCCTGGCTGGCGCCACCCGTCTCGAGGGTGGCGTGGTCGGGCAGCCGGTCGACCATCCCGGTGACGCGCGCGAGCTGGTTGGCGTTGTTGAGCGGGCCGTAGAGGACGTCCTCGTCGTCGGGCATGCCCGTCCTGATGCCCTTGGCCGCCTCGGTCAGCGCGGCGACGAAGTCGTCGTGGACGCCCGGGCCCGCGAGCACGCGGGTGGCGGCGGTGCAGTCCTGGCCGGCGTTGAAGTAGCCCGCCTCGGCGATCGCCTCGGCGGCCTCCTCGACGTCGGCGTCGTCGAAGACGATCACCGGCGCCTTGCCGCCGAGCTCGAGGTGCACCCGCTTCAGGTCGGCCGCGGCGGACCCGGCGACCTCCATGCCGGCGCGCACCGAGCCGGTGATCGACACCATCTGCGGGGTCTTGTGCTCGACCAGCGCGCGGCCGGTGTCGCGGTCGCCGCAGACGACGTTGAGCACGCCGGGCGGCAGGAACTCCTGGGCCAGCTCGGCCAGCAGCGTCGAGCGACGCCGGCGTGGTGTCGCGACGGCTTGAGCACGATGGTGTTGCCGGCCGCGAGGGCCGGGCGCGATCTTCCAGATCATCATCATCAGCGGGTAGTTCCACGGCGTCACCTGGCCGACGACGCCGATCGGCTCGCGCCGTACGCACGAGGTGTGGTCGGCCATGTACTCCCCGGCCGACTTGCCCTCGAGGACCCGCGCGGCGCCGGCGAAGAACCGGAAGTGGTCCGAGGCGTAGGGCATCTCCTCCGACATCGTCAGGCCGAGCGGCTTGCCGGTGTCCTTGCACTCGACGGCGTTGATCTCGTCGGCGCGCGCGTCGATGGCGTCGGCGATCTTGAGCAGCGCGTCGAGCCGGTCCTGGGGCGTGCTGTCCCCCACGCCCTCGAAGGCGTCGGCCGCCGCGGCGTACGCGCGGTCGACGTCCTCGGCGCCGGACATCGGGGCGCTCGCGTAGACCTCCCCGGTGGTCGGGTCGATCACGTCGTAGGTCTCACCGGACACGCTGTCGACGAGCTGCGCCGTTGATGACGTTCTTGAAAGCCTGGTCAGCCATCCTGTATCCCCTCAGAAGCCTCGTGATGCACGGAGCCTAGCCACGCGATCGGCGAATCTGTAGCCCGCCCCGCAACGGAAACCACCGTCACCAGCACAATTCAACACGAGAACCGCACTTCGACCCCGGTCGAGACGGCGGATCCCGAAGCAGGATCGCGAAGGAGTCGATGTGCGTAGGTCGTGGGTGGTCCCGGTCGCGTGGGCCGCCGGGGCGGTGCTGTACGTCGTGCTCGTGGGCTGGCTGATGCTGCACGGCCACCTCGACCTGGCGGTGCTGCTCGTCGGGCTGGCCGTGGTCGGGCTGCTCGCCCTGGCCGGGTGGCGCTGGCGCGCCGGGCACCGCCGCCGGGCCGCGCTGCTCGCGGTCGCGGCGGTGTCGATCGTGGCGGTCACCGTGTGGTACGGCTACAGCCTCAACCAGAAGATCGCGGCCATCCCCCGCGTCGACATCTCCGCGATCACCAACGACGAGCAGGGCCGGCCACCGAAGGCCCCCAACAAGGCCGTCAACATCCTGCTGATGGGCGCCGACAACCCGCACCGGCTCATCAAGCAGCCGACCGTGGCCGAGCTCCTCCAGGACGGGAAGTGGGACCCCGGCGCCTACCGCAGCGACACGATGATGCTGGTCCACATCCCGGCCGACCGGAAGACGGCGTACCTGGTGTCGATCCCGCGCGACTCCTACGTCCCGATCTACGACGCCGAGGGCAAGCAGCACGGCCAGAACAAGATCAACGAGGCGTTCGCCGACGTACGGGCCGTTCGGCACCTGGCGCACCGTCGAGAAGCTCAGCAGTCGTGCGGATCGACCACATGGCCGTCATCGACTACGCGGGCTTCAACGAGCTGACCAAGGCGATCGGCGGCGTGGAGGTCTACATCCCCGAGACGGTCTACGACACCCAGCAGACACGTCACGTGGGACAAGGGCTGGACCCACCTCGAGGGCGAGCGGGCCCTCCAAGTACGTGCGGATGCGCCACGGGCTGCTGGAGGGCGACTTCGACCGGATCGACCGGCAGCAGAACTTCCTGCGCGCGGTGCTCCGCAAGACCCTTGCCGAGGGCACCATCGGCAACCCGTTCAAGCTCTCGAAGATGCTCTCCGCCATCAGCCGCCCACCTCGCCGTCGACGGCGACTGGTCGACCAAGGACATCCGCGGCCTCGCGCTGAGCATGCGCGGCCTGGACAGCGCGAAGGTCCGGTTCATGACCCTGCCGCTGCTGCGCTACCAGACCATCCCCGGCGTCGGCGACTCCAACATCATCGACACCCAGGCGGCCCACCAGCTCTGGAGGGCCGTCCTCGACGACAAGGTCGGGCCGTACCTGAAGTCGCACCCGCAGGACGAGCTCCCGGATCCGAAGCAGGTCAGCTGACCCTGGAGCCGCGCGATCCAACCTCGCTGGGTGCGCCCTCGGGTGCCACGATGCCCGACTAGCCGATGACACCGCCCCCGCCACGAGCGACGGTCCCTGCTTCGTGGTTCTCCTTGCCACACCGTTTGCAGCGCAGGAACGTGCCCGATCCCTCCCCGTCCGATGTCGGAGGATAGGCGACCTTGAGCCAGGCGTGGCCCGCCAGCTTGCAGACGGTGAACCGCTTCAGGTTGTTCATGACGATCAACGCCTCCTCGACGCTCACACGCTCCCAGTGTCTCTCCTGTGCGCGCGCACGGGTCAAGGTCTTGCCTGGCGCCCCTGTCGGGATGAGTGTGGAGGTCTCCCTCTCGACCAGCCGGAGGCTCTCGTGGACGTGCTGTCGGTTCAGCCACTCCGACCGACCCGCTCGACGCGGGGTGACCGCCGAGACGAGCGGCGACGACTGGCACGCTGTGATGCCCTGTCGTCACGCCTGGCCGAGCTGTCGTCGATCCAGGACCTGCTTGACGGTGCGGCGCAGGTGGTGAGGCACGGCTGGGTCCGGCAGGGATGGTTCCGGGTGGCCACGCCCGGCGGACACGTCGTGGTCACGGCGTACGACGTGCGCCTGCTGAGGAACGCTCCGGTCACCGGTGCCTGCCTCGTCGGTGCCGTCGTCCACGTGGCCGGCGGCCCGGCGAAGGCGCGCACCCAGCTGGTCCAGCGGACCCTGGACCTCACCTGGCGCGTCCTCTACGACGACGTCCGACCTCCGAGGGTTTCGTGTCCCTCGCCGCAGGTGCGCACGATGCACTTCCAGGACCTGACGCGCTGGAACGATGCTCCGGCACGGACGCAGGGCCAGGTCGTCGGGTTGCTCGTGGAGGCGCGACACCTCGCCCGCACGCTCACCGACGAGTGTCGCGCGGAACGGTCGGACCTCGCTCGTGCCTGAGGGGTCTCGGTGATGGCGCACCAGCGTCGGAGGCCCTGGCGGCGTGGGAGCGCGGCCGCGTAACGTCCCAGCAACGGTCTACCGACCGTGTCGATGAGGGGAGACCACACCATGCGTCGTTTGATCATGCTGGCAGTCCCGCTGATGGCCCTGATCGGGCTCAGCCTGCCGGCCCAGGCGGTGACCAACGGAACCTACGACGGGAACAACCATCCGTACGTCGGCTACGAGGACAACCAGGCCTTCGCCTGCACCGGGACCCTGTTGTCGCCCACGGTCATGCTCACGGCCGCACACTGCTTCAGCGACAGCACCTCGGGCCTCGGCACCAACACCACGACGGGTGCCCCGCTGGTCAGGGTCAGCTTCGACCCGAACCTGATCAACACGCCGGCGGCGCAGCGGACCTGGTACGTCGGCGCCTACTACTCCGATCCCCAGTGGGTGATCGGCGCCAAGGGTGGCGTGCCCGCACTTCGACACCCACGACGTCGCGATCATCGTCTTCGGGGAGCCGGGCTGCCACACCCCGACCGGCAGCGCCAGCACCTACCTCTGCGGCGCGATCCCCGCATCGGCCACCCTCGGCCAGTACGGCACCCTGCCCGAGGCCAACCTCGTGGACAGCTTGCCGCCAACACCGCGGTCGACGTGGCCGGCTACGGCGTGCAGGGCTTCGTCAACGGCGGCGGTCCCTGCGACCCCAACTGCAAGAAGTCCGAAGGTGCGTCCGCGACACGCTTCTTCGCAACGACCACGCTCGTCGCGAGCAACGACACGCTCTCGGACGAGTTCATCAAGGTGCACTCGAACAAGGGCGGCACCTGCTTCGGCGACTCCGGTGGTCCCAACCTGCTCGGCGGCACCAACGTCGTCCTGGCGGTGAACTCCTTCGTTGCCAACTCCATCTGCAGCGGCAACACCTACTCCTACCGGGTCGACACCCCCGAGGCACTGGCATGGATCACCAGCACGGCCATCGCCCACGGAGGCGGCTTCTGACGACCCACCGCGACGACGAAGCCCACCAGGGCCCCGTGCGAGACCAGTGTGCGCAGGATCATCCCGAAACAACCTCCTTCGTCACGCCCCCTCGAGCGAAGAAGACACCACTGGTCCGCGGGACGGGCCAGCGTCGGTCGGAGTACCCAATGGGGGGTCCTTCTCCGGGGCCGGGCTCACCTCCGGTGGACGACCTCGCCGTCGATCCAGGTGGACACCGACCTCGGGTCGCGCCGATCTCCGCCGGCGTCTCCCGCGAACGGGTCGCGGTCGAGCACCACGAGGTCGGCCGCCGCACCCGGGCCCAGGACCCCGGCCCGTCGCTCGTCGCGGTGGTTGATCCACGCCGAGCCGGAGGTGTACGCCGCGAACGCGACCTCGAGGGGCAGCGCCTGCTCGGGCAGGAACGGCGTGCCGGCCGGCCCGTCCTCGCCGTACGCCGTCCGGTTGACCGCGACGTGGATCGCCTGCGAGCGGGTCGGGCGTGCTCACCGGCCAGTCGCTGCCCGGCGACCAGCCGGGCTCCGGCGCGGTGGAGGTCGCCGAAGGGGTACTGCCAGGAGGACCGCTCCTCCCCCAGGAACGGCAGCGTCAGCTCGGTCATCTGCTCGTCCTGGCAGGCCCACAGCGTCTGCAGCGTTGGCGGCGACGCCGAGCGCCGCGAACCGCGGACGTCGTCGGGGTGCACGAGCTGGAGGTGCGCGATGTGGTGCCGGCGTTCGGGTCGCGTGCCCTCGAACGCGTCCAGCGCCTCGCGGGACGCCGCGGTCGCCGATCGCGTGCACGTGCACCTGGAAGCCGGCGGCGTCGAGGGCCGGCCACCGCCTCGCGCAGCGCACCGGCCTCGACGAACGAGTGGCCGCTGTTGTCGGTCGCGTGGCCGCACGGTCGAGGTAGGGCGCGAGCATCGCGGCCGTGCCGTTCTCGGCAACGCCGTCCTGCATCACCTTCACGCTCGTGGCGCTGGAACCGGCCGCCGGTGAGTGCCTCGCGTCGCCCGACCAGGTCGGCGACCTGCTCGACGCCGAGCCGCGCTCCCACCACAGCGCGCCGACGACGTGCGAGCGGAGGTCGCCGTTGGCGGCCGCCTCCGACGTACGTCGCGCCCGGGTCGTCCATGCCGGAGTACGCGCCGACGATGGCGTCCTGCCAGGACGTGACGCCGACGGAGTGCAGGTAGCGCTGGCCCTCCATCAGCGCGGCGTAGTAGTCCTCGCCGGTGGTCCGCGGAAGGTACCGCGACACCAGGGCCATCGCGCCCTCGTGCAGGGTGCCGCTCGGGTGGCCGTCGGCGTCGCGCTCGATCCGGCCGTCGGGCGGGTCGGGCGTGCTCGCGTCGATGCCGGCGATCTCGAGGGCCCGGCTGTTGACCCAGGCGCCGTGGTGGTCGCGGTTGGGCAGGAACACCGGCCGGTCGGGCACGACGGCGTCGAGGTCGGCCGCGGTCGGGGTGCCGCCCGGGAACGCCGGCATCGCCCAGCCGCCGCCGAGGATCCACTCGCGGTCGGGGTGGCGTGTCGGCGTACGCGCGGATCTCGGCGAGGTACTCCTCGCGGGTCGCGCGCTCGGACAGGTCGCAGCGCATCCGCTCGAGACCGCCCTGGATCGGGTGCACGTGCGCGTCGACGAAGCCGGGGCTGAGCAGCCCGCCGGCCAGGTCGACGACGTCGTCCACGCCGCCGGTCGAGGTCGGCCGTTCGCCCACCGACGCGATGCGCCCGCCGCCTCGACCAGACTCGCCGCGCGCCGAGGTAGCGCTGCCCGTCGAAGACGGCCCCGTTGGCGAAGACCGTGGTGCCACTCAGCGCCCCTCCAGCAGCGGTCCGGCGGGGTCGTGGGTGATGCCGAGCTTGCGGGCGGCCAGGCCGGAGAGCGCCTCGAGGCAGACCCGGTTGGCGAGGTACGCCGTGATCTCGGCGTGGTCGTAGGGCGGCGACACCTCGACCACGTCGATGCCGGCGACGGGCAGCTCGAGGCAGATCCGGCGTACGGCGTCGAGCAGCTGCCGCGAGCGACAGCCCGCCGGGCTCCGGGGTCCCGGTGCCGGGCGCGTGGCCGGGGTCGCAGACGTCGATGTCGACGGAGAGGAACACCGCGTCGCACTCGTCGAGGGCGATCTCGAACGCCTCGTCGAGGCACGCCTCCAGCCGCGCTTGCCGATCTCGGTCATCTCGTAGGAGCGCATCCGCTGCTCGGCCATCCAGCTCAGCGTCTCCGGGCCGGGCCAGTAGCCGCGCAGCCCCATCTGGAGGAACCGGTCGCCGCGCAGCGCGCCCGACTCGATCAGCCGGCGCATCGGCTGGCCGTGGCCGTAGAGGGAGCCGAACTCGATGTCGCCGGTGTCGGCGTGCGCGTCGAAGTGGATCATCGACACCTTGCCGTAACCGAGGTGCCGGGCCACCGCCGGTCGCGTCCGGGCAGCGCGATCGAGTGGTCGCCGCCGAGCACCAGCGGCATCGCTCCGGCCGCGGCGACGGCGTACACCGCCTCCTCGAGCGCGCCGAGCGCACGCTCGATCTCGCCCGGCGGCATCTCGACGTCACCGGCATCGACGACCCGGAGGTCCTGGAGCGCGTCGACGCGCAGTGCGAGGTGCGGCCGGGAGCCGTCGTGGGGCAGGTAGCCGGTCTGCCGGATCGCCATCGGCCCGAAGCGGGTGCCGGGCCGGTGCGACGTACCGCCGTCGAAGGGGGCGCCCACGACCACGACGTCGGCGGCCGCGAGCGCCGCCGCGTCCTCGAGATCGACCGGGTCGACGCCGAGGAAGGTGATGTCGGGACCGAACTGCGCGCCGTAGCGGGTCATGGGGCATTCCTACGCAGCGCGGAGGCGGCGTGCGGCGCGGTGCGGTCGGGCTCATGGGAGGTGTCTACCAGGGCCAGGGCACCCGGGATAGCCCTTCGGATTCCGCGGCGAAACACCTCCGTCGCCACGGATTCACTTGCTTGCCCCGGGCCCGGGACCGCGCACCATGGGACCGTCATGAGCACTCCTCGGACTACGCCCATCTGCAGCGGGCCGCGAAGGACCACCTGTGGATGCACTTCACGCGGCACTCGTCCTACGAGCACGCCGACGTGCCGATCATCGTGCGCGGCGAGGGCGCCTACATCTACGACGCCAAGGGCAAGCGCTACCTCGACGGCCTGGCCGGGCTCTTCGTCACCCAGCTCGGCCACGGCCGCACCGAGCTCGCCGAGGCGGCCGCCAAGCAGGCCAAGCAGCTGGCCTTCATCCGCTGTGGTCCTACGCGCACCCCAACGCGATCGAGCTCGCCGAGCGGGTCGCCGGCTACGCGCCCGGCGACCTCAACCGGGTCTTCTTCACCAGCGGCGGCGGCGAGGCCGTCGAGTCCGCCTGGAAGCTCGCCAAGAACTACTTCAAGCTCACCGGCAAGCCGATGAAGCACAAGGTATCAGCCGCACGATCGCCTACCACGGCACCACCCAGGGCGCGCTGTCGATCACCGGCCTGCCCGGGCTCAAGCAGCAGTTCGAGCCGCTGGTGCCCTCGACGTTCCGGGTGCCCGAACACCAACTTCTACCGCGCCCCCGAGCCACCGCGCCGTCTCGACGAGCGACCCCGAGGCGTTCGGCCGCTGGGCCGCCGACCAGATCGCCGTCGCGATCGAGAACGAGGGCCCCGACACCGTCGCCGCCGTCTTCCTCGAGCCGGTGCAGAACGCCGGCGGCTGCTTCCCGCCGCCGCCCGGCTACTTCCAGCGGGTCCGCGAGATCTGCGACGAGTACGACGTGCTGCTGGTCTCCGACGAGGTCATCTGCGCCTTCGGCCGGCTCGGCCACATGTTCGGCGCCGAGCGCTACGGCTACCAGCCCGACATCATCACCTGCGCCAAGGGCATCACCTCCGGCTACGCCCCGCTCGGCGCGATGATCGCCACCGACCGGCTGATGGAGCCGTTCCTCAAGGGCGCCGAGTCCTTCGCCCACGGCTACACGTTCGGCGGCCACCCGGTCTCCACCGCGGTCGCGATGGCCAACCTCGACGTCTTCGAGAACGAGAACATCCTCGAGCACGTGCGCGACAACGAGGGCGCCTTCCGCGCCACCCTCGAGCGGCTCCTGGACCTGCCGATCGTCGGCGACGTCCGCGGCGACGGCTACTTCTACGGCATCGAGCTGGTCAAGGACAAGGCCACCAAGGAGACCTTCAACGACGAGGAGTCCGAGCGGCTGCTGCGCGGCTTCCTCTCCAAGGCGCTGTACGACGCCGGCCTCTACTGCCGCGCCGACGACCGCGGCGACCCGGTCATCCAGCTCTCTCCCCCGCTGATCTGCGACCAGTCGCACTTCGACGAGATGGAGCAGATCCTGCGCGTCGTCCTCGACAAGGCCGCCACGCTGCTCTGAGCAGGGGGTAGGACGGCCGGGACCCGCGACCCGAGACGCTGGGTCCCGGCCGTTCTGTGTCCCGGGCTCCTCTCGAGCCCGTGCTGGTCACTCCCGTCGCGCGGCGATCCGATGCACCGAACCTGGCTCACGTCCGCCGGTGGAAGGACGTCGATCCGTTGGGGTGGTGGCGGGTCTCCCAGGCGGGGTCGTGGGCGCGGTGGTGGTGGAAGGAGCAGAGCAGCTTGCAGTCGGCGAGGCTGGTTTTGCCGCCTCGGGACCAGGGCACGACGTGGTGCGCTTCGCAGAACGCTGCGGGCATCGAGCAGCCGACTTCCGTGCAGCCGCGGTCGCGGAGGTTCAGGGCCTTGCGGATGGCGTCGGTGACCAGCCGTTGGTGCGGCCGACGTCGAGGATCTCGCTGTCGGCGCCGAGGACGACGGGGATGATCCCGGCCTGGCAGGCGAGCCGGCGGGCCTGGCCGGCGGTGATCGTTTCGCCGGTGGAGGTGGTCGCCGTGCCCGTCCCGCTGAGCAACGTGTCTGGTAGTCGAGGACCACCATCACCGCGGTGGCGGTGCCGCCGTGGCGGGGCAGGCTGGTGGTGGGGATGTTCTCGAGCAGCGCGACGAACGCGTCGCCGCGTTGCCGGGCCAGCGGGAGCTGGGCGACGTCGTCGGGGGCGGCAGGGGTGAGCGGCCCGTACGGCGTCTCGACGGTGCTCATCACGGTGGAGGTGGTGGCGTCGGGGTGCGGTGTAGGCGTCGAGGTAGGCGCTCGAGCGGCTGGCGGCGTGGTCGGGGATCCGGGCGTGCAGGTCGGCGGACCCGTCGCCGCGGCGGCGGATGGAGAGCCGGGTGGCCGCGGCGGCGCGGCGTTCCTCGGCGAGGAGCCGCCGGTAGTCGGCTTCCTTGGCGATGTCGGGGGCCAGGTACTCCAACAGCCGGGTCCCGTAGACCCGCAGCTCCCGGGGTCCCAGGGTGGCGGCCTCGGTCACGATCAGGGTCTCGGCCTTCGCCCGCAGGTCGTCGCCCAGATCAGAGGGGAGGGCGTCGAGGGCGTCGGCGATCACCCGGACCTGGGCCAGGTTCAGGTCGCCGGTGGCGAAGGCGTCGGCGACGCCGGTCCAGCGTCGGTCGAGCGCGTCGGCCAGCGCGGCGTGGCGTCGTAGGGTCCCGGGGTTGTCGCGGGTCTGGGTGGCCAGCCAGTGGGCGGTGGACCGGTCGCCGGTCTCGATGGCGATGTCGTCGGCGGCGGCGAGGACCCGGAGCTGTTGGGCCTGGGCCCGGCCGATGAGCGGGACCAGCCGGTCAGGGCGTCCTGCTTCTCGGTGGTGGTCAGGTAGATCGGGTCCACGGTCGCGGCCTGGTCCAACGCGGCGTCGAGCCGGTCGAAGGGGAGCCGGGAGGTGGTGGGCATGGGACCAGCCAAGCACCGACCACCGACACCGAAACGCTCCAGAACCCCTGTATGCACAGGGCTCTGAGAGAGTTCTTCTATCAGCCTGCTGAGATCGGCAGCTCGCCGGCAGCGGCCTGGCGTCGAGCGAGCACCAGGCCTGCCCGCCATCCCGGCGCACGGCCTCCGGCGGCGGCTCGATCGTGTCCATGTCCTCGCCGCTGCGGGCCAGCGCCCACGCGACGACCGAGTTGGAGTTCCACATTTCGCCGGTACCCAGTTCGTCTCTCCCCAGGTCAGCACGGGCACCTCTTGGAGCACCGCGAGCAGGGCTGCGGCCCGAGCTGGTTCCTCGGTAATCGCACCGGGCTGTCGACGGCTTCAGCGACATCCGGGATGGGGCCCCGGGCCAGCACCGCACTTCATAGCGGAACGCACGGAACCGACCGAGCCACCGGAAGCCCACCGGGCCTTCGCACACGACGCCACGGTTGGCGTCCGAGACGTTCCACACCGGACCCATCTCGACCGCGTACACCACGGCGTCGAGGGTCACCACGAGAGCGGAGTGGTAGACTCGGCTGCTGATCGGCGTTCGCGACGGACCGCCCACCACTCGTAGACCCGGCCGTTCCACCGGACGACGTGACCACCCGCGCCCAACGGGAGCCAGAACAGATCGACCCGGTCCCCTGCGGGGCCGTCATCCATCGCCCATCACCAAGCCACACAACACTCGTCCGGCGTGGAGGGTCAGAGCCAAAGGTCCTCGGGGGTGGGCCACGCACGGGCAAGCCCTGGCGACGCCCGCGTCGGGCGTCTCGCGTCGGGCGTCGCGCTCACGTAGCGTGGCGACCGTCCTGTCAGCCCCGCCGACTTTTACGGCGAGTCGTCAGGGTCTCGGGGACGACGACGCCGACAGGGGTGGTCTCGGATGGCCGCATCGACACGGGCCACCTGGCGGCACCGAGCCGCCAGGCTGGGATGGAGCACGATAGCGATGTCGCTGCTCTCGCTGGCGTTTCTGGCCGTCGCCGTCTGGATCGTCGCCGCCGACCGGCTCGACCCCTCCTCCAGCACGACGCTGTTGATCGACGATCCCCAGTGGCGATCCTGGCTCACCGCGGCTGGCGCCGCTGCAGCGGTGGCTGCCTACTTGGGGATTGCCTCGCTGGAGACTGCCGCGGCGATGCGGGTGCTCTCGCCAGACCACGCGCTGCCGGCGCGGCAGCCCAGCATCCTGCGCATCGCTGACCCGGGTGTCGCCCTGGCCGGCCTGCCGTTGAGGTCTCCGCTCGAATGGCCCGCGACCGCGCTGCCGGCGCCCTTCGGCGCCGTGCAGGCCCTGCGGTGCACCGTGCTCATCCCCGCCTACAACGAGGGCTGGTCCTCGACCAGGCGCTGCGCTCGCTTCGCGAGCAGACAAGACCTGCCGACCGGATGCTGGTCGTCGCCGACAACTGCACCGATGCCACGGTCGAAGTCGCCAGGCGCCTCGGGGCCGACGTCGTCGAGACGGTCGGCAACGAGGAGAAGAAGGCCGGCGCGCTCAACCAGCAGCTCAGCGCCTGCTGCCCACCACCGACGAACGCGACGTCATCCTCGTGATGGATGCCGACTCGACGTATCGACCACGAGTTCCTGGAGGCCGGACTGCGTCGTCTCGAGGATGACCCGACCCTCATGGCCATCGGCGGCCTGTTCTACGGCGAGACCGGGCCATGGCCTGATCGGCCAGTTCCAACGCAACGAGTACTCCCGGTACCGCGGCTGGTCGCCCGGCAGCGGGTCGCGTGTTCGTGCTCACCGGGACCGCGTCGATGTTCCGTGCCGTCGCCCTGCGGCGGTCGCGCAAGCCGGGGTGAGCTCATTCCGGGAACCCGGGGACGTCTACGACACCCAGCGCTGACCGAGGACAACGAGCTCACGCTCGCCCTGAAGACGCTGGGCGCGAGACTGACCTCACCGCCGGCCGCGCAGGTCAACACCGAGCTGATGCCCACGTGGAGGGCGCTGTGGCGTCAACGTCTGCGCTGGCAGCGCGGGCCCTGGAGAACATCGGGGCCTATGGGCTCACCCGAGCCACGGCGCTGTACTGGGCCCAACAACTGACCTTGGCCTACAGCGTCATTG
>CAVZFO010000015.1:0-411929 GCA_963774575.1 uncultured Actinomycetota bacterium | reverse complement strand
GACCCTGGCGCACGGTCTGGCCCAGGACCGGCCGCTGACCTTGGCGCTCGACGTTGATGGGATCAAGCACTCGCTGGGCCGCTGGAGCGAGGACCTCCTCTCGTCGGGGCTGCAGGCCAGACGGCTCGCTCCCTTGCTCTGGCACGCGAGCACCTAGGCTCTGGGCACGACGTCATCGTCGGTCAGTACCTGGCCCGGACCGTCTTCATCGAAGGGGCCCGCCACTTGCGGCAGACCTCGGTGCGCGATTCGTCGAACTCGTCTTCGACCTCGACGCTCCCGCCCTGGCCGGCCGCCTCGCCGCTCGAGCAGGTCTCGACCCGCCCGGAACACGTCGTCAACAGCGGCCTGGTCGGATCCGAGGACGCCGACTCTCTGGTGAGCTCGCCGGAGCGCTGCGGGTCACTCGACCGGGAGCCGTCTGGATCGACGCACGAGGCTCGGTGCCCTCGACCCTCGATCTGCTGCGGGCCCAGCTGCGCTAGGTGTTCTGACCACGGACGTTAGGTACGGCGTGCCTGCTTGGCGATGACGAAGACCTCCGAGTGAGGTGTGGAGCAACGACGCAACCACTCCTCAAGACTCGGAGGTCTTCGATGAACCACGCTACCCATCCCAATGCGTTCACCCGAACGCGACGCTGACTCCGGCTGGCCGGCTGAAGCTGGCGCGTCTGGTGGTGGTCAATGGCTGGACTCTGGCCCGAGCCGCGGAGCGGTTCTCGGTCAGCGTGACGACCGCGAGGCGCTGGGCCGAGCGCTACCGGCTGCTCGGGCGTGGCCGGGATGGGTGATCGGTCCAGCCGACCCCGACACTGTCCGCACCAGCTGCCCGACCGTGTGGAGCGACGGATCCTGGGGCTGCGAGTCAGCCGTAGGTGGGGGCCGGCCCGGATCGCATACCACCTGGGGCTGAACCCCTCGACGGTCCACAAGGTGCTCCAGCGATACCGGTGCCCCCGGTTGAAGTGGACCGACCCGGCCACCGGGGCCCGGATCAAGTGGGCTCGGGCCAAGGTCCACCACTACCTCCACGCCGCGCCCGGCGACCTGGTCCACGTCGACATCAAGAAGCTCGGCAGGATCCCCGACGGCGGCGGCTGGCGGATCCACGGCCGAGGCTCGGCCCAGGACCGAGCCGCCCACGTCGCCCGCAACCGCGCCCACCGCGCCGGCGCACCGGGCTCCCGCGGCTACACCTACCTGCACCACGCCGTCGATGACCACTCCCGGCTGGCCTACTCCGAGATCCACACCGATGAGCGCAAGGAAACAGCAGTGGCGTTCTGGCGACGAGCCCGCGCCTGGTTCGCCCGCCACGGCATCACCGTGCGTGCCGTGCTTACCGACAACGGCTCCTGCTACCGCTCCAAGCTGTGGGCCAAGACCCTCACCGGGCAACGCATCAAGCACCGCCGCACCCGCCCCTACCGACCCCAGACCAACGGCAAGGTCGAACGGTTCAACCGCACCCTGCTCGAGGAATGGGCCTACGCCCGCGAGTACCGCTCAGAAACCGAACGCGCAGCCGCCTACCCCGGCTGGCTCCACTTCTACAATCACCACCGCGGCCACACCGCGCTCAAGGGCAAGTCACCCATCGACCTCGTGCCCAACCTCCCCGGACAGAACAGCTAGGTCACTCAGGGAGACTGCGAGTGATCGAGGTCTTTCAGCGTGCCGCGGGGAGGCCGTGGCCGTCTGCGCTCCGGACGGTCTGCCGCTCGTCGAGCTTCGCGAGCCAGCCGGTGGCGCCGATCTCGGCGAACGTCGTACGGGCCGCGTCGAGGAGCGGTGCCGCCTCGTCGGTCCGGCCCTGGGTGACCAGCCAGCGGCCGAGCTCCTCCTCCGCCTGTGCTTGGAAGCCGGTCGCACCGAAGGTGCGCAAGGCGTCGATGCCGGCCCGCAGCTCGGTTTCGGCGAACTGGGGGTCATCGCCGCGGGCGGCGGCCAACGAGGCCGCGGAGCCGGTGCCACTGGGCCGCCACAGCCGGAGGGCGTTGGCCGGGCAGGGCCGTGCGTCACCGGGACGAGGAGCCGATCGGCAAGGTCGAGGTCCTCGGCGCCGAGGGCAGCCAGTACGGCCGGCGGCCAGAGCACGAAGAAGTCGTCGTCGAGCCCGGAGGCCGCGAGCAGGTGATCCAGCAGCAGCGGTGCCAGACGGGTGACTTCTTCCCGCCGCCCGTCACCACCGCTCGGGCCAGGTCGGCGCTCCTCAACCAAGCCAGGTTGGACTGGCTGTCGGTTTCGGCGGCGGTGGCGGGCGCGGGAGCGTCGTGCCCCGCGCCTCTGCCACCCACACCTGCAGCACCAGCCATGCGACATCTCGTTGCGGGTCGGTGATGTCCATGCCCTGAGGCATAGCAGCGGCCGCATCGGCGAGGCGACCCGAGCACCAGAGCCCCACGGCGAGGTTGACCCGAGCGGTCTCCTCGAGGGCCTGCAGCCCGGCTCGGCGTGCGACATCACGTGCCTTCTCGGCGTGGCGCAGGGCGGCGGGCAGGTCCCGGCTGTTCAGGAAGGCGGCGAGGTTGCCAAGGGCTCGGGCAAGCGAGAGTGGGAAGTCGTGTTCGCGAGCGATCACGGCCGCTGACTCAAGGAGGATGACACCGCCGGTAGGCCCCGCCGGGCATGTACGTCGTCCCGAGGGCCTCCAACGCCGTGGCGAGAGCCCCGGGGTCGTCGAGGGCCTCCGCCAGGAACAGCATCCGTTCGGCGTACCGGAGCTGGCTCTCCAGGCTTCCCAGGCCGGCGTGCGGCGCTCAAGAGCGCCAGCGCCAGCTCGAACCTGGCCCTCTCCGCTCCTGCCACCCCCTCGAGCGCCTGCCAGCCCGCCTCGGCGATGGCCACCGCCGCGGATTGTCGCCACTGTCGCCACCACGTGGAGTAGCTCAGGGCCGCCGCGGCACGCCCCGCACCGACCGGGTCGTGCACCAGCTCGAAGAGCGTCAGTGCGGCCTCGGCGTGGGCGCGCGCCTCGGCGACTGTCCCCTGCGTTCTCCGCGACCTCGGCTGCGAAGAGGTGCAGCCTCGCCCGGTCGCTCGTCGCCCTCGGCGTGCGCCAGGGCGACCTCGAGGAGGTCGTTGGGACTCACCCGTGGCGCCCGACCCGCCGTGCCCTGACCGCGGCCCGCTCCAAGTAGGTGCAGGCCCGTGGCGACCACGGTGGCGCCGTCGGGCTCGCTGGAGGGTCCGTCCTCCACGGCGTCGAGGAGGTGCTGGGCGATGACGACGGCGAAGTCATCACCGGCGTCGGGGAGGCCGGCGAGGTGGTCGGCCGCGGCGAGGTGCCGGGTCGTGCGGTCGCGGCGGGACAAGGTCGCGTACGCGACCTGGCGAACCACCGATTGGACGAACCCGTACTGGCCGCGCTCGGAGCTGAACCGGTCGGTCTGGAGGGTGATGATCTCCTTGCGGCGCAGGGACTCCAGCACGTCGCCGATGTCCCCGCTCCTGGTCGGCACCGACGGCATGATCCCTCGAGGGTGAAGGACTCACCCAGGACGCTCGCGTCGGTCACGACCCGCCGCTCCGCGTCGTGAGCGTATCGAGGCGCGCCGCCACCAGCGCCTGCAATGACGCCGGCGCACCGATCGCATCCAGGTCGAGAGCGGCAGCGTCCGCCGGAACGTACTGACCTTCACGGGGGACGACCAGGTCGCGGTCGATCAACGCACGCACCGTCTCGACGGCGAACAGCGGGATCCCCTCCGCTCGTTCCACCAGAGCCGTCCGCGAGGCCGGCGGCAGCCCGACCACCAGACCGTCGACCAGGATGGCCATCGCCGCGTCGTCGAGCGGGTCCAGGTGCACCACAGTTGTCCGACGTCCACCGAGCGCCGGCCGCCTGGCCAGGAGCTCGGGTCGGGCCAGCGCCAGCACGAAGATCGGCGCCTGTGCGGACGACAGCAGGTGGTCCAGGAAGTCCAGCATACCCTCGTCGGCGTGCTGGGCATCGTCCACCACCAGGACCACCGTCTGCCGTCCTCGGCCAAGTGCTCCAAGAACGCCGTCCACGAGGCGAACAGGTCCTCCCGGGCGAACGAGCCTGCCGTCGGCGGCCCCAGCAGGACCGCCAGACGCGGCCGCAACCAGTCCCGGTCGCTCCCGTCGGCCACGAACTTCAGCAGTCCCGCATCCAGCCGCTCGGTGACGGTGTCGCCGCCGTCCGCCTCGACCAGCCCGAACCGGGTCCGCATCGACTCGGCCAGGGCCCAGAACGCGACCCCGTCGCCATACGACAGACACCGACCGCGGTGCCACAGGACCGAAGCGGCGAGACCGTCGACGTACTTCTCGAACTCCCAGGCCAGCCGGGACTTGCCGATCCCGGCCTCACCGTCGAGGACCACCAGCCGGGGTCGCCGCGACTCCTCGGTGCCGTGGAAGAGTTCCTTGACCAGACGCAGATCGGCGTCGCGCCCGGTGAACGGCGCCTCGAGCCCGTCGACCCGCTGGCCCGCCGCCGACCTCGGCGACGACGATCCCGGCCGCCCACAGCCGCACCGGCTCGGCCTTGCCCTTCAGTCGGTGCTCCCCGGTGGGGATGAACGTGATCGCGGCACTGGCCAACGACCGGGTCAGCTCGTCGACCCAGACCCGACCCGGCTCCGCCGTGGACTGCACCCGTGCGGCGGTGTTCACCGCGTCCCCGGCGACCATGCCCTCGGCCGTCGCACCCACGGTCACCGCGACCTCACCCGTCACGATCCCGACCCGCATCGCCAGCCCCGGCGCACCTACCTCATGCCCCATCGCCGCCACGGCGGCCGCCAGCTCCAGACCGGCCCGCACGGCCCGCTCCGCGTCGTCCTCGTGGGCCACCGGCACGCCCCAGACCGCCATCACCGCATCCCCGATGAACTTCTCCACCAGCCCGCCGTAGCGGCCCACGATCACCCGGCACTGGGCGAAGTACGCCGACAACAGCTCGCGAACCTCTTCGGGGTCCTTGCCCTCCGACAGCGGGGTGAATCCCACCAGGTCCCCGAACAGGACCGAGGCCAGGCGCCGCTCCGCCACGGGCCCATCAGGGGCGGCTCTCTCGGGAAGCGGGCGGGACAGGGCGCCGTCGAAGGGTGTCCCGCACGCGCTGCAGAACTTGCCGCCGTCGAACGCCGCGCCGCAAGCGGCGCACGAACGCGGCTGGATCGAGACCCCACACTCGCGGCAGAACTTTGCGCCGGCGGGTACCAACGCCCCGCAGCCCGAGCATTCGATCACCCTGCCGCACCCACTCAGATCGCCCCCGCACGTCCAACCGAGATCCGAGCAGACGCTACATCCCCGATGTCAGGACTGAGGTGAGATTGCCCGTCGTTCGACCACAACCTGGGCGCGGAGGCCCAGAGAGTCGGGGCCACGCGTGACACATCTCCGCATCGGTATCTCGGCTCCGGCCCTCCGTGCCCAGCTCTAGGGGATACTGGTGGGAATGACAACTCCCGTACGACGCCTGTCCAGCAGCCCCTTCCAGCCCGACCCGGAGCCACCGATCGAGCAGTACGCCCTGAGCGACCTGGTCTCCCATGATGCTTATGGGTTGGGTCGCGTCATCCAGGTCGAGGCTGCCGCGGTGACGGTCGACTTCCGCTCCCACACCGTCCGCATCACGAGCCCCTTCCGCAAGATGGCACGGTTGTAGACAGACCAGGGACCGGTAACCGCACCCAGCTGCGGCCGGCGCTGGTTCCCTGCGCCCCGTAGGGGCAATCTTTGAGAGTGACAACGCAACACGGTTCGAGCGATGGCTCGGAGGACCGCGCTCTGCTTGCGCTCTTCGGTGCGATCGCTTCACGTGATGACGACCAGACCACGAGATGGCTCGGCTCGTCGCCCCGTCTGGCGACGCGTCCGATTCGGACGGCGGCGAGCCGCGACGACAGCGCGACCTTCTTCCTTGATGCGATCTCTCACTACGTCTACGCCGGCGACACGGCGCTTCACCTCGCTGCGGCCGCGTATCACCATGAGCTCGCCGACTGGCTCATCGCGCAGGGCGCCGGCGTGCGCGCCCGCAACCGCCGGGGGGCCGAACCGCTTCACTACGCCGCGGACGGCGGCCCCGACACGCAGCATTGGGACCCGGACGCGCAACGGGAGGTGATCGCCCGTCTCATCGCAGCCGGCGCGGATCCCAACGCGTTGGACAGGAGCGGCGTGGCTCCGCTGCATCGAGCGGTTCGGAATCGTTGCTCGGCGGCGGCCGCCTCCCTCGTCGACAACGGCGCCGATCCGCGGCTGACGAACGGGAGTGGGTCGACTCCGCTGCACCTCGCCGTTCAGAACACCGGCAAGAGCAACTCCGGCTCGGAGGCGTGCCAACGCGAACAGCGCCTGCTGATCGCCTTCCTGCTAGGACATGGCGCGGGCCCCACAGATGTCGATGGGCATGGCACTTCCGTCGCGGCCGCGGCATCCAGTGACTGGATACGTCAGCTACTCGGCACGCCTGCGTAGGACGCCAGAATGACCGACTACTACCCGAACGCAGCGACGCCGTCGAGCAGATCTGAAGCCCACTGACGAGATCGGGCCGTGGTCGGCAGCCGTCGACCCCGGTGCAGGAACCGACCCGGGTCAGACGCGACGACGGTCCCTCACGAGATAGGCAGTGATCAACGCCGCCGGGAAGAACAGCAAGCTGAACAAGAAGTAGAGGATGAAGCTGTGGCCTTTGCGTGAGGCGACCCTGGCCGGCCAGAACGCGATCGTCACCCACACGATGAAGCACACGATCCACCAGAACCAGGAATCAAACATGCGCCAGTCTCCTTACGTCGCCCCAAGATCACCCTGAGCGCTCAAGACTCGCCGACGATTCGGACGACGCGCAGTGGGTGGAGAGTAACTCACGGATGAGACGAGCGTTCGGCGAGTCGAGGCTGCCTCAGCGCGGCCCGCAGGCACGCGCCGGCGAAGCCGACCCCTTGATCGCTGAGAGGTGAACGCGGCAACCTGCGCGGACGCGGCCTTTCGTCGGCATGTCGACCGACCTCCACCGATTCGCGCGGTGGGTACCGCTGTGCTGCGCGCACTGACATGCCGATGTCCGTGCGCTGCGCAGCGACTGCTCGACAGGCGAGGCGGCCAGTCGGGTGTCTTCCGCGCGTGCTTGCCACTCCGGGAAATAGGCTGGCTCTCCGGGTTCCGGGTTTGCGCGAAGCACTGGGAGGAGCGGCGTGGAGGGTATACGCGTACGGGTCGGTAGGCCCTTGCTGGCTGCCTCCTTCCGTCGTTGGGCGGGCGCACTGCTGGCCTGCTGCGCGATCTTCGTCGCCGTGCTCGGCGTCCTATTCGCCCATCAGGCCCAAGCGGATTGGCTCGACCGCACCATCGACGCTCCGCTCATCGCCTGGTTCGGCGACCATCGAGGTCTCGCAGTACGGCTCGCCTCTCCCGGTTCGGCTGATTCCGGCGGCCGTGCTGAGCGCGACCATCGCCATCGCCTGCCTGCTGGCCGGGCGACTCAATGGAGCTGTACTTTCTCTCGTGGCCGTGCCGGTCGCTGTCGGCCTGGTCGAGCGGCTGTTCAAGCCCTTGTTTGACCGCACTTATCTGGGCAACCTCGTCTATCCAAGCGGCCACACAACGGCCGTGTTCGCACTCGCCGCGACGGTTACGGTGCTCCTGCTGATTCCGCCGGAGCCGGGCCAAGCCAAGGTGCTGCACGTATCGATCCCGGCAGCGATGTGCGTGCTGGGATGCATCGTCGCTTCGGCCTTGGTCGGCCTGCGATGGCATTACTTCACCGATACTGTGGCCGGCGCTGCGGTCGGTATCGGCACCGTCTGCGGGCTTGCGCTCATTCTGGACCTACCGATCGTCAGGTCATGGCTTGCGCGAGCCAGCCGCCAGTTCCCTCCGGCTTGAGAGAACGCCAAGGCCGGTTTCCGATGTCGCCTGATGATGCCTACGTCTGAAACGCAAACGTCATGCGTAACCGGCCTTCCAAAGGGCGTGCTGTCACGGCCGATGAGTCGAAGGGCTCATCACTGTCGCAACGCACGCTCATGGCGCGATGCACGTGCGCGAACTGAACCGCCCACCAGCATGTCCCGGGGTGGGCCGGGCGTGGCGATGGCCGTCCGGTCACGGGGGTAGAACCGGACGGCCACCCTGGGGCGAGAGGGTGGCCGACCCTGGGCGGGACTGTCTAGGGGTGGCCCTGGGGTACCTCCAACCGGCCGGACCTGGTTCGGCGTCGAGCTTGAGGCGTACTCTCCAAGGTGCCTGCGACATACCAGTCCCGCTCGGATGCCGCGGGCAGGGGGGACATACCCAGTCCCTGTGCCGCCCACCCTTCGCTGCAAGCGAGGGTGGGCGGTGCTACGCGGGGGCCGGCGGCGGGCCGCTCGCAGTCAAGGCCCACGGATGCTCGACTTGTCATGTTTCGGACGGTACGTTCCTGAAGCCACCTCACGGTGCTGCCCCAGACCCCGGCAGCGCGTGCCGAAACGCGCAGCGCAGGGAACGGTCTGATCTCCGCCACCTACCGCACTGTCACTCGTCACGCTTGCCGGTGGACGCGCCCGGCGAGCACGGGGGGGCCGCCGGGCTCGTTCGGCGCGTCGCGCCAGTCCCCGGAGGCGCGCCCCGGAGCCCAAGGCGGGACGCTGACCCGGTACGGGGGGAGACCGGGCTGCCGTCGAGCGTAGACCTGGCCGGCGCGTAGAGGCCGCTTTCGCTCATGCTCCCTGCGAGGCTCTCAGCGAGTCCGTTGCCCACGGGTGATGCGGCGCGACCCACCGCACCCCTAGCGCTCGACCGCAAATGCGCCCCGTCCTCCCCATCCACAGGTGGAGACACGCACGGTTCCGTACCGGGGGGATGGAGCGGGGACCACGGTTCTTGCATGGGCGCGGGACAGGGGCCGAGCCGATCAGACCTTCACGCTCTACGTCGAGCATCGCGATGGGGACCGCCTTGGCCTGATCCAACTGATGGGAGACCGACCCCACGAGAGCGGCATGACCGCACTCATCTGACGCCGATGGTGCGCGGTCCTGCCGATGAGGGTGCATGGCATCGTGCTGCCATGGAAGTCAGCACCCGGGTGGCGAGTGACTCCGATCTGCCCGACCTGTTCGAGATGGACAAGCATCTGGATCGGGAAGCACAAGCGCATGTCGTCTCACTTGGGCGTGTCATGGTCGCCGACCTTCACGGATCCGCCGTCGGACTGCTGCGGTGGGGTCTCTTCTGGGACGAGGTCCCCTTCATGAACCTCCTGTGGGTGATCGCAACGCGGCGTGGCCAAGGGATCGGCACGACCTTGGTTGAGGCCTGGGAGAGGTCCCAACGCGCCGCTGGTCACGACCTGGTTCTCACCTCGACCATGTCGAACGAGAGGTCGCAGCATCTCTACCGACGGCTCGGCTATGTCGATTGCGGTGCGCTACTCCTACCTGACGAACCAGCAGAACTCATCCTCCGCAAACCTCTCGCGTAACGCCCGATCGTGCCGCTGTCCACGCTCGATCGCCTCGCGAATGTGCCTGCGCACCGAGGCGGGACACTTGGTGAGTGCTGGCGCTCGAGTTGCACCTGGATCCGGAGTCTGAGAGCACGGTCAGGGCTCTGTGGACCGCCATCGATGCCCTCGGTGTGCCCTCGCTTGGTTCGGCCCTCGGCGCCGACTACCAGCCGCACGTTTCGCTCGCAGTGTTCGCTGAGGTCGATCCCTCCACCCTTGTGACTGCGTTCGCTCCGGTTCTGGGCTCGTGCTCAGGCCTTCCGCTGACGCTCACTTCGTTGGGCTTCTTCGTTGGATCAGGCTCCGTCGCCTTCTTGGGTGTCACGCCAACGGAGCGTTTGCTCGACACCCATCGGAGGGTGCACGCCGCGCTGGCCGACGTCGTTGAGGAGTCGTGGTCGATCTATCAGCCCGGCACGTGGGTCCCTCACTGCACGCTGGCCATGAACGTGGATCACCCGGATCGGCTCTTGGGACTTGAGCTGCAACTCCCGATCCCGGCCGTGGCAGCCGAAGCTCACGTCGTGGAGATCTCGTCGGGACGCTCGATCGTGCGGCTCGTGTGACCGGTGGGTCGCACTCACATGCCGCTGCGGTCACGGAATCGAGAGGTTGACGCGGTCCTTCGAACGCACGTATGCCGAGGTGCCCAGGTACTTGGCCAGGACGGCGTAGGTGCCCCGCTTGGAGATGTGGCGGAACTTCGTCTTGGCCACACCCGCCTCGGACAGGTTGGTGGTCACGTTGGCGACCGTCGCCCCGTTGCGCTTCAGGATGAAGGTCACCTTCCCCGGCACGTCTGAGCCGTCTGCAGAGGTGACACGGGCGCGGGCCTTGAGCAGCTCGCGGTCGGGCAGGTACGTCGCCTTGGCCTCGGTGGTCGTCCCGAGCGGGGCAACCGTGTAGGTCGCTGTCGCGGACGAAGTGGTCAGCTGCGTGGGCTGCGTCGGGACGAACTGTGCCGTGACCTGGTGCGTCCCGGGCGGCACGGTCGGAAGCACCGCACTTGCCTTGCCTGCGGCGGTCGGGATCGTCACGGACTGGCCCTCGACCGTGAAGACCACGGATCCGACGGGCGGAGTGCCGTTGGAGCTGACGGTGGCGGTCGCGGTGTTGCCCATGACGCTCACCGCGGTCGCGGTGGTCGCGGCCACGACGTCGTACCCGTCGATGACGGTGGCGCCGGGCGGAGTGGCTGGGGCGAGGGTGCACGCGGCAGTGGTGGCCAGTCTGGGCCCGGTGGCGTCGTGGAAGGCCACGGTGATCTCGAGGCTCGTGTTGGAGAGAGAGTGGTGGCCCAGGCTCACTGCCTGCACCGTGGTCGCGGTCGGCTGGGTGGTCCAGGTCCAGGTGCCTGGCGTGGCCGGTACGGCGCTCGCGGGCGCTGCCTGGTGCAGGGTGGTGAGTGCGACGCCGTCGAGCGCGACGCCGACGTTCGCCCCGGGGTAGACCGTCGTGTAGGCCTGCGATTGCGCCCAGGCGCGGAACTCCTCCGGGACGAACAGGATCGTCGTCACGGAGGCTGCGCGATCCGGCCCGTAAGGCAGCGTCGCCGGCAGGTCACTCTCGAGCACGGCGGCGAAGCTGTAGGACGGGGCCGTCCCGAACCCCGGCCCGCTGCAGACGTACTGCAGGGTCTCCGACCACGCCTGGGCCGGCTGAGCGGCCACTCCGCCGAGGATCCCCGCTCCCAGCGCAGCGAGTGCGCACCTGGCTACGACTTTCTTCGACATGCTCTGTCCCCCGGATCTGTCGCAAAGCCCCTCTCCGTGGAAACAGTGTGCTCCTGGTCGTCCCTTGCGTCCGACCCATTTGGGCAAGTCAGGTAGCGCAACGGGCTGCTCATCGGCGCCAGCGGTGCGTGGACACGATCGATGAGCCTGCGACTGTGCGCAGAAAGCTCGCTGGGTTGTCTGGTGGCCAACCGAGCGAACCGGCCCGGCGCGCGGGGCGTCGTACTCCGCGACGGCCCGTTTCTTCCCCATCCGCCGCGAGCCCAGCGAGGTACCCATGTTCCGAGCACGACGCATCCTCATCGCTGCGGCCACGACCACGGCTCTCGATCGCGGTGATGGTCTCGATGCTGGTGGCGCCTCCCGCGGGCTCTGCCCAGCCGGCCGCCACAACCTGCCTCGGCAGGCCGGTGACCGTCGTCGCCAGCGCGTCGGTCACGACGGGCACCGAGGGCGACGACGTGGTTGCCATGACGCCCGGGGGCTGGAACCAGTTCGACGCCCTCGGTGGGAACGACACCATCTGCCTCGCCCTGCCGGCCGCGATCGTCGAGGTCAGGGGCCCCGGGCCGCCCACGGGCTGGGTGGAGACCGGTGCCGGGAACGACACCGTCGTCGACGGGTCCGAGATCGTCGCCGGGGCCCAGGTGAATGTCGGGCTCGGTGCCGGCGACGACTCGTTCACCGGCAACGGCCTCAGCGAGCGCGTGTTTGCCGACACCTCGACCCAGACCTACGACGGCGCCGTTCCGGCGGGGACCCAACCGGGACGTGATCGCAACCGGTGCGGGCGCCGACACGGTCTACACAGCGGCCCCTGAGGGGCAGCTCAACCCCGACCGCATCGTGTTCGGTGCGGGCGAGGCATCGGTCGACTACCGCGGCGCCATGGGACCCGATGGCGTGCTCGACGTCAGCGCCGCGACCTCCGTCCGGCTCCAGGTGCCACTGCCAGGTGCGGCTTCGCCGGTGGCCGTCGGCGACCTGGTGGTCGACAACATCGCGCACCGGGCGACGGTTGCCGGCTCCCCGGTGCTCTGGTGGTCCGGTGAGATCCACTCCTTCCAGTTTGGCCGTGACCCCGCGACCTCGTCAGGCCTCCCCGTGTCGTTCATCGGGACCGATGCCGACGAGGTGGTGACGGTCTCGGGAGGACCCATCGGCGACGTACGGCTCGGAGCCGGCAACGACTTCCTCCAGGTGGAGGCGTACAACGACCCGTTCGTGCCGCGGTCGACCGACGGAGGCCCGGGCTCGGACACCGCCCAGATCGACACCCGTGCGTCGTCCTCACCGTGGTGCATCGACCAGCGCGCGACGTGCGATGGGACGATCGGGCCCCTTCACAGGGATGGAGGAGGTCCTGGAGTCCAGCGACCTCGGCGGGGGCCAGGTGACCCTGATCGGCACAAACCGGGACGAGCGCCTGGTCGCCAGCGGGGACCACGTGGTGGTGCTCGGCCGCGGTGGGGACGATGACGTGCTCGTGGACGAGGGTTGGACGACGCGCGTGCGCGGCGGCGACGGGGACGACCGGCTCTACGTCGAGGGCGACGACGTGGTCGTGCGCGGCGACGCAGGCGCCGACCGGATCCGACTCGACGGCCCCCTCATCTACCACCTGTTCGGCGGCGAGCCGGTGAAGACCAGGCAGCACGTCGCACTGGGTGGACGAGGACCAGACGTCCTCATCGGCTCGAACTTCGAGGTGGCGGATCGGCTCGTCGGGGGCCGAGGCCGCGACGGCGCGGATGGTCGCAAAGGTCACCGCGACTACTGCCTGGCCGAAGTCACCCGTCGCTGCGAGCGGCCGTAGTCACCTCGGAAGGCGCGTCGTGGGACCGACCGGCATCTTTCAGTAACGGGCGCGGTGGTCGTCCCCTCCGACTGTGTGTCGGAGTGCGCTGGCTCTCCTGACGGCGTCGAACGCCCTCTTCTGCCGCTGAGTGTGCGCGGAGCCGGTGTGCGGGCACCTGCAACCGCGCTCGTCAACGCTCGGGCCAGGGTTCAGGTACCTCAACCACCAGCCGGCTGAACGTCCGCTCGAGCCGCAGATAGCTGCGCTGCGGCCATCCGGTCACCGCTGTCAGGGCGAACGCCCCGAGGGCGGCACCACCCGGTGCCATAGCGTTGCCGACGTGGACTCCATTGTGCTGATGGGTGACCCGTCGGTCGCCAACATCCCGATCGACGAGTGCGGGGAAAGCTTGGTGTCCGCCCCCGATCACTTCGTTCTGTCGTCCCTCAAGGACGGCCACGACCCTTTTCGCGGCAGGATCCGGGAAGGAGTGCGCACGCGACTTCTCGCCGCCCAGGTCCATCTGCCAGCGGGACTGAGCATCTGCTGGGTTGAGGGACACCGGGACCCGAGGCTGCAGGAGCAGTACTTCAACAGCTACCGCGAGCGTCTCGTGAGTCTCGACCAGAGCCTTGGTGATGAAGACTCATACCTGCTCGCCAGCCGGTATGTGTCTCCGCCCACCATCGCTCCACACGTCAGCGGCGCAGCTATCGACCTCACCCTTTGCGACGAGGACGGACACGAACTCGACATGGGCAGCGCGGTCAACGCAGCGCCTGAGGACTCCGACGGCGCGTGCTACTTCGGGGCCAAGGTGAGTGCACAGGCTCGGGAGAACCGCACGGTTCTGGCGAAGGTCCTCGAGGAAGTCGGCCTCGTCAACTACCCCACCGAGTGGTGGCACTGGTCCTACGGTGACCGCTACTGGGCGATGACCACGGGCGCGTCAGCAGCCATCTATGGACCGCGGGCTGACTGAACAGGTATCCGGACATGCCGCTGACGGGTCATCGGCGATGAGCGGGTGACGAGTCCCCCGCGCGTGGAGCCAAGGGCGGGGGAAGGGGCGAGGCGCTCCAGGCCATGCACGGGGGGACACGGCCCAGAGCCCCGAGAACGCGTCGCCCGAGCATGTGGGCCCACGGTTCCGGTGGGACGATGCGGGGCCGCGAGGAGGGACGCGCCCCGCGGCCTTCTCCCCCGATAAGGCCCGGCCGGGGCGCTCACGCACCGCGCGGGCCGTACCGAGGTCCGGGGTACGTCCCCCGGCTCGGAAACCACCGAGAGGATCCATGAACCGTACGCCTGTCACTGTTCAGGCGCCAGACCAACGGCCGCGGCAGGAGACCGCCCACCCGCGGCATGCCGGGGTGGGCAGCCCGGGGTCGGCTCTCATCCTTCCCCGATGTCCAGGGCCGTCGCCATGGGGGGACGGCGACGGGCTCCGGACACGACAAACGCTAAGCGCGCCCCGGCGCCGAGTCATCACCCAAGAGGGGTGACACGCCGCCGCGGATCTCCTCCGGCCGCTCGCGGCGATACGTCTCGCCGCGTGCTTGGGCTGCGGTCGCGTCATGTCCGGACCACCAATTGCGTCGGCCTCGACAGCATGGGGGCGGCTCCTCTACCTTCCCGATCAAGGCTCTTCAACCGGAGATCCGGTGGTGGCGGCACTCCCCCGTGTCCTCGCCACCCGCTCGGGATGCACGTCCCTGCATGCCGAGCGACCACCGCCCCACCCTGGGCCCAGGGTGGGGCGGTCTCATGCTGCGGCCTCGCTGGAAGCCGGTTCAGCTGCCGCTGTCGGAGAGGTTCGACATTTCGGCCATGGTTCAGCGTCGAGCGCGGGCGTACCGTCGACCTTGCTTGCGACATGCCAGTCCTGTCCCGCTCGTGTGTCGTGGGTTTGGGGGGACCTACCCAGTCCCTGGCCGCCCACCCTCGCGAGGGTGGGCGGCCTCATTCATGGGGTGGCGTGGCCCGACCCACCACACGGCCATCGTCCACGCGCACGCACATGCCGCGTTCCGTGCGGTCCTGCTGATGGCCGCCTGGGGCACCATGGTCGGATGGGTGAGCGATGGGGGTGGTTCGCCGGCGGCGATGAGGATGACGAACGGGCGTGGTTCGGCGGAGGAACGGGCGGGGAGTTGAGCCTGACACGCGACGTTGAGGGTCCGTTCCGTACCGAGCAGGGGCCGTGTGGCGCCGACCGCGCCTCTCTGCGCGAACGGTTTGGAGTCTCCGACGGCCTCATCGATGACGTAGTCGCCTGGTGGACCGAGTACCAGCGCCGGCCCGTTCCAACCCCGGATGACTGGGACTACGCCCACCGCGAGCTCGAGGACGCGTTGTGGCGACGACTGCGCGCTGAAGTCCCCTCGGACGTGTTCGTGTGCCCCGCCGACTTCGCGCCCCGGCCCGTCGTCGTGGAAATGTTCGTCGACGACATGACCGGCATCGGGCTGTGGCCCGGCACTGTCGGTTGGCCACCTCGCGACTCGTTCTGCGTGGAGACCCTTCCGATGAACGCGGATCTGAGGGCCCGAATCGATGCGTGGGTCGAGGAGTACACAGAGTCGATAAGCGGTCCATATGAACGGTTCGGCGAACAGTGGACGTTCGAGCACGACCGCCGCGGCCACGCGTTGAGCCGCGAGCTCCAAGACGAGCTCGGAGATGGGTATCGGGTCGAGTACAGGCCGCACTCTCAGGCAGGTCGAGAGGCGCTGTTTCCGGATGGTGTGTCGCTGCTCAGCCTCGGCGGCGACGACCTCAACAGGCTCCCTGAGCTGCCGCGGCCCCTCCACCAGCGACTTGCCGCCTGGCTGGTCGAGCGGCAGCGGTTCGAGCATGTTTCGGACGACGAGCGCGAGGACTTCTTCGCGTGGGAGGACGAAGGTGGGCTGATCCGTCACGAGCTTCAGGGAGTCTGGGGGGTGCGCGTCGACTATCGATAGCGTGCGGGGCGACCTCCGAGTTGGGGCGCCACTGCGGCGGACGACTCGATCCGATCAGTTCCGTGATCGCCCGCTCCTGCCGCGGAGACTGCGCCGTCATGCTGGCGTGAGGTCGTTGTGGGTCGGACAGGTCATGCCTCTGAGCACCAGCCAGTCAGCCTGACAATCTCGGCTGCAAGATCGTTCGGCGACCGTCCATCTGTATGGAGCCTGGTGACTTCTTCGGGCGCGGCGGATTCCAGCTCGAGAGCGGCCTCACGACTTCGTCCCAGCGCGTATTCAAGACCTCCGCCCACCTCGCGCTGGACGAGTCGATTCTCGGCTACCTCGTCGCTGGAGGTGAGCAGCACGCCAGTCACCGTCGGGTCATCGCCCATCGCAGTCGTCAGAGCGTCGATGACCTGCGCGAACACGCTGGCTGTGTTGACGTAGATCAAGCGCGTGTAGCCGTGCGCTCTGTAGTTCGACCACATGGCGGCCAGGTTCGCCTCTGCCAAGTTGTAGCCCTGCTTCCAGGGCACCGGGAACGCCATGTCCAGGTTGTCACCTTCGATCCAGGCATGCTGTACGCCGTGCTCGGACAGCTGGCGATGCGTCCCGGCAGCGATCGTGGACTTGCCGACACCGGATCGTCCGCCGATCAGCAGTACGTGCGATCGCGGCATGCCGGCAACGTACTCACCGGCCGCGATGTGGTCTTCTCGCCGCTCTCTGCGTATGACCGGCGCTACCAGGTCAGCGGGTCCAGACGAAGACAGAAGTCTTGGCGCTCTTGGTCGAGCTCGGTTCCGTAGAGATCGGCTGCGGTCCATCGCAGCAACATGGGTTGTTCCTATGATCACCGAGTGGAGTCCAGGGTACGAACGGCAGTGAACCGTCGCATGTTGGCCGACTTCTTCGATGGTCTCGACGAGGACCAGCTCCAGACCCGAAGCCTGTGTGACGCCTGGACGGTTCGTGAGGTTCTTGGCCATCTGGTGATGCCGCTCACCGGAAGCGTGGGCGGGTTCCTGCTGCACGTTGTCCGAGCGCGTGGCTCGCTCAACAAGGCCAGTGAGGCGGTCGCCACCGAGCTGTCTCGACGGCCGGTCGGTGAGCTGACCGCGTTGCTTCGAAGCCACGCCGACCTCCACGGAAAGGCTCCGGGGGTTGGACCGATGGGACAGATGGCTGACGGGTGCCTTCATCTCCGCGACTGTGCCCGGCCCTTGGGTCTTCCCAACGACGTGACCCTCGACGACTGGCGGATGGTGCTGGACTGGCTGCCCTCGGGTGTGCCGGGCCTTGTCCCGAAGGGGCGTGCGGCAGGCCTGCACCTGGTGGCAGACGATCAAGACTGCTCGTGGGGCGACGGCGAGGAGATCAACGGACCCAGCGAGGCGCTGGCAATGGCGCTGGCCGGGCGACAGGTGGCCCTCGACGACCTGCACGGGCCAGGCGTCCACCTCCTCCGGGATCGCCTGAGCAAGGGCCGCTAGCGACGTCCGCACATGGCCGCGATCCGTTCGGCTTGTCCACGTGGCCGTCCGCTACGCGCAGCCCGGAATCGTTGCATCAGTGCGGCTGAACATCAGCGCGTCAGGGGATTCGGTCGCTCTCAAACAGTGCACGGCCTTCGGCCGGTCCGGAAGTCATTCCTCTGCGTACTGGAGGGCAAGTTCCCGAAGGATGACGCCCATGTCGAGACCGGTTGCCTCCTCATTGAGCGCCAGCACCGTGCCGCACAGGGTGGTCATGCCCATGATGAGCTCGGTGGCCGCGGCGAGCGCTTGCTCTGGTGGGAGCGAATCGAGATGTCTGCGAAGGGTCTCGATCAGCAGGTCGGGCGGCCCATCGGGTCGGGCAGACCACGCAGTCATCACTCCGATGGCATCGCGGACGCTTTGTGCAGGGGTCGAAAACATGGGGTCCTCCGACCCGGGCGGGCCTTGGCTCGGACCGAGCCGAGACATGCTCGAAGTCGGTCGGTTGACCGACTATAAACAGACCGTATGGGATCCATCTGCCTGATCCAAACCGGCGACGAGGATGCAACACTCAGTCGGACCAACGACCCGATAGGGGTGCGCAGGTGGCGTATGTCAGAGCCTCGGAACGGCGCCGTCAGTTCGTGGACGCGGCTCGATCGGTGCTGTCCCGCGAGGGTGTCGCCGGCACCACGCTGCGGGCGGTGGCCACCGAGGCTCAGGTCTCGGTGGGAACCCTCTACTACATCTTCCCGGCCAAGGAGCAGATGATCACCGCAGTGCTCGAGGACGTCCGGGAGGAGGTATCCGCAGTCTTCGAGGCCGCCGACGTCGGCGCGGGCCTGGGCCAAGCCATCCGCCACGGTTTGGAGAGCTATTGGAAGAAGCTGGTCGTCAACGACCCGCAGCTGGCCCTGATGCGACACGAGCTGTTCGCCTACGCCCTACGCACACCCGGCCAGGAGCACCTGGCCCGCTGGCAGATCGAGGGCTACACCCGAATCGTCGCCCAGTGCTGCCAGCAGGCCGCCAGCAACGCCGGTGAAGTCTGTGCCGTTCCCTTCGACAACCTTGCCAGAGCGCTGGTCGGCGGCGTGATGGGAACAGTGCTGGAATACCTCAGCGACCAAGACGCAACGCGATCCCAACGCGACCTCCACACCCTCATCGACATGCTGGTCGCCCTCGCCGCGCCGCGCCCCGCCCCCACGACGGCTGGCGCATAGCTCCGCGAGCCCAAGCCCTCGCAGGTCGGGCCGAGACGACTTGCCGACGTGAGAAACAGACCCTCAAGCAGACCTTCATGGCGCCGACCGATCAGTCGCCTCCATCAGCGGACGGCCCAGCAGTGCTGCTCGCGGCATGAGCGAGCGCGTCGGGAGATGTCGCCATTGCCTCCGGGGCTATCGATGGGGGACGTTGACGCGATGGAAGGGCGTGAGCGACGGGTTGGTTACGGCCTTCGGCGCGCGACCCTTGAGCTTTCGAGCCCGCCTCGCCTGCTCGCCCAAGCCGAGGCCGGGCTGGTCGCGCAGTGCATGGCTCGCGCCGGGCTTCGTTACATCCCTTGGGAGACCTGGGCGCAGCGGACATTCGGCCCCCCCATGCGACTGGGTGGTTTGGGCGCGCCGCTGCCACTTGAGACCGCCCGCGAGAACGGATACGCCGAACTGATCGACCGAGTGCCAGAAGAGGACGACCCCGACACCACGCTCGCGCAATACCTAGCGTCGCTATCCGACGGCGGCCTCGACAACTACTTCCGGCACCTCGATCCCGAGAGCTCGCCCGAAGCACGAATCACGCTTCATAGCGGAGCCCGCGTAGGCGCGGCCACGACCGGCTGCGTGGCTGAGGCCCGCAGGCACATGTATGGCAGCGTCGCGAGATTCCTCGAGATCCACAACTTCCAGAACGAACTCATGGGGCGCCGCACCGAGGTAGATGCGGATCTCAGGGTCGAGAGGGCCTCCGCCACCTACCGCTTGCTCATGCGCGACGCCGGACATGTCGTCGCCGACACCGCCGACGCACGCCGCCAAGCCAACGAGCGATTCGGTAACACACGGAGACTGTCCGACCCCGTCAGCGAGGACGAGCTCGGCCTGGCGCTTGTCGATGCCGGATGCCAGCAATCGAGCGGCATCAACGAAGCCACCGAGGAGGCCTTGATCGATGTCGTCTCGGCCTGGTTGATCGACAACGATCCCCGTATCCGTGCCCTCCACGACGCCATGGGGGAGGCCGTCGCCCGGGCAAGGGCGGTTCTCGTCCGGATTCCCAGTCGGTACGGACGGTAGTTGCTCGCTCATCGGCAGGTGCGCGGTACGCGGCATGGTCGGGCGTTGGATCAGGCGGACTCGCAGACGCAGAGCTGGAGCGGCTCAGCCCCGGTGAACGATCGACCCGACCAGTCACCGAAGCGATCGATGAGCCGGAGTCCGCCGAGCGAGAGGAGCAGCGGCAGCTCTTGCGGGAAGATGCTCCTGATCTCCAGCGGCAGGACGACGAAGTCGGGCTCGGAGTCAGTCGAGAGGTGCCACGTCCCGCGGGTGACTTGCGCACGTGCGTCGTAGGTCTCAGCGACATCGACGCTCACGTCGCCACGGTCGGGATCGGTGAACGACAACGACTCCCGCGTGCGCCGTACGCCGTCGGCTTCGGCCAGGAGGCGCAGGCTCGGGTTGAAGACGTCGAAGGCAAAGCGCGCGCCAGGCGCCAGGTGTCGCCGCACCGATCGGAAGCAGCTCACCAAGTCCTCGGCGTCGTGCAGGTGCAGCAGGGAGTTGGCCGCGATGAACACGAAGTCGAAGGTGCGGCCCAAGTCGAAGTCCCGCATGTCGCCGTGCACCCACTCCACCGCTACTCCGCGCTCGTCCGCCTTGTGGCGAGCCTCGGCCAGCATGTCCGATGAGAAGTCCAGGCCGACGCACGGATGCCCGTCGGACGCGATGGGGATCAGCTTGTGCCCGGTGCCGCACCCGAGCTCCAGGACGCGCCCGCCCGGCCGATCGGCCTCGGCCCGGTAGAAATCCGCTGCCGGTCCGCCGCCGGGAAACATCAGGTCGTAGAGCTTCGCGTGCGAGTAGAACGCTTCGCTCATCACATCGCTCCTCGCCGACTGGCCTGCAGCTGGCCGTCATGGCCCTGCTGATTCACGCGTCTGTGCCGTCAGTGTGCCTGCCGGTGGCCGCGTAGCGGGGGGCAGAAGCCCACATCGCGGCAGATCCGCGCGCGTGCGAGCGGAGCCAACACGGCGCAGTCAGGGGGCTGCCCAACGGGTTGATGCAAGCTGTTGGCGGCTAGCTCTCGGCGAGTCGCGCGACGACTGGTGCAAGCGTGTCGGCGGAGTTGGAGCCGATGACTACGTAGGAGGCACCGATCTCCTCCCGGCGGCGGTGGATCTCCTCTGCGGCAGCAGCGGGGTCCGCCGGCAGGATCGCCAGCGAGTCCGCTGCGCGCAGAGCGGCGGGATCGGTGTCCGGGCCGGTCATGAACGGCGCGACGGTGTCGCCGACGACCGAGACGTGCAACGCGACCGGGATGTCGCGGACGGCGAGAAAGTCTCGTGCCACCTGCGTCACCTCGTGCCGACGGTCGTCCGGCGTGATCGCGAACGTGACGATGTCGGCCAGCTCCGCGGCGAGCGCGCGTGCACGGGGCCCGCGCACGGCCATCACGACGGGCGTGTGCCGGTCCGGGCCGTCGTACTCACGCAGCAGGGTGACCGCGTCTCGGATGCGGTCCACGCGCTGACCGGGCGTCAGGATCGGCAGGTCGAGCTCGCGAAGGAGGTCCTCGAGTCCCAGGCCTCCCGGTTCCGATGCCGAGGTCGAAACGCCCGCCGGTGAGCTCGGACAGTGAATGGGCTTCCCACGCCACCGTCGACGCTGGGCGCAGCGGGGAGGCGTACACCCACGTGCCCACCCGGACATCGGCCAGCGTCGCCGCGACGGCCAGCGCCGGGCCGGGGGCCGGTTGCCAGCCTGGTACGTCGGGGAACAACAGCGTCGAGTAACCCTGGTCGGCGATACGACGTACCTGGTCTCGCCACGCCGCCTGGTCGAGCATCACCGGCGTGACGACTCCGAAGCGCAATGGCGCTGCGGAACCCGTCACCGGAGTGTTCTCGCGCCACGGGCGGAGTCCACGACGCCGGTCCTGAACCGGAGTTCTCGTTCTAGGTCTTCTCCGCGGCGCACGTTCAGAGCCTTCCACAGTCGACCGTTCAGCGGCGGATCGGACGACGTCGAGCGGCGCTAGTCGATCAACGGAAGACGGAGTTCCTCGGCCCGGGTCGCACGAAACGTCATCGCTCGCCCTCGCGCATCTGTCGATAGGAGCAATCCCAGCGTCAGCGGGTGCTTCCTCATCGGCCTTCCGCGCACCATCACGGCATGGGGGTGCGTCTGCAGTGACTCATGACAACGTCCGCCGGAGTGTCGGGTCCGACGGACGCTGGCACGAATCGAGAGCCTTGGCTCAGGGCGTTTCGGGGGGTGGGTTGACCAGGAAGCCGGAGTTGCCGTTGCAGGAGTCGCCGGGCTGGAAGCCGGACGCCTTGGCTTCCTGCGGGGTGCCGAAGCCGGCCTTGCTGTGGCCCCAGTTCTGCGGCGGAGCGCCACCGGGACCTGGGAAGCCCGCCCCGTCGCCGTCCTCCAGGCCGGAGAACGCGCAGATGGAATTGGCGTGGGCCGCTCCCAGCCCCTCTCCGCCGGGCGGGTTGCCGTTGCCGTTGATCTCGCCTGCCATCGCGGGTCCAGCGGACAGGACAATGGCCGCGCCGGCAGCTGCCGTCGTGACCAGAATGGTGCTGATTCGCATGAGGTTCCTTCCGATTGGTAACCGAGAGGGCGTCACCCGAGGCGGGCGGCCAGCCCGCGGCAACCAGCCAACCACCGCCGTGTGTGGCGCTACGCGGCGCGAGCTCTCGGAATACCCAATCGAGATGAAGACGAGGGCCTGCTACCCGCCCGGCGTCCGCTCATCGGCTACTTGTTCCATTGCCTCATGACCGGTCGTTGGGGTAGGGAGCGAGCGTGCGGGCCTCCCTCCCTGTGGTGGCCAGGGATCCGAGCGTTTCGTTGTCGTCCTGCACCCCGTCTTGCGGCGGCTAGGGGCTGGTGAACAGCACCAGGTCCTCGCAGAAGTCCCGACCCTCGGTGTCATTGCGCCCGGTGGATTCGCGGACGACCCGGAACGAGTCGGGGACGTCTGTGTCGTCGTCCGGGTTGCCGGGGGTGCCGTGGTAGTCGATGTCGAAGGCGGACCGGAAGTTGCCGGGATCCTTGAGCACGAGCTTGCCGAACTGGTCGTACCACCGGGAGCCGCCAGCGCCCTGGCTGGTGATGGTGATGGTGCCGTCGCCGTTGTCGGTGATGACCTGGTCCTTGCTGTTTGCAGTGAAGATCTGGGTGTAGGTGCCCCCCGTGAGCAGGTTGGTCGTGGTCACCGTGCCCTGCACGCTCTCCCGGTAGTAGGGGAACGGGGAGGAACCGCGGAGGTTGAAGTTGAAGTTGATGTGCACGTCACCGGCGTCCTGCGCCGGGGTGCCCTCGCAGTCGTAGACGTCGGAGGTGAAGACGTCGTCGAAGTGGCCCTTGTCGATCGGCTGGGCTCCCGCTGGTGCAGGGACGGCCAGAGCGACTGCGCTGGCGGCCGTGGCGAGCGTCGCGAGGACGGCAGAGTGCTTCATCTTGTTCCCCTGTTCTTCTCCGTGGGCAATTCCTGCCGGGGGGAACGGGGGGCAGGGACCAGCGTGGCAGAGCGCGGACAGAGCCGACAACGGGTGATTCACGAGTGGTCTGGACCGGGGGTGCCGGCACAGTTGTCGGTGTGGCTCGACCGGGCTGCGTTCGCCTATCGGTGACGCGGGAAGTGCTCTTGCAGTCTCGACGCCAGGTTCGTCACCTGCGCGGCTGCGAGCACGCAACCCCCAAAGAGCGCCACGAGAACAGCCTTCTCGACGGCACCGGTCTCGGGAGTGGCGATCCCTACGATGGACGAGACGGCGAACACGGCGAGCATCAGGATCAGCAGCACTCTGACCAAGCGGATCAGCGTGACCATGCTCCGACGCTACGCCGGAACGCCCGGCTCGCACAGGACGCACAGGACGCACGGAGGATCGGTCATCGGCACGACCGGGCACCATCAGCGCATGAGCGGGCCGCTCATTTCCTTCCAGGGCAGCGCGGTCGCGCGCGGATCGGTTGTCACGTACCCGGGCTCGAGCCCGCTGGACGTGGGTGCGCTGGGAGGACGAGGACCCCGGCTCACCCGGGTCCCGCCCTGCCGTCCTGCAGAAGGCGGGCAGGGTGGGGGCGCCACCCGGGTGAGCCGGTGTCGTGGCCCGAGACCACACCCCTGTGACCCGCAGCTCTGATCGACATGACGCGGACGACCTTCGGGCGGGAGAGTGGCCCGCACCCAGCGGGTGCGGGCCACGCGTCAGACCAACGCGGACCGACCCAGCGTGCTCAGTACTGGCTGTAGGGGCCGTAGTACTCCCCGTGCTTGGAGCGCGTCGCGTCGTCCCACGCATCAGCGTCGTAGTCGGGCGCGTCCTTGATCTGGTCCTTGGTCATCCCCACGAGCACCTTCTTGTCCTCCTGTTCGACGCTGTGACCACGCCCGCAGGGATCAGCCGCTTCTTCCCGAAGATCCAGAACCCGGTGTCGACGACGATGTACTCGTTGGAGACTCGTTCGTCGCCCCGTCGATGTTGCCGATGGAGCCGTCGGTCGCCTCGACGTCGTACCCGTCCAGGTCGTGGCCCTCGGTCCATCCGGAGTCGCGGTAGTCCCACATTCTGTTCATTCAGGTGCCTCCCAGTGGTGGATGCCTCCCGATCCGTCCTCGACGCTACGCAGGCGCGGCCGGGCCGTGGGTCACCCGGAAGTGGAGGATTTCGGCTCATCGCCACCATCCGTCACACCTCGTACGCGAGACGTCCGTCAGCAAGCCTCGTGGCGGGGTGGCACTGTTTTCGGCGACTGGGACTCCATGAAGGCGCGTTGGGACATCTCGAAAGACGCGATCAGGTCCATCAACAACGTCGACGCTGCCCTGGCGACGTTCTGGGCCTCCTCGACGTCCCGGACCGTGGCGAGGACGTCGAGAAACAGGTCGTGGTGCACACGCACCACGTCGAGCAGGCTGATGGACGCGCGCATCGCGTCGCGACCCAGGTCATAGGCGAGATTCAGCCCGACTCGTCCCGCTGCGACAGGTATCGCAACATCAACGGCGCGTAGTCGCGGCGGAACCGTTGCAGCGGATCGACCACGACTACTGCCCAGCCCATGTCGTGGGGCGGGGCCTCACGAGGCCAGACACTGCAGGCCCTCCTCGAGGTCCAGTGCCGTGCGCACGAACGGCATCTGGACCGCAAGCCTCACCAGGGCCATGGCGACCTCCGGTGCGATCCCGACCACGACGGTCTGCGCCCCGCGCAGCTTCGCCATGTAGGCGAGGTCACCCAACGTGCGAGCCGCGAACGAGTCAAGGACGTCCAGGGCGGCGACGTCGATCAGGATGCCGCGCGAGCGCTGGCGGCCTACGCGGTCCAGGAGGTCTCGCTGCAAGCGCGTGAGCTGCTCGTCGTCCAGCGCGGCGTGGATGGACACGATGAGGTTCGGGCCCTGCGACAGGATCGAGGCCGGGAGTGGCGCCGGCGCGGCGCCCGTGCTGTTAGTGCTCATCCGGCACCTTCGAGACCCTGAAGCCCAGCTGACGCTCGGCCTCCTCGATGCCACCTTGGAGGTCGCCGACCGTGTGCATCTTGCTGAGGTCCACGCCGATGGTGACGAGCGTCTGGGCGATCTCCGACGACAGGCCCGTGATGATCACGTCCGCGCCCATCAGCCGAGACGACGTCACCGTGTCGACCAACGAGTTGGCGACCGCCTCGTCGACGTCGGGGACACCCGTGATGTCGATGACCACCAGCTTGGCGCGGTGGGCGCGGATCCCATGGAGCAGCTGCTCGGTCAGCTGCTGGGCCCTCGTGGCGTCCAGGACGCCGATGATGGGCAGGATCAGCAGCCGCTCGCGCACCTGCAGCACAGGCGTGGAGAGCTCCAACAACGCGTCCTGCTGGTCCCGGATGACGCGCTCGCGCTGCTCGACGAAGCTCACCGCCACGGTGTTGGCGATCCGGTTGGCTGCCGGCTCGTAGGCGTCCAGCACCCGGGTGAGGAGGTCGAAGTCGTCCCGGTACTTCTCGAACAGGGAACGCGCCAGCACGTCGCGGAGCAGCAGGACGATGCCGACCACCTCGTGGGTCTCCACGCCGCGGGGGATGATCCGCTCGGAGAGGTCGCGGGCATAGTGCTGGAGGGCCTCCACGCTGCCCGTCTCCAAGACCTCGACGTAGTTGTCGTAGACCGAGGTCGCCTCGGAGAAGACCTCCTGGGCGGTCATCGCCGAGAGCAGGTGGGCCTGCGTGATGCGCTCGGCCCATTGCTGACGCAGTGGGGTCCGGTTGGCCCGAAGGTGCGCGACCAGCTCGGGCAGCAGCGCCTCGCCCTCGTTGCGGGCGTCCTGGACGCCGGCCTCGGTCCGGGTGTCGGTGGTGTCGGTCATCTTCGCTCCGCCTCTCTCGTTCGTGCTGGGGTGCTGCCTGTCACGACAACCACTTCTCCATGGCCACGGTGGTGCCTTCGCCGGGGACCGAATCCAGGTCGAACCGATCCATCAGCCGCTTGGTGCCGGGCAGACCGAGCCCGAACCCGTCGTACGTGCTGAACCCGTCCTGCATCGCCTGCTCCGTGTCCTCGATGCCAGCCCCGACGTCGCGAGCCACGACGCTCACCCCGCGACCCGCTCCCGAGGAGATCATCGAGATGACCACCTCGCCGCGCTCGGCGAACTTGACGATGTTGCGGCTCACCTCGGAGATCGCCGTCGCGATGAGCGTCTGGTCGGTGGCCGAGAACCCCACCAGGGCCGCGATCTCGCGGCCCTTCTGGCGGGCGACCACCACGTCCGCGTCCTTCGACACGGACACGCGCACCACGCCATCCGTGGTCTGCTCCTCCCGGCGTTCGAAGAGCTCGGCCTTGATCCGGGTGCACGCCGCACAACCGAGGACATGGCCACTCACGTCGAGCTCACGCTGTCGGCGCCGGTCCCCGCTCGACAAGGCGCGCAGGACAGGACGACAACGATCAGTGGGAGGCTCGACCCCCTCGGCCAGCAACAGGTACTCGACCCGCAGGCTGGCCCGGGCCCGGCTCAGCCGGGCCGCCACGGCCCCCGGCGTCGTACCCTGGCCCTCGGCCATCGAGATGGTGTCTTGGCCCTCCACCTCGTGGGCCATCAGGACGTCCCGATCACCCGTCGGCAGCTGGGCCAGCGCTGCACTGACCAGCGACCTCTCCTCTTCCCGCAGCACATCGGTGACCGGGGACTCGCCCTCTCCTGCCTCCACCAGCAGGTGCGAGCGGCTGCGCGCCCGGTCGTTCTTCTCGGCCATCGATGCGACGAGGTTGCGGGCCGTGACGGCGGCGTAGTGGGGGAGCTTGTCCGGCTCGATGCGCGAGCGAGCCGCCATCACCCGCACCAGCGTCTCCTGCACGAGGTCGTCCACGGTGTGCGGGTCCCTGACGCGCGATCCGACGACGCGACGCAACATGGGCACGAGGTCGACGAGCGCGTCGTCGTCGGCCGCACCGTCGCCGGCCGGCAGAGGCTCGGTCGCCACGACCGCGTCTCCTCCCCGAGGCACCCCACCCGTCGGGCACTCTTGTCGAACCTGGGTCACCACTTCTCCATCGGTACCCACCCTCGCTGCGGCCAGCCCACCCGTCGTCGTGGCAGAGCGGTCCCGCCCTGTGACTGGCGGCGGGGGTCCCCATGACGCGGGTTCTTGCCTCGAGTACGGCGACCCGTGCTGTCGGCGGGTCCGGGAAGGCCGTCGTACCCGGACCCCGGCGCACCCCCGCGCGTCATCCGTCGACCTGGGCCGGGTCATGGAGGTGCGAGGCCACAACCCGGCCGCGCGACATCGTCGCCCGAAGAACTCGGGCCGATCAAGAGGGGTACAGCATGTTTCTCAGCTCCCAGAAGTCCCGGGCACCGTTCGCGGTGGTCGCAGCAGCACTCTCGCTCGCCATCATCGTCGTCCTCGGAGGGTTCTCCGCCACGGCCAAGGCGTCCAGCGGTGGAAGCGACACGACCAGCAGGGGGACCGTCGCCAAGAACGTCAACGGCAAGCTCATCTCCAAGATCGTCGGCAAGGCCTCCGACGGCAGCAAGGTCACCGGCACCTTCACCCCGCTCAAGTTCGTCAAGAAGGACGGCAAGCAGCAGGTCAACGGTGTCGTCGAGGGCGTCGTGACCCACGCGGACGGCACGAAGGAGACCTTCACCGCGCTGCGCTCCCTGAAGGTCAAGTCGATCAACGGCAAGTCGCTCTCCGGACTGACCACCAGGTCGGCGCAGGGCATGGCGAGCTGCGACATCCTGCACCTCGTCCTCGGCCCCCTGGACCTCGACCTGCTGGGTCTCCAGGTGCACCTCGACAAGGTCGTGCTCGACATCGTCGCGGCCACAGGAGCCGGCAATCTTCTGGGCAACCTGCTGTGCGCCGTCACCGGCCTGCTCGACGGCGGCCCGCTTGCCGGCCTGCTCGGGCAGCTGAGCGACCTGCTCGGTCAGATCCTCGACGCCCTGAATCTGGGTGTCTGACGCGACACCCGATGGGTGCACGACGTGCGCCCCTAGGCCGGAGAACCCCGGACCCCGGTGCGACTCAACAACCCCCGATCCCGCACCGGGGTCCGGTCTCCGCAGGACACTCCCGTTCGACACCTGGCCGGCAGCACCGACCGACGAGACCCATGAGACGAGATGCAGCAGTCATGACCCCGGCTCTCCACGACAACGAGGGGCCACCACTGGTGGGCTACTTCACCTACAGCGTCGACGACGACCACTGGTCCTGGTCTGAGGGTATGTACACGCTGCACGGGTTCGTGACAGGCGAGATCACGCCCACCACCCGTCTGCTCGCGCAACACCAACACCCCGACGACCGCGCCGGGGTCTACGAGGTGCTCGACACAGCCGTGCGGCTCGCCACGCCGTTCAGCTGCTACCACCGTGTCGTCGACCGCTCGGGACACGAGCACTCGGTCCTGCTAGTCGGTCGTGGCGTCCGCGACGACCGTGGCGTGGTCGAGAAGCTGGAGGGCTTCCTCGTCGACATCGCCCCGAGCGCACCACTCCAACGGGTGCGCTGAGCCTTGTGCGGGACAGCGGCCAGGACGCGGTCGAACGCGGACTGCCGGTCGGTCGAGATCAGCAGCCGGCGTCCGTCGGGCAACTGGTAGGCATCGCGCACCTTGTTGCGAAGGAACCCGGGCACGCCCTCGAACTCGGCATCGACCAAGCAGTGGGCGATCATCCGGGCGTTGTCGGTGGAGTCTGCCATCGGGCTGCCATCGGTCAGGGGTAGCTGGTCCGCGGTCTGTCGGTCATGCCTGCGTCGGGGAGTGGGGAACAGGGGAGCGCGTCGGTGCACTCACATCATTCCAAGGTCCGGCTGAAGGCTTGCGGGCAAAGAAGCAGTAGAACGCCTTGCTCTTGACGCGGTCTTGGTGGGTCTCCCACGCGGTGAACCCGGTGAATGCGGCGGTCGCGACGGCGGCGACGGCATGCAGGAGGAACCAGTTCCTACGCTCGGGGTCGTGCGACTTCGGCGGCTCGGGCGGCTTGGCCGATTCAATCGTGTCGTCATGAGCATCCATGGCCGCGCCTGAGAGGTGACCGGCACTGTGACAGCTGCACCTTCGGCGTTCGTACGCGGATGGCCCATGCGGTCTTGGTGGGGCACGTCAGCCCTGTCATCGGCATGACCGGTCAGCGGCGGATCAGTGCGCCCTTCTCTAGAAGGGTGGGGGTCCAACGATCTCGATGCCGCCGTTCTCATGAGCGCTCTTCGCGATCCTGTCGAAGTCCACGACGCAGGCCGATCCTTCGAAGGGCTCGCTGGCGCCGAGGTAGAAGGGTTCGCACTCGCATGTCGGCTGGATGCCGAGCACCTTGGCCGTTGCGCTCTTGACGACGAAGGCGTGAGGCACACCCGCGGGCACCATGACGAAGTCGCCGGCACCGAGCTCGTGTTCATCGTCATCGATGCGGTACCGAATCTGTCCGTCGAGCACCCACATCGACTCCGAGACCGGGTGAGTGTGGATCGGGGTCCACTTGCCCTCGACCATGTCGACCTCCCACAGGCCGATGTCCTCCTCGGCACTGCTGAGCTTCCAGGTGAACACTCCACCGCCGAAGAACCATCGCTTCTCGCCCTCGCCTGCCCGTCGGATCACCGGCGCGAGCGTCGTCTTTTCGGTCATGTGACACTCCGATCATTCCTGAGACTTGAGTCTTGTAACGAGATTGGCATATCATGACGACCGTGTCAACGGACTACCTCGCGTCGGGTCGCACGCGGCAGAAGCAACGGACCCGCGACCAGCTGATCGCCGCGGCGCGCGAGCTGATCACCGCCGGCGACACGCCCCGTGTCGAGCAGGTCGCGGAGGCTGCCGGAATCTCTCGCCCCACCGCCTACCGCTACTTCGCCTCACAGGCCGAACTTCTCGCCGCGGCATACCCGGAGACAGGAGCCGCGTCCGCCCTTCCCGACCCGCCGCCGGCAGCCCTGGACGAACGCGTGGCCGCCGTTGCCGGGTACGTCATCGGCCGCGTTCAGGAGAGTGAGCCGCAGCAACGCGCGATGCTGCGCCTCTCGCTGGGCGAGGTGCCGCACGAGCTGCCGCTACGCCAGGGCCGCGCCATTCCGTGGTTCCTCGAGGCGCTCGAGCCGATGGCCGAGTCGATCGGCGAAGAAGGCGTCCGCCGGCTTGCGTTGGCACTCCGCGCCGCATGTGGCATCGAGACCCGCGTCTGGCTGAGCGACGTCGCCGGACTCGCCCCCGCAGAAGTCAGCGCCCTCCAACAATGGATGGTCGACGCCCTCGCCAAGCAGGCCCTCGAAACACCCCCGACGTAACAGACCCGTGCACTGATCTCGGCAGGCGCGAGCGGGTCGCTGATGAGCGGGCGGTCAGGGAGCCGCCCAGGTTGGCACCGGGTCTGGAGATCGGCCAGCGCCTCGTCGAGGTCGGGATGTGCGAACTGGAATCCCCTCGCAAGCAGGCGAGCCGGGACCGCGCGCCGTCCGGTAAGGGCGAGCGCCGGGTCCGTGCGCAGCAGCACTGCGCCGAGGCGTACGAGCAGGGCGGGTGTCGGTGGCGCCAAGGGGCGACCCACGCTGCGACGTAGGGCCGCCATGAGGTCCGCGTTGCGCGTCGGCTCGGGGCCGGTGGCGTGCAGGACTCCTTCGAGCCCTGATCCCCGCGCGAGGGCGGTACGGACGATGGCCAGCCAGTCGTCGATGTGGACCCAGCTGATCCACTGCGTGCCCGGGCCGACGCGACCTCCGAGGCCCCATCGGGCCAGCCACCGGAGCCGGTCGAGTGCCGGGGCGTCATTGTCGAGGACGATCCCCGTGCGCAGCACGACGAGGCGATCGGTGTTGGCGCCATCGACCGCGGCCTCCCAGGCCCGGGCGACGCCTGCCATCTGGGGTGGGCCCTCGGCGGCCTTCGCCAACTCGTCGAGGACGCGGTCGCCAGCGTCGCCATAGATCGCCAGCGTGCTGGCTTGCACCCATACCGGGACGGGGACGTCGAGGCTGCGGCTCGCCTCGACTAGTGCCAGCGTCGGGTCGACGCGGGAGGTGGTGAGCAGCGAGACGTTGGCCGCTGTCGGCCTGCGGTCCACCAGTTCACCGGCCAGGTTGACCACAGCGCTGCCTTCCAGCTCCTCGCGCCACGGCCCGACCGTGCGTCCATCCCACTCGACCTGGCGGTGCGGCCCATGGCGTTGGCGACGCGTCAGGACCACGACCTCGTAGCCGGCGCTTGCGAGGTCGGCGCACAACCGACGACCTAGCGCCCCAGACCCGCCTGCAACCACGACTTTCACGTGGGCGAACCTACGGGGGAGAACCATGCCATGACCGATGTGTCCGTGGATGATGACTGACCGTCCGGATCTGCCGCGTTCAGAGCGTCCATACCACGAGTAGTCGCCTGCTGACGGCTCGTGCGCGGGGGTGGGTCACTCGACGGATGAGTGCATTCTTCAGTTCCCCCAATGGCATCGAGCCTGTACGAGACCGGCTGTGGCTTGCCGTCGCGGCGTTCCTTGCCGGGTACAAGGGCCAGAGCCGCGTCCAAGCCGAGTCCGACCTGCGCAGCTACCTGTCCTGGTGCCAGGCGCGGCAGCTGGATCCGCCCTCGACAGGCACGCCAACTACATCCTGGCCGCCTTCATGGCCGCCGGGACCTGAAACCGCACCCCGCGGTCCTGCCGAGGTTGCGCCCGACGGGCCCGAGCTACCGCTTCCGGAACGCTCCACGTGCCCACCAATCCAACGCTGGGCCATCAGCAATCACGGCTGCCGTCGCGAAGGCATCGCCGATGTTGCAGAACTTCCACAACTCCTTGGCTGCACGGCCGTACTGAAACAAGACCGCGTCGGTCTCGAAGGCATCAGCCTCACCCGACCGGAACCTGTCGACAGCATCACCCGCGCGACCGAGCAACACCGACAACTGTTCCTCGTGATAGGCCTCGACCACATTCAGCGCAGTTTGACGCTCGGACTTCCTCGCCATCGCGCGAGACTACCCAGCGAGCAGACGACAACGGCCACGCACGCGCGCTCCTGGCGCCATGTGAGGATGTTGGGAGCGGGCGTCGAACGGGCAGAGTGGAGTCCGTGGAGGGCTTCGTACTCGTTGGGGGATGGCCAGGCTCGGGCAAGACGACGCTGTCCCACGCCCTTGCCGATGAACTCGGCATCGACCGCCTGGCAAAGGATGAGTTCAAGGAAGCCCTCATGGACAACTCGGGCACTCCCGCCACAGTCGAGGAGTCACGCGAACTGGGAAAGGCCGCCGTCGAAGCAACGCTACGCGCCGCCGAGGGCCGCACCGCCGCCGTCATCGACAGCACCTGGTATCCCTACGCCTTGCCCCTGGTGCGTCGCCTGCCGGGACCCTTCGTGGAGATCCGCTGTCGCCTCGACGTCTCGCTGGCGCAGGAGCGCTATCACGGTCGCGATCGGGACCCGCGCCATCTGGATGACCGCCGCACGGACGCGGAACTCTGGGGTGCTGAGGTCGCTCCTCTCGGGGTGGGTCCCCTTCTCGAAGTGGACACATCAGGCCCGGTGGACATGGCGTCCCTGGCCGAACTGGTCCGCTCGGCCCTGACTCCCTGATCAACCGGGCTCGAAGCGGCATCCGCTCATCGGTATGAGCCAGCACTTGGGCGAGGTCGGAGAGCCGCTGCGCGACCAGCGTGTCCCGGTCGTTGGCGACCACGGCGTCTCGGTGGAGGCTGTCGTGACCGGGATGCGCCTGTGACCCCTCCACAGTGCTGGCATGGAGGAGCGACGCTGGCGCCGTCTGCGGGGGTTCTTTCGGTGCTCGCGATCGCGGAGTTCCTTCTGGCGCTCACCCAGCTGGAGCGGTACTGGTTGAACTCTTGTGATCATCTTGCGGACTGTGTGCGGGCCGGGACCCGTCCTCGGCACGACAGAAACCGCCCACCCCGGGCGAATCGGGGTGGGCGGGAGGCCTTGATGCGACCGACAGTTGCCTGCGCCTAGCCTCGCCGAGAGCGGTCGTAGTCGACCCACCGGAGGCCGAGCTGGACACCAGCCGCAACGGTCCCGATCATCGCGAACAGGCCACCGAGGGCGACGACCAGCATCCCGGCGACGGCGAACAACCCGCCAGCCATCGTCAACAGCACCCCGATCGCCACGATGGCGTAGCCCCCGCCGATGGCGAAGGTGGGCGACGTGTCGGGCTTGCGGACGGTCGCGGGTTTCTGCTCCATGTCCGGAGGGTAGTGACGATGTCGGCGACGCAAGTCACACACGAGCGAACAGCCCGCCCCGGACAGGTCGGCGCGGGGGGCTCGGGGCCGGGCCGGAGGCGCGGGTTGGATCCAGAGCCTCGGCCACCCCCATCCAGGACGCCGCGTTCCAGGGACCCCTCCGCATGAAACCTGCGGCGGACCCCGTCGCGACTCAGAAGAAGTCGCGGATGTGGATCGGCCGGGGCACCAGCACCCGGTCGAGGGCCTCGTCGTTCTCCATGCCGCCGGAGAGGTGCCCGGCCATCCGGAGGTTGGCGCAGGTCTGGGCGCCGGCCCAGGCCAGCGCGAGCCCGCCGGGTGTCAGGACGGGACCGTCGGCCGCCGCGGCCGGCGCGCAGGTGGCCTTCCCCCGCTCGATCACCAGGCGCCAGGCCCCGTTGGTCGTCCCGACGTGATCCCCGGCGACGGAGAACGCGACGTCGCCGTCCACCGGCCAGTCGCGGCCGGCGAACGCGCCGGGCACGTCGTGCACGCGCAGCATGTACGGCTCCCGCTCCACGACCTTCCAGTGCGCAGACGGGAGCCACAGCCGGGCCACGTCGTGGCCCGACGTACACAGCCGCACCTGGCCGACCACGCTGCCGAACGACCCGAGCACGCGCCACAGGGCGCCGTAGGCGTCGCCGCTCAGCGCGAGCAGGTCGAAGACCTCGAGCGTCGAGGAGTCGCCGGACCCCTGGCCGCGCCGCCAGCTCGCGAAGCCGATCACGTCGCCCGCGTGGTCGACCGCGAGCGTGACCCCGGTGAACGCGTCGATGAAAGCCCTGGCATCGGCCGGGAACGCCGGGCCGCGGCGCGTGAGCGGGCCGTTCTGCGCGGCCGCCCAGGCGTCGTACACCTCGCAGACCGCGTCGAAGTCGGCGGGCGTCGCCCGGCGGGTGCGCACGCCGGCCGGGGCACCGATCCGGGCCAGCGTTGCTGCGGGGACCTCGACCGTGTCGTAGGAGGAGATCAGCTCGTAGCCGAACTTGCGGTAGATCCCGGGCGCGGTGCAGAACAGCGTCGACACCGCCTCCCCGCGCTCCCGGAGGCCGTCCTCGAGGACTACCCGGAACAGCTCGTCGAGCAGCTTCTCGCCCCGCCGCTCGGCGGCCACCGCGACGCCGGCGATGCCTCCGGTGGGTACGGCGCTGCCGCCGAACCACGAGTGGTACTCACGGGTCGCCACCCGCGCCACGAGGTGGCCGTCGTCGAACGTGCCGAACGCGTGGTAGCCGGGGCGCGGGATCGTCGGCGCTCGGCGGCGTCGCGCCCGGCGGGAGATCGCCGAACGCCTCGCGGATGAGCGCCATCGACTGGTCGAAGTCGTCCCGGGTGAGCGGCCGGGTGGTCAGGGGCATGGCCGCAGCCTAGGAGGCGTCGCGGTTATCCGCTCGGCAGTCACGTCGAGGGGCACATCTCCTCGATGCTCGGAGAGCCGATAGCCAGCGATCCCGAGCAGGGCAAACGTGAGGATGATCAGGCCGAGCAGCACCTCCATGGCGCACCTCCCTTGAGTCCCTCGACGCTACGGCCTCGGCGTCGTTCCGTATATGCCGCTCCGGGTTCAGCCACCGCACGTCGAGGGGGCCTCCCTTGATTCCGATTCGGCGTCCGCTCATCGGCATGTCAGTGCACCAGGCAGAACTTGCATTGCTCCCCTCAGGTCGTCCGGACACAACATGTGATGGCGCCATGACGGGGCGTCATAGGGACGCGCGCAAGGTCCGCGGACGGGTACTGCTGGCGTGTCGCGTAGCAGGGACCTCCACACCCGACTTGGTGTGGAAACGCAGCAGCCCCAGGCGAGGACTGGGCCTCTGACCTGGGGCTTCGAAGTGAGCCGCCTGTCGGAATCGAACCGACGACCTATTCATTACGAGTGAATCGCTCTACCGACTGAGCTAAGGCGGCGCGCTGCCCGGACGGTCGACGTACGTCGGGTCCGGGCGGCCCGCCGAGAATATCCGACCCCGGAGGGGGGCGCCGAATCGAGGTCGGCAGAGCTAGGCGGCTCACTGGAGTGCCGCGGCGCGACCGCCTCGACCAGCGAGAGACGTCAGGCGGCGACCAGGTCGCGCGAAGTCGCGCCGCCGGCCGTGCCGGTGAGCCAGGTCTGCTCGGCGCCGCACCAGCAGGTGTAGCTGACCAGGATGCCGTGGTCGGTGTTGGTCATGCCGGTCACCTGGCTCGGGAAGATGAGCTGGGTCCGGTCGCAGGCAGAGCAGTGACGGTCGAACATGGGTGGCCTCCTCCGGCTCGGGTGGGATCGTGCTACTCACCATTCTGAGTCTCCGACATTCATAGGGGTAGCCTCTCTTTCCGAGGGCTCCTCTAGGCTGTACCTATGCTTTCGCTGCACCAGCTCCGGTGCTTCCTCACCGTCTACGAGCGCGGTTCGCTGACCGCCGCGGCCGAGGAGCTGGGCTACGCACAGCCGTCCATCTCCGAGCAGGTCCGGGCGCTGGAGAAGTCGCTCGGGGTGCAGCTGTTCCGCCGGGTCGGGCGCGGCGTCGTCCCGACCACCATCGCCGACACGCTGCGCCCGCACGCGGAGGCCACCCTGGCGGCCGCGGAGGAGGCACGACGGGCGGTGCAACGGGTCAAGGCGTTCGAGACCGGGACCATCCGGTTCGGGATGTTCGGCAGCGCCCGGCTGTACGCCAGCGCCGGCCTGGTCGCGGACGTGCTCGAGCGGTATCCCGGCGTCCGCGTGGAGATCATCGGACAGAACTCCTCGGAGGTGCTCGACGACCTGCGCCGCGGCCGGATCGAGGCGGCCCTGATCGCGGCCCCACCCACCAACGAGGGTCTCGAGGTGATCCCGGTGGCCCGCGACGAGCTCGTCTACGTGAGCGCCGACCCCGTACGTACGGCGAGCCCGGTCACCGCCCGTCGGCTCGCGGAGGCACAGCTGGTCATGGCCGACACCACGTTCCGGGCCACGGACTCGATGCGGCTCACGCTGCGCAAGATGCTGCACGAGGCGGGCCACAACCCGCAGACCCGGATCGAGGTCGAGGACGTCGAGACCGCGATCGAGCTGATGGGCCGGGGGCTGGCCGACACCGTCGTCCCGCAGGGAGCCGCGCGGGAGCTGGTGCCGCGGCTGGCGCCGCACGCGAGCTGGACGGTGCTACGACCACGCCAGTTCGAGACCTTCGCCATCGTGCACCGGGTCGACGCCACCCTCTCCCCCGCCGCCGGGCTGATGATCGAGCTCGCGGTCAACCGCGTGCGCCAGGTGGCCGAGCCGATCGGGTGACCGATCAAGGGCAAGGGGGCACCTGCCGCACGTGTCGGACGAGCACCTCAGGTTCCGCGGGTGGTCGCCCCGGGCGGGCGCTCGACCGCCTCGGCCCCGACGCCGAGCCGGTGCGCGATCCGGGCCGCCTCCTGGCGGCCCGGAGACGTCCAGCTTGCGCAGGATGTTGGAGACGTGCACCGAGGCCGTCTTGACGCTGATGAACATCGCCTCGGCGATCTCGCGGTTGGTGTGCCCGGCCGCCAGGGCGGCGAGCACCTCCCGCTCCCGCTCGGTGAGGGCGTACGCCGCCAGGGGATCGCCCTGCGTCACCTCGACCTGGGCGGGAAGCAGGTCGGCGCGGTACCACGTGGCGAGCGTCTCGACCTCCTCCACCAGCCGCTGGGCGCCCAGGGCGACGGCCGCCGCGTGCGCCGAGCGGAGCGCCCCGAGGGAGGCGGCCGACACGCCCAGGGTGAGCCGGGCCTCGGCCTCACGCCACCGGGAGTACGCCGCCCGGAACGGCCGGCCCAGCTCGGCCCAGGCCTCCGCGAGCACCGGCCCACAGGTCCGCGGACTCCTCCTGGTCCAGGCGCGCCAGCTCGGCCCGCACCCACTGGTCCAGGGCCGCCGCCTGCGGCTGGGCCGCCGTGTCCGGCCGACTGGTGATGCCGCCGAGGAGGACGACGAGCGTCGACCGCTGCGCGACCCGGCGGGTGCGCGAGCGATGGTCGCGGTGCACGGCCGCGGAGTCGGCGAGGGCCCGCAGCCCGAGGGCGACGAGGGGGATCGCGAAGGCCTCCTCGTCGGTGCCGGCCACCAGGTCCAGGCCGTCGAGCACGACCTGGTAGGCCGCGTCGGGTCGGCCGGACCACAGCTCGATCTCGGCCGCCGTCTCCAGCACGTCCCGCAGCCAGGCGGTCGGGGCGTTCTCCGCCTCGATGGTCAGTCGGGCCTGCTCGCAACGCTCCCAGGCGGTGGCCAGGTCCCCGGTCACCATCGCGATCGCCGCCGACAGCCGCAGGACCGGCGCCGCGCTGGATGCCGCGCGGGTGCCGGGCCAGTGCCTGGTCCAGCAGCTCGCGGGCCTCGGCGTAGCGGCCCGCCTCCACCAGCAGCTCGCTCACGTTGTTCAGCAGCAGGCTGCCCTGCTGACGCTGCTGCCCGACCCGGGTCAGGTCGAGGATCCCGACCCGGCTCAGCTCGAGGGCCTCGTCGACCCGGCCGGCCAGACCGAGCACGTGACTCAGGTTGATGTAGGCCGTGCCCAGGCTCTGGGGGTCCTCGCAGCTCGCGGGCGATGACCAGCGACTCGCGTCACCGCCGCGACACCGTTCGTCCAGCCGTCCCCGCATGGCGGCCACGCAGCCCAGCGCGTTGCAGCGCGACCCCCTCCTCCTTCCGGGCGCCGACGGCGCGGGCCACGCGCAGCGCCTCGACGGCGGCCGCCTCGCGCCTCGTCGAGCCGCGACCAGCCGACCGCCAGCAGCGCGATCCCGGCCAGGACCCGGGCGGCGAGCACGCTCGTCTCCCCCGCGGGGACCAGGGCCAGGGCGTCCTGGTAGGCCCCGTCGGCCGCCTCGCCGTCGCCCTTGCGGAACTGGATCGAGGCCACCCGGGCCAGCGCCGCCGCCCGGACCCCGGTCGCCGACGGCGGCCTGGAGTCGAGCTCGGCCGAGCAGGTCGAGCGCGGCCTGGGTCTCCCCGGCCAGGTCGGCCGCGTCCGCCGCCAGCAGGGTGGTCTCGACGACGTCGACGGTCGTTCGGCACCTGGTCGACGAGGTCGAGCACGGTGGCATACGCGCGTGGCCGCTCCGAAGGCGTACATCCCGGCGTACGCCGCGCCCGCCTGCTGCGATGCCGCGAGCGCCTTCGCCACGTCGCCGACCACCAGCCAGTGCCGGGCCACCTCGCCGACGATGGTCGGGTCACGGACGACCTCGCCCTCGAGGGCCCAGGCCGCGGCCAGGTGGAGCCGGAGCCGCTCGCCGGGCAGCAGGTCGGCCTCGACCACCTCCCGGAACGCCGGGTGGTGGAAGTCCACCCGGAGGTCGTCGCCGACCTCCAGGACGTGGGCCGCCAGCGCCGGCCGCAGGGCCGCCTCGAGCGCCACGGGCTCCACCTCGAGGGTCCGCGCCAGCAGCGGCAGGGTGGCGGCCCGGCCGATCAGCGCCGCGGCCCCGAGGACCCGCCGGCTCTCCTCGGGCAGGTGCGCGACCCGGCCCGACAGCAGTCCGTGCAAGGTGCGCGGGAGCGGCGAGCCCTCGCCCGCCGCCAGGGCGAGCTGCTCGACGAACAGCGGGTTGCCGGCCGACCGGGCCACGACGTCGTCGACGACCGCCTCGCTGGCGGTCTCCCCGCGCAGCTCGGCCACGAGCGTCGCCGTGTCCGCGCGGTCCAGCCGCTCCAGCGCCACCCGCTCCACGGGCCAGAGCCGGCCGAAGTCTCGGCCAGCCAGGACACCATCCGCGGGTCGTCGGGGGTGTCGTCGCGCAGCGTGAGCAGGACCAGGACCCGCTCGTCGTTGAGGTTGGCGGCCAGGAACGCCAGCAGGTCCAGGGTCGAGCGGTCGGCCCACTGCACGTCCTCGACGACGTGCACCACGGGCCGGCCGGCGCCCAGCTGGCCGAGCAGGCCGAGGACGGACTGGAAGAGCCGCAGCCGTGAGCCGGCCGCACCGGGGTCCTCGCCGGTCTCCGCGGGCGTCCGCGTCGCCCGGCATCAACCGGGCGAGCTCCGGTGACCGCGCGAGCGCCTGCCGGACGACCCCCGTGCCGCTGCGCGCAGGGCCTGGGTCAGCGCGGCGTACGGGAGTGGCTCACCGAGCACCGGCACGCAGGCCCCCGCGAACACCTCGGCGTCGGCGCCGGCCAGGAACTCACGTACCAGGCGGGTCTTGCCCACGCCGAGCTCGCCCGAGACCACCACCGCCGACGGTCGGCCGACGGAGGCCCGGACCAGAGCGTCCTGGAGCGACCGGAGCGGGCCCTCACGACCCACCAGCCGAGCTCCCGAGGGTTCGGCCATCCGCACCATGATGCGCCTCCCGGGCTCCCACGTCACTCGACTAAGGAGGCCTGGGGCGCGCCGGGCGCCGGATCTGAGGTGGCTTCCCCATGTGCACCACGGTCCGCACTGCCTAGCGTTCATGGCACCGATGGACACCCCCGACGTGCCACCCGACGTGGCACACCGGACCAGCGAAAGGGATCAGCGTGAACAGCTTCTCGACATCCTCGGCTCCCGTACGGCGGAACCCGGCCCGCGCGGCCCGGCGGCACGGCCTCGCGGCCGGCGTGGTCGCCGCCGGCGTCGCTCGTCGTCGGCCTGGCGGGCGCCTCCTCCGCGGTGCTCGAGCCCGGCACGCCCGCCAAGGACGTGACCGTGGGCCTCGACAACGACAACGCCGCCAACCCGTTCATCCAGCCCCCCGGGGTGGCCGCCAAGCAGGACATGGACAACACCGACGTCCTGTTCGGGCGCGACAACGACGACCTGCTCATCGGCAAGCTCGGCGACGACACGCTGCTCGCGGGCGCCGACGACGACATCCTGATCGGCGGACCGGAGAAGGGCACCTCCCCCAACAGCGACGTGCTGGTCGGTGACACCGGCGACGACATCAACATCTGGGCCCCCGGTGACGGCAACGACGCCTTCATCGGCAACGAGGACAAGGACACCATGATCTTTGCGCCGTTCGTCGAGAACGCCGACGGCTCCCTCCTGCTGACCCGGTCCTACGGACGCAAGATCCCGCACGTCAGCATCGACGCCAAGCCGACGTTCAGCTGCACCGTCGTGCCGGTGCCGGACTCCCAGCGCCTGGGTGCGCAGTTCCTGGTGCGCTTCAACGTCAACGGCACCCCGGTCGTCACCGTGCGCCAGAAGGACGTGGAGAAGGTCTACTGCCCGAGCCCGCAGGCCGGTCACGCGCAGGTGGCGCGGCTCACCGGGCCGCACCCGACCCAGTTCCGCACCGTCGCGCTCGACCGCATCGGCGGGACCGTGGGCGCCATCCTCGCCCCGACGGCGTGAGGCAGCGACATGACCACCACTCCGGCCACCGGGGTAGCGGCCGGAGGCACGCCGTCGTGATCGGCGCCAGCATCGCCGGGCTGCTGGCCGCCCGCACCCTGGGCGACCACTTCGACCGCGTCACCCTGCTCGACCGTGACGACCTGCCCGGGACGCCGGCGGCACGCGGCGGCGTCCCTCAGGGCCGGCACGCGCACGGCCTGCTCGCCGAGGGCCGGCGGATCATCGAGGAGATGTTCCCCGGCAGCACCGAGGACCTGGTCCGCCGCGGCGGCCGGATCGGCGACCCGGGCCGGTCCGGGACCTGGTGCTTCACGCCCCGGCCGCTGGCCTCCTGCGACACCGGGCTGCAGATGTTGCTGGTGGGCCGGCCGCTCCTCGAGTGGTACGTCCGCGAGCGGCTCGTCGCCCGCGCGGGGGTCGAGCTGCGCGACGACACCTCGGTGTTGGACCTCGCCTTCTCCGCCGACGAGCGCCGCGTCGTGGGCGTCGTCGTCCAGGACCGGGACGGCGGGTCCACCCGCCTGGTACCGGCCGACCTGGTCGTCGACGCCTCGGGTCGCAACTCCCGCACGCCGGAGTGGCTCGAACGTCGTGGCTACCGGCCTCCGGAGGAGGAGGTACGCCGCGTGGACAAGCGCTACACCACGTTCCGGCTGCGGGAGGCCGGGGACGGGTCGACGCCCCTCGCGGTCGCGGTGTCGGCGCAGCCCGGCATCCCCCGCGGCGGCATCATGCTCGCCGAGGAGGGCGGGCTGCGGGTGGTGAGCCTCATCGGACGCGGCGGCGTGACGCCGCCGGTGGACTGGCCGGACTTCGCCGCCTGGGCGGGGACCCTGTCCTCGTCGGCCCTCGCCAGGACGATCGGCGGGCTGACGCCCGTCGATGACGGAGCGACGTACCGCTTCCCCGCCAACCGGCGCCGCCACTACGACCGGCTGACGGCCTTCCCGGCCGGCCTGCTGGTCACCGGGGACGCCCTGTGCGCCTTCGACCCCGTCTACGGGCAGGGCATGACGGTGGCGGCCATCGAGGCCGTCGCGCTGGACCGCTGCCTCTCGGACCCGGGCCCGGACCTGGCCGCGCAGTTCCACGCGGCCGCGGCCCGGGCGATCGAGACCCCGTGGACGATCGCCGTCGGCGACACCCCGGCCGAGGACGGGACCACGTCACTGCGGCAACGGGTGATGAGCACGTACCTGGCCCGGCTGCTGCGGGCCGCCTGCACCGACGCCACGCTCGCCACCACGTTCATCCGCGTCGCCCACCTGGCCGACGGGCCGCAGCGCCTGCTGCGGCCGGCGGTCGTGGCCCGGGTGCTGCGGCACCGCGAACGCCGGCCGAACGAAGGGGGAGCGTCGGCCGGCGCCGAGAGGGGGGTCGTCGTCGGGGTCCGTTGAGTCCTCGTGCCCGCAAGTGCCTCGCACTAGCACGTGAGCCCGTCTGGGGGGACCTTCCCCTCGACGAGGTAGGACTCGACGGCCCCGTCGACGCAGTCGTTGCCGGAGTTGTAGCCGGTGTGGCCGTCGCCGTCGCGCTCGATGAGCACCCCGGAGTCGAGCTGCGAGGCCAGCGCCTGCGCCCAGGCCAGCGGCGTCGCGGGGTCGCGGGTGGTGCCGACGACGACGATCGGTGGGGCGCCGGCCGCGTCGATGGTCAGCGGCTCGGGGTGCACACCGCGGGCCGGCGGCCAGTGCCGGCAGGCGACCAGCCCCCAGGCGAACGACCGTCCGAACGTCGGTGACGCCTCGTCGAAGGCGGGGTACTCGGCCGGCACCTCCGACGGTCTGATGCCCTCGGGATCGTCGAGGCAGCTGATCGCGGGGAACGCCTCCATGGTGTTCTTCGAGTAGCTCCCGTCGGAGCTGCGGGACGTGTAGAGGTCGGCGAGCCGCATCAGGTCCGAACCGTCGCCGTCCATCGCCGAACGCAGGGCCTGGCTGAGCAGGATCCAGGTGCTGCGGGAGTACAAGGGCGTGATCACGCCGTAGAGGGCCAGGCCACCGGTGAGGTCGCGCCCACTCGTGGTCGGCAACGGCTGCTGCTCGATCTGCGCCAGGAGGTCGTGGATCCGCTGCAGCCCCTCCTCGACGGAGTCGCCGAGGAAGCAGGAGTCGGTCACATCGAGGCAGTTGGCGACGTAGGCGCGCAGGGCCGTCTCGAAGCCCTTGGCCTGGGTGAGCGCCTCCTCCCTCGCGCCGAGCGTGGGGTCCACCGCCCCGTCGAGGACGAACCTGCCGACCCGACCGGGGAAGAGCTCGGCGTAGGTCGCGCCCAGCTCGGTGCCGTAGGAGAAGCCGAAGTACGTCATCACCTGCTCGTCGAGGGCGGCGCGCAGCACGTCCATGTCGCGGGCGGCCTCGACGGTCGAGATGTGCGAGGCCAGGCTCTCCGGAGAGCTGCCGGCAGCCGCGGCCGAGAGCGCGCGCCTGCTGCACGAACTCGCGCGTCTCCGCAGGGGTCGAGGGATCCGGATCGGCGGCGACGTAGGTGTCGAGCGCGCTGTCGCTGAGGCAGTCGACGGGGTCGCTCTGACCGGTGCCGCGCGGGTCGAAGCCGACGATGTCGAAGTAGCGGAGGAGCGGCTCCCGGAAGTATCCGCTCGCGCTGGCCGCCACGGTGGTGCCGGGCTCGCCGGGGCCGCCGGGGTTGACCAGCATGGCGCCGAGCTTGGCGGACTCGTCGTCGGCCGGCCGCCGTTCCACGTGGATGCCGATGGTCTCCCCGTCGGGCGCGGCGTAGTCGAGGGGCACCGTGAGGCGTGGCGCACTCGTCGGACCCGCACGCGGACCAGTCGAGGTGCTGCTCGTAGAAGCGGGCGAGGGCGGGGTCGGGCGGCTGCTGCGCCGGGGGTGTGTCGGCGGGTACGGCGACGGGGACGGGGTCGTAGTCGGCGCCGGCGCTCCCGGCGATGACGTAGGCCAGGGTCCCGACACCCGCCAGCACGAGGGCGAGGACCACGAAGAGGGCGACGCCCCGCCTCACCGGCTGCCCTGCGGGGAAGACTGCGTGAATGACTGGCCCGACTCCTGGCCCGACTCCTGGCCCCGACTCCTGGGTCAATTGCTGGGTCGACTGTTGGGGCACCTTGAGGGCGAGCATCATGCTCTCCAACGCCAGCTGGACGGGGACGTTGAACTCGAGCATCTGCTCGCGGGCCTCGAAGATCCACTGGATCCGGCGCAGGTTGAGCTCCGGGGTCGAGCTGCGCACGATCTCGGCGATGTCACCGCGGATCTCCTCGTTGACCAGCGCGGCGCTCGAGCCGGTGGCCTGCGCGATGGCGTCGCGGTAGACCGAGGCCAGGTCCATCAGGCCACGGTCGACCACGTCGAGCTGGCGGCGCTTGGCCCGGGTCTTCTGGGCCCGCTCGAGGGCGGCCAGCGCGGGGGCATAGTCGCGGGGCCGGCGGCCGCGCTCGACCACGCCGTAGGACAGGTCGAGGTCGGCCTTCTCCCGCTCGTCGAGCGCGACGGTGATCAGGTCGGCCTCCTCCTTGGTCACCTCGGCCAGGTTGGTGGCCGCCGTCATGCACGCGCCGAGCGAGGTCAGCTGCGCGGGGATGGTGACCACCTCGCGGCGGCGGTTGCGGGTCGCCTCGTCGCGGGCCAGCGCCCGGGCCCGGCCGATGTGGCCCTGGCTGGCGCGGGCGGCGTACGACGCGAGCCCCGCGGCGACCTCGTCGTGACGGACCAGGAAGGCCGCCACCTCCTCGGTGGTCGGGCGTGGACAGGGTGAGCAGGCGGCAGCGCGACCGGATCGTGGGCAGCACGTCCTCCACGGTCGGCGCGCAGAGCATCCAGACGGTGCGGTCGGTGGGCTCCTCGATGGCCTTGAGCAGCGCGTTGCACGCCTGGTCGGTCAGCCGGTCGGCGTCCTCCACGATCATCACCTGCCAGCGCCGGCCGTTGGGCGCCAGGGCGGAGCGGCGGACCAGGTCACGGACCTCGTCGACGCCGATGGAGAGCTTCTCGGTGCGGACGACCGTCACGTCGGCGTGGCTGCCCGCCTGCACGGTGTGACACGCGTGGCAGGCGTCGCAGCCGCCCTGCTCGCACTGGAGCGCCGCCGCCAGGGCCACGGCCGCGTTGGAGCGTCCCGAGCCGGGCGGCCCGGTGAACAGCCAGGCGTGGCTCATCCCGTGCCCGGCGGCTGCGGCCTTCATCGCCTCGATCGCCCGGCCCTGCCCGACCAGCCGGTCCCATACGGTCATGCTTTCTTCGCCTGGTGCAGCAGGGGCTGGAGGCGCTCGGCCACCGCCGCCGCGATCACGGCCACCGGGAGCCGGGCGTCGAGCACGAGGTAGTGATCGGGACTCTCGCCCGCGAGCCGGTGGTAGGCCTCGCGCACGCGCTGGTGGAACTCCACCGACTCACCCTCGATCCGGTCGCGGGCCTCGAACCGGCCCAGCCCGTGGCTGGGCTCGAGGTCGAGGACGACCGTCAGGTGCGGCCGCAGGTCGTGGGTGGCCCACCGCGCGACGTGCTCGACCTCGGCGACCTCGAGCGGGCGGCCGGCCCCCTGGTAGGCCAGCGTCGAGTCCACGTAGCGGTCGGTGATGACGACCTCGCCGCGGTCGAGGGCCGGTCGCACGACGGTGTGCACGTGCTCGGCCTTGTCGGCGGCGTAGAGCAACGTCTCGGTGCGGTCGGACAGCTCGCCGGTGGCCGGGTCGAGCACGATCTGCCGGAGCTTGCGCCCGACCTCGGTGTCACCGGGCTCGAAGGTCAGCCGCACGGCGTACCCCTCCGCCTCCAGCCAGCGCCGGAGCTCGCGGGACTGCGTGGACTTGCCGGCGCCCTCGCCGCCCTCGAAGCAGACGAAGACGCCGATGCTCGTGTAGACGCCGGGCCAGCTCATGGTGGGCCCGACGCTACCGGGGCCCACCCACCCCGGGATCGACCGGTGACGAGCCCGCCGGTCGAGGAGGTCGCGACCTTGGTCGAGGAGGTCGCGCTCCCGTTGGTCGAGGAGGTCGCGCAGCGACCGTCACGAGACCGGCGCCCGTTGGTCGAGGAGGTCGCGCAGCGACCGTCGAGACCCCCGCACCGACGAGAACCTCTCGCCGGGTCTCGTGACAGGCGCCAGGGCGCCTTCCCCGACCAGCGTCAGGACGGTCAGGTGACGGGCCCGTTGGTCGAGGAGGTCGCGCAGCGACCGTCACGAGACCCCCGCACCGGACGAGAGACCTCTCGCCGGGTCTCGTGACAGGCGCCAGGGCGCCTTCCCGACCAGCGTCGGGACGGTCAGGTGACGGGCCCGTTGGTCGAGGAGGTCGCGCAGCGACCGTCACGAGACCCCCGCACCGGACGAGAGACCTCTCGCCGGGTCTCGTGACAGGCGCCAGGGCGCCTTCCCCGACCAGCGTCGGGACGGTCAGGTGACGGTGATCGCCGCGCCGTTCGCGACGAGCCTCCAGTCGACGCTGGCGAAGTCCGCGGGGTCGATCTCGCCGTTGGCCACCACCCAGTCGATGAGGAGCTGCCGGATCTCGACCTGCCGGTTGTAGACCACGGGGGCCGTCTTGATGTGCGGGAAGTTGCCGCCACCCGATTGGCGGTAGTTGTTGACCGCCATCACGAACTCCTGCGCCGGGTCGATCGGGGCTCCGGCGTAGGTCAGGTTGGTGATTCGCGAGCCGACCGGCTTGGCGAGGTCGATGTCGTAGGCCAGCTTGCCGTCGAGCCCCGCCACGATGTCGTAGTTGTAGTCGGGGGTGCCGCCCGGCGCGATCCCGGTCGGTGCGTTGGTCACGTCGGCGATGGCGACGGGACCCGTGTTCATGACCGCCTTGAAGTAGTTGGCCGAGAACTCCAGGTAGTCGCGGACCTGGGCACCGGTCACCCGGCTCGCGAGCAGGGTGTTGTCGAAGATGTAGAGACCCGCCACGTCGCGGATCGTGACGTTGCCCTGGGGGAAGGACGCCGCACGGTTGAACGGCGCGGCGATCGAGATCACCGGCAGGCCGGCGTCCGACCCGGTCAGCGCCGCCTTGACGGTCAGCGCCTGCACGTAGTTGACGAAGTCGATGATCGGCGCGTCCTCGACGACGGCCCGCGTCGCGTTCATGGCTACGGCCGAGGTGCCGACGACCGAGTTCACGTAAGCGACGACGGTCTCGTGCTGCTCCCGCACGGCGGCGGCGACGGCCGGGTCGGCGTCGGCCGTGTTGGTGGGGAGCGTGTTCGAGGTGATCGTGGTCAGGCGCCACCGGTTGCCGTGCCGCTCGAGCTCCATGTCGAAGACCGCGACCTTCTTGCCCCAGAACAGCGGCTCGCAGAGCACGACCTTCTTGTTCGCTGTCACCAGGCTGGTGACCGCGCGTGTCGGGATGTCGACGTGCGCATGGCCGACGAGGATCGCGTCCACGCCGGCCACCTGCTCGGCGACGAGGGTGGCGGCGTTCTCGGGGTACGGCAGCGCGTCGCCGTACGAGGACGAGGTGTCGGCGCCGGAGTGGGCCGAGATCACCACGATGTCGCAGCCCTTGGCCTTGAGCTCGGGGACGAACTTCTTGGCCTGCTCGACGAGCCCGGGGAACTCCATCTTGCCCTCGACGTTGGCCTTGTCCCAGATCGCGATGCCCGGGTTGGTCAGGCCGAGGATGCCGACCGTGAGGTCGGGACCGCGGTCGACCTTGATCCGCTTGATGATGTACGGCGGGAAGACCGGCCGCTTGGTCGCCGGGTCGACGGCGTTCGCACCGAGGAGCGGGAAGTTCAGCTGCGACTCGAAGGTACGGAGCAGCGGGATTCCGTAGTTGAACTCGTGGTTGCCGAGCGCGGCGGCGTCGTAACCGATCAGGTTCATGGCCCTGGCCATCGGGTGGATGACGTTGCCGCCGATCGGCTGCACCCTGGCGTAGTAGTAGGCCAGTGGCGTGCCCTGGATGGTGTCACCCGCGTCGAGGGTGAGCACCGCCTGGCCGGCCCGCGCCGCCCGCTCGCGGTCGATGACCGTCTTGACCTTGGCCACACCGATGTCGTTGTGGGCGGCGTCGTCGAACTCGGCGTTCTTGTAGTAGTCCCAGTTGTAGACGTTGCCGTGCAGGTCGGTCGTGCCCAGCACGGTCAGCTTGATCGTGCGGCTGGTGCTGCCACCCGCAGCGGCCGAGGCCGGCCCTGCGGTGACGGCCGCGGCGGTGGCGGCGACTCCGGCCGCGGCACCGGTGACGACGGTGCGGCGCGTGGGCTGCGTGGGGCGTGGGCTGGTCGGGCTGGTCATGTGGGCGGTCCTCCCGAGACTCGAGTCCGTCCCGAGGTGTCTACCGGCGCCGCTCCTACCCGGGTGACGGTGAGCGTGAGCCCGTGGGGCACTAGCCTGCGCCGGGTGAGTACGGCGACGGCATCGGTCCTGGTCAGGTCGGACAAGCTGATGCTCGGGGGCGGCGCGGTGCTCATCGTGCTGGCCGGGCTGGCGCACTACGCCGGCTGGTCCAGCGGGCTGGCGTTCGTGCTGGCCGCCGGCGCGATCTGCATCCTGGCCTCGCTGGTGGGGCTGTCGGTCGAGCAGCTCGGCGACCGGTTCGGCCCGGGCGCGACCGGCGTGCTCCAGTCCGCGCTCGGCAACCTGCCCGAGCTGTTCATCTGCATCTTCTCGCTGCGGGCGGGGCTGGTGGCGGTCGTCCAGGCCGCCCTGATCGGCTCGATCCTGGCCAACCTGCTGCTCGTGCTCGGCCTGGCGTTCCTGGTCGGCGGCCTCAAGCACGGCACCCAGCAGCTCGGCTCGGAGCGGGCCCGCACCATCGTCGTGTTGATGGCGCTCTCGGTGTTCGCGATGGCGATCCCCTCGCTCGCGCACTGGCTGCACACCCCGGCCGAGCCACACGACAAGACCTTCTCCCTCATCGTCTCGGTGGTGCTGCTCGCGCTCTTCGCGCTCTCGCTGCCGTTCTCCCTGCGTCGGGACAAGTCCGACGGCGCCGCCCCCGCCGACCAGGAGCCGCCCCGCTGGCCGCTCGCCCTGGCCGTCGGCATGCTGGCGGTCGCCGGCGTGGCCGCGGCGTTCGTCTCCGACTGGTTCGTCTCCGCGCTCGAGCCCGCGATGGAGTCGGCCGGGATCTCCCAGGCCTTCGCCGGCCTGGTCATCGTCGCGATCGCCGGCAACGCCATCGAGAACGTCGTGGGCGTCCAGCTGGCGGCCAAGGGCCAGTCGGAGTACGCCTTCTCGGTCGTGCTCAACAGCCCGATCCAGATCGCCCTGGTGCTCGCACCCGTGCTGGTGATCGTCAGCCAGGTGTTCGGGCTGGCCACCCTGACGTTGGTCTTCCCACCGATGCTCGTGGCGGTGCTGCTGCTCTCGGTGCTGCTGGCCGCCATGATCGCGCTGGACGGCGAGTCGACGTGGCTCGAGGGCGCCACCCTGGTCGCCCTCTACGCGATCATCGCGACGTCGTTCTGGTGGGGGTAGCCCCTTGCCCGAGCCTGCGAGGGCAAGGTGAAGGCTGCCCGGTTGAGGAGCGCCGACGCACACCCGACGGAGGAGGGGCTGCGTGGCGCGTCTCGAAACCCGGTGAGAGGTAGGCAGACCTGTACCGGGGTCTCGTGACGGTTGCTAGCGCAACCTCCTCGACCAACGGACTAGCGCTTCTTGGCCGTCGCCTTCTTGGCCGACTTCTTCGCGGGCGCCCGCTTGGCGGTCTTCTTGGCGGTCTTCTTGGCCGGGCCGCGCTCGCGGCGCTCGGCGAGCAGCTCGGCCGCGCGCTCGAGGGTGAGCGCCTCGACCGTGTCGTCCTTGCGGAGCGTGGCGTTGAACTCGCCGTCCGTCACGTACTCACCGAAGCGCCCGGACTTGACCACGATGGGTTGGCCGGAGACCGGGTCGTTGCCGAGCTCCTTGAGCGGCGCGGTGGCCGCGCCGCGGCCGCGCTGCTTGGGCTGCGCGTAGATCGCCAGCGCCTCGTCCTCGGTGATGGTGAGCAGCTGCTCCTCCGAGGCGATGGTGCGCGAGTCGGTGCCCTTCTTCAGGTAGGGCCCGTAACGGCCGTTCTGGGCGGTGATCTCGACGCCCTCGGCGTCGTGACCGACCACCCGCGGGAGGCTCAGCAGCTTGACCGCGTCGTCGAGGGTGATCGCGTCGACCGACATGGACTTGAAGAGCGATCCGGTGCGCGGGCGCGCCGACTTCTTGGCGTCCTCGGGCAGCACCTCGGTGACGTAGGGGCCGTAGCGGCCGTTCTTGGCGACGACGGTCAGGCCCGACTCGGGATGCTGACCGAGGACGACCTCCTCGCCCGCAGGCGTGGCGAACAGCTCGCGCGCCTTCTCCAGGGTCAGCTCGTCGGGAGGCAGGTCGTCGGGGACGTTGGCCCGGCGACCGACGGGGTTGCCCTCGTCGTCCGGACCCTCGAGGTAGGGCCCGTAGCGACCGACCCGCAGCACGATGCCGCTGTCGGGCCCGCCGATCGGGAAGGTCGCCAGCTCCTTGGCGTCGATGTCGCCGAGCTCGGTGACCAGGGTGTGCAGCCCGGTCACGTCGTCCGAGCCGTAGTAGAACTCGGCGAGCTCGGTGTTGCGGTCGGACTGCCCCGCGGCGATCTCGTCGAGCACGTCCTCCATCCGGGCCGTGAACTCGTAGTCGATCTGTCGCTCGAAGTGCTCCTCCAGCAGCCGGACCACGGAGAACGCGATCCACGCCGGCACCAGGGCGGTGCCCCGCTTGTAGACGTAGCCGCGGTTGATGATGGTGCCGATGATCGAGGCGTACGTCGACGGCCGGCCGATCTCGCGGTCCTCGAGCTCCTTGATCAGGGTGGCCTCGGTGTAGCGCGCCGGCGGCTTGGTCTCGTGTCCCTGCGCGGTCAGCGACGCGGCGTTGACCGCCTCGCCCTCGGCCAGCTCGGGCAGCGGCACCTGGTCGTCGTCGCTGCGCTTCCCGCCCTCGGTGCCCTCGACGTACGCCTTGAGGAACCCGTGGAAGGTGATCACCCGGCCCGACGCGGCGAACACCACGTCGCGGCCGTCGGAGGCCCGGCCACCGATCCGCACCGACACGCTCTGGCCGGTGGCGTCCTTCATCTGCGAGGCCACGGTGCGCTGCCAGATCAGCTCGTACACCCGGAACTGGTCGCCGGACAGCCCGGTCTGGCCGGGCGTGCGGAAGGCGTCGCCCGACGGGCGGATCGCCTCGTGCGCCTCCTGGGCGTTCTTGACCTTCGAGGCGTAGGTGCGCGGCACGTCGGGGAGGTACTCCGGCCCGTAGAGCTCACGGACCTGCGAGCGGGCCGCGTTGACCGCCGTGCCCGACAGCGTCGTGGAGTCGGTGCGCATGTAGGTGATGTAGCCGCCCTCGTAGAGCCGCTGCGCCACCGACATCGTCACCGAGGCGCTCATGCCGAGCTTGCGGCTGGCCTCCTGCTGGAGGGTGGTGGTGCGGAACGGCGCGTAGGGCGAGCGGCGGTAGGGCTTGGCCTCCACCGACCGGACGGCGTACGACGTGTCGTGCAGCGCCTCGACGAGCCCCTCGGCGCGCGCCCGGTCGAGGTGGACGCGGTCCTTCTTGCCCTTGAGCTCGCCGTCGGAACCGAAGTCGGAGCCGCCGGCCACCCGTACGTCGTCGATCGAGTGCAGGCGGGCCGGGAACATCCGCGGCTCCTTGCCCGAGCCGGCGTCGAAGGTGCCCTCGAGGTCCCAGTACGACGCCACCCGGAACTTGATCCGGTCCCGCTCGCGGTCGACGACCAGCCGGGTCGCCACCGACTGCACGCGCCCGGCCGACAGGCCGGACATCACCTTCTTCCACAGCACCGGCGAGACCTCGTAGCCGTAGAGGCGGTCCAGGATGCGGCGCGCCTCCTGGGCCTCGACGAGGTCGTCGTTGATCTGCCGCGGGTTGGCGACGGCCGCCAGGATCGCCTGCTTGGTGATCTCGTGGAAGACCATCCGGTGCACCGGGATGTTCTTCGGCTTCAGCTCGTCGAGCAGGTGCCAGGCGATCGCCTCGCCCTCGCGGTCCTCGTCCGTGGCGAGGTAGAGCTCGTCGGCGTCCTTGAGCAGCGACTTGAGCTTGGCGATGTGCGCCTTCTTGTCGCGGGGCACCACGTAGTAGGGCTGGAAGCCGTTCTCGACGTCGACCGCGAGCCGGCCCCACGGCTTGTCCTTGATCTTCGCGGGGGTGTCCGCGGCGCTCTGCGGGAGGTCGCGGATGTGGCCGATGGAGGACTCGACGACATAGCCGGGGCCGAGGAAGTCACCCAGCATCTGGGCCTTCTTCGGCGACTCGACGATGACGAGCTTGTGTGCCACGAGGTGCGTCCTGCTGCTTTCTTCCTGCTCAGACCCCGGCTCTCGGGGGCTCACGGCCGAACACGGTAGCGCTACTCCCCAGCAGTACCTCCCACGCGGTCGCCTGTGGGTCCGCTAAAGTTGAGTAATCATATTGACTTAGTGAAGGTGAAGGGCCGATGACGACGGGACCACTGATCGGCTACGTCCCGGGTGTCTTCGACCTGTTCCACGTCGGCCACCTCAACGTCCTGCGGCAGGCGCGGGAGCTCTGCGACGTGCTCGTGGCCGGGGTCGTCTCCGACGAGGTGTGCGAGCAGGTCAAGGGGATCGCGCCGTTCGTGCCGCTGGAGGAGCGGATCGCGATCGTGGACTCCGTCGGCATCGTCGACGCCACCTACGCCGAGCAGACGTCCGACAAGGTCGACGCGTGGCGTGAGGTCGGGTTCCACCGGCTGTTCAAGGGCGACGACTGGAAGGACAGCGAACGAGGTCGCGCGCTCGAGCAGCGGCTCTCGCCGTACGGCGTCGAGATCGTCTACTTCCCCTACACGGTGCACACCTCCAGCACCCAGCTCCGGGCGCTGATCGCCGCGACCCGTCCCGCGTGACAGTCCCGTGACAGCCACAGCGACGGGCGCCGCGAGCGTCGACGACCGAGGCGTCCACGTCCGCACCTCCGGCGACGAGCCCCTGGTGCTCAGCGTGGACGGTCGCTACGTCTGGGCGTTCACCCCGGCCCGCGACGGCCACGCCCACCGGGGCGGCGTCCTCGTCGAGTGGCCGCACGTGCTGCGCCCGTTCCTCGACGGCCGGGCCCGGGTCCGGGTCGCGGACCCCTCGGGCGCGCGGGTGCTCGTCGACGAGGACGTGAGCCTCGGCTCCGGCGAGGGACGGGTGGCCATCGTGGACCCGCAGGGGCTGCCCCTGGCCGTCGACAAGGTGGGCCACCTCTGCCGCGCCTTCGCCGCGACCGACGACGGCGTCCGCGACGAGATCCTCGCCGGGACCCAGCGAGCGTTGCGTGACCTCACCGAGGGCTGCGGCCTGGAGGCCTACCTCAACTACGGTGCCCTGCTCGGCGCGGTCCGCGATGGCGCGATGATCGCCCACGACTCCGACACCGACGTCTGCTACCTGAGCCACACGCGGTCGCCGGGGGACCTGATCCTCGAGTCCTACCGCGTCGAGCGCGAGCTGCGGCGCCGCGGCTGGACCCTGCTCCGGATGTCGGGCGGCGACATCAAGCTGCTCCTCCCCCTGAGCGACGGACGGCAGTGCCACATCGACGTCTTCGTCGCCTTCCGGGTGGCCGGCACCTTCTACCAGCTCGGCAACCGCAGCGGGCAGCTGCCGGAGTCGGCGATCCTGCCCCTCTCGACGGTGGTGCTGCACGGCTTCGCCTTCCCGGCACCGGCGCACCCGGAGCAGATGCTCGCGTTCGTGTACGGCCCGGGCTGGCGGGTGCCCGACCCGTCCTTCAAGTACGCCGACCCGGTGGCCGGCATCCGGCGGCTCGACGGGTGGCTGCGCGGGTTCCGCACGGACATGGGCCGGTGGACCGAGTTCTACCGCAGTCCGGAAGCCCGATCGATCCGGCGTCGCAGGTCGACGTTCGCCCGCTGGGTCGACGCGCAGCTCCCGAAGGGCGCCGCCGTCGCCGACCTGGGGTCCGGCACGGGGCGCGACTCCCTGTTCTTCGCCGGGCGCGGCCGCGACGTCGCGGCGTACGACTTCTGCCGGAGCGCCCGCGGCCGGGTCGCCCGCCAGGCCGTACGACGCGGTCTGCCGGTCGAGGCCCGGCTGCTGATCCTCAACGAGCTGCGCAGCGTGCTCGTCGCCGGCGCGGAGCTCGCCCGCGAGGGCCGCCACCTCTACGCGCGCCAGCTGATCGGCTGCCTGGACGACGCCGCCCGGGACAACCTCTGGACCCTGGCCAGGATGGCGTCGCGGGGTGGTGGCCGGCTCTTCCTCGAGTTCAGCGCCGTCACCGACCAGCCCGACGCGATCGATCCGGCGCCCACCGGCCTGGTGCGCCGGCTCGACCCCGATCGCCGTGCGCCGGGAGATCGAGGCGTCCGGCGGCAGGGTGCTCCTCGAGGAGCTCGGCCCCGGCGTGGACATGCTCGACCAGTACGACCCCAGTGTGTGCCGGATGCGGGTGACCTGGCGTCGCCCGGCTTCGGCCCGCAAGAACCCAGCACGGAAGAACAGGAACCCCCGATGACCCACCTCCAGTCGCGACTCGCCGTCGCCCGGGACCGCTACCGCCGCGTGCGCCGCCACCAGGTCGGCGACCGGCTCAGCGTCCGGGGCCGCCTGGCGGCCCTCGAGGCCGAGGTCCAGGAGAACCGCCAGCTGCACCGGCGCGTGGCGGAGCTGACCGACGTCGTCGCCGAGCTGCTGCTCCCGGTGGCTGACCGTGACGAGGAGCGGATGACCGAGCTGTTGGCCGCCTACCGCGCCAACCTCTGAGGCACCAGGAAGCCCTCGACGACCAGCTCGCGGACGACCGGGAGGTACGCCGCGCGTAGCTCGCCCGGGTCGCGCTCGATGAGCGTCGCGAGGGCGTCGAGGATCTGGCCGACGGTCAGGTCGCCGTCGCAGGCGCCGACCAGGGCGGCCTCGACGGTGTCGACCTGGCGGGCCCGGCGCAGGCCTCGTTGCTGGCGGATCACGATGGTCTCGGGGTCCTCGGCCCCGGGCTGGCCGGTCGTCTCCTGGACGACGTCGACACGCAGGGTCAGCAGGTCGTGCTCGCTCAGCCGGTGGTCCGTGGCCGTCGCCCAGTCGCGGATCGCGGGCGCGACGGGCTGCTCGACGGCATAGGGCCAGTCCAGGTAGGTGCTCGCCGCACGCTCCTTGCGGACGTTGACCCATCCGAAGCCGATGCCCTCGACGCGCTGCGCCTCGAACCAGCCGAGCCACGCGTCGTACCGCTCGTGGTAGTCCGGCGCTCCGTGGAGGCCGGCGTCCTTGAGCCACAGCTCGACGTACTCGGCCGGGTCCAGCACCTCGCGCTGGACCACGAAGGCCGAGCAGTCATCCCGCACCCACGTCGGCCAGCCGCTCGTCCCACGGGACGTCTCGGTGGATCGCCCAGTTGGCCAGCACCTGCAGCCAACCCCCGGGGACGAGGTGGTCGGGCGCCTCGCGGACGATCCGCTCGACCACGCTGTCGCCGGGCAGGCCCGAGTCGCGGTAGACCAGCCGCGCGTCGGTCGCCGGAGAGATCACGAACGGCGGGTTGGTGGTGATCAGGTCGAACCTCTCCCGGGACCGGCTCGAAGAGCGACCCCTCGCGGACCTCGATGTTCGTGAACCCGTTGAGGGCGGCGTTGAAGCGGGTCAGGCGCAGGGCGCGGGCGTTCACGTCGGTCGCGACGACGCGCTCCGCGTGGGCGGCCAGGTGCAGCGCCTGGACGCCGCAGCCGGTGCCGAGGTCGAGGGCCCGGCCGCACCGGCTCGCGGATGGTCAGCTGGGCCAGGGAGGTGGCGGCCGGGCTGATGCCCAGGACGTGGTCCGGCTCGACCCGGACGGGAGCGCCGTCGAGTCCGGGCGTCAGGTCGCTGACGACCCAGAGGTCGAGGTCCCCCTGGAGATCGCTGGTGGCGTAGGGGCGGACGTCGAGGAGCGCGCGTACCTCGCTGGCCGTCGGTGGCCAGGAAGCCGTCGTCCGCCAGAGGTCCGAGGAGGTCCGGAAGCGCCCGCTCGGCGTCCGCCGCGGGGACGGGGGCCTGGAGGAGGAACAGCCGGGTGAGGGTCGCGAGCGGCGAGCCATCGGTCGTACGGCGGCGGCCCGGCGTGGTCTCGTTGCGGCCCAGCGCCGCGTGGGCACGGGTCCCGAGCAGCTCGGCGACGGCGTCGTAGGTGAAGCCGGCGGTCTCGAGGGCTGAGCGCAGGCGAAGGGGCAGGTCCGACGAGTCGGACCTGCCCCTCGCTGTCGTGCTGATCTTCGTGCTGCTGGACGTCAGACGGTCGGCTGGACCGGGACCGTCGGCGTCGGGTCGCTGACGCGGTGCCGGCGACGCCGGCGTGCTCGGGCCGTCGCTGCCGATGGACACCTCGCGCTGCTTGGAGATGTAGACCGCCGTCGCGATGATCCCGGCACAGACCACGGCGATCCCGATGCGCAGGGGGTCGTTCTGGTCCTTGCCGACGCTCATCGACACCACGGCGCTCGCCACCAGCAGCGAGACCAGGTTCATCACCTTGAGCAGCGGGTTGATGGCCGGACCGGCGGTGTCCTTGAACGGGTCGCCGACCGTGTCGCCGATGATCGTGGCGGCGTGGGCGTCGGAGCCCTTGCCACCGTGGTTGCCGTCCTCGACGAGCTTCTTGGCGTTGTCCCAGGCGCCACCGGAGTTGGCCAGGAAGACCGCCATCAGGGTGCCGGTGCCGATCGCGCCGGCGAGGAAGCCGGCCAGCGCCGTGACGCCGAGGCCGAAGCCGACCGCGACAGGAGCCAGCACCGCGAGGATGCCGGGCGTGACGAGCTCACGCAGGGAGTCCTTGGTGACGATGTCGACGACCTTGCCGTACTCCGGACGGCCGGTGCCCTCCATGATCCCGGGGATCTCGCGGAACTGGCGACGCACCTCGTAGACGACGGCGCCCGCGGCGCGGCCGACGGCAGAGATCGCCAGGCCGGAGAACAGGAACACGACGGCCGAGCCGAGGAGCACGCCGACGAGCACGGCGGGGTTGAACACGAAGAAGTCCGCGAGCGTGAACTCGTCGGTGGTCGGCCTCGCCTTGACCAGGGCGTCGAGCACCGAGGTCGCGTAGGAGCCGAACAGCGCGGTCGCCGCGAGCACCGCCGTGGCGATCGCGATGCCCTTGGTGATGGCCTTGGTGGTGTTGCCGACCGCGTCCAGCTCCGTCAGGATCTGGGCGCCCTCGGGGCTGACGTCGCCGGACATCTCCGCGATGCCCTGGGCGTTGTCGGAGACCGGACCGAAGGTGTCCATCGCGACGATGACGCCGACGGTGGTCAGCAGGCCACAGCCGGCGAGCGCGACGGCGAACAGCGAGACCGTCAGCGAGGCGCCGCCCAGGAGGTAGGCACCGAACACGGCCGCGCCGATCACCAGCGTGGTGTAGACGGCCGACTCGAAGCCGACCGCGAGGCCGGAGAGGAGGACCGTTGCCGCGCCGGTGAGCGAGGTCTTGCCCACGTCCTTCACCGGGCGGTACTCCGTGCCGGTGAAGTAGCCGGTCAGGGCCAGGATGGCGGCCGCCATCACGATGCCGATGACCACGGCGATCGAGGCGATCAGCGCGGGGTTGCCGGACGCGCCGGAGACGGAGAGCTGGTCGAGCGCGCTCGGGGTGACGTTCTCGAAGTCCGCGAAGCTCGAGGGCAGGTAGACGAACGACAGGATCACGCACGCCACGGCGGCGATGCCGGCCGAGAGGTAGAAGGCCCGGTTGATGGTCGTCAGGCCGTTCTCACCGGGTCGGGGACGCATCAGGTAGACGCCGGCGACCGCGGTCAGCGCGCCGACGGCGGGGATCAGCAGCGGGAAGACCAGGCCCTTGTCGCCGAAGGCCTGCGAACCGAGGATCAGCGCGGCGACCAGCGTGACGGCGTACGACTCGAAGAGGTCGGCGGCCATGCCGGCGCAGTCGCCGACGTTGTCGCCGACGTTGTCGGCGATGGTGGCGGCGTTGCGCGGGTCGTCCTCGGGGATGTTCTGCTCGACCTTGCCGACCAGGTCGGCGCCGACGTCGGCGGCCTTGGTGAAGATGCCGCCGCCGACCCGCATGAACATGGCCAGGAGCGCGGCACCGAAGCCGAAGCCCTCGAGCACGTGCGGTGCCTCGTGCTTGAACAGCAGCACCACGACGCTGGCGCCGAGCAGGCCCAGGCCGACGGTCAGCATGCCGACCATCGCGCCGGTGCGGAAGCCGATGTTCATCGCCGGGTCGCGACCCGACTCGTTGGCGGCCGCGGCCACCCGCAGGTTGGCCTTCACGGCCAGCGACATGCCGAGATACCCGACCGTCGCGGAGAAGCCCGCGCCGACCAGGAAGAAGACCGACCGGCCGATGCGCACGCCCCAGTCGTCGGCCGGCAGCGCCAGCAGGACGAAGAACGCGATGCCCGCGAACACGGCCAGGGTGCGGAACTGGCGCTGCAGGTAGGCGTTGGCGCCCTCCTGGACCGCGAGGGCGATGTTCTTCATGTTGTCGGTGCCCTCACCGGCGGACAGCACCTCTTGCCTGAACATCGCGGCCATCGCGAGCGCGCCCAGCGCGATCACGACGACGACGACGACCAGGGCGAGGTTTCCACCGGTGAGAACCACTTCGGCCGGAGTGATCCCGGTCATGCGTGTCCTCCTGGGAGTTTCAAGACTAGAACGCGAGGGAGTGTACGCAGGAGGGGCCGGGTCGCCGCATCCAGGTGTGGCGAGGACCACCCCGGATCGACCGTCGTCACCCCTGGGGGTGACGGACGCCGTACGACGCCGGAAGCGTCAGCCGGCTACCTGGAAGCGAGCGCGGCCTCGGCGGAGTCGTGGATGACGAACACCTTCGCCAGGCCGGTGATGCGGAAGATCTTCAGCAGCCGGTCCTGGTTGCAGACCAGGTCCAGGGAGCCGTCGTGGGCGCGGACCTTCTTCAGGCCCCCGACGAGGACGCCGAGGCCGGTCGAGTCGAGGAACTCGACGTTCTGCATGTCGACGATGATGTCGTAGGAGCCCGCGGCCACCAGCTCGGTGAACTTGTCGCGGAGCCGGGGCGCTGTGTAGACGTCGATCTCCCCGCCGACGGCCACGACGGTGGTGCCGTCGGCCTCGCGGGTCGAGAGAGTCAGATCCACGTCGTCTCCACTGCCTTCGTGTGTGCCCTCAGGTGCTCCGGTCGCGCGTGCTGTGCTCGGGCACGCCGTAGCGAACCCCGTGATCCCAATCAAACCACGCCGTCGCGGAGTTCGTGGAAATAGTAGACAGCGCCGGGGAGCCGTCCACGCGGTCTCACGTCACGACCCGCTCGGACCCGGCTCCGGCGGCCCGCAGGCGACCGATGTCCGACCCGCTTGGGAGGATCGGGGTGTGCGCACCGAGGCCTGGACCCCCGTCGCCGTCCGCGACGTGGTCGAGCGACTCGCCGCCGTGCCCGGCCGGGCCGAGCGGTTGACGCACCTGGAGGTGCTGCCCGCCCGGGCCGCGGTGGAGGGACCCTGGCCGGACTGGGTGCCCGACGACGTCCGTGCGGCGTTCACGACCCGGGGCGTCGCGACCCCGTGGCGGCACCAGGTGCTCGCCGCCGAGGCGGCCTTCGCGGGCCAGCACGTGGTGATGGCGACGGGCACGGCGTCGGGCAAGTCGCTCGGCTACCAGCTGCCCGCGTTGTCGGTGGCGCGGGGCACCCGCGGGCCTGCGGCAGCAGCGCGGCGCGACCACGCTCTACATCAGCCCGACCAAGGCCCTCGCCCAGGACCAGCTGGCCGGCCTGGAGGCGCTCGGCCTCGACGTCCGGTTCGCCACCCACGACGGTGACAGCCCGCGCGAGCAACGGGACTGGACGCGCGAGCACGCGGAGTACGTGCTGACCAACCCCGACATGCTGCACCGCTCGCTGCTGCCCGCCCACCACCGGTGGGCGCAGCTCCTGGGTTCGCTGCGCTACGTCGTCGTCGACGAGTGCCACCACTACCGCGGCGTGTTCGGCGCCCACGTCGCGCAGGTGTTGCGTCGGCTGCGCCGGGTGTGCGCGGCCTACGGCGCCGACCCGACGTTCGTGCTCGCCTCCGCCACGGTCGCCGAGCCGGAGGTACATGCCCGCCGGCTCACCGGGCTGGACTTCCTGCCCGTGGTCGACGACGCCTCGCCGCGGGGACAGGTGACGATCGCGCTGTGGGAGCCGCCCTTCACCTCCTACGCCGGCGAGCACGGCGCGCCCGTCCGCCGCGCCGCCTCCTCCGAGGCCGCCGACCTGCTCGCCGACCTGGTCGTCGAGGGCGTCCGCACCCTCGCCTTCGTCCGCTCCCGCCGCGGCGCCGAGCAGGTGGCGATGACGGCCGGGCGACTGCTGGCCGAGGTCGATCCGGCCTTGGCCGGCCAGGTCGCGGCCTACCGGGGCGGCTACCTCCCCGAGGAACGGCGGGCCATCGAGCGGGCGCTGCGGGCCGGGGAGCTGACCGGGCTGGCCGCCACCAACGCCCTCGAGCTCGGCATCGACATCAGCGGCCTCGACGCCGTCGTGATGGCCGGCTTCCCCGGCACCCGTGCGGCGCTGTGGCAGCAGGTGGGCCGGGCGGGTCGCGGTCACGGCGACGCGCTGGCGGTGCTGGTCGCCCGCGACGACCCCCTGGACACCTATCTCGTCACCCACCCGGAGTCGTTGTTCGGCAAGCCGGTCGAGGCGACCGTCTTCGACCCTGGGAACGAGTACGTGCTGGCTCCGCACCTGTGTGCGGCGGCCCAGGAGCTGCCGCTCACCGAGCCCGACCTGCTCGCTCTTCGGTCCCACCACCCGCGACCTGCTGGACCGGCTCGTCGAGCAGGGCCGGCTGCGCCGGCGGCCGCGCGGTTGGTTCTGGACCGACCGGCTGCGCGCCGGCCGACCTGACCGACATCCGCTCCGCGGGTGGCAGCCCGGTCGCGCTGGTGGAGACCGTGACCGGTCGGGTCGTCGGGCACGTCGACTCCTCCAGCGCGCACGCCACCGCCCACGCGGGCGCCGTCTACGTGCACCGCGGCGACACCTGGCTCGTGGAGTCGCTGGACCTCGACGACCACGTCGCCGTGATCGCCCGCGCCGACCCCGACTACTCCACGACCGCGCGGGAGATCACCGACATCACCGTCGTGGCGGAGCGCGAGGGCCGCGACTGGGGGCCGTGCCGGCTCAGCCTGGGCACGGTCGAGGTCTCCCACCAGGTGGTCTCCTACCTCAAGCGCCGCCAGCCGAGCGGCGAGGTCATCGGCGAGGAACCGCTGGACCTGCCCGTGCGGTCGCTGCGCACCACCGCCGTCTGGTGGACGGTGCCCGACCACGTGCTGGTCGAGAGCGGCCTGGCCGAGATCGACCTGGCCGGGGCCGCGCACGCCGCCGAGCACTGCTCCATCGGCCTGCTGCCGCTGTTCGCGACCTGCGACCGGTGGGACATCGGCGGCGTCTCGACGATCCTGCACGCCGACACCGGCCGGCTGACCGTCTTCGTCTACGACGGACACCCCGGAGGCGCCGGCTTCGCCGAGCGGGGCTTCCACGCCGCCCGGGAGTGGCTGACCGCCACCCGGGAGGGCATCGCCTCCTGCTCCTGCGAAGAAGGCTGCCCGTCCTGCATCCAGTCGCCCAAGTGCGGCAACCAGAACAACCCCCTCGACAAGGCGGGCGCCGTGCGGCTGCTCGACGCCCTGCTGGACGGGTAGGGTCCGCGTATGTTCGTCGCCGGCCTCCTGCTGATCCTGTTGGGTGCGCTGGCGATCCTCGCCGCCGTCTTCGGCAGCGACGGGACCGCCTCGTTCCTGGACCAGGACATCTCGGCCCTGGCCATCTTCCTGATCGGGCTCGGCTCCGGGGTGGCGATCCTGTGGGGGCTGTCCCTCACCCGCTTCGGCGTCCGCCGGTCGTTGCGGCACCGCCGCGAGTCCAAGCAGCTCGAGGAGCTGTCCGACAAGCTGGACAAGGTCGACGAGGACAAGCGCCGCGACGTCGACGACGACCGGATCTGAGCGGCCCCGCGTCCGAGCTCGCGTCAGCGTGGGGTCACAGGCCCTGCCACACCGGCTTGCCGGCGTACACCTCCCGGTAGTGGCCCGCGCGAGCCAACCTCGACGCCGCCTCGTCGTCCAGCAGCACCGACACGTGCGGGTGGAGCTGCAGCACGGACGCCGGGCACGAGGCGCCCAAGGGGCCCTCGGCCATGGCGGCGACGGCTCGGGCCTTGCCCGGGCCGGAGGCGAGGAGCAACAGGTGCCGGGCGCGCAGGATGGTGCCGAGGCCCTGCGTGAGCACGTGCCGCGGCACGTCGTCCTGCGAGCCGAAGAAGCGGGCGTTGTCGGCGCGGGTCAGATCGGTCAGCGTCTTGATGCGCGTCAGCGAGGCGAGTGACGATCCGGGCTCGTTGAACGCAAGGTGACCGTCGCTGCCGATGCCGAGCACCTGGAGATCGACGCCGCCCGCGGCCAGCAGCGCCTCCTCGTAGCGACGACCCGCATCCGACAACCGGTCAGGATCGGGATCGGGACCGTGCACGCGGGACCGCTCGATGCCCAGGTCGTCGGTCACCTCACGATGGATGGTGGCGCGGTAGCTCTGGGGGTGACCGGGCGGCAGACCGACGTACTCGTCGAGCAGGAAGACCGTGACCGAGCCGTACGGCGGGGCCTCACCGTCGCGGTGCCGTCGGACCAGCTCGCGATACAGCGGCAGCGGGCTGGAGCCCGTTGCCAGCCCGAGGACGGCGTCAGGTCGCGAGCGGACCAGGTCCTCGACGGCGTCGGCAGCCACCACGGCCGCCGCGTCCGCGGTTGCCGGGGCACGATCTCCATCAGGCGGCCCTGCCGCGCACGACCTCGCCCCCGACGACGGTCGCGACCACCTCGAACCCCGACGTCGTGTCGACGAGCGTCACGTCTCCCCGGCGACCGGGTTTCAGTGAGCCACGGGTCCGGTCACCGACCAGCCGCGCGGGAGTGCTGGTGGCCGTGGCGACCGCGTCGGTCAACGAGCAACCGGTCGTCGCGAGCAGCACCGCGAGGCAGTCCGACAACGACGCCGCGGAACCCGCCAGGGTGCCGTCCGCGAGGCGGACGGCACCATCGACGACCACGACGTCCTGGGCGCCGAGCCGGGTCCGCCCCGCGCCCGTGCCGAGGGCCGCGGTGGTGTCGGACACGGCGAGGAACCGTTCCGGCCCGAGAGCCCGCCAGTACGCCTGCAGGGTCGAGGGATGCAGGTGGTGTCCGTCGGCGATGACTCCGGCGACCAGGTCGGGACCGGCCAGGGCCGGTCCGACGGGACCGGGCTCGCGGGCGAGCATGGGGCGCATCGCGTTGCCGAGATGGGTGACGGCCCGCGCGCCCGCATCCACGGCGGCGACGGCCTCGTCCGCGGTGGCCTCGGTGTGCCCGATGCACACGACGACGCCGGCCTCGGCGAGGCGCCGGACCACCGCGAGTGCGCCGGGCAGCTCGGGGGCCAGGGTGACCAGGAGGATCCCGGCCTCGCGCGACCATCCGGCAACGAGGTCCAGGGAGGGCGCGGCCACCAGGTGGGGCGGGTGAGCGCCCACGCGGGCCCGGGGCGATCATCGGCCCCTCGAGGTGCAGGCCCAGGGGCACGGCTCCCGACCACCCGGCCGGCGGGCCCTCGCGGAGCACGGCGAGGGCTGCCTCGCGGGTGGCCGGTTGGGCGGTGATGACGGTCGGCGCGAACGCGGTCACGCCGTGGGCCGGCAGTGCGGCCGCCACGTCCCACAGCCGGTGCGGGTCGTTCGTTCAGGTCATGGCCGGCCGCACCGTTGACCTGGAGGTCGAGCAGGCCGGGGAGCCGGAGGTCTCGACGGCACGGCCGAGCAGCGCGGCGCCGACGGCCGCGACGGGATAGTCGGCGGGCACCACCTGCAACCGCGCCTCCAGGGCCAGCGAAGCCAGGAAGGGTGAGTCAGCGGCCTGTCGGCGGAGCGCGTCGCTGACCGCCTCCAGCAGCTGCTGGCCCAGCTGGGCGACGCCGCCACCCAGCACGATGGTGCGGGGGTCGACGTTGAGGCTGAGGACCCGGACCGCCTCGGCCACTCCGGCCGCGAATCGGTCACGGACCGCGACGGCTGCCGGGTCTCCGGCCGCCGCTGCCGCAAAGACGGCCTGGGCGGGCGGCCGGTCCCCGCTCGGCCAGGCGGCGGCCAGGGCCGAGCCGGACGCCACCGTCTCCAGGCAACCGCGTTGGCCGCACTGGCATCGCGGACCGGACGGATCGACCGGCACATGGCCGATCTCGCCGGCGGCGCCGTGGTAGCCGCGGCGCAGGCGGCCGTCGAGCACCAGCCCGGCCGCGAGTCCCGTGCCGATGCTGAGGTAGACCAGGTCGTCGGCGCCGCTGTGCGCGACGGCTCCCAGGGTCGCGGCATTCACGTCGTTCTCGACGAGGACGGGCACACCGATCCGGTCGGCCAGCAGCCGACCCACGGGCAGCCACTCGCCGTCGACCCCGAGGTTCACGGCGTGCTTGACGGCACCGGTGCGGACATCCACCAGGCCGGGCATGCCCACGCCGACGGGTCCGTCGGCCGAGCCGACCTCGCGACGCAGTGCCGAGACGACGTCCGCTGCCGTGCTGAGCACGCCGTCGGCGCCGGGGATGGTGGGACGGCGCACGGACGCCTGGATCCTCCCCTGTGCGTCGACCACGACGCCCAGGGTCTTGGTCGCGCCGATGTCGAGGCCGATCCCCGCCGTCATCGGTCCCATCCTGCCGAGCGGAGCAGGTCGCGGACCGCCGCGACCGCGGGTAGAGACGACCCGCGCGTGCAGATCCGCGCCGAGCGGCCGTCGTACGGTCCGGGCCAGCCCCACTCCAGGACCACGACGGGGCGGACCTTCTCGAGCGTCTGGAGCAAGAGGCCCACCTCGGGGTGACGATGGGCGTCGCGGACCTGGACGACCAGGGGGCCGTGGCCGGCCGGCATCTCGAAGGCGTGGCCCGGATCGAGGCAGCCGTCGGCCGGCAGCCCCCAGACGGCCTCGCCGACCGCGATGTTGGCCTGCCCGGCGACGCTGACGACTGCCGCGCCACGCAGGTCGGGCAGCACGCCCTCCACCGTGACGGCGCGCGCGGCGCCGGCCCGCTGGTCGGTCGACGGCGGAGTGTGTGGCTGTGCGTCGGCGGTGCAGCGCGTCGATCCGGCCTGCAGCCTCGACCAGGCGGCCCTCGGAAAGGCGGCCCGACCTGACGGCCGTCACGATGGCCGCCTGTACCTCGCGGACCAGAGCCACGTCCTTGTCGGCACCCAGGCACAAGAGATCTGCGCCGGCGACGAGGGAGAGCACCGCGGCTTCCGGGATGCCCCGCCCGCGCGACGCGCCGGCCATGTCGAGGGCGTCGGTGACGATCGCGCCTTCGAAGCCCAGACGATCCCGCAGCAACCCCAGGACCCGCGGGCTCAGGGTCGCGGGGAGGTCGGGGTCCACCGCAGGGACGAGCAGGTGAGATGTCATCACCGCGGCCACGCCCGCCTCGACCGCGGCCGCGAACGGCACCAGCTCACGTTCGGCGAGGCGGTCGAGGCTCGCGTCCACCGTCGGCAACGCGAGGTGACTGTCCTGGGCGGTGTCGCCGTGACCGGGGAAGTGCTTGACGCACGCCGCTACTCCGGTCTCCTGCAGGCCGAGCAGCCAGGCCACCAGGTGGTCTGCCGCGCTCCGCGGGTCGGCCCCGAACGAGCGGGTGCCGATGACGGGGTTGTCGGGGTTGCTGTTCACGTCGGCGACCGGTGCGAGGTCGAGGTCGACCCCGCGACCACCAGCTCTTCGCCGACCAGCCGCCCCGTGTCACGGGTGAGGTCCAGGTCATCGGCGGCGCCGAGCGCGGCCGGGCCGAGGACCGGACTGCCGCTCCGCGCATGCAGGCGCGTCACGTCGCCACCCTCCTCGTCGATCGCGACCACCGCGCGCGGTGAGGCCCCGTGCACCGCCCGCCGTCAGGAGTCTGGTGGCCTCGGGCCCGCCAGCGGTGTTGGAGCCGAAGAGACAGACACCACCGAGCCCAGCGCCCAACAGGTGGGCCGCCTCGGGCGCGAGGGTCGCCCCGGGGAAGGCGGCCAGCTGCACGCGCAGGGCCAGCTCCTCGAGCGAGCCGGTCATCCCTTCACCCCTCCTGCTGTCAGGCCCGCGACCATCCGGCCCTGGACGAGCAGGAAGAAGACCACGACCGGGATGGCGATGAGCGTCGACCCGGCCATGATGGCGCCCCAGTCGGTGCCTCGGTTGACCTCGGTGAAGGTGGTCAGCCACACGGGCAGGGTCATCCGGTCCTCGCGGGTCATCACGACCACGGCCAGGGTGAACTCGTTCCACGCCTGGATGAACGCGAAGACGCCCGTGGCCACCAGGCCGGGGGCCAGCAGCGGGAAGGTGATGCGGAAGAACGCCTGGAACCGGGAGCAGCCGTCGATCAAGGCCGCCTCCTCGAGCTCGTACGGCACGCCTGCCACGAAGCCGCGCAGGGTCCACACGGTGAAGGGCAGCACCGACGCGACGTAGACGAGCGTCAGGCCGGCGACCGTGTTGAGCAGCTGCAGCCCGTCGAGCATCTTGTACTGGGAGATGAACAGGCCCTCGGCGGGGATCATCTGGATGAGCAACAGCGCCACGATGAAGGTGTAGCGACCGCGGAACCGGAACCGGGTGACCGCGACGGCGGCCAGGAACGCGAAGACGAGCGCGAACACGATGGTCAGGCCAGCGTGACGGACAGGCTCATGGTGAGCGCGTTCACGAAGCGGTGGCCCTCGAAGACCCGACGGTAGTTGTCGAGGGAGCCGCCGAACGGCGTCCACGTCGGCTCGGGCGAGCGGATCTCGCGCAGCGGCAGCATGGAGGTGTTGACCATCCAGTAGACCGGGAAGACGCACACCAGGAAGGATCAGGACGCCGGTGAGGTCGGCGGCGATCCGGACGCTGCGGCGGGCCGGGCGGCTCATCGGGTCCTTCGCCTTCCTGACGGAGCATCACGCGCACGTACGGCGCGGTGAGGACGACGGTCAGCACGAGCATGAAGATCGCGACGGCGGCGGCGGTGCCGAAGTCGCCCCCGCCGATGCCGAGCCGGTAGATGTAGGTGCCGAGCAGGTTGGTGTCGCGGGTGGTCCCGCCGGCCTTCTGGAGCACGAAGATCTGGGTGAAGACCCGCAGGTCCCAGATCACCTGGAGCAACGCCACCACCAACAGGACGGGCCGGACGGACGGAAGGATCCACCCCAAGGAGCCGCTGCCACGCGTTGGCGCCGTCGATCTCCGCGGCCTCCAGCAGCTCACCGGGGACCTGCGTCAGGGCGGCGTACGTGGTGAAGGCCACGAACGGCACGCTCATCCAGACCACGATCACCGTGGCGACGAAGAAGAAGGACGCCGGCTCGAGCAGCCAGGAGTGGCCCTGGAAGTCGCCGCCGAGGCGGGTGAGCAGCCAGTTGATGACGCCGTACTGGGTGTCGAAGAGCCACTGCCACACGGTGAGCGCTGCCACGACGGGCATCGCCCAGGCCAGCAGCAGCGCGCTCTGCACCATCAGGCGAACGGGCTTCGACATCTGGCGCATCAGCAGCGCCACCGCGACGCCGATGAACATGGTGATGACGGCGTTGGCCAGGCAGAAGGCGACCGACCGCGGGCCACCACGGTCCACAGGTAGGGGTCCGTGATCAGCTCGCGGTAGTTCTGCAGCCCGACCCATTCGGCCGGCCGTCCGAACTGCTGGGCCAGCCCGAACTCCTGGAACGAGAGCACCACCTGGCGCACCAGCGGGTAGCCGAGTGCGACTACCAGGGCCAGCACCGTCGGAAGCATCAGCCCCTGGGGGAGCAGCGAGCGCCGCACCGACGGGGGCGCCGCGACCGGTTGCCGGTGCTGGGCGCGGGACTGCTCACGGGACGGGTTGGTCACGGCCACGTCGACTCTCCTCTCAACGGTCGCTCGGAAGGTTCGGGACACAGCGTGCACCGAACGCACGGGGTTGGGCATGGCACGGCCGGGGCGGCGGATGCGTTGGCCGCCCCGGCCGTGAGTGCTGGTCAGCCCAGCTCGTCGGTGATCTTCTCGTCCGCCGCAGCTGCGAGCTCCTGGACGTCACCGCCCTTGGCGATGTCGACGAACAGGTCCTCCAGGACGCGAGAGCCCTCCACCGAGGCCCAGCCGGCCGCGGCCGGGGTGAGCTTGGCGTTGGACGCCGCCGCGATGGCGGCCGTGCCGAACTCGTCGTCGCCGAGCAGGTGCGCCAGCGACTGCTTGGCCGGGGTCAGGCCGTTCGAGCCCATGATCGTCTGGTACTCGTCGCTGAGCATCAGAGCGACCGCCTTCTTGGCGAGCTCCTGGTTGGCCGACTTGGCGGAGATCGCGATGTCGGACCCGCCGAGCAGCACCGGCGCCGGGGCACCGTCGTTGCCGGGAAGGGCGAACACGCCGACGTTCTTCATCATGTCGGGGCAGCCGGCCTCGGGGTCCTCGATCAGGCCGCGGACCCACCCCGGCGTCGACATCATGCCGATCTCACCGGCGCAGAACGGCGTCCACGGGTCGGCCTCGTTGCCGTCCTTGGCCGCGCCCGAGGCCTGCTCGAACAGCTGTTGGACGGTTTCCAGGCCCGCGATCGACTCGGGGCTGGAGAGGTCGCCCTGCCAGGACCCGTCCTCGTCGACGGCCAGGTCGCCGCCCGCGTTCCAGACGAACGCCGCGCCGTTGCGCCAGTCCTGGCCCGGGAGCCAGAAGCCCGAGAAGTTCGCGGGCTGCGGGTTGGCGGCCTTCAGGTCGACGGCGGCCTGGACGAACTCGTCCATCGTCGTCGGCACCTCGATGCCGGCCTTCTTGAAGAGGTCCGTGCGGTAGAAGATGTACTTCGACCCGGCGTAGTAGGGCACGGCATAGGTCTTGCCGTCGACCGTCGCGCCGTCGACGAAGCCCGGCAGCAGGTCGTCCCCGCCCCAGCCAGAGAGCTCCGCGGTGACGTCCGAGAACGCACCGGCTGTGGTGAACGTCGGCGCCTGCGTGTTGCCGACCTCGACGACGTCGGGGGTCTCGGAGTCGCTGGAGAGCGACGTGGTCAGCTTCTCGACCAAGCCGTCCCACTGCTGCTCCTCGATCGTCAGCGTCGAGCCCGGGGTTCTGGTCCTCGAAGGTCTGCTTCAGCCAGTCCCGGGCCTCCTGGGGAGTGTCGGTCCCGTTCAGCCAGACCCTGATGTCGGCGGCAGCCGGCTTGTCCGCGCTGCCGGCAGGCTCGCTCCCGTCACCGTTGCCGCACGCGCTCAGCGCCAGCAAGGATGTGGCAGCGAGGTGCAAGTGTCAGTTTGTTGCGCACCGCAGTGTTCCTCTCTGTGTTGCCCTGATATCTCCGGTCCGGTCGCGGCCGCGGGCGCGGCCGGACCGGGAGGTGCGGGCCGCCCGGACGGCCCGTACAGATGGGGGGATGCTGCGGCGCGTCATGACACGCCCAGCTCTCCGGCGAGGACCAGGACCGCAGCGCCGACCAGCAGGCCGTCCTCGCCGAGGGTCGAGGTCCGCACGATGAGGCCCTCGCTGCTCACCGGCATGGTGCGGGCCCGGATCACGCGATCGGTGGCCTCGCGCAGGGGGCCGTCGAGCAGGTCGGCAGGACCGCTCAGCACCAGCTCCTGGAGGTTGAGGGTGCCGACGACGGGTGCCAGCACCACACCGAGCTGCTCACCGATCCTGGTGAGCGTGGTCGTGGGATCGCCGCCCTCGGCGAGCCGTCGCCTGAGGTGCGGCACCGCCAGCAGCGTCTCGAGACAGCCGCGGCGCGAGCATGCGCAGGGCTCGCCGTCGGGGTCGACGATCACGTGGCCGATCTCACCGGCTGCTCCGCGGTTGCCGTGCAGCAAGGTGCCCTCGAGCACCAGGCCGGCGCCCACACCGTTGCCGATCCGGATGACCATCAGTCCGCCGTCCCCGGTGTCCCCGAAGGTGTGCTCGCCGAGCACGGCGGCATTGGCGTCGTTGGCGACGAAGACCGGCAGGTCGAGCGCATCGCGCAGCCCGGCGGCCAGCGGCACGTCGGCCCAGCCGAGGTTCGGCGCCGCGATCACCGCGCCCTCGACGTCCACGATGCCGGGGCTGCCCACGCCGACGCCGAGCACCGGCCGGTCCGCCATCCCGATCAGCTCGGTGGCCAGCCGATGCACGAGCGCGACCGCGTCGGCGCCCTTCTGCCCCGCCAGCGCCAGCTCGTGGCGGACCTTGACCTCGCCTGCCAGGTTGATGACCGCCCCGGTCATGGTGTCGTCGACCGACAGGTCGAGGGCGACGATGTGTGCGGAGTCGGCGGCCAGTCCGACCAGGGTCGGAGGCTTGCCGACCCGACTCCCGGCAGGGGCTCCGAGCTCTTCGACCAGTCCTTCGGCGATCAGCTCGCCGACGAGGTCGGAGACCGTTACCCGGGTGAGTCCGGTGGTACGGGCCAGGTCGGCCCGGCTCGCGGGACCGTCGCCGAAGAGCTGCTGGAGCAGCAGGGCGCGGTGGTGACGGCGGGAGTCCTCCTGGAGCCGCTTGCCCTGGGGGCGGAGCGGGCGTCCGGTGTGGGTGAGCGCGGTCGTCACATTTGTTAGTACATCGTACTTACTAATTCCTGGCAAGCGCATCGGGAGAATTCGCCGGACTGTCGGCGTCGACGCCCGGTCCGGCTCGTGCCCTGGCCGTCAGCTCCGCGACCCCACCCGGGCCACGTGGGCCGGCGACCGAGACGGTGACCAGGACCTCCCGACCAGCCGGCAGGCACGCGGTCAGCCGGGCGCCGTTGGCGGCGGCCACCGTGGCCGCGATCGCGCACCCGTCCTCCCCCCGGGCGAGCGCGCCCGCACCCGCCAGGGCCGCCAGGTCGGCCGCCGCCTGGGCACGCCGGTGCGCCACGACCAGTCCTTCGGCGGCGCCCACGGCAAGTGCGACGACGAGCAGCAGCCCGGCCATCGCGAGCACCAGCACCGTGGCTGCGCCGCGTTCGTCGCGCGGTCGGGCCGGCTGCCCTTCCCGCGGGTCACGGGGGCTCCTCGCGAGCGGCGGTCGCGGCGGCGCTGACCGTCACCGACGGCAGCACGTCGAACAGCCCGCCGACGCCGTCCACCTCGACGCTCCCCGTCACCACCACCCTGTCGTCGTCGCCACCGATGCTCAGCACCGCGCCGGGAGGAGCGACCTGTCGCGCCCGGTCGAGGCTGGCGTCCGGGGAGTCGCCGCGGGCCAGGGCGCGGGCCGCCTCGCGGGTCGCGTCGAGCAGCCGCACCTGGGTCGAGCCCAGCGCCAGCAGCCAGACCAGGCCGACGGTGAGGGCGAGCAGCAGGGGCAGCGCCATCACGAGCTCGGCCGTGACGGCGCCGCGTTGGGCGGCCGGCCCGCGAGGAGGCCGACGGGTCACCCGATGCCCAGCAACGACAGCACGTGGTCGAACAGGGTCTTGATCAGCTGCTCACCGAACCCGCCGCTCAACAGCTTGTAGAGCAGGCCGGCCAGCCCCGCGCCGGCGGCCGTGCCGACGGCGTACTCGGCGGTGGTGATGCCGCGCTGCTCGCGGCGGCGTGCACGGATGGTGGTCATCGAGACTCCTCTCTGCGGGACGCCCGATGCGGCCCGGGACTCCAGGGTCGGCCCGACGACCGGCCACCACGGGCGGGCGGCGCCGCGCAGGGGACGGCGCCGGTCGGGACGGGATGTGTGGACGGGAAGTGGGCCCGCGGGGCCGTCATCCCAGCAGCGCCGTCACGAGCCCGGCCACCACGGGCACGATCCCGAGCAGCAGGAACGCGGGCAGCAGGCACACCCCGAGCGGCACGGCGGCTCGGACGCCGACCCGGCGGGCGAGGTCCTCGATGTCGGCTCGCGAGCGGGCGGCGAGCTCGGCGCCGAGGCGGTCCAGGGCATCGGCCACCGGCTCCCCGGTCCGCGCAGACCGGGCGAGCGTGCGGCCGAGCGGCGCCAGGGACGGGTCGTCCTGGAGCGCCGACCACACGGTGGCCGGATCCATGCCGAGGGCGACCTTCGGGGGCACCCAGGCCAGCGCGTCGGTCGCCGGACCGGGCAGGGCCACGCAGACCAGGGCCAGTCCGTCGGCGGGCGCGAGCCCGCCGCGCACCGCGGACCCGAGCAGTCCGACGACGTGGGGCAGGTCGGCCCGGACCCGGTGACGGTGCCGTCGCTGCGCCGGGGACTCGACGCGTCCGAGCAGCGTCCCCACCACGACCGCGGCGACCAGTCCGGCGGCCGGGCCCACCGGGCCGCCCACGAACGCCCAGGCACCGATCCCGGCCGCGGCGGTCCACAGCCAACGCCGCGGAGCCGCACCCGAGGGCGCGACGGCGGCCGGGCCCGGCGCCACCGGACCGGTCGCGGTCGGCACCCTCCTGCCGGGCGGGAGCAGGCCCCAGACCGCGAGCGCGCACAAGACCCCCACGACAACTGCGGTCACCGGCCCACCTCGGCGGCGATCCGCTCGATCCACGTGAGCCCCGCGAAGCCCAGGGCCAGCCCACCCGCCAGGCAGGCCAGCCCGATCGGGGTGCCGAGCAGGAACTCCACCGGTCGGCCGCCGGAGCCGGTCCCCATCGCCAGCCCGAAGAGCGGCAGCAGGGCGACCAGGCGCGCGGTCGCCCGGGCCGAGGCGAGCTCGCCGCGGACGACCCGGTCGGTGGCCCGCTCCTCGCGAAGCGAGCCGGCGACCCGGGCGAGTGCGTCGGCGAGACCGTGGCCGGTGCGGTGCGCGACCTGCCAGGCCGCGGCGACGAGGGCCAGTCCGCCTGCTCCGGGAGCCTCGGCCAGGCGGCGCAGCGCGGCCGGGACGTCACCGCCGTACGCCAGGGTCTGGGCGACCGGAGCCAGCGACGGCCATGCCTCCGCGGCCCGTGCCATCGCCGTGCCGACGTCCTGGCCGGCGATCAGCTCCGCGGTGACGAGGTCGCAACACTCCAGCACCCGGTCGCGGGTCGCGGCGGCCGCCACCGCGCGCCGCCGGACGACCCAGAGGCGGTGCGCCGCCCAGGCCGCACCGCAGAGGACGACGGCCAACGCCGCCCACCGCGGGGCACCGAGCACCAGCCCGGCCCCGCCTCCGGCCAGCAGCGCGGTCGACCAGCGGACGCCGGTCCGGGCTCCGGCCCCCGTGACCCCGGCGGCGCGCGCGGGCGGCCACGCCAGGGCGACCGCGGCGGCCACCAGGAGCGCGAGCCGCACCGTCGTCACGGGTCGTCCAGCAGGCGGGCCAGCCGGTCCGCCCCGGGTCCGCTGCGGGCCGTCCCGTCGGCAGCGAACGAGACCGCGGTGGCCATCGTGACCAGCCCGTCGGCGTCCCGCGACGGCACCCCGACCTCGCGCAGGCGACGACGGCCGCTGCGGTCCAGGCCGAGGTGGAGCACGACGTCGACGGCTGCGGCGAACTGGCTGTGCGCGGCCTCGCGCCCGAGCCCGGCGGCCAGCGCCAAGCGCCTCCACCCGGGCCGGCACGTCGGCGGCGGAGTTGGCGTGCAGGGTGCCGCAGCCGCCCTCGTGACCGGTGTTGAGAGCCGCCAGCAGGTCGACCACCTCTCCACCGCGCACCTCGCCGACCACCAACCGGTCGGGCCGCATCCTCAACGCCTGCCGGACCAGGGTGCGCACGGTCACCTCGCCCGCTCCCTCGATGTTGGGCGGCCGGGCCTCCAGCCACACGCAGTGCGGGTGGTCGGGGCGCAGCTCGTGGGAGTCCTCCACGAGCACCAGGCGCTCGCGAGGGTCCGCGATCGAGAGCAGGGCGGCCAACAGCGTCGTCTTGCCGGACCCCGTGCCGCCGCTGACCACGAACGCGACCCGACGCGCCACCACCGCCCGCAGCAGCGTGCCGGCGTCGGGCGTCAGCGCCCCGGCGGCGACCAGCTCGTCCAGCGTGAACGCCCGGGCCCGCGGCACGCGCAGCGAGATCAACGTCCCCGGCCGGGCCACCGGCGCCAGCAGCGCGTGGCAGCGGGTGCCGTCGGCGAGCCGGACGTCGACGAACGGACTGGCGTCGTCGAGCCGACGCCCACCGAGGGAGGCGAGGCGCTGGGCCAGGCGGCGTACGGCGGCCTCGTCGGCGAACCGTACGTCGCAACGCCGCAGCCCCTCGCCCGTGTCGACGTAGACGCCGGCGGTCCCGTTGACGACCACGTCGGTGACCCCGGGCAGCCGCAGCAGCGGCTCGAGCGGCCCGGCGCCGAGGACGTCGCGACGCAGCTCCTCGTGCACGGCCAGCACCGTCGCGTCACCCACCGGGCGTCCGGTGGCCCGCAACGCCTCGGCGACTCGATGGGCCGTGAGCTCGCCGGGACGGTGGGCCAGCCGTTCGCGTACCTCGTCGACCGCGGTCCGCAGCTCCACCGCACCCGGGAGCGGCTCCGTGGACGCGGCGGTCACGGAGGCTCCGCGCGCTCGATGCCGGTCACGCCGCGCGGCCCAGCGGGGCGAGGTCCGCCAGCAGGGCCAGGCAGGTGCGGCCCAGCGGCCCCCGTCGCGAGCGCACCGGGCCGAGGCCGAGGTCGATCGCCTCCTCGAGCCCCCGTTGGTCGGGCATCCGCGCCGCCACCGGCACCGAGGTCAGCCGGGCGACCGCGTCGGGCCGGACGTCGTCGCCCCGCAGCACCAGCCGCAGCGGGCCGGGGTCGTGGAACCGGGCGCACAGCCGCACCGCCGACGCGAGGCCCGCGACCGTCGGGACCGTCGGCACGTACACCCGGTCGCACCGCGCGACCAGCTCCTCCACGAGCGGGTCCACGGTCCGCGGCAGGTCGACCACGACGGTGTCGTGCCCCCGCTGCGCGGCGGCCAGCGCGTTGCGGACCGCGAACGCCTGCAGGCTGCCCTGCGGACCGGGCCGCCAGGTCAGCACGCCCAGCCCGTCGCGGCGCGGCAGCGCCTCGCGCAGGGAGCGGCCGCTGAACCGCCCGGTGGTCTGGCACAGCGAGTCCCAGCGGATGCCGTCGTGGTCGTCGAGGCCGAGGACCCGGTCGGCGCCCGGGCCGAGCGGGTCGGCGTCGATGACCACGGCCGGGCCGGAGCGGGCGGCCAGCTGCCCGAGGGCGCAGGCCAGGGTCGTCGCGCCGGCCCCTCCCGACCCGGCGATCACGCCGACGGTGGTCGAGCCGCCGGGCGGGGCGTCGCCGATGTCCGCCAGCAGCTCGGTGACCCAGCCCGAGGACCGGGGCAGCTCGGCGACGTTCTCGGCGCCCAGCGCGAGCGCGGTCCGGAACACGTCGTCGGGGACCCCGCCCCACCCCACGACGTGCACCCCCGCCCTCCGGGGCGGGGCGACGCGGGCGAAGGCCCGGGCCAGGTCGACGCCGACGAACACCACCGGCGCCGTGCTCCAGGCGCCGAGCGCGACCGACTCGTCGTGGGCGACCACGGGCGTCACCCCGGCGGCGGCCGCCAGCCGCTGGAGCTCGTCGAGGAGGTCCTGGTCGGTGGTCACGAGCAGCGGAGAGTCCATGCAGGGACGGTGCCCCGCCGACGAGCGGGCGCGCACCCGTGAGGAGCGCGGCTGTGCAGAAACCCCCGCAGCAGAGCCGATGTGGACGCCAACCGGGCCCGCGAGGTCCCCGACCGGCGTACCCCGCCCACCTACCATGACGGCATGCCCGCTCGAGGACCTGGCCGCGCGGTCGGTCGCCCCACCGCGGCCTTCTTCGACCTCGACAAGACGATCATCGCCCGGTCGAGCTCGTTCGTGTTCAGCAGGCCCTTCCAGGCCGGCGGGCTGATCTCGCGGCGGGCGATGCTGCGGTCGGCGTACGCCCAGTTCGTCTACCTCGTCGGCGGCGCCGACCACGACCAGATGGAGAAGATGCGGCAGTTCATGTCGCAGCTCACCGCCGGCTGGGACGTCGCGACGGTCCGCGAGATCGTCGCCGACACGCTGCACCACGTGGTGGACCCGATCGTCTACGACGAGGCCGTCTCGCTGATGGAGGAGCACCGGGCCGCTGGGCCGCGACGTCGTCATCGTCTCCACGTCCGGGGCCGAGGTCGTCGGGCCGATCGGCGAGATGCTGGAGGCCGACGACGTGATCGCGACCCAGCTCGAGATCGTCGACGGCAGGTACACCGGCACCATCGAGTACTACGCGTACGCCGAGGAGAAGGCCCGGGCGATCCGCTCCCTGGCCGAGGAGCGCGGCTACGACCTCGAGGCCTGCTTCGCCTACAGCGACTCGATCACCGACCTGCCGATGCTCGAGGCGGTCGGCCATCCGCACGCCGTGAACCCCGACAAGGAGCTGCGCCGGGTCGCGGCCGAGCGGAGCTGGCCGATCCTGGTCTTCACCCGTCCCGTGGCGCTGCGCAGCCGGCTCCCACCGGCCCGCTCGGCCCTGGCCGTGCTCGCCCTCGGCGGCGCCGGCGCGCTGGGCTGGGTGCTGTGGTCCGGAGTCCGGCGGCGGCGTCCCAGTGCGTGACCAGTGCGTGACCCGAGCGCATCGGGCGGCTGACCTGCGGGTTCTCCCGACCCCACCAACGGCCGCGAAAGTCAACCCTTGTGGGGCCTCTCGGACCGGCGTAGAACAGTCATCAGAACAGAAGAACCCGCACGCGGACCAGGTACCCACGCGGCGATCTACCCTTCCTACAGGGCGCGAGTCACCGGGATCCTCCCGAGGCAGCAGTTGATGCGTTGCACGCCTGGTAGCCATGGCCCGTGTGTCAGCGGCGGCACTCGACTTTCCAGCCGGGTGCCGTCGCATGTGGCGTCCGGCGCGGGTTCATCGGGCGATGGGGCTCGCCTCGGCCCCCGCGGCGGCCGCCTCCGCGGCGTACCGGAGCCAGGCGTGCACCCCGGCGGTCCCGCCGTCGCGGTACCCCCGCAGGTTCGACTCGTACGCCGCGCGCAGCGCGAGATGGCCCGCCTCGGGCACCAGCACGGAACGTTCGTCGACGCCGCGGGCGACCCAGACCAGCCGTTCGGCCGCCCGGGCCACGATCCCGTTGTGGGACGGGAACGGCGCGGCGGTCGCCAGATCCGCATGCACCACCGCGGCGACCAGCAGGGCGGGCGCCTCGGTCGGGCCCGTGAGCAACCGGCCCAGCGCCTGCAGGCGGTCGAGGGACGAGGCGTCGCGGGGCCGGCCGGCGTCCGGAGCGGCGGAGGCCAGCGCGTGCAGGCGGGCGAAGGCCTGGAGCGGGGCGCTGCGCAGCGTCGGCACCAGGGAGAGCAGGTGCACCGAGACCCGCACCGCGTCGGCGGCCACCTCGTCCCCCGCGCCCTCCCGGACCTCCGCCAGCGTCGACGCCGACCCCTCGAGCACGGCCGACGCGTGGGCACCGAGCAGCAGGGCCTCCGCGGTCTGCTCCGGCGAGGTACGGCGCAACCCCCGGTCGCGGAGCAGCGCGTCGATCCCGTCCCGCGCCGCGGCGTACGCCGACGGCACCCCCTCCACCCTCAGCAGCGGCCCCAGCGGATCGGTCACGGGCACAGTCTCCCCGGACCCCTCTCTCCACGGGGGCCCCGGTCCGGCTCGGGATAGTCCGTGACGAAATCGACCATCGGACGGGGTTCTGATGGTCGATTTCGTCACGGACTATCCGGAACGAGCGCGCCACCCAGACCGGCGGCTCGGCTCGGTTACGGTGGGAAGCGATGAGCGAGGGGCAGCCGGCACCGGACGCGTCACCCGATTGGGCGCACTCCTTCGGGGGGGTCGTCGACGCCTACGACCGCGCGCGACCGACGTACCCGCGCGAGGCCGCGCAGTGGCTGGTCGGCCAGGAGGCGGCGACCGTCCTCGAGCTCGGCGCCGGCACGGGCAAGCTCACCCAGCAGCTGGTGGCCCTCGGCCACGGCGTGGTGGCCACCGACCCCGACCCGGCGATGCTGGACCGGCTGCGGCGCAACCTCCCCGGACGTCGGCACGCTCGAGACGCACGCGGAGGAGCTGCCCGTCGGCGACCACGGGTTCGACGTGGTCGTCGCCGCCCAGGCCTTCCACTGGTTCGACCTCGACCGGGCCCTCCCGGAGATCGCGCGGGCCCTCAAGCGCGGCGGCGCGCTGGGCCTGGTGTGGAACTGGCGCGACGACCGGATCCCGTGGGTACGGCGCCTGGGCGCGCTGATCGGCACCCAGGAGCAGCTCGCCGACCCGACCGAGGCGATCGCCGCCAGCGAGCTGTTCGGCGAGGTCGAGGTGGCGACGTTCACGCACTGGCAGCAGGTCGACCGCCACAGCATCCAGGACCTGGTCCTCTCGCGGTCCAACGTCGCGGTGCTCGACGAGGAGTCGCGGGCGGCCAAGCTGGCCGAGGTGCTGGCCTTGTACGACGAGTACGGGCGCGGCATGGACGGCATGCAGCTGCCCTACGTCACCAAGTGCTACCGGGCCGTGGTGGCCGACCTCCCCGCCGACGAGGCGGAGGACGCCGAGTCCGGTGAGTCCGGCGACGGTCCCTCGGACGGCACCGACACCGACATGCTGCTCATCGACTTCCGCTGAGCTCCCGGCGCCTCCCGACGATTCGTCTGCGGTCTCGCCTGGGTTTCCCGGCTCACGGCCGCAGACGAATCGGGATCGAGGCGGAGTAAGTTCCGAACCAGGCCCCGACGACCACGTAGGAGCGAGCGCATGACCGATGAGACCCTGTCCAACCTGAGCCACGAGACGCGTCGTTTCGAACCGCCGGCCGACCTCGCGGCGCACGCGAACGTGACGGCCGAGGCCTACGAGCGGGCGGACGCCGACCGCGAGGCGTTCTGGGCCGAGCAGGCCGAGCGCCTCGACTGGGACCAGAAGTGGGACCGGGTGCTGGACTGGGACGACCCGCCGTTCGCCAAGTGGTTCGTGGGCGGCCGGATCAACGCGGCCTACAACTGCGTGGACCGGCACGTCGCCAACGGCCTGGGCGACAAGGTCGCGATCCACTGGGTCGGCGAGCCCGAGGACGACACCCGCGAGATCACCTACGCCGACCTCAAGGACCAGGTCTGCCAGGCGGCCAACGCGCTCATCGAGCTCGGCGTGCAGACCGGCGACCGGGTCGCGATCTACCTGCCGATGATCCCCGAGGTCGTCGTGGCGATGCTGGCGTGCGCGCGGATCGGTGCCCCGCACACGGTGGTCTTCGGCGGATTCTCCGCCGACGCACTGGCCAACCGGGTCGCCGACTGCGCAGCCAAGGTGATCATCACCTCCGACGGCGGCTACCGCCGCGGCGCGGCGTCCGCCCTGAAGCCCGCCGTCGACGAGGCCGTGGCCAAGGCCCAGGAGCAGGGCCAGACGGTCGACAAGGTGCTGGTGGTCCGTCGTACGGGCCAGGAGGTCGCGTGGGACGAGAGCCGTGACGTCTGGTGGCACGACGCCGTCGACAAGGCCTCGACCGAGCACGAGTGCGAGTTCTTCGACGCCGAGCACCCGCTCTACGTCATGTACACCTCGGGCACGACCGGCAAGCCCAAGGGCATCCTGCACACCACCGGCGGCTACCTGGTCGGCACGTCGTACACGCACTGGGCCGTCTTCGACCTCAAGGCCGACACCGACGTCTACTGGTGCACCGCCGACGTCGGCTGGGTGACCGGCCACAGCTACATGGTCTACGGCCCGCTCTCCAACGCCGTCACGCAGGTCGTCTACGAAGGCACTCCCGACAGCCCGCACAAGGGCCGCTGGTGGGAGATCATCCAGAAGTACGGCGTCACGATCTTCTACACGGCGCCCACCGCGATCCGGACCTTCATGAAGTGGGGCTCGGACATCCCGGCGAAGTTCGACCTGTCCACGATCCGGGTGCTCGGGTCGGTCGGGGAGCCGATCAACCCGGAGGCCTACATCTGGTACCGCGAGACGATCGGCGCCGGCAAGACCCCCGTGGTCGACACCTGGTGGCAGACCGAGACCGGCCAGATCATGATCAGCCCGCTCCCGGGCGTCACGGCCGGCAAGCCGGGCTCGGCGATGAAGGCGCTGCCGGGCGTGGGCGCCGACGTCGTGAACGACGACGGCGAGTCCGTGCCCAACGGGTCCGGTGGATTCCTCGTGCTCACCAAGCCGTGGCCGGCGATGCTGCGCACGCTGTGGGGCGACGACGAGCGGTTCAAGGAGACCTACTGGGCGCGGTTCGCCGACCAGGGCTTCTACTTCGCCGGCGACGGCGCCAAGAAGGACGAGGACGGCGACCTCTGGTTGCTGGGCCGCGTCGACGACGTGATGAACGTGTCCGGCCACCGGCTCTCCACCACCGAGATCGAGTCGGCGCTGGTCTCCCACCCGAAGGTCGCCGAGGCCGCGGTGGTCGGGGCGAGCGACGACATGACCGGCCAGGCGGTGTGCGCCTTCGTGATCCTGCGCGAGTCCGCGGTCGAGGAGGCCGACGAGCCCGGCGAGGGCGCCGACCTCGTGCAGGAGCTGCGCAACCACGTGGCCAAGGAGATCGGCGCGATCGCCAAGCCGCGGCAGATCATGATCGTCCCCGAGCTGCCCGAAGACCCGCTCGGGCAAGATCATGCGCCGCTTGCTCAAGGACGTCGCGGAGCACCGCGAGGTCGGCGACGTGACGACGCTGGCCGACTCCACGGTCATGGACCTGATCAAGCAGAAGGAGGGCTGCGGGCGCCTCGTCCGAGGACTGACCCGACGCGACGCCGGCGCCGATCAGACGGTGCATCACCAGCGACCCTGGAGGACACCGAAGCGAACCGCAGAGGCGTACGTCGCGTCCTACGGTTGTGAAGACGCTCACCGCATCGGCGCTCTCGGGCGTCCTGATCACGGCCGGCACCCTCTTGCTGCCGGCGACGGCCGGCGCTGCCGAGACCTGCCATGGCCTGCCGGTCACCATGATCGCCAGCGGGGCGGGCGTCTTCACCGGGACCGAGGGCGACGACGTGATCGTGGCGGACGGGGGCCACCTGCGCATCCGCGCCCTCGGAGGAGACGACGTCGTCTGCCTGCACGACACCCAGGCGGTCGTGGAGGTCGAGGCCGGCCCGGGCGACGACCTCGTCGACGCGAGCCGCAGCGACACCTCCACGGTCGCCAGCCTGGGTCTGGGCGCGGACACCTTCGCGGGCGGACCGGGCGACGACTTCGTGTACGGGTCGGCGCCCGAAGGGCTCGGCGAGGACGGTCTCAACCCACCCGACACCGAGCCCGACGCGATCACGACCGCCGGCGGCAAGGACCAGGTGTTCTCCGGCTCCCTCGGGTCCGCGAACCTCGACGAGATCTCCACCGGCGCGGGCGACGACCGCGTCCACCTGGAGGGCCTGGACCATGCCACGTCGCTGGACGTGGGCAGCGGGCGGAACACCGCGATCGTCACCCTCGGCGCGGCCGCGACCACGGTGTGGTCGGTGGACCTCGGTCGCCGCACGCTGGGCTTCGACGGGCAGACCTCCACGTGGGGCGGCCGGTTGCACCGCTGGTACTTCACGATGGCCGACGGGCAGGCCCCCTCGTCGCTGGTCTTCTTCGGCTCGAAGGCCGACGACACGGCCTTCGTCGGCGGACCCGGCCTGGTCCCCCAGTTCCGCCTGGGGTACGGCAACGACTGGGCCGGTTCGCTCACCGCTCCCGGGGGCACGTTCCTCCTCGGCCCCGGCCTCGACCGGCTGACGCTCGGCAAGTACGACTCGGTCCACCCCGGGTTCCCCCTGCCCGACCTGCGCGTCGACCTGGCCGCCCAGCGGGCGTCGTTCGGGGGCATCGAGAGCGCTGTGCGCGGCGTCGAGACGCTGTACGCCGGCGCCGAGCGGGTGCGGGCGCTCGGGTCGACCCGCGGGGAACGCATCCGCGCCAACGGCTGCGACGTCGTGGTGCGCGGGCGCGCGGGCTGGGACCTGCTGGAGCGCGGCGACGACGTGGTCTCGGTGTGCCCGGACGTGTCCACGCTGCTCGTCGGTGGTGCCGGCAACGACTGGCTCCTCGGCTCCAACCGCACCGACGACGTCCTGGTCGGCGGTCCAGGCTTCGACCGCGCCCGGGGCATGCGCGGCACCGACACCTGCCGCACCGAGGTGCGCCGGGGCTGCGAGGCGTCCTGAGCTGCCACGTGCGCGGTTCGTCAGGGGTGCGGCCAGCCGACCCTGGCCGAGGGCCTGCTCGGCTCGAAGTGGTCCCGATGAAGGAGGGCTCGGGGGTCGTCCGAGGACTGACGCACGCAGGCTCAGCCGACGCCCGGTGCGAACACCCGGGCGGGGTCCACGCCGGTCCCGCCGTCGGCGTCCGGGTCGACGATGACCAGGACCTCGTCGCCGGCCAGCAGCACCGTGCGGCCGCGCACGGGAAGCAGCGTGCCGTCGCGGCTGACCATGCTGATCCAGGTGTCCTCCTCGAGGTCGAGGTCGGCGATCGCGGTGCCGTCCGCCGGCGCACCCGGGACCACCTGGAACCGGCGCAGGCCGCTCGGGCGGTCCCGGAACCGCATCCCCAGCGACCACGGCTCCGGCTCGATGACCCGCATCGGGACGCCGGCCCGCTCGGCGACCGTCGGGACCAGGCCGGCCTGGACGATCACGGAGAACGTCACGACCACCACCACGATCCCGTAGAGCCGCTCGGCGTCGTGGACGCCGGAGGTCAGCACGTAGGTGCCGAGCAGGATGGGGACGGCACCCTTGAGCCCGGACCACATCACGAACAGGCGTTCGCCCGGCCGCAGGTCGACGGGCAGCAGCAGCGGCCCGACGAGGAGCGGCCGCAGCACCAGCGCCAGGACCACCGCCAGGATCAGCCCCACCCACCAGACGTCGGAGTGCACGATGTCGGTGACGGAGACGGTCAGGCCGAGCACCGCGAAGGCGATGATCTCGGCCAGGCTGGCCAGCGAGGAGTGGAAGCGCTCGATCTCTGCCTTGTACGGCGCGCGCACGTCGCCGAGCAGGATCCCGGCCACGAAGACCGCCAGGAACCCGGACCCGTGCGCCATCGTCGCCACGCCGTACACGACGCCCGCACCGAGCAGCGTCTGCAACGGGTAGAGGGCGCCGCTGGGGAGCGGCACCCGGTGCATCACCCACGCGAGCAGGAGGCCACCGGCCACGCCGACGAGACCGCCGACCACCATCTGCATCGCGAACTCGCCCACCCCGTGACCGACGGCGGACCAGCCTCCCAGCGCCCCCGCCGCCCAGCACCGCCGCCATCGCCGCGATGCCCACGGGGTCGTTGGCGCCCGACTCACCCTCGAGCAGGGTCCCGGAGCGCCCGCCGACCTCGCGCCGGCCGAGCACGGAGAACACGACCGCGGGGTCGGTGGGCGACAGCGCGACGCCGAGGAGCAGGCTGGCGCGCCACTCGATCCCCAGCGCGAGGTGGGCGAACAGCGCGATGCCGGCTGCGGTGAGCGCGGTGCCCACGACGCCGACGACCAGCACCGGGACGGCCGCCGTCCGGAAGCGGGCGCCGCCGATGTGCAGGCCGCCGTCGAAGAGCAGCAGCACCAGCATCACGGTGACCACCCGCTGGACGGTGACGATCGGCATCGTGCCCAGCGAGGGGACCACGTCGGAGGCGATCGCGGCGGCGCACAGGAAGAGCGCCGGAGCCGGGATGCGGATCCGCTCGCTGAGCCGGCTGGACCACACGGCGAGCAGTCCGGCGATGCTGAACGCGGCCACCGCGACCCCGAAGGGAAGCACGTCCTCCATGGCTCACCTCCGGGCCAGAATCGCATCCGCGGCGCACGCCGCCTGACGCCGACCAGGCTTCCCGGCTCACCGGGAATCACCCTAGCGGGCGGTCGACTCCGCGCGCCGAGCGAACGGTAGGGTCAGCGACGACGGCGAGCAGGGGGAAGGTGTCATGGCGATCGAACCGGTGCAGGACGAGCCCACCATCGGGCGGCTGGTGTCCGATGCCAGTCGCGACATCTCCACCCTGCTCCAGAAGGAGATCCAGCTCGCCAAGAGCGAGCTGAAGGTCAGCGTCAAGAACGGCGGCACCGGCATCGGCCTGTTCGCCGGCGCGGCGTTCTTCGTGCTGTTGGGCCTGGTCATGTTCTCCATGGCGCTGGCCTACCTCATCCACTGGAACGGCGAGGGCCTGGACCTGCAGTGGGCCTTCCTGATCGTGTTCGTGTTCTACCTGCTGGTGGCGGCGCTGCTCGGGTTCATCGGCTACCGCAAGGTCCAGAAGGTGCGCGGCCCCGAGAAGGCCATCGCCGAGGCCCAGAACATCAAGACCGCCCTCACCAGCCGCAGCTGAGGAGAGCCCCGGTCCTGAGCTTGCGAAGGACCGGGCGAGGCTCGAAGGTGGAGGAGGGTCGACGTGGACCCGAGCTCGCGAGGGGCACGTGACCCGTCTCGAGACCCCGTGACCGGTCAGACGGCCGTCGGCTACGCCGCGCAACCCTGGGTGTCGGCCGGAGCGCCGAGCGACACGCCACGCGTCGCCGCCTGCGCCACCTGCTCGGAGGTCAGGGCGTAGCCGGTCTCGGAGTCCGTCAGCGACGCCGCGAAGACCAGCCCGACCACGCCGCCGGCCGAGGAGAGCACCGGGCCGCCGGAGTTGCCCGGTCGGACGGTGCCGCGCAGCGACAGCACGTCGCGGATGACCGCGCCGTCGCCGTAGATGTTGGGCTGACCGCAGCCGCTGCTGGGACCGCACCCGGGCGGTCTGCACGTCGAAGGGCCCGTCCTCGGGGAAGCCCAGGATCGCCACCCCCTGCTGCGGCTCGACCGAGAGGTCGAACGGGCAGCGGTGGGCGCCTCGCCGGACGTCGACCGCGAGGACCGCCACGTCGACGTCGGGGTCGTAGTAGACGACGGTCGCGGAGACGGCGTTCGCCGCCGATCTCGACGGTCGGCTGGTCGACGCCCGCGACCACGTGGGCGTTGGTCATCACCCGGTCGGGGGCGTAGAGGAAGCCGGAGCCCTCGATGCCGCGGCCGCAGGAGTTGACGCTCTCGGATCTTGACGACGGCACCCGCCGCGCGAAGCACGTCGGGGTCGCGCGAGAGCCGTTGCGGCCCCGGCCCGACCGGCACGATCCGCTCCGGGGCGAACGGCTCGAGGTAGCGCGGGAAGAACGCTCGTGCCGACGACGTTGTTGAACGCGTTGAGCAGCCGTCGGCGCGTGGCCGGCAGCGCCTCGTCGACCTTCTCGAGGACCGCCGACTCGCGGACCGAGCGGCGTGATGCCGGCGATGCCGCGAACCCGCGACCGCGACGCCGAGCGCCCAGGACACGAGCAGCACGGCGGCCGCGCTGAGGGCCGCGCCGCCCACCGCGTCGACCGCCCGGAACGGCTGCCACGGGATCTGGTCGCGCAGCCGGGCCCCGCCGTACTGGAAGACCGCCTGCCCGAGGGTCGCGGCGAGGATCACGATGAACAGCGCACCCAGCGAGACCAGCACGCCGGGTTGGCGTCACCGAGGGCGATCGGGGCGAGCCAGACGCCGGCGAGGCCACCCAGCAGCAGCCCGGCGGTGGCGAAGGCGCCGGTGATGAACCCCTGCCAGTAGCCCGAGAGGGCGTAGGTCAGCACCAGGACCGACCAGCAGCCAGTCGAGCAGGTTCACCCCTCACCGCTCCGGCGCGTCGTGTGGGCCCGGCGTCCTGGTCGCCAGCTCGGGCGGACACCCTGCAGCATGTACGCCGGCAGGTCGCGGACGTCGTAGTCATCCCACGGCCGCGCCAGCCGAGGAAGTCGAAGAGCCGGGCGATCATGCCGGCGGTGAAGCCCCACAGGATGACGTCGCGGTCGGCGCCGATCAGGAAGGCCGGGACCGACCCAGCCCGACGGGTGCCGCACCCGGATCCGGTGGTCGGGTCGCAGCAGGTCGGCGAGCGGGACCCGGTGGATCGCGTGCACCTCGTCGGGGTCGACCACGCGCGACGGCCGACGGCGTCGCGCCACCAGCCGAGCACCGGCGTCACCGCGAAGTTGCTCGGCGGCAGCCACAGCGTCGGGCAGCTCGCCGAACACCTCGACACCCGCCGGGTCGAGGCCGGTCTCCTCCTCCGCCTCGCGCAGCGCGGCCTGGACGGGCGGTCTCGCCCGGGTCGATCGAGCCGCCGGGGAAGGACACCTGGCCGGGGTGGGAGCGCATGTGGTGGGCCCGCTCGGTGAGCAGCAGTCGGCCGCCGTGGAGGTCGTGACCCTCGCCGTCCTCGAACAGCATCAGCACCGCGCCCCGGCGCGGGTCCGCGTCCTCGGGCGGCAGGAACGCCGGTCAGGTCCTCGGCCGGATCGAGGCCGCGCCCGCGCGGACGGGTTCCAGCCAGGCGGGCAGCTGGTCGGGCTGGCTCGGTGCCGCAGTCTCGCCGGTCGGTCACAGCCGGATCCCGAGGTGCTCGCGCACCAGGTCGACCAGCTCCTGCTCGGAGTCGACCGCACCCGGGACCACCATCGGCGGTGCCGTCGGCGGCGACGAACACGTTGATCGGGAGCGACATCCGGGGCGAGAACGGCGCGTGCGCGGCGAGGTCGCCGCCGGGATCGGCCACCAGCGGGTAGTGTGACGCCCGACTTCTTCACCAGCGCCATCGCGCGCCTCGGTCTGCGGATCGCCGTAGTCGACGCCCACCAGCGGCACCCGGTCGCCGTACGTGTCGTAGAAGCGCCTGCCAGCGCCGGCATCTCCTTGCGGCACGGGCCGCACCAGGACGCCCACAGGTTGACCACCATCGGCCCGCGCAGCGAGGCCAGGTCGACGCCCGGTCCACCGCCCAGGCACGGCAGGGTCAGCGCCGGGCAGCCCGCCGTCGACGGGCGCGCCGGCCCCGGGCACGCAGTCCTCGACGCCGGCCTGCTGCTTGAGCTGCCGCGAGCTGCGGGGTGTCGACGTCGACGTGCGACGCGTCGGGCGGTGGGCACGTCCTCGGGGTCGCACGCCGTGGTCAGCGGCCAGCACCACCACGGCGGCCAGGGCCGCCACCACGGGTGGGGCCGCCTCATGCGCGCCCCTCGGTGCGCACCAGCTTGGCGGCGGCGACCGGGTCGGTCGGCCCCTCGCCGTAGGCCGGGCACCAGTGGGCCACGGTGCAGGCGCCGCAGGCCGGCTTGGTCGCGTGGCAGACCCGGCGGCCGTGCCAGATGAGGTGGTGGCTGAGCATCGTCCAGTCGCGCTTGGGGAACAGCGCGCCGACCTCGTGCTCGGCCTTGACCGGGTCGGTCTGGGTCGTCCAGCCGAAGCGGCGGGCCAGCCGGCCGAAGTGGGTGTCGACGGTGATGCCGGGGATGCCGAAGGCGTTGCCGAGCACGACGTTGGCGGTCTTGCGGCCGACGCCGGGCAGCTCGACGAGGTCCTTGAGCCGGGCGGGCACCTCGCCGCCGTGGCGCTCGACCAGCGCCTGCGCTGAGCTTGAGCAGGGACTCGGTCTTGGCCCGGAAGAAGCCGAGCGGGCCGATGATCTGCTCGAGGTGCTCGCGCTCGGCGGCGGCCATGGCCGGCGGCGTCGGGGTAGGCGGCGAACAGCGTCGGGCGGACGGCGTTGACCCGCTTGTCGGTGGTCTGGGCGGACAGCACCGTGACGACGAGCAGCTCGAACGGGTCGTCGAAGTCCAGCTCGCAGTCCGGGCGTCGGGGTAGGTCTCGCCGAGCACCCGGTCGATCTTGCGGGCGCGGCGGACCAGCGAGGTGCGGGTCTCGCCCGTCGGCGTCTCGGTCGGGACGGACGGGACCTGGCGGGCAACCGACCTGGGCACGCGCTCAGCCTACGGCGGCGTACCGACCGTCTTGTCCCGGGCGTTGTGGCTCCCTGTGACCCAGCCCACTGGCTAGGATCTTGCCGCAGGCTGGCGGACCGACCGTGCGCGGTCGACCGGGCTCGACGGAGGAGGATCCGTGGACAACGACGTGCTGCGTCAGGCGCCGCTCTTCAGCGCGCTCGACGACGAGGCGGCCACCGCGCTGCGCGCCTCGATGGCGGAGACCCGGCTGCGCCGCGGCGAGGTGCTGTTCCACGAGGGCGACGCGGGCGACCGCTCTACGTCGTCCTCGACGGCAAGGTGAAGCTCGGCCGCACCTCCTGCGACGGCCGCGAGAACCTGCTGGCCATCCTCGGCCCCGGCCAGATGTTCGGCGAGCTCTCGCTGTTCGACCCCGGCCCCCGCTCCGCGACGGTCACCGCCGTCACCGACACCACGTTCGCCGTCGCTGTCCCACGAGGACCTGCTGCGCTGGCTCGAGGGCCGCCCGAGGTCGCCCGCGGCCTGCTCGCCCAGCTCGCCGGCCGGCTCCGCAAGGCCAACGACGTCGTCGCCGACCTGGTCTTCTCCGACGTCCCCGGCCGGGTCGCCAAGGCGCTGCTCGACCTGGCCGACCGCTTCGGCCGCACCGCCGACGACGGCGTCCACGTGCACCACGACCTCACCCAGGAGGAGCTCGCCCAGCTGGTCGGCGCCTCCCGCGAGACCGTCAACAAGGCGCTCGCCGACTTCGCCTCCCGCGGCTGGCTGCGCCTCGAGCCCCGCTCCGTCGTGATCATGGACGTCGAGCGGCTCCGCGCCGCGCCCGCTGACCCGCGCCGTACCTCGCCGTCGCCGGTCCGGGTCTCGCGGTCATCAGGCAAGCTGGTGAACCGGCACTTCCGACGCTCTGCACGCCGTGAGAAGTGCGGGTCGACCACACCGGAAACCCTCGCGTCGCCGACGGTCAGGCGACGCTGCAGGTAGGCCAGCTGGGCGCGGACGGAGAGCTCGGCGGCGCCCCAGAGGACCTCGTCGACGTCGGCGTACACGATCTCGACGACCTGCGCCGGGGCAGCTGCTCGTGGTCGAGGTGACCCGTCCCGCGCGGCGGCGTGCAGCGACGGAGCGCCTCGCGGACCTGGTCCAGCCGCTGCCGGCGGTGCGCGAGGTAGTGGTCGAGCGCCGCCGAGGGCGTCGGCGAGCACCGGGCCGTGGCCGGGCCAGATCGCGTCGATCTCGCTGCGCCGCGGCCAGGGCGTGCAGCCGGTCGCAGCGAGTCGAGGTAGGCGCCGAGCTGGCCGTCGGGGTGCGCCACGACCGTCGTGCCGCGGCCGAGCACCGTGTCGCCGGTCAGCACCGCCCGCTCGGCCGGCAGCACGAAGCGACAGCGAGTCGGCGGTGTGCCCGGGCGTCGCGACCACGTGCACCTCGAGGCCGTCGACCGCGACGACGTCGCCGTCGCCGAGCCCCTCGGCGCCGAGCCGGTACGCCGGGTCGAGCGCCCGCACCGCCGCACCCGTCCGCGCTCGGCGAACGCCCGCGCGCCCTCGGAGTGGTCGAGGTGGTGGTGGGTCAGCAGCACGACCGCGACGTCGCCGGCGACGGCGCGCACGGCGTCGAGGTGCGCCGCGTCGAGCGGCCCGGGGTCGACGACCACCGAGCGGGCGGCGCCCGGCTCGCGCAGCACCCAGGTGTTGGTGCCGTCCAGCGTCATCAGCGAGGGTTCGGCGCCAGCACGCAGACGGCCCGCGACGCCGAACGACCCGCCCGACCAGCTCGGCTCCGTCACGACAGCACGCTGCTCCACCAGCGGCCGCAGCCGTTCGGGGATCGACAAGGACGCCGGCACCGTGCTCGCCGGACCCCTCGACCTCCGGCATGAACATCTCCACCGGCCCCCGGTCGGCCGCGGCCGCCAGCACCTCAGCGGGGCGACGGAGTGCAGGCCGACCTCCAGGCAGGTGCAGGTACGTCGGCGGCAGCATCAGCAGCTCGCCCGGCGTCGACCTGCGGACGCGGCGTCCAGCGCGCCGGCAGCCAGGTCACCGACGACGACTCGGTCGAGACGTCGCGGGTGACGCTGGCCCGCCGGCAGCGCCGCGACGAAGAACCAGGTGCGGTAGCGCCGCGGCTCGAACACCGGCGTCAGCCAGCGCCGACCAGACGCCGCAGCAGGTCGGTGCGCAGCACCAGGCCGCGGCGGTCCAGGAAGTCGGTGAACGACAGCGCCCGCGTCTCCAGGGCGACCCGGTCGGCCTCCCAGTCCTCGCCGGTCGTGTCGGCGACGACCGAGTCCGCGGACGGGCCGGCCAGCAGCACGCCCGACTCCTCGAACGTCTCGCGCACCGCGGCGCACACCAGCGCCCGGGCGATCGCCTCGTCGACGCCCAGCCGGGTCGCCCACTCGGACGGCGACGGCCCGGCCCACGCGACCGTCGTGCGTCGAAGTCGCGCGGGTCGACGCCGCCGCCGGGGAACACGCACATCCCCGCCGCGAACGCCATCGAGGCCTGCCGGCGCAGCAGGTAGACCTCCGGCCCCCGGTGCCCCCGGTCGCCTCCCGCAGCAGCACCACGGTCGCCGCGTTGCGCGGCTCGACCGGCTCGCTGCCCCCGTCGGCGAACGCCGCGGGCGTGCTCGACCAGCTGCGGCGGCAACGGGGATCCGGAGCAACGGCCTCAGACCTCGACGATCGAGCTCGACCTCGACCGGGTACGTCGAGCGGCAGCGCCGCCACGCCGACCGCCGACCGGGCGTGCTTGCCGGCATCGCCGAACACCTCGCCCAGCAGCTCCGAGGCGCCGTTGGCGACCTTCGGCTGCGCCGGTGAAGTCGGGCGTCGACGCCACGAACACGACGACCTTGACGACCCGCTTGACCTGCGACAGCTCGCCGATCTCGGCCTTGATCGCGGCGATCGCGTTGAGCGCGCACTGCCGCGCGCACTCGTAGCCCTGCTCCTCGGTCACGCTCGTCGCCGACCTTGCCGGTCGCGATCAGCATCACGCCGTCGCGCATCGGGCAGCTGGCCCGCGGTGAAGACCAGGTTCCCGCTGCGCGCCGCCGGCTGGTACGCCGCCACGCGGCGGCACCACCTCGGGCACGGTGAGGCCCAGCTCGGCCAGCCGCTCCTCCGGGTAGCATGCTCATGCCTCGAGCGGGCGCTTGAAGTAGCCGACCAGGTTCTCGGGGTTCATGCCCGGCGCGACCTGCACCAGCTCCCACCCGTCGGCCCCGAAGTTGTCCAGGATCTGCTTGGCGGCGTGCGTCAGGATCGGCGCGGTCAGGTACTCCCACTTGGTCATGGGTCGCACCCTACTCACCGCCTCGGAGCGGCCGTTGACCTCAACCGCGCTTGAAGTCCTAGGGTCCTACGCTGTGACCTTGACCGCGCCGCCCGAGCAAGCCCAGCCGCGCCCGCCGCGCTGCTGTCACCGGCGTACGCCGCCACGACGGTCGGCATGTTCGCGCTCTGCGCGTTCGTCGCCTTCGAGGCGACGGCGATCACCACGGTGATGCCGACCGTGGCGGCCCGAGCTCGACGGCGTCGGGCTCTACGCGCTGTCGTTCGCCGCTCCGCTGGCCAGCGGGGTCGTCGGGATGGTGGCGGCCGGCGGGTGGAGCGACCGGCGCGGCCCGGTCGCGCCCCTGGCGGTGGCCCTCGTGCTCTTCGCCTCCGGCCTGGTCGTCTGCGGTCTCGCCCCGACCATGGAGGTGCTGGTCGGCGGCCGGGTCGTCCAGGGGCTGGGCGGCGGGGCGCTGACCGTGTGCCTCTACGTCCTGGTCGGGCTGGTCTTCCCCGAGGCCCTGCAGCCGGCCATCTTCACCAGCTTCGCTGCCGCCTGGGTGCTGCCGACCCTCTTCGGACCGGCCCTGGCGGCGTACGTCGCGGACGCGCTCGGCTGGCGCTGGGTGTTCCTCGGCGTCGTCGTCCTCGTCGCCCTGGCGGCGACGCTGATCGTCCCGTCACTGCGCGGCCTGGACGCCCGGGCGACGGGGGTGCCCGCGTCGCGGACGCGGCTGGCGTGGGCGGTGGCGGCCGCCGTGGCCGTGCTCGCGCTGGAGCTCCTGGGCTCGCGGCCGCGGAGCCGTCGCGCTGCTGACGATCGCGGCCGCGGCGGTGGTCGTCCTGGCCCTGAGCCGGCTGGTGCCGGCGGGCACGCTCGTCGCTGCGCCACGGCCTGCCCGCGGTGATCGCCACCCGCGGGCTGCTCAGCGGGGCGTTCTTCTGCGGCGAGACCTACATCATCTTCGTGCTCCAGGAGCGGTGGGGCCTCAGCGCCGGCGTCGCCGGCCTCGCGCTGACCGGCGTCGGGTCTGTCCTGGACCGCCGCCAGCTGGGTGCAGGCCCGGCTGGCCCGCAGCCTCTCCGACGGCGGCGCGATGCGCATCGGGAGCGCCCTGGTCGTGCTGGCGGGCAGCGTCGGGCTCACCGCCGCGGTCGTCCTGCACGTACCCGCCGCCGCTGGCCGTGGCGACGTACGTCCTCGCCGGCGCCGGCATGGGGCTGGCCTACCCGCGCACCAGCGTGGCGATGCTGGCGGACTCCGGCGACTCCGACCGCGGGTTCAACTCCTCGGCGCTGTCGATCGCCGACTCGCTCGGTGGCGCGCTGGCCATCTCCGCGTCCGGGGTGGTCTTCGCGGTCGCCACCCGGCCGGCGCCGACCCCTTCGTCGCGCCTCAGCCTCGGCGGCGTGGTCGGCGCGCTCGCCGTGCTGGCGGCCGCCCGGACCAGCCGAGGCCGGGCTTCGGCGTCGTTCCTGACCGTTAGTGCCGTTGCACGCGCCGAAGGTAGGAACACCCGCTCGAGCGGGTGTCCCGCCGCCCACGTCAGCGCACCACGTCGTACGTCGTGTGCACGGCCCACTCGGACGGGTGCACGGAGCGGATCCGCAGGTCGACGTCCTGGTCGAAGCCGTCGAAGAGCCGCTTGCCGGCGCCGAGGATCACCGGCGCGGTGGAGATGACCAGCTCGTCGACGACGCCCGGCGGCCAGCGCCTGCCGGATGATGTCGGCGCCGCCGCCGATCGAGACGTCCTTGTCGCCGGCGTCCTCGCGGGCGCAGGCGAGCGCGTGGTCGAGGCCCGTCGACGAAGTGGAAGCCGTTGGCCGGGTCGGGCTGGTCGTCGAGGCGGTGGGTCAGCACGACGAGCGTGCCGGGGAACGGGTTGTTGCCGCCCCACGCGCCGGCCGCGTCGTACATCCCGCGGCCGACGACGCCGCCGCCGATGCGTCGCGACGAGCGGCTCGTAGAACGCCTTGTCGGCGTCCGACATGCGCGAAGTCGTGCTCGCCCTCGTAGGTCCACGGGCCGCCCATCACCCAGTAGTGCAGCCGCTCGCCGCCGCGGCCGAGGCCGTGCTCCGGCCCGTCGTCCGGCCGGTGACGTAGCCGTCGACCGACGTGGTGATCGACGCGATGACCTTGCCCATGGACGTGTCGGACTCCGGGCCGACGTCGGCCAACGGTCATCGCGACGCGCCTGTCATCGTCCCCGCGAACCGGCAGGCCGCCAGCACCGGCCGCCTCGACCACGCGTGATCTGGCAGACCGCCGTAGACGATTCCGCGCCGCCGACGCAGCGGGTGCCGGGTCCGGCGCCGCAGCAGCGACACACGCCCAGGTGCACGGCCAGTCCAGGAGGCCCCCGAGGTGACCGTCGGCAGGTGGTCGCGGACCACCGCGTTCTCGTGGTCGGAGTCGCTCATCGAGACGAAGGTCAGCCCACCGGGACGGAGCGCGCCAGGCCGCCGCCGAACTGACGCGGCCAGCGCCGCCAGGACGGGTGCCGGCCGACGGGCGCCAGCGTCGCCACCGCCACACCGGCACCCCGGACCAGCGAGGCCGGGCGCCGACCTCGACGCCGCTCACGCCAGCACCTCGGGCTCGGTCTTCTCGCGGACCTCGTCCTCGGTGACGCCGGGCGCGAGCTCGACGCAGCACGCAGCCCGTCGGGGGTCACGTCGATGACGCACGAGGTCGGTGATGATCCGCTGGACGACGCCGCGGCCGGTGTAGGGCAGCGAGCACTCGTCGACGATCTTGTAGCGAGCCGTCCTTGGCGACGTGCTCCATCAGCACGATGACCCGCTTGGCGCCGTGGACCAGGTCCATCGCGCCGCCCATGCCCTTGACCATCTTGCCGGGGATCATCCAGTTGGCGATGTCGCCCGTCGCCGAGACCTGCATCGCGCCGAGGATCGCGGCGTCGATCTTGCCGCCGCGGATCATCCCGAACGACGTCGCGGAGTCGAAGAACGACGCCCCGCGGCGCAGCGTGACGGTCTCCTTGCCGGCGTTGATCAGGTCGGGGTCCTCCTCGCCCTCGAACGGGTAGGCGCCCGACGCCGAGGATGCCGTTCTCCGACTGCAGCACCAGCTCGACGTCGTCGGCGACGTAGTTGGGCACCAGCGTCGGCAGCCCGATCCCGAGGTTGACGTAGGACGCCGTCGGTCAGCTCCGAGGCCGCCCGGGCCGCCATCTCCTCACGCGTCCAGCTCACTCGACCCGCCTCGCGGTCGCACCGTCCGCTTCTCGATCCGCTTGTCCGCGGCCTGCTCCGGGGTCAGCGCGACCACGCGCTGCACGAAGACGCCCGGGCGTGTGCACGTCGTCGGGGTCGAGCTCGCCGGGCTCGACCAGCTCCTCGACCTCGGCGATCGTGACCCGGCCGCACATCGCGGCCAGCGGGTTGAAGTTGCGCGCGCGAGTCGCGGTAGACGAGGTTGCCGTGCCGGTCGCCCTTCCAGGCCCGCACCAGCCCGAAGTCGGCGACGATCGCCTCCTCGAGCACGAACTCCTTCGGACCGTCCGCGGTCTCGAAGTCCCGGGTCTCCTTCGGCCGGCGACGCGACGACGACGTTGCCCGTCGTCGTCGTACCGCCACGGCAGCCCGCCCTCGGCGACCTGGGTGCCGACCCCGGTCGCGGTGAAGAACGCCGGGATCCCCGAGCCGCCGGCCCGCATCCGCTCGGCCAGCGTGCCCTGCGGGGTCAGCTCGACCTCGAGCTCGCCGGAGAGGTACTGCCGCGCGAACTCCTTGTTCTCCCCGACGTACGACGCCACCATCCGGCGGATCCGCTGCTCGCCGAGCAGCAGCCCGAGCCCCCAGTCGTCGACGCCGCAGTTGTTCGAGACCGCCTCGAGGTCGCTCGGTGCCGGCGTCCAGCAGCGCCTCGATCAGCACCGACGGGATCCCGCACAGCCCGAACCCGCCGACCGCGAGCGTCGCGCCGTCCGGGATGTCGGCGACCGCCTCGGCGGCCGACGCCACCACCTTGTCCACGACCGGACCTCCTCGCGAGTCCGGGACTGCAGCGACCCTGCGCCTCCGAGCCGTCAGCGACGCTCCGCGAGTCCGCGCCGTCGGCGACGTCGACCCGACGTGACTGCCGGCCGTGGTCCCCACTCGTCCGGCGACGTCCGCAGGTGCGGCTGCACGTCGTGACCGGCAAGGGCGGCACCGGCAAGTCGACCGTCGCCGCGGCGCTCGCGCTGGCGCTGGCCTCCCACGGCAAGCACGTGCTGCTCTGCGAGGTCGAGGGCCGGCAGGGCATCGCCCGGATGTTCGACGTCGACCCGCTGCCGTACGCCGAGCGCCGGATCGCCACCGGGCTGCGCCGCGACGGACGGCGAGCGCGGCGGCGTCGTGCACGCGCTGCACATCGACGCCGAGTCGGCGCTGCTGGAGTACCTCGCCATGTACTACAAGCTCGGCCGCGCCGGCCGGGCCCTGGACCGCTTCGGCGTCATCGAGTTCGCCACCACGATCGCGCCCGGGTGTCCGCGACGTGCTGCTGACCGGCAAGGTCTACGAGGCGAGCAAGCGCAACGCGCCGCAACAAGGGCGCCATCGAGTACGACGCCGTGGTGCTCGACGCGCCGCCGACCGGGCGGATCACCCAGTTCCTCAACGTCAACGACGAGCTCGCCGGGCTGGCCAAGGTCGGCCCGATCAAGACCCAGGCCGACACGTGATGCCGCTGCTCCGCTCGCCGCGCACCGCCGTGCACCTGGTCACCGTGCTCGAGGAGATGCCGGTCCAGGAGACCGTCGACGGCATCGCCGACCTGCGCGCGGCCGGCCTGCCGGTCGGCGGGGTGGTCGTCAACCTGGTCCGGCCGCGCGACCTCGACGCGCGAGGACCTGCGCCGCGGCGCGCGAGGGCAAGCTCGACACGGCGGCGGTCGCCGCCGACCTCGAGCGCGGCCGGCGTGGACGGTCGACGACGACGCTGGTCGACGGCCTGCTCGCCGAGGCCCACGACCACGCGGAGCGCCGGGCCCTGGAGGACGAGCAGCGCAAGCTGTGTCGACGGCCTCGGCGTCCCGACGTACGAGCTGCCCCGGCTGGCCGGCGGCATCGACCTCGGCGGGCTCTACGAGCTGGCCGCGCCTGCTGCGCGACCAGGGATGGCATGGCATGACCCGGACGCGGACCCGCGGTCGGACCGCAGAGCCACCGGGCCAGGCCCCGCGCGCTCGACGTCGACGCCCTGCTCGACGACCCGGCGCATCGGCATCATCGTGTGCTGCGGCTCCGGCGGCGTCGGCAAGACCACCACGTCGGCGGCGCTGGCGCTGCGGGCCGCCGAGCGGGGCCGGCACGTCGGTGGTGCTGACCATCGACCCGGCCCGCCGGCTGGCGCAGTCGATGGGCATCGAGCAGCTCGACAACACCCCGCGGCCGGTCGCGGGCGTCGACGACGCGGCCGGGCGGCACGCCTCGACGCGATGATGCTCGACATGAAGCGCACCTTCGACGAGGTGGTGGAGAGCCAGGCCACGCCCGGAGAAGGCGCGGCAGATCCTCGACAACCCCTTCTACCAGGCGCTGTCCTCGCTCCTTCGCGGGGACGCAGGAGTACATGGCGATGGAGAAGCTCGGCCAGCTCCACCGCGACGCCGCACGCGCCGGGACCTACGACCTGATCGTGGTCGACACGCCGCCCTCACGCTCGGCGCTGGACTTCCTCGACGCCCCCGAGCGGCTGTCGAGCTTCCTCGACGGCCGGTTCATCCGGCTGCTGCTGGCCCCGGCGCGCGGCCCGGCGCGGCTGATGACGGCCGGGCTTGGGCATGGTCACCGGCGCGCTGACCAAGGTCCTCGGCGCGCCAGTTGCTGCGCGACCTGCAGACCTTCGTGGCCGCCCTCGACACGCTGTTCGGCGGGTTCCGGCCAGCGCGCCCAGCAGACCTACCGCGCTGCTGCAGGCCGACGGCACGGCGTTCCTCGTCGTGGCCGCGCCCGAGACCGGACGCGCTGCGCGAGGCGGCGTACTTCGTCGAGCGGCTCAGCGAGGACGCGATGCCGCTGGCGGGCCTGGTCGTCAACCGCGCCAGCCGCCGCCGGTCGGGCACGCTCTCGGCGGAGGAGGCGATGGCCGCGCGCGGCGCGGCTCGTCGGGAGACGAGGACCCGACGGACCGCGCTCGACCGCGGGACTGCTGCGGCTGCACGCCGACCGGCGTCGGCTGGTCGAGCGGGAGGCGGTGCTGCGCTCGCGGTTCGCCGCGGCGCACCCGCAGGTGCCGACGGCCGTGGTGCCGGCGCTGGCCGGCGACGTCCACGACCTCGACGGCCTCCGTCGTGTCGGCGTCCTCCTGGGGGGTCAGGACGATCGACACGCTGCGGGAATCCGGCTGAGGCCGCGACAGGCGTCAGACGGTCGACGGCCGGCCTTCACCGGCGACGCGGCACCGGAGCGAGCCGTCTCGAGGACGGCGCGCCACTTGGCGTTCGGGTTGCGCTTGCAGGAGGGCCCGGCGCTCGCGCTCGGTCATCCCACCCCAGACGCCCCACTCGATCTGGTTCTCGAGGGCCTCGGCCAGGCACTCGGCCTTCACCGGGCACCCGGCGCAGAGCTTCTTGGCCTTGTTCTGCTCGGCTCCACGCACGAACAGCTGGTCGGGCTGGCTGAGCACGGCAAGCAGCTTGGCTTGCCCATTCTTCATTCCACATGACTGACGTCCCCACATCCGTCTCAGACCGACGTCCCCATGACGCCGCCGGGTTTCCCCACGTAGAAGTTAAAGAACCTGGCGGTCCGCCCACAGATCCCTTATGGCCTGTTTGATCTAGTCCGAAATGACTATGCGACGGGTCGACTAGCCGATCGGCAGGTGTCGCTGGTGCTGCGTCGCCGGCCGGCCGGAGCTGGGCAAAACGCGAGTTCCACGGCGTGGAACCTAGGCACGATACCTAGGTCCGACACGAGCGTCGCCGGAATGGGCCGTCACGGACTAGTCCCGTACCCTCTGGCGCCATGGCTCGTCCCCGGTCCGACCGCCTCTCCGCGCCCCGAGTCCTCGGCCACATCGTGGTCATGGTGGCCGTCGCCGCGGTCATGGGCCTGGTCGCCGCCGGCCTCGCGATCCCCTTCGCGGGCGTGCTCGGCATCGGCGCCAAGCAGGTCGCCGACGGGCATGACCGGACTGCCGGCCGAGCTCAAGACCGAGCCGCTGGCGCAGCGCACCGATCATGGTCGACGAGGCCGGCAACGTGATCGCCACCCTCTACGACCAGAACCGCGTCAACGTCCCGCTCAGCCAGATCTCGCGCAAGATGGTCAAGGCCATCGTCGCGATCGAGGACTACCGCTTCTACCAGCACGGCGCGCTGGACCTGAAGGGCACGCTGCGGGCGCTGATCACCAACCAGGCCAACAGCGGCGTCGTCCAGGGCGGCTCGTCGATCACCCAGCAGATGGTCAAGATGACCCTGCTGGCCCAGGCCAAGGGCAACAAGAAGAAGGCGGCCGAGGCCACCGACGACACCTACGCCCGCAAGGTCCGCGAGCTGCGCTACGCCATCGCGTTCGAGCAGCACTACTCCAAGGACTGGATCCTCGAGCGCTACCTCAACCTCGCCTACTTCGGCGACGGCGCCTACGGCATCCAGTCGGCGGCCCGGCACTACTTCGACGTCAACGCCAAGCGACCTCAACCTGGGGCGAGTCCGCCGCTGCTGGCCGGCCTGGTGAAGAACCCGACCGGCTACGACCCGACCAACTACCCCGACCGCGCCCTCGAGCGCCGCGACGTCGTGCTCGACCGGATGGCCCAGCTGAGCGTGATCACCGACGCCAAGGCCGACCAGCTGAAGAAGCGCGGCCTCGGCCTCGACGTCGTCAAGACCCAGCAACGGCTGCGTCTCCTCGCGGGCGCCGTTCTTCTGCGACTACGTCGCTCAACCGGCTCTACCACGACAAGTCGCTCGGCGAGACCGTCGCAGGACCGCAAGGAGCTGATCAACTCCGGCGGCCTGACGATCCACACCACGATCGACCTGCGCGACCAGGACGCCGCCGACAAGTCGGTCGCCGACCACGTCCACCCGACCGACCAGGCCATCGGCGGCCTGGCGATGGTCGAGCCGCGCACCGGCGACGTGAAGGCGCTCGCCCAGTCGCGGCCGATGGGCCGCGACCAGCGCCAAGGGCGAGACCTACCTCAACTACGTCGTGCCCGAAGCGGTACGGCGACTCCAACGGGTTCCAGGCCGGGTCGACGTTCAAGGCCTTCGTGCTGGCGGCGGCGATCCAGAAGGGCATCCCGCTCGACACCACGATCAACTCGCCGCAGCAGGTGCACATCCCGATGTCGGAGCTACCCGACCTGCGGCGGCCACAACTTCTACAGCACCGACGTCTGGGAGCCCGCAGAACTCCACCGGCGCCGGCACGTTCAACCTCTACACCGGCACCCAGCTGTCGGTGAACACCTTCTTCGCCCAGCTCGAGGAGCAGACCGGCCTGTGCGAGCCCTACCGGCTGGCCAAGGAGATGGGCATCGACCTCACCGACCCCAACCGCGAGCGCGTCCCGTCGTTCACCCTCGGCGTCGCCGAGACCAGCCCGCTGGAGATGGCCGAGGCCTACGCGACGTTCGCCGGCCGCGGCCTGCACTGCGCCTCCCGCCCGGTGACCTCGATCGAGGACGCCGACGGCAACGTGCTCAAGGACTACCAGGAGGACTGCCAGCAGGTGATCGCAGGCGTCCGACCGCCGACGCCGTCAACGACATCCTGCGCGGCGTCCAGGAGCCCGGCGGCTTCGGCTACGACGCCGGCATCTCGCTCGACCAGCCGTCGGCCGGCAAGACCGGCACGATCAACGAGCAACATGGCGGTGTGGTTCGTCGGCTACACCCCGACCCTGGCCACCGCCGTCGATGATCGCCGGCGCCAACGACGACGGGCACGTGGGTCACCCTCAACGGCCAGACCGTCGGCGGCTCCTACATCGACGCCGCGCCACGGCTCGACGACGGCCGGCCCGATGTGGGGCGACGCCATGAAGATCATCCAGCAGTGGCTGCCCGACGACGACTTCACCCCGCCCAGCCGGCCAGGACGTCGCCGGCGTGCTCACCGAGATCCCCGACACCGGCGGCATGAGCGTCGACGCAGGCCACCTCGCTGCTGGAGTCGCTCGGCTTCGTGGTCGACCTCGGCGGCTACGCGCGCCAGCGGCTACGCCGCGGACACCGTCGCCTACACGCTGCCGGGCCGCGGCACCGACGTCGCCAGCGGCACCACCGTGACGATCTACCAGTCCACCGGCGTCACGCCGCCGCCCAAGCCGCCCCGCGGCGGTGGCGGCGGCGGTGGCGGCGGCCACGGCCACGGCGGTGGCGGCAACGGCGGCGGCCACGGCGCACGGCTGACGGCCGGCCCGGCCGTGCGGCCCGGCAGTCGGCCGAGCGCTCAGCCCAGCTGGCGGCGTACCTCGGCGGCGACGGCCCCGCCGTCGGCACGGCCGCGCGACCTGCGGCGTGAGCACGCCCATCACCCGGCCCATCGCCTTCATGCCCTCGCCGGCCACGCCGAGCTCGGCGATGGTCTCGGCGACGAGCGCCTCGATCTCCTCGGCGCTCAGCTGCTCGGGCAGGTAGTCGGCGATCACGGCCGCCTCGGCCACGCTCCTTGTCGGCCATCTCCTGGCGGCCGCCGTCGGCGAACGCCGTGGCGGCCTCACGGCGCTTCTTGGCCTCGGTCGTGAGCACGCCCGACGACGTCGTCGTCGCTGAGCTCGCGGGCCTCCTTGCCGGCCACCTCGGCGTTGGTGATCGCGGTCAGCACCATCCGCAGCGTGCCGGAGCGCACCTCGTCGCGGGCCTTGATGGCGGTGGTCAGGTCGGCACGCAGTCGGTCCTTCAGGGCGCTCATGCGGCCATTCTCCACTCGTGTGACACGCTGAGCGGGTGCGCCTCCTCGACGCTCGCCGCCGGCACCGTGGCCGCCGGCGCGGTCGCGCGGCGCCGCGCTGACGGCGTACGCCGCGTGGGAGGCGCGCCAGTACACCCTGCGCCGCGTCGAGCTCCCGCTCCTGCCGCCCGGGCACGCCCCGCTGAAGGTGCTGCACCTCAGCGACATCCACATGACGCCGGGCCAGCGCGCCAAGCAGGACTGGCTGCGCGGGCTCGCCGACCTGCGAGCCCGACCTGGTCGTCAACACCGGCGACAACCTCGCCCACCGCGACGCCGTCCCGGTCGTCACCGACTGCCTCGGCGACGCTGCTCGACGTGCCCGGGGTGTTCGTGTTCGGCTCCAACGACTACTACGTGCCCACGCCTGCGCAACCCGATCCGCTACCTGCTGCCCGACACCGGCAAGCGCCACGTCAACAAGCCGCAGCTGCCGTGGCCCGAGCTGCGCGACGCGCTACACCGCGGCCGGCTGGCTCGACCTGACCAACCGCCGCGACGCCCTCGAGGTCGGCGGCACGTCGTTCGCCTTCGCCGGCGTCGACGACCCGCACCTGCGCTACGACCGGCTCGACCGGGTCGCCGGCCCGGCCGACGCCGACGCCGACGTCCGGCTCGGCGGTCACCCACGCGCCGTACCTGCGGGTGCTCGACCAGTTCGCCGCCGACGGCTACGACGCGGTCCTCGCCGGCCACACCCACGGCGGCCAGGTCTGCCTGCCCGTCGTCGGCGCGCTGACCACCAACTGCGACCTCGAGAACGCCCGCGCCAAGGGCCTGCACCGCCACCCGGCGGACTCCCGCGACGGCGACCCCGGAGCACCTGGCTGCACGTCTCGGCCGGCCTCGGCACCAGCCCGTACGCCCGGATCCGGGTCGCCTGCCGCCCCGAGGCGACGCTGCTCACGCTGACCCCACGGCGCGACGCGACCCGGCCTGAACCGATTGGGAGACGCCCGCGACGCTCGGGTAGGGTGGCGCAGGTTGCGGACCGGCCAGCACGAACGCTCGGCGGTCCGCATCGGGCTGTGGCGCAGTTTGGTAGCGCGCCTCGTTCGGGACGAGGAGGCCGCAGGTTCAAATCCTGTCAGCCCGACCATGTGATCTCTCAGGAGATCCGCGACAGCCGGACCTGCGCAACGCAGGTTCGGCTGTTGGTCATCGGGGGCGCGGGGCGAGCCGGCGAGGGCGTGGTGGCCGTGACGCGGCGAGCCGGGTCTGGTTGATTGGTGGTCGACGCCGTGGACTCCCACAGCGTGTCTGGGCTCGGGCCTGGAGCCTGACTCACCCGAAGGGATCAACCGGTGGTCTTCTTCCTCTGGATGGTGTCCATAGTCCTGCTCGTCGCGGGGATCTACTTCTTGCTCCAGAGGCAGTGGCTGTTCGGCATCGGCGCCCTGCTCGTCGGAGCCCTGATCGGTCCGCTCGGGGTCAGCCTGATCAAGTAGTCCGGACGTCCGTCTCCGGGCCCGCCGGGCGGTGGGTCCGCCAGCGTGACACCGGGACCTCGCCGTGCTCGGGGCCGGGGCATCGCCGCCCTCGGGCACGGGCACGGCGGTCCGGGTCGCCACGTAGCGCGACGTCAGCGGCGCAGCGGTGACGCCGGTGCAGCAGCACCGACAGACCCACGGTCAGCACCACCGTGGTGATGATGTCGCTCTCGTGCACCAGGTTCGCGTCGTCGATCAGCATCACCCCGAACACCACCGAGGCCAGCCCGCGGGGCCCGAACCACCCGACGAAGGCGACGGTCGGCTCGGGAGGCACCGCTGCCGGCCAGCGCCAGGGCGACCGGCACCATGCGCACCAGCGTCAAGCTCAGCAAGGCGTACCCGAGGACGGCCCAGGTGGCCTCGCGCAGGGCGGACCCGAGGATCAACGCACCGAACATCGACGAAGGCGATGCCGTTGTACATCTCCCCCGCCTGCTCCAGGAAGTGGGTGTGCTCCTCGATGCTCCCCCCGCGGACCGGCATCGCGGCCGTCACGATGCCGGCCATGAAGGCCGCGATGAAGATGCTTCCGCCCCAGGAGAGCGCCAGACCGGCGGACAGCGCCGCCACAGCCACCGCCAGGACCTGACCCCGGCGCGACGCCCGGCTCGGGCTTCGCGGCCGCAATGCCAGGACCCGAGCACCCCGGCGACGATCCCCGCCACAGGCCGAAGCCGAGCTGTTCCGCCCACGATCCGCGCCGCCTGGCCGTGCCCCACGTGCACCCTCGCTCGGCCTCGGCGATCGTGAGGGCGATCAGGAACTCGGCACGCACAGCCCGTCGTTCAACCCGCTCTCGACGTTGAGCCCCTGCCGGATCCGGGACGGCACTCGAACGTCCGTGACGACGGCCTTGCCCAGGGCAGCGTCGGTGCAGCTCAGCATCACGGGCCAGCACCAGCGCCTCGATCGTCGTCAGCCCGACCGTTCGAGCACCAGCGCCACCCCCATCCCCGGCCACCGATGGTGACGCGGCAGTCCGATCCCCGAGCCAGACCAGCGCTACAGCCAAACTATACATCTCCGGTCACACATTCACCGGGATCCAGGAGGCGTCTGGTGTCCATGAGCGACCAGCACCGCATACGTGGTGCTCTCGGCCGCCCCAGTGACCTCCTCGCTCGCTCGACCTCCAGGTGGAGGACGTCCAGCCAGCGGGCCCGAGCGCGAGACCTGCTGCCACGCATGGCGAGCGCCATCAGCACCAGCACCCAGTCGAGGCGCTGGCTGTAACGCGGCGCTACGCGAGGAGGAGGACCGCCAGCACCGGCAGGGTGTCCGTCACGGACGAGCTCCCCTTGCTCGTCCGAGCCACCGACGCGCCTGCCTCCAGGGCGTCTTCGCGTGGACTCGCCGACCACGTCGGTCGCGGCCCGGATGATGCGGATCCGGTCGCGCCACGGGCCAGCTCCCCTGTCCGCACCATCTGCTCCATCAGGTCCGGAGTCGACCCCCGACAGCATCAGCATGCCCGTCCCGCTCAGTGAGTCCGGGCGGCGTAGCCGTCACAGCACCATCAGCGACGTCGCGCCCAGCTGGGTGCGCCCCCGCAGGCGCAGCACGACCACCGGGCGCTCGCGCGCCGGCCGGGTCGGGGAGGCGGCCTGCAGCGTCCGCGCGCCGGCGTAGTAGCAGGCTGCCGTAGACGTCCAGCAGCGTGACCGCGTGGCTCGGCAGCGTCGCCGGGCGCCGGGCGCTCCTCGAAGCGGCCGTCGTCGTCGCGGCACCAGCTGGACGACCGCCAGGTCGATCGCCTCCCGGTTGAGCTGCAGCAGCAGCGAGAGGGCGACGCCGATGCCGACCGCCGCGGCGACCGGCAGGAACAGGGTGGCCACGAACGTGCGTGACGACGGCGACCTGCGAGATCGGCCCGGTGCGCAGGATCGTCGCGATCGCGCCGGCTGCGCAGCGAGCCGACCGCGGCGAAGATCAGCACCGCCGCGAGCGTCGGCATCGCGACCTTGCCGACGATGCCCGGAGAACGCCACGAGGATCACCAGCATCCAGACGCCGGAGAAGATCGACGCCCAGCGCGTCGCGCGCCCCGGCCGCGACGTTGAGCGCGGTCTGGCCGACCGAGCCGCCCACCGGCTGGCCGCGGAAGAGGCCGGAGGCGACGTTGCCGACGCCCTGGGCGACGAAGTCCCGGTTCGGGTCCGACGGCGCCGTCGGGGTTCGGCGCCGACTCGGCGACCCCGGCGCCCTGGACGAGCACGATCGCCGCCACCGCGAGCGCGCCGGCGAGCAGGCTCGGAGCGAGACAGCCGCGAGGTCGGGCAGGTGCGGGAGCGGGACGCCGCGCGGGATCGTCGCCGCCGTCCTCGACCCGCGCGACGCGTCGCACGCCGAGACGATCACGCACGCGTCGGCACGACCAGGGCGACCAGCGGCCGAGACGGCGGCCAGCCGGGTGCGCGCGAGCACGCACCAGCAGCGCGAGCGCGCCGCAGCGCCGTGAGCAGCGACGCCGAGTCGATCCGGCTCGGGTGGGTCACGACGTCCAGCGCCTTGGCCAGCGCGACGGCGCCCGTCGCGCGTCGACGCCGGTCAGGTCCGGGAGCTGGCCGAAGACGATGTTCGACGGCGACGCCGGTGAGGAAGCCGATCATCACCGAGTAGCGAGACGAACCGGGTGTAGCGGCCCAGCCGCAGCGAGCCCGGCGACGATCATCAACGCGCCGGCGAGCAGCGGTCAGCAGGAACAGCGCGCCGGGCGCGGTCGGCGGCCGGCACGCCGGAGACGCGCCGAACCGGCGGCGAGCGCCGCGGCGCTGGTCGTGGTGATGACCATCAGCCGGGTGCTGGCGCGTGAGCCCGCCGGCGATCGGGCCGGCGAAGCTCGCGTACAGGCCGTAGACCGGGTTGACGCCGGCGAGCACGGCCGACGGCCATGCCGTCGGGCACGCTCGCGATCGCGCCGGGGACGCCGGCGAGGGCGTCCGACCTGAGGTCAGCCCGACTCGCCACGGACCACTCCGAAGATCGGGGGCGCACCGGCGGACTCAGTGACCATGGTGCAGCATCTCCCTCGTCAGCCCACCGTGACTCGGCCGGTCATGGCCGACCCGGCCTCAGCGAGCATCCGCCCGTGCCGGCGACCTCCGCCACACCCGGGATGGGGTGACCCGGCCGCCTCGATAGGGTGGCGCCGGTGAGGGTGTCGGACCAGTACCGCCTGGTCTTCGTGCACGTGCAGAAGACCGGTGGCAACACCGTGCGCGGCCTGCTCACCGAGGCCCTCCCCGACGCCCGCAACCCGCAGGGCGTGCTGCCCAAGCACGCACGTCTCGGCGGCATCCTGAAGGCCGAGCCGCAGCTGACCGACTACTTCATCTTCGGGTTCGTCCGGAACCCGTGGGCCCGGATGGTCTCGTGGTGGTCGATGATCCAGGACGCCAAGTCCAACGCCGACGCCGGCAACCCGGGCGCGGTCGAGCGGCTGCGCACCAACCGCTTCATGCGGGTCGTCGCGACGACGTACCCGACCTTCGAGGACTTCGTGCTGCGCGGCCCCGAGGACCTGCCCCGGCTCGGTACGCCGCAGGTGCGCTACCTGGTGACCCCGCAGCGGCGGGCCGACTTCATCGGCCGGACCGAGCACCTGCGCGCCGACGTGGCGACCGCCTTCGGGCGCGTCGGGCTCCCGCTCGCCGAGATCCCCCGCGCCAACGCCAGCAGCCCGCGCGGGCCCTACCAGGAGCTCTACACCGACCGGACCCGCCGCCGGGTCGCCGAGGTCTTCGCCGACGACGTGGCGGCGTTCGGCTACTCGTTCTAGACGACCACCGGGGGGACCTCTGTCCCGGCGTGACTCCCCGTCGCGCGGCGATGCTTGTCACCGGTCTGGCCACTGATCTGGTCACTCGTCTGGTCACTGGTCTGGCCCACTGCGCGCCGAACGTCCTGTTCTTCGCCGTTCTGCCCACGCGGGCGGAGGCACTTTGCAGAATGAAGTCACTGGGGGGAACCAGTGAACTGATCGACACAGAAAGTCCTCCCCCCATGAGCACCTCTCGAGCACTACGAGCACCGCTGACGGCAGCGGTTGCGCTGCTGGCCCTGGCACTCGCCGGGCCGACCACCGGTGCGAACGCGGATCCGGCCACGGCCGAGGCCTTGGCCTCGCCCGTCACGGCACGCGGTCCCGAGAACCCGAACCCGCCGATCTACCAGCCGACCACGCAGGCCGTGTACCGCGGCACGCCGGACAACCCGCTGCTCCGCGGCTGGGGTGTCTACCAGGGTCTGGCGGAGCAGGCGCTGGCTCCCCTACCTCGTCGCGAGCCCGGACCAGCAGGCCCTGCTCGACAAGATCGTGCAGCGGCCCAAGGCCACCTGGTTCGGCCGCGTGGCAGTCGGACGCCGAGATCCAGGAGCAGCGTCGAGAAGTACATCGAGTTCACGACCGGCGGCAACCCCGACGTGCTGGTGCAGACCTCGATCTTCCGGATGGACCCCTGGGAGGGCGAGGCGTGCACGCGGCTGCCCACCGCTGGCCGAGCAGGCGTCGTACAAGCGTTGGATCGACGGCTTCGCCGCCGGCGTCGGCGACACCCACATGGCGGTCGATCATGCAGCCCGACGGCCCGTTCTCCCTCTGCGCCCCGGGCGGCTCGAAGCTGCCCTCGCACCTGATCCGCTACGGCGTGCGCACCCTGAGCGCCCTCCCGAACACGAGCGTCTACATCGACGCCGGCGCCGCGGACTGGAACCGCGACGACCCGCAGCAGGCGCTGAAGATGCTGATCCCGGCCGGGCATCCGCTACGCCCGCGGGTTCGCGCTCAACAGCACGCACTACGACTCGACCGACCGCCAGGTGCGCTCTCCGCGGCGATCTGCAAGGCGCTGGCCGCACGCGGGATCACCGGCAAGTACGGCGTCATCAACACCGCCTCCAACGGCCGGCCCTTCAAGGGCTACGCCTACCACGGCCCGAACTTCGACAACGCCCGCGCGTGTGTGACCGCGACCGACCAGCACTGCGTGACCCTGGGCATCCCGCCGACCCTCGACGTGGCCGACCCGCAGTGGGGCCTGAACGCCCACGTGCGCCGGCTGGCCGGCCGGTACGTCGACGCCTACCTGTGGTTCGGCCGCCCGTGGCTGTACAACCAGGCCGCGCCGTTCCTCCTCTACAGGGCCCTGGACCTGGCCCACACCACGCCGTACTGACCCCACCTACCAGGTTGCCGCGGGGGCCCCGCGGCGTCGTGCGGACCCAACTGACGGGCGTGTCCGAGCGATGCCGCGGGGCAGACTTTTCAGCGGCCCGGGATCGGGCCCGTCGGGCCTCAGAGCCCGGCGACGACCAGCTCGGCGATCTGCACGGTGTTGAGGGCCGCGCCCTTGCGCAGGTTGTCGCTGCTGACGAACAGCGCCAGCCCGCGGTCGTCGTCGACGCCGGCGTCCTGCCGCAACCGGCCGACGTACGACGGGTCCCGGCCGGCCGCCTGGAGCGGGGTGGGCACGTCGGTCGAGCTCGACCCCGGGGCCGCCGCGAGCAGCTCGCGTGGCCCGGGCCACCGTGAGCGGCGCGCGCGAACTCGGCGTTGATCGCGAGCGAGTGCCCGGTGAAGACGGGGACCCGCACGCAGATGCCGGACACGCGCAGGTCGGGGATCTCGAGGATCTTGCGCGACTCGTTGCGCAGCTTCTTCTCCTCGTCGGTCTCCTCGAGCCCGTCGTCGACGAGTTGCCCGCGAGCGGCACCACGTTGTAGGCGATGGTCCGCGCGTACGTCACCGGGTCGGGGAAGGCGACCGCCTCGCCGTCGTAGGCGAGCTCGCGGGCCTTGTCGCCGGCCGCGGCGAGCTGGCCGGCCAGCTCGTCGACGCCGGCGACGCCGCTGCCCGACACCGCCTGGTAGGTCGCCACGACCAGGCGCAGCAGCCCCGCCTCGTCGTGCAACGGCTTGAGCACCGGCATCGCGCCCATGGTCGTGCAGTTGGGGTTGGCGATGATGCCCTTGCGGGCCCCCGTCATGGCCGGCCGATGGCGTGCGGGTTGACCTCGGAGACGACCAGCGGGACGTCGGGGTCCATCCGGAACGCCGAGGAGTTGTCGACCACGACCGCGCCGGCGTCGGCGAACCTCGGGGCGAGCGCCCGCGACGTGCTGGCGCCGGCGGAGAAGAGGGCGACGTCGAGCCCGCTGGGGTCGGCGGTGGCGGCGTCCTCCACCACGACCTCGCGGTCACCGAACGGCAGCACGGTGCCCGCCGACCTGGGAGAGGCGAAGAACCTGACCACGTCGGCCGGGAACTCGCGCTCGAGCAGGATCTGGCGCAGGGCGACGCCCACCTGGCCGGTGGCGCCGACGACTCCGATCGACACCATGCTCATCGGCCCGTTCCGCCGTAGACGACGGCCTCGACCTCGTCGGCGTCGAGGTCGAACGCCGTGTGCGCGGCCTGGACGGCCGCGTCGACCTGGCCCTCGTCGACGATGACGGAGATCCGGATCTCCGAGGTGGAGATCATCTCGATGTTGACGCCCGCCGAGGCGAGCGCGGCGAAGAACCGGGCGGTGATGCCGGGGTGGCTGCGCATGCCGGCGCCGATCAGGGAGACCTTGCCGATCTGGTCGTCGTAGAGGAGCTTGTCGTAGCCGACCTCGTCCTGGATCCGCGCCAGCGCGCTCATCGCCGCCTGGCCGTCGGCGCGCGGCAGCGTGAACGAGATGTCGGTGACCCCGGTGGCGGCCGCCGAGATGTTCTGCACGACCATGTCGAGGTTGACCTCGCCCGCGGCCAGCGCCTCGAAGATGCGAGCGGCCTCGCCGACCTTGTCCGGCACGCCGACGACGGTGATCTTGGCCTCGCTGCGGTCGTGGGCGACGCCCGCGATGATGGCCTGTTCCATGTCAGTTTCCCCCTGTGAGTTGACGGTGGGGTCCGCGAGGATCCAGGTGCCTTCCTTCGTGGAGAAGGACGAGCGGACGTGGATGGGGATGTCGTAGCGGCGGGCGTACTCGACGCAGCGCAGGTGCAGGATCTTGGCGCCGGACGCCGCCATCTCGAGCATCTCCTCGTGGGAGACGCGGTCCAGCTTGCGCGCGGAGCGGACGATGCGCGGGTCGGCGGTGAAGACGCCGTCGACGTCGCTGTAGATCTCGCACACCTCGGCGCCGAGCGCCGCGGCCAGCGCGACGGCGGTGGTGTCGGAGGCTCCCCGGCCGAGCGTGGTGATGTCCTTGGTGTCCTGGGAGACGCCCTGGAACCCGGCCACGATCGCGATGGCGCCGGACTCGATGGCGTCGACGATCCGGCCGGGCGTGATGTCGATGATCTTGGCCTTGCCGTGGGCGGAGTCGGTGATCACGCCGGCCTGCGACCCGGTGAACGACTGGGCCTTGTGACCCAGCTGGGCGATCGCCATCGCCAGCAGGGCCATCGAGATCCGCTCGCCCGCGGTCAGCAGCATGTCGAGCTCGCGCGGCGGCGGCAGCGGCGTCACCTGCTCGGCGAGGTCACGGAGCTCGTCGGTCGTGTCGCCCATCGCCGAGACGACCACGACCACGTCGTGACCCGCCCGCTTGGTGTTGACGATCCGTTGGGCGACCCGCTTGATGCCGGTCGCGTCCGCCACCGAGGAGCCGCCGTACTTCTGCACGACAATGCTCACGGGTATCTGTCCTCGTGCTGGATGCTGACCCGGGCCCGTGAAGCCGGCCCCGGGAACGTACGGTCGCGCGCCACGCGCCGTTGCGCGGCAGCGGCCAGCAGTCTATCGAGGCGGCTCGCCGTCCCCGGCCAACATCTCATCCGCAGCGGCGACCTGGTCGGCGTCGATGTCGACGTCGGTGTCGAGCCGGTCGTGGGAGACCACGGACAGCAGGGCGTTGAGCAGTGCGCCGGCGAGGTTGCCCCAGGAGGAGACGTAGGAGAACTGCCACCACCACAGCGCCTCGTCGACGTCGCCGGCGCGGTAGTGGCGCAGGCCGTTCTCGAGGTCGGCGGCGATCGAGGTGAGGTCGTCGGAGATCTGGCTGTCGACGACGTCGGGGACGTAGGGGTCGAAGACGAAGCTGTAGGTGTCGACGCCGCCCATCAGCGTGGCCAGCCGCAGCCGCATGTCGTCGAGGTCGGCGTCGGGGCCGACGTCGGGCTGGTACTCGCTGCGCGGCTCGAAGTCGACCTGGGCACCGAGCCGGGCGCCGGCGAGCAGCACCTGGCTGATCTCCAGCAGCAGCAGCGAGATCGCGCGGCCGCCGTCCTCCTCGCGGGAGACGGCTCGCAGGGCGATCAGGAAGCTCTCGACGGAGTCGGCGATGGACGTGGCGAAGTCCTCGGCGGTGCTGCCGAGGGGCTCCAGCGCCTCGATCTCCACGACCGCTTCCAGGATCTCGTCCTCAGTCATCTGCCGCCCCAAGTCATCTGCCGAGCCCTGCTCATCTCCCCGTCAATCAACTGCGGAACGCCTCCCCGCGAACGCCCGACCCAGCGTCACCTCGTCGGCGTACTCGAGATCGCCACCGACGGGGAGGCCGCTGGCCAGCCGGGTGATCCGGAGGCCGAACTCCCTGAGCATACGGGTGAGGTAGGTGGCCGTCGCCTCCCCCTCGAGGTTGGGATCCGTGGCGAGGATCACCTCGGTGACGGCGCCGTCGGCCAGCCGGGCGAGCAGCTCGCGGATGCGCAGCTGGTCGGGCCCGATGCCGTCGATCGGCGAGATCGCGCCGCCGAGCACGTGGTAGCGGCCCCTGAACTCGCGGGTGCGTTCGATGGCGACGACGTCCTTGTACTCCTCGACGACGCAGAGGATCGTCGCGTCCCGGCGCGGGTCACGGCAGATCCGGCACTGGTCGTCCTCGGAGACGTTGAAGCAGATGCTGCAGAACTTCACCCGCGCCTTGACCTCGATGAGGACGTCGGCGAGGCGGCGTACGTCGACGGGGTCGGCCTGGAGGAGGTGGAACGCGATCCGTTGCGCGCTCTTGGGACCCACGCCCGGCAGCCGGCCGAGCTCGTCGATCAGGTCCTGGATGACGCCTTCGTACATGGGTGGCCTCTAGCCCGAGCCCGGGGAGTCCGCCGGCGAGCGGACCCAGGGTCCTGCTGGCCAGGGCGTCGGCGCGGCCCTTGGCGTCGCGGTAAGCGGCCACGATCAGGTCGCCGAGATCGTCCAGGTCGTCGGCGCTGGCGCTGTCGAAGCCGCCCTCCTTGATGCGGACGCCGACGAGCTCGCCGACGCCGTTGATCGTGACGGTGACCGCGCCGCCGCCGACCGTGCCCTCGATGGTGGCCTCGGCGAGCTGGGCCTGCGCGTCCTCGAGACGCTCCTGCATCTGCTGGGCCTGCTGGAGCAGGGCGCCCATGTCGAAGCCGCCACCGAAGGCGTCGAACGGACCCGGAGCCTCGACGACCTCGCCGGCGATCTCGTCGGGGCTCTCTTCGGGGCTCTGGTCGGGGGTGTGGTCCTGGGTCATCGGGCTCTGCTCACCTTCGTTAGTGGTGCTGGATCTCCTCGATCACCTCGGCGCCGAGGTGCTGCTGGAGCAGCTCGGCGCCGGCGAGGCCGGAGGAGTCGACGTCATCGTCGTCGGGGCTGGCCTCGGCGTCGGCCGCGGCGCGCGGGTCGTCCGCCGCGTCCCGGCCGGGGGCGCGGGTCTGGGCGATGGCATCGCGGGCGGCGGCCACCGCTCCCGGGTCGGTGACCGGCCGCGCCTGGACCGGCTCGGGGGCCGGGTCGGCCCCCGTCGCCGGCGGCTCGACGGCGACGGTCGGCTCGGGCGGCGGGGCGGGCACGGCGGGCGACTGGGTGGCCGACGGCTGGGCCCCGGGGTCGACGATGGTCTCGACCTGCCAGTCGGAGCCCACCACGTCGATCGCGGCCTGGCGGACGATCTCGGCGCTGCCGCCGCCGTCGAAGGACTCGCGGGCTCCGGCGTTGCTGAACCCGAGGGTCAGGGTGGTCCCGTCGACCGCCACCACCTGGGCGTGCTGGGTCAGGTGGATCCAGGTCAGCCGGCGCCGGGTCTTGACCGCCTCGACGATGTCGGGCCACAGGCGGCGGACGTCGACCAGGGACAGCCCGCCGGCCGGCCCGCCCGCCGCGGCCACGGGGGCCGACGGCGGTGTCGGCTCGGGCTCGGGTTCGGGCTGCGGCTCGGCTGCGGACGGCGGTGTCGGCTCGGGCCGTGGCTCGGCCTCGGACGGTGGCGGCGCCACGTCGGCGCGGGGTTTGGGGCGCGGGGACGGTCGCGGCGGCCGGCGCGGACGGCGTACGGGTGGTGGGCTGGCCGCTGATGGGAGCGCCGATGGCGACCCGCCGCTCGAGCCGGTCGAGCCGGGCCATCACGCCGTCGGTGCCGTGGTCGGCGCCGGGCAGCAGCACCCGCGCGCAGATCAGCTCGAGCAGCAGCCGGGGAGCCGTGGCGCCGCGCATCTCGGTGAGGCCGCCGGCCACGAGGTCGGCGGCGCGGGTGAGCTCACTGGCCCCGAACCGCGCCGCCTGGGCGACGAGCCGTTCGCCGGCGTCCTCGGCGACGTCGATCAGCCCGGTCGCGGGCGCGTCGGGGACCGCCGAGATGATCACCAGGTCGCGCAGCCGGCGCAGCAGGTCCTCGGCGAACCGGCGCGGGTCCTGCCCGGTCTCGATGACCCGGTCGACGACCGCGAAGACCGAGGCGCCGTCGCCGGCGGCGAACGCCTCGATCACGTCGTCGAGGAGCGCGTCGGGGGTGTAGCCGAGCAGGCCGGAGGCCAGGGCGTAGGTGACCCCGCCGGGACCGGCGCCGCCCATCAGCTGGTCGAGCACGCTGAGGGTGTCGCGGGCCGAGCCCGCTCCCGCGCGGACCACGAGCGGCAGGGCGGCGGGCTCGATGCTGACGCCTTCCTTCTCGCAGAGCTCGGAGAGGTAGGACGAGAGCAGCTTGGGCGGGATCAGCCGGAACGGGTAGTGGTGGGTGCGCGACCGGATGGTGGCGAGCACCTTGTCGGGCTCGGTGGTGGCGAAGATGAACCGCAGGTGGGGCGGCGGCTCCTCCACCAGCTTGAGCAGCGCGTTGAACGCCTGCGGCGTCACCATGTGCGCCTCGTCGATGATGTAGACCTTGTAGCGGTCGCGCACGGGCGCGAAGAAGGCCTTCTCCCTCAGGTCACGGGCGTCGTCCACGCCGTTGTGGGAGGCGGCGTCGATCTCGATGACGTCGATGCTGCCCGGTCCGCCGCGGGCGAGCTCCCGACAGGAGTCGCACTCGCCGCACGGGTCGGCCACCGGCGCCTGGGCGCAGTTGAGCGACCGGGCCAGGATCCGCGCGCTGGTGGTCTTGCCGCAGCCGCGCGGCCCGGAGAAGAGGTAGGCGTGGTTGACCCGGTTGCCGCCGAGGGCCGCGCGTAGTGGCTCGGTCACGTGGTCCTGCCCGATGACCTCCTGGAAGGTCTCCGGCCGGTAGCGCCGGTAGAGGGCGAGGGGTGACTCCACCCCTGAACCCTAACCAGCCACGCCGACACGCACACGGGGCGGCGAGGTTCGGCGTCGTTGCCGACCGTTCGTGACCGTTGCAACCGGCACGAAGGGTCGGGACACCCGGTCGACCGGGTGTTCCGTCCGCCGGACGGCACGGTCGGCGGCCGGGCGGCCCCGGGCATGGAAAGGCCCCCCACGTACCCGGCAGAGCGCGCCTACCCTTGCTGCCTTCCGGCCCTGGGGGAGTTCGGCATGATGCCGCCACATGGGGGGTTGCGGAGGAGTGTAGGTGAGGGGCTCCCGGAGCGACCAATCCTCCCGTCGTACGACGGGGACGGGCGCGGCCGGGCGATTTCACCGGTCCGCTCGGGCCCAGGTAGCCTCCTGCGCGGAGGATTCGCCTAGAGGCCTATGGCGCTCGCTTGGAAAGCGGGTTGGGTTAACAGCCCTCAGGGGTTCGAATCCCCTATCCTCCGCCACTGCACCACGACTCCGCGAGCGGGTCGGGTCAACAGCGCTCCCCTCTCCATGGGGTTCGCGAGCGGGTCGGGTCAACAGCGCTCCCCTCTCCATGGGGTTCGAATCCCCTATCCTCCGCCACTTTCTTGAGAGCCCGTTCCCGCTTGCGCTCCTACAGTGAGCCCGTGGACGGCAACGCCTACCGGGGCGCGACGACGACCGGCGGCCACTACGAGAGCTACTTCGTCCGCGGCAACCACCCGACCCGGCCGCTGGCCGTCTGGGTGCGGTACACCTCCTTCCGCGCGGGGGACGGGTCGGTGGACCAGGGCGAGGTGTGGGCGACCTGGTTCGACGGGGAGCGGGACCTCGTCGTGACGGCGTACCGCGCGTACGACGCCGGCACCTGCACCTTCGGCGGAGACCCCCTCGACGTCCGGATCGGCGAGGCCCGCCTGACCGAGGGCCGTTGACGGGAACCGTCGACCGGTTGGCGTGGGAGCTGACCTACACGCCCAGCCCGCCGATCCTGCTCTTCCCGGAGGGCTTCTACGACAAGCCGTTCCCCAAGGCCAAGCAGCCACGGTCTCCCCCGCCAGCAGGCTGTCGGGCTCCGTGACCGTCGACGGGGAGGCGGTCTCGCTGACGGACTGGCCGGGCGCGCAGAGCCACAACTGGGGGTCCCAGCACACCGACCTCTACGCGTGGGGACAGGTCTGCGGGTTCGACGGCGACCCGGACGCGTACCTCGAGTGCGGGAGCGCCCGGCTCCGGATCGGCGTACCGCTCCCGATGCTCTCCCCGGTCGTGCTCCGGCTGGACGGCCGCGACCACCTGCTCAACGGTCCCGTGCACTGGCTGCGCAACCGGGCGACGTTCGGCGACTGGCGCTGGGAGCTGCGGGCGAGGGGCGACGACCTGCGGCTCCGGGTGCGCTTCGCCGCCCCGCCCGAGCGTTTCGCGCGGCTGAGCTACCGCAACCCGCCCGGTGGCGAGAAGACCTGCCTGAACAGCAAGCTCGCCACCTGCGAGGTCGTCGTCGAGCAGTCGGGGAGGGCCGCGCGCACGCTGAGGTCGGCGAACCGTGCGGCGTTCGAGGTCCTCGGTGACCCGGCCGACCTGGTCGCGCGGGGCTTCTCGTCCGGGCCGGTCAGCCGACCGTGAGCAAGGGGACTGCCGCCGCGTCGGCACACCGGCCCGAGGTCGCCGCCCGTCACTCCCGCCCTGCCGTACGCTCGGTCCGACGAAATCCCGGGGACGGGCCGTGGGCGAGAGAGGCCGCATCATGCGTGACTGGCTGGAGCTGTCCTGGAAGGTGCTCATCGTCCGAGGCGTCCTCGGAATCGCCTTCGGCCTGATGGCCCTGCTGTGGCCCGATCTCACGGTGGTTGCCCTCGTCGTGCTCTGGGGCATCTGGGCGCTCGCCGAGGGAGTGACCGAGACCTTGGCGGCGTTCTCCTCCGGGATCTCCGGGACCACGCGACTGCTGCACGGCTTGATGGCCGTCGCCGGCCTCGTGGCCGGCCTCCTCGCCGTGCTGCGCCCGGGCATGGCCGCCACCACCCTGACCTGGGTGCTCGGGATCTGGCTGATCGCCCGCGCCGTCGCGGGCGTGGTCGAGGGGTTCTCGGGCACCTCCGAGGGCTCGCGGGGGCTGGTCTTCCTGGGTGCCGGCCTGGACCTGGTCCTGGGCATCCTGTTCGTCGCCAACCCGGGCCGCGCCGCCGTCGGCATCGCCTGGGTGCTGGGCCTGGTGGCGCTGGTCTGGGGCGTGGTGTTCATCGTCACCGGGTTCATGGTCCGCAACATGGCCAAGGACCAGGCACCCCCGGCCGTCGCCGCCTGACGCTCACGCGAGAGGTCCGACGTCCTCCTCGAGCGGATCAGCCCGGGCGGCCCGGCCCAGGACCATGAGGGCGGCCAGTGGGTACACCAGCACGGTCGCGGCACCCGCCCCGATGAGCAGCGAGGCATGGTCCGCAGTCATCTGACCGGCGTCGACCGAGACCGCGGTGACGGCGACGATGATCGGCAGGCCGGTCGCCGCGAAGAGGCCGACGACCGCGCTGCGGGCGGCGTCGAGCCGCGGGCGCGAAAGCCGCGTTGACACGAACACCGGGAGTCCGCGCACCAGCAGGATGAGGACGACGACCACCACGAACGCCCCGGGCTCCGAGACGATCGCGTCGGGGTCGACCCCCATGCCCGACGTGACGAAGAACAGCGGCACCAGCAGGCCGAACGCCATGCCCTCGAGCTTGGTCTCCAGCAGGTGGCTGCCCTCCGGGATCGCCATCCGCAGGATGAAGCCGGCCGCGAACGCCGCCAGCACGGTGTCCAGGTCGAAGACGTCGGCGACGGCGATCAGGGACACCACGAGCAGCACGACCGACCTCAGCGGCGTCTGCCCCGTGGTCTCCGCGCCGGCCTCGATCCGGCGCCGAAGCGCCGAGGTCTCGGGCTGCATCCGGCGCGACACCAACGCCAGCACGACGGCGAGCAGGGCGAACGCCGTGAGCACCAGCAGCGAGGCCAGGGCCCCTCGGGTCCCGAGCAGCACCGCCATGGCGAGGACCGGCCCGAGCTCGCCGTACGCGCCGTGGCGCAGCACCCGGATGCCGACCGCGGAGTGCACCAGCCCGTGGTCCTTGAGGATCGGGAGCAGCGTGCCCAGTGCGGTCGAGGTGAGGGCGATCGCGACGGCGATCTCGGAGTCCAGCACGTCCGTGACCCCGAGCAGCGCGACGATGCCGAGGGCCAGCAGCAGACAGATCACCCACGTCGACGCCGCCCGACGGCCGGCCGAGCCGGTGAGCTCGCGCAGCTCGACCTCGAACCCCGCGAGCAGGAACAGGAACGCCAGGCCCAGCTCACGCAGCAGGCTGATCGGCTGGTCGATCGTGGCGAGGTCCCAGCCGTAGGGGCCGATCACGATGCCGAGCACGAGCAGCAGCACGACCTCGGGCACCAGCTTGCCCGGCACCAACCCGGCCAGGAGCGGGGCCGAGACGGCGACCAACGCGATCCAGAACAGTGACGTGAGCGTCGCGTCCACAGGAGGCCTTCGAGAAGTCAGGACTGGGTGGAGGGAGACTACCGGCCGCCTCAGCCGCGACGTCGGGTCAGCACCGGCCGCAGCATCAACGCCAGCAGCAGGGCGGCACCACCCGCGATCGCCACCCACAGGGCGGTGTGGCGCAGGGGCGCGAGCGTGTCGACCTCGGGCTCGGGCGCGCGGGCCCGCGGGCTCTCGTCACGGGCCGACCGCGTGTCGGAGACCTGGCCGTCCCGGCCGGGCCGCAGCGGCCGGGTCAACGCCTCGACCGGCTGAACGACGCCGGCGCCGGTGGTGGGCGTGCGGTCGTCCAGGGTGCCGGACGCCGTGCCGAGCAGCCGCGCGGCGATCTGCTCGGGCGTCTCGTCGGGGAAGCGCGCACACAGCAGCGCCAGCACGCCGCTGACCTCGGCCGCGGCGTAGCCGCTGTTGACGTCCTGGAGGGTGCAGGTGCTGCCGTTGACGGCGACCACGACCGACCCGTACGTCGGCGCCGCGACGTCGGTGGCCGTGCTCGCGGCCACGTTGAGCAACGGGTCCGTGCCCGCCGGGGCGCCGCCGCCGGTGGCGTTGACGGCGATCACGTCGTCGCCGTACCCCGCCGGGAACACCTCCCGCGCGACGTCCTCCCCCGGCACCGGTGTCGGGTGCGCCTCCATGGGCCCGGCCACGCCACGGTTGCCCGTCTCGGCCACGACCAGGACGCCGGCCTCGCGGACCGCACGGACGGCGGCTTCGAGCGCGTCGTCGGGTGCCACCGACAACGACACGTTGGCGACCCGGATGCCCTGCTCCCGGGCGTGCTCCGCGACCCAGCGCAGGCCGGCGGCCACCGACGACGACGTCAGCAGCTCCCCGTCCGGGGCCTCCTCGTCGAGGGTGTCGTAGACCCGCACGTCCACGATCCCGGCCCCCGGCGCCACGCCCACCAACCCGCCGTCGGCGCGCGCCGCGCCCGCGATCAGGGACGCGACGGCCGTGCCGTGCGGGTCCTGGATCTCGCCGCCGCCCGTGACCGACGTACCTCCCACCACGCGCACCCGGCCGCCCTGCCGGGACACCCCGGAGTCGAGCACGGCGACGTTGACGCCGGCGCCCGCGCGCGAGGTACCGCCCAGCAGCGCCTGGGCGTCCGGGACCCGGAGCCGGTCCAGCGGCACGCTCGGGTCGGTGGTGTCGACGACCTCGTCGCCGACGTTGTCGCACAGCACGCTGTCCAGGACGACGGGGCGGGCAGCGGACACCGGCCCGGCCGGCCCCAGCACCGCCAGCCCGGCCAGCACTGCCAGCACTGCCATCACTGGGGCGGCGGCCCGGGTCCCGCTCACTGGCACACTCACTGGCACGGCTTGCCGCTCGGTCGGACCGGCGGGCAGAGGGCGTCGTCGACGGACAGGTTGACGCCCCGGTCGAACAGCTTGACCCACGAGTCGGGCACGACCGGCGCGGGGTACGACGCGAAGCCCAGGTTGTCGGCCGCCTCCGCCCCCACGAGCGGATAGCTCACGCCGTTGCTGTCGACGAGGTACGGCGACCCGTCCCCAGGGTCGCCCGTGTCGGCCCAGCCTCCCGAGAGCACGTAGGCGCCGCCTCCGGGGCTGACGCTCACGGCCCGCTGCTGGGCGGGGACCGTCGCCGAGGACGCCGTGTCGTCGGGCCGGACGCCCAGGGCCACGACCGGCACCTGACCGGCGTCGGTCCTCAGCTCGGCGCAGTACTCGCCGCGGACCTGCGCCAACGTGGTCTCGGGCCAGTGGGCGCTGCGGTCCGGGGCCAGCCGGGCCACCCCGATCCGGTCGGCCGACAGCTCGCGCACCGGCCGCCCGGCGATCGTCGAGCTGCGCAGCACGGCCAGGGAGAAGGCATCGAGAGGCACCGGTCCTTCGGGCGCCAGCACCACGCTCTCGCTCGGCGTGGTGACGACGTCGCCGACCCGCGCCCGCGCGGGGATGCCGGACGACCCGCCGGCGTAGGAGGCGGAGGTGCCCGCCCCCTCGATGTCGAAGGTCTCCCAGCCCAACGCGCCACCCACCGGCCAGAGCGCCAGCCAGTCGGTGCTGACCTGGGTGGCGTCGGCGCCCACGCTCAGGCCGAGGTCGCGCAGCATGTCGTCCTGGGCGGCGCGATCCTGCGGGAGCTGGTAGCTGTAGGCGCTGGGCTGCTCACCCTCCCCCGACGCGGCCTCGGCGATGACGTAGCGGACGCCCCGACTCTCCACCAGGAACCCCGAGCCGGGAGCCGGCTGCACGCCCGGTCGCGGCTCGACGGCGAGCCGCAACCCCGTCCCGGTCGTGGTGCAGGCGGTCCACCCCGACTCCACGAGGTCGTCCGGGTCGGGCACGTTGGCGGGCGCGTTGAGGATGCCGATCGGCTCGCCGATCTTCTCGGCGTTGATGGCCTCCTGGGAGACGTACGTCGGCGTGGCCTCGGAGCCGAGGATCAACCGGGCGGAGGTGATGTTGATGACCGGACGGATCACCAGCTCGTCCTCGGTGGGCGTGCTGACGACGTAGGCCTGGCCCCGGTCCTTGGAGATGACGAGTCCGGGTTGCTTCCAGTCGGCCTCGTCGCGCCCGAAGACCAGACCGCTCACGGCACCGCCGGCCACGACCAGCAGGGCCAGGGCCAGGCCCCCGACCAGCGCCCGGCCCGGCCGCGCCGGCTCGACCTCGCGGCCACCCGGGGCGCCGGACACGAAGGCCGTGATCAGCCGCCGCCGGCTGAACTGGTGCGCCTCGACGAGGTCGCGCTTGGTGGCCATCAGGGCATGCCTCGGGTCAGCCGACCGCGTCGAGCAGCCCGGTGGCCACGACCAGGAGCGGCAGCAGGGACAGCAGCGCGACGGTCTCGGCGAGGTCGCCGAGGCGGCCGCGACGGACCGAGGGGGTCGTGGGCAGCAGGGTGGTCGCCAGCAGCACGGCCCCGGTGGCCGCCAGGGCGACGGCGGCGACCGGCCGCCAGTCGGGATGCAGCCAGATCATCGAGATGCCGACCGACAGCAGCCCGAGGACGCCCGAGACCAGGCCGACCAGGACCTCGGCGCCGGTGCGGTACTGCCGGGTGCGCAGCATCACGACCAGGCTGGACAGCACCGCGATCAGCGTGCCGCTGACCCCCAGCGAGACGGCCAGCGGGGCCACGAGCACGAGCAGCAGCCCCACGGTCGCGGAGACGCCGACGAGGATCTCGTGGGCGGTCCGGGCGTCGGCGCCGACGCGGTCGGGATCGATGTCGTCGGGGTCGGCGGTGATGTCGGCGACGGTGAACAGCTGGTCGACGTCGGTGCCGGTCGCCCCGAGCGCGAGCCACGGGAAGACGCTGCCCGCCAGCACCACGAGGACGAGCGTGCTGGTGAGCACCACGGCCGGGTCCCAGCCGAGGTGCTCGGTGGCCAGCCCGGAGACGAGGAACACCGCCCCCACCACGATCGGGGGGATCACCAGCGTGCGTCCCTCCCCGAGCCCGACCAGCGCGACCAGGCCGGCGACCATCGCCGCGCCGCCCGCGGCCGCGACCGGGTAGCCGAAGAGGGTGTCCTGCCAGGAGTCCGGCCACTCGTCGGGGAGCGCCCACATCAGGCCCGCCACCGCGGCGTAGCCGGTGCCCATCCAGGCCACGGCCACCGCTGCGTCGGGCTCGTCCTGGCCGCGCGAGAGCACGATGGCGCCGACCACGAGGGCCACCGCCACCAGGGCCGCGGCCGCCACGGCCACGGTCGACTCGTGCTGGATCAGCAGCGCCAGCGCGCCGAGCGCCATCAGCAGGGCGGCCGCGCACAGGGCGGTACGGCGGCCGGTCTCCGGCGACCAGGGCTTGAGGTCTCGCTCCACCACGTCCGCCATCGCCTCGACGACGTCGTCGTAGACCCGCGGGCTCGGGTCGGCCACCCCGGCCACGACGGTGACCACGCCGCCGTCCTCGACCCCCTGGATGGTGAGCCCGGAGTCGGGCGCGAGCTCGCGGCCGTCGACGGTGACCAGCCGGTAGCCGCCGTAGACCGTCGTGGCGTCGAGCAGGCCGACGCTGCGGGCGAGCTCCGGCACCAGCTCGGCCACGGGCACGGCTCCCGGCAGCACCAGGTCGACCCGGCGGGTGCCCGACGCGACGGTGACGCGGACCAGCCCGGAGGCGCCGCGGCCCGACCCGGCGTTCGGTGCGACCGGGCCGGTCGGCGGCGCCTGGCTCATGCGGGGCCTCCGCGACGTGATGACCCGACTGCAGCGCGGCGGCAGGAGCGGACGACGTCGTGGGATGTTCATCCGACCTCCTGACTGGTGCGGGCCCGGTCCCGCGGGGCGCCGTCACCGGGAGGCCGGGCCGAGGGGGAGGCCGAGTGGGGCGTCAGTCAATCACTCCGGAGCTCGCGCCCTCGTCGTCCACCCAGTCCCGGTCGTCGTCGAACAGCTCGACGACGGGTGGCTGACGCTTCTTCTTGTCCTTGTCCTGGCCCCGGCCCGCGCCGGTCCCACCGGAACCTCCGGCCCCTCGGCGTCCCGCGGCGCCACGGGAGCCCCTGCTCCCGGTGCCGCGGCCCGAGGCCGCGCCGCCGGCGGCGGCTCCCGTCCCCCGGGCGCCGGAGGCACCGAGCGACCCCCGGGTCGAGCCTGCCGCCCGGCTGGTGGCACCCAGGATGCCGCCGCCGCGCAGGCCGGACGTGGCCCCGGTGAGACCCGCGGCCCGCACGCCCGCCTGGATGCCGCCGAGGATCCCGGCTCCCGCGACCCCGCCGACGGCGTAGCCGCTGAGCGAACCCGGCGTGACCGCCGCGGTGGGCGCGAGGGTGCCGGTCGTCCCCGGGGCGACGGGAACGGCGGACGTGCCGGGACCGTAGGGGTCCAGGCCGGGGGCGGGTCCGACGTGCCCCGGCTGCTGGTGCGCCGGGGGCTCGAACCCGCCGCCCGGCGGCACCGACGCCGGTCCCGGCGAGTGCGTGGTCGGGGGTGTGGGCGTCGGCGGGGTCGGGACCGTGGTCGTGGTCGGGGTCGTGGGGCTCGTCGGGTGGTGCGGCTGGTGCGGGTCCCAGGTCACCGGGGTGGGCACTGTCGGGGTCGTCGTCGGGGCCACGGGCGTGGTCGGGGACGTGCCCGTGGTGGGCATGATCGGCCCGGTGCCGGTGCTGCCACCGCCCCCGGGGCCGGTGCCGCCCGTCTGGTCGTCGGGGATCTTCTCCATCACCGCGATGGCGTCCTGCCAGGCCGTCTCGACCTGGTCCGCGTGCTGCTGCGCCTTGGTCTCCCGGGCGTCGGCCCAGCCGTTGTAGGCGTTCATCTGGCCCGAGTAGACCTTGAGGTGCTGCATCTCGTCGGCCTCGTCGTCGCCGGGCTTGCTCGGCGGGAACTCCGGCTTGTCGCGCTGGTCGGCGTCGAGGTCGGAGACCACCGTCTGGGCGGACCGGGTCACGGTGACGGCGTGGGTGAGTGCCTGGTGGATGGCGGAGATGTCGTCGGCGCGGTCGTTGACCTTCTGCCCGACGGCCTTGAACGACTCGAGCGCGCTCTTCACGGTCTCCGGGCCGAGGTTCTCGCTGACCGGGGTGGAGACCGCGATGAGCGCCGCGCCGACCTCGTGCAGGCGCTCCTTGGCGTTCTTCCACTGGTCGAGCTCGGCGTCGATCGCAGCGTCGAGCTGGGCGCCGGCGATCAGGTGCCGCAGCCGGACCTCCTGGTTACCCGCCATCGGTCTCACCCCCGTGGTGCTTGCCCCCGAGATGAGGGTCGTAGTCGTTGAGGTGGGAGTTGTTGGCCTGGATGGTCAAGGCCTTGAGCAGCAGCTGGTCGCCGATGTCGCCGTCGGTGGTGGTGATCCGCTTGGCGGCGGTGTCGATGCCCGAGGCGAACTGGCCCAGGTCGGTCGCCACGTTGTCGAGCGAACGGGCCATGATGCCGTAGACCCGGCGGTGCTGCTGGCTCATCGTCTGGCCCAGGGGTGAGGTGCCGAACCGGCCCTCGGCACCCTCGGCCTCCTGCAGGCCGTGCTCGTTCAGGAAGTCCTGGGCGGCCTTGAGCTTCTTGACCGCCTTGTCGATCTCCTCCTGGGAGAGCTCGATCCCCTCGCTCTTCGCGGCCTCGGCGATCTTGGTGATCAGGGCGCTGAAGTCCAGGAAACCCATCGGTGCTCCTCGCGGTGCGTGCGTCTTCTCTCGGTTCTCTCTGCGCTGGTCTCTCTGGCTGGCCCCAGGTGCTGGGCGGGTGCGGTCCTCGCAGTCGTGGCGCTGGGACCGGTGGGCCTGATCAGGTCCGGGCCGGTCCCAGGAGGGCCGAGGGGGTCAGGCCTTCGGGATGCCCTCGAAGAGGCCGGCGTTCTTCTGGTCGGTGGTGTAGTACTCGGAGTTGGCGTTGCTGACACCCGTGGCGGCGTCCTGCAGGTGGTTGATCATCGCGACCAGCGACTGGTCCCACTGCGTCTTGGCCGGGATGTAGGCGGACTTGGCCTGGCCACCCCAGGCCATCACGTCGTTGCGGATGTCCTGGTCGAGGGAGTCCAGGACGCCCTTGATGTCCTTGGCCTTGGCCACCATGTCCTGCGCGGCCAGCTCCAGCGCCTTGTGGTTGACGGAAATAGTCATGACGGGAACGTCTCTCTTTCTCGGTGTGGAGGCCGGCGGACTACTGGTTGAGGTTCTTGTTCATCGCGAACATGTTCGCGGCCTGCGTCGAGTCCTGCTCCGTCGACGTCTTCTGCGTCGTGGTGAGGGAGTCCTCGAAGCTCTGCAGGAGCTGGGTGATCTTCTCCTGGCGGTCCTGCCACTCGACCATCAGCTTGCCGAAGGCCGCGCCGCCCTCGCCCTGCCAGTCGCGGTTCATGTTGCCGAGCTGCGTCATCAGCTCGCCGGACTTCTTCTTGAACTCGCTCTGCGCGAAGTTGATGCGCTCGCCGATCCGGACGATGCCATCGTGGTTGATGTCCATGACCCTGGGGTCGTCGCCTGCCATGGGGCTCCTCCTGTGTTCTCCCGAGCGACCCGGTGCCTGCCCGAGCTGGTGCGTGCACCGCGTTCCTACCCGGGGGCCGGGGGCCTAAACATCACCGAGCCGGTTTCCACAGCTGCCGGACGACACCGCGCTACCCGGCGACTCACGAGGTCGACTCCCACAGGACGCGGAACAGCCCGGACGCCACGACCAGCGCCGCGAGGGCGAACGACCCGCACAGGCCCTCGGCCACCTCGGCCCGGCGGGACCACCAGGCCGAGCGCCACCCCCGGCCGGTGGCGACGCCGACCAGGACCAGCAGCGCGGCGAGACCGACGGCGACCACGCCGACCGCCAGCCACTGCCCGTCGTCGAGCACCGGCACCAGCGACAGGACGAGGGCTACCCAGCAGGACAGGCCGGCCAGTCGCAGCATCTGGCGGGCCCCGGTGTGGCGATAGCTGCGCGCGCCCAGCAGCAACCCGCCCCCGCAGAGGAGCACCAGCACCCGGGCCCCCACCCGGTCGATGGGCAGGTCCGCCGCCTCCAGGAGCAGGGGGGCGGAGACGGCGGCGACGACGAGCACGGCGGCCGCGGCGGCCGTGATGATCGCGGCGCCGCGGGCGGCCAGCACGACCACGGCGGCCTCGGGTACGACGACCCGGCCGCGCCGGCTGCGTGGCCGCTCCCGCGCCGACCAGGCGGTGACGGCCAGCCGGTCCATGTCGATGAGGAAGTTGTCCGGCACGTCGACGGCCACGGCCGGGACCACGCGGGCGGCGAGCATCGCCAGCACGAGCAGCACCGACCACGTCGCGCGCGGGGGGAGGTCGAGGAGGGTCGCCAGTCCGGTGAGGGCGAAGATCCCGCAGCCCGTGGCGATCCAGACCCGTGCCGCGGCGTCGGTGCCCTCGTCCATCGCGCGCCCGATCGCCGCCACCACGGCCGCCGCGAGCCCGACGATGCCGAGCACGATGGGCAGCTTCTCCCGGTCGGTCTCCGCAAGCAGGGCGAAGGCCGCGGCACCGGCGAAGGCCGGGGCCGCCAGCGCCCGCAGGTGCCGGTGTCCGCCGACGGGCAGCACGCCCACCAGTGCGCCCACGAGGAGCACGTCGACCGCGAGGTCGTGCCAGCGCGAGGAGTCCGTGACCGCCGCGAACCACCCCGCGAGCACCGCGATGCCGACCGCGACACCCAGGACCAGGGCCGGCAGCCCTCCGGAACCGACCGCGCTCGGCCGCGCGGCCGCCGCGACCGTCTCCGCCCGGGGCGGGCGGTGCACGGTGGTGCTGGCGACCAGCACGTCGCCGGAGTCGACGCCGCCGTCGGCCAGCGGGACGTCGGCGGCGAGCGGCTCTCCGAGCTCGGTGAAGATCAGCGGGATCGACCCGAGGCCGGCCTGGGCGGCGTACTCGCGCGCGACGTCGGTGGCGGCCGCCTCCGGTGGGACCAGGAGGTCGATGGACCCGAGGGGCCCGTGCACGGTGAGGGCGAGGGTCTCGCGCTGCCGTCCCCGTCCCGGCCCGCGCCCAGGTAGGTGACCCGCCATGCGGGGCAGGGTAGCCCTCGGTCCCGCCTATCATCGACCGACCAGTACGACGACCGGTCACTCCTCATCTCGTGGACAGGGGGCAGGCACGTGAGCACGACGCTGCGGGGCGGGCGGCTGGACCGGCCCGAGATGCCCACGGGCGAGATCGTGCTGCAGGCGCCGCCCCAGCTCGAGCAGCACGAGGGCGCGGGCGGGGTGATGATGAACGCCATCCCGATGCTCGGCAGCCTGGGCTCGATCGTGCTCGTCGCCAGCATCGGCGGCGCCGCGGGCGGCGGCCGCAGCTATCTCGCCGCCGGCATGTTCCTGTTCGCCACGGTGGGTTTCATCGTGGTGCAGATCGACCGGCAGCGGAAGCTGCGCACCCAGCAGGTGACCGGGTCGCGCACCGAGTACCTGCGCTACCTCGCCAACGTCCGCAAGGTGGCCCGCGAGGCCGCCGACCAGCAGAGGCGCGCGCTCACCTGGCAGCACCCCGCACCGAGCGCGCTGCCGTCCCTGGCCGAGGAGCGGTCCCGCATCTGGGAGCACCACACCTCGGACGCCGAGTTCCTGCACGTCCGCTACGGCCTCTGCGCGCAGCCGCTCGCGCTCGACCTGGTCGCGCCGGAGACGGCGGTGGTCGACCAGGTCGACCCGGCCGCGGCGTCGGCCCTGCACCGGCTGCTGGTCGTGCACCGGCTGCTGCCCAACCTGCCCGCGTCGATCGACCTGCGCGCCTTCGACCGCATCGAGCTGTGCGGCCCCGAGGAGGCCGCCCGCGCCCTGGCCCGGGCGATGATCTGCAGCGCCGCCGCGTTCCAGTCCCCGGACGACCTCGAGATCGCGGTGCTCGCCTCGGACGACCACCTCGCCCACTGGGACTGGATGAAGTGGCTGCCCCACGCGCAGTCGACCCAGCAGAGTGACGCCGTCGGCCCGATGCGGATGGTGTCCACCTCGCTCAACGACCTCGCCGCGCTGCTGCCGCCGGACCTGAGCGAGCGTCCGCGGTTCGGCGCCGACGAACGCCCGGCCACGCCGCACCTGCTGTTCGTGGTCGACGGTGGGTTCCTGCCGCCGGGCAACCACGTCGTACCTCCCGACGGCCTGCACGGGGTCACCGTGCTCGACCTGCCCGCACGCTGGGACGAGATGGACGACGCTTCGTGCCTGCGGCTGCTCTTCGAGGCCGACCGGCCGGCCGAGGAGGGACGCCTCCCGCTCACGGCGCTGCGGCTGCGCGAACCGCCCGTGCGCGCCCTCGCCGACCAGTGCGACCAGGCCACGGCCGAGGCGTTCGCCCGCCGGCTCACGCCGCTGCACACGGTGACGACCGGCGGCGAGGCGGCCGGCGGGGAGATCAGCGCGCCGATGGACCTGATGGACCTCCTCGGCCTCGGGGACGTGCACTCCTTCGACCCGGCCACCGCGTGGCGGCAACGGCCCGCCCGCGACCGGCTGCGGGTGCCGATCGGGCTCGGCGACGGCGGCTCGGTCATCTACCTCGACATCAAGGAGTCCGCGCAGCAGGGCATGGGCCCGCACGGCCTGGTCATCGGGGCCACCGGGTCCGGCAAGTCGGAGTTCCTGCGCACGCTCGTGCTCGGCCTGGCCATGACCCACTCCCCCGAGCAGCTCAACATGGTGCTGGTCGACTTCAAGGGTGGCGCGACGTTCGCCGGCATGTCCGAGATGCCGCACGTCTCGGCCGTGATCACCAACCTGGCCCAGGAGCTGACCCTGGTCGACCGCATGCAGGACGCCCTGTCCGGTGAGATGGTGCGCCGCCAGGAGCTGTTGCGGGAGGCCGGCAACTACGCGTCGGTCCGCGACTACGAGAAGGCCCGCGCGGCCGGCGAACCCCTCGAGCCGCTGCCGTCGCTGTTCATCGTGGTGGACGAGTTCTCCGAGATGCTGACCGCCAAGCCCGAGTTCATCGACCTGTTCGTCGCCATCGGCCGGCTCGGCCGCTCGCTGGGCCTGCACCTGCTGCTCGCCTCGCAACGGCTGGAGGAGGGCCGGCTGCGCGGCCTGGAGTCCCACCTGTCCTACCGCGTCGGGCTGCGCACCTTCAGCGCCGCGGAGTCCCGTGGCGTGCTCGGCGTGCCCGACGCCTACGAGCTCCCGCCCGTGCCGGGCCTCGGGTTCCTCAAGCCCGACCAGTCGACGCTGCTGCGGTTCAAGGCGGCGTACGTCTCGGGTCCGCCGACCTCCCGGGCCCGGGTGCGCCGCGAGGAGGGCGGGCAGCTGCGCGGCATCCTGCCGTTCACGATCTCCGAGGTGCAGACCCTCGACCCGTCGGGCGCGGGCGACCACGAGCCGGAGCCCGTGGTGGAGCCGCAGCCGCCGGGCGAGCAGGACTCGATGCTCGACGTCGCCGTCGACCGGATGGAGGGGCACGGCCCGGAGGCGCACCAGGTGTGGCTGCCGCCGCTCGACGTGCCCGACACCCTCGACGACCTGATGAGCGACCTCGTCGAGGACCCCGCCCTCGGGCTCGTCTCGCCGCAGTGGCGCAGGTACGGCGGGCTGGTGGTGCCGCTCGGCACCGTCGACCGGCCGCGCGAGCAGCGCCGCGACACCCTGACGGTCAACCTCGCCGGCGCCGCCGGGCACGCCGTCGTGGTCGGCGGTCCGCGCAGCGGCAAGAGCACCCTGCTCCGCACCCTCGTCACGAGCATGGCGCTGGCCACCACGCCCCGGGAGTCGCAGTTCTACGTCATGGACTTCGGCGGCGGAGCCTTCTCGCCGCTGACCGCGCTCCCCCACGTCGCCGGCGTGGGCAGCCGCAGCGAGCCCGACGTCGTACGCCGCATCGTGGCGGAGGTGACCGGCATCGTGGACCGGCGCGAGGCGTACTTCCGGTCCCAGGGGATCGACTCGATCGAGACCTACCGCTCGCGGCGGGCCCGGGACGGTGACCAGGGGCGCGTGGACGACGGCTACGGCGACGTCTACCTCGTCGTCGACGGCTGGAGCACGCTGCGGGCCGACTTCGACGACCTCGAGCTGCACCTGCAGCAGCTGGCCGGCCGCGGCCTGACGTTCGGCTTCCACCTGCTCGTCGCGAGCAGCCGGTGGGCCGACTTCCGCGCGGCCATGCGCGACACCTTCGGCACCCGGCTGGAGCTGCGGCTCGGCGACCCGCTGGACTCCGAGGTCGACCGCCGGGTGGCGGCGCTGGTCCCCGCCGGCCGGCCCGGACGTGGCCTGGTGTCGAGCAAGCTGCACTTCCTGGCGGCGTTGCCCCGCATCGACGGCGACCACGACACCGACACGCTCGGTGACGGCGTGGAGGACCTGGTCAAGCGGGTCGCTGCGGCCTGGCGCGGGCCGCAAGGACCCAAGCTCCGGCTGCTGCCCGAGCGCATCGAGCTCGCGTCGCTCGTGGCCGCGCTGCCGGCCGGAGACCAGCCGGGACGACTGGTGCTCGGCGTCAACGAGAAGGACCTGGCCCCGGTCGGCCTGGACCCGGACACCCAGCCGCACCTGCTGATCTACGGCGACGGACAGTCCGGCAAGAGCGCGGCGCTCCGCACCTACCTGCGCGAGGTGGCCCGCACCCGGACGCCCCAGGAGGCGCAGCTCGTCGTCGTCGACTACCGGCGCTCGCTGCTGGGCGAGGTGCCCGAGGACTACCTGCTCAACTACCTGACCTCGGCGACCCAGACCACGCCCGTCGTCAAGGACCTCGCCGCCTACCTCGAGTCGCGCATCCCCGGGCCGGACGTGACGCCCGACCAGTTGCGCACCCGGTCCTGGTGGAAGGGCGCCGAGGTCTACGTCGTCATCGACGACTACGACCTCGTCTCGACCCAGCAGTCCTCGCCCATCGCGCCGCTGCAGCCGCTGATGGCCCAGTCCCGCGACGTCGGCCTGCACCTGGTCGTCGCACGGCGGGCGGGCGGCGCCGGCCGCGCGTCGTACGAGTCGGTGCTCCAGTCCATGCGCGAGCTGGCCACCCCCGGCCTGATGCTCTCCGGCTCCCCGGACGAGGGCGTGCTGATCGCCACCATCAAGCCCCAGCAGCTGCCACCCGGGCGGGGTCGGTTGTGGACTCGCGAGCGTGGCGTCGAGGTCGTCCAGGTCGGCTGGACCGACCCGGCGCTCTGACGTGGTGCCGCCGCGACGGTTTCATCAAGGTATGCGGGTGAACCTGCACTTCTCCCGGCGTACTCACCGAGAGAAGTGTCGCTTCGTCCTCATACCTTGATGAAACTCCAAACCGCGACAGCCACCCGCCACTCAGGAACCGGCAGCCGCCGCGATCTCGGCGCGGGCGAGCTGGACCAGGCCGTCGTTGGTGTACGCCGTGCCGGCCAGGCCCCAGCCACCGTCGGGCGCCTCGGTGAGCAGCACCCACGTGCGCTCGGCGAGCGAGGGGTCGCCGGCCGCGCGCGCGACGACGTCCGTCAGGGCCCGCACCGCCGCGACCTGCTTGTCGCGGTCCAGCGCTCCGGCGTTGGTGAGCACCTGGACGCGGACGTAGTTGCCGTCACCCTCGACGTTGCGGATCGACGACGCCGGCAGGTCGTGCACGAAGGCCGCGGTGTTGCGGCGGAAGAGGGTGATGTCCGGGACTCCCTCGACGTCCTTCAGCGTCGCGGCGAGCTGCTGCGCGAGCGAAGCGGGGTCCGGGAACGTCCCGGTGGCGGCGTACACGTCGATCATGGGCATGGCGTTCTCGGCTCTCGTGGTGGATGACGGTCAGTTCGCAAAGCAGACTGACTCGGAGCCGAGCATGCCACAAGTCGGTCTGCAAATGGAACTGACCCCGGTGTCGGCGGTACCTTCCAGGGGTGCCCGGCGCCCCCGTCTTCCTCTTCCGTGACGACGGGACCCGCATCTGCGGGCTCGCGGACGCGCTCGAGCTGGTCGGGGACAGGTGGGCGCTCCTCGTGGTCCGCGAGGTCGGCCTCGGGGTGCGCCGGTTCGAGCAGATCCGGCGCCACCTCGGCGCCCCGCGACAGGTGCTGACCGCTCGGCTGCGCAAGCTCGAGGAGGTCGGCATCCTCGAGCGGCGTCAGTACCAGGACCGCCCGCCGCGGTTCGAGTACCGGCTCACCGCAGCCGGCAAGGAGCTGATCCCCGTCCTCGACTCGCTCCGGTCCTGGGGCGAGCGGCACGCCCGTCAGGAGGAGTAGCTCCCCTCCAGCGCCCGGGCGACCACCTCGGCGTCGGCCTGGGCGAGGTCGTCGGGGTACTCCGGCAGCAGGTCGTCCCAGACGGGCAGCCACGACCCGTAGAGCTGGCCCTGGCCGAGCGGACGGGCGAAGAACCAGATGTGGAGGTGGGCGCCACCGTCCCCGACCCGGTAGACGTGGGCGCGGGCGACGTGGGGCAGGCCCTCGATGTGGCGGGCGATGTGGGTGCTCAGCACCCCCAGCTCGGCGGCCAGGTCGTCGGGCAGGTCGCCGAGGTCGTGGTGTGCGCGGGGGATCAGCATCATCACGAGGGGTACGCCGCAGCCGCCGATCCGGGTGAGCCGCCAGCGGTCGTTGCTCCACACCCCGTCGTCACGGGTGCACGTGCGGCACGTGTCGGGGTCCTCGTCCTGGCGCGCCTTCTCCGGTACGACGGGCGGACGCAGCGGCACGACACGGAGGCCGTCCTGGTCGAACGGCGCGACGTCCCACATGGTCATCCGCGAGAGCGGGAGGCGAAGCTCTGCGTCGGCGGCGGTCAGGGCGTGGGCGTAGAACTGCTCCGGGTCCAGGGCCATCGCGCCACCCTAGGGCGACGTCGGTTCAGGCGGGGTGGCGGTGGGTGAGGGTTGGTTCAGGCGGGGTGGCGGTGCGTGAGGGTTGGTTTCGGAGCTCGAGACCAACCCTCACTCACCCGCCACCCGCAGCAACCAACCCTCACTCACCGCCGCCGGGCCGTGCCGAACATCCCGCGCGCGATCTCGCGGGCGGCGGTCCGCATGAAGTCCTTGAAGGCGCCGGACTCCACGACGTCCTTGACGATGCCGCCGTCGTCCGCCTTCGACGTACGACGCGAGGACGAGGTCGACTTGGAGGCCGACTTCGCCGCCTTCTCGCGCTCCTTGGCGGCGACCTCCTCCGCCTGCCGGCGGGCGCCCTCCTCCACCTTCACCGCGAGCATCTCGTGGGCGGAGTCGCGGTCGATCGCGGTCGCGTACTTCGCGTAGCGGGGCGAGCCGGTGACCGTGGCCTGCATCGCCGCGGCGTCGGCCGGACCCATCAGCGACTCGGGCGCGCGCAGCCGGGTCCACGCCACCGGGGTCGGGGCGCCGCGCTCGTTCATCACCGTGACGATCGCCTCGCCGATGCCCAGGCTGGTGATCACCTGGCCGAGGTCGTCGTACGCCGACGTCGGGTAGGTGTTGACGGTCGCCTTGAGCGCCTTGGCGTCGTTGGGGGTGTGCGCGCGCAGCTGGTGCTGGATGCGCGAGCCGAGCTGCGCCAGCACGGCGTCGGGCACGTCGGTCGGCGACTGCGTCACGAAGAAGACGCCGACCCCCTTGGACCGGATCAGCCGCACGGTCTGGGCGATCTGGTCCAGGAACGCCTTCGAGGCGTCGTTGAACAGCAGGTGCGCCTCGTCGAAGAAGAACACCAGCTTGGGCTTGTCGATGTCGCCGACCTCGGGCAGGTCGTGGAACAGGTCCGCGAGCAGCCACATCAGGAACGTCGAGAACACCGCCGGCCGGTCCTGCAGGTTGGGCAGCTCCACGAGCGACACCAGGCCGCGGCCGTCGGCGGCGGTCTGGAGGAACTCCGAGGACTCGAACTCCGGCTCGCCGAAGAACGCGTCGGCGCCCTGGTCCTGGAAGCCGATCAGCTCGCGCAGGATCACCCCGGCCGTGGCCGCGGAGAGCCCGCCGAGCAGCTTGAGGTCGGCCTTGCCCTCGTCGCTCGTCAGCCACTGGACGACCGCCCGCAGGTCGGCCAGGTCGAGCAGCGGCAGGCCCTTCTGGTCGGCGTAGTGGAAGACCAGGCCCAGGCTGGACTCCTGGGTGTCGTTGAGGCCGAGCACCTTCGAGAGCAGGATCGGCCCGAACGCCGTCATCGTCACGCGCAGCGGGATGCCGGTCCCCTGGCCGCCGAGCGCGTAGTACTCGACCGGGAACGCCGGTCGCCGTCCACGTCTGCCCGACCGACGCGGCACGCGAGGCGATCTTCTCCCCGCCCTCCCCCGGGACGCTCATGCCGGACAGGTCGCCCTTGATGTCGGCCGCGAACACCGGGACGCCCGCGGCGCTGAGCTGCTCGGCCATCAGCTGCAGGGTCTTGGTCTTGCCGGTGCCGGTCGCGCCCGCGACCAGGCCGTGCCGGTTGAGCATGCCGAGCGGGATCCGGATGTGTACGTCGGTCAGGTCGGTGGCATTGCGCATCAGGCCGCCGAGCTCCAGGGCGGCCCCCTCGAAGGCGTACCCCGGCGCGACCGCGTCGACCAGCGGGTCCGGCTCGGCCGGCACCGCGGCGGCAGCCTCGGTGGGTACGGCGGCCGCCGGGGCTCGGCGGGCGCGGTCGGGTGCCGCGGGTGACGTGGGTACCGCTGGCGACGGCGCGGTGGCCGCACCGCCCCCGGCGGGCTGCTCGGCGGGCTGCTCGGAAGGGGTGGTGCTCATGCGCGGAACACTAAGCCACCCGCGCCGTTCCCCACCGCGAGCGGGTGAGGCGGGCCCCCCTGACCTGTGCCTACACTTCCGGCGTGATCTTCAAGCGAGTGGGCGACGGGAGGCCCTACCCCGACCACGGGATGACCTCCGGTGCCTGGGCCGCGGTGCCGCCGCGCCAGGTGCGGCTCGACGAGCTGGTCACGACCAAGGACACCCTCCAGCTCGCGGCCCTGCTCGACGAGGACTCGACCTTCTACGGCGACCTGTTCGCGCACGTGGTGGAGTGGCGCGGCGAGTACTACCTCGAGGACGGCCTGCACCGCGCCCTCCGGGCCGCCCTGCAGCAGCGCAACGTCCTGCACGCGCGGGTCCACCCGGTCGCCGGCTGACGGGTCGACGGGGGCGCGGCGTGAACATCCATCTGAAGACCATGATCACCCTGGTCACGCTGGCCGGGTTGCTGGTGGCCGGCGGCCTCTGGGGCTACACCGCGATGACCGAGCCGCTGCCCGGCGGCGCGGAGTCCGGCAAGTGCCTGATGACGACGTACGACGCCGGCAGCCGGGTGCGGGCCGGCCAGGTGACCGTCACGGTCCTCAACGCCAGCGAGCGCAACGGCCTGGCCGACCGCACCCTGAGCCTGTTCGCCGACCAGGGCTTCGGCCGCGGCGACGCCGCCAACGCGCCCAAGGGCAGCGACGTCGCCACCGCCGAGATCTGGACCACCGATCCCGAGCGCCCCGACGTCCGGCTCGTGCTGACCCGGCTGGGACCCGACGCGGCCGTCGTCCGCCGCGACGTGACGGGGGTCGGGGTGGTCGTGGTCGTGGGCGACTCGTTCGAGAAGCTGGTCAAGGGCAAGCGCTCGGTGACCGTGCACGACGACACCGAGATCTGCTCGCCACCGCAGACCTGAGCGCCGCTCACTGCTCCTCGGGCAGCCAGCGGGCCAACCGGCCGCCGGCCGACACGTCGCGCAACCGGCGCTCGGTCGCCTCCCTCAGCCGGCGTGGGGTCACCACGAGCATGTCGTCGCCGCGGCGCAGGACCGTACGTCGCTCGGGCACCATCGACTGTCCCTCGCGGATCAGCATCGAGACGGAGGCACCGACCGGCAGCCGCAGCTCGCCGACCTCGACGCCGTGCAGCCGCGACGCCGGCGTGATCGTGACCTGGAGCAGATCGGCGGCGATCCGCTCGAGCGGCGCCGCCTCGAGCTCCAGCTCACGCGCCTCGCTGCGCCGGTCGACGCCGAGCCAGCGGGCCACCATCGGCAGGGTCGGCCCGGTGAGCAACGTGTAGGCGACGACCATCACGAACACCACGTCGAAGAGCCCCGGCGCGCCCGTCACCCCTTCCGCGAGCGGGATGGTCATCAGCACGATCGGCACCGCGCCGCGCAAACCGGCCCAGGACAGGAAGGTCAGGTCCTGCCAGGGCATCGGCCGGACCAGGGAGCTGCACCGCGACCGACACCGGCCGCGCGAGCACCGTGAGGATCAGTCCGGCCAGCAGGGCCACCCCGGTGGTGTGCCACGAGATCCGCTCGGGCGAGAGCAGCAGGCCGAGCATCACGAACAGCCCGATCTGAGCGAGCCACGCGACGCCCTCCGCGAACGAACGGGTGGCCCCGCGGTGCGGCAGCTCGGAGTTGCCGAGCACCAGGGCCGCGACGTACACCGCTGCGAAGCCCGACGCGTGCACGAACGCGGCCGCGCCGTAGGCGAGGAAGGTCAGCGTCAGCACGGCGATCGGGTAGAGGCCCGACGCCGGCAGCGCCGCCCGCCGCATCAGCCAGGCGCCGGCGAAGCCGACGGCCAGCCCGATCGCCGACGCCACCGACGAGCTCGTAGACCATGATCGCGGCGGTGCCGGCGATGCCGTGCTCGCCCAGCGCCCCGGTGGAGATGAGGGTGACCAGCACGACCGTCGGGGCGTCGTTGAGCCCGGACTCGGCCTCCAGCGCCCCGGACAGCCGCTTGGTGACGGGCACGACCCGCAGCACCGAGAAGACTGCCGCCGCGTCGGTCGGCGACGTGACGGCACCCAGCAGCACGGCCAGCTCCCACGGCAGGCCGAGCACGTAGTGCGCCCCGACCGCCATCACCGACACCGAGACCGCGATGCCGACCGTGGCCAGGGAGAGTCCGATCGGCATCGACGGCCGGAAGTCCCGCCAGCTCGTGGTCAGACCGCCCTCGGCCAGGATGATCGCCAGGGCCGCGAACCCCAGCGCCTGCGCCACCTCGGCGTTGTCGAACGTGATCTGCCCGGGGCCCGCCTCGCCGAGGAAGACGCCCATGGCGAGGTAGATGAGCAGGCTGGGCAGGCCCGCCCGCGAGGAGACCCGGACCGCGAGGATGGCCAGGATGGTGACGGCGGAGCCCACCAGCACGATCACGTCGAGCTGGTGGACGTCGAAGGTCACGAGTCACCCCTCTCCGGGCGGCTGAGGCGCGAGTCTAGCGATGCGAGAGGCCGCCCGACCGACGTCGCGCGGGCCGTGGAACGCGCCGTACGCCGGGGGCTACCGGCCGCGCAGCCACCCGTAGGCCAGCCGTGCCAGCTGCCGCGCGACGGCGGGGTAGCAGGGCCCGTTCCAGAGGATCGCCGGGCCGAGGTCGTGCACGCCCGGTCGGCCTCCCGCCGCCCGGACGCCGTCGCGGATCCGCAGCAGGTCGGCGCTCGTCAGGGGGAACGGCGCCTCGTCGGGTTGGTAGGTGCAGCCGACCGGGTAGTCCCCGCCGCCCCGCCGCAGCTCGACGTGGCAGCCCAGCACCCGGTCCACCGGGCGCGACGAGGCGAAGTCCGCGAGCCGTTCCATGCTCGCGGCGAACAGCGCCGGGTCGGCGGCGTACAGGCGTCCGGGGTACGCCGAGTCGCCGGTGTACAGCGTCCGGGTGTGCGGGTCGTGCACCGCGACAGAGGTCGGGTGGTGGCCCGGGATCCCGGTCACGGCGAGCGGGCGACCTCCGAGGTCGAGGGTGACGACCTCGTCGGGCCAGGCGGTGAACCCCCAGCCGGCGACCGCCGCCGCTTCGTCGCGGCCGATGACCACGGTGTCGGGACGGTCGGCCAGCTGGGCGTCGCCGGCGACGTGGTCGCCGTGCCCGTGGGTGTGGGCGACGAGGAGCGGCAGCCCCGACGGCAGCAGCTCGTCGACCAGGTCGCGCACCGAGCAGCGGTCGGGGTCGGCGACCGCGCCCGTGTCGAGGAGCAGCGCCCGCTCGGTGCCGACGAGCAGGTGCAGGAACGGCGCCTCGTAGGTCAGGTCCTTGTTCTGTCGCGCCACGAAGGTGGTGTCGTCGCCGGGTCGCACGCGACGCACCTGGAAGGGCGGGTCGGTGCGGCGGTCACCCCGGCGGTGGCCGTGGGACCAGGGGGCTTCCAACGGGGCGGGGTCGACGGTGAGCGCCACGCCCGCAGGTTACGCGCGGCCATCCACAGCCCGGCCCGAGCCCGGTTTGGGGAGCGGCGTACCGCGGGCATCCTCACCGCCACCCACGACCCGACCCGGGAGGCTCGATGGACGGCCATGGACAGATCGACACGGGAGCCATCCGGCGGTTGGCGGCCGGCCTGCGCGACCGGGCCGGGTGCGTCCGGACCGAGGCCGACCTCCTGGTCGCCCGGACCGATGCGGTCGGCTGGCTGGGCCGGGCCGGCGATGCCTTGCGCGACCGGGTGCGCTGCCGGGCCCTCGCCCTGCGCCGTTCGGCGGCGCTCCACGACGACGCCGCCGACGCGCTGGACCGACACGCCCGTGAGGTGGAGGGCGTCCAGCGACTCGTCGAGGAGGCCGAGCGGCGTGCGCTCCGGCTGCTCGACGCGGCCACCGCGTCGTGAGCGGCGACCCCGCCCCCGCTGTCATCACCGGGGTCGTCGGCGGCTCGCACGGGATGGCGGTCGCCACCGAGCACGCGCTGGCCCTCGCGGCGGACTACGACACGGCGGGCGACCGGTTGCGCGACTGGGGCCGGCAGACGGCGTCGGTGCTCGTCGACGGCGACCTGCTCGCGTCGGCCGTGCTGTCGCCCGTCACCTTCGCGGAGGCGGAGGCCGCGGTCCTCGCCGCGGCGAGCGGTCCCGACGGCCTGCTCGTGGCCTCGCTCGTGTGGGAGGCCGACGCGCTGACCGTGCGGGTGGCCGTGCGGGCGACCCAGCTCACCGACGCGTCGGTGGCGGCGAGCATCGACCGGCTCGACCACGACCTCGGCCGCACTCTCGGCTTCGGCCTCGGCGCCGTCGCACCGGCCCTGGCCGTCACGGCGGCGGCCGGCTACCTGGCGTGGTCCCGACTGCCCCCCGGCCCGCGGGCCGATCTGCAGGACGACTCGCTCGCGAGGCTGGGGGTGTGGGTCGATCGGCACCCCGAGGCGGTCCAGCACCTCGCCAACGGCGGCGGCGGGCTGCTCGAGGGGCTCTGGGACGGCCTCACCCCGCTCCACCCCGGCGGCCCGTTCGGGGTGCCCCTGGTCGCCCCCGACACCGAGTCGGCGGCCAGGCTGCTCGCCGGTCTCTACCGCGACGGCCACGCACACACGGCGCCGACCGACCTGACGGTGCCGGGCTCGACGACACCGCCGGCCGACCTCGCGGGGCTGGTGCGGCACCTGGCCGCGGTCGACGACCTCTCGGGCCCCGGCCACCACGAGCACGACGGCACCGTCGAGATCCAGACGATCACGGCGTCGGACGGCAGCGTGCGCCACATCGTCTACCTGCCCGGCACCGACGACCTGGGCACCACGCCGTGGAGCCAGGACGGCGACGTCCGCGACCTGGGCACCAACCTGCTGCTGGTCAGCGGCCAGGACAACGCCTACCAGGAGGGCATCCTCGACGCGATGCGCCAGGCGGGCATCCGTCCCGGTGAGCCGGTCGCCCTGGTCGGCCACTCCCAGGGCGGGATGGAAGCGGCGGCGATCCTGAGCCAGGGCTCACCCTTCACGGTCACCCACGTGGTGACGGCGGGGTCACCGACCGCTTACCTGCCGGGGTTCCCGCCCGGCAGCCACGTGCTCTCGCTCGAGAACCACGGGGACGTGGTCCCGCTCCTCGACGGCGCCGACAACCCGGACTCGGCGGAGCAGGTGACCGTCCGCTTCGACGACCACCGGGCCGGGGTGGTCGTCGACCACGACCTCCACCCCTACGTCGAGGGTGCGGTCGCCGTCCAGGCCAGCGACGACCCCTCGCTGCGCGAGCAGCTCGCCAGCCTTGCCGACGCAGGTTTCGTCGGGCCGGCCGACGGGAAGGACGTGACCAGCCAGGTCTTCCAGATCACTCGGGTGCCCTGATCGGGCTCGGCCCCGACGAGGTGTTTGGGCGAGGGTTCGGGCGAGGTTTGGCCGTCGGCTGCGGGAAGAAGGCGAAGGACCCCGAGGGAGGGCGCATGTACGGCGACACGTTGGTGATGCGCAGACGCGCCGCGCAGCTGCGGGAGCAGGGCCAGGACATCCGCGCCATGGCCGAGCAGCTGGTCACCCACAGCGACGAGATCGACTGGGCCGGCCGCGCCGCCGACGCGATGCGGCACCGCGTCCGCGAACGCGCCGCCCACCTGCGCGACGCCGCCCGGGCCCACGACACCGCCGCCGCCTCCCTCGAGAAGCACCTGGCGGAGTGCGACCGGCTCACCGACACCATCGCCGGCGTGCAGCGCCGCGCATCCTCCCTGGTCGCCGACGCCCGTGCCCGCATCGCCCGGCTGCAGGCGGCGCAGCAGGAGCCGGACTCAGGTCACACCACCCAGGTGCGGGCAGCCCCGACCCGCGAGGACCAGGCGCTGGCCGCCTTCACCCCTCCGCCGGTGGGCCACAAGGACTGGCTCGACGTCGAGCTCCCGGGTCTCTGAGATGGTGACCGTCGACCTCGGGGCCCCGCCCGCGGCGCCCACCAGCCTCCTCGAGGGGCTGCCCAGACGGCTGCCCCTCACCCTTCCCGAGCTGCGCCTCGTGGCCGAGCGGGCGGGCGGCGCACCATTGCCGTTCGACGCCGGCGCGTCGGCGCCCGCGGCGACGCTCCTGGAGACCCGGCTCGGTGAGACGCGCAGCAGCACCGAGGACGCGGCGTACGCCGCCGCCCTCGGGGGTCTGCCGGACCCGGCCGGTTCCCTGCAACGCCGTGGCCTGCTCGTCGACGGACGCCTGGACCCGGGCCTGGCCGGGGCGATCGGCCTGCTGGCCACCCCCAGCGTCGCGGTCGACCTGGACGTCGTCGTGGAAGGGGTGCAGGTCAAGTCCTGGCACCGCCAGCAGGACCGGGGGGTCGCCACGCTCTCCACCGCCGACGGCATCGTCTTCGAGCTCGCCTGGCTGTCGGCCTCGCAGTGGGGTGACGAGCTGGGCCGGGTGGCCGCCCTGGCGCGCGACCTGCCGCTGCGATCGAGTGGCGTGCCCGCGTCGGTCGACCTCCCGTTCGAGCTGCTCGATGCGGCCGGAGAGGCGCTGCACAGCGGTCGCGGCGACCTGGTCCCGGTGCTCGCCGACCAGCACGCCGGCGCGGTGGTCGCGGACGGTCGACCCGTTCCCGACGCCGACGTCGCCGGGCTGCTGCAGACCCTGAGCCGGGAGACCCGCGGACGACTGCGCGCCCTCGTCGCCGACGTGTCCGAGGGAGCGCCGGAGGTCGTCGGGGTGGTGTCCTGGCTGCTGCTGGCCGACGGTTGGCACGCCCTGGAGACCCGCGACCCCGACGGCGACGCGCACCGGGTGCGGATCCGCGCCGTCACGCCGGGCGACCTGGCCGGCGCCCTGGCGCCCGTCGTCGCGGAGGTCTCGGCATGAACGACCCGCCCGAGCCCGCTGGGCCCGAGGCCGCCGACAAGTACGACCGGATGCTCCGGCTGGCCGACCTCTTCGACTCCGCGGCCAGGAGATGCGTGCCCGCTCACGGCTCGGTGCCGAGATCCTGCGCGACGAGGCGGTCGCGGAGTCGAGCGAGCTCTCCCGGGCCACCTTCGACGCGGCCGCCGACGCCGTGCGCGAGGCCACCACGGGCGGCCACGGCCTGCTCACCCGGTCCATCGAGCTCGACGCCGATGCGCTGGTCGTGCGGGCGACCGTGCTCACCTACCGCTGGATCGACGACCTGCAGGAGGCCGCCTACCAGACCCTCGGCGCGATCGCGGGCCGCGCGATCGGCTACCTCGCGCCCGGCGTCGCGCTGGGTGGCGCGATCCTGTCCGCCGGCCTGATCGAGCCCGATCCGCTGGACCGCGACGGCATCGCCGGTTACCTCAACGAGCTCGCCGAGGCCAACCCCGACCTGATGGACCACCTCACCAGCGGGGGCGGTGGCCTGGTCGAGGCGATGCAGCTGCGCTCGCTGCTCACCTCCGGCGTGCTGGCCGGCGACGGCGGCCGGCTGGCCGCCGCCGGCGGGCTGCGGGCGATCGGCGTCGCGCCGTTCCCCGGCATCCCGACCGCCGCGGTGCGGGACGTGGCAGGACCGGTCGTGGCCCCGGCCGCGGAGACGCCGAGCCGCCCCGCCGCCGGCCGCCGCGGAGGGGTCCACCCGGCCTCCCCGCACGCTCGAGGAGCTGATGACCACGTTGTCCCACGTCGGCCGGGTCACCGTGCACCGGGTCGGCGACGCCCGCTTCATCGCCTACCTGCCCGGCCCCGACGGGGGTGGCCACGGTGCGCCGGGGGCCGCCGGCTGCGGCTCGTCGGCGGCGACGCGTCGTCGTACGCCGCGCGCGCCGTCGCCCGGATCGAGGCGGCAGTCGCGGGCACCGAGGGGGCCACCGTGATGCTGGTCGGCTCGGCTCAGGGCGGCGTGGCCGCGGCGGAGATCGCCGCCGAGGCCGGCTCGGCGAGCTTCACCGTCGACCAGGTCGTCACCGCCGGAGCGCCCTCGGCGCAGGTGCCGGCCCTGCCCGCCGGCACCCGCATGCTGTCCCTGGAGGACCGCGACGACCCGGTGGCGCTGCTCGGCTCCCTGCTGAGCGTCGGCGCGAGCAACCGGCTTGTCGTCGTCTTCGACGGAGGTCACCCGAGCGACGCTGGCGACACGGGCCGAGCCCGGCTACGTCGTCGGCGGCCGCGCGGCCGACCGCGCCGACCACCCCGACCTGACCGCGGAGCTCAGGCGGATCCAGGGCTCGCGGCTACCTCGCCGGCTGACAGCCCGGCGGGCGCTGCCGACGGGTCACCCGGCGGCGATCCCGGCCACCAGGTTGATCGTGCTCGCGAGCACGACCGCGCCGAACAGGTAGGACAGCAACGTGTGCCGCAGCACGACGGCGCGGATGGCCTGGCTGGACACGGCGGTGTCCGAGACCTGGTAGGTCATGCCGAGGTTGTAGCTGAAGTAGAGGAAGTCGCGGTACGCCGGAGGGACGGCCGAGTTGAAGTCGATCCCCGTCCCCTCGCACACCACGTAGTAGAGGTGGGCGTAGCGGGCGGCGTACACCAGGTGCAGGCTCGCCCAGGCCAGGAAGACCCCGGCCAGGGAGACCGTGGCCGCGAGCTCCCGGCCGGAGGACCGGCCCACGAGCAGCAGCACCACGATGCCCACCAGGCCGGCCACGGAGGTGAACACGACGAGCAGCTCCTCGGCGGCGGGCCGGAAGTCCTCGCGGGTGACGTTGGCCTGCGTGTCGTCCGCGTCGAGGGGCCACAGCACCCACCAGCCGAGGCCGACGAACAGCGCCTCCCCGGCCGTCAGCCCGAGCAGGATCCCGATCGGGGTCGCCGCCACCAGCACACCGGCGAAGCCCACCGCGACACCGACGACCAATGCGCCGACGAGCCGGGTGAGCGCGGAGATGGGCGGTGGACCGTCGATGGCCCGACCCTAGTCGCACCACGTCAGACCAGGTCGTGCACGAACGTCCCGAGCTGGGTGAGGTTGCGGCACTCGACCATCGGCACCACGTCGCCGTACGACGAGGCGGCGCTGTCGCCGGTGTCCCAGTGCCGGCGGTGCTCGGGGTTGAGCCAGTGCGCGTGCCGCGCCCGCCCGGTCAGCTCACGCAGCACGGGCACCGCGCAGGTCGCTGTAGTTGGACCGGGCGTCGCCGAGCACGAGGAGCGAGGTCTTGGGGCCGATCGCGTGCGGGAACGACTCGGCGAAGTCGGTGAACGCGCGTCCGTAGTTGGTCCGGCCCCAGCGGGCCGCGTGCTCGGTGCTCGCGGCGAGGTCGGTGAGTACCTCGCCAGAGTCCGCGCCGGGGACGAACAACTTCGTCACCTCGTGCACCTGGTCGACGAAGGTGAAGGCCCGCACCTGCTGGAACTGCTCGCGCAGGGCGAACACCAGCATCAGCGTGAACCGCGCGAAGCTGGCCACCGACCCACTCACGTCGCACAGCACCACGAGCTCGGCGCGGTGCGGGCGGCGCGGCCGGTGGTGCGTGGTCAGCGGGACGCCGCCGGACGAGATCGAGGCCCGGACGGTCCGGCGGAAGTCCAGCGGCCCGCGGCGGCGGGCGTGCTGCTCGTGCGCCAGCCGGGTCGCGAGCCGCCGGGCCAGCGGGTAGACCGCCCGTCGCATCTCCTCGAGGTCGGCCCGCTTGGCCGCCGTGAAGTCGATCCGGTCGATGCTCGGCCGCACGGCGACGTCGGCGACGTGGTCCGGTCCCCTCTCCTCCGCGATCCGCCGCCGCGCCTCGGCCTCGACCAGCGCCGTGAACCCGCCGATGCGGCGGGCCGCGACCCGCTCGCGCCTCCTCCTCGACCCGGCCGTCCTCGAGGAGCGCCGCGACGATCCGCGCCACCAGGTCGTCGGGGGAGAGCCGGCGCAGGGCGGTGTACGCCGACCAGCCGGCCAGCCCGGGCCCGCGACCGGGCATCGCCCCGAAGCGGCCGACCGCCTCCACGGCCAGCCGCCGTTGCTCCTCCTGGTCGCCGGCCACCAGCGCCGCGAGCAGCTCACCTCGCAGGGCCTCCCGGCTGGCGGCGTCGTCGCGGACGGCGTGCTCCTGCTCGGCCGGCCCGGTGGGGCCGGCGCCGACCAGCGCCGGGAAGTACAGCTCGAAGAGCGTCTCGAAGGTCGGCCGGTGAGCCTCCCGCTTCACCACGGTGGCGGCGTACGCCGTCCGCACCGAGGCGCGGTCGTCCCACGGCAACGCCGAGAGCGCGGCCACCGCGTCGACCCCCTCGGCCAGCGACACCGGCACGCCCGCGGCCCGGAGGGCGTGCAGGAAGGCGATGTGCCGGTCGACCAGGCCCGAGGGCCTTGTGCGCTGGTCACGGTCAGCTCCGGAGCTTGAGCTCGCGCACGGCCTTGGCCTGGTCGGAGGCGTGCTTGAGCACGACGCCGAGGGTCTCGTCGACGGCGGTCGGGTCCAGGTCGCGGATCTGCAGGGCGACCAGGGTGCGGGCCCAGTCGACGGACTCGGCGATCGAGGGCGCCTTCTTGAGGTCGAGGTCGCGCAGCCGGCCGATGGTGGCCACCAGCTGCCCGGCGACGCGGTCGTCGAGGTCGGGGACCTGCCCCGTCACGATCGCGAGCTCGCGCTCCGCGCTCGGATAGTCGAGGTGCAGGAACAGGCAGCGCCGCTTGACGGCTTCCGACAGCTCGCGGGTCGCGTTGGAGGTGAGCACGACGAAGGGTCGTCGTACGGCGCTCATCGTCCCGAGCTCGGGGATGGTGACCTGGAAGTCGGAGAGCACCTCGAGCAGCAGGCCCTCCACCTCGACGTCCGCCTTGTCGACCTCGTCGATGAGGAGCACCGTCGGCTCCGCGCGGCGGATCGCGGTGAGCAACGGCCGGGTGAGCAGGAACTCCTCGGTGAAGATGTCGTCGTGCGTCTCCTGCCAGGAGACGCCGCCCTCGGACCCGTCATCGGCCCGGCCGGCGCCGGCCTGGATCCGCAGCAGCTGCTTCTTGTAGTTCCACTCGTAGAGCGCCCGGGCCTCGTCGAGCCCCTCGTAGCACTGCAGCCGGACCAGCAGCGCGCCGGTCGCGGTCGCGACGGCCTTGGCCAGCTCCGTCTTGCCGACCCCGGCCGGACCCTCGACGAGCAGTGGCTTCTCCAGCGCCCCCGCGAGGTAGGCGGTGGTCGCGGTCGTCTGGTCCGCGAGGTACCCGACCTCCCCCAGCCTCCGCGCCGCGTCGTCCGGCGTCTCGAACCAGGTGCTCGGTGGGGCCACCCGCCGAGCATAGAAGCCCCCGATCTTCCACAGGCGTTCCGGATAGTCCGTGACGAAATCGACCGTCTCCACGGGCTCCGGAGGGTCGATGACGTCACGGACTATCCGGAAACGCGCGATCAGGTGTCGGGCAGGGGGCCGGCACGTACCGTCGGGACATGCGGCTGGTGCGGGGGCTGGCGCGAAGGACGGCGCGGCGCTGCGCCGTCCGACCGTGATCGTGGCGCTGGCCATCGGGCTCGCGGTGCTGCTGCGGATGCCCTTCCTGCACCGCCTCGCCTTCCCCGACGAGGCCGGCCTGCTCATCGTGGCGCGGCAGTGGCACGAGGGCGGGGGCAACCTCTACGGCACCCTCTTCGTCGACCGCCCGCCGCTGCTGTTGCTCTTCTACCAGGCGGCCGGCCAGCTCGGCGGGGTCGAAGCGGCCCGCCTCCTCGGCCTGGTGGCGGCGGCCGTGGTGGTCGCCGCCGCGGGCTGGATCGGGAGCACCCTCGCGGGGCGCCGCGGCACCGCGTGGACGGCGCTCGCCGCCGCAGCGCTGGTCGCGAACCCGATGCTCGGCACGACCGAGGTCAACGCCGAGCTGCTGGGCGCACCACTGACCCTGCTGTCCGTGGCGTGCCTGCTCGCCGGCGTGCGCCCGCCGGTACGCCGGGCGCTGGGGTGGCGACGTACGGCCCTCGTCGCGCTCGCCGGGGCCGCCGGCGCGGGCGCCCTGCTGGTGAAGCAGAACCTGCTCGACGCGCTGGTCTTCGGGTGCGCGCTGACGCTGACCGCAGCCCTCACGGGCCGCTGGCCGTGGGCCCGCGCGCGGCGGGTGCTCACGGCGGGCCTCCTCGGGGCGCTGCTGCCACTCGGCCTCACCGCCGCGTGGGCGGCGACCGAGGGTCCCGGCCTGGTCGCGCTGTGGGACACGCTGTACGCCTTCCGCGTGGATGCCGCGCACGCCCTCGCGAGCACCCCCTCCCCGGCCAACGAGGCGCGGCGGCTGACCCTCGGGCGGCTCGCCGTCCTGTCCGGCCTCGCGGTCGTGGTCGCCGTCGGGTGCGCGACCCTGTGGCGGCCGTTGCGCGCCCGCGACCCCCTGGTGGTGGCCACCGGCGCGATGGTCGGCTGGGAGGTCGTCGGGATCCTGGGCGGTGGCAGCTACTGGGCGCACTACCTGGTCGGGCTGTTGCCCGGCGCGGTGCTGGTCGTCGCCGTCACCGCGACGCGCGGGGTCCGGGCCCGGCGAGCCGGGAAGGCCGCGCTCGCCTGCATCCTCACCTCGGCCGTGCTGTCGACCGGGGTCCAGGCGGGCGTCGCACGCGAGCGCGCGCCCCGGCCCGACAAGACCGAGGTGGTCGGCACCTGGCTGCGGCAGGCCACGGTCGCCGGCGACACCGGGACGGTGCTGTACGGCAACGCGGACCTGCTCCTCACCGCCCAGCTGCCGCCCGCCACGGACCAGCTGTGGAGCCTGCCGACGCGGGCCCTCGACCCCCGGTTGGTCCACCTGAACCAGCAGCTCAACGAACCATCGGCACCGACCTGGGTCATCGGCTGGATGCCGCTCGGCACCTGGGGTCTGGACCCCGACCACCTGGTGCTGGCCACGCTCTCGCTGCGCTACCGGGTCGTCGCCGAGGTGTGCGGCGTGCCGGTCTACCTGCACCGCGGGGTGCACCGCAGCCTGCCGCTGCTGCCCCTCGACTGTCCCTGACCCGTCCCTGCACCTGTCAGGCGGTCACCGGAACGGGCTAGCGATCGGCGCCGTGCCGACCGGCCCCCTCGGCGAACCGGCGGGCCCCCGCCAGCGCATCGGCGTCGAGGGAGCGCAGCCCGTGCTCCAGCTCGCGCGCCATCGCCTCGGCCTCGGGCAGGCCCTCCTGGTCGAGCACCGAGAGCCGGTCGTTGCGCAGGCATTCCTGCGGGAGGGCGGCGAGCTCGGTGGCCAGCGCCTCGGCCGCCTCGCGGGCCGACCCGGGCCGGACCACGCGGTCGACGAGGCCGATCGCCAGCGCCTCCGCCGCAGGTACGGCGCGTCCGGTGAGGATCAGGTCCAGGGCGCGGCCGCGACCCACCAATCGGGGCAGGCGGACGGTGCCGCCGTCGATGAGCGGGACACCCCACCGCCGGCAGAACACGCCCAGCACGGCGTCCTCCGCGGCCACCCGCAGGTCGCACCACAGCGCCAGCTCCAGACCGCCGGCCACGGCGTGGCCTTCGATCGCCGCCACGACGGGTTTGCCCAGCCGCATCCGGGTCGGTCCCATCGGTCCGTCGCCGTCGGGCGCCACGCGGTTGCTCCGGGACGTGCCGATCGCCTTGAGGTCGGCACCGGCGCAGAACGCGCCGCCGTCGCCGTACAGCACCGCCACCCGTCTCTGCTCGTCGGCGTCGAACTCCCGGAAGGCCTCGGCGAGCGCGGCCGCGGTCGGGCCGTCGACGGCGTTGCGCGCCCCGGGTCGGTCGAGGACCACCGTGGTGATCTCGGGCGAGGGATGCTCGATGCGGACGGTCATCCGGCCATGGTCGCAAGCCCACCGGCCGGGGTCGATAGCGTGCGGGACATGGTGCGGGACATGTGCGGAGTCCGAGGTCGTCGCCGTCTGGGAGGCCGAGCTGGCCGGGCTGCCGGCCTGGTCGCTGGTCCTGCGCGGCCACGGTCTCGACATCGATGTCCGCGGCGCCCTGTCCTACAGCGGCGCCTCCACGATCAAGACGTTCCTGCTCGAGCTGCTGTCGCAGTCCGTCTCGGCCGGTACGACGAGCTGGGACGCGCCGCTCACGGTGACGCCCGAACACGTCGCCGCCGGCGACGGCGTGCTCGCCACCTGGCCACTTCCCGTGACCCTGCCCCTCCACGCGGTCGCCCAGCTGATGACCGCGCTCTCCGACAACACCGCGACCAACGCGGTCGTCGACGCCCTCGGCGGGATCGTGGTCGTCAACGATGCCCTCGCCGGGCTCGGGCTCGCGAGCCGGATGCGGCGCTGGGTCACCGGCCGGCACAGCGACCCGCGCTGCGAGGAGTGGGACGCCTCGCCGGCGTTGCCCTCACGGGCGGGGCTCAGCGCGGTGGTCCCGGTCGAGCACGCGGTCGTCGTCGACCGGCTCGTCACCGAGCCCCGGCACGGCGTCGCCCGGGCGATGCTGGAGCAGCAGTGGCACCGCGACGCGCTGGCCCGATGGCTGGCGGACGAGACGCCGTTCGCGCACAAGACGGGCTCGGTGGGCGGCGTGCGCCACGACGGCGGGGTGCTGCTGCCCGGCACGCCCGACGCCCTGGCCGTGCACTGCTTCACCGACGGTCCCGAGCGCGACGAGCTCGTCGACGATCCCGCGTCGGTCGGCATGGGACGGGCGATGGCCCGCACCCTCGAGCTGCTCGGGCTGGGGCACCTCCTCGGCTAGGCCCTGGCCGAGGCGTGCCGCCGCCGGAAGGCGGCCGACTTGGTGCGGTTCTGGCAGGCGGTGGAGCAGAAGCGCCGCTTCGCGTTCTTCGACGTGTCGACGTAGACCCGGTCGCAGCGCTCGGCCGCGCACGACCCCGAGCCGCCCCGCCAGGTCGGTGCCGATCGCCAGCGCGAGCCCGGTGGCGCAGCCGGCGCCCCACCCGGTGGCCAGCCCGTCGGTGCTGCCGTGGAAGTGCACGTGGTAGCCGCCGGCGGCCAAGGGGTCGAGCCGGGGCCGGGCCCCCGTGCGCCGCAGCAGCTGGTTGAGCACCCGTGACGCCTCGCCGAGGTCACCGGCCTCGGTCGCCTCGAACACCCGCCGCATCTGCGCCGCGTGCGCCGCCAGGGCGGTGGCCTGTCGGTCGGTGACGCGCGGGGTACGGCGCCCGTTGCCGCCGAGGGCCTCGGCGACCGCGCGGGCCCGGTCGGCACCCCTGGGCAGCGCCACCTCGTGGCCACCCCGGAGACCGGGCGTGAGCTCGTTCACGAGCCGCGAGGCCACGTCGACGAGATTGAAGACGTGACTGTCGAACGTCATTTGACCAGTTACCTAGCCTCGCGTAGGTTGGAATTGATGTCACTGACAATAGCGCGTTCGACAGTCACGGCATGGCGCGACCTGCCCTCGTCCGTCTGGCTGCTCGTGGCGCGCCCGCGCCGTCAACCGCCTGGGCGCCTTCACCCTGCCGTTCCTGTCCGTGACGCTGGTCGCGGAGCAGCACGCCTCGGTGGCGCAGGCGGGCTTCCTGATGGCCGCCTTCGGCGTCGCCACCATCCCCTCCCGGTTGCTGGGTGGCCGGCTCGCGGACCGCTGCGGCGCGCGGTCGACCATCGCCGGAGGGCTGGTCGCCACCGCGGTCGCCCAGCTGATGGTGGCCGGAGCGCAGTCGCTGGCGCAGGCGACGGTCGCGGTGGTGCTCCTCGGGCTCGCCTTCGAGGTCTACGAGCCCCCGAGCCAGTCGCTGGTGGCGGACGCCACGACCGCGGAGGACCGGCCCGTCGCGTTCGGGCTGCTCTTCGCGGCGCTGTCCGCCGCCGGGATGGGCGCCGGGATCCTGGCGGCCCTGCTGGCGGGGGTCGACCTGCGCTGGCTGTTCGTCGCCGACGCCGCGACCGGCCTGGCCTGCGCGGCCGTCGTGTGGCGGCGGCTGCCGTCGGGGACCGCCGCTGCGCCCCCGAGCCCGGGGCACCGGGCCCGGCCCTGGCAGGACCGCCGGTTGTGGGTCCTGCTCGGCCTCGGCACGGCCTTCGCGGCGGTCTACCTCCAGGTCGTGATCACCCTGCCGCTCACGGTGACCGCCCGCGGCTTGCCGGTGACGGTCGTGGGGGTGCTGCTGACCGTGTCGGCGCGTGACCGCGGTGCTCGCCCAACCCGTCACGCTCGCGGCCCGGCTGCGCCGCCTGGACGACCCGGCCGCGCTCGCGGTCGGCTTCGTGGTCCTCGCGACCGGCCTGCTGCTGACGGGACTCGCCTCGACGGTGCCGGCGTTCGTCGCGGCCACCGTCGTGTGGAGCGTGGGCGACGTGCTGCTGATGGGTCGCGCCTACACCCTCGTCTCGGCGATCGCGCCGGACCATGGTCGCGGCGCGTACCTGGCGGCGTACGGCACCAGCTGGGGCATCGCGGCCGTCCTCGCTCCCGCTGGCCGGCACCCAGCTGCTGACCCGGATCGGTCCCGCACCGACCTGGGCCGCGCTGGCGGGTGTGTGCCTGGCCCTGGCCGCGGCGTACCTGCGCGCCCGTGGAATCCTCGGCCGCGACATCGACGACCCCAGCACGACGCCCCCGGGCCGTGGTGGCTCCGGGGGCGACGAGGGCCGCTCGGAGTTCCGAGAGGCGGATGGCGGTGGCGGTGGGATTTGAACCCACGGTGGGCTTGCACCCACACACGCTTTCGAGGCGTGCTCCTTAGGCCGCTCGGACACGCCACCGCCGGAGAGGTTACCGGACCCTCAGGAGCGGCTCGAAATCTCCGAGCGCCCTGACGGCGAGCCTGCGAGCCGACAGGGAGGAGCGAGGAGATCGAGGAGCCTTCGGCCCAGACGCGCGCGCGTCAGCGACGGGCCTGGGCGAGGCGTCTCGAGATCTTCCAACGCCCTCACCGCGAGCCTGCGCGCCGTGCGACGGAGGCCAGCATCCGCCGGGTGGCGAGCACGTGGAGGCGGGTGGAGATGACCAGGAGGCGGTACGCCGCGCCGTGCGGCCCCGGGAACGCGGCGTACGTCGTGGCCACCAGTCGCGCGGTGTCCGGGCGGGGACCCGGGCGGACGGTGAACACCAGGCGGTAGCGCGAGAACCGATGCCGCCCGACGAGCTCCAGCCGCTCGCCCGGCACCCCGGAGGTGACCGCGAAGCCGGACGCGGGCACCGTCCCGATCAGTCGGGTGAAGGCGGATCCGGTGGGGCGGGTCAACACCCGGTCGACGTAGGACGACAGCGCCTCCCAGGCCCGCTCGGTCGACGCGTCGACATCGACGTGTGCTCGTCGACGAACGGCGGCCCCGGCTGTGTCACGGCGGTCACGTGTGGTGGTTTCGAGGCTCGCAAGCTCGCACCTCAACCACCGAGGGTGCCGCGCTGCTCGGCGAAGAACTCGTCCAGCAGCGCGGTCGCCTCGCTCGCCAGCACCCCGGAGATCACCTCGGGGCGGTGGTTGAGGCGGCGGTCGCGGACCACGTCCCAGAGGCTGCCGACGGCGCCGGCCTTCTCGTCGTACGCACCGAACACCAGCTTGGCGACCCGCGACAGCACGATCGCGCCGGCGCACATCGTGCACGGCTCGAGGGTGACGACCAGGGTGCACCCGTCGAGCCGCCACGACCCGCGGGTGGCCGCGGCGTGCCGCAGCGCGACCACCTCGGCGTGGCCGGTCGGGTCGTGGTCGCGCTCGCGGACGTTGCGGCCGTGGCCGATCAGCTCGCCGTTGCTGTCGACCACGACCGCCCCGATGGGCACGTCACCGGTCGACCAGGCGGAGCGCGCCTCGGCGAGGGCGGCCTGCATCAGGGCGTCGTACGCCGGCCTCACGGGAGGCTCGGTCTCACGCGGAGGCGAGGCCGACGGCCTCGTCGAACAGCTGGCCGAACCCCAGCCGGCGGGCGATGTCCGAGAGCATCTCGTCGGGGTAGAGGTCGACGTCGTCGAGCAGCACCCCCATGTCCATGGCCCCGATGCCGAGGTCGCCCAGCAGGTCGAGGTCGCCCGCGGGCACCGGCTCGTCCTCGTCCTCCGGGTCGGGCAGGCCGAGGGCCTCGACGGCCGACGCCGCGAGCTCCCACTCGTCCGCTGCGGTGATGTCGGAGAGCAGGATCCGGGTCGTCGCCCCGGCCACGCGGAGGATCAGGAAGAAGTCCTCGTCGACCGCGATCAGGCCGACGGCCCCACCGTCACCGGGGAACCGCCGCAGTGCGTGGGCCAGGCTCTCGACGTCGCCGCGGACTTCGTGGACGAGCTCGTCGAGCTGCCAGATCCCCTCCTCGCGGTAGGCCGCCAGGGCGAAGTCGATGCCGTCGTCACCCTTCGTGGAGTCGGCGCTCTCGATCTCGGCCATCAGCACCCTCCTCCGCTCGCTGGTGATCGCACGCTTCGAGACGCGTCCAGAGTGGCAGACGACCCGGTGTCGGCCAACCCTGCATCGGGTGCCGGCGACCGATGACTCGCCGGTTTCGCGGACTCGGGCGCCCATTAGGGTGCGTGCCATGCGCCTCCACGTCGTCGACCACCCGCTCGTCGCCCACAAGATCACCAACCTGCGCGACGTGAAGACCGACTCCCCGACGTTCCGGCGCCTCGTCGACCAGCTGGTCACCCTGCTCGCCTACGAGGCGACCCGCGACGTGCGCGTCGGCCCGGTCGAGGTGATGACGCCGGTCGCCGCGACCTCCGGAGTGCGGCTGACGGAGCCCCAGCCCCTCGTCGTACCCATCCTCCGGGCGGGCCTCGGCATGCTCGAGGGGATGATGCGGCTGCTGCCGACGGCGGAGGTCGGCTTCCTCGGGATGATGCGCAACGAGGAGACGCTGCAGGCCTCGACGTACGCCGAGCGGCTGCCCGACGACCTGTCCGGGCGCCAGTGCTACGTGCTCGACCCGATGCTCGCGACCGGCGGCACGCTGGCGGCCGCGATCAAGTTCCTCACCGACCGCGGGGCCGACGACATCACGGCGATCTGCCTGCTCGCCGCGCCGGAGGGCTGCGAGCGGCTGGAGAAGGAGCTCGAGGGGCTGCACGTCCCGGTCACCGTGGTCACCGCCGCGATGGACGAGAGGCTCAACGAGAAGGGCTACATCGTCCCCGGCCTCGGGGACGCCGGCGACCGGTTGTACGGGCTGGCGGGCTGACGCGGGTCGACCTCCGGCCACCTTCGGGTCAGCGCGGCAGCCAGACCGCGGCGTCGTGGGCGAACACGACGCGACGCGGGTCGAGGTCGAGCAGCCGGCGCATCCAGGGCGGGTACGGCGGCAGCGGCTCGTCGTGCCCCCGCTCGCGCGCCCCGGCGGCCAGCGCGTCGGCGCTCCAGGCCGATGCCGAGTCGTGGGACTGGCCGGCCAGCACGATGGAGCCGTCGTCGCACACGACGACGAGGGACTGGTGGCCGTCGACGTGGCCCGGCGTCGGGAGGCAGTGCACGCCCGGGAGCAGCTCGGCCTCGCCGTCGAGCTCCTCGTAGACGACGCCTGGGTAGTCGACGAGCGCGGTGTTGGTGTAGTCGCCGGCACGCGCGGTCGCCAGCTCCGTGCGTTGGGCGACCACCCGGCGGCCGGCCAGCAGCGGGTTGCCACCGCAGTGGTCGAAGTGCAGGTGGCAGTTGACCACCAGCGACACGTCGTCGAGCGTCCAGCCGTGCGTCTCGAGGGCCTGCTGCAGAGGGACCCGGCGCGGGCGGTACCACGCCTCGGTCTCCTCGTCCGCGGTGCCGATCCCGGTGTCGAGCAGCACCAGCCCGGACGCGTGCGGGACGGCGTACCCGTAGACCGCCTCCACGCGCGGCGCCCCGCCGGTCTCCTCGGGCGGCCGCACGAACGTGCCGAGGTCCAGGCGTCGGACGTCGTCGACCCGCATGGCCCGAACCTAGCGGGCTCGGTTCTGGGCTCAGCCCGGGAAGATCCGCACCGTCCCCGTCGCGACGAGGACGAGCAGCACCACGACGAGGATGCCGAGCGCGAGGTACGTCCAGGACTTCCCGAACCGTTCGTCGTCGCTCTCGGGTGCGTCGTACCGGTGCCCGTCCGGGCGTCCCCGGCGGTCGTCACTGAGGGTCGCTCATGGGCGGTACAACGAGCCAACCTCGCCGAGGTCATGCCCTCGTCCGCCGCAGCTTCGTGGTCGTTCCTGACCGTTTGTGAGCGTTGCAACGACCGCAAAGGGTCGGGATACCCGGTCGACCGGGTGTTCCGCCCGCACCCTCCCCACCCAGCCGGCTACAGCGCCTTGACGGCGTTGAGGAGCTTGCCGAGGGACTCCTTGGCGTCACCGAAGAAGAGGGTGGTGGTGGGCTCGAAGAGCAGCTCGTTCTCGATGCCGGCGAAGCCGGGGCGCATCGAGCGCTTCATGAAGACGACCTGCTTGGCCTCGTCGGCGTTGAGGATGGGCATGCCGTAGATGGGGGCGCCGGGGGTGGTCTTGGCGGCGGGGTTGACCACGTCGTTGGCGCCCACGACCAGGACGACGTCGGCGTTCTTGAACTCGCCGTTGATGTCGTCCATCTCCTTGAGCTGCTCGTAGGGCACCTGGGCCTCGGCGAGCAGCACGTTCATGTGCCCGGGCATCCGGCCGGCGACCGGGTGGATCGCGTAGTCGACCTCGATCCCCCGAGACAGGAGCACGTCGACCAGCTCGCGCAGCGTGTGCTGGGCCTGGGCGACCGCGAGGCCGTAGCCGGGCACGATGATCACCCGCTCGGCGTAGGCCAGCAGGATCGCGATGTCCTCGGGGCCCGCGCTGCGCACCGGCCGGTCGGAGGCCACGCCCGCGCCCAGCGTCGAGCCGCCCTTGAGCGCGCCGAAGAGGATGTTGGCCACCGATCGGCCCATCGCGTTGGCCATCAGCAGGGTGAGGAACGTGCCGGACGCGCCGACGAGCGTGCCGGCCACGAGCAGCAGCGTGTTGGAGAGCACGTACCCGCCAGCCGCGACCGTCAGGCCGGTGAAGGCGTTGAGCAGCGAGATCACGATCGGTACGTCGGCCCCGCCGACGGGGAGCACCAGCAGCAGGCCGAGGAGCAGGCCGAGCAGGGCCAGCACGATGCCCTGCCACATGGTGGCGTCGCGGACGAGCAGCGCCGAGACCGCCACGGCGCCGAGGAACGCGCCCCCGAAGACGACCGCGAGCCCCGGGAAGACCACGGGCCGCGAGGTCATCAGGTCCTGCAGCTTGGCGAAGGTGACGATCGAACCGGCGAACGACACGGAGCCGACCACGATGGTGAACGCCGTGGCGACCAGCGTGAACCAGCCGGGGTCCGACCCGACGGTGACGACCTCGTGCAGCTCCAGCAGCGCGACCAGCGCGGCGGCGCCGCCGCCGACGCCGTTGAACAGCGCCACCATCTGCGGCATCTGGGTCATCTGCACCGTGCGGGCGCCGTACACACCGCCCGCCGTGCCGACCGCGATGGCGGCGAGGATCAGCGGCACGTGGTCGAGGTCGAGGTAGAAGAAGGGGATCGCGCAGGCGCCCACCGCGGCCACGGCGCCGATCAGGTTGCCCTTGCGAGCGGTCTTGGGGCCCGAGAGGCCCTTCAGCGCGAGGATGAAGCAGATGGCGGCGGCGAGGTAGCCCAGCTGGGCCCAGACCGGGATCACTTGCTGCGCTCCCCGGCGGCCGGAGGTTCGGACAGTGATCGGGCGGGCTTCTTCCGCACGAACATCTGGAGCATCCGGTCGGTCACGACGAACCCGCCGATCATGTTGACCGCCGCCAGCACGATGGCGATCAGCCCGACGACCAGGGTGAGCGTGTTGTCGGTGGAGCCGGTGACGATGATCGCGCCGAGCAGGATCACGCCGTGGATGGCGTTGGCGCCGGACATCAGCGGGGTGTGCAGCGTCGAGGAGACCTTGGAGATCACCTCGATGCCCACGAACACGCTGAGTATGAAGATCGTCAGCCAGACGACGGCCTCATCCATCGGTCGGGTCCTCCCCTGTCTCGGGTGCGGGTCCTTCGATGGCCTCACGGGTCGGCGCGTGCCGGATCGTCCCGTCGTGCGTGACGCAGGACCCGGCCACCACCTCGTCGTCGAAGTCCGGGGCGAACGTGCCGCCCTCGACACCGTCGCCGGTCGCGGTCATCAGGGTGACCAGGTTGACGATGTTCTGGGCGTACAGCCGCGACGCCGGCCCCGGCATCTGCGAGGGCACGTTGCGCCCGCCCCACACCTGCGCGTTGCCGATCCGCACCACCTCACCGGGCACCGAGCCCTCGACGTTGCCGCCGGTCTCGGCGGCCAGGTCGACGACGACCGAGCCCGGCTTCATCTGCTCGACCATCTCGGCGGTGACGAGCAGCGGGGCCTGGCGGCCAGGCACGGCGGCGGTGGTGATCAGGGCGTCGGCGGCGGCGATGTACGGCGTCAGCAGGTCGCGCTGCCGGGCCGCGCGGTCCTGGGTCATCTCCCGCGCGTAGCCGCCCGAGCCCTCGAGCGTCTCCAGCTCCAGGTCGATGGACTTGGCGCCCATCGAGCGGATCTCCTCCGCGGCGGCCGCGCGGACGTCGTAGGCCCGGACGACCGCTCCGAGCCGCTTCGACGTCGCGATGGCCTGCAGCCCGGCGACGCCCGCACCGAGCACCACGACCTCGGCGGGCTGCACGGTGCCGGCGGCCGTCATGTTCAGCGGGAAGAAGCGGCGCAGCATGCCGGCCGCCACGATCGCGCTCCGGTAGCCGGCGACCAGCGCCTGCGACGACAGCGCGTCCATCGACTGTGCCCGCGAGATGCGCGGCACCAGCTCCATCGCGAACGCCGTGATCCCGCAGTCGCGCAGGTCGACCACGGCGTCCGGCTCGAAGGTGGTCGGCAGGAAGGAGACCGTGGCCGTGCCGCGGCGCAGCCGCCGGATGCGGTCGGTGGCCAGCGGCTGGACCGAGACGACGACGTCGGCGTCTGCAAGGGCGTCGTCCTCGATGGTGGCGCCCGCCTCGACGTACTCCTCGTCCGCCAGCAGGCTGTGCCGCCCGGCGCTCGGCTCGACCGCGACGTCGTAGCCCAGCCCGGTCAGCTTGCCCACCAGCTCGGGGACCATCGCCACGCGGGACTCGCCGTCACGGGTCTCTGCGGCGACTGCGATCTTCATTTCGGGGTCCCCGCGGAAGCGTGAGGCGGAGGAGCGCAGCGGGGGAGCCGAGCGGTTCCGTGGGGTGAGTTCACGCTGCCGACCCTAGTGGGCGGGATCGGGCCCGGGGCTCAGGCGGTGCCCTCGGCGGCTCGCGACTCCAGCGACTCCAGGTCCCAGCGCCAGGTCCCGGTGAAGGAGTCGGGGAAACCGCAGTCCACGCTCTGCCGGTCCACGGTGACGTCCTCGTCGTAGCTGCCCTCGAGCCGGGTGGGCCGACCCTCGGCGTCCGGCTCGGAGGGCTCGAGGACCAGCTCACCCGAGCGGTCGACGGTCATCGTCGAGGTGCCCGGCACCGGCGCACCCCCGGCGTCGAAGCACCGCGCGGCCCCGGTCTCGTGGCCCGGCAGCTGGACGGTGAGCCGCCGACCGTCCCAGTGGACGGTGCGGATCACCCCGGTCTCCGTCTCGATCGTCCCGACGCACTCCTCGTCGCAGACCAGTCGGATCAACAGCTGCTGCTGGCTCGAGCCGCCCGGGTAGTACGGCGAGCGCGACGCGACCCGGACCCGCCACCGCCCTTGCGGCGCGGTCGCCGCCGGGTCGGCGCTCGACGTCGAAGTGCTCGGTGCGGGCGACGCCTGGGGCGAGGCCGGCGCCGGCTCGGAGTCGGTGCCGGACGAGCAGGCGGTCGCCAGCAGCACGACCGCGCCGGCGAGCACCCTCCACACGCGCACTGACACGGGCCCTGTCACGGGCACCATCGTCACCCCGTCGGGTCGTCGCGCAGCGCGAACCTCGCCACCGTCTCGTACCTCGGCCGCTTGCGCGGGCCCTCGCCGAGGTAGGACGCCACCAGGTCGACCGCCTCGACCCGCCAACCCGGGCCCCGGTAGCCGTCCAGCAGCCGCACCCACGACGTCGCCTCCAGCGGGTGCCTGCACCGCGCCACGGTCAGGTGCGGCCGGAACCGGGACCCGTCGACCGCGATCCCGGCCTTGCCGGCGGCCGCCCGGCAGCCGGTGGCCAGCCGCGCGATCTCCGTGCGCCCCCGCTCGTCGAGGTCCAGGCCCGCCCACAGCACCCGGGCCCGGCCGACGTTCGGGAAGGCGCCGCCACCGGCCAGGGCCGTGGGGAACGCCGTACGCCGATGGGCCGCGCGTTCCAGCCGCGCCAGGAGGTCGTCGAGGCAACGGTCGGGAACCTCGGCGAGGAACGCCAGGGTCACGTGCAGCTGCTCGCGGACCACCCAGCGGCAGCTCGGTGCGCGCCGCGCCGTGGCTCGAGGAAGTCGTCGAGGTGGTCCAGCGCGTCGTCGGGGGGCACCGCCGCGACGAACATCCGCACGGCTGCGAGCGTAGGGCCAGGCAGAGTGGTCCCGTGCGGATCGCCACCTGGAACATCCTCAGCGGCCGGACCCCGGGCGAGAGCACGGTGGACGAGCGCCGGTTCGGCGACGCGGTCGCCACGCTGGGGGCCGACCTGCTGGGGCTGCAGGAGGTGGACCGGGCGCAGCAGCGGTCGGGCGGGCTGGACCTCACCGAGGTCGCCGCGGCGGCCATGGGAGCGACGCACTGGATGTTCGCGCCGGCCCTGGCCGGGACCCCCGCGACCTGGCAGGGCGCCACGGGACGCGAGGGCCCGGACGAGCCGGCGTACGGCATCGCCTTCCTCAGCCGCCACCCCGTGCTGACCTGGGACGTGGTGCCGCTCGCCCCGGCCCCGACGCCGGTGCCCTACCGCTGGTCGGGCGCGGTCCCGGCCGCGGCTGGTCCGGGACGAGCCGCGCGTGGCCATCGTCGCCGACGTGGCCCTCCCCGACGGCGAGCTCCGGGTGGTCACCACCCACCTGTCGTTCCTGCCGGTGTCCAACGGCGTCCAGCTGCGGCAGCCTGATGGGCCGCCTCGCGACCCGGTCCGGGCGGCTGGTGCTGATGGGCGACCTCAACATGGGTCCGCGCCGCGCCGAACGGCTCACCGGCCTCGGCGGCCTCGCGATCCGGGCCGCACCTTCCCCGCCGACGCGCCGATCCGCCAGATCGACCACGTGCTCGCCCGCGGCGTACGACGACCGGGGCCGCTGGGATCGCCGGTCCGGCTGCCGTCTCGGACCACCGCGCCCTGGTGGCCGACGTCTGAGGTCCCTGGGTCCGGGATCAGCCGACCTGGGTGCCGACGGCCTGGCCGATGAGGTAGGTGACCAGCATCGCGAGCAGGCCGCCGCCGACGTTGCGCAGCACCGCGCGGCGGGGGTCGGCCTCGCCGAGCCGGGCGCTGGCCCAGCCGGTCAGCGCCAGGGCGACCGCGACCGAGGCGATCGTGACCCAGACCCGGATCCCGGCGTCCACCAGCAGGATCATCAGCAGCGGCAGCAGGGCGCCCACGGTGAACGACAGCATCGAGGCCCAGGCGGCGTGCCAGGGGTTGGTCAGGTCGTCGGGGTCGATGCCGAGCTCGACCTCGGCGTGCGCGGCGAGGGCGTCGTGCTCGGTGAGCTCCTCGGCGACGCGCTGGGCGAGGTCGGGGCTCAGCCCCTTCTGCTGGTAGAGGTACGCCAGCTCGGCGAGCTCCTCCTCGGGCTCCTCGCGCAGCTCGCGCCGCTCCTTGGCGAGCAGCGCCTGCTCGGTGTCCCGCTGGGTGGAGACCGAGACGTACTCGCCGGCGCGCCATGCTCAGCGCCCCCGCGCACAACCCGGCGACCCCCGCGATCAGGATCGCGTGCCGGTCGCTCGTGGCGCCCGCCACGCCGACCACCAGGCCGGCGGTGGAGACGATGCCGTCGTTGGCGCCGAGCACGGCGGCCCGCAGCCAGTTCAGCCGGCTGGAGACGCTGCCCTCGTGCGGCTCGTCGCTGTGCTGCGCCGGAGGCGGCGTGGCCTCGGCTGACGGGGTCGTCACGCCCCGATCTTCCAAGCCCGCTTGGGGATCCGCAACGAAGGCAAGGCTCGCCTCGCTGGTCGAGGAGGTTGCGCAGCAACCGTCGTGTCGAGACGCAGCGAGCGGTCGGTCCGAGGTCGCTTGCCTCTCACCGGGTTTCGACACGCTCGCGCGACCTCGTCCCTCGGTCGCCGGGCTCGCTCCTCGAGCCAGCTCGGGCGCCGGCGGCGCTCATCACAGACCGAGGTCGCGGCCGATCAGCATCTTCATGATCTCGTTGGACCCGGCCCAGATCTTGGTGACCCGGGCGTCGCGCCAGGCGCGGGCCACGCGGTACTCGTTCATGAAGCCGTAGCCGCCGTGGATCTGCACGCAGTGGTCCAGGACGTCGTTCTGCACCTGGGCGGTCCACCACTTCGCCTTGGCGGCGTCGACGGCGGTCAGGTCCCCCTCGCGGTGGGCGAGCACGCACTGGTCGACGTAGGCCTGGGTGACCTCGACCCGGGTGACCAGGTCGGCGAGCAGGAACTGGTTGTGCTGGAAGCTGCCGATCGGCTTGCCGAAGGCCTGGCGGTCCTTGGCGTACTGGATCGTCTCGACGAGGATCTGCGCGGCGTGCGCGAGGTTGGTGATGGCCGAACCCAGCCGCTCCTGCGGCAGGAAGGTCATCATGTGGATGAAGCCCTCGTCGACCTCGCCGATGACGTTCTCGTGCGGCACCCGGACGTCGGTGAACGACAGCTCGGCGGTGTCGGACTCGTCCTGTCCGACCTTGTCGAGCTTGCGGCCACGGGCGAAGCCCTCGCGGTCGCTCTCGACACCGAACAGCGTGATGCCGCGGGCCTTCTTCTCCGGCGCGGTGCGGGCGGCGACCACGACCAGGTCGGCGGAGTAGCCGTTGGTGATGAACGTCTTGGAGCCGTTGACCACCCACTCGTCGCCGTCGCGGACCGCCGTGGTCTTCAGCGCCGCAAGGTCCGAGCCGCCGCTCGGCTCGGTCATCCCGATGGCGGTGAGCAGCTCGCCGGAGCAGAACCGCGGCAGCCAGCGCTCCTTCTGCTCGTCCGTGGTCAGGTGCACCAGGTACGGCGCCACGATGTCGCCGTGGATGCCCACGCAGGAGGGCAGCGTCATGTTGACCTTCGCCAGCTCCTCGGTGAGCACGGCGTTGAAGCGGTAGTCGCCGGCTTCGCTCCCGCCGTACTGCTCCGGCACCTCGAGCCCGAGCAGGCCCTGCTTGCCGGCCTCGATCCAGAACTCGCGCGGCAGCGCGTGCGCCTCGGCGTACTCCTCGAGGTGCGGGACGACCTGACGGTCGAGGAACTCCTTGACCGAGGCGCGGAAGGCCTCGTGGTCCTCGTCGTAGATGGTGCGCTTCACGTCCGGAATGTTACTTGCGGGTCACTTGAGGGTGGGATCGGTCACCCGGCTGCTCGCCCGGCAGGATGGGGTCGGCCGTGGCGCGCTGTGCCACGATCGACCGTTGGATCGATCCAAGCACCACACAGGAGACCCCGTGGAGACCTGGCCCGGAACCGCGTACCCGCTCGGGGCGACCTTCGATGGCAGCGGCACCAACTTCGCCATCTTCAGCGAGCACGCCGAGCGCGTCGAGCTGTGCCTGTTCGACGGTGCCGCTGGGGCCGAGACCCGCATCGAGCTGACCGAGGTCGACGGGTTCGTCTGGCACTGCTACCTGCCCACGGTGCAGCCGGGTCAGCGCTACGGCTACCGCGTGCACGGACCGTACGACATCGAGCACGGCCTGCGGTTCAACCCCGCCAAGCTGCTGCTCGACCCCTACGCCAAGGCGACGGCCGGCTCGATCGACTGGCACCAGTCGCTCTACGGCTACGACTTCGGCGACCCGGACTCGCGCAACGACGACGACTCGGCCGGCCACATGCTGCACGGGGTGGTCATCAACCCGTTCTTCGACTGGGAGGGCGACCGGCGGCTCAACATCCCCTACAACGAGAGCCTCATCTACGAGGCGCACGTCAAGGGCCTGACCGAGCTGCACCCGGACATCCCCGAGGAGCTGCGCGGCACCTACGCCGGCCTCGCCCACCCGGCGATCACCGGCCACCTGACCAAGCTCGGCGTGACCGCGATCGAGCTGATGCCCGTCCACCAGTTCGTGCACGACGCGACGCTGATGGAGAAGGGCCTGCGCAACTACTGGGGCTACAACACGCTCGGGTTCTTCGCGCCGCACCAGGAGTACTCCAGCGCCGCCGACGCCGAGGACAAGATCGGCCAGCAGGTGCAGGAGTTCAAGCAGATGGTGCGCTCGATGCACGCGGCCGGCATCGAGGTGATCCTCGACGTCGTCTACAACCACACCGCGGAGGGCAACCACCTCGGCCCGACGCTGAGCTTCCGGGGCATCGACAACCAGTCGTACTACCGGCTGATGGACGATGACGCCCGCTACTACATGGACTACACGGGCACCGGCAACTCCCTCAACGTCCGCCAGCCGCACTCGCTCCAGCTGATCATGGACTCGCTGCGCTACTGGGTGACGGAGATGCACGTCGACGGCTTCCGCTTCGACCTCGCGGCCACCCTGGCGCGGGAGTTCTACGACGTCGACCGGCTGTCGTCGTTCTTCGAGCTCGTGCAGCAGGACCCGGTCGTCAGCCAGGTCAAGCTGATCGCCGAGCCCTGGGACATCGGCCCCGGTGGCTACCAGGTCGGCAACTTCCCGCCGCAGTGGACGGAGTGGAACGGCGCCTACCGCGACACCGTGCGCGACTTCTGGCGGGGCGAGCCGTCGCTGGGCGAGTTCGCGTCGCGGCTGGCCGGCTCCGCCGACTACTACGAGCACTCCGGCCGCCGGCCGGTCGCGAGCATCAACTTCGTGACCGCCCACGACGGGTTCACCCTGCGCGACCTGGTGTCCTACAACGAGAAGCACAACGACGCGAACGGCGAGGGCAACAACGACGGCGAGAGCCACAACCGCTCCTGGAACCACGGCGCGGAGGGCCCGACCGACGACCCGGCCATCCAGGCCGAGCGCGCCAAGGCGCAGCGCAACTTCCTCGCGACGCTGCTGCTGAGCCAGGGCGTGCCGATGATCCTGCACGGCGACGAGATGGGTCGCAGCCAGGACGGCAACAACAACACCTACGCCCAGGACTCGAAGATCGCCTGGATGCACTGGGACACCGTCGACAAGCCGCTCGTCGAGTTCACGTCGGCCGTGGCCAAGCTGCGCCAGCTGCACCCGACGTTCCGCCGCAAGCGCTTCTTCACCGGCACCACCGTGCGCACCGGCGCCGGGGACCGGCTCAACGACATCGTCTGGCTGCACCTCGGCGGCGGCGCCATGGAGCAGGACGACTGGCAGAGCGGCTCGCAGGCGATCGGGATGTACCTCAACGGCGACGGCATCGCGGGCAAGGACGCCCGCGGCCGCACCATCACCGACGACCACTTCCTGATCTACTTCAACGCCGACGGCCCGGCCGAGGTGACGTTGCCGCCCGAGGAGTTCGCGCGGGCCTGGGATGTCGTCATCGACACCAGCGGAGCCGTCGACCAGGCCTCCACGCTCGATGCGGGAGGTACCTTCCAGATCGACACCCGGACCGTCGTGGTGCTCCAGGAGCACGCCGAGCCAGAGGACGAGCCGGACCACTCGGTCGCCGCGTCCGTGGCCGCCCTGGCCCAGACCGGGGCCACCGCCCCGGCCGCCGAGAAGCGCAGCGGGCCGCGGCCCACCAAGGCGTAGCACCTCGGTCATGCGGATCCCTGCCTCCACCTACCGGCTCCAGATCACCTCGGGCTTCGACCTGCACGCAGCGGCGGGGCGACTGGCGTACCTCCACGACCTCGGCGTGGACTGGGTCTACCTCTCCCCGCTGCTCGAGGCCGCCGCGGGGTCGACGCACGGCTACGACGTGGTCGACCCGTCGCGCGTCGACGAGTCGCGAGGCGGGTCCGAGGGGCTGGCCGCCCTGTCCGCCGAGGCCCGGCGCCTCGGGATGGGCGTCCTGGTCGACATCGTGCCCAACCACATGGGCGTCGCGGTCCCGGAGCAGAACCCCTGGTGGTGGGACCTGCTTCGGCGCGGCCGCGGGTCGGCGTACGCCGACGCCTTCGACGTCGACTGGGCCGCCCCCAGCAATGGACCGGGCGATGGACGGGGCATGGACGGGTGCTGGTGCCGGTCGTCGGCGACGACGACCTGCTGCCCGACGGGCGAGTCGGGCAACCTCCGGGTCGACGGCGATGTGCTGAGGTACCACGACACGGCCTACCCGATCGCGCCCGGCACCCGCCGACGACGACCCGGACGAGGTGCACGCACGCCAGCACTACCGGCTCGTCTCGTGGCGGCGCGGCGACAGCGACCTGAACTACCGGCGGTTCTTCACGATCACGACGCTTGCGGGCATCAGGGTCGAGGACCCCGAGGTGCTCGGGGAGTCGCACGCCGAGATCCGTCGCTGGTTCGCCGACGGCCTGGTCGACGGGCTGCGGGTCGACCACCCGGACGGGCTCCAGGACCCGCGCGGCTACCTCGGCGACCTCGCCGCCATGACCTCCGGCTCCTACGTGCTGGTGGAGAAGATCCTCGAGCCCGACGAGCGGCTGTCGAGCACCTGGCCGACCGCCGGCACGACCGGGTACGACGCGCTGGGGCTGATCGACCGGGTGCTGGTCGATCCGGCGGGTGCGGCGCCGCTGGACGCGCTCGAGGCCCGGCTCCGGGGCGGCCCGGTCGCCTGGGACGACCTCACCCACGACACCCGGCGCGCCGTCGCCGAGCGGGCCCTGCTCGCGGAGGTACGGCGGATCGTGCGGGACGTGCTCCGGTCGCCGGGTCTCGTGACAGGCGCTGGCGCGCCGTCCTCGACCAGCGGCGACGACTCGTTGGTCGAGGAGGTTGCGCAGCAACCGTCACGAGACCACGGCGAGCTGGCGGACGCCGTCGCCGAGCTGCTCGCGTGCTTCCCGGTGTACCGCTCCTACCTCCCGGAGGGGATCGAGCACGTCGCGCAGGCGTTCGCGGCGGCCCACCGGCGTCGCCCCGACCTGACGGAGGCGCTCGACGCGCTCGCCCCCGTGCTCACCGACCCGGACGCGCCCGCCGCGCGACGCTTCCAGCAGACCAGCGGCATGGTGATGGCCAAGGGCGTCGAGGACTGCGCGTTCTACCGCTACTCGCGGCTCACCTCGCTCAACGAGGTCGGCGGCGACCCGTCGTCGTTCGCGCTGTCCGTCGACGCCTTCCACGCCGCGATGACGGAGCGGCAGCAGCACTGGCCGCACGCGATGACCACGACGACCACCCACGACACCAAGCGCAGCGAGGACACCCGGGCCCGGATCTCCGTGCTCGCCGAGGTACCCGAGCTCTGGGAGTCCGCCCTCGACCGGCTGCTCACCCTGGTGCCCCTGCCCGACCCCGGCTTCGGGGCGTTGCTCTGGCAGGCGGTGGTCGGCGCCTGGCCGGCGTCGCGCGAACGCCTGCACGTCTACGCCGAGAAGGCGATGCGCGAGGCCGGGGACCACACCACCTGGACCGGTCCGGACGCGGGCTACGAGGCCGCCGTGCACGCCGCGGTCGACGCGGCCTTCGACTCCGCCGAGGTGCGCGCGGTCGTCGACGGCCTGGTAGCCGAGGTCGACGAGCCCGGCCGGAGCAACGGGCTGAGCGTCAAGCTGCTCGCCCTGACCGTCCCCGGCGTGCCGGACGTCTACCAGGGCACCGAGCTGTGGGACCACAGCCTGGCCGACCCGGACAACCGCCGCGCGGTCGACTTCGATGACCGAGCTGCGCTGCTGGCGGAGGGCTCGCACCCCAAGCTCCGGGTCACCGCGGCCGCGCTCCGCCTGCGCCGGGACCGCCCGGACCTGTTCGCGTCGTACGCCCCCGTCCCGATCGCCGGCGAAGCCGCCGACCACGCGCTCGCGTTCGACCGCGGCGGCGCGGTCACCGTGGTGACCCGGCTGCCGGTCGGGCTGGCCCGGCGCGGCGGCTGGGGCGACACGTCGCTGGGGCTCGAGGGCTCGTGGCGGGACGTGCTGACCGACCGCCGCGCGGGGAGCCGGCTGGCCGACGTGCTGCGTGACCTGCCGGTCGCGCTGCTGGTGAAGGAGAGCTGAGCCGATGACCTCTCGGGGGCCCTTCGACGTGTGGGCACCGCGCCCGCGACGGGTGCGGCTGTCGGTGGGCCCTGTCAATGTCGGGGCCAAAGTCGGGGCCACCGTCGAGATGACGCGCGGGGACGACGACTGGTGGGTCCCCGCGGGCCCGGTCCCCGACCTCACCGGCCACCCCGGGGAGGTGGACTACGGCTACCTCCTCGACGACGGGGACACGCCCCGACCCGACCCGCGCTCGCGGCGTCAGCCGGCGGGCGTGCACCAGCGCTCGCGCACCTTCGACCCGGGCGCCCACGAGTGGCGCGACCACGCGTGGACCGGCCGGCAGCTGGCGGGCGCGGTGGTCTACGAGCTGCACGTCGGGACGTTCAGCCCCGAGGGCACCTTCGACGGCATCATCGGCCGGCTGGGCCACCTGCGCGACGACCTCGGCGTCGACTTCGTGGAGCTGATGCCCGTCAACGCGATGAGCGGCGTGCACAACTGGGGCTACGACGGGGTGCTGTGGCACGCCGTGCACGAGCCGTACGGCGGCCCGGCGGCCTACCAGCGGCTGGTGGACGCCTGCCACCAGGCCGGCATCGGCGTGATCCAGGACGTGGTCTACAACCACCTCGGGCCGTCGGGGAACTACCTCCCCGAGTTCGCGCCGTACCTCAAGGCGGGTCGCAACACCTGGGGCGACCTGGTCAACCTCGACGGCGACGGCTCGGCCGAGGTGCGCCGCTTCATCCTCGACAACGTCCGGATGTGGCTGGCGGACTACCACGTCGACGGGCTCCGGCTGGACGCCGTGCACGCCCTCGACGACTCCTCCGACGTGCACCTGCTGGAGGAGCTGGCCGTCGAGGTCGCGGCGCTCTCCGCGCACCAGGGCCGGCCGTTGACGCTGATCGCGGAGTCCGACCTCAACGACGCCCGACTGGTCACGCCGCGGGAGGCCGGGGGGTACGGGCTGGACGGCCAGTGGAGCGACGACTTCCACCACGCGGTCCACGTCGCGCTGACCGGCGAGACGACCGGGTGGCTGGCCGACTTCGAGCCGCTGTCGGCGTTGGCGAAGGTGTGCGAGCGCGGCTTCTTCCACGACGGCACCTGGTCGTCCTACCGCGGCCGCGACCACGGCGTGCCCATCGACACCGCGGCGATGCCCACGTGGCGGCTGGTGGTGTGCGCGCAGAACCACGACCAGGTCGGCAACCGGGCCGTCGGCGACCGGACCGCGGCGGCGCTCGACGACGACCAGCTCGCCTGCGCCGCCCTGCTGACCCTCACCGCGCCGTTCACGCCGATGCTCTTCCAGGGCGAGGAGTGGGCGGCGTCCACGCCGTTCCAGTTCTTCACCTCCCACGAGGAGCCCGAGCTCGGGGCCGCCACGGCACAGGGCCGGATCGAGGAGTTCTCCCGCCTCGGCTGGGACCCCGACTCGGTGCCCGACCCCCAGGACCCCGCGACCTTCGAGCGGTCCCGACTGGACTGGTCGGAGCCGGCCACGGGGCGGCACGCCCGGATCCTCGACGCCTACCGGCGGCTGCTCGCGCTGCGCCGGGAGCTGCCGGAGCTGACCGACCCGTCGTTCGAGCGCACCCGGTGCACCGCCGACGAGGAGACCCGGCTGTTCACGATGCTTCGATCGGGGCACCGCGGCGAGGTCGTGATCGCGGTCAACTTCGGCACCGAGCCGGTCACGACCGAGGTGGCCGAGGGCCTGGCGGTGCGCTTCGAGACCGAGTCCGGGGTCGACCTCCGGGGCACGTCGCTCACCCTGCCGGCTCACGCCGGCGCCCTGCTGGCGCCGTACTAGTCAGAATGCCGCGGCCGGACCTGCGGCTCGCTCGCGGCGGGAGAGAGCGCGGACGGCGGCGTCCTGGCCGTGCCGCCGGGCACCCAGCAACGCGAGCACCGCGAGAGCCGGCGCGAGCACGTCCTCGTCGAACGCGGGCGTCGGGCTCCCGACGCTGACCGCGAGGTCGTCCGCGTGCACGACGACCTCCATCAGCCGCACCGCGAGGAAGTCGTCGGTCGCCAGGCAGCAGTCCTGCCACGGCACGTACGTCGTCGCGCCGGCACCGGCCACCGCACCCGGCAGATCGGTCGCTGCCTGCTCCAGGATGGCCAGCGAGTGCTCCTGACGCCCGGCCGCCATCGCGTTGAAGTCCTCGACGATGGAGGTGTTCTCGGCGGCGTCCACCGGCGCGTGGAACCAGTCGGTGCGCTCGTACAACCCGGCCAACGAGACCGTCGGGGCGTGCGGCGGCACGGGCTGGATGCGCAGGAACTCCACGGCACACTCGGGCTGGCTGACCAGGTGCCGGGTCAGCCCGCCGACCGTCATCCCGGCAAGAGCCGACTCGTCGTCCCACCGCTCGGCGATCGCCGGGTCGGCCACCAGGCCCCCCAGCGCGGCGGTGGCGCGGAGCAGGGCGTCGCGGTCCAGGGTCCCGGCGAAGGTGAGCGGCATGCGGCCGAGGATAGGGCGGCTTCCGGACGGAACCCGTCCGCGACGCGGCCCCTCCGTCCAACCCCGCAGGTCAGTAGTAAGGGGAGCTGCCCCCGCACCGGTGAGTGGCCGTGGCTGACAGCCGATGAGCGCTGGGGATCGTCCTGCGGACCCTGTGCGGGCTGTCGCCTTCTGCCAGTAACCAAAGCGGCCTGCCGGCGTTGAACCGTCGGACAGGGCATGCATCGCAACGTGACTTAGGAGGTCGGCGGCCGTGACTGAGTCATCCCCGAGGAGCACCCCCAGCGACCTGCTGCGTTCGGAACTCGAGCGCATCGGTTGGACCATCGAGGGAGTGACAGACGACCTGACGTGGGACCAAGCGACCGCCCTCGCGCGGTCGATCCTTCACGAGTACACCCGCCACTACTTCCCGAGGGTCGCGGCACTGATCGACGCGGGCGACTTCAACGCCGCCGCAGCAGCGTTCATGGCCAACCTGCGCAACAGCACATCCTGAGCGATGGCTCGGCGAGCGGACCAGGAATTAGCCGATCTCTACGGAACCGAGCTCGACCCGGAACGCCAAGACTTCTATCTTCGCCTGGACCCGCTGACCTGGTAGCACCGGTCACAGGTACAGGGCGGCGGGACGACGCGACCTCATCGTGGCTATGTGCGTAGGCCCGCCGGTCTCAGCGACGCTGCATGTCCCAGGCAAGGTCGATGGCCGCGCGTACGGCACGAGGTTGGGCGTGATCGAGATAGGCCTCGACCTTGTGATGTGCCTCCATACGAGGCGGCACACCGAAACTGTCCGGATAGGTCTCCAGCAGCGACTCTCGCTTGCTCAGGGGAACCCGGATCACCAGCGTGTTCGAGTCGTGCAGGCGCGCGACCAAGCGGTCACGGACGTACCACGCCGGACGCGACTCGGTCCCCTTGCGTTTGACCTGCGGCAGCGACTCCGCATACCGACCGGCCTCGTCCGGCGTCACCCTGCGAAGGGTAGCCCGCACACCGCCGACGGCCGGGGGCACCTGAGCTCATCGGCACGACCGAGCAGATCGCGGCATAGAGCGGGCGGTCCACGCGCGGCAGGTGGCGACTCGCAGGCTGACGAGGCCGACGGGGCGCGCGAAGCGCACGCACATGCCACTGCCAGGGCGCGCTCATGAAGATGAACGCTGTCGTGGTGAACCCGCCTAGGACCTCTGGTCGGCATCGGAAGTCGTGTTCGGTCAGGCGAGCGGATCAACCTGGAACGCGCTGACCTCCTGCGCACAGCGGCAGCCAACCGCGAACCTGGCGGCCCACTTCAGGGCTTCCTCCCGTGAGGGGACGTCGATGATGGTCATGCCTCCGAGGGGGTAGGTGGCGGCGGTGACGCTCCCGTCACCGGCCACCCAGACGGGATCCACGTCCTCGTCGAGCCCGCCAGCGAAGACGAACACGCCGGCGTCCTTGGCCTCCTGGGCCACAGCGTGAGAGGTCTTCGCGACGTCAGGAGTCTCCTCTGCCGGGATGTGGTCCATCGCGTGTTCGTCGAATGAAATCAGGTACTTCGTCATCCCAAGCCTCCTACCTAGGCGCGGTTCAGCCCGAGAAGTGACCTGAGGATGTCTTCGATCTCGTCGAGGCTGTCTTCCTGGCCGTCGAAACTGGTCATGTGGTCGCGGCCGGCCTTGTCGTGGAACGCCAGTCTCCAGGTGAACGTCGTGACTCCGTCACGTTCCTGCAGCTCCATCGTTTCGACTGCCTCAACGTCCGGCCAACAGTTGAAGTGCCAGGTCTCCACGGTTCGGACCGGCGGCTCTACGTCCAGGTATGTCCCGCTGAACGAGAACACGGTTCCGTCTCCGGTCACGAAGGAAGAGTGGTAGTTGCCCCCGACCCGCAGGTCGATCGAGCACTCGGTCATCCGGTCAGGGGGTGTCGCACCCCACTTGCTCACGTGCTCGGGCTTCGTCAACACCTCGAAGACGAGAGCGATCGGAGCGTCGAACTCTCGGGTGATGACGACCTCGAGCTCGTTGGGGAACGTGATGACTGCAGAGCCATGCCGATCAGGTGCCACTGCCGTCTCCTTGTCGTTGCAACTCTTCGAGGTAGTCCTCGATCCGATCCAGTCGGTCGTTGATCGCCCGCTCGTACGTGGCCACCCAGTCGTGCAAGGGTTGAAGACGCTCTGGAGCCAGGCGGTAGAGCCGGCGGCGGCCATCGGCCCGGCACCTCACGAGTCCCACCTCACCGAGCACCCGTAGGTGCCTCGAGACCTGGGGCTGAGACATCGAGACGTCGCTGACAATCGCCCCCACCGCCTTCTCTCCTGTGAGCAGCACATCGAGGATCGCGCGGCGGTTGACGTCACCGACTGCGTTGAAGACATCGGAAGTCGTCGAAGCGCGGGCCACCGGTCAAACGTATCTCCATATAGATATATGTCAACGCGTTCGGACGCCGAAACGCTCCTCGGTGGGCAACCGCTCATCGGCTGCTACCGAGGGGAACAAGGCATCGGCCGCGACACCGAGAGTGCGCACCAAGAGGAACAATCGGTTGGAGAGTCTGTCGACGCCTACAGGACCGCGCCGCGGGGCGCGACTTCCACCACGGCAACACCTCGTGCGAACAGCACCACGAGCCGGTCGCCGTGCCTGCAGCGCAGCACCCCGGAACCCTCAGCCAACGTGGAGACGACGTGGTCGATAACCTCGTCTTCGGTGCTCGCATCACGCTCGTCGTACGTGACATCCATGCTGTCACCGCTGATGAGCCGGACACGAAGCACGATGCCTTCCATGCATCCGCACCCTAGACGCGCCAGTTCCCAGCTGAGCGGCAGCTCTCGCCGATACCGCGTCCGCCCATCGGCTGCGATCAAGCGGATCGCGGCTATGCGAGTGCGTTTCGATCGGTGTTGGGTGCACCGTCAGTCCGGTTGCGGGCGCCATCCCTCGGGCGGACCTTCGGGATACTGCAGCATTCCCTCGCGAAGTCTCCTCGCGAAGGCATCGAACGCGTGGCGAGGCCAGCCTTCAGGGGGAGCTGAGGAATGAAACCTGGTCACGCGGGCGTCGTTGAGCGACTCCGGCATCTCCGGCGCCGATCTTCCGAACTGCGACTCGATCCGGGTCAGCCACGCCTCGACGGCAGCCACCTCACCGTTCATCCACAGCGCGGCCGTCAGATAGGGCGTGCGTCTCCAGGGTCCGTTCCCGTCACGAAGCTCGTAGACGATCGCTTCGAGACTGGTCCGCCTCAGCATCCAGGGGATTCCCACGTGACGGGCGGCGTGGGCGACCTCGCCGAAGACCCGCTGGTTCCCGTCCGGGGCTTCTGGGGCGATCTGCCAGCGGTCGCCCTCTTGGGCGTCGGGGCCATCGAGCAATCGGACGAGCTGGTACCGGATGGTGTCCTGCGGATAGGTACTCCTGGCCTCAGATCCGCCGAGGGTCCGAGCCAAGGCGTTCACCTGCTCGTGCACCACCCCCACGAACGGTCGCAGCCTCCACTGGTGCGGTAATCCGCGCTGTGCTGCCAGCGACAGCACGCCCAGGACACCTGGGGTGAGCGGGCGGGTGTAGCAGTCGCCTGCGCGTTTGCGCCATCCATCCTCCACGAGAAGGGTCTTCGCACCGGGAGCCGGGTTGGACACGCCCGCAGCGTACGACTGAACGCGTGACCAGAGTTCCGCCCAATGAAGCCGCCTTGGCTGTCCGAGACGTCCGTGCCGCGACTCATCCGTCCGACCCCCGCGGGTCAGTAGTACCAGGGGAACTGCGACCAGTCCGGGTCCCGCTTCTCGAGGAACTGGTCGCGGCCCTCGACGGCCTCGTCGGTCATGTAGGCGAGGCGGGTGGCCTCGCCGGCGAAGAGCTGCTGGCCGACCAGGCCGTCGTCGATGAGGTTGAAGGAGTACTTCAGCATCCGCTGCGCGGTCGGCGACTTGCCGTTGACCAGCCGGCCCCACTCCAGCCCGGTGGCCTCGAGCTCGGCGTGCGGGACGGCGCGGTTGACGGTGCCCATCCGGACCCCGTCCTCGGCGGAGTACTCCTGGCCGAGGAAGAAGATCTCGCGGGCGAGCTTCTGGCCCACCTGGCGGGCGAGGTACGCCGACCCGAAGCCGCCGTCGAACGAGCCGACGTCCGCGTCGGTCTGCTTGAAGTGCGCGTGCTCGCTCGAGGCCAGGGTCAGGTCGCACACCACGTGAAGGGAGTGCCCGCCGCCGGCCGCCCAGCCGTTGACCAGGCAGATCACCACCTTGGGCATGAACCGGATCTGCCGCTGGCACTCCAGGATGTGCAGCCGGCCGAGGCGCGCCTTGTCCACGGTCGCGGCGTCCTCGCCGTCGGCGTACTGGTACCCCGCGCGACCACGGATCCGCTGGTCGCCGCCCGAGCAGAAGGCCCGCTTGCCGTGCGCGGCCGACGGGCCGTTGCCGGTCAGCAGCACGCAGCCGACGTCGCTCGATGTACGGGCGTGCTCGAGCACACCGAGCAGCTCGTCGACGGTGTGCGGCCGGAAGGCGTTGAGCACGTCGGGCCGGTCGAAGGCGATCCGGACCGTGCCGTGGGCCCGGGCGCGGTGGTACGTCAGGTCCGTGAGCTTCTCGAAACCGGGGACGGCGTCCCACGCGTCCGGGTCGAAGGTCTCCGACACCCCGTCGATGGCGCTCATGGCAGGACCGTAGTCGTTGGCTACGGTGCCGGGCGTGACTCCCCCGCGCGTACGACGACCCCGCCCGCCCGACATGACGACGCCGGAGGGCGCCCGCTCGGTCTGGACCGACGGCGCCTGCTCCGGCAACCCGGGGCCCGGCGGGTGGGCCTGGGCGCTGGACGACACGACGTACGCCTCGGGCCACAGCGACCGGACGACCAACCAGCGCATGGAGATCCAGGCCGCGCTGGAGGCGGTGCGCGCCAACGACGGCCCGCTGCTGGTCGTCAGCGACTCGACGTACGTCGTGAACTGCTTCCGCGACCGATGGTGGCAGGGCTGGGTGGATCGCGGCTGGACCACCAGCGCCCGCAAGCCGGTCGCCAACCGCGACCTGTGGGAGCCGCTGGTCGAGCTGGTCCAGGACCGCGGCGACGTGGCGTTCTCCTGGGTGAAGGGGCACTCCGGCGACCGGATGAACGACCTGGTCGACGCGCTCGCGGTGGCCGCCTGCCGGGGGTGAGACCCACGTGACTCGGAACACGGTGCCGAGCCTTTGGATCGATCCAAGGAATCCCGCACCATGGAGATGTCCCGTACGACAACCCCCATCCCCAGGAGTACCGATGACGACGATGAAGCGTCTCCTGCGCCGTCTCGACGCCTACACCCTCGACGCGCTCAACGCCCCGACCACGCACGCCCGCGCCCGCCGCGGCCGGCACGCCGCCCGCTGACCGACCCCGACGAGCGGGCGCCCGGGGAATCCTCCGCCGCGCGGGACGGTTACGCGTGACATGACCCTCCTCTCGGGCGAGTACGTGCCCAGCAAGGCCAAGTGGGTCCGCGACCAGGTCGAGGAGTACGAGTCCTCGGGCGGCGAGCGGGCCAACACCCTCCGCGGCGGCACGGACCCGATCGTGGTGATCACCTCGGTCGGCCGGAAGTCCGGAGCGCTGCGCAAGAACCCGCTCATGCGCGTCGAGCGCGACGGTCGCTACCTCGCCGTCGCGTCGCTCGGCGGGTCACCGACCAACCCGGAGTGGTACCACAACTTCCTGGCCAACCCCCTCGTCGAGCTGCAGGACGGCCCGGAGCCGAGGCTCTACCGCGCGCGCTTGCTCGAGGGCGAGGAGCGGGCGGACTGGTGGGCCTACGCCGTGCAGACCTGGTCGACGTACGGCGTCTACCAGGAGAAGACCGAGCGGCTGATCCCGATCTTCCTGCTCGAAGAGGCCTGAGCCGCAAGCCCGGAGCCGCAAGTCCGGAGCCGGCAGGGCCGGACCTCGGGGTCCGCCCGTTGGTACGGACGAAATCCGCGCGCAACGTGCGCCGCCTAGGCTCGCTGGCATGAGCCTGTTGCTCCGGGTCGAGCTGCCCGACGTGCCCGGATCCCTGGGGCGGCTGGCGACGGCGATCGGTGTGGCCGGCGGCGACATCGAGGCGCTGGAGATCGTCGAGAAGCGGTACGACGGCACGGCGGTCGACGACGTGCTCGTGGAGACACCCGCCGGGGTGATGCCCGACTCCATCGTCTCCGCCTGCAACGCCCTGGACGGCGTCCAGGTCGTGTGGATCAGCCGCTACGCGGCGGGCAACAACCTGTTCCTCGACCTCGAGGTCGTCGAGGAGCTCACCGGTTCCCCCGACGTGGCCTTCGAGCGGCTGGTCGACATGCTGCCGGTCACCTTCCGCTGCGAGTGGGGGGCCTGGGTGGCGCCGCACGACAAGGTGCTGCGCGGCACGGAGGGCGCCCCGCTCGACGTGCCGTGGTCCGCGGTCGACCAACCGGTCCGGCTCGCCCCGGTCGACGACGACGACGTCCGGTGCGCCGCCCCGCTGACCGGCGACCAGATCGTGGTGATCGGCCGGCGCGGCGGCCCGGAGTTCCTCGAGTCCGAGCTGGCCCGCCTCGGCCACCTGGCCGGCCTGGCCGCCTCCATCTCCGAGCGTTCGGGCCGCTGAGGACGATTCGTCTGACTCGTCGAGCCTGGGAAACCAGGTGAGACCGCAGACGAATCGGGGTTCAGTCCCGCAGCCGCTCGGCGAGCCCCGAGGCGCGCTGGGCGCGGCGGGTGACGGCGGCGCGGACGGCCGCCTCGGTGCCGACCACGCGCACGTGCTCCTGGGCCCGGGTGATGGCGGTGTAGAAGAGCTCGCGGGTCAGCAGCCGTGACCCCTCCTCGGGGAGCAGCACGGTGACCCGTCGCGCCTGGCTGCCCTGTGCCTTGTGGATCGTCATCGCATGCATGGTCTCCACGGCGTCCAGGCGGCCCGGGGCGAAGTCGCGCAGCCGGCCGGACCCGGAGATGAACACCCGCCGGCGCAGGCCCTGCCGGACGACCACCCCGATCTCGCCGTTGTAGACGTCGAGGGCGTAGTCGTTGGTGGTGACCAGCAGCGGCCGGCCGACGTACCACCCGCTGATCGGACCGCCGGCCAGGTCCGTGCCCGCGTCCTCCGCCAGCCAGCGCTCGACGAGGCCGTTCCAGCGCCGCACGCCGTAGGGCCCCTCGCGGTGCGCGCACAACAGCCGCTGCCCGTCGAGCGCCTGGAGCGCGCCGCGGGCGTCCTCGGCCTCGGCGCGTTCGCGGACGGCGGCGGCGGCCGCGACCAGGTCGGGACGCAGCGCCTCGACCAGCTCCTCCTCCGAGGCAGCCTCCACGAACGACACCTGCTGCGAGGACGAGCGCAGCACCTCCAGCACCGCGTCGGCGTCCTCGGCCTGCAGGGCAGCCGCGAGGGCCTCGATCTCGGCCTGGAAGCGGTGGTTCTCGACCAGCCGCACCACCGGCGAGTCGGGCCGGCCGTCGTAGCCCCGCACCAGGTCGCCGAGGACCGCACCGGCGCCGACGGACGTCAGCTGCTGCGGGTCGCCGACCAGGATCAGCCGAGCGTCGGGACGCAGCGCCTCGAGCAGCCTGGCCATCATGGTCAGCTCGACCATCGACGACTCGTCGACCACGACCACGTCGTGCTTGAGGCGGTTGCTGCGGTCGTGCCGGAAGCGGGTGGCGTTGTCCGGGCGCCAGCCGAGCAGCCGGTGGAGGGTGACGCCCTGCGGACGGCCCAGCAGCGACAGCGCCTCGGGCAGGCCGTGCAGGCCCGCGAGCTCGGTGCTCACCGCCTCCTGCAGCCGGCTGGCCGCCTTGCCGGTCGGAGCCGTCAGCGCGACCGAGATCCGCTCGCCCCTGGCCGCCGCCTGGTCGGCCAGCAGCGCCAGCATCCGCGCGACGGTGGTCGTCTTGCCGGTGCCGGGCCCGCCGGTCAGGATCGTCGTCCACCGCCGGACTGCCGACCCGGCGGCCGCCAGCTGCTCCTCGCTGGCGTGCTCCCCGCGCACCTGGATCAGCGCCGCCGCGAGCCGCGCCTCGTCGACCACCGGAGCCGCCTGGGCGGCGCGGGCGACCAGGTCGTCACGTACCTGCGTCTCGAGGCGGTGGTAGCGGTCCAGGTAGAGCAGGTCGCCGCCCTCGTGCTGGTCCCACCGGAGCACCCCGGAGCCGACCAGCCCCGACCGGCGTACGGCGTCCGCCCACGCGTCGGCGTCGGGCCACGGCAGCTCGGGCGCCTCGGTGCGGACCTGGTCGAGGGAGAGGCACACCGACCCACGCCGGACCGCCCGGACCGCGAGCGCCACGGCGAGCAGCACCCGCTCGTCGTCCTCTCCGCCGAGGGCGCCGACCCGCCGGGCCACGTGCAGGTCGGCCGCCGTCAGCAGCAGCCCGTCGTTGAACTCGCCCAGCAGGCCGGTGCGCCCGCGCGCCAGCCGCCAGTCGTGCTCGCCGGTCGGCTCGAAGAGCTCGGTCATCTCGGGGTCCCCGCGGAGTCGTGAGCGGGAGGAGCGAAGCGGGGGGAGCGAGCGACTTCGTGGCGTGAGTTCATGTCCGGACCTTCCCCGCGAGCAGGTCGGAGAGCTCCTCGACCAGCGACACCGGCGCCCGCCAGGCGAACACCCCGCACGGCGCCCCATCCACGAGCGGGGTGTCCGGGCCGGCCATGCCGCGCAGGTAGAGGTAGAGCACCTCCCCGAGGTGCCGTTCGGGGTCGTAGTCCGGGCAGTCGCCAACGCAGGAAGCGGTGCAGCACGGCGGCGTAGAGGAGCGCCTGGAGCGGGTAGTCGGAGTGGCCCATCGCGGCGTCCAGCGCCTCGGGCCGGTAGGCCCCCGCCGTCAGCGGCTCGTCGGTCGGGCCGAGCCAGTTGGTCTTGTAGTCGACGACGTGGAAGCGCGGCCCCTCGGGCGTGGCCACCCGCAGCACCACGTCGACCGAGCCCGTGAGGTAGCCCCGCAGCGGCTGGTCGCCGAGCAGGCCGCGCAGCGGCACGGCGTAGCCGCGCACCGGGTCGCCCTCGGGCAGGTGCCGCTCGAGCAGCGGGGCCAGGTCGCCCAGCCGCACCGGCGGCCGCGGCTCGCCGGGTCGCCTGCGGACGTCACCGCCGGCCAGCGGCAGCTCGAAGTCCATCTCGCGCAGCCGGTCGGACAGCGGCACCCCGCGCAGTGTCACCCCGGCCAGCGCGGAGCCCGGGCCGCCGAGCGGCGAGTCGCAGACGGCGACCAACGCGTCGGCCAGCACCTCGCGGTCCAGCTCGACCGGCCACCAGCCGCGCTGCTCGTCGATGTGCCCGAGCAGCTCGGCGCGCAGGTCCGGGGCGCTCGGGTCGGCGTGCTCCAGCACGGCGTGCACCAGCGACCCGAACGCCGCGCCCATCGGCAGGTCCGCCATCGGGGAGGCCACGTCGGTCACCGGGTCTCGAGGAGGTCGCTGGGACAGGCGTGGGGCGACCTCCTCGACCAACGAGAGGTCCTCGTCGTCCTTGCCGACCACCTCGGGCTCGCTGGCCACCGCGTCGCCGACACCGGGCAGGGCCTCGGCACGGACCGCGCTCAGCGAGGAGTAGGAGGTACGCCGCCAGGCGGCGTCCACGGTCCGCGTGAACGCCCGCACCCCCAGCGCGGGCGCCGCCAGGCCTGGGCCGGGACCCGCGAGCACGGCCGGCTGGGCCAGCTCCGGCGCCGGCCCACCGCGGTCGCGCCACCGACCGAACACCGCGACCGCCTCGTCGTCGGACGGGACCGGCGGCTGGTCGGGCACGTCGGGAGAGTCGGTGGCCCGCATCAGCATCCGGTGCAGCGGCGAGGCGGGGGTGTTCTTGGTCGGCGACCACCAGCAGACCACCTGGGACTGGGCGCGGGTGAGCGCGACGTACAGCAGCCGGAGCCACTCGCCGGCGTCCTCCTCCTGAGCCCGCCGGACGCTGTCGGACCAGCCGGCGCCGCCCGCGCCGACGTTGCGGCAGCGCTGGCCGTCGTCGTCGTGGAACCGCGGCAGCTCGGGCTCGGCGACGTGGCGATCGGCGACCGCTGGCAGGTAGACGACGGGGTACTCGAGGCCCTTGCTCGCGTGGATGGTCACCAACTGGACCGCGGCCGCGTCGCTGTCGAGCCGGCGGCTGCGCTCGAGGGCACGGCCGGCCCGGCCCTCCGCCACCTGCTCGCGCAGCCAGGTCAGCAGCGACACCAGGCCGTGCCGCTCGGTGAGGGCCGCCTCGTGCAGGGCCTCGCCGAGGTGGCGCAGGTCGGTGAGCCGACGCTCGCCGCCGACCTCGGCGAGCACCCGCGCGGGCAGCCCGGCCACGGTCGCGGCCTCCAGCACGGCCGCCAGGCCGCGGGCGGCGTAGAGCTCCAACCAGGACCGCAGCGTGTCGGCCACCTCGTCGGTGAGGTCGTCGCCGCGGGCGTCGAGGTCGGCGGCGGTGTGCCCGAAGAAGCAGGTCAGGGCGGCCGACCGGACGCGGGTGCTGCGGTGCGGCTGCTCGAGCGCCTCCAACAGCGTCAGCCACTCGAGCGCCGCCGGGGTGGCGAAGACGCTGCCGCCGCCCGCGATCACGCCCGGGACACCCACCTCCTGCAACGCGGCCTGGGCGTCGGCGAGGTCGGCGTGTCGATAGCTGATCACCGCGATGTCGCGCGGCCGCAGCGGCCGGCCCTCGAAGGTCGCGCCGGAGTCGAGGAGGCGCCGTACGTCGTGGGCGAGGTCGCGGGCGATCACCGGCCGCACCTGGCCGACCGTCAGCAACCCGGGTCGCCGCGAGACGTCCTGCCGCCTGACCACCCGCACCCGGAACGGGTGACCCGCGCCGACCAGACGGCTCCCGCCGTGGTGGGCCTCGACGTCGCGCACCACGATCCGCTCGTCGCCGAGCGCCGCACCGCGGAGCAGCTCCTGGAGGGGAGCCAGCAGCGCCTCGTCGCTGCGCCAGTTGACCGACAGGGTCTGCTGGGCCGCGGCGGTCGCGGCGGCGGCGAGGTACGTCGTCACGTCGCCGCCGCGGAACGCGTAGATGGCCTGCTTGGGGTCGCCGATCAGCACCATCGTGGCGTGGCCGCTGAACGCCCGGTCGAGCACCTGCCACTGCACCGGGTCGGTGTCCTGGAACTCGTCGACCAGCACGATCTGCCAGCGCTGGCGCATCCGCTCGGCGGCCGGCGAGTCGGGGGCGGCGAGCGCGTCGGCGAGCTGGCTGAGCAGGTCGTCGTAGGACAGCACGCCGAGCCTGCGCTTGCGCCGGTCCATCTCCGTGCGCACGGCGCGCGCGAACGACACCCGGCGGCCGGCGGAGGTGGACCGGTCCTCCGACGCCGGCTCGAGCCGGGCCTGCGGGTCGTCGACCACCCGCCGGGCGATGGTCAGTGCGGTGTCGTAGGAGAAGGCCGGGTCACCCTCGTCGAGGGCGAACGCGCGGAGGTAGAGGTCGTCGACGGTCTCCTTCACGAGGTCGTCGAGGTCCTCGACCAGGCGGGCACGCGAGTCGGAGTCGCCGGCGACGCCGAGGGAGTCCAGCACCAGCGAGCAGAACTGGTGGGTCGTCGCGATGGTCGCGGCGTCGAAGCCGACCAACGCGTCGGTGACCCGGCGGTGGGCGACCCGGCGCTCCTCGCCGTCGAAGCCGAGCAGCATCCCCACCAGCTCGGAAGGCTCGTCACTCGCGACCGCGGCACGCTCCGCCGGGTCGTCACCCAGCACCCGCTCGGCCTCGACGAGCTGGGCGCGCACCCGTTCGCGAAGCTCCTGGCTGGCGGCGCGGCCGAAGGTCACGACCAGCATCTGCTCCAGGCGGGCGACGCCCTCGACGACGTACCTGGTCACCAGCGCGCCGATGGTCCACGTCTTGCCCGTGCCTGCGCTGGCCTCGAGCAGCACCGTGCCGGTCGGCAGCGGGTCCGTGATGGAAAAGGCACCCGGAGCCACGGAGGCGGTGCTCATAGCGGCCCCACCTTCTCCACACCGGAGAGCAGCGGCTCCCAGACCTGCCAGGCGTACGTCGGCAGGCCGGCGTCGATGAGCGACTCCACGGTGGCGCGGGGTCCGAAGACGCGCACGTGGTAGGGGTCCTCGTCCTCCTTGGAGAACGAGGCCCCTGATGATCCGCCGGCGAACCGGTCGGTCTCCCACTCCCGGCGCGCGGCCCGCTTCTCGTCGGCGTCGGCACCGCGCAGGGCGCGAGCGTGCTCGTCGGCCCACGCGGCGGCCGTGGCGATCGGCATCGGGAGCGGCCGGGTCAGCCCGAGGTCGCGCAGCTCGACCAGGGACCGCAGCCACCCGACGGCACGCTGGTCGAGCGGCCCGGTGAGGGCGCGCTTGGGGCCCGCGCGCTCACGGCCGACCGCGTGCCCGGTCCAGGACTCGTCGGGGTCGGAGGCCGCGAGCGCGAGCAGCTCCACCCAGGTGCGCAGGCGCTGCTTGGCCTTGAGTCGGGAGTAGCCCAGCGAGACCAGCCGGGTGCCGTGCACGCCGGCGACCGTGCCGGTGAGCCGCCGGCCGTCCCCCAGGTCGACGTCCACGTCGACGGACCGACGGGTGCCGGCCCGCAGCTCGGCCGTGCCGGTCCACAGCTTCTGGCACTCCTCGGTCACGCCGCGCAGGGCCTGGACGCCCAGCTGGTAGGGCGGCAGCGTGCCGCGCAGCTGCTCCGCCAGCATCACGGCCGCGGCGTCCTGGCCGGCGAGCAGCTCGCGCAGGAGGTGGTCGCCGACCTGCCAGACCTCCAGCGAGTCGAGCGCCACCGGGATCGCGTCGCCCGGCTCGTCGGGCTCGAACGGCGTCGACACGTCGAGCCGGTCGCGCAGGAACGTGCGCACCGGGTGCATCAGGAACCGGACCAGGTCGTCCAGGGTGACGTCCTCGGCGGGCCGCGCCGGCAGGTGGCCCGTGAGCAGCGGCGGCACGGGACGGCGTACGCCGGCCGCCGCCCGCGCGCCCGACAGCGCCGAGCCGTCGAAGCTGAAGGGCCGCTGGGTCGGGCCGCGCAGGTCGGGCACCGCCCACTCGGGAGGGTCGGTGACGGGGTCGCCGGCCTTGAGGTTGCGCGGGTCGAAGGGCTGGAGCGGGTGCCGGGTGAGGACGGCCTCCCGCACCGGGCTCGCCGTGGTGCGGTCGGCGGCGTCGAGGAGCTCGCCGAGGGGCACGGCGGGCGGCCGGCGGGCCCCGGAGTGCTCGTTGGCGCCGGTGTAGGTGATGACCAGGTGCTCGGTCGCGGCCATCACGGCGTCGAGCAGCAGCTGCCGGTCCTCGCTGCGGCCCTCCCGCTCGCCGGTGCGGGGACGCCGCGCGAGCACGTCGTCGCCGTCGACGAAACCGGCGCGGGGGAACACGCCGTCGTCGAGACCGAGCAGGCAGACGACGCGGTGCGGCACCGACCGCATCGGCACCATCGTGCAGACCGTCAGCGTCCCGGTGCGGAAGTTGGCGCGGGTCGGCCGGCCGGCGAGCCGGCTCCCGAGCAGGGCGCGCACGTCGGCCAGCCGCAGCTCGATGTCACTGCCCCGGTCGCCCCTGTCGCCCGCGGCGGCGCGCGCGAGCTCGCGCTCGAGCTGGGGGAACTGCCAGGCGTCGTCGGCCGGTACGTCGGCCAGGTCGCGGACCCCGGTGCGCAGGGCGTCCATCCACTCGGCCACCGTCCGGGCACCGTCGAGGGCGGTCAGGCACCGCTCCAGCCGGTCGAGGAGCTCGGCGAGCCGGCCCGCCAGGTCGATCTCGTTGCTGCCGACGTCGTCCAGCGGCAACCCGGTGCCGAGGTGCCGGTGGTCGTCGCCGCTCATCGCGACGCCGAGCAGGATCCGGTCCAGGCCCGTGCGCCAGGTGTTCTGGGGGAACTGGTCCATCGAGAACGACGCCCGCGCCCGCTGGTCCAGCCCCCACCGCACCCCGGTGCGAGAGACCCAGCGGCCGAGCCGCTCGAGGTCGTCGTCGGTGAACCCGAAGCGTCGCCGGCACGGCTCGCCGGCCGCCAGGTCGAGGACGTCGGACGCCGTCACCCGGCCGCCACTGAGCTCGAGCAGCACGCCGGCCACGGCCAGCAGCGGGTTGGTGCTGACCAGGGCCCGGTCGGCCAGCTTGACGCGCAGCCGGTGGGCCGGGTGGCCGGCCTCACCTCCGGCGGACGGGTCCGGACCGGCCGTCCCGCTCACCGGGAGCGGGGCCAGCCCGAACCCCGCCGAGATCAGCGGCGCGTAGGTCTCGATGTCGGGGCACATCACCAGGATGTCGCGCGGCTCGAGGGTCGGGTCGTCCTGGAGCAGCCCGACCAGCACCTCGCGGAGCACGTCGACCTGGCGCGAGGGACCGTGGCAGGCGTGCACCTGCAGGCTGCGGTCGGCCGGGTCGTGGGCCCGGCCGGCGCGCTCCTCGATCGTCGGCGCGTGGTTGGCGCGCAGGTCGTGCTGGAGCAGACCCAGCAGGGAGGGGCGGTCGTCGGCGATCGGCGCCACCGTGTCGCCGTCCGGGAAGCCCGCTCCGTCGAGCGATCGCCGCAGCTCCCGCGCGTCGCGTCCCAGCGAGGCCAGGAGCGGGTGGCCTACCAGCCGGGCCGACTCGTCGTCCTCGCGGGCGACGACACCGCGCACACCGTCGGCCGGCCCGCCGAGGGCGTCCCACAGGGCGGGCGAGGCCTGCGGGAGGTAGAGGTGCACCTCGCGGTCCGCGCCCAGCGCGCCGAGCAGCTCGACCTCGGTGGCGGGCAGCCGGGTGTGCCCGAACAGGGACAGCCGCGGCGGCAGGTCGAGTCCGGCCCCGCCGTCCCGCAGGGCCGACATGGTCGCAGCGTGCCGGACGTCCGGGGGCGGCGCGTCCACGCGCGGCAGGAGCCGACGCCACAGCTCCGGCTGCCACGCAAGGTCGCCGTCGATCGCGCGGCCCGCACCGTCGGTGTCGCGTCCCTCGCGCCAGTCGGTGACCAGGGCGGGGCGCTGGGCGGCGTAGGAGGCGAACAGCGCCGCCAGCCGGATCGCGACGCTGTAGCGGCGGTTGCGGCGCAGCTCGGCGTCGTCGCCGGTGCGGCCGTGGCCGAGGTGGGTGGCGAGGGTGTCGCACCAGGCCTCCCCGAGGCTTGCGTCGATGGTGGCCAGCAGCGGCCACACGAGCCGGTCGGGGTCCCACGGGTCGTCGCTCTCCCGCCCCAGCAGCAGGGAGACCAGCGAGCGCGGCTGGAGGAACCGGACGCCGGCGCAGACGCCGTCGCCCCCTTCCTGAGACCCGCCCCCCACCCCGAGGCGGTGGGAGAGCCGCTGCGTCAGCCAGCGCTCCACGCCCTTCGCCGGGACGACCACGACCTCCTGCGCCAGCGGGTCGGCCAGCGGCCGCGCGAGCAGGTCGCCCAGCGCGTCCGCCAGCAGGTCGGTGCGCGGGGCCCGGTGCAGGTGGAGCGCCACGGGGCGACCCTATGTCCGAGCGCGGACACGGACGAGCTTGCGAGTCCGGGTCCGGAGAGCGAGGAGATCGAGAAGTGTCGGCACGCTGCGGAGCGCAGCGACGGAGGGTGCCGCACGTCTCGAGATCGTGACCCGGTTCACCCCGCAGGGTGGAGCCAGGGCACGCGGACCCCTACTCTGGCACGGTGCCCATCCGCGTCGCCCTCGTGAACGACTACGAGGTGGTGGTGCACGGCATCGCCTCGATGTTGCGATCCCACACCCACCGCATCGAGGTGGTCGAGCTCAACGCGGCCAGCAACGTCGTCGAACCGGTGGACATCGCGCTCTTCGACACCTTCACCCAGTCCCGCGACGACGGCACCGGCATCAAGCACCTGCTGGAGAACCCGTACGTCGCCAAGGTGGTCGTCTACACCTGGAGCACCGACCGCGTGCTGCGCGACGCCACGCTCCGGCTGGGGGCTTCCGGCTACCTCTCCAAGCGGCTCAGCGCGAGCGAGCTCGTCAACGCCCTGGACCAGGTGAGCAAGGGCGAGGTCGTGGTCACCGACGAACCCTCCCGGCTCCCGCTGATCGGCGGCGACTGGCCGGGGCGCGAGGAGGGCCTGACGGCCCGCGAGTCCGAGGTGCTCTGCCTGATCACCCAGGGCCTCACCAACGCGCAGATCGTCGAGCGCACCCACCTCTCGATCAACTCCATCAAGTCCTACATCCGCTCCTGCTACCGCAAGATCGGCGTCGACAGCCGCTCCCGAGCGGTGCTGTGGGGCGTCGAGCACGGCATGCAGCTGGACCGGGTGCGGGTCTTCGACCCCGACATCCCGGGCTCGCGCTGATCAGTCCTCCGTGGCCTCGGTGGTCGAGGTCGTCGAGCCGGTCGATGTCGTCGAGGTCGTCGAGTCGGTCGAGGGAGCCGGGGCGGTCGGGGTGCTGGCCGTGCTGGCGGTAGCGGCGGTGCTCGCGTGCTCGGCGCGCACCCCGGCGACGACCTGCTCGTGCTCCTGGCGGCGCACGGCGCGCGACCCGAGCACCAGGTAGCCGAGGAAGCCGATGACCAGCGCCACCGGCACCCCGAGGTTGGCGTAGGCCCACTCGCCGTCCTTGCCGCCGAGCCCGAGCGGCTCGAGCAGGTAGCCGAGCCAGCCCAGGTGCTTGCCGGCGCCGGTGGTGTCGATGACCAGGCCCCACCCGACGGCGGTGGCCACGACGAGCAGCAGCACCGACTCCCAGCGGACCAGGCCGTAGTCGGTGCCGTCACCGGTGCTGCTGAACAGCGCCCGCTCGTCGTAGGGGTAGCGCCGCATGAACAGGTCGCACAGGAAGATCCCGCACCAGGCGGCCATCGGCACGCCCAGGATGATCAGGAACGCCATGAACACCGTCAGGAAGTCGTCGGCGATCCAGACGATGTAGATGGTGCCGAGGATCATCAGCACGCCGTCGAAGGCGGCCGCCGTCCACCGCGGCGCTCGCAGGCCGAGGGTGAGCAGGGTCAGGCCGGAGGAGTAGATGTCGAGGATCGCGCCGGACTGACCAGGCCGCCGACCGCGACCAGCGCGAACGGCACCAGGAACCACGTCGGCAGCAGCGTGGTCAGCGCGCCGATCGGGTCCGCCGCGATCTCGGCGGAGAGCTTCGTCGTCGCCGGCGCAGAGCAGCACGCCGTACGCGACCAGGATGACCACCGGCAGGCTGCCGCCGAACGTCGGCCAGAAGACCACGCCGGTCGTGCGGACGTTGCGGGGCAGGTAGCGGGAGTAGTCGGCCGCGGAGTTGACCCAGCCGACGCCGAAGCCGGTCAGCACCAGCACCGTCGCGCCGATCACCGCAGTGGTCGGGCCGTCGGGCACGCGCCCGTCGCGGCGTCGAGGTCGATGTGGTCGAAGGTCAGGCACACGTAGATGCCGGTGACGACGATCATCGCGATCGTCAGCCACTTCTGGATCCGCATGATCGCGTCGAAGCCCGAGCACCCCGGCGGCGACGATCACCGCGGCCACGACCACGAAGGCGACGACCTTGGTGCCGTCGCCCGATGACCAGCCGAGCCGGTCGAAGACGGTCGCGGTGGCCAGCGTCGCCAGCGAGACGAGCACGGTCTCCCAGCCGACGAGGAGCAGGTAGGACACCATGCCCGGCAGCCCGTTGCCGACCCGCCCGAACGCCGCCCGGCTGAGCACCAGGGTCGGCGCCGAGCCGCGCTTCCCGGCGATCGAGACCAGCCCGACGAGCAAGAAGCTCACGACCGTGCCGACGACGGTGGCGACCAGCGCCTGGGTCAGCGCCGATGCCGAACCCCAGCACGAACGAGCCGTAGGACACGGCGAGCACCGAGATGTTCGAGGCGCACCACGGCCAGAACAGGCCGGAGGAGCTGCCCTTGCGCTCGCTCTCGTCGATGATGTTGATGCCGTTGGTCTCGATCGCCCCGGTGCGCGCCGGGGCGGACCTGGTCTCCGGTCTTGGTGCGGTGTCGGTGCTCATGCTGTTGGGGTCCCCTCGTCAGCGTGCCATTCACGAGCGCAGCGAGTCGCCGCGCGATGTCGTGGGGTACTCACGTCCTCAAACCCTCCTCGACCAGCCGGACCACCAGCGGCGCGATCAGCGTGGCGCTGCGCTCGGCGACCGCGACCACCTCAGCGGGGTCGATCCCCGAGCCGGCCACTCCGGTTCCCTCGATCGCGGTCACGGTCGACAGGCCCACGAGCTCCACGCCCCACTCTCGCGCCGCGATCGCCTCGTACACCGTCGACATGCCGACCAGGTCGGCGCCGATCCGCCGCAGCCAGTCCGCCTCGGCCCAGGTCTCGTAGTGCGGTCCGCCGAGCATGCGCGTAGACGCGCTTCCTGCAGCGTCGGGTCGTCGGCCCGGGCGATCGCCCGCAGCCGGGCCGACCACGCGTCGGTCAGGTCCACGAACCGCGGGCCCTCCAGGGGACCGCCCAGGCCGCTCCGCTGGGCCAGGTTCAGGTGGTCGCGGATGAGTCACCGGCGCCCGAGCTCGACGTCGTCGCGCAGGCTGCCGTTGGCGTTGGTGAGCACGGCGATGCGGACGCCGGCCGCGGCGGCGAGCGCGGACCGGGTGCGCGACCGCGGCGGGCCCGTGCCCCTCGTAGAGGTGGGTGCGGCCGAGGTACAGCAGCACGCGGTGCCCTCCGGCGCCCGCCCAGCCGCACCGACCGGACCTCGCCGCGGTGGCCCTCCGCGACCGGCGCCAGGAACCCCGGCAGCCGCGTCATCGGGAACGCCGCGGTCGGCTCGCCGAACGCGTCGGCGGCCGGCCCCCAGCCGGAGCCGAGGACGACCAGCGCGTCGTGGCGGTCGGCGCCGGTCAGCTCGGCGAGCCGTGCGGCGGCGGCGTGTCGCCTCGTCGTACCCCTCGGGTGTCGGCACCCCTCCACCCTGGCACCGTTGGTCGAGGAGTGCCGAAGTCCCGCCACGAAACCCGCGTGAGATGGACGCTGGTCCGTCGTCCGGGTGACCGATCTCGAGGTCCGGTGCCACCGGCTGCAGCGCCCCGCTGCACACGCCGTTCGTGACGGCGCTGCGGCGCACCGAGCCACCTCGAGACGACGGTCGTCGAGCTGGTCGACGACGAGGGACGGCGCGGGTACGGCGAGGCGCCGCAGGTCTGGCGGGTCACGGGTGAGTCGCTGGCCGGGGCGGAGGCCTGCCTGAGCGGGCCTCTCGCCGACGTCGTGCGCGGCCGGTCGCCCGAGGACGACTCGTCGCCTGGCGCCGCGAGCTCGAGCCGACGCGGTCGTGGGCAACTGGGGAGCCAAGGCCGCGATGGACGTCGCCCTCCACGACCTGGCCGCGCAGCGCCTGGGTGTCTCGCTCGCCGAGCTGCTCGGCGGACCGGCCGGCGAGCAGCGCGTGCCGACCGACGTGACGGTGTCCTCCGGCGACCCGACGAGCTGGCGGCGGCGACCACGGCGACGTACGGAGCGAGGGGTTCACGGTCCTCAAGCTCAAGGTCGGCACCGACGCCGCCACCGACGTGGCCCGGGTACGTGCGGTCCGCGACGCCGCCCCCGACGCCCGATCCGCGTGGACGCCAACCAGGGCTGGACCGCCGACGAGGCGATCAAGGTGATCCGGGCGCTGGAGGACGCCGGCCTCGGGATCGAGTTCGTCGAGCAGCCGGTCGAGCGCTACGACCTGGCCGGCCTGGCCCGGGTCACCGACGGCCGTGGACACCCCGGTGATGGCGGACGAGTCGGTGTTCGCGCCTGCGCGACCTGGACGCCGTCATCGCGCAGCCGGCCGCCGACCTGGTCAACGTCAAGCTCGCCAAGTGCGGCGGTCTCGGCGTCGGCCCGCGCCCTGCTCGAACGCGCCCGCGCGGCCGGGATGGGCACCATCGTCGGCTCGATGATGGAGGGCCCGATCGGCGTCGGCGCGGCGGCCGCGCTGTGGCCGCCGTCGGCACCAGCCAGGTCAGCGACCTCGACGCCGCCTGGTACGCCGCGACGTCGCCGGTGATCGGCGGCGCGACGTACGACGCCGGGTGTCATCGCGCTGCCCGAGGCCCGGGCTCGGCTTCTCGGGGATCCCAGGGGCTCGCATGACGGACGTGCTCCGCGTCGGCGTCCCGGTCGCCACCGTGTGGACCTCGCCCGACTCGCCCCGCGCGACCTCGACGCCGCGGCCGTGGCCGACCGCGCCCGACGTCGACGGCCTGGCTGGCCGGCCTGACCGCCGAGGACCGTCTCGGCCTGCACGGCCGCACCCTCACCCAGCTGCTCGACGGCGAGCCGGTGCTGGTCGAGGAGCGCCGGGACGGCTGGGCCCACGTCGTCGCGCCGTGGCAGCCCGTGCCCGGCCACAACGGCTACCTCGGCTGGGTGCGGGGGCACACCTCCGCGAGGCCGCGCGACGACGACCCCGACCACCCGCCGGCCGACGTGCCGGCCGACCGCATCGCCGTCGCGGCCTACGCCGAGCGGTTCGCCGGCCTCATCTACCTCTGGGGCGGCACCAGCCCCGCCGGCTTCGACTGCTCGGGCCTCGTGCACTACAGCTATCGCCAGGCCGGCGTCGTGGTCCCGCGCGACTCCCCCGACCAGGCCCACGCGGTCACGCCCCGTCCCGCTCGGCGAGGAGGAGCCCGGCGACCTCTACTTCTTCGCCCACGAGGACGGCCGCGATCTACCACGTCGGCTTCGTCACGCGGCGGCGGCCGGATGCTGCACGCGCCCGAGTGCGACGGCAGCCGGCCGGATCGTCGACGAGGAGCTCACCGACGAGCGCCGGCGGGACCTGGTCGCCGTCGGCCGGTTCGCGATCCCGGTGACTCGGTTAGGCCACCAGGATCTGGCCGAGCGCGGCCAGCAGCCGGTCCACCTCGTCGGCGGTGGAGTACGGCGCCACGCCGACGCGCAGCCCGCCGTCCGGTCCGAGGCCGAGGTGGTGGGAGGCCTCCCACGCGTAGAAGGTGCCGGCCGGCGCGTTGATGTCGCGCTCGGCGAGGGCGACCGACACCTCGGCGGCCTCGGCGTTCGGGAAGGTCATCAGCACGGTCGGGGTCCGGCGCTGCGCCCGCGAGTGCACCACGACCGGCAGCAGCGCGAGGCCCTCCTCGAGGCGCTGCCGCAGGCCGTCCTCGTACGCCTCGAGCGCGGCGTACGCCGATCGCAGCCGGGCGCGCCGGTCCCCGCCGCTACACCGCCGTCGTGACACCGCCGTCGCCCAGGCCGGCGAGGACGTCGATGGCGGCCGTCGTCCCGGCCATCAGCTCGTAGGGCAGCGTGCCCAGCTCGAACCGCTCCGGCACGACGTCGGTCGCGGGCACCAGCTTGTCGGGGTAGATCTCCTCGAGCAGCTCGGGCGCGGCCACGACGGCGCCGCAGTGCGGGCCCAGGAACTTGTAGGGCGAGCACGCGTAGAAGTCGGCCCCCAGCTCTTGGACGTCGGTGGCGACGTGGGCCGTGTGGTGCACGCCGTCGACGTAGAGCAGCGCGCCGCGCCTCCCGCACCGCGGTCGCGATCGCGGGCAGGTCCGGGCGGGTGCCGATCAGGTTGGAGGCCGCGGTGCACGCCGACGACCCGGGTGCGGTCGGTGAGCAGGTCGGTGACCGCGGTCGGGTCGAGCTCTCCGGTCGCCGGGTCGAACTCCGCCCAGCGCACGACGGCGCCGCTGTGTCTCCGCCGCGATCACCCAGGGCCGCACGTTGGCGTCGTGGTCGAGCTTGGTCACCACGATCTCGTCGCCGGGCTCCCAGTCCTTGGCCATCGCCCGCGACAGGTCGAAGGTCAGCTGCGTCATGCTCCGCCCGAACACCACGCCCTCCGGCACCCCGCCGACCAGGTCGGCCAGTGCCGCCCGCGCGGCGAGCACCACCTCGTCGGCGTTGCGCTCCGCCGGCGTCAGCCGGCCGCGGTTGGAGAGCGGCTGGGTGATCGTCGAGCGCATCGCGTCCCCGACCGCGTCGGGGGTCTGGGTGCCGCCCGGCCCGTCGAAGTACGCCGTGCCGCCGGCCAGGCTCGGGAAGTGGGCGCGCAGCGCCTGGACGTCGTACACACCGAGGATCCTGCCAGGCTGTCGCCGGTGACCCTGGAGGAGGCGGTGACGACGCTGCGCACGGCGGGTTGCGTGCACGCGGAGGACGAGGCCGCCCTGGTCTGGGAGACGTACGCGGAGCCGGCCGCCCGCGCGGCGGCGGTGGCCGAGCGGTCGACGGGTGTGCCGCTGGAGCAGGTGCTCGGCTGGGCCGCGTTCGGGCCGGTCCGGGTGGCCTTGGCGCCGGGGGTGTTCGTGCCGCGGCGCCGGGCGGAGGCGATCCTCGCCGCTGCGGTGGCCCTGCGGCCCGACGCGCGGGTGGTGGTCGACCTGGGCTGCGGAGCCGGCGCGCTCGCCGCGGCGCTGGCCGTGCTGCTGCCGGACGCCGAGGTGCACGGGGTGGACGTCGACGAGCGGGCCCTGGCCTGTGCGCGCCGGACCGGCGGCTTCGCCGTGCACCAGGGCTCGTGGTGGGACGGGCTGCCTCGCTCCCTGGCCGGCCGGGTCGCGCTGGCCGTCGCGTACCTCCCCCACGTCCCGACCGACCGCCTCGACGACATCCACCCGGACTTCCGCTCCCACGAGCCGACCGGGTCCGTGGACGGCGGGCCCGACGGCCTGGACCCGCTCGCGGGCCGTGCTGGCGGGAGCCGACGCGTGGCTGGCGCCGGACGGGGTGTTCGTGACGCTGCTGTCGCGCGAGCAGGCGGGCCACCCGGACGCCGCGCGCCTCGAGGTGCTGGCCGACGCCGCCGACGAGCCCGAGGAGCCCGACGACGTCGTCGTCTTCCACCGGCCCTTTCACCGGCCCCTTCACTGGCTTTGACAGACTCCCGGGCATGGGAGTCTTCGACCTGCTCAGGCCCGGGAGCGACACGACGCAGCACGCCGCGTCCGCGCTCGAGGCAGCCCGCGGCAACCAACCCGACGACGGGGCCATCGGCCGGCTCGTCCAGGTGCTGATGGACACCGGGCTCGACGGCCGCGGCCCGCTGAAGCCGGCGGCCTCGGTCGCGCACCGCTCGCTGCGGCGTACGCGCGGGGACCGTGAGGCCGCACTCGAGCGGGTCCGCCGCTCGCACGTCGCCGGCGCCGCCGTGGGCGGGTTCGTGACCGGCATCGGCGGGTTCATCACGATGCCGGTCGCCCTGCCGCTCAACGTCGCGGAGTTCTACCTCCAGGCGACCCGGATGGTGGGAGCCATCGCCACCCTGCGCGGCTACGACCTCGACGACCCGCAGGTGCGGACCGCCGTGCTGCTGACCCTGGTGGGCTCGCGGGCCGACGAGGTGCTGTCCCGGGCCGGCGTCACGCCGGGGGTCGGGACGATCAGCCGGGTCGCCCTGCGCGGGTTGCCGCCCGCGGCGCTGATGGTGGTGAACAAGGCCATCGCGTTCCGCCTCTTGCGCGGCGTCTTCGAGCGGGTGTTCTCGCGGCTCGGGCGCGGCGTGCCGTTCGCCGGCGGAGTCATCGGGGCCACCATCGACACGATGATGATGCGGATGATCGCCGCGCAGGCCGCGCTGGAGTTCCCGCTGGTCGAGGCGACCAGTCAGGTGACCAGCCAGGCAACCGGTCAGGCAACCGGTCAGGCGACCGGTAGGGGCCGGGCCCGCCGGACGTGAACGAAGGCCCGGACCTCTGAAAGGTCCGGGCCTTCTCTCCGCGGGTACAAGCGTGTCGTACCCGAGGTCCCCTGTTCCGAGGACCCTATGCCCCTTACGGGTGTGCCGCATCACCCTTTAGGAGATGAGTCACCTCAGGCGGTCGTCCCCGGGTTCCAGGCGGGCACCGGCGGCGACGTGGGCGTCCCGGCCCACCACCGAGTCCCGGCCGACCAAGGTGACCTCCTCGTCACGCGCCACCCGACTCGCGGGCAGCTCCCCGGTCACGCTGTGCCGTCCGAACACCGAGCGGTCGTCGGCCACCGTCGTGGTCACCCGCGCCCCGCTCTCGACCCGGCAGTCGGCGAACAGCACGGAGTCCTCCACGCGGGCGCCCTTCTCGACCACCACGCCCGGCCCGATCACGGAGCGGACGACCTCGCCGGCGACGTCCGCCCCGGGCGAGACCAGGCTGTCCTCGACGTGGCACCCGGTGCGCAGCCGCGCGGTGGGGCGGTCGTCCCAGTGGCTGATGACCGGGTACCCCGGGTGGTCGAAGACGTCGACCTTCCCGGCGATCAGGTCCCGGTGCCCGTTGAGGTAGGCGCCCGGCCGGCCGAGGTCGCGCCAGTACCCGGGCAGCGGCTCGGCGCGCACGGTCCCGCCCTCGATGAGCCGGGGGAGCAGGTGCTCGCCGAAGTCGCCGAGCCCGCTGTCGGCGCTCCCCTCGCCGTCGAGGTCGGGGTCGTCCACCTCGTCCATCAGCTCGCGCCGCAGCTCGAAGAGCGCCTCGAGCAGCGCCTCGGTGCGGTAGACGAAGATCTCGGTCGCCACCACGCCGGAGCTCGGCCGCGACGGCTTGACCTCGACCCCGGTGACCCGGTCCCCGGCCCGCCCTCGGCCGGTGAGCACCACGACGTTGGACGCGGCCTCGCGCTTGGTCACCTCGGAGGTCAGCACGGTCGCGTCCGCCCCCGACTCGACGTGCCGGTCGATCGTCGGCGCCAGGTCGGCGGCGAACACGTGGTCGGCGCTGGACACCACGAGCGTGGGCGCGCCGAAGTGCTGGATGTCGCGGCTCAGCCGCAGCAGCAGGTCGGCGTTGCCGTGGGCGAACTGGTCCTCGGTCGCGGTCCCGCTCCCCGTCTGCGGCACCATCCGCCGGAACCCGCCCCGGTTGCGGTCCAGGCTCCACGGGCGACCGCCCGAGAGGTAGTCGTCGATCGAGGCGACCTGGTACTCGACGCTCACCCACACGTCGACCAGCCCGGAGTTCGCGAGGCTGGACAGCGTGAAGTCCACCAGCCGGTGCGTCCCGCCGTACGGCAGCACGGGCTTGGCCCGCTCCCGCGTCAGCACGTCCATCCGGGACCCCTGGCCCCCGGCCTGCACCAGGGCCAGCACCTCACCGCGTCGCACCATCCGGGCAGCCTAGGCAGACCACCGCGCCACCCTCCCCACCTGGCAGGGGGTAGCCCTCACCCCTTCGGTCAGGAGCGACCGCAGGGACCTCCGCGCAGCACGTCCAGGTCGCCGCGCTCGAGGTCGAGGGTGATGGTGGCCAGGGTCGCGGTGTCGACCAGGTCCGAGAAGTCGGGATCGTCCGGGCTGCCGGCGTGGCGACACACGGGACCGGCGGGGTCGTGGTGGGTGAGCGCGGCGCGTACGTCGGCCGCGGACGTCGGCGGGCCGTCGGCCGGCCGGTGCCCCAAGGTGGCAAGCAGGTGATTGCGCCGCACCCGGGAGTTGTCGTCGACCAGGCCGGCCTGACAGCCGGGCTCGCCCTCGGCGGAGACGAAGTGGTTGGTGCGGACCAGCAAGCCGTCCTCGGGCTTCACCTCGCCGACGCCGCCGGGGTAGGTCTCCAGGGAGGCGGTGTCCCCGTCCCGGTCGACCACGGTGAGGGCCGAGGAGGCGGAGAACGACGCGGCGCGCACGAGGTCGCGTGCCTCGTCGACGCTCGTGCAGTCCTCGAGCAGGGTGCGCAGCATGACGTGCACGGGGAACCCGATCCGGGCGTCGCCACCGCCCGCGGACTGGTCGTCGGCGGCGTGGTGGAGCATGTTCAGCATCACCCCGAACCCGCGGTCGTTGACGCCGATCTTCGCCAGCACGCCGTACTCCGTCAGGGTCGTGATCTGCCCGCCACCAGCCGTGGGGAAGCGTCCAGACGAACCAGTTGTCCTGCATGTGGGGATACCAGTCCCAGGTCTGAGCCGCCACCGGCACCCGGTCCGGCGCCGTCGACACGACGGTCGAGCACTCCGTGGCGGCACCCCGTGGCGCGATGGCGCCGAGCACCTCGGTGCGGGCGTTGAGCGCTGCGATCTCCTGCGCCGTGCGGCCGGCCCCGTCAGCGAGGCCGACGATCTCCTCGGCGGCCCGGGGAGCCTGCGCCTCGATGGCAGCCAGCGCTCGGTCACCCCAGAGCGCCAGGTCGAACCCGGGGTCCAGCCACTCCCACAGCCGCCGGTAGGCCGCCACGGTCGCGGCCACCCGGTCGGCCTGCGCCGCTCCGAGCTCGCGGCCACGCAGGTACGGGTCGGAGGCGGTCGAGGTGAAGCTGACGACGCCGGTCACGGCGCCCAGTCAACCAGGGGTCGTGCCGAGGCATGGTCCGGGAGGCATGGCCCGGACGCCGCGACGGCGCCCGGGGCAGCTGCCCCGGGCGCCGTTCGCTCAGCGTGGTGAGGTGCCGATCAGGTGAAGATGCTGACCCCGCCCGGGCCGACCAGCAGCCCGACGATGATCAGGACGACCCCGAACAGGATCGATCCACGAATCAGGGTGACGATGCCCGCCACGACGAGGATCACCGCGAGGATCCAGAGGATAAAAGCCATCAGTCGCTCCTTGTGAGTGCGAAACACCTGGCCCCGTGCCCGAGCCTGGGTCCAGCTGCGCGGCGGGAGGTGCCCACCGCGTCGGCTCCAATGAACCAGACGACGCGCCGCCTCCACAGCGCCCGGAGGGGTGAGAGACGGACGACTCGCCCACCCCCGCGGGTGGAGACACGTGACTGAGTCACACATAGCGTCGAGGGCATGACCGAGAAGATCGAGACCACCATCAAGATCGACAACTGGGACGAGAAGCCGACCCAGGAGTACGACGACGGCACCAAGGTCGCGCACGCGGCGGTCACTCTCACCGAGGGCAACGACGGGCTGGACACGGGTCTCCTGGAGTCGGTGCTCTACTACCGCGCCGACGGCACCAGCACCTACGTCGGGGTGCTGCACCTCGATGCCAGCCTGGACGGCAAGACCGGGTCGTTCACCGCCGTGGGCGAGGGCGGCTACGACGGCAGCACGGCGAGCTCGACCATGAAGATCGTCGAGGGCACCGGCGACCTGGCCGGCATCAGCGGCACGGTGTCGAGCAGCTCCACGCAGGACGACTACCCGAACATGCCGCTGGTGGTCGAGTACGAGCTGGGGTGAACGACCCCCCGGACCCGCCTCGCGCCGCCCTGGCCAACGTGCTGGGCGCGCTGGCCCTCGTCGTGTCCGACGAGACCGGCCGGGCCGTCCGCGCCGCGGCCGGGGTGGACTCCACCTCGGTGACCGATGCGGCCGCGCTGTCGGCGCTGGCGCAGTTCCTCGACGGCGCCACCGTGGACCGCGTCCACGCGGTGCTCGGCGTGACGCCCTCGGGCGCGGTCCGCCTGGTCGACCGGCTCGCTGCGGCCGGCCTGGTCACCCGCGGCCCCGGGTCCGACGGCCGCAGCCGCGCGATCCGGCTGACGGACGCCGGGCGGGACCGCGCGCGGGCCGTGGGCGCTGCCCGGTCGACGTACCTGGACGGCCTGCTCGCCGACCTGTCGCCGGACGAGGTCGACGACCTGCACCGCCTGCTGGGCGTCGTGATGGGTCGCGTCGTGGCGGCCAAGGACGGCGGCGCCTGGACCTGCCGGCTCTGCGACCTCGTCGCCTGCGGCCGCGAGGACGGGCGGTGCCCGGCCGCCAACGCCGCGCAGGGCGAGGTACGGCGAGCCCGAGTGACATCGCCGGCGCGACGGCGCTGTCACATGGGCCGACCGTCGATCGTCAGACGGGTGACAGACCAACGCCGAAGGATGGGAAGACGACGATGAAGACCATGACCTGCCGAGAGCTCGGAGGACCGTGCGAGCTCGCGTTGCGAGGCGAGACGGCCGACGACGTCATCAAGGCTCAGGACCGGCACCTCAAGGAGGCGGTCCGGGCCGGCGACGCCGCTCACGAGGAGGCCCACCGGGACATGAAGGGCCGTTGGAAGCACCCCGTGGCGTCGATGGGCTGGTACCGCGACGCCAAGCGGGCCTTCGGCGAGCTACCCGAGGACTGAGGACGAGGTGCGTGACCGAGGCCATCAACGACTGAAGCTGTCCCGGATCCGGCGGAGCGTCTCCCGCATCCCGGTCTCCAGGCCCTTCGTCCGTTCCGCGACCAGGGGGCCCGCGCCTTCCGGGTCCGCCTCCGCCGCGATCCTCAGTCCGCTGAGGCCGTCCTCGACGTGTCGGAACTCCTGTTCGAGCACACAGCCGCCCGCGGTGGAGCGGACCCGATAGCTCCATCGCGTGGCGGGAGTCGCGTCGTACCGGTCGCCGACCGTCCACGCGAACTCGGTCGGCGGGTCGAAGGTCACCACGTCGCAGGGCCGGATCCACTCGTAGACGTCGTCCCCGGCGACGACCCGGTTCTTCCCCTCGAACCGTCCGCCCACCGCCCTGGCGGGGAAGCCCGGGACCCACCAGGCGTCCACGCACTCCGGACTGAACTCGCCGATCCGCTCCACGGCCGTCACCGCCTCCCACACGGCCTGCGCACCGGCGGCCACCTCGATGCTCGCCACCAGCGTCATGCGGGCAAAGAGCGGGTCCAGCTCGTGGTTCGGCTCGGGGCGTGGCCCGGCCTCGCCCCAACGCGAGAGGTACACCGTCATGGCCCGAGTCTCCATGACGCTGCGGTCAGAGCCAGCGCCGTACCCGGTCGGTGTAGTCGGTGTACGTGGCCCCGAACTTCTCGGTCAGGTACCGCTCCTCGGGCACGACCGCGCCCCATCGGAGCAGCGCCCACTCCAGCGGTAGCGCCAGCAGCGCCCACACCGATCCCAGCACCAGGGCCACGCCCGCCGACCCGACGAGCAGGCCGACGTAGAGCGGGTTGCGCGACCGGGCGAAGGGCCCGCGGTCGATCACGGTCGTGGTCTCCCCACCGGGCAGCAGCGCGGTCTCGTGCCTGGCGATCGTCACCAGGGCCCAACCGTTCCAGACCGCGAAGGCGGCGACGAGCAGCCACCCCAACCCGGCCGCCACGCGGTGAAGCGGCCAGCGGATCGCCCACCAGCGACGAGACGACGAGCCCGAGCAGCAGTGGGCCGCCCACGGACACGGGCGGCCACAACCGGAAGGCCGGACCCCGATCGGACGCCACGGTCCCTGAGTATCCCCTCGAGCCTCCAGGTGACGCCCGTCGGACCAGGACCTGGGAGGCAAGCCCTGGAGCTGCACTGTCCCACGTGGTGACCACCGAGGCCCTCGACGCCTCCGTGCCCTCCGCCCACACTCGCCTCATGGGTGCAGAGGAGGTCGACGCCTACCTGGCCGAGCTGGACGAACCCAAGCGGAGCACGCTGGAGGCCGTACGCCGGTCCATCCGGGCCGCGGTGCCGGAAGCGGAGGAGGGCATCTCCTACGGGATGCCGGCGTTCCGGGTCGAGGGGAAGGTGGTGGCCGGCTTCGCGGCGTTCAAGAACCATCTCGCCTACCTCCCCCACAGCGGCAGCGTCCTCGCCGAGCTCGCCGACGAGCTCGAGGGATACGAGTGCACGTCAGGGTCATTGCACTTCGCGATCGATGAACCGTTGCCCGATGACCTGGTCGTTCGCCTCGTCGAGGCGAAGCGGGCCCAGCTCGCGGGGTGAGTCCTCCGCGACGGCGACCTCCGGAGCGCACGAGGTCGATCCGGCAAGCCGTGAGGACCACCATCACCGCTGGTGGCGGTGCCGCCGTGCCGGGGCAGGCTGGTGGCGGGGATGTTCTCCAGCAGCGCGACGAACGCCTCCCCGCGCTGCCGGGCGATCGGGAGTTGGGCGACGTCGTCCGGTGCGGCGGGAGCCAAGGGCCCGTACGGCGTCTCGACCGTGTCCACGATCACGGTGGAGGTGGTGGCGTCGGGGTGCGGTGTAGTCGTCGAGGTAGGCGCTCGAGGCGGCCGGCGGCGTGGTCGGGGATCCCGGCGTGCAGGTCCGCGGACCCGTCGCCGCGGCGGCGGATCGAGAGCCGGGTCGCCGCAGAGGCGCGGCGTTCCTCGGCCAGCAGCCGCCGGTAGTCGGCTTCCTCGGCGATGTCGGGGGCCAGGTACTCCAACAGCCGGGTCCCGTAGACCCGCAGCTCGCGGGGTCCCAGCGTTGCTGCCTCGGTCGATGATCAGGGTCTCGGCCTTGGCCACTCAGGTCGTCGCCCAGATCGGCCGGGAGGGCGGGTCCGCCGCGACCGATGTCGAACGCCGGGTTCGCCGGTCGACGTTGGAGCAAGCACTGTTCCGCAGAGGAGGCGCACGATGTCGTTCCAGGCCTATCTCGACAACATCGAGGACAAGACCGGTCTCACCCCTCGCCAGTTCGTCGAGCTGGCGCACCAGCAGGGCTTCGACGCCACCACCAAGGCCGGGCCGATCCTGGCGTGGCTCAAGCAGGACCACGACCTCGGCCGCGGCCACGGCATGGCCCTGGTCCACGTCATCACCAGGGGCCCGGACATCGGCACCCAGCACGTCGGCACCACCGGCAGCCATCGCGACGAGTCGTCGACGCTGTGGTTGGACGGGAAGTCGACGAAGCCGAGCTGATCATCTCCGCAACCAGCGCGCCAGCAGCGGCAGCGTCGCCAGGATCAGCAGCAGCCGGAGCAGCTGCACGGCCATCACGTACGTCGTGTCGGAGCCGGAGTCGGCCGCGATGACCAGCACGGCGAACAGGCCGCCGGGCGTGGTGGCGAGGTAGGCCGTCAGCGCGTCGACCGGCGTGAGCCAGGCCAGCAGCAGGCCGAGTCCGGCGGTGCCGACCACCATCGCCACGATGATGAGCAGCACCACCGGGAGCATCCGGCCGATGGCGGCCAGGCTGGCGCGGTCGAACCGCAGGCCCACCTGCACCCCGATCAGGGCGAACGCCACGAACGCCAGCCAACCCGGCACCGTCACCGCTCCCAGCCACCCGCCGGCGGCGAGCACGGAGGCGACGGCCAGCGGGCCGAGGAGGCTCATCGTGGTGACCGGGACCAGCCGGGCCAGCAGCAGCCCGAGGCCGAGGCTGATCGCGACGAACGCCAGGTCCGCCGCCGGAGAGGCACCGGCCGCGGCGAGCGACCCGCGGCCGTGCGGCGGGTGGAAGACCAGGCCGGTCACCAGCGGCAGGGTGATCAGCACGACCAGCACCCGGAGGTACTGGACGACGGTGACCACCCGCTCGTCCGCCCCGAGGTCGCGCGAGACGGCGACCACCCCGGAGGCCCCGCCGGCGATCAGGGCGAAGACGCCCGTGGTGCGGGAGACGTCCTTGCGGGTCGCGAGCAGCAGGCCGGCCGCGATGCTCAGCGCCATCGTCGCCAGCACGACCAGCAGGATCGAGACGCTCGACGATGCCATCCGGCGCAGCGTGTCCAGGTCGACCAGCGCACCGACCGTGATGCCGACCAGCCCCTGCGCCACCCGGAACGCCCACGGGGGCACGGCGAGCTGCGAGGTCGAGGTCAGCGAGTGCGCCATCCCGCCGAGCACGGCGCCGAACAGCACCGGCGACGGCACCCGCAACAGCGCCAGCCCGGCGCTCGCGACCGCGGTGACGGCCACGATCAACGCCACCGCCCGGGCGGGGGAGCGGGAGTGGCCGGACATCCCGGCCAGGGTAGGCGGCGTGTGGTTCAGCGGCCCAGGTCGATCCCGAGACGGCGCTCGAGGTCGCCGGCCTCGACGCCGTACGTCGCCACGAGACGCGCGCCGTCCGGCCCGAGGTCGAAGGTGGCGAGGTCGGTGTAGACCCGGGTCACGCAGCCCAGCCCGGTGAGCGGATAGGTGCACTCCGGCACCAGCTTGGGCGTGCCGTCCTTGGCGAAGAGCGTCATCATCACGAACACCCTCTTGGCGCCGATCGCGAGGTCCATCGCCCCGCCGACGGCGGGGATCGCGTCGGCCGCGCCGGTGTGCCAGTTGGCGAGGTCGCCGCGCGTGGACACCTGGAACGCCCCGAGCACGCAGACGTCGAGGTGACCGCCGCGCATCATCGCGAACGAGTCGGCGTGGTGGAAGTACGACGCACCCGGCAGCTCGGTGACCGGCTGCTTGCCGGCGTTGGTCAGGTCGGGGTCACTCGTCGCCGGGCGCCGCGGCCGGGCCCATGCCGAGCATGCCGTTCTCGGTGTGCAGCACCACGCCGGACTCGCGCGTCGAGGTGGTCGGCCACCATGGTGGGCTGGCCGATGCCCAGGTTGACGTAGGAGCCCGAGGGGATGTCGGCCGCGACGGCGGCCGCGATCTCGTCGATGGTCCTGGGCGTGCTCACGGCATCGCTCACGGGACGACACCACCCGGTCGACGTAGATCCCCGGCGTCACGACGGCCTCCGGGTCGATGCCGCCGATCTCGACGACCTCGCGCACCTGGGCGACGACCGTCTCCGCCGCGGTGGCCATCACGGGCCCGAAGTTGCGGGCGGTCTTGCGGTAGACGAGGTTGCCCACCCGGTCCGCCCGCAGCGCGCCGACCAGGGCGACGTCGCCGCGGATCGGGTACTCCAGCACGTAGGTGCGGCCGTCGATCTCGCGGGTCTCCTTGCCCTCGGCCAGCGGCGTGCCGACGCCGGTGGGGCAGAAGAACGCGCCGATCCCGGCGCCGGCCGCGCGCATCCGCTCGGCGAGGTTGCCCTGGGGCACCAGCTCCAGCTCGATCGCCCCGCGGCGGTAGAGGCCGTCGAAGACCCACGAGTCGTGCTGCCGCGGGAACGAGCAGACCACCTTGCGCACCCGGCCCTTCGCCAGCAGCGCGGCCAGGCCGGTGTCGCCGTTCCCGGCGTTGTTGTTGACGACCGTGAGGTCGCCCGCGCCCTGGCGGATCAGCGCGTCGATCAGCGCGACCGGCATGCCGGCCAGGCCGAAGCCGCCGACCAGCACGGTGGCGCCGTCGGACACGTCGGCGACGGCACGGTCGGGGCCGTCGGCGTCCTCGTGGAAGACGGCCCTCATCGGGCCACGTTCTCGAGGACGACCGCGAGGCCCTGGCCGACGCCGATGCAGATCGCGGCGACGCCCCAACGGTCGCCGCTCGTGCGAGCCGCTGGGCGAGGGTGCCGAGGATCCGGCCGCCCGAGGCGCCGAGCGGGTGCCCGATGGCGATCGCGCCGCCGTGGGTGTTGACGATCTCGGGGTCCACCTTCCAGAGGTCCACGCAGGCCAGCGACTGGACGGCGAACGCCTCGTTGAGCTCGACCGCGGCCACGTCGGACCAGCTGATCCCGGCCCGGGCCAGGGCGCGGTCGACCGCCTCGACCGGCGCGAAGCCGAAGTCCTGCGGCACCAGCGCGAAGGTGCCGCGACCGGCGATCCGGGCCATCGGGTCGACGCCGATCGCGTCGCGCGGCCGCCTCCGAGCCGAGCAGCACGGCGGACGCCCCGTCGTTCAGCGGCGAGGCGTTGGCGGCGGTGATGGTGCCGCCCTGCTCGACCGTGCGGAAGGACGGCCTGAGCCCCGCCAGCTTCTCCGCGGTGGAGCCGGGGCGGATGCCTTCGTCCCGGGTCAGCTCGACGCCGTCCACGGGCACGACCAGGTCGTCGTAGAAGCCGGCCTCCCACGCCGCGTCGGCGAGCCGGTGCGACCGGGCGGCGAACTCGTCCTGCCGTTCGCGCGAGATCCCGAACCGCTCGGCCAGCTGCTCGTTGGCCTCGCCGAGCGACACCGTCCACTCCGCCGGCATCCTCGCGTTGACCAGCCGCCAGCCCAGCGTGGTCGAGACCGCCTCCACGTTGCCGGCGGGGAAGGCGCGGGACGGCTTGGGCAGCACCCACGGCGCGCGGGTCATCGACTCCACGCCACCGGTCAGCACCACGTCCGCGTCGCCGGACTCGATGGTGCGCGACCCGATCATCGCGGCGTCGAGCGACGAGCCGCACAGCCGGTTGACGGTCACGGCCGGGACCGACGTGGGCAGGCCGGCGAGCAGCACCGCCATCCGGCCGACGTTGCGGTTGTCCTCGCCGGCGCTGTTGGCGTTGCCCCAGACCACGTCGCCGATCCGTCCGGGGTCGAGGCCGGGCGTCTTCGCGAGCAGGCCCGTGATCGCGGTCGCGGCCAGGTCGTCGGGACGTACGTCGGCCAGGGCGCCGCCGAACCGCCCGAACGGCGTCCGCACGGCGGCGTACAGGAAGGCGGGCGTGGTCGTCATCGGGTTCCTTCCTCGGACTCCTCGTCAGCACCTGCTGGGCGATCCGGAACGCCGTGTTGGCGTCGGGCACCCCGCAGTAGATCGCGGTCTGCAGCATCACCTCCTTGATCTCGTCCACGGTCAGCCCGTTGCGGCAGCGCGGCGCGCACGTGCAGCGCCAGCTCCTCGTGGTGGCCGCGGGCGACCAGGGCGGTCAGCGTGATCATCGAGCGGCTGCGCCGGTCCAGGCCGGGCCGGGTCCAGATCTCGCCCCAGGCGTACGCCGTGATGAGCTCCTGGAAGTCCCGGGTGCAGTCGGTGGCGCCCGGCGATCGCCCGGTCGACGTGCGCGTCGCCGAGCACCTCGCGGCGCACGGCCATCCCGTCGTCGTAGGACGCCGTCAGCGCGCGGCAGCCTGCTCGCCGAGGAAGTGCTCGCAGGATCAGGCCGGCCACCTCGCTCGGGCGCCTCGGCCGGCGCCAGGTGGGCGACGTCCTCGAGCACGACGAACCGGCCGTCCTGGACGCCGTCGGCGATCTCGCGCAGCCGCTCCGGCGGGGTGACGGCGTCGTCGCTGCCGGCGACCGCCAGCACCGGCTGCGCCGATCTCGGCGAGCCGGTCGCGGACGTCGAAGTCGCGCCAGCGCGCCGCAGACCTGGACGTAGCCCTCGTCGTCGGCGTCGTGCAGCGCGTGCAGCAGCGCCGAGCCCCGCGGTCGGGCTCGCGCTCGACGAAGCCCGGGCGCGAACCAGCGCTCGGCCGACGCCGCTCACCAGCACCGGCGTGCCCGGACGCGCGTCACCTGCCCGATCCGGTCGGCCCACGGTGCCGGCGTCGCCGATCCGGGCGCCGGTGCAGAGCAGCGCGGCCGCCGACGACCCGGTCGGGTGCGTCGAGCAGCAGCTGCAGCCCGACCGCGCCGCCGACCGAGTCGCCGGCGTAGGCGAACGGCGTCCCGATGTCGCCGCGCTGCTCCAGGACGTCGTCGACGACGCGCGAGCACGCCCGTCGGCCAGCTCGGCCATCGTGAACGGCTCCTCGGGCACCGAGCGGTTGTGGCCGTGACCGGGCAGGTCCCAGGCCAGCACGTCGAAGGCGTCGGTGAGGCCGGTCGGCGCAGGCGCGCCACAGCGTCGCGGCGCGAGGTGCCGAGCGAGGGCCCGAGCACCAGCAGCGGCAGCTCGGCGCGGTGGGGGCGCCGGTCAGCCGGACGGCGGTGACGACGGGGATCACTGAGCACCTCCTGCAGCCAGCACTCCGGCCGCGCGGGCGAGCGGCGCCTCGACGATACGCGGCGGCGTCGCCGAGGTAGTCGCCGCCGGCGTCGCGCCCGGCGAGCTCGGCCATCGCCCGCTGCTCGGCGAGCACGGCGTCGCCGCGCCGCGGCGAGGGTCGCGGCCATCCGGTCCGGTGTGACCCGCAGCCCGGCGAGCAGCTCGGTCGGTCTGGCGACGGCGGCGACGAGCGTGCGGCGGACCAGGTCGCGCAGCGTGTCGCCCACTCCGCGTGCCAGGCCGCCGTCGGCGCGCTCGTCGACCTGCTGCGGCCGCGGCCAGGTGCAGGGTGGCGGCGAGCTGCGGACGTGGTCAGCGCGGCCCGGCGGACCAGCACCGACGAGCACCGGGTTGGCCTTGTGCGGCATCGTCGACGAGCCGCCGCCGACCGCCCTCGGACGAGCTCGCCGATCTCGGGGCGCGACATGGTGAGCACGTCGTTCGCGATCCGGGCCCAGGCGTCGGTGCAGCCGACGAGCGCGTCGCCGAGCCGGGTGACGGTCGAGCGGGTGGTGTGCCACGGCGTCGAGGCGTCAGCCCGAGGCGGTGGCCAGCTCGAGGGCGAGGCCCGTGGCGCGGCGACCGGGTCGTCGAGGTGACCGGCCAGCTCGACGATCGCGGCCAGGGTGCCGGCGGCGCCGCCGACCTGGACGGGCAGCACCAGCGCGGCGAGGTCGTCGTACGCGTCGAGGACGCCGGTCAGCCAGGCCGCGACCCGGAGCCCGAACGTCGTCGGCACGGCGTGCTGGGTCAGCGTGCGGGCGACCATCGGGGTGTCCCGGTGCGCGCTCGGCGAGCGTCGGCGAGCCGCCGGACCTGATCGCGCAGGTCGCGGCGCAGGACGCCGACGCGCGTCGCGCGCCATCAGCATCAGCGCGGTGTCGACCACGTCCTGGCTGGTCAGGCCCGCGGTGCAGCCAGCGCGGCCGTCGGCGCTGCGTCGGCGAGCGCAGTGCGCAGGACGCTCGACCAGCGCGATCGACCGGGTTGCCGCCGGCCTCGGCCTCGGCCGCGACCACCGCAGGTCGTGGCCCGACGAGCCGCTGGAGGTCGAGCTTGGCGACGTGGACGGGCGATGCCGGCCCCGCCAGCGCGTCCAGCCAGGCCTCCTCGACGTCGACCATCGCCGCGAGGAAGGCCTCGTCGGTGAAGTGGTCGCCGGCGCGCGTCGTCGCCGGGCCAGAAGAGGTCCGCCATGGCGCTCAGTCTTGCGTCGGATAGGAGAGGAAGACGGTCTCGCCCTCGCCCTGCAGCCGGATGTCGAAGACGAAGCCCCGGTCGTCCGGGCGGCGACCAGCGTGCGCGCCGAGCGGGCTCGAGGAGGCCAGCAGCGGGTCGCGCTCGCGGCCCGTCGTCCGGGCAGGTAGGCGCGGGTGAACAGCCGGTCCAGCAGCCCGCGGGCGAAGACCGTCAGCGCGAAGTACGGCGCCGCGCCGCGGCGCGGTCGGGCCCGGCGCGAGCGTCGTGAACGGGTAGTGCCCGGTGCGGTCGGTCGCCGCCGCGGCCCCAGCCGGTGAACGTGTAGCCGTCGCGGTGCAGCGAGCCCGGGCTCGCGGGACACGAGCCCGTCCGGCGCCGGCCTGCCAGACCTCGACCAGCGCGTCCGGGCACCGGGTCGCCGGCGCCGTCGAGCACCCGGCCGTGCAGCCGGATCGCGTCCGGGCGGGCCGGGCGGCACCAGCTCGCGCGTCGCCGTCGTACGGCAGGGCGTAGCCGAAGAACGGGCCGACGGTCTGGCCGGGCGTGGGCGTCAGCATCACGCTCGTCCTCCTCGAGCGGGGTGCGGTGCGCCGCCGGTGAGCACGATGTCCCAGCGGTAGCCGGTGCCCACTCGGCGTCGGTGACGTCGTGGTCGTAGGTCGCGACCAGCCGGTCGCGCGCGCGCCGGGTCGACGATCGCCTGGTAGATCGGGTCGAGCGCGAAGAGCGGGTCGCCCGGGAAGTACATCTGGGTGATCAGCCGCTGGGTGAACTCGGTGCCGAACAGCGAGAAGTGGATGTGCGCCGGGCCGCCAGGCGTTGTGGTGGTTCGCCACGGGTAGGGGCCGGGCTTGATCGTGGTGAACGCGTAGCCGCCGTCGGCGTCGGTCAGGCAGCGGCCCATGCCGGTGAAGTTCGGGTCGAGCGGCGGCCGGGTGCTGGTCGCGCTGGTGGATGTAGCGGCCGCCGGCGTTGGCCTGCCAGATCTCGACCAGCTGGTGCCGCACCGGCCGGCCGTCGCCGTCGAGCACCCGGCCGGTGACGACCATCCGCTCGCCGATCGGCTCGCCGCGGTGCTGGATGGTCAGGTCGGCCTCGAGCGGGTCGACGTCGCGCTGCGCCGAAGACCGGCGCCCACAGCTCGATGCCCTCGGGGTCGGCCTGCTGCAGGCGCCTTGGTCGGGTGCCGCAGGATGCTGGAGCGGTACGGCGGGTAGTCGAGCCGCGGCGTCGGTCTCGACGGCGCCCGCGCGCGTCGTACTCCTTCGAGATCGCCTCGATCTCGGCGCTGATCGTCGGCCTGGCTGGCCGGTGTCGGCTCACCCGCGCGACGGTAGGGACGCGCGGACGGCCGCTGACGACGACCCGCCTTCCGTTCAGTGGAAGACTGGCCGCCATGGCCGGCAACACCTCGACCCCGGGCGCGACGCGTCACCTCGCGCGCGCTCGCGCTGCTCGGCGCCTTCGACGAGCACCACCGCCGGCTCACCCTGACCGAGCTCGCCGAGCGGGCCGGGCTGCCGATGCCGACCGCGCACCGGCTGGTCGGCGAGCTGGTCGGCGTGGGGCGCGCTGGCCCGCACGCCGACCGGCGAGTACGTCGTCGGCCGGCGGCTCTGGGACCTCGGGCTGCTCGCGCCGGTGCAGACCGGGCTGCGCGAGGTCGCCTCGCCGTACCTCCACGACCTGTACGGCGCCACGCTCGCGACCGTGCACCTCGCGGTCCGCGACGGCACCGAGGTGCTCTACGTCGACCGGCTCGCCGGCCACGCGTCGGTGCCGGTCGTGAGCAGCATCGGCTCGCGGCTGCCGATGCACGCGACCGGCGTCGGCAAGGTGCTGCTCGCGCACGCGCCGGCCGAGGTGCAGCACGCGGTGCTCGCCGACCTGCCGCGGATCACGCCGTACACGATCACCCAGCCGGGCCTGCTGCGCCGCCAGCTCGCCCGGGTGCTGCGCGACGACTACGCGACGACCACCGAGGAGATGAGCCTCGGCGCCTGCTCGGTCGCGGTGCCGATCCGCCGCGGCGCCGACGTGGTCGCCGCGCTCGGCATCGTGCGTGCCGTCGCTCAAGGACCGGGCCACAGCTGGTCGGCGCCCTCCAGGTCGCCGCCCGCGGCATCGGCCGCTCGCCTCGGCTGACGGCTTCCGCCCAGCGGAAGCCGCGTCGATGGCCGGCGCCGCCGACCGGTCCGCGACCGCGAGCACTGACGACGCATGCGCACCCAGGTCGCCATCGTCGGCGCCGGCCCCGCCGGGCTGCTGCTCTCCCACCTGCTCGCCGCCGACGGCGTCGAGTCCGTCGTCGTCGAGACCCGGTCGGAGGAGTACGTCGCCGGCCGGATCCGCGCCGGCATCCTCGAGCAGTCGACGGTCGACCTGCTGCGCGAGGTCGGGCTCGGCGAGCGGCTCGACCGCGAGGGCGACCCGCACCGCGGCATCTACCTCCAGTGGCCCGACGAGCGGCACCACCTCGACTTCGTCGACCTCACCGGCCGCTCGGTCTTCGTCTACGGCCAGACCGAGGTGCAGAAGGACCTGGTCGCCGCCGCGCGCGCGCCGCGGCCAGGAGGTCCACTACGAGATCAGCGACACCGCGCTGCACGACCTCGAGACCGACCGGCCGTCGGTGACCTTCACCGACGCGGACGGCGTCGCGCAGCGGCTCGAGGCCGACGTCGTCGTCGGCTGCGACGGGTCGTTCGGGCCGTCGCGCGAGCGCCGTGCCCGCAGGCGGTGCGCCGTACCTGGGAGAAGACGTATCCCTACTCCTGGCTGGGGATCCTCGCCGACGTCGCCCCGTCGACCGACGAGCTGATCTACGCCTGGCACCCCGACGGCTTCGCGCATGCACTCGATGCGGTCGGCGACCGTGTCGCGGCTCTACCTCCAGGTCCCGAACGACACCGACGATCGACGACTGGTCCGACGACCGGATCTGGGACGGCGCTCGCCACCCGGCTCGGCCACGGCCAGGACGGCTGGCAGCTGACGCCCGGGCCGATCACCGACAAGAGCGTGCTGCCGATGCGGTCGTTCGTGCAGCAGCCGATGCGGCACGGCCGGCTCTTCCTGGCCGGCGACGCCGCGCACATCGTGCCGCCGACCGGCGCGAAGGGGCTCAACCTCGCGGTCGCCGACGTCGCGCTGCTGGCCCCGGCCCTGGTCGCGCTGCTGCGCAAGGGCGACCCGGCGCCTCGCCGACGCCTACTCCGACGCCGCGCTGCGCCGGGTCTGGCGGTGCACCCACTTCTCCTGGTGGATGACCACGATGCTGCACACCAGCGGCGACCCGTTCGACGAGCAGCTCCAGCTCTCGCAGCTGCGCTGGGTCACCTCCAGCGAGGCCGGCGCCGACCGGCCTGGCCGAGAACTACGCCGGCCTGCCGATCGGGTTCTGAGACATGGTTCTGAGCACGTCTGGAAACTCCCCCGCATGAGCACCCGGCCCCGTCGCGTCGTCACCGGCCACACCCCCGACGGCGTGTCCGTCGTGGTCAGCGACGGGCCCGTGCCGGTGAGCAGGGAGCTCCCCGAGGACGGCGTCAGCTTCCACGAGATCTGGAACACCGCGGGCGCCCCGGCGCCGCTGACCGCGCGCGAGGACCCGGACCCGACCGAGGTCGAGCTCGCCGTCCCTCCGCCGGAGCGCGGCACGAAGATCCGGATCAACGAGTTCCAGCCGGGGCACCTCGACGAGCGCGGCCTCCAGTCGCCGGTGCACCGCACCAGCTCGGTCGACTACGGCATCGTGCTGGAGGGCGAGATCACCCTCGTCCTGGACGACTCCGAGGTGACCCTGCACGCCGGCGACGTGGTCGTGCAGCGGGGCACCGACCACGCCTGGGCCAACCGCAGCGACGGCGTCACCAAGGTGGCCTTCATCCTCGTCGACGGGGAGTTCACCCCCGAGCTGGCCGCCACCCTGCCCGACGGCGCGCTGGACCGGCTGAGCCGCCGGGGCCCCAGGGACTGAGGCGAACGTCACGCCGCCCGGACGAGCACCGGCGCGGCGAGCAGCCCCTCGCGGCGGCCCACCGCGGACGCGATCAGGATGGTGGCGCCGGCGGCCGAGAAGTTCACCAGCGTGACGGTGATGCTCTTGATCAGCACGAAGTCGGCCAGGGACGCCGACATCAGCAGCCACAGCGTGAAGGTGGCCTTGCTGAGGTACAGCAGCGCCCACATCGCGGTGAGCACCCGGAACAGCCGCTGGACGCCCGGGCGCTCGGCGACCTCCTCGGTCATCGGGTAGAAGTCGCCCGCCAGCCGCGCCACCAGGGGCCGCGCCGTGAACAGCGACCCCATGAACACCACGCCGATCGCCGCGTCGGTGACGATGGGCTGCAGGAAGTAGAGGAAGGTGCTGCCCGCGGCGACCGAGATCAGCGTGCGCCCGGTCATCACCGCCGCGGTCAACAGCAGCAGTCCCGAGGTACGCCGTCCCGTCAGCGCCCGCCAGGCGATGGCGCCGTACGACCAGGTGAGGGCGAAGGCGATCGCGACCCACACGCCCTTGACGGCGAAGACGGTGTAGAAGAGCGCCGCGGGGATCGCGCAGGCGACCGTGATGCTGACGGCGACCCGCTTGACGATGGCTCCCAGGTGGGGCCGAGGGGGGTGGGTCCCTGGAGCCGGGGAGGGCAACGGCTCCAGGGACCGCGGGGTGATACGGGTCAACGGGGTCACGTGACGCCTGTCCAGCCGGGCTGGCCCGGCCTGAAGTCTGGCCCACCGGGGAGGGTGCCTACGGCACCCTGGGGGGTCCCGCGGTGGAGTACACCGAACCTATGACCGCGTATGCACCAGCCACAGGTGATCACCACGATTTGGTCCCCTCGGACCACGCGCCTAGTCCGGACGGGCCATCCGAAGTGTGCCTTCCGTCCCTTGCCTTCGATACGTGGGGCTGTTCCGGGGGTGCTCCGGTCACGACGTGCCCAGCTCCCTGAACGTGTCCTCGACCCAGTCGGCGATGTAGGCGTTGATGTGCGGCATGTGGTCGAGCCCGACGTGCTCGGCGGCGCCCTCCTCGACGGTGAAGATCCGCAGCTCGCGCTTCGGGCTGTTGACCGCCTGGTCGTAGGACTGGTGCGCGTAGTCGACGGGGATCTGCCGGTCGTTCTGCGCCGTGGGCGATCAGGAACGGCACCGTGATCTTGCTCGACGACGCCGTTGAGGTGCACGCCCTCGGCGTACTCGATGAACGTCTCGACGTCGTCGTACCCCCACACCCAGAGCACGTGCTCCCAGTAGTGCGGCACCGGGTTCTCGCCCTCGCGCTGCGAGGCGCTTCTTCTGCACCTCGCCCCAGTTGTGGTTGGCGCCCCAGACGGCGACGAGCTTGATCCGCTTCTCGAACGCCGCGGCGCGCGGCGCGTAGTACCCGCCGAGCGACCAGCCCGACCAGCCCGATCCGGTCGTGGTCGACGTCGTCGCGGGTCTCGAGGTAGTCGACCTGCGCCGTCGGCCCAGTCCTCGGACTCGATCCGGGACTTGAGGTCCTGGAACCGCAGCGCCTCGCCGCAGCCGGGGTAGTCGACCATCAGCACCGAGATCGCCGCGCTCGCGCATCTCCTGCGCCCAGCCCGAGGTGTACATGTGCTCCTTGGTGGAGTCCAGGCCGTTCCACATGATCACGCTCGGCACGGGCTCGCCGTCGCCTCGCTCGCGTTGGAGAAGTACGCCGGCAGCGTGGTGCCCTCGAACGGCACCTCGACCCGCGTGGTCGCCGGGTCGGCGAGCTCGAAGACCTTCTGCGAACGCGTCCAGCGCCTGCTGGTAGAACGCCGGTCCGCCGGGGTCGGTCGTTGCTGAGCATCCGCTCGGCCTGGCAGACGTAGAGCCGCGGACCGGAACCACTGCTGGCCCGCCGTGCGCAGGTGCCCGGCCGCCTCGGAGGCCCGGGCCTGGTCGGCGACCTGGTCGGCCACCGCCTTCCACGACTGCATGAAGATCCCGGCTGCCCGCGTCACCGCGTTCGGCGGCCTCCCGCGACGGCCGGCACGCCCGGTCCACCTCGTCGATCGCCCCGCCGTTGTTGAGCGTGGCGCGACCCCGAGGTTCCAGATGTACTTGGGTCCGGTGAAGTACTCGAACATGCCCCCGACTCTCCCCGCCGGGCGCGCTCGCGGGAACGCCGTCCTGATGATGAGAGGTATCCGGGGGCTCGGTGCCGACTGCGTTGGGGCTTCGCGTCGACCGATGACTCCGGCCCCCGGCCGGAGTCGACCCGTACGTCACCGTGAAGGAGGAGCGATGCGCAACGAGGCGATGGAGCGGCTGGACGTCCTGGTGGGTTCGTGGGGGACGACGTTGCGGAACGCGTGGTTCCTGGAGCCGGCCACCCGGGAGGTGCCCGGCGCGGCAAGCGGCGAGTGGCTCGGCGACGCGTTCGTGGTCTTCCGGTGGACGATGGGCGGCGACGTCGGACCGGCCACGAGTGAGATGGTCCTGGTGCTCGGGCGCAGCGATGCTCACGACGCCTACACCGCCCTCTACCACGACGAACGAGGTGTCTGCCGGGTCTTCGCCATGACGTTCGAAGGACCGAGCTGGATCCTGACGCGAGAGGACCCGGACATGTTCCAGCGATTCATCGCCGACGTCGGGCCGGACCGGATCGCGGGCCGCTGGGAGGCGTCCGAGGATCGCGGGTCCACCTGGCGCAAGGACTTCGACCTCGTCTTCGAGCGGGCGTGACGAGCGCCCCTTGACTCAGTGCTCTCTCCCCGCCGGCGCACTCGCGGGAACGCCGCCCTGGGGACGAGAGGCATCGGGGTCGGGTGGTCCATCGGTGAGTCGGGTGCCCATCGCGGCGACCCAGGAGACCAGCAGCACGGCGAAGACTCGTTCCGCCGTGCCGACCCACGGATAGGGGATGGCCTGCCAGACGAGGAGCAGCACGAAGACGGCGGCTCCCGTGGCGGCGGAGTACGCCGCCCAACGACGGGGCAGCGTCCCGGCCAGGACCAGGGCGGAGCCGGCGATGCCGAGGATCTCCAGGAGGCTGCCGATGCCGTGCACCCAGTCGCCGACGGTCACGAAGGTCTGGCCCTGCGCAGCGCGGCACGGACTCCTCGCAGGCGTTGCGAGCGAGCGCGCCGGCAGCGGCCCCCACACTTGCCAGCGCCAGCAGGGCGCAGCCGATCATGCGGTGGTCACTGCGGGGCAGCGAGCGGCGCAGACCGACGGCCAGGGCGGCGAGGGCGACGGCGAACGCGGCCTCGCCGGCCATGACCAGCCACGGCCGCGGGGCTCCTGCGGCGTACAGCGCGCTGATGTTGTAGCGCCAGGAACCCGAGCGCAGGAAGGTGGCGAGCACCCACGAGCCGACCTCGATGGCCGCGCCGAGCACCACGATCCGGCCCAGTGTCGTCAATCGGGGTCTATCGGGGTTGTCATGCGGGAACTCGACGCCGACGCAGCATCATGCCGATGCCCAGACCGATGACCGACACCACGATCGTGATCGGCACGACCCAGACCACGATGCCGTAGTCGGCACCGTGTTGCGGGGCGGACGCGGTGACGACCGTCGCCGCGATGACAGCGAACACGATCTGGAGTGCGATGGCCGTGCGCCGCGGCGCGAGCCAACCGGCGAGCATCCCGCCGACGAGAGGTAGCAGAAGGAACATGTCGGACTCCCTTGGTTACTCTGCACTACAGAGTTGTTGACGAAAGTAACTCTGCAGTGCAGAGTTTGGCAAGTGGAGGACCGCCTGGTCGCCGAGCTGGCCTATCGCGAGACGATGGCCGCACGTGAGCGCCTGCGTGCCATCCGACGCGCCATCACGCTGCCGCTGCGGTTGCTCGCAACCGTGGATCTGGTGGGTGCGGTCGTCGTCCTGGTCATCGGCCAGTTCCACCTGCTGGCGTACTTCGCGCCGGCCTACCTCGCCGTCCTCGTCGTGTCCGGGTGGTGGTACCGCCGCTACGCAGCCGTGCACGGGCTGCTGCTGCCCGTGCGTCCGTGGGTGCTGATCCTGGTGGCGACCCTCGCCGCCGGGGCCAGCATGTCGAGACTCGGGGTGGCGCTCGACAGGCCGTGGATCAGTGACTTCGGACCTCCCCTGGCGCTCGCCGTGGGCACCGGCCTCACCGCCTGGTGGCTGCGGTCCCACGCACTCGCCGTCGCGGCGATCGCGATGGTGGCCTCGAGCGCGGTGGTCTCGTTGGCGTTCGAGGGCGACCTCGCCGTCGCGCTGCAGCTCGCGGCCTTCGGGACCCTCCTCTGGCACGCTTCGACCTCCTCCGAGCACCGGGACCGCCTGTGACAGACCATCCGATCCACGACCTCGACGACGACGTCCACCAGCGGGTCAGGCTCGGGATCCTGGCCGCGCTCGCCGGCCTGACCCGTGCCGACTTCGCCCACCTGAAGCGGGAGCTCACGCTGACCGACGGCAACCTCGGGCGGCACCTGGAGGTGCTGAGGGAAGCCGGCTTCGTGAAGCTGACGCGCGAGACCAAGGGCAGCCGACCGCGCACCTGGGTCTCCCTCACCCCGAGCGGGAAGAGGGCGCTCCGCAAGGAGGTCCAGGCCCTGCGCAGGATCATGTCCCAGATCGACGGCGCGGACCTTGGTGACCCAGGTCGCCGTCCGGCCACCGACGGCGTCGACGACCGGCAACCAGAAGCCCGCGTCAATCCCTGAATCGTCACGTCCGTCGGTGGAACGAGGTCTTCCCGTTCGCCTGGTGGCTGGTTTCCCAGGCGGGGTCGTGGGCGCGGTGGTGGTGGAAGGAGCACAAGAGCTTGGTGTCGGCCAGGCTGGTCTTGCCGCCTCGGGACCAGGGGACGACGTGGTGGGCTTCGCAGAAGGCTGCGGGCATCGAGCAGCCGACCTCCGTGCAGCCGCGGTCGCGGAGGTTCAGCGCCTTGCGGATCGCGTCGGTGACCAGCCGCCTGGTGCGGCCGACGTCGAGGATCTCGCTGTCGGCGCCCAGGACGACGGGGATGATCCCGGCCTGGCAGGCGAGTCGTCTGGCCTGGCCCGCGGTGACCCGCTCGCCGGTCGAGGTGGTCGCGTGCCGGTCTCGACTGGAGCAACGTCTGGTAGTCGAGGACCACCATCACCGCCGTGGCGGTCCCGCCGTGCCGGGGCAGGCTGGTGGTGGGGATGTTCTCCAGCAGCGCGACGAACGCCTCGCCGCGTTGCCGGGCGATCGGGAGTTGGGCGACGTCGTCCGGTGCGGCGGGCGCCAAGCGGCCCGTACGGCGTCTCCACCGTGTCCACGGGTCGCCGTGGAGGTGGTGGCGTCGGGGTGCGGTGTAGGCGTCGAGGTAGGCGCTCAGGCGGCCGGCGGCGTGGTCGGGGATCCGGGCGTGCAGGTCCGCGGACCCGTCGCCGCGGCGGCGGATGGAGAGCCGGGTCGCCGCAGACGCGCGGCGTTCCTCGGCGAGCAGTCGCCGGTAGTCGGCTTCCTCGGCGATGTCGGGGGCCAGGTACTCCAGCAGCCGGGTCCCGTAGACCCGCAGCTCCGCGGGTCCCAGGGTGGCGGCCTCCTCACGATCAGGGTCTCGGCCTTGGCCCGCAGGTCGTCGCCCAGATCGGCGGGGAGGGCGTCGAGGGCGTCGGTGATCACCCGGACCTGGGCGAGGTTCAGGTCACCGGCGGCGAAGGCGTCGGCGACGCCGGTCCAGCGTCGGTCGAGGGCCTCGGCCAGCGCGGCGTGGCGGCGTACGGTCCCGGGGTTGTCGCGGGTCTGGGTGGCCAGCCAGTGCGCGGTGGACCGGTCGCCGGTCTGTTCGGCGATGTCGTCGGCGGCGGCGAGGACGCGGAGCTGCAGGGCCGAGGCGGTGCGGGTCCGGGCCAGCCGCGGCAGCAGGGTCGTGCTTCTCGCCGGTGGTCAGGTAGATGGGGTCCACTCCGGCGACCTCGTCCAGGGCCGCGTCGAGGGACGCGATCGTGGCGAGGAGCGGGTGGTTCATGAGACATAGCCAAGCACCGACCACCGACACCGATGAGGCTCAGAAGCCTGTTGTGCACAGGGTTCTGAGCATTTTCTTCGAACTTCTTGCGGGTCAGCTCCCGGTGTCGGACGACGGATGGGACGGCAAGCCCGAACCCGTCGCCCCGGACCAAGGTCTGGCACCAGGGGATGTCATCGTTGACGGGTGGACGAGGCTCGCGAGCTGCTTGCGGTGGAACGACAACAAGCACGCAGGAGTCTCGCGGCCCTGACCGCCGACTTCGAGGCGATGGTGGCCGCCTCCCGTCACAGCAACGCCGATGACGAGCACGATCCCGAGGGTGCGACGATCGCGTTCGAGAGGTCCCAGGTCGCCGCCCTCGTGGTCCAGGTCCGGCGCCACCTGGCAGAGGTCGAGGCGGCCATGCAGCGACTCGAGGACGGGACGTACGGCCTCTGTGAACGATGCGGACAGCCGATCGCGGGAGCCCGGCTCGAGGCCAGGCCGGCGGCTCGGACCTGCATCAGGTGCGCGTCGTGAGGACGGACAGCACCCCGGGGCCGGACCGTTCGGTGCTGACCAGCTCGAGCAGGCGGCTCCCGGTGAAGAGGCGCTGCCCCGAACCCACGGCGGTGGGGAAGGTGATCAGCCGGTACTCGTCGACCAGGTCCGCCCCGACGAGCTCGGCGACGACCGACTGGCTGCCGATGACGACCAGGTCCGTGGTGGCGAGTTGGTGGCGGACCCAGGGGACCAGAGGCTGGTCGATGGCGCGGGAGTTCGACCACGTCGCCGGGGTCGATCTCCCGGTGGGTGACCACCGCCTTGTCGGCGGCGTTCATGGCCTGGGAGAACGGGTCGTCCCGGTGCGGCCAGAGGGTGCTGAAGTGCTCCCAGGTGCGTCGGCCGAACAACAAGGTCCCCTCCTCGAGGAGGGGTCCCAGACGGAACTTGTCGCCGGCCAAGCCCTGCGGCCCGTGCCGCATGGCCCAGCCGCCGCCGGCGGACCCGTCGCTCCCGTCGGGGTCCTCGACGACGCCGTCGAGGGTGATGAACTGGATGACGATGAGGTGGCCCATGGCACTGGTCCTTCTGTGAGTTCCGGGTGGTCACCAGTGCTTACGATCCGGAGCCGCCGGACTCATCGCCGCGCGCGTGCCGGTTCTCGAACAGGGCGAACAGTCTCGGGTCCTGGTAGACGAGCACGTGGCCGATGGCGCCGTGGGCGTCCGCGTCGAAGAGCTGGAGAGTGTGCGCCGTCGGCCCCTCGGGTGTGAGTCGGTAGAGCAGCAGCGCCGGCTGGCCGTTGGCGCCGACCAGACGGGTCTCCCACCCGGTGCCGCGCCAGGCGAACAGGTACTCCATGAACTCGCGGAACTGCCGTCGTCCCAGCGACCAGGCCCGCACCGGCGGCATCTCCAGCACGACGTCGTCGGCCACGAGGGCGACCAGGGCCGCCACGTCGGCCCGCTCGATCGCTCGGGCGTAGCGCTCGACGCGCTCGGGTTCGAGCGACCCGGAGGCGGCACCGGCACTGGCGCCGGCAGCCGGGGCCAAGGCCGCCCGCGCGCGCTGGAGTGCGGAGTTGACCGCCGGCACGCTGGTCTCCAGCACGGCGGCCGTCTCGGCGGCCGAGCAGCCGAGTACCTCCCGCAGCACGAACGCGCCGCGCTGACGGGCCGGCAGCGCCTGGAGCATCGCCGTCACCGCGAGCCGCACGTCCGCGGACCGCTCGACGGCCGCACCCACCTCCGACGTCGCGGTCCACGCGCTCGGGGCCGGCATCAGCCAGGGGACGTCGAGGGCAGGCACGAGCGGAGCGCCGATCTCGATGCCCGGGTCCTGGAGGTCGCGCGGAAGCGGGCGACGGGGCGCGCCGCGCAGCCGGTCCACGCACACGTTGTGGGCGATCCGGTAGCACCATGTGGCCAGCGACGCTCGCGCGGCGTCGTAGGTCTCCCGGGCCCGCCACGCCCGCTCCATCACGTCCTGCACCGCGTCCTCGGCGTCGAAGGGCGACCCCAACATCTGGTAGCAGAACGCGACCAACCTCGGGCGCAGCAGGGCCAGCCCCTCCGCACTCACAGCGGTGCCGGCCGTAGCAGTCACCGGGTGATCGTGCCACCCGCCGCCCCCACCGACACGAACGACGCCGGGGCTGAGGTCGGGCCGATCGAGCGCCGTACGGAGCACAATGCCCCCGTGGGTGTCACGTGAGCGAGAGCCCGGCGCCGGCTCCGTCGGCGGACGTGCAGACGGCGGTCCGGCTGGGCTGGGTCGTCGCCGAGCTGCGCGGGCGCACCTGGCCCGACGGCCCACGGCCGGCGACGTCGTCGTTGCCGCCCCGGCCGGCGCACACCTTGCCGTTGCGCTCCCAGCGCGGGTACGCCGCCGCGCACCAGTCCGCCGTACACACCCTCGCCGCGCTGGCCTCCAAGCTCGGCGTCGCCGTCGACGACGTCGAGACCGCGCTCGGGCCGGACCAGCCCTGGGACCAGGTGTCCACCTTCTTCTACGAGTTCGACGCGCGCATCCAGGACTCCTTGGCCTGGCGCGACGAGGGCGCCGCCAACGGCTACCTGCTCGCCCGCGGCCTCGCCGAGTGCTACTGGGGACTGGGGCCGGACGGCTCCTGGCAGGACGGCGGCACCGACTCCGGCGTCTCGCTCCGCTTCCTGTTCGGCGACGAGCGCCGGCGCGAGCTGACGCGGATGCTCGGCCGTCTCGAGGGCGGCCAGATGCACGGGCTGAGCGCCGCCGCCATCTCCGGCAGCATCGAGGCCTGGGGGCGCGTCGCCGCCGACCCGACCTGGGCCGCGGCCCCCGGCCTGCGCGACACCCTCTACGAGCAGATCCGCCGGTGGTACCAGCTCCTCGTCCTCGACCAGGACCCGACCACGCTGGTGAAGCCCTACGCCAAGCTCAACTCACCGCGCGGGTTCTTCCGGTTCATGCGGCTCTACCGGCTGCAGATCATCCTCGGCATCGCCGCGATCCTGCTGATCACCGCGTTCTTCGCCTTCCGCGGGCAGGCCACCGGCGAGTGGATCCCCTCCCTCGTCGGGGTCCTGGGCGTCGGCGGTGCCGTGCTCACCGGCGTCCTCACCCGTGCCCAGAACACCGCCACACGACTGGCCACCCGGATGCGCCAGGACGCCTACACCGACCTGGTCGCGGTGGCCGTGAGCGCGGTGCCGGCCTATCCGGGCTCGGACAAGAACGGCCAGCGGATCGAGGCCGCCGTACGTCGCCGCCTGTTGACCCCGGCCACCGCACCGCCGCCCGACTGAGGAGACCGGTTCCGGCCTGTGGTTACGTGGCGGCATGGACCGCCCGCCCACCGATGCACCAGTCGCCGATCCTCACTCCCACGCACGTCCCGACCAGATCGCCGTCCGTCACCTCGACCTCGAGCTCGACGTCGACTTCGAGCGGCAACGGATCGCCGGGGTCGCGACGTGGGAGCTGGACCGGCGTTCGCCGGACGCCTCGGACCTCGTGCTCGACACCTGGCACCTCGAGATCGAGGCCGTCACCCGGGAGGACGGCACCGACCTGCCCTACGAGCTCGGGGAGCACGACCCGGTGCTCGGACAGGCCCTGACCGTGCACGTCGGCGACGCGGACCGGGTGGTCGTTCGCTACGCGACCACCGCGGGCGCTCGCGCGCTCCAGTGGCTGGAGCCCGAGCAGACGGCCTCCGGCCAGCGCTTCCTCTTCACGCAGTCCCAGGCGATCCTGGCCCGCTCCTGGATCCCGTGCCAGGACAGCCCGGCCGTGCGGGTGACCTACGCCGCCACCGTGCGGGTGCCCGCGCACCTGCTGGCGGTGATGAGCGCCGAGAACCCGGTCGAGCGGACCGCGGACGGCGTCTACCGGTTCGCGATGCCGCAACCCGTGCCGGCGTACCTGATCGCCCTCGGCGTCGGCGACCTCGAGTTCCGCGCCATCGGTGAGCGGACGGGCGTGTACGCCGAGCCCTCGGTCGTCGAGCAGGCGGCGTGGGAGTTCGCCGACGTCGAGAAGATGATGGAGGCGGCCGAGCGTCTCTACGGGCCCTACCGCTGGGGCCGTTACGACCTGCTCGTGCTGCCGCCCAGCTTCCCCTACGGCGGGATGGAGAACCCCCGCCTCACCTTCGTGACGCCCACCGTCCTGGCCGGCGACCGCTCGCTGGTGACGCTGGTCGCCCACGAGCTCGCGCACTCCTGGTCGGGCAACCTGGTGACCAACTCGACGTGGAACGACGTCTGGCTCAACGAGGGGTTCACGGTCTACTTCGAGACCCGCATCGACGAGGAGCTCTACGGCGAGGCATTCACCCGGATGCTGCAGCGGCTCGGCCGTGAGCGGCTCGACGATGCCGTGGCCGCGGCCGACCCGCGCGACACCTGGCTGGAGCTCGACCGCGCCGGACAGGACCCCGACGGACCCACCACCGTGCCCTACGAGAAGGGCTCGCTGCTGCTGCGGCTGATCGAGCAGGCGACCGGGCGCGAGCGCTTCGACGCATTCCTGCGCGCCTACTTCGACGGGCACGCCTTCCGTTCGATCGACACCCCCACGTTCCTGGACGAGCTGCGTCGCGAGCTCCTCGAGCCTGCGGGCATCTCCCCCGAGGACCTGCAGCTCGAGGCGTGGGTGCACGGCCCCGGCGTCCCCGCCAACGCGCCCACCTTCGAGTCCGACGCCTTCGACATCGTCGACGCGCAGGTCGCCCGGCTGCTGGCGGGGGCCTCGGCGGGATCACTGGACACCGATGGCTGGGTCTCGCAGCAGTGGGTGCACTTCATCCGGGCACTGCCGACCGACACGCCCCTCGACCGTCTGGCCGAGGTCGACGCAGCCTGCGGGCTCAGCACCAGTGGCAACATCGAGGTGCTCACCGCCTGGCTGGAGCTGGCGGTGGTCTCCGGCCACGTCTTCGAGGACCCCACCCAGGACCAGGTCATGGCCGACGTGCTGACCCGGCACGGCCGGGCGCTGTACCTCAAGCGCATCTACGCGAAGCTGGCCGCCACACCCCGTGGTCGCGAGCGGGCCCAAGAGATCTACGCCGGGGCCCGGCCGATGTACCACCCCGTCTCGCAACGGGTCGTCGACCGGGTCCTCGACGGGACGTAGTCCTCTCAGTCCCGGGCCAGTGCTGCGTGCGCCTCCCGCTCGAGGTCGAGGTACTGGTCGTCCCCGACCGCGATCTCGACCACCTGGATGGTGCCGCCGGCGAAGGCGTACGGCGACTCGTACTCCTTCGAGACCGGGTCGCTGGAGTCGCGGCCGACGGTGAGCCCCTCGCCGCACAGGGCGAAGTGGCCCGCTGGGTCTTCCACTCACTCTTCGCGACGGCGACGTCGTCGACGTACAGGGTCACGGTCCCGACCCCTCGCCGTGGTCCCCGTGGCCCTCCTTCGCGAACTCCATGCCGAGCACGTGCTGGCCGACGGGGATCACGTCGGGCGAGGAGAGCTGTTGCTCGGGCGGGATGCCGAGGAAGTTGTAGGCGTACCAGAGCCGCCGGTCCTTCAGGAACAGCGAGTGGCCGCCGAAGCGGGCACCGTTGGCCAGCAGCACGCCCGACGCGTCGGCATCGGTGATGTCGACCGTGGCCAGGATCTTGAACGACCGGCCCCGGATCTCCGCCGCGTTGAACTCGGGGACGGGCGAGGTGCCGGGGTAGTAGCGGTACATGCCGCCCTCGGGGATGGCCATCACGGGCATCTCCTTCAGCAGCTCCACGACGGACCTGTTGTCGAGCGGGAGCACGTCGTACTTCCCGGCCTCGACGTACCAGAGGTTGACCAGCTCCTTCACCTTGTCGGGGTGCTCGGCGGCCAGGTCGTGCACCTCGGAGCGGTCCTCCTCGGAGTGGTACAGCTCCCAGATGTCGTTGCCGTAGTCGGCGGCCGTGGCGCCCTGCTGGGGAGCTCGCTGGGCCACCACGTGCCAGCCCTCGTGCCACAGGGCGCGGGTGCCCATCATCTCGTAGTACTGGACCTTCTTCTCCGTCGGTCCGTCGCCCTCGAAGGAGTAGCGCATGGACACGCCGGGAAGCGGCGACTGGGCGTAGCCCTGCACCTGGTCGGGCATCTCCAGGCCGACGCACTCCAGGATCGTCGGCACGATGTCGACGGCGTGGTGGTACTGGTTGCGCACCTCGCCGCGGGCCTCGATGCCGCCCAGCCAGGAGACCACGAGCGGGTCGGCGACGCCCCCTTGGTAGGTGTAGCGCTTGAACATCTTGAACGGGGTGGAGAAGGCGGTGGCCCAGCCGGTCGGGTAGTGGTTGTAGGTGCTGGGCGAGCCGAGGTCGTCGAGGTGCGAGAGGTTGTCCTCGAGGTCGTCGGGGTAGGAGTTGAAGAACTTGTTCTCGTTCACCGAGCCGTTGGGGCTGCCCTCACCCGAGGCGCCGTTGTCGGCGCAGTACATGATCAGCGTGTTCTCGAGCTGGCCGGTCTCCTCGAGGTAGTCGACGATCCGGCCGACCTGCGCGTCGGTGTACTCCGAGAACCCGGCGTAGACCTCGGCCATCTTGGCGAACAGTCGCTTCTCCTCGTCGTTGAGCTCGGCCCACGGGCGCACGTGGTCGAGCGGCTGGGCGGCCTCACCGGGGAGCGGGTTGATGTCGGTGAGCGCGGTCCCCTCGGGGAGGATGCCCCGCTCGACCATCCGCGGCAGCACCCACTCCCGGTAGGCCTCGTAGCCGTCGTCGAACTGGCCGGCGTACTTGGCGATGTACTCCTCCGGCGCATGGTGCGGGGCGTGGTTGGCGCCGGGGCAGAACCACAGGTACCAGGGCTTGGCGGGCGCCGTGGTCTTGCTGTCAGCGATGAAGCTGATCGCCTTGTCGGCGAGGTCCTTGGACAGGTGGTAGCCCTCCTCCGGGAGGTAGGGCTGGTCGACGTAGTGGTTGTCCTCGGCCAGGGAGGGGTACCAGTTGTTGGTCTCGCCCCCCAGGAACCCGTAGAAGCGGTCGAACCCGCGCGCCAGCGGCCAGTTGCGCTTGGTGGCGCCCATCGCCCACTCGTCGAGCGGCACGTTGTGGTTCTTGCCGACCCAGAAGGTGTTGTAGCCGTTCTCGCGGAGCACCTCGCCGATCGTGGCGTTCTCCATCGGGATGTGGCCGGTGTGCCCCGGGAACCCCTGGGCACCCTCCGCGATCTGCGCGAAGCCGTTCTGGTGGTGGTTGCGCCCGGTCAGCAGGCAGGAGCGGGTCGGGGAGCAGAGAGCGGTGGTGTGCCACTGCGTGTAGGTGAGCCCGTTGTCGGCGAGCTTCTGCATGGTCGGCATGTTGATCCGGCCGCCGTACGGCGACCAGGCCGCGAGACCGGTGTCGTCGTAGAGCACCAGCAGCACGTTCGGCGCGCCGTCCGGCGCGGGCGACTCCCGGAACGGCGTCCAGTCCGCCACCGAGTCCCGCACGTCGAGGTTGACGACTCCCTTGAACTGTTTGGCCATGATCCACCCTCACCCCGGCCCGGGAAGCCGCCGTTCACCCGTTTCCGGTGACCTGGCAGCGGGGCCGTTCTCGGCATAGCCTCCGCGACAGGGGCACCACACGGGGAAGGGCGACGCAGTGGCGAAGAGGGCACCGGCTCTGCCGCTGCGATCCAAGGTCAACGCGGCGATGAAGCACGCGTACGTCGCCCTCTACGGGCAGCTCGGCCACCTCCGGCCGGCGTGGGGCACGGAGGCGAGCGCGCCACTCGACGCCTGGACGTCGGCGCAGGTCCTGGACCTGGAGCTTCCGGACTCGCTGGGCCTCACCGACCGGCGCGCCAGCGGGATGGCGTGGCTGGAGAGCAAGCAGAACGCCAACGGCTCGTGGACCGGGCAGCTGTTCCGCAAGGCCAACGGCGACGTGCCGGCGACCGCGCAGGCGCTGCTCGCGATGCACGACTTCGGGGACGGGTTCACGGCGAGCACGCTGAGCGCCTACGACTGGCTGGCGCACACCTGCGAGCAGGGCTGGATGGCCGCGCCGGTGAGCCCACGACCACCGGACACCGAGAGCCGGCACTACGCCACGGCGTACGCGGTCCGGGCCCTGCTGCGCGCGCCCCGGAGCACCCACGTCTCGATGGCCGTGCACGACGGGCTCGAGGCGCTGCTGGCGCACCGCACGGCCGACGGCGTCTGGGGCTACAGCCGGCACGGCTCATCGGACGTCACGTTCACCTGCGCGGTGCTGCACGCCTTCGTCGAGGCGCGCGACCTGTGGGGGTTCTCCTGCGAGGGCCTCGACCTCGAGCGGGCCACCGCCTGGCTGCTGGCGCAGCGACAGGAGGACGGCTACTGGCGGGACTGGCAGGGCGTCGAGCACAGTCCCGAGGCGACGGCGTACGCCCTGCTCGTGCTCGGCGCCCTCGACGCGATCGGCTCGACCGAGCGGCGCCAGAGCCTGCTCAGCCTGCTGGCTCTCCAGCACGACGGGCTCTGGACCCTCGACGACGGCGGGGGCGGGAACTGGGTGACCGCGACCGTCGTCGCGTGCCTGGCGGCGCTGGGCTACGGCGACCTCGACGTGAAGACGGTGCCCAAGGAGCGTCGGCCCGACGAGAGCGTGGCGCTCTACCACAACGCGACCGTCGTCGACCTCGGTGACATCCCCCGCACCCGCGTGCTGGACCACACCATGCACCGCGCGCTCGAGGACTACGTCGCCCGCCGGATCCCCGACGACGAGCTCACCGACGTGATGGCCGACGGCGGTTTCGTCGACGTCCAGGGCATCTACCCCGGTCACGCCTACGGCGCGCTCCGCGACCACGGGTACCGCTCGCTGCGCCGCCTCCCCGACCCCGCGCGGACCAAGGCCAAGCCCTTCAACAGCATCCGGCCGGAGTACTGGCTGTGCAAGAACGCCGACGGCCGGCGCGGCCTGGTCCTCGCGGTCACGCCGGGCGAGGACTACATCCGCCACTACGGCGCGATCCTGCGGCACGCGATGTGGAACCGCAGCGTGCACGGCGAGGAGATGCTCGCGATCTACCGCTACCCCGAAGGCCGAGCAGTCCATCGCCGGCTGGACGCACCTGCCGACGGCCAAGCTCGCCGAGGGCGGGATCGTCACGCTGGGGTACGTCGAGCCGCTCGTCGACGGCGCCAAGGAGGCCGGCCTCAGCGTCCGCCGTACCTTCGACAACACGTACTACTCGCTGTTCCAGGTGAGCCGGAAGAAGGAGCCGCTCTTCCAGGTGCTCGGCTGCAAGTACTCCTACTGGGGGTCCATCTCCTACCACCTCACCAGCGCGCTGTACGCCGCCGGCGTCCGGGAGATCCTCTACTTCGGCAAGCTCGGGAGCATGACCAGCGACGACGACCTCTACTCACGGGTGTTCTCGCCCAGCGGCTTCGCGCTGATGCGGCACGACCGCGTCGAGGTCACGGTCGACCTGCCGACCCCGCCGCTGCTGCGGCGCTTCCCCGAGCTGGACACCGGCCTGCACGTCTCCGTGCCCACCGTGCTCGAGGAGGACTACCTCCAGCGTCAGGTGGCCACCGACCACGGAGCCGCCTCGATCGACAACGAGATCTCCCAGATGGCGCGGGCGGCGGCGGTGTACGGCGGCGACTTCAGCGCCGCGCACTTCGCCACCGACTACGTCCGTACTCCCGGTGAGCGCAACGCCCCGACGTCCCACGACCTCGCCAGCAACCGGGGCGCCCTAGAGTCCAACCGCAAGCGCGCGATCCAGCAGTCCATCGTGCAGCACGTGCTGCTGCCCTACCTCACCGGCGACAGGGGTGCCCCATGACGGCGAGCCGATCTGCCCGCGCCAGGAAGGCCGCCGTCCAGGCCGGCCCCCTCGCGACCGTCAAGGTCGTCCTCGACGGCGACGAGCAGCTGGTCTACAAGATCGCCTGCACCGTCTGCACCGCCCGGGACGAGGTGCATTGGTCGGCCTACCGACCCGGCGGCGACAACGGCTTCATGGCCGCCATGGACCGGTGGATCTTCCACCTCACCGAGAAGCACCCGGAATCCGACGCGCCGTGCCTGGTGTTCCTGCCGGAGGCCCAGCAGCGCCTGCACCTGCGCCGAGAACAGCAGGCCGCCGCCGAGCCGAAGTCCTGACGCCGGTCAGCCCATCTGCTGGTCGAGCTGTTGGGCCAGCCCCACGATGTGGCCCTGCGGGTCGGCGATCAGCGCGAACTCCACGCCGGGCACGGTGACCGGCTCCTGCACGACCCGGCCGCCCAACCGCGTCGCGTCCGCGATCGACGCCCCCATGTCCTCGACGCCGACGAAGAAGGTGACCAGGTCGCCGTCGCCCTGGAGCGGGCTGATGGCGGTGTACAGCGCGCCGGGCACGCCGGTCTCGACGAAGGTGTAGCCCGGGAAGGCCCCCTCGGTGGGGTAGGTCCAACCGAACAGCTCCCCGAAGAACGCGCGGGTGGCGTCCGGGTCGCTGGAACGGATCTCGGCGTGCACGATCGGGTGGTTCATGGTGACCTCCGGGCCTCGGTGACAGTTGCCGGGCCACCCCTCGGTGGCCTCACCCTGATGACGGGCGAGGTCGGCCGGATCGACAGGTCGAAGCCCAACAGATCAGCCCAACAGATCAGCCCAGGGAGGTTCGCTCGCCGCGGTCCAGCCTCAGCACGGGCCGGCCCGAGAGGCCGGCGAGCATGCCGGCGTACTTGGCGGGGTCGGTGAGCTCGCCCTCGTGGACGGGGATCGAGGTCGCGGCGCCGACCGACACCGTGAAGTCGACGGCCTCGGCGAGCTTGAGCCAGGGGCCGTCGATGGGGACGGCGAGCACGTCGACGTCGCCGGGCGGGACGTGGAGCGAGTCGCCGGGGTGGAAGAACGCGCCCTCCCCGACCAGGTAGGCGAGGTTGGGGCAGCCGGGCACGTCGCCGTACACCGCCGCGTGCAGTCCGCCGAGGACGTCGACGCGTTCGCCGCCGAGGTCGAGCACGTCGCCGGGGCCGGAGACGGTCATCCGGTCGTGCGGCCGTGTCGAGAACTGCGCCGCCGTCACCTCGTCGAGCACCAAGCGGGCGGAGGCGTTGCGCTCCAGCAGCGCGAGGACGCGGGGTACGTCGACGTGGTCGGCGTGCTCGTGGGTGACGAGCACGGCGTCCAGGTCGGTGAGGTCGTCGAAGTCGGACGACAACGTGCCGGGGTCGACGAGGAGCCGGGCCCGCTCGGTCTCGACGAGCAGGCAGGCGTGGCCGTAGTGGGTCAGGTGCACGGGGTTCAGGCCTCCACGAAGCGCTGGGTGATCTCGCCGATGCCGTCGAAGCGGCTGACGAGGGTCTCGCCGGGGCGCAGGAACCGCGGCGGGGTCGATCCGGTTGCCCACACCCTCCGGCGTGCCGGTGAAGATCAGGTCGCCGGGCAGCAGCTCGCACACCGACGACAGGTGGGCGACGAGGCGGGGGATCGAGAAGATCATCGCGCTGGTGCGGCCGGACTGGAGCGGCTCGCCGTCGAGGTACGACGCGAAGCGCGAGGTCGTCGGGATCCGGCAGCTCGTCGGGGGTGACGATCCACGGGCCGGTCGGGCCGAAGCCGCGGTGCGACTTGCCCAGCGAGAACTGGGCCGGCCGGCCGCTGAGCTGGAGCACCCGCTCGGAGAGGTCCTGGCCGCCGGTCACCCCGGCCAGGGCGGCCCAGGCATCCGCCTCGGCGATGTCGCGCCCGCCGCGGCCGACGACCGCGACGACCTCGATCTCCCAGTCCACGTTGCCCTGCGGGAGCGGCACCTCGGTGTCGGGGCCGGTGATGCAGGACGGGAACTTGGTGAAGACCAGCGGCAGGTCCGGCGGCGTGTAGCCGGCCTCGGCGGCGTGCGGCGCGTAGTTGAGGGCGATCGCGAACACCTGGCGCGGGTCGGGCACCGGCGCCTCGAGGTCGGCGGCGTCGAAGCGGGAACCAGTCGCCGGACCCGACCGCTGCCGTACCGGACGCCGAGCACCTCGCGCACCGGCGCGCCCAGGTCGCAGCGCGCGGTCGCCGTCGATCAGGACCGCCCGTCCGGCCAGCGTCCCGAGCTTCATGAGCAGGTCCTCACGCGTAGAGGTCCATCGTGTACGGCGCGGTGTCGTGCGCCGCCGACCACGGGACGACCGTGTTGCGCAGCAGGCCGACCTCCTCGATCTCGGCCTCGACCACGTCGCCGGGCTGGAGGTAGAAGTCGAACGGGTTCGGCTGGATCGCCGCCACCCCCGAGATGGTGCCGGTGGTGATCAGGTCGCCGGCGGAGTAGCCCTGCGGCGAGTGGTAGGCGACCAGGTGCGGGATCGAGATCAGCATGTCGTCGGTGTTGCCGCTCTGCCGGACCTCGCCGTTGACGCGCAGCTCCATCGCGAGCGCCTGCGGGTCGGCGATCTCGTCGGCGGTGACGATCCACGGCCCGATCGGGCAGAACGTGTCGATCGCCCTTGGAGAAGCTGAACACCCCCGACTCCATCTCGCGGCGCTGGATGTCGCGGGCGGTGATGTCGTTGAAGACCGTGTAGCCGGCGATGTACCGCTCCGCCGCCTCGTCGGCGTCGAAGAACTTGCCCGTGCGTGCCGATCACGACGGCCAGCTCGAGCTCGTAGTCGAGCTCCTTGGTCAGCCCCTCGGGATAGACGATGTCGTCCTCCGGTCCGATGATCGCGTCGACGTTCTGGAAGAACACGATCCCCTTGTGCACCGGGTGCGACCAGTCGACGGCCTGCGAGCTCCTCGTGGTGGGCGGCGAAGTTGCCGGCGGTGTGGAAGAACTTCTTCGGCACGATCGGCGCCCGCAGCCGGACGTCGGCCAGCGCGAGCCGCTCCCCCGTCTCGGCCACCTCGCCCCCGCGCTCGAACCACTCGCGCGTGGTCGGCACGTCGAGCTCGACGACGGGCTCGTCCTCGAGCTCCAGCCGGCCCACCCGGTCCGCTCCTCGCCTCGTCGAACGTCACCAGCTTCATGCGGTCTCCTCCCAGGACCGTTCGAGTCCGTGCACCAGCGCGACCATCGCGTCGTGCCGCGGCGTCGGTACGCCGGCCGCCGGCCCTGCGCGGCGATGCCGCCGTTGAGGACGTCGACCTCGGTGCGCCGCCGCGCGAGCACGTCCTGCAGCATGCTCGGCTTGTGGTCGTAGGCGACCTCGATCGCCTCCTCGACCAGCGGCGTCGGGGTCCTTGGCGGTCTCGATGCCGAGCGCCGCGCAGACCGCCTGCGCCTCGGCGACGAGGGCGTCGATCTCGACCCGCAGCGCCGGGTCCGAGCAGAGCGGCCCCATCGGCAGCCCGGTCAGCGCGGCCAGGGGCGAGGTGGCCGAGTTGAAGATGACCTTGTCCCACTGGGGCCCGCGGGCGTCGACCAGCGCGTGGCACGGCAGCCCCGCGCGGGTCAGCAGGTCGGACAGCGGCCACCACCTCGCCCATCGACGCGGGCCGCGGCTCGAAGGGTCCGAGCCAGGTGTCACCGGGCGCGTCGTAGCGCACCACGCCCGGCTCGGTGACCGCGCCCGCCGGCAGGATCGTGCCCGCGGATCACCCGCGGCACCAGCTCGGCGAGGACCTCCTCGTTGCCCAGCCCGTTCTGCACGCTGGCCACGGCCGCGTCGGCGAAGACGTCGCGCGCAGGCCGCCACGGCCGCGCGGGTGTGCTCGGCCTTGGTCGCGACGATGCCGAAGTCGCACGGCGGTACGTCGGCCGCGGGTCCGTGGTCGCGTGCACGGGCGCGGTGAACCCGCTGCGACGCGGCCCGGTCACCCGCAGGCCGTGCTCGTTGATCGCGTCGACGTGCTCGGCGCCACGGGTCGACCGCCCAGACCTCGACGTCGTCGAGCCGGGCCAGGTGGGCGGCGTACAGGCTGCCGATCGCGCCGCAGCCGACGACGCAGACGCGGGTGGTCACGCGGGTCCGCCATGCGGCGGCGGCGAGCTCGGCGCACCGGACGGCGCGGGACCGCCGACGCCGAGGCCGGCGACGACCCGGCCGCCGCGACGCACGGGCAGCGCCGCCGGACAGGCTGGACGCGGGCACCGGGAGCACGTGGGCCGAGGCGGCGAGCCGCTCGGCCACGTCGCCGCTCGGGGCGTGGAAGAGCGCGGCGGCCGCGGCGACCGCCTCGGCGACGTAGGCGCCGCCGGTGGGCGCGTCGTCCATCGCGTCGTGCTGGACGCCTCGCCGCGACGGTCCACGACGCAGACGGAGACGGCGACCGGCGGACGCGGCCCGGGCGAGGACGGCGTCCGCGAGGCCGCGCGCCCAGTCGAGGTCGGGCTGCGCGGTCGCGGCCGGGGCCTCGGCGATGCCCATGCCGGCGGGCGGCTCGTCGGGCCACGCGCCGTAGGCGTTGCCTCCCAGCGCGGCAGGTCGTCGCCGTGCTGGCCGACGTACGGCTGCGCCGAGCGCGTAGGCGATCACCTGGTCCTCGGGGTTGGCCGGCCGGCCGTCGACGACCGATCAGCTCGGGCGTCGATCCCCGGCGGGGAAGAACGGCGAGACCGTCGCGCCCGACGCCGCGATGGCGCCGACGACGCGGCCGTCGCGCCGGACCGGCATGCCGCCGGCGCCCGGGAACGCCGCCTCGGGCGAGACGAGCGCGAAAGCCGGCGGCGACGGCGCGGAGCGATGACGCCGAGGCGGTGCAGGTGCTCGGTGCTGGGGATCTTCTGGGTGGCGGCGATCCAGGCCTTCGAGCGGGCGCGGCCCATCCCGCCGGCGCCGCCCTCGTCCATCCGGGAGCCGGTGACCAGCGCGCCCGCTCGCGCCGACGACGACGATGCGCGCCGGAGATGCCGAGCTGCTCGGCCTTGTCGACCGCGCGGCGGACCAGCTCGCGCGCGGACTCGAGGTCGAGGTCCTCGATGTGCCACTCGCCATCAGGCGCCGACCATGTTGTAGCCGCCGTCGGCGACCATGTAGCCGCCGGTCATGTGCGAGGCGTCGTCGGTGGCGAGGAAGAGCGCCGTGCCGGCCAGCTCCTCGGGGCCGGGGATCCGGCCCATCGGCGTCATCGAGCGCAGCTGGTCGCCGCGGCCCGCCTGCCAGTCCTTGCGGGCGAGCGTGGCCGCGGTCTCGATGAAGCCCGGCGCGAAGACGTTGACCCGCACGGTGGGGGCGAACGCGTGGGCGTAGGACTTGGTGAGGCCGAGGATGCCGTACTTCGCCGCGGCGTACTGCGGCGCCCGGGCGCTGCCGCGCACGATCACCGTCGAGCCGATGTTGACGATCGCGCCGTAGCCCTGGTCGAGCATCCGGGCACCGAACTCGTGGGTGCACGCCATCGTGCCCTTGATGTCGACGGCCAGCACGTGGTCGACCGACTCCTCGGTCAGGTCGCGCCACGACATCTGCTCGCGGGCGACGTCGCCGACGTTGTTGATCACGCGCGTCGACCTCGCCGAGCTCGGCGAACGCCTCGTCGGCGAAGGCCGCCACGCTGTCCCACTCGGCGATGTCGGCCTGGAAGAACGCCGTCGCGGCGCCCGGCCGCCTCGACCTGTCCGGCGGTCTGCTCCGCACCGGCCTTGCGAGCGACCGGTAGTGGATGCCGACGGCCCCGGCGCCCTCCTGCGGCGGCGCGCAGCGGCGATCGCGGCACCGAAGCCGGTGCCGGCTCCGGTCACGACGACGGTGCGGCCCTCGAAGCGACGCGGGACCGGGACGGGGCGCGGGTGGGTCACGATCCCCCACTCTGTCCCCGCTCCCCGCAGACCGGAAGGCGGCGGTGGTGATGCGGACTATCTGTCGCGCCAATCGCTGGTCGAGGAGCTCGCGCAGCGAGCGTCACGAGACCCCGGCACCGGACCGTGTCCGCTGGTCGAGGAGCTCGCGCAGCGAGCGTCACGAGACCCCGGCACCGGACCCCAGAGCCGTCACCGGGTCTCGTGACGGGCGCCAGAGCGCCCTCGACCAGCGAGTCGGATACTCGGCCCATGCGCGCCGACCGTCCGCTGGTCGAGGAGCTCGCGAGACCTACCGAGACCGGCACCCCAGACCTGTCACCGGGTCTCGTGACGGGCGCCAGAGCGCCCTCCTCGACCAGCGATTGTCGGATACTCGGCCCACGCGCGACGAGCCCCGTCCGCTGGTCGAGGAGCTCGCGCAGCGAGCGTCGCGAGACCCCGGCACCGGACCCCAGACCTTCACCGGGTCTCGTGACGGGCGCCGGAGCGCCCTCCTCGACCAGCGGTTGTCGGATACTCGGCGCATGCGCGACGAGCCCGACCTCTCCCGGTACGCCGACTTCCTGGCCTTCCTCGACGAGCAGCACGCCGCCGACCCCGACCTGCGCGCGGCGTGGGTGGGCGGCTCCGCCGCCACGGGTGGGTACGACGAGTGGTCCGACCTCGACGTCGAGGTGTTGTGCACACCCGGGACCCACCTCGACGTCTACCGCCGCCTCCTGGCGGCCGTCCGCGAACGCTTCGCGCCGCCCGACGTGTGGGAGCTGCTCGACTCGACGTACGCCGACGGCCGCCAGTGCTTCATCGCCCTGGACCCCTCCCCCGGCACGCTCGCCGCCCCGACCAGGCTCGTCGACATCGTGGTCTGGGAGACGACGGACGAGCACCGGCACCGCGACGTACGTCGCCACGGCTCGCCGCTGGTCCAGTTCGACCCGGACGGGCTCGTCGTCGAGCGCCACGACGACGAAGCGGCCCGGGTCCGGGCGATCGCCGAGTCCGTCGACCAGGTACGTCAGCAGCGACCGTTCGCGGAGTGGCTGGTCAACCGGGCCATCGCTCGCGGCAGCTGCCGGAGGCGGTCTCGCTCTACCTGCGGTTCGCGCTCATCCCGGCGGTCTACCTGGTCCGGGTCCGCGACTGCCCCGCCCGCCACAACTTCGGCCTCCGCTACCTGCACACCGACATCGACCCCGGGGACGCCGCGCGCGTGGACACGCTGCTCCCCGGGGTCGAGCGGCTCCGCGAGCTGTCCGCGGCCTGCTTCGCCTGGCAGGACGAGCTGCTGCGAAGCGCTGGTTGAGGAGGGACGAAGTCCCGTCACGAAACCCCGCAACCGATGGCTGTTCGGTCACGGGTCTCGTGACGGTCGCTGCGCGACCTCCTCGACCACGACCCCGCGAACCCGCGACACCGGATCGGTCGCTGCGCGACCCCGACCAGCGGTTCTACAGGCCCAGCTGCGCGGTGAGGAACGCGAGGCGGTCGACGCGGGCGGCGTCGGTGAACTCGTGGTCGGCGCGCTCGTAGAGCTTCACCTGGGCTTCGGGGCTGCTCGCGGCGTAGGCGTCCCGGACGTCCTGGCCGATGAAGTCGTCGCGGCCGGCCCACTGGAAGAGGACCCGGTCGCCGAGGCGCGCGGTGTGGTCGACGGGGTTCAGGTCGTCGAAGAGGGCGAGGTACGCGTCCCGATCGGCGCCCTCGAGCCCCAGCCAGAACTGGGCGAACCAGTTGCCCATCAACGAGTCCGGCGCCTGCAGCACCATCGTCGAGATGCGGTCGTCGGAGTCGGCGAGCAACGCGCCGTACATGGCGCCGTAGTCGTGACCGACCAGCCCGATGCGGGAGCCGTCGACGCGCGCGCTCCGAAGCCAGCCGGTCGAGAGCGGCGCGCATCGCGGCGACCTGGTTCTCGACGAGGGTGACGTCGCCGGCGGTGCCGTCGGGGTTCGGCACCCACGGGAAGTAGCCCTGCGGAAGAACCGAGACGACGCCCTGGCCGGCGAGGGTGACGGCCTCGGAGAGGTACTCGCTCCGGTCGCCGTTGATCTCGCCCAGCCAGTGCAGCCAGAGCACGCCCGCCTGCGAGTGCTTCTTCGGCTGCCCTCCGGGCAGCACCAGCCAGGCCTGGACCGGGTCCTGACCCGGCACCGGGATCGTGATGTCCTGCACCACCACCGACGCGGGAGCCACGCTCTTGGGCACCCTGCCGGCCCGGTGCGAGTCCGCCGTTGCGGCCCCTCCGGCGAGCAGCCCCGCGACCGTCACCGTCACCACGGCCACCATCCCCATCCGTCGTCCCATGTGCCTACCTCCTCCGTCAGTTGCATGAGTGTTCTTCACAACTGACGAACGTAGGGTCGGTAGCATGAGCCGTCAAGCAACTGACGCCCAATCGTGATCAACCCAGCGTGATCAAGCAGGAGTGAGATGGAACAGGACGGACCGGCCGGCTACCCCCAGGACTGGCTCGTCGACGACGCCGCCCCTGCGTCCGACGTCGAGCTGGCCCTGCTGCTCGTCAACAGCCTCGACCTCCTCGAGGACCCGCCCGACCGCCTGGTCGACCTGGACTGGCTGACCCACGTCCTCACCCGCGTCGGGCACGGCGGCCTGGCCGGCGAGCTGACGCCCCGCGACCTGCCCCGGCTGCGTCGACTCCGCGACGCGCTGCGCAGCGTCTTCGAGACGTACGACGACGCCGCGGCCGCCGCTGTCCTCAACCCGTTGCTGGAGAAGGCTCGTGCCGTGCCCTTGATCGACGTCGATCAAGCGGGCGTGACGTCGCTGCGCGTGGGGGTCGGCCTGCGTGGCCTCGTCGCCCTCGAGGCGCGACTGCCCGCCGCCGTGGCGTCGTTCGTCGCCGAGCACGGGACCCGACGCCTCGGCGTGTGCGGGAGCGACCCGTGCCGCTGCGTGTTCGTCGACCGCACCCGCGCGGGGACGCGGAAGTACTGCTGCTCCTACTGCAACGACCGTTTCGCCGCGCGGGCCTACCGGCGGCGCAAGAAGGGCTGATGCTCGGTATCAGCACCCGCGCGTTCCGGACACGCTCGGGATCGCGTTGGCTGGGCCCATGACCGCACGCGCCTTCCCGCCCGGCTTCCTCTTCGGCGCCGCGACCGCCGGCCACCAGGTCGAGGGCGACAACACCACCAGCGACACGTGGTTCGCCGAGCTGGTGACGCCCACGGTCTTCAAGGAGCCGTCGGGCCGGGCGTGCAACTCCTACGAGCTCTGGGCGCGAGGACCTGGAGCTGGCCCACGGGCTCGGCCTGTCGGCGTACCGCTTCTCGGTCGAGTGGGCCCGCATCGAGCCCGTGGAGGGCGAGTTCAGCGAGGAGGCCCTGGCGCACTACGAGGCCATCCTCGACCGCTGCCACGAGCTGGGGCTGCAGCCGATCGTGACCTTCAACCACTTCACCTCGCCCCACTGGTTCGCGATGCGCGGCGGCTGGCTGGACCCGGAGGCGCCCGCGCTGTTCGCGCGGTACTGCGACCGGGTGATGGAGGCGTTCGGCGACAGGATCGGCATCGCGGTCACCATGAACGAGCCGAACCTGTCCCGCCTGCTGACCTGGATCGGGCTGCCGGACTTCGTGCACGACCTCGAGCGGGCCACGTTGCAGGCCGCGAGCGAGGCGGCCGGGGTGCCGCGGTACCGGCTCGCCAACGTGATGCTGCCCGAGGAGATGGACGCGATGGCCGCGGGCATGACGGCCGGCCACCTGGCCGGCAAGGCCGCGATCAAGGCGCGCCGCCCCGACCTGCCCGTCGGGCTGTCCATCGCGATCGTCGACGACGTGGTCGACGGGGACGACGCGAGCGTGCGTGACCGCAAGCGGTCCGAGGTCTACGAGCACTGGTTGCGGCTCGCGCGCGACGACGACTACGTCGGCGTCCAGAACTACGAGCAGGTCCACTACGACGGCGAGGGCCGGGTGCCGCTGCCCGAGGGCACCGCGCGCAACGACATGGGGAGCGCGATCGAGCCGTCGTCCCTGGCCGGCGCGGTCCGCTACGCCTACGACGTGGCGCGGGGTGCCGGTCCTGGTGACCGAGCACGGCGTGTCGACGCACGACGACACCCTGCGCGCCGGCCTCATCGAGCCCGCGCTGGCCGGGCTGCTGGACGTCGATCGACGAGGGCGTCCCGGTCTGGGGCTACCTGCACTGGTCGCTGCTGGACAACTTCGAGTGGATCTTCGGCTACGAGGGCCAGCTGGGGCTGCACGCGTTCGACCACGAGACCTTCGTGCGCACGGCCAAGCCCAGCGCCGAGGTCTACGCCGCGATCGTGCGGGCCCGCGGCCTGCCCGGGTGAGAAGCCTGGATCCACCGACGGGCGGCGTCGCGAGCGTCACCAGACGGGTGTGATGGCAAGGAGTCCGGCGCGAAGGCAGGCTGGGCGCCTTCCAAGCGTCGGCGACGCAGCCAGCGCGCCCGGATGGTGGCGCGCAGCAGGCGCGCGTCGGTGGATCCAGGCTTAACGGCTCAGGCGGCGCGGTGCGCCCGAAGGCGGGCGACCCACCGGCGCAGCGGCGTGTCGACGCGAGCCGGCCGGGCGAGCGGCAGCAGGTGGAGCTTGCCCTCGCGGGTGGCGATCAGGGTGATCGCCTCGTCGTCGTAGGCCTGGGCGAGCTGCTCGGCCCGGACCAGGTCGTTCTCCTCGACGGCGAGGTTGATGGACGTGACGTACGAGTCGTGCAGGACGTTGAGCTCTTCGACGAGTCGCATGGGGACCTCCTTGGGGTCAGCACCAGCATGACGGAGAATTGGAACGATCCAAAGCCACGTGCTGTGATCTTGCTCCCGTGGCAGGGTGTCCCCGTGGGTGACTACGAGATCCGGGCCCTGACACCCGAGACCTGGCCGGCGTACGCCGCGTTGATCGAGAAGCACCACGGCATCTTCGGAGGGTGCTGGGACACCTACTTCCACTCGCTGGACCGCGACCCGGAACGTACCTACGACAGCAACCGGGCGCTCAAGTGCCGGCTGGTCGACGAGGGGCGGGCGCACGCCGCGGTGGTCTTCGACGGGGAGCCGGCGGTCGGCTGGTGCCAGTACGGGTCGCCCGAGGAGCTGCCCAACCTCCACCACCGCAAGCAGTACCTCGCCGAGGCCGACGTCCTGCCCGACTACCGGCTCACGTGCATCTTCGTCGACCGCGACCACCGCCGGCAGGGCGTGACCGAGGTCGCCATCCGGGGCGCGCTCGACCTGATCGCGGCCGCCGGGGGCGGTGTCGTCGAGGGTTACCCCCACGAGAAGCCGACCAAGAAGGTCTCGTCGTCGTTCCTCTACAACGCCACCCGACCCGTCTACGAGCGGATGGGCTTCGAGTACATCCGGCCCAAGGGCCTGAAGAACTGTGTCATGCGGACCGTCGTCACCCCTCGATGAGCCCGGTCGCGAGCTGGCCGGCGAGCTTCCCCGACCACGAGCGGGAGGTACGGGCCGACCTGGCCCACGAGCGGCGCGCCCGCAGTGAGCCCGGCCGGGCCCAGGAGGCCGAACGGTTGCTCCCGTCTGCTGGCCGGCTGATGGAACGGCTGGCCGCGACCGCCGAGCGCCGGGTGCTGATGCACGGCGACTTCCTGACCAAGAACCTGCTGGCGTCCGGCGCCGGCTACCGGGTCATCGATCCGCTCCCGCGGCTGGGCGACCCGGGCGCCGACGTGGGGATGTTCGCCCACGACCAACGGGCCTCGGCGATCCTCGACGTCGCCGCCGACCTCGCAGCGACGCTGGCGCTGGACGTGGACCGCACCGTGGCCTGGGCGGTGGTGTGGACCGTGATGGTCGCGGCGCAGGCCTGGCGCGAGGACCAGGCCGAGCTGGACGCGCTGGTCGCCTCGCCGCCGTACGCGCGGGTGCTCGGCGGCTGAGACCTCACGAGACGATCTCGGCGGTCAGCGTCCCCAGCGCCTCGACGGTGATGCTGACCCGGTCGCCGACCTCGAGGGGGGCGGGTCCTGGGTGCCGCGGCGACCCCACAGCTCGGCCAGGCAGCCACCGCCTCCGGTGGTGCCCGAGGCGAGGAGGTCACCGGGCTTGACCACCGAGTCGCGGGCGGCGTAGGCGACCATCTCGGGGAAGGTCCAGCGCATGTGGGAGAGCCGGTCGTGGCCGATCAGCCGGTCGTTGACGGACGCGCGGCAGTCGAGGTCGAGGAAGCCGTCGTCGGTGAGGTACGGCGCGAGCTCGTCGGCCGTGACCACCCACGGGCCGATGGAGGTGGCGAAGTCCTTGCCCTTGGCCGGACCGAGCCCGACCTTCATCTCGCGGGCCTGGAGGTCGCGCGCGGACCAGTCGTTGACGATCGTGTAGCCGACGATCTCGAGGTCCGGACCGACGACCGCGCCGACCTCCATCTCGTAGTCGAGCGCCTGGGTGAGTGCGGGCTTCGGGACGGGAGCGCCGGGGCCGTAGAGGGCGTGCGGGTTGGTGAAGTAGAAGGTCGGCGCGTCGTACCACGCCTCCGGGACGCCGGACGCGCCGTCGACGCTGCGACGCACGCCCTCGACGTGCGACTCGAAGGTCACGAAGTCGCGGACGCTGGGGGGCTGGTAGGGCAGCGCGAGGTCATCGGAGGAGTGCGGGACCGCCGGGCCACGCAGCGCCTCGTCCCCGACCTCCAGCGCACGCTCCAGCCCCAGCTCGACCAGCCCGAGGACGGTGAGCCCGGACGGCAGCAGGTACGCCGCGTCGTCCGTGACCACCGCCCCGACGACCGCGCCGTCGTGGCGTACCGTCGCCAGCCTCATGGCGTGGCGCGCCGGGTCGCGTCGGCGATCCGCTTGTGGGAGACGTGGGCCGTCAGACCGCCGTCGATGACGATCTCGGCGCCGTTGTAGTACGCCGCGTCGTCGGACAGCAGGAAGACGACGGTCGGCGCGATGTCGGCCGGCGTGCCGACCCGGCCCAGGGGGATCTCGGCGAGCGCCGCCTCGAAGAAGGCGGGTGAGGCCGACTCCATCAGCGGGGTGTCGACGAGGCCGGGCATCACCGCGTTCACCCTGATGCCCGAGGTGCCCAGCTCGAGCGACGCGGCGCGGGTCAGACCCCGGAGCGCCCACTTCGAGGCGGTGTAGGCCGCGGCCGCGTGGCCGGAGACCGCGGCCACCGAGCAGATGTTGACGATGCTCGCGCCCGGCCTCATCAGCGGCACCAGCGCCTGGATGCCGAGCATCGGGCCGGTCACGTTGATGTCGAAGGTCCGGTGCCAGGCGTCGAGGGAGACGTGCGGGAGCCGCTCCCGCGCTGCGACGCCGGCGTTGTTGACCAGCCCGTGCACCTCGCCGCGCTCCGCGCGCAGCCAGTCCGCCAGCGCCGACCAGTCCTCGGGCGAGGTGACGTCGAGGTGCCGGCGTACGACGGACCCGCTGTCCGGGCCGTCGAGGTCCAGGACGTCGGTGGCGACCACGAAGGCGCCGGCCGCGGCGAGGGCGTCCACCTCCGCCGCCCCCTGCCCGCGGGCCGCCGCCCGTGACGACGACGACCTGCCGGACAGGTCGGATGGTCCCCCGGAAGCGTGAGGTGGAGGAGCGAAGCGGGGGAGCCGAGCGGTTTCGTGGGGTGAATCATCAGACGGGCGGTGCGACGAAGACGCCCTTGTCGGGGGCGTTGAACGACTCCTTGGCGATGATCTCGCTCATCGGGTCGGCGGTGCCCCACTGGTCCTGGGTCGCCGGGTCGGCGATGTCGTAGAGGGTCGGGTGCCACTCGTCGGTCTCGAGCTTCTCGAGCTCGGTGGTGTACTCCATCGTGTTGCCGCTGGGGTCGAGGAAGTAGGAGAAGGTGTTGTTGCCGGCCAGGTGACGGCCCGGGCCCCAGACCTTCTTGATGCCCGCGCGCATCACGCGGCCGGTGCCCCGCATGTACTCGTCGAGGCCGCGCATCTCGAAGGACACGTGGTGCACGGACGTGAACGGTCCGCGGGCGATCGCGAAGCTGTGGTGCCAGTCGTTGCACCGCATGAAGTGCATCATCTCGCCCATGTGCTCGCTCCAGAGCGAGTCGGAGAGCTTGAAGCCGAGGTGCGCGGCGTACCAGTCGCGCGTCGCGCTCGGGTCGTTCGAGTTGACCACCGCGTGCGAGATCCGCACCGGGATCGACTCGCCCTCCTCGATGGCGCGGTGCTGCCGGGTCTCGACGTCGCTGGAGACCTCGATGGTGCGACCGTCGCCGTCGAAGAACCGGAAGCCGTAGCCGCCGCCGGCGGTCTGCACGTCGCCCGGCTGGCTGACCAGCTGCACGCCCTCGGAGCCGAGCTTGGCGGCGAGCGCGTCGACCGAGGCGGCCGAGTCGGCGCCGAACGAGATCAGGTCGAGCCGCTTCTCCTCCGCCTGCCGCAGCCGGACGACGTACTGCTCCGGGGAGCCCTCCGCGGCGAAGTACGACAGGTTGCCGTCCTTGCCCTGCTCGGTCAGGCCCCAGGTGTCCTTGTAGAAGGTCCGCTGGGTCTCGAAGTCGGGCACGGCCAGATCGACGTGCCGCAGGTGGGTGATCCCGAACTCGTTGACGTTGCCGCTCATGGGGCGACCGTAGGCGTGGGGAGGCGCCTCGGGAACCATGCGCCTGTGATGCCAGCCATCCACCCCGCCGACAGGGTTGACACGCCCGGCGACGGGTCTAGCGTGCGAGGAGGAGCTGGCTCGGGGAACTCCCCGACGCAAGGGAGCTCGACATGTTGAACGACAGCAAGGTCACCGCAAACATCCCGGCCGCCGACATCGAGCGAGCCCGGACCTTCTACGCCGACAAGCTCGGCCTGACGCCCGTCCAGGAGAACCCGGGCGGCCTCATCTACTCCACCGGCGGGACCTACTTCTTCCTCTATCCCACCGAGTTCGCCGGCCAGGCGGGGCACACGATCGCCCAGTTCCACGTCGCCGACGTCGGCGCGGAGGTCAACGAGCTGCGGGACAGAGGCGTCACCTTCGAGCACTACGACCTGCCGGACGCCACCTGGGACGGCGATGTGGCGACCCTCGGCGAGACCGGCCACGCCGCCTGGTTCAAGGACAGCGAGGACAACGTCCTCTGCATCGACGACATGATGTGAGGCTCGGCCTCAGGTCAACGCCCGGCCGCGGCCGTCATGCCGACCATCAGCTCGACCGCGGCCGCGTCGGAGAGGCCCTGGTCGACGCACAGTGACCGCCAGGTGCCGAAGGCGGCTGCGTGGCCGACTGCCGCACGTACGGCGACGCGGAGCCGTCCGGGCATCCGACTGAGCAGCACGTCCCGCCACCGACGTTCGCCCTGCAACCGAGCCGTCCTCACCTGCTCGGGAACGACGTCGGGGTCGCGATGGATGCAGCGTCAGCATCGACTCATCAACGTCCAAGGCGTCCGGATCGGCCCGCTGCGCCGCTTCCTCTCGAGCGAGCGGTGAGCAGACCAACGGCCTGGTGTCGATCGTCGAGCACCCCTTCCCCGTCGGTGCCTGCGTCCCTCCCCACCTGCACACCAGGGAGGACGAGTACTCGATCGTCACGGAGGGAGAGATCGGCTTCCGTTCGGGCGACCGCGAGGTCGTGCTGGGCCCCGGCGGCTACATCACCAAGCCTCGCGGCGAGGCGCACGCGATGTGGAACGCCGGCAAGGTCCCTGCCCGGATGATCGAGGTCATCAGCCCGGCGGGCTTCGAGCACTTCTTCTGGGGGCTCGGTGAGGCGATCGGTCTCGGCGGGCCGCCCGACCCGGCCGTGGTCGCGGCCCTGGCAGCCGAGCACGGCCTGGAGATGGTCGACGTGCCGTGGATCGACGACGTCGTCGCGCGCTACGAGCTCACGCCGCCGATGGGGCCGCGGCCGTAGGTCTTCGCTCGCGAGTGACGTCGGTGCCGGCCGGGTTGGTTGCGGCTGGGGGGCGGTGGGTGAGGGTTGGTTGCGGCTGGGGGGCGGTGGGTGAGGGTTGGTCTTCGGCGAGGGAACCAACCCTCACGCACCGCCACCCCGCGGCCACCCCGGCCGCCCCGGCGTGGGCCGCGCGCAGCACCGAATCGGGTTGCCGCGACCCGGCCGCATTGAGACGCTCGACGCATGCCCTCCAGCACTGTCGAGCCGCCGTACGACCGGTTCCTGGCGACCGCGGACGCGGTCGCTCGCGAGCGGCCCGACGTGGACCTCGAGATGGCCCGCGAGGTCTTCCAGGAGGTGGCGACCGTGCTCTACAACGGCCTCGCCCTTGACGGCCTGGACGACCATGACACCGGAGCCGTGGTCGACGGGCTCTGCGTCGACCTCGTGACGGAGGATCCCGGCGCTGCGGTGCGCGCCCGGGCCCGGGCCACGCTGGAGGAGCCGGGCGACCTGCACGACCCGGACTCCGTGTCCCGGGCCTACCTCATCGCGGCCGCGATGATGCAGCTATGACGGCTCGGTAGTGGCCGCGCCCGGCTTGCCCGCCTCGGCGTAGGACCGCACGATCGAGACGTTGAGCGGGAAGTCGATGGGGAGGTCCCGGAACAGCAGACGCGCCGCCGTCGCCGCGGCCTCGGTGGCCTGCTCGGCGACCTGGTCCGCCAGACGCGCTGGGTGTGTGCACGACGACCTCGTCGTGGAGGAAGAACACCAGGTGCGGCCGGGCGTCGAGCGGTCCGGCGTCTCCCCGCCGACCTCACCGAGGCGCCAGAGCCGGTTGCGCAGGTCCGCGATCCAGCACAGCGCCCACTCCGCGCCGGTGCCCTGCACGACGAAGTTGCGGGTGAAGCGGCCGTAGGCGCGGCGGTGGCGGGCCTGGCTGTCGGGGTCGGCCGGCGGGTCGTCGGGATCGCGGTCCCACGCGTCACCGAGGCCGGCCGCCAGGTCGGGCGACCCGCGTCCCAGCAAGGTACGCACCACCTGGCCCCGTTCACCGGCCCGGGCGGCCTCCTCGACGAGACCGAAGGCGGCGGGGTAGCGGCGGGTCAGTCCCGCGACCATCCGGCCGCTCTCACCGGTGGTGGCGCCGTACATCGCGCCGAGCAGGCCGATCTTGGCGTCGCTGCGGCTGGCCACGGCGCCGTCGTCGACCATGCCCTGGTAGAGGTCGGCGCCCCGCGCCGACCTGGCCAGGGCGCGGTCGCCACTCATGCCGGCCAGCACCCGGGGTTCGAGCTGGGCCACGTCGGCGACCACGAACACCCAGCCGTCGTCGGCCACCGCCGCCGGCCGGACCTGCACCGGGAACGAGAGCGCGCCTCCCCCGTTGGAGGACCACCGGCCGGTGGCCGACCCGGCGGGTTGGTACGACGGTCGGAACCTGTCGCCGCTGACCCACTGGTCGGTCCAGGCCCAGCCGAACGTCGAGAACAGGTGCGCGAGCTGCTTGTAGCGCAGCAGCGGGACGATCGCCGGGTGCTCGACCGCGCGGAGCGTGGAGGCCCGGGTGTCCGCGACCTCCACCCCGGCCCGGCGCAACGCGGACAGCAGCTCGGGCCGCGAGTCGGGGTTGAGCCCCGGCGCGCCCAGGCTCTCACGTACCTCGGCCGCCAGCGCCTCGAGCTTCGACGGCCGTGCCCCGCGCGGTGGCCGCGGTCCGAGCAGGTCGGTGAGCAGCCGCTCGTGGACGTCGACGCGCCACGGCACGCCGACGTGGGTCATCTCGACCGCGACGAGGGCCCCCGACGACTCGGCCGCCAGCAGCAGCGCGAGCCGGGTGGCCTCGCTCGATGCCGCCACGGCCGCCAGCTGCCGGGCGTCCTCGACGTCGGCGCGCAGGTGCTCGGTGGTGTCGTCGACCGGGAACAGGACCGGGTCGGAGGTGGTGGTCGGCCGCAGCCGGTCCCAGTGCTCCGACTGCTCGCCGTCCAGCAGCCGCCCGTCCACGGCGGGGGCCCGGCGCAGCAGGCGGTGGCCCAGGCGCAGGTCGTGGCAGCGCCCGACCCGCACCCCGGCTGCCAGCAGGGCGGGGTACCACCGCGCGGTGTCGTCCCACACCCAGCGCGGAGCTCGGCCTCGCGCGTCTGCACGTACGCCGCCAGGTCGGCCAGGTCGAGCTCGCGCCCGCGTCAGGTCCCGCGTCACCGTCGACCACGAGCACGCGGTCGCCCGGCAGGCGTGAGAGCGAGACCCGGGTCACGAGGACACCCTGGCACCCGGCGGAGACGCCGGGTCTCGTGACGGTTGCCCGGACACGTGTGGCGCAACCTCCTCGCCCAACGAACGAGCTCAGCCGAGCACGGACCCGCCGCCGTCGACCACGATGTTGGCGCCGCTGATCCAGGACGACTCGTCGGAGGCCAGGAACAGTGCCGCGTTGACGACATCCTCGGGCTGCCCGTACCCGGCCCAGCGGGATCCGGTCCAGGACGATCCGCTTCATCCGCTCGGGAGGGTCGGCCAGCAGCGGCGCGGTGTTGGGGGTCGAGGTCATGCCGGGGCTGACGACGTTGGCGCGGATGCCGAACGGCCCGCCCTCCACGACCAGCTGCAGGGTCAACGCGATCACGCCGGCCTTGGCGGTGGCGTGGGCGTTCTGCGGCATGAACTCCACGCCGCGCAGCGCCGCGATCGACCCGACGTTGACGATCGAGCCGCCGCCGCGCGCCTTGAGGTGCGGCCACGCGGCGCGCACCGTGTAGTAGACGAGGTCCAGCTCGTTCCTCATCGTGAAGTCCCACTCCTCGACGGTCAGCTCGTCGATCGCGCCGAAGCGCTGGGTGGAGGCGTTGTTGTAGAGGACGTCGATGCCGCCGTACGTCGCCACGGCGGCGTCCACCCAGTCGCGGGCGGCGTCCGCGTCACCCAGGTCGACCCCACCCATCACCGTGATCTCGCCACCCGCGGCCCGGACGGCCTCCTGCGTCGCGGCCGCGCCCTCGGCGGACAGGTCGCAGCCGACGACGCGGGCGCCCTCCCGGGCGAACAACGAAGCCGCGGTGACGCCCATGCCACCGCCGACGCCGGTGATCAGCGCGATCTTGCCCGCCAGCCGTCCGGTCATGAGGCGGTCGTCCGGTCGAGCAGCTCGACCAGGTTGCCCTCGGGGTCGGCGACGTAGGCCATCCGGATCCCGGGTTCGGGCGAGGGGCGGGGCGACATCCGGTCCGTGGCTCCGGCGTCGAGCAACAGCTCGTACGCCGCGTCGACGTCGGGCACGTCGATCGCCAGGTGACCGAAGCCGCGGGTCAGCGCCGCCTCGACCGGGTTGCCGGCCTGGAGGCCCGCGACCGAGCCGGGCCGGTGCAGCAGCTCCAGCCGCCACCCGTCGGGCGAGCGCAGCATCACGCCGCGGAACTCCAGGTGGTCGAGGGCGAAGTGGAACTCGACCGTGAGCCCGAACGCCTCGGCGTACCACGCCACCATGTCGTCGAGGTCGCCGACCGTCAGCCCGACGTGGTCGAGCCGCCCCGGGACCAGACGGGTCCGGTTCACGAGCCCACGTAGACCGTGCGCACGTTGGTGAACTCGCGGGTGCCCTCGGCCGACAGCTCGCGGCCGTAGCCCGACCGCCCGATGCCGCCGAAGGGCAGCCGCGGGTCGGAGGCCACCATCGCGTTGACGAACAGCGCGCCCGAGCGGATCCGCTTGCCGACCTCGAGCCCACGGGACGACGTCGACCAGACGGCGGCACCGAGCCCGTACGCCGTGTCGTTGGCGAGCGCCACGGCGTGGTCGTCGTCGCGGGCCCGGACGACCGCGGCGACCGGCCCGAAGGTCTCCTCGTCGAAGACGGTCATCCGCGGCAGCACGTGGTCGAGCACGGTCGGCGGGTAGAACCAGCCCGGCCCGTCGGGCAGGGTGCCGCCGGCGACCAGGTCCGCACCCTGGTCGAGCGAGGCGAGCACCTGGGCGTGCAGCTGGTCGCGCAGGTCTCCCCTCGCCATCGGACCCAGCTCCAGCGCGGCCGCTCGCGCGGCGAGCAGGGCGACGAACTCGTCCGCCACGGACTCCGCGACGATGAAGCGCTTGGCCGCGATGCACGACTGGCCGCCGTTGCCGAACCGCGACCTCGCCGCGACCTCGGCCGCGGCCGGCAGGTCGGCGTCGTCGAGCACCACGAAGGGGTCGGAACCGCCCAGCTCCAGCACGCTCTTCTTCAGGTACCTCCCGGCTGCGGCACCCACGGCCTCGCCCGCCCGCTCGGAGCCGGTCAGCGTCACGGCGGCGATCGCGGGGTCCCCGATGATCCGGGGCGTCAGCTCCGCGAGCTGCGCGTCGGCCAGGACGACGGTGGTGAACAGCCCCGCAGGCGCCCCGGCCGCCAGGAAGAGCTCCTCGATCGCGAGCGCGCAGCCCGTGACGTTCGGCGAGTGCTTGAGCACGCCGGCGTTGCCGGCGACGAGGGCGGCACAGGCGAAGCGCAGCACCTGCCAGAACGGGTAGTTCCACGGCATCACGGCGAACACCACGCCCAGGGGCTCGTAGGACAACCAGGACCGCGCGGCGCCGGAGGCCACCTCGTGGTCGGCCAGCCAGCCCGCCGCGTGGTCGGCGACGACGTCGCAGTTCCAGGCGCACTTGTCGACCTCGGCCAGGGCCTCGGCGAGCGGCTTGCCCATCTCGGCGGTCATCAGCGCGGCGTACTCCTCGCGCCGTTCGGTCAGCACCTTGCCGACCGCCCGGAGGAGGTCGGTCCGCTCGCCCAGGGGACGAGCGGACCAAGCCAGGAAGGCCGCGTGTGCGGCGGTGAGGGCGGCGCCGACGCCGGCCTCGTCGTGGGCGTCGTACGTCGCCAGCTCGATGCCGGTGGCCGGGTCGACCGTCGTGACCGTGGGCGGCATCAGGCGTCCCGGGCCACCGTGGCCAGCCGGCGACGGGCGACCGGCACCGGCGGCAGGGTCTCGTCGGACCCGACGACCCGGTTCCGGATGGTGCCGAGGTGCTCGATGGTCATCTCCACGACGTCGCCGACCTGCAGCGGCGGCGGCGTCAGCGAGCCGGTGCGCCCCCACGACTCGGCGAGCGAGCCCGAGGCGCAGGTGCCCGACGCCAGCACCTCTCCGGCCTTCACCCACGAGGCCCGCGAGGCGTAGGACACCAGCTGCTCGAAGGACCACCCCATGTGCCCGGAGCGGTCGGCGCCGACCTGCACGTCGTTGACGCTGACGGTCATCTCGAGGTCCAGGAACCCGTCCTCGTCGCGGTAGCCGTCGAGCTCGTCGGCCGTGACGACCCACGGTCCGATGGTGGTCGCGAAGTCCTTGCCCTTCGACGGGCCGAGCTTGAGCTTCATCTCGCGGCCCTGCACGTCGCGGGCGGACCAGTCGTTCATCACGCAGTAGCCGCCGATCGCGTCGCGGGCCTCGGCCAGCGACGCGTTGTGGACGTCCCGGCACACGATGGCGGCGATCTCGAGCTCGAAGTCGAACCGCTCGGTGTCGGGCGCGATCGCGACATCGGCGTACGGTCCGGTGACCGCGTGCGGGGCCATGAACAGGAAGACCGGCGCCTGGTACCACTCCGGCGGCGGCCCGGGGTTGCCCTGACCGCGCTCCATCCCGTCGACGTGCGCCTCGAAGCTCAGGAAGTCGCGCATCGAGGTCGGGTAGACCGGCGGCAGCAGCTCCACGTCGTCGAGCGGCAGGCCGTCGTGGGCGGCGGCCTCGTCGGCCAGCGCCTCGCGGCGCTCCCGGGTCTGGGCGAGCAGCACGACGAGGTCGGCGTCCACGGCGAAGGGGTGGATGCGCAGGTGCTCGCCCTGGCCGAGCACCAGACCGACGAAGCGGTCACCCGGTTCGTCGTCGGGTCTCCGGAAGGCGGCGAGTCTCATGAGTGCTCAGCCGAGGGTCTCGTAGAACGCGCGTTCGCGCGTGGCGAGGACGGGGATCGCCTGGTTGAGCCCGAACTCCGCGAAGTGGTCGGAGGCGCCGTGCGCGGCGTACGCCGCCTCGTCGGCGTAGATCTCGAACAGCCGGAACACCGACGGCGCGGCCGGGTCCTGGTAGGCCTGGTAGAACACGTTGCCGGCCTCCGCCCGGGACGGCGGCGTGAGCTTCTCGATCGCGTCGCGGACGACGTCCTCCTGGCCGGGCTCGGCGGTCCAGGTGGCGGTGACGACGTAAGCCATGGGGGTGTGCTCCTCGGTGGGGCGTGACGGTCCGACGCGATCACGCTAGGTGCGGCCGCGCGGCACGCGGAAAGCACAGCCGTCGATGCCTGGCATCACGGCGTTCGGGGTTCCGGGTCCTCCGTGCGCCGGGTGTTTGGTGTGAGCGACCGCACAGGCGGTGCCTCTGCTGCCTCGAGACCAGGAGTCACGATGTTCCACACCTCCAAGCCCCGTCGGATGGCGTTCGCCGCCATCGCCGTGGGCAGCCTCTTCTCCCTCGCCGCGTGCGGCGGGGGCACCTCCAGTGCTGACAGTGGCTCGGGCGACGCCGGTAGCGGCGACAGCGGCAGCGCCGGCAAGACCATCGCCTTCTCGCCCATCGGCCTGGCCATCCCGGCCATGAAGGGGCTCTCGGAGGGCGTCACGGGCTACGGCAAGAGCAAGGGGTACGACGTCATCGTCCAGGACCCCAACATGGACCCCCAGAAGCAGGTCACCGACCTCACCAGCGTCATCGAGTCGGGTCGCGTGGACGGCGCGTGGGCGATCATGATCGCGCCGCCCGCCGCCGCAGCGCTCGTGCAGACCGCGCTCGAGAAGAAGGTCCCGCTGATCCTCAACGGCACCCCGGCCGACTACGGCCTCGACGGCCTGGAGCCCGGCGTCTCGTTCTCCACCATCGACTACGTCGCCCAGGGCACCGCCATGGGTGAGGAGCTCGGCAACTGCATCAACGAGAAGCTCGGCGGCAAGGCCGAGGTCCTCTACGGCGAGAGCCAGCCCGGCACCGCCGGCAAGGAGGAGCAGGACAAGGCCATCAAGGCCGCCCTCGCCAAGACCGCGCCGGACGCCGAGATCGTCAGCACCATCACGATCACCGACCGGGCCAAGGCCCAGACCGACGTCGGCAGCCGCCCTCCAGGGCAACCCCGGCATCAACGCGGTCATGGGTCAGAACGACGAAGGCTCGCTCGGGGCCCTGGGCGCCTTCGCCGCGGCCGGCAAGGACCTCCCCTGCCTGACCGAGACCGGCGGCAACGACGAGGTGCTCCAGGCGGTCAAGGACGGCAAGATCTACGCGTCGGTCGCCCTCCAGTTCCAGGACGACATGGTGCAGTCGTTCGACACCCTGGCGAAGATGATCGACGACCCGACCATGACCGGCGAGCAGCTCACCGTGCCGCAAAAGGTCATCAAGGCGGAGGGGTGACCCTCGTGACCACCCCTGAGGTGACCGGGCTCGAGGCCCAGTCAGGTCCGCGGTCCGACGTGGAGGCCGGGGCTGATCATCAGCCAGCCCCGGCCCCGCGCCGATCCCGACCGGGGACGACGTACCGCGCTCCGTGACGGTGCTGGTGTTCCTGAGGGACCGCGGCATCTTCCTGCTCTGGGGCCTGTTGATCGTCATCTTCGCGTTCTGGTGCTCCCCCTACTTCTTCACCCTCGACAACTCGATGCTGGTCGCCAACGCGGCCGCCATGACGGCGCTCTTCGCCGCCGGCGTCGGCATCGGCGTGATGACCGGCGTCCTGGACCTCTCCCTGCCGGGCACGGCCGCCATCTCCGCCTGCGTGTGCGGGTGGCTGCTCACCCACGGCTACGCGACCTGGATCGGGCTTGCGGCCGGCCTCGCGTGCGGCGTGCTCGTCGGGATCAGCAACGGCCTGATCGTGCTGCGCGGCTTCAACCCGATCATCGTCACCATCGGCACCCTGTCGGTGCTCTCCGGCCTCGCGGCCGTGGTCGCCGGTGGCTACACCTTCCCGGGCCTCACCCAGCTCGAGTTCATGGGCACCCATCGCTACCTGAGCTTCGGCTCGTTCGTCGGAGTGCCCGCCCCCGTCTTCATCGTGACCGCCGTCTTCATCGTCGGCACGGTGTTCCTCACCCGCACCCGCGACGGGCTGCGGCTGATGGCCGTGGGCGGCAACGCCGAGGCCGTCCGCCGGGCGGGCATCCAGAGCGACCGCTACAAGGTGCTCGGCTTCGTGATCTCGGGCACCCTCGCCGCCCTGGGGGGCCTGGTCACCACCGCCGTGGTCACCGAGGCCAACCCCGCGGCCAGCCCCCAGATCATCTTCAACGCGCTGACGGCGGTCGCCCTGGCCGGCGTCGCCCTCACCGGTGGCCGCGGCAGCCTGCCGCGCGTCGCGGTCGGCGCGCTGATCCTGGCCACCATCTCCAACGGGCTGACGATCCGCGGCATCCAGCCCTACTGGGCCACGGTCTGCACGGGCGCGCTGCTGCTCGGCTCGCTGATGTTCGAGCGGGCGCTGCAGAACGGCGTGTCCGACCGGTTGATGTCGGCCAACCTCTCCGTCCACGCCAAGAAGGGCTGAGTCCATGAGCGACCAGAACCCTGTCGCCCGCCGGGCGGCCGGAGTCCCCGCCCTGGAGCTGAGCGGCATCGAGCTGCACTACGGCTTCGTCCGGGCCCTGGACCAGATCGACTTCCACGTGATGCCCGGCGAGGTCGTCGGGTTGCTCGGCGACAACGGCGCCGGCAAGTCGACGCTGCTGAAGGTGATGTCCGGAGCGCACAAGCCTTCCCACGGCAGCATCCGCGTCCGCGGAGAGGAGCAGGTCTTCCAGGCGCCCAGCCACGCCGCCGCCGCCGGGATCCAGATGGTCTACCAGGACCTGGCCCTGGTCGAGGCGCAGGACATCTCGACCAACCTCAACCTGGGCAGGGAGAAGCTGCGCCCCGGGCTGCTCGGGCTGCTGGGCTTCGTGGACCGCAAGGCGATGCGCAGGTCCTCCGAGGCCGAGCTCGACCGGCTCGGTGTCCGAACCGCTCCCATGACCCGACCCGTGGAGATGCTCTCCGGCGGACAGCGCCAGGTCGTCGCCCTGGCCCGGAGCGCGGTCCGCGTCAGCGGGGAGTCCCAGGGCGTGCTGCTCCTCGACGAGCCGACGGCCGCGCTCGGCTACGAGCAGACCAAGAACGTCGAGTCGCTCATCCGCCGGATGGCCGACCAGGGGATCGCGATCGTCCTGGTCACCCACAACCTGCCGCTCTGCGAGCAGGTCGCCGACCGCATCGTCGTGCTCAACCGCGGCCGCAAGGTGGCCGACGTGGCGATGGCCGAGACCGAGACCGACCACCTGGTCGGCTGGATCACCGGCGCGCGGCCCTCCATGTTCCCCGTCCCCGCGGCCGGCTGACCATGGCGATCGACCCGGCCGTTGCCGAGCGGTTCCACCTTCTCGACGGCATCAGCTCGCTGCAGGAGGCGATGTCCGACCCCGAGGCCGACCGGAGGGTGCGGGAGTTCCTCGAACCGCCGCTCGACCCGGCCCCCGACGCACGCACCCGCGACCTGCTCGTCACCGGTCCGCACGGCCCGGTCCCCGTGCGGGTCTACCAGCCGGCCGACGACCAGACCGATGACGTGCCGGGCGACCGGCCGGCACTGCTGTGGCTGCACGGTGGTGCCTTCATGTTCGGCGACCTGGACATGCCCGAGGCGGACCGCACGGCGCGCGAGATCTGCGTCCGCGCCGGGGCCGTCGTCGTCAGCGTCGACTACCGCCTCGCGGTCGGCGGCGTGCACCACCCGGTCCCCCTGGACGACTGCGTCGCCGCCGCACGCTGGCTGCGCGACCACGCGGACGAGCTGGGTGTCGACCCCCGCCGGCTGGCGATCGGTGGCGCCAGTGCGGGAGGCAACCTGGCGACGGCGACGGTGCTCCGCCTCCGCGACGAGGACGCGTGGGCACCGGCCGCGCTGATCCCGATCTACCCTGTGCTGCACCCGCTGCTGCCCGCGCCCGACGCCGCCCTCGCCGCGCTGCTCGACGAGGTGCCCCCGGCGCTCCGGTTCACCCCCGACGCGACGGCCGGGCTCAATGCCAACTACCTCGGTGGTCCTCCCGACCTGGCCGACGGCTACTCCTTCCCGGCACTCGCAGACCTGACCGGCCTGCCGCCGACGCTGATCGTCGACGCCGAGTACGACGACCTCCGCACGTCGGGCGAAGCGTTCGCCGAGCAAGCCGCGGCTGCGGGCGTCGACGTACGCACCGTCGTCGCCGCCGGCATGCTGCACGGCTTCCTCAACCTGTCCGCACGGATCGGCGCCGTCGACCAGGTCCTCGACCTGATGGCCGACGTCGTCCGTCGCGACGTACTCTCACCCGTCAACCCCCGAGGAGATCCCATGACCGAGTCGCCCCAGGTCCCTCCTCAGTCGTCGGGTCCTCGTCGTCGGCGGCGGCATCGCCGGGGGCGTGCTGTCCCTCGGCCTCGCCCAGAAGGGCGTCGAGGTGGTGCTCGTCGACCTGCGCCACGAGCTGGGCGGCGTGGGCCACGGCATCACGCTGCAGGGCAACGCGCTCAAGGCCTTCCAGGCGGTCGGCATCTACGACCAGCTCGCCGAGCGCGGCTTCCCCTTCAGCCACCTGCGGCTCAAGACCGCCGACGGCCACGTGATCGCCGAGATCCACACGCCCCCGATGGGCGGTCCCGACCTGCCCGGCACGATGGGCGCGCTGCGCGGCGACATCGCCGACGTCCTCGCCGACGAGGTGGTCAAGGCCGGCGTCGACGTCCGGCTCGGCACCACGGTCACGGAGATCGACGACCGCGGCGACTCGGTGGTCGCCACGCTCTCCGACGGGACGACCGAGACCGTCGACCTGGTCGTCGGCGCCGACGGCATCCGCTCCAAGGTGCGCGGCATGATCGGCATCGAGACGAGCCCCACCACGTCGGCATGGGCATCTGGCGCACCGTCGCCGCGCGCCCGGCCGAGATGGACTGCTCCGAGCTCTACTACGGCGGCCCGAAGTACAAGGCCGGCTACACCCCGATCTCCGAGGACCTCTGCTACGCCTTCCTGCTCGAGGAGAACCTGGACCGCTCCTTCGTCGGCGAGGGCCCGAACGGCGCCCAGCTCAAGGAGCGCGGCCAGGGGTACGGCGGCATCTGGGGCCAGGTGCGTGACTCCCTGGCCGACGACGCGATCGTCAACTACCAGTGGATCGAGACCATCTTCGTCGACTCTCCGTGGTACCGCGGCCGCACCGTCATCATCGGCGACGCCGCCCACGCGTGCCCGCCGCTGATCGCGCAGGGCGCCGCGATGTGTGCCGAGGACGCCGTGGTGCTGGCGGAGATGCTCACCTCGGGCGCGACGGTCGACGAGGTGCTCCCGGCCTTCATGGACCGGCGCTTCCCGCGCGTGAAGATGGTGCTCGACAACAGCCTGCAGCTCGCCGAGTGGGAGATCCACCCCGACACCCCCGGCGCCGACCCCGGCCGGATCATGGGCCAGACACTCGGTGCGCTGGTCGCACCTGCCTAGTGACTGCCTAGCGTCCGGCCTGATGTCGCTTCGCGAGGAGCCGGCTTCGAGGAGGCCCGCGTCGACCGGATCTTCAACCGGCGGCTGACCGCACCGGAACCCGCGGCCGTGCTGCGGCCGCAGACCGAGCAGGACGTGGTCGCCGGGGTCCGGCTGGCCCGCGAGCGCGGCTGGCAGGTCGCCGTCCGGTCCGGCGGGCACAGCTGGGCCCAGTGGTCGGTGCGCGACGACGCCCTCGTCATCGACCTGGGCGCCCTGCGCGAGCTCTCGTACGACGAGGCCACCGGCATCGTCACCGCCGTCGCCGGCCGTGCAGGGCGGCGCCGAGCTCGCGCCGTACCTCGACTCCCTCGGCCGGTTCTTCCCCGGCGGCCACTGCCCCACCGTCGGCCTCGGCGGCTTCCTGCTCCAGGGCGGCCAGGGCTGGAACGCCCGCGGCTGGGGCTGGGCCGCCGAGTACGTCGTGGCCATCGACGTGGTCACCGCCGCCGGCGAGCTCGTGCGCGCGGACGCCGAGCGAGAACGCCGACCTCTTCTGGGCCGCGCGCGGAGCCGGCCCGGGCTTCTTCGGCGTGGTCACCCGGTTCCACCTGCGCACGATGCCGGCGCCGGGGCACCTCGCCCAGACCGTGCACGCCTTCTCCCTCGACGACTTCGACGAGGTGATGACCTGGCTGCACGACACCCACCACTCCGTCGCCGACACCGTCGAGATCGTCGCGCTGACCAAGACCGACCGCACCCTCGCCGCACGCCCGTGCTGCTGGTCACCGGTGTCGCCCTGGTCGTCGCACGGCCGAGGCGGACGCAGCGCTGGCGCCCTTCCGCACCAACCCGGCGCTCGACCGGGCGCTGCTGGTCCTCGACGCGGTGCCGACGACCCTCGAGGAGCAGCGCAAGCGCCAGCTCGAGGACAACCCCGAGGGTCACCGCTGGGCGGTCGACAACGCGTGGCTCACCGGGCCCGGCCGCCGAGGTGGTGCCGGCGATGCGCCGCGCCTACACGACGCTGCCCGACGACAAGGCCTTCACGATCTGGTTCAGCATGGCGCCGCTGCGGGCGCTGCCGGACATGGCGTTCTCGCTCCAGTCGGAGATCTACCTCGCGTCGTACGTGCTCTGGGAGGACCCCGCCGACGACGAGCGCCCGCGTCGGTGGCTGGAGTCGGCGATGGCCGACCTCGAGCCGGTGACGGTCGGCCAGTACCTCGGCGACTCCGACCTCTCCCGCCGGCAGGTCAGTTCCTCTCCGACGACGACTTGGCCAGCGGCTGCAGGAGATCCGCGCCGAGCGCGATCCCGACGGGCTGTTCGTCGGCTACCTCGCCGGACCCGGCGGCGCGACCAACCGCAACCACTGGGAGCAGGCTCACGCCGCGTCGAGGACGGGACGAAGTCCCGTCACGAGACCACGCGGCACGCGCACCGGAGGTTCTCGCTGATCGGCTTGCTGCGCAACCTCCTCAAGACGCCAGCGGGCGGCACGCTCACCCGCACCCCGTCGCCGTCCGCGACGACGGTGACCGAGCCCAGGTCCGGCACCCGGCCCCAGGTGTCGACGTCCGGGATCGCGCAGGTTGACCCCGACCACCGCGGCGACGCCGGCGGCCCGCGCGGCCGCCACCCCGGGCGGGCTGTCCTCGAACACCACGCAGGCGACCGCCGGCACGACCAGGCGATCGGCGGCGGCGAGGTAGGGGTCGGGCGCGGGCTTGCCCTGCGGCACGTCGTCGCCTGTGACCAGCACCGCTGGCATCGGGAGCCCGGCCGCCGCGAGCCGCGCCCGCGCGAGCGGGGGCGTGCCGGAGGTGACCACGGCCCACGGGACGCCCAGCGCCACCACCGCCGACAGCAGGGCGCGGGCGCCCGGCATGGCCAGCGTCCGGTCGGCCGCCTCCATCTCCAGTCGGTCGATCAGGGCCAACCCCGCGCCGTGGTCGCCGTCCGGCAGCAGCAGCGCGACCGACTCCGACGTACGGCGTCCGTGGATCTGCCCGAGCACCTCGTCGGCGTCGAGCCCGTAGTGGCCCGCCCACGCCGCCCACGCGTCGTGGACGGGCTCGTCGGAGTCGACCAGCACGCCGTCGTTGTCGAACAGCAGCGCGCCGGCGAGCATCGGAGGGAGTCACGCGCGGGCCCGCTCGCGGGCCGGCTGCCCGGGGACCGCCCTGGCCAGCTCCTCGGCGAGCTCGTCGAGCCGGGCGAACAGCCACCGGTGCGCCGGGTCGGAGAGCCGGTCGGTGGCGAACCAGTAGCCCTCGGCCAGCACCACCTCGTCGAACGGCGGCTCGACCATCACCACCGGCCCGTCCGGCCGCAGGTGGAGCCGCGCCAGCCGTTGGGTCACGACGGCGACCAGGTCGGTGCCCTCGATCACGAACGGCAGCGGCAGGAACCCGGCCACCTGCAGCGCGATCCGGCGTTCGATGCCGAGCTCGCCGAAGGCCCGGTCGACCGGGGTCAGGATGCCCGGGCCGAAGCTGCTGACGGCGTGCCGCGAGCTCGGCGAGGTCCTCGCAGGGTCAGCGTCCCGTCGACCAGCCGGGAGTTGCGCCGGTCGGCGACAGCACCATCCGGTCGCGCCACAGCGGCCGGGACTCGCCGGGGAAGCCGAACCCCAGCGGCGCGATCAGCGCGTCGTACTCCAGGAGCACCCGCTCGGACGAGCGCGCGTCGGGTCCGAGGTTGGCGATCCGAGAGCCGTACCCCGGGCGCGGAGGCGCCGAGCAGGCGGACCAGCGGCTCGTGCACGACCGCGATGGCGTAGTCGCTCATCGCCATCCGGAAGGTGCGCGTCGACTGGTCGACGGGTCGAACTCGTCCTCGAGCTGCGAGCGCCCGCTGCATCAGGCGGACGGCGTGCTGCACCTCGGGGAGCAGGTCGCGGGCCAACGGCGTCAGCTCGTAGTCACGACCGGCGCGCACCAGCAGCTCGTCGTCGAACCGCCGCCGCAGCCGCGCCAGGGCCGCGCTCATCGCGGGCTGGCTGAGCTCCAGCCGCTGCCCGGCCCGGGTGACGTTGCCCTCCTCGAGCAGCACCTTCAGCGGGAGCAGCAGGTTGAGGTCGGTGCCGCCGAGGGCCATGACCGCGAGACTAGTGCCGCGACCGACGGCGTTTGCCTGGCGAGCGTCGTCCAGTGCGTGCCATGGCAAGGCGCCGGAGCGAAGGCAGACCGGGCGTCTTTCGAGCGACGGCAACGCAGCCATGGCGGGTGCTGGGCGGGGCGCAGCCGGCGAAGGCCGTCGGTCGGGGCACTAAAGTCACCAGCGGTCCGATGGGAGGAGCAGGTCGTGAAGGAGCGGTTGCGCGAGGTCGACGCCAACCTGCTGCTCGCCCTGCACGCCCTGCTGGAGGAGCGGAACCTGACCCACGCCGGCGAGCGGATGACGATGAGCCAGCCCGCGATGAGCGGCGCGCTGGCACGGCTGCGCAAGCACTTCGACGACGAGCTGCTGGTGCGCGTGGGCCGTGGGTTCGAGCTCTCGCCCCTGGCCGAGCGGCTCAAGCCGGCCGTCGAGGAGGCGGTCGAGGCGGCGGAAGCCCTGCTCGGCAACCAGCGCGACTTCGACCCGACGTCCAGCAACCGGTTGTTCACGGTCAGCCTGTCGGAGTACGCGATGACCGTGCTGGCCGAGCCGCTGAACCGGCTGCTGGCCGAGCAGGCGCCGGGCTGCTCGGTCGCCTTGGACGCCGTCGGGGTCGCGCCCGACCAGTTCGAGAGCCAGCTGATGCGCCGGGACCTGATCATCGGACCCCTCGGCTTCGAGTTCCCCGGCCGCAAGCAGCCGGTGTTCACCGACCACCTGGTCTGCGTCGTGGCGAGCGGCAACCCGCGTCTCGGGGACGGCGCGCCTCACCCTCGACGACCTCCAGCACATGCCGCACGCGGTGGCCGAGTTCGGCGCAGCGGGCGAGCGCCGTCGACCGCTCGAGATCGAGATGGAGCGGCTCGGCGTGGTCGACCGGCCGGTGCTGGTCCAGGTCACGTCAGCCTGCTGACCCTTCCGTTCGCCGTCAGCGGCACCGACATGTGCGCCTTCGTGCCGGCCCGCCTGGCCAACCGGTGCCTGGCGATCCTCGACCTGGTCGTCGTGGACACGCCGCTCACGCCGGTCCAGATCACCGAGGCCGCCCACTGGCACCCGCGCCGCGACACCGAGCCCGCGGTCGTCTGGCTGCGCCGCCTGCTGTACGACGTCGCCGTCGCCGTCGAGGACGCGGCCGTCGGCTGAGACCGGCCGATCAGCCCAAGGGTCAGCCCAGCGCGACCCGGCTGGCGACGAAGCCGAGCGCTGAGCAGCCGGTCATCACCAGGGCCGGTACGACGGCCGAGGACGACCCGCCGAGCCCGACGAGCGGCGCCACCACGGCCCCCAGCCCGAACTGGCAGAAGCCGAGCACCGCGCTGCCCGTGCCGGCCACGGAACGCACCCAGGACATCGCCAGGGCGGCGGAGTTGCCCATGATCGCGCCGTTGCTGGCCACGGCGAAGAAGATCGGCACGGGCAGCAGCCAGGTCGGCGCACCGGCGACCGCGAGCACCAGGAACGTCAGGGAGGCCGTGACCTGCGCCGCCACCGCGGTCCGCACCATCGTGCGCGGGGACCAGCGGTCGACCGAGTGCCCGGCCACCCAGCCCAACCCGATGAGCCCGGCCGCGTTGATGCCGAACGCCACGCCGTACCCGACCTCGGAGAGCCCGACGACGTCCTGGTAGAGGAACGGGCGAGGCCGAGATGTAGGCCATCATCACGCCGAAGCCCAGCGCGAAGACGGCGAGCGGGCCGCGGAAGGCGCGGGTGGCCAGCACGCTGCGCACCCCGTCGCGCACCGACGGGGTGGTCCGGCGGGTCTCGGCCGGATGCGTCTCCGGCACCACGACGAGCACGCCCACCAGCATGGCCACGCAGAGCGCGGCGACCGTCCAGAGCATCCCCCGCCAGCCCACCGGCCCGGCGAGCAGGCCGCCCACCAGGGGCGCGAGCACCGGCGCGACGCCGCCGACGGTGATCATCAGCGTGAACGCCCGGGCCGCCGCCCGGCCGGTGACGACGTCGGCGATGATCGCGCGGCCGATGACCATGCCGCCCGCGCCGGCGAAGCCCTGCACGAGGCGGGCCGCCACGAGCACCGGCAGGGAGGGCGCGACCGCGCAGACGACGGCGGCCACCACGCAGACCGAGGCGCTCACGATCAGCGGGCCGCGGCGCCCCCGCCGGTCGGACAGCGGGCCCATCACCAGCTGGCCGAACGCGAGCCCGGCCAGGAACGCCGTGAGGGTCAGCTGGACCTCGCTGGCCTCGGCGCCGAGGTCGGCGCCGATGGCCGGGAAGCCCGGGAGGTAGAGGTCGGTGGCGACGGGGGCGACGGCGGCCAGCGAGGCGAGGACCAGCAGCAACGGCCAGCGGATCGCGCCGGTCCGCTCGGGCGCGCCGACGCCCTGACCGGTCCCCGTCACCGACCAAGTCCACCAGCGCGGCCGCGTCCCCGGAACGCGCCACCGGCGCATGGCAGCGATAGGCCCTGGTGATGCTCACCTCCCTTGTCGCGCACGGGTTCCTACGGCTGACTGGAGCCATGAGCTGGGAGGACGGGACGTCATACCTCGACGAGCTGGCACCGGGGGTCTACGCCTTCGTCCAGCCCGAGGGTGGGTGGATGGTCAACAACTGCGGCGTGGTGACCGACGGGTCGGGCGACGCCCTGCTGGTCGACACCACGTCGACGGAGAAGCGCAACCGCGCCCTGCTCGCCGAGGTGGCCGGGGTTGCCGAACGCGGTCCGCGGATCGCGGTGAACACCCACCACCATCCCGACCACACCTACGGCAACGGGTTCCTGCCGGCGTCGACGACGATCATCGGCCACCACCTCTGCCGCGAGGGTGTCCTGCGCGCCGGGCTCAAGGCGACCGAGGAGCTGCCCGCGGACTACGGCGACCTGGTCGTGCGCCCGCCGGACGTCACCGTGGACAGCGACATCACCCTGCACCTCGGTGAGTCCGTCGTCGAGCTCCAGGTGATGGGTCCCGCCCACTCCACCCACGACATCGGCGTCTGGCTGCCCGAGCAGAAGGTGTTCTTCGCCGGCGACCTGGCGTTCTCGGGCGGCCACCCGATCTTCCTGGAGGGTTCGATGGCCGGCTTCAGGACGGCCGTCCGGCGGATGCGCGACCTCGAGCCGAGCGCCCTGCTCCCGGGTCACGGCCCCGCCTGTCGTGGGGACGAGGTCGGCCGGGTGCTCGACGACCTCGAGGGGTACGTCGACTGGATCGAGGAGATCGCCCGCGAGTCGCACGCCGCCGGCCTGTCGCCCCTGGAGGCGGCCCAGAAGCACGCCGGTGGGCCGTACGCCGACTGGCCGGAGGCCGAGCGGGTGGTCTGCAACCTGCATCGGGCCTACACCGAGGTCGACCCGGCGTACGAGCCTCCGGTCCCCCTGCGCATCCCGTCCCTGTGGCCGGAGATGGTCGCCCTCCACGGTGGCCCGATCGCCTGCCACGCCTGACCGCTGGTCGAGGACCGTGCTATCGGCTGGCTCGAGACGGAGAGGCTGGGGTCCGGATGGGCTCGACCCTCGACAACCAGCGAGGCGTCCTGACGCTGGTCGAGGAAGGCGCGCTAGCGCCTGTCACGAGACTCGCTGACCGCCGGCGACTCGCTCGCGACCTCTCGACACGAGCAGCCTCAGAAGCGGTGCGTCCCCGGCCCCACCTCGTACTCGCCCTGCGGCAGCACCACCTCGGCGACGCAGCCGGGGGGCACCGTGACGGTGAGCTCGAGGGAGTCGCCCAGCGTCCACGACACCGCGATCCGGCCGTGCGGCGACAGGTGCTCCGTCGACGCGGAGGTGATCCCGCCGCCGCTCACCGTCAGGGGCATCGGCTCGACGCGGAAGCGGCGCCAGGTCGGCTCGAGCCGCTGCAGCCCCGCGACGTAGCGGTGCAGGAACGAGATCACCGCGCCCTTGGAGTAGTGGTTGAGCGACTCGTGCGGGACGCCGTCGGCGTCGATGCCGTCCCAGCGCTCCCACATCGTGGTCGCGCCGCGGTCGATCATCGCCAGCCAGGACGGCTCGGAGTCCTGGAACAGCAGCTCGTACGCCAGGTCGAGGTGGCCGTGGTCGGCCAGCGCCGGCAGCAGGTCGGGCGTCGCCAGGAAGCCGGTCGCCAGGTGGTCGTCCGCCTCCCGCACCAGCGCGGCGAGGTCGTCGGCGACGCGCTGGCGGTGCTCGTCGGGCACCAGCCCGAAGGTCAGCGCGCGCACCAGGTCGGCCTGGGTGTGCGGCTCGACCCGGCCGTCGGCCGACACGAACTCGGTGCGCCAGGCGTCGACGACGTGCGCGCGAGAGCGCGGCGTACCTCGCCGCCTCGTCGTCCCGACCCAGCACCGCCGCGATCTGGGCGGCGTGCCGCGTCGACCAGGCGTAGAAGGCGGTGGCGACGTCGGCCTTGTCGGCGGCGATGAACGCCGGGAAGTCCGCGGGCTCGCCGCCGGGCTCGAGCCACTCGCCCCAGTGGAAGCCGGTGTCCCAGAGGTACTGCTCGTGCGGCAGCGGCTCCGGCGTGCCGCTCGATCCGCGAGGGGTGCCGCGACCCGGACGCCATCCGCTCCACGCGGTCCAGCCACCGCACCATCGCCGGCCAGATCTCGGCGAGCACCCGCGGTGTCGCCGTACTCCTCGTACAGCTCCCACGGCACCAGCACGACCGCGTCGCCCCAGCCGGCGGAGCCGTTCATCTTCTCGAGGAACCCGGTGCGCTCGGCGACGGGCATCGGCGCCATGTTGCCGAGGTTGCCGTCGTCCCACTGGCTCGACGGCGAGGTCGCGCAGCCACTTCAGCGAGAAGCCGGCGACGTCGTAGAGGTACGACGCCGTGGGCACGTAGAGCTGCCAGTCGCCGGTCCAGCCGGCGCGCTCGCGCGTCGGGCAGTCGGTCGGGATGTCGCAGGCGTTGCCGCGGAAGCTCCACACGGCCGCCTCGTGCAGCCGGTTGATGCGGTCGTCGCTGCAGGCGAAGGAGCCTCGGGGCGACAGGTCGGTGTGCACGACCACGCCGGTCACGTCGTCGGCGGTGAGCGGGCCGGGGTGGCCCTCGACCCGCACGTACTGGAAGCCGTGCGTGGTCAGCCGCGGCTCGAACACGTCGCCCTCGACGCCGGCCGAGACGACGACGTCGACCTGGCCGGCGCTCAGCGGCTCGGGCAGGAACGGCACGCTCGGGCGCAGGTGGTCCATCGTCACGTCGCCGTCGGGGCCGAGCGCCTCGCCGTGGGTCAGCGTGATCCGGGTGCCGGCCGGCGCCGAGGCGATGACAGCCGGACCCGGCCGTTGATGTTCTGGCCGAGGTCGACGACGTGCACGCCGGGCCGGACCTCGGTCACCGAGACCGGCCGCAGCTCCTCGACCGCGCGGACCGGCGGCGCCGGCGAGCAGACGAGGGCGTCGTACCCGCGGTCGCTCACCACCACCGGCGGCCAGGTCGGCTCGACCGCCGAGCAGCCGGCGGTCCTCGTGCTGGCCCTCGATCAGGTCGGCTCGGTGATGTGCGAGGGCGCCCACCGCCAGGTCGCGTCGGTGCCGACGACGGTGGTCGCTGCCGTCCTCGTGCTCGAGGTCGCAGCTGGGCGAGGAACGCCGTCTCGGTGCCCCACTGGTCGTGGGCGCGGAGCATGCCGACCTGGCCGCGGTACCACCCGTCGGCGAGCAGCGCCTCGACCACGTGCGTGCCCAGGAGCCATGGACACCGTGACGTCGTAGGTCTGGACCTGCGTGTGCGAGGCGTACTCCGTGTAGCCGGGCGTCAGCTCGTCGGTGCCGACCCGCTGCCCGTCGAGGGCGAGCTCGTAGATGCCGTGCGCGGTGGCGTACAGCCGGGCCCGCACCACCGGCCGCTCGACGGCGACCTCGCCGCGGAGCCGGTACGCCGGCCGGTGGCCCGCGCGGCCGGGCTGGTCATCGGTGGAGGCGCCCGTGGAGATCCAGGAGGCGCTCCAGTCGGCCGTGGTGAGCAGGCCCGCCTCGACCGCCACCGGCTCCGACCACGCGCCGAGGCCGGCGTCGGTCTCGACCCGGACCCGGACCTCGCGCCGCTCCCCCGACGCCAACGCCCTCGCGGGCCACGGCACCAGCACGTGGGCGTCGCCCTCGACGCGCGTGACGGCGCCGTCGACCTCCACCTCGTAGGCCAGCTGGCGGTCCGGCATCCGCCGGGAGCCGCCACGAGAGCCGCGGCTCGCGCTCGCCGATGCCGAGGGGGTGGTCGAGGTGCTCCACGCGTACCTGCACGCGATCACCCTGCTGCTCCCCGTCGTCGCGGGGAAGCAGCGGGTCGACAACCCAGGTATCGGCCAGCCGGATGCCCGGAGCCCCGGGGCACAATGGCGGGATGCGCCGGCTGACCCCCGTTCTGGTGACCGTCCTGATCGTGCTGTCGCTCGCGACGGCGGGAAGCGCCTCGGCCTTCCCGTTCACCGACTGGACGCAGTACCACGGGTCGGCCTCCCGGGCCGGTGCCGTGCCCCGGTCGCCGGCCACGCCGCTCCGCCACGCCTGGACCACCGGGCTTCGCGGCGCCGTGTACGGCGAGCCGCTCGTCCTCGGCTCGACGCTGGTCGTGGCCACCGAGGCGGACCGCGTCTACGGCCTGAGCGCACGCACCGGCCAACGTCGGTGGTCGGTCAAGCTGGGCCGGCCCCAGCCGTTGAGCGGCCTGCCCTGCGGCAACATCGACCCGCTCGGCATCACCGGGACCCCGGCGTACGACGCCACCACCGGTTCGGTGTTCGTCGTGGCGGAGACGGTGGGCGGCCACCACACGCTGTGGGCGCTGGACGCCTCCACCGGCCACCGCCGCTGGCACGAGGACCTCGACCTGCTGCCGTCACGCAACCGCATGGCGGAGCAGGAGCGCTCGGCCGTCCTGGTGGCCGACGGCCGGGTGATCGTCTCCTTCGGGGGACTGGCCGGCGACTGCGACAACTACGTCGGCTACGTGACCTCGACGGCGGTCACCGGACGCGGCCACACCTACCACTACGCGGTGCCGACCGACCGGGAGGCGGGGATGTGGTCGCCAGCCGGGCCCGTGCTCGGGGACAACGGCAACGTCTACGTCGCCAGCGGCAACGGAGCGGAGCTCGGCGGCACCTGGGACCACAGCGACTCCGTCATCGAGCTCTCGCCGCGGACGCTGGAGCCCCAGTCGATCTTCGCCCCGTCCACCTGGCCCGAGGACAACCAGGGCGACCTGGACCTCGGCACCTCGTCGCCGGCGATGGTGCCCTCCGTGCACCGCATCGTGATCGCGGGCAAGCGCGGCACCGTCTACCTGCTGCGCGAGCACCTGGGCGGCGTCGGCTCGCAGGTCGCATCGCTCGACGGCTGCAGCGCGTTCGGCGGCACGGCGGTCACGGGCAGCACCGTGCTGTTCGGCTGCCTGTTCCAGCACCAGGTCAAGGCGCTGCGGGTCGGCCGCTCCGGGCTGCACGTGGCGGTGGGCCGCCCCCGGCCTCTACGGCTCGCCGGTCGTGGCCGGACACCGGGTGTACGTCGCCGACCGCGACAGCGGTGACCTCCTGGTGCTGCGGCTGTCCGACGGGTCCCTCGTGCAGCGCCTCCACGCCGGCTCGCTGACGCACTTCCCGTCCGAGGTGGTCGACGGCGGCTTCGTCTTCGTCCCGACCCTCGACGGCGTGACGGCCTTCCGCGGCTGACGCCCCAGCTCTCAACCGACCCCAACCCAGCCTCAACCCAGCGTCGAGGTCCGCGCCACCAGCTCGGGAAGCAGCACGAGCTGCCGGTGCGCGTGGTCGGGGTTCGCGGCCTCGTCCAGCACCAGCTCGGCCGCGCGCCGCCCCAGCTCGTGGCGGGGCTGGCGCACGGAGGTGAGCGGGACCGCCGCGGCACCGGCGAAGTAGATGTCGTCGTAGCCGACGATCGCCAGGTCGTCGGGTACGTCGAGCCCGGTGGCGACCAGCTGCTGGAGCAGGCCGAGGGCGAGCAGGTCGTTGGCGCAGAACGCGGCCGTGGGTCGCTTGCCGCGCGGCAGGCCCAGGATCCGCTCGCCCGCCGTCCGGCCCTCGCGCACCGACGTCGCGTCGGTGCCGATCACCGTCGGCGGTGGCGCCCCGGCCGAGCGCAGCCCTTCGGTCGCGCCCTGCAGCCGGTCGCGCACCTGGCCGATCGAAGCGGGGCCGCCGACGAACGCGATCCGTTCGTGGCCGCGGTCGAGCAGGTGCTCCACCGCGAGGGTGCCGCCGAGCACGTCGTCGACCGCGACCGAGCAGAGTGACTCCGCGCGGGGGGTCCGGTCCACGACGACCACGGGCGTGCCGCGCCGGGCCACCGCCGCGAGGTGCGGCGCCTCCGGGTCGATCGGCGTGACGAGCACGCCCTTCCACCCGCTGCTCGGCGAGGTGGGTCAGGTAGCCCGCCTCACGGTCGACGCGGTTGTCGCTGTTGCACATGTAGAGCGAGAACCTGGCCTCCTCGGCGGCTTCCTCGATGCCGGCCGCCACGTCGGTGAAGAACGGGTTGGCGGCGTCGAGCATCACGTAGGCCAGCGTCCGGCTCCGGCCCGACCTCAGGCTGTCGCGCCGCCTCGTTGCGCACGAACCCCAGGTCGGCCATCGCCTGCTCGACGCGCACCCGGGTGTCGGGGCTGACCCGCTCCGGCCGGTTGAGCACGTTGGACACCGTGCCGAGGGACACCCGGGCCAGCGCCGCGACGTCCTTGACCGATGCCTTGCGGCCGGCGGCGTCCCGTTCCCGAGCCACGCCTCACCCCGTCCTCGCATGCGTTTCATTGAAACGTGTGGACCGCACCATAGCGGAGGCAGTCTCGACGAGACAGGCTTGGTTGAGAGCAATCCTGACCGAAACGCTTGACGACTGTGAAGACCGTCACTAGTGTCTGCGGCGTTCAGGATGAAACCTTTCAATCGAGTCGAGGACCGATGCCGACAGCCGCGACGGGCACCACCGTGCTCGAGCTGCGCGACGTCTCCAAGTCCTTCGGCCCCGTGGTCGCGCTGCGCTCGGGCAGCCTGCGGGTCGAGGCCGGCAGCATCCACGCGCTGGTCGGGGAGAACGGCGCCGGCAAGTCGACGCTCGTCAAGGTCGTGGCCGGCGTCTACCACCGGGACGCGGGTGAGTTCCTGCTCGGCGGCGAGCCGGTGGACTTCGCCTCGACCGCCGAGTCCAAGGGCGCGGGCATCGCGGTCATCTACCAGGAGCCGACCCTCTTCCCGGACCTGTCGGTCACCGAGAACATCTTCATGGGCCGGATGCCCGTCGAGCACAACCGCCGCATCGGAGGCAGATCGATGGGCCAGCATGCACCGGGAGGCCGCCGCGCTCTTCCAGCGCCTGGGCGTGCACCTCGACCCGCGCCGGCCCGCGCTCGGCCTGTCCATCGCCGACCAGCAGATCATCGAGATCGCGAAGGCCATCTCGCTCGACGCCCGGCTGCTGGTCATGGACGAGCCCACCGCCGCGTTGAGCGGCAACGAGGTGTCCCGCCTGTTCGCGGTCGCCCGCAGCCTGCGCGACGAGGGTCGCGCCCTGGTCTTCATCTCCCACCGCTTCGACGAGGTGTTCGCCCTGTGCGACACGGTCACGGTGATGCGCGACGGCTCCTACATCTCCACCGACAGCATCACCGACACGACCGAGTCCCAGATCGTGGCCAAGATGGTCGGCCGCGAGGTCGGCGAGCTGTTCCCGAAGACGCCTGCCGAGATCGGGGACGTGGTCCTCGACGTCCAGGGGCTCGAGACGGCCGGAGAGTTCCACGACATCTCCTTCCAGGTCCGGGCCGGAGAGATCGTCGGGCTCGCCGGCCTCGTCGGCGCCGGCCGCAGCGAGATCGCGCGGGCGATCTTCGGCGTCGACGCGTACGACGCCGGGTCCGTGACCGTCTCCGGTCGCGCCGTACCGCCTCAGGACCCGCGCGCCGCCATCAAGGCCGGCGTCGCGTTCGTGCCCGAGGACCGACGCCAGCAGGGCCTGGTGCTGCAGGGCAGCATCGCCCGCAACGTCTCCTCGGTGATCCGCGGCAGCCTGACCAAGGCCGGCCTGCTCACCACGGCCGCCGAGAACAAGGCCGCCGGCCCCTGGGCCGCCCGCCTGGCGGTGAAGACCAACGCCCTGGACATGAAGGCCGCCACCATGAGCGGCGGCAACCAGCAGAAGGTCGTCATCGCCAAGTGGCTGGCCACGAACCCGACGTTGCTGATCATCGACGAGCCCACGCGCGGCATCGACATCGGCACCAAGGCCGAGGTGCACCGGCTGCTCTCCGAGCTCGCCGGCCAGGGCCTGGCCATCTTGATGATCTCCAGCGAGCTGCCCGAGGTGCTCGCCATGGCCGACCGGGTGCTCGTCGTCTGCGAGGGCCGGATCACCGCTGACATCCCCCGCGAGGAGGCCACCCCCGAGAAGGTCATGGCCGCCGCCACCAGGTCCAGCGAGACCGCGACCGCCCGAGGGGACCCAGCCGTGACCGACCTCCTCGTCGAACCCAGCCGGCAGTCGCCGCGGCCAGCGCATCACTGTCCACGGTGCTGCACTCGCGCGAGCTGTCGATCGCGATCGTGCTGGTCGATCATCGTCGTCGCGACGACCCTCAAGCGCCCGACCTTCATGCTCAGCCACGACGGCTGGCGCGACACCCTGCTGGCGCCCTCGATCCTGCTGCTGCTGGCGATCGGCCAGATGGTCGTAGTCGTCACCCGCAACGTCGACCTGTCCGTCGGCGCGGTCCTCGGCGTCTCGGCCTACGTCACCGGCAAGATCTTCATCGCCAACCCCGACATCCCCGTGTCCCGCTGGTCTTCCTGGCCGGCCTGCTCGTCGGCGCGGCGCTGGGCGCGATCAACGGCTTCCTCGTCGCGTTCTTCCGGGTGCCGGCTCTGGTCGTGACGCTCGGCACGATGTACATCTTCCGTGGCTTCCTGACCTACAAGATCGGCAGCGGCCGCATCGTCGCCGGCGACATCCCGCCCAACTTCGAGAAGTACGGCACCGACCAGTTCCTGACGATCCCGCTGCTGACGATCGTCGGCGTCGTCGTGCTCGAGCATCGTCGGCTACTACCTGCAGACCGCTCGCGGCGGTCGTGAGCTCTACGCCATCGGCTCGGACCCCGACGCCGCGAAGCTCTACGGCCTCAACGTGGGCAAGCGGGTGTTCGGCGCCTTCGTCCTGTGCGGGGCCCTGGCCGGCCTGGCGGGGGTCTTCTCGCTGGCTCGCTACGCCACCGCGTTCGCCGGCACCGGCCGGGACCTCGAGCTCCAGTCGGTGGCCGCCGTGGTGATCGGTGGCGTGGCGATCTTCGGCGGCAGCGGCACGGTCTGGGGGGCCTTCCTCGGCGCCTACCTGCTCGTCACCATCAACCGGGCGCTGCCGATCCTCGGCATCAGCGACTTCTGGCAGGGCGCCGTCGTCGGCGGCCTGATCATCGGCTCCATCTGCCTCGACCGGGTGCTCGCCCTGCGCCGGGCCCACCAGCTGATCGAAGCGAGGGACGAATGAGCACCTTGACGGGCCAGGCGCCCACGACGACGTACCCGTCGTACTCCCGCAACATCCTGCAGCGCGTCTTCCTCACCCGCGAGGCGGCCGTGATCGCCGCGCTCGTCATCGTCTACGTCTACTCCCTGGTCAACGTCCAGTTCTTCGACGGTCCGTTGACGACGTACAACCTGTGGAAGGAGTACGCGCCGATCCTGATGATGGCGCTGCCGATGACGCTCATCATCATCACCGGCGAGATCGACCTGTCCGTGTCGAGCACCCTCGGCGTCTGCGCGGCCGCGTGCGGCGTGATGGTCAAGGACCACGGCGTCTCGATGCCGACCGCGCTCGTGCTCACCCTCGTCATCGGCATCCTGCTCGGCGCGTTCAACGGCTTCCTGGTCGCCTACGTCGGCCTGCCGTCGCTCGCGGTCACCATCGGCACGCTCGCGCTCTACCGCGGCATCGCCGAGGGACTGATCCAGACCCACCGGATCGCGGAGTTCCCGGCGTCCTGGCAGGACTGGCCGACCGAGAGGATCGGCAACACCAACTACCCCGATGATCGTCATCCCCTGGTCGTCGTCCTGGCCGTCGTCTTCGGTGTGCTGCTGCACTTCACGGCGTTCGGGCGCGGGATCTTCGAGATCGGGAAGAGCGCCGAGACGGCCCACTTCTCCGGCGTCGACGTACGCCGCACCAAGCTGCTGCTGTTCATCCTGAGCGGCCTGGTCGCCTCGCTCGCCGGCATCTACGTGATGCTAAGTCCGACTCGGCAGCCACCGACACCGGCGTGGGCTTCGAGCTCAAGGTGATCGCGTCAGTGCTGCTCGGCGGCGTCTCGATCTTCGGCGGTCGCGGTGCGCTGCACGGCGTGATCGCCGGGGTGCTGCTCATCGCCGTCCTCAACTCCGCCCTCCAGCTCAGCAACAAGGGCTCGGAGATCATCCAGATCATCATCGGCCTGCTCCTGGTCGTCTCGGTGATCGCATCCAGCTTCCTGCCGCGGATCCGGGAGCTCCTCCCGCACAGGGCCATGGCCGCAGGGCCGTCAAGGGCGCCGACTTCCGGCGACGAATCACGAAAGGTAAGGCAATGAACCTCAAGTCCCATCGATTCGCCGCCGTGGCAGTCATGGCGCTGGTCGCCAGCCTCGGGCTGGCCGGCTGTGGCTCCGACGACTCCTCTACCGCTGCCGACGGCGGTAGCGGGGGTGGTAGCGGTGACGCCACCACGGTGACGTTCATCCCCAAGGCCCTGGGCAACCCCTACTTCGACACCTCCGATGCCGGTGGCAAGAAGGCGGTCGACGAGTTCGGCGGCACCTACGCCGAGGTCGGGCCCGACACCATCGGGCCGGACAGCACAAGTCTCCTTCATCGACACCGCGGCCCAGCAGGGCGTCAACGCCCTGGTGATCTCGGCCAACGACCCCAAGGCGCTGTGCGACTCCATCAACGCCGCCCGCGACGCGGGCACCAAGGTCGTCACGTTCGACTCGGACACGGACCCGCACCTGCCGCGACCTGTTCATCAACCAGGCCGACGCAGCGGGCATCGCCAAGGTCCAGGTCGACATGATCGCCGACCAGATCGGCGACGCCGGTCAGGTCGCGATCCTCTCGGCCGCGGCCGACGCCACGAACCAGAACGCGTGGATCGAGCTGATGAAGAAGGACCTGGCCGACAACCACCCGGACATCGAGCTCGTCGACGTCGTCTACGGCGACGACGACGACCAGAAGTCCTTCGACCTGACCGCTGCCCTGCTCTCCGACCACCCCGACCTCAAGGGCATCATCTCCCCGACCACGGTCGGCATCGCTGCCGCGGCCCGCTACCTGTCGACCTCGGACGCCAAGGGCAAGGTCGCGCTGACCGGGCTGGGCACGCCCAACCAGATGCGTGACTACGTCACCGACGGCACCGTCACCGAGTTCGCGCTGTGGAACCCGGCCGACCTGGGCAACCTCGCCGCGTGGGCGGCGAAGGCGCTCGTCGACGGCGACATCACCGGCGCGGAGGGCGACACCTTCACGGCCGGCGACCTGGGCGAGTTCACCGTCGGCCCGGACGCCACCGTGCTGCTCGGCGACCCGTTCAAGTTCAACGCGGACAACATCGGCGACTTCGACTTCTGATCGCCCCAGGCCTGAGCCTGCGAAGGCTGGAAAAGGCGATCAGGTCGAGGAGGGTCCCGCAGACCCGAACGAAGAGAGGGACTGCGGGACCCGTCTCGAGACCTCGGTGACGTCAGCACGACGCGCAACTCACCGGGTTTCGAGACGGGCGCTAGCGCGCCCGCCCTCAACCAGCGACAGAGGAGGACCGTCATGCCCCGCTACTGCTTCCAGCTCCAGGTGAAACCGGAGCGAATCGCGGAGTACCGAGAACGGCACGCGGCGGTCTGGCCCGAGATGCTCCGCGCGCTGGCCGAGACCGGCTGGCGCAACTACTCGCTCTTCCTGCGACCCGACGGGCTGCTCATCGGCTACGTCGAGTCCGACGACCTGGCCGCCGCGCAGGCGGCCATGGACGCCACCGAGGTCAACGCCCGATGGCAGGCAGAGATGGGGCCATATTTCACGGACCTCGACGCCGTGCCCGATTTCAGGCCCGACCAGGGGTTCGCATTGCTCGAGGAGGTCTTCCACCTCGAGGACCAGCTCGCATCACTCGACCAGACCAAGGACTGACACGATGACCGCCTTCGCCGACATCACCGGACGGCTCGAGAAGCTGGCCATCGAGGTGCCCTCCTGGGCCTACGGCAACTCCGGGACCCGGTTCAAGGTGTTCGGCTCGCCCGGCACCCCCCGCACGGTCGAGGAGAAGATCGCCGACGCGGCCGCCGTGCACCGGTTCACCGGGCTGGCCCCCTCGGTGGCGCTGCACATCCCGTGGGACCGGGTCGACGACTACGCCGCCCTGCGCACGTACGCCGAGGACCACGGCGTCACCCTCGGCACCATCAACTCCAACACGTTCCAGGACGACGACTACAAGCTCGGCAGCCTCACCAACGCCGACCCGGCGATCCGCAAGAAGGCCGTCCAGCACAACCTCGACTGCATCGAGGTGATGAACGCGACCGGCTCGCGCGACCTGAAGATCTGGCTCGCGGACGGCACCAACTACCCCGGCCAGGCCGACATCCTGACCCGCCAGGAGTGGCTGGCCGAGGGCCTCGCCGAGATCTACGCCCAGATCGGCGCGGACCAGCGGCTGGTGCTGGAGTACAAGTTCTTCGAGCCGGCGTTCTACCACACCGACGTCCCGGACTGGGGCACGTCGTACGTGCACTGCGCCGCCCTCGGGGAGCGTGCCGTCGTCTGCCTCGACACCGGCCACCACGCGCCGGGCACCAACATCGAGTTCATCGTCGCCCAGCTCTCGCGGCTCGGGAAGCTCGGCTCGTTCGACTTCAACAGCCGCTTCTACGCCGACGACGACCTGATCGTCGGCGCGGCCGACCCGTTCCAGCTGTTCCGGATCATGGTGGAGGTCATCCGCGGCGGCGCGTACGACGGCTCCGGCGCCACGCAGAACGGCCCGGCCGCGTTGATGCTCGACCAGTGCCACAACATCGAGAAGAAGATCCCGGGCCAGATCCGCTCGGTCCTCAACGTGCAGGAGATGGTGGCCCGGGCGCTGCTGCTCGACACTCCAGACTCTCGGGCGGCGCTCGCCGTCGCGCAGCGCGAGGGCGACGTGCTGGCCGCCAACGAGATCTACATGGACGCGTTCTACACCGACGTACGCCGCGACCTCGCCGGCTTCCGCGAGGAGCGCGGGCTGCCGGCCGACCCGACGGCGGCGTACCTCGCCTCGGGCTACCAGGACACGATCGAGGCCGACCGCGTGGGCGGCTCGCAGGCAGGATGGAACTCATGACCAACCCGACCGTCGCCGCTCTCGTCGAGCGGAGCAACCGGCTCGGCAGCGACCCCAAGAACACCAACTACGCCGGCGGCAACACCTCCGCCAAGGGCACCGAGGTCGACCCGGTCACCGGCGAGGACGTCGACCTCCTCTGGGTGAAGGGCTCGGGCGGCGACCTGGGCACCCTGACCGCAGTCCGGCCTGGCCGTGCTGCGGCTGGACCGGATGCGCGCCCTCGTCGACGTCTACCCGGGCGTGGAGCGTGAGGACGAGATGGTCGCGGCGTTCGACTACTGCCTGCACGGCAAGGGCGGTGCCGCGCCGTCGATCGACACGGCGATGCACGGCCTCGTCGACTCGAGGCACGTGGACCACCTGCACCCCGACTCCGGCATCGCGATCGCGACGGCCGCCGACGGTGAGGCGCTGACCAAGGAGATCTTCGGCGACCGGGTCGTCTGGGTGCCGTGGCGCCGTCCCGGCTTCCAGCTCGGCCTGGACATCGCCGCGATCAAGCAGGCCAACCCGCAGGCCGTCGGGTGCATCCTCGGCGGGCACGGCATCACCGCCTGGGGCGACACCTCGGAGGAGTCCGAGACCAACAGCCTCTGGATCATCGACACCGCCGCCGCCTACATCGCCGAGCACGGCAGGTCCGAGCCCTTCGGGCCGGCGTTGCCCGGGTACGCCGCACTGCCCGAGGCCGAGCGCCGCACCAAGGCCGCAGCGATCGCGCCGACCATCCGCGGGCTGGCCTCGACCGACAAGCCGATGGTCGGCCACTTCACCGACTCCGACGTGGTCCTCGACTTCCTGGCCTCCGCCGAGCACCCCCGACTGGCCGCGCTCGGCACCTCGTGCCCGGACCACTTCCTGCGCACCAAGGTCAAGCCGATGGTGCTCGACCTGCCCGCGTCCGCGTCGGTCGAGGAGACGATCGCGCGGCTCGAGGAGCTGCACGGCCCCTATCGCGAGGACTACCAGGGCTACTACGACCGCAACGCGACCCCCGACAGTGACATTGCCTGGCCCGCGATCCGGGGTGCCGACCCGCTCATCGTGCTGGTGCCCGGGCGTCGGGATGTTCTCCTTCGGCAAGGACAAGCAGACCGCCCGGGTGGCGGGCGAGTTCTACGTCAACGCCATCAACGTGATGCGCGGCGCCGAGGGCCTCTCGACGTACGCCCCGATCGACGAGGCCGAGAAGTTCCGGATCGAGTACTGGGCCCTCGAGGAGGCCAAGCTCCAGCGGATGCCGAAGCCCAAGCCGCTGGCCACGAGGATCGCGCTGGTCACCGGCGCCGCGTCCGGCATCGGCAAGGCCATCGCGACCAAGCTCGCCGCCGAGGGCGCTTGCGTGGTGATCGCCGACCTGTCGCTGGAGAAGGCGCAGGCGGCAGCGGCCGAGATCGGGACCAGTGACGTGGCGGTCGGCGTGCAGGTCGACGTGTCCGACGAGGCCGCCGTGCAGGCGATGGTCGACGCGACCGTGCTCGCCTTCGGCGGTGTCGACCTGGTCGTCAACAACGCCGGCCTGTCCCTGTCCAAGACGCTGCTCGAGACCACCGTCGCCGACTGGGACCTCCAGCACGACGTGATGGCCAAGGGCTCGTTCCTGGTCTCCCGGGCCGCCGCGAAGGTGCTCATCGAGCAGCAGCTCGGCGGCGACATCGTCTACATCTCCTCGAAGAACTCCGTGTTCGCAGGCCCCAACAACATCGCGTACTCCGCGGTGAAGGCGGACCAGGCCCACCAGGTCCGGTTGCTGGCGGCCGAGCTCGGCGAGCACGGCATCAAGGTCAACGGCGTCAACCCCGACGGCGTCGTCGCCGGCTCCGGGATCTTCGCCGGCGGCTGGGGCGCCCAACGCGCGGCGGTGTACGGCGTGGAGGAGAAGGACCTGGGCAAGTTCTACGCCCAGCGCACCCTGCTCAAGCAGGAGGTGCTCCCCGAGCACTGCGCCCAGGCGGTCTTCGTGCTCTGCTCCCCCGAGCTCTCCCGGACCACCGGCCTGCACATCCCCGTCGACTCCGGCGTCGCGGCAGCCTTCCTCAGATGACCCAGCCATGAGCAGGGGTCGCTTCGCCGCCGTCGACCTGGGCGCGTCCAGCGGCCGGGTGATGGTCGGCGAGGTGGGTCCCGACACGCTGCGGCTGACCGCCGCCGCGCGGTTCCCCAACGAACCGCTGCGCACCGAGGACGGACTGCACTGGGACGTCGAGGCGCTGGTCGACCATGCGGTCGCCGGCCTGGCCACGGCGTACGCCGAGGGGCCGCTCACCTCGATCGGCGTCGACTCCTGGGCGGTGGACTACGGGCGGCTGGGGGGCGGGCGGTTGCTCGCTGCGCCCTTCCACTACCGGGACGAGCGGCGCAGCGCCGCGGGCCCGGCGGCCGTCGCCGCACTCGATCGGGGCCCAGGAGCTCTACCGCCGCAACGGCCTGCAGTACCTGCCCTTCAACACCGTCTACCAGCTCGCCGCCGACACCGGGCTGGCCGAGGCCACCTCCATCCTCCTCATCCCCGACCTGGTCGCCTGCGCCCTGAGCGGCAACCGGGCCACCGAGCGTACGAACGCCTCGACGACCGGGCTGCTCGACGTCACCACGCGTGAGTGGGACACCGAGCTGATGGTGAGGCTGGGGCTGGACGTGGGCCTGTTCGAGGAGCTGGTCGACCCCGGCCACGTGACGGGGACGTTGTTGCCGCACGTCGCCGAGCGGGTCGGCGGAGTCGTGCCCGTGGTCGCCGTCGGCTCCCACGACACCGCCTCGGCAGTGCTCGGCGTGCCGATGCAAGCCGGGGACGGGGGCGAGGCGGCGTACGTCTCCCTCGGCACCTGGGCGCTCGCCGGCCTCGAGCTCGCGCAGCCGGTGCTGACCGAGGACGCCCGACTCGCGAACTTCACCAACGAGGGTGGCGTGGACGGGACGGTGCGGTTCCTGACCAACGTGATGGGCACCTGGCTGCTGAGCGAGACGCTGCGCGCCTGGGGCGAGAGCGACCTGACCGGTCTCCTGGCCGCCGCGACGGCGTACGACGCCCCCGTGCCGGTGATCGACGTGCAGGACGACCGCTTCCTGCCGCCCAGCAACGAGCACAGCGACATGGAGTCGCGCATCGTGACGTGGTGCCGCGAGCACGAGGCCGCGCCACCGCAGGGCCGGGTGGCCACGGTGCGCTGCATCGTCGAGAGCATCGCGGCGGCCATCGCCTCGGCCCTGGAACGAGCCGCCGGGTTGACCGGACGCCGCGTCGGCGTCGTGCACGTCGTCGGCGGCGGCGCTCAGAACACCCTGCTCTGCCAGGCGATCGCCGACCGCTCGGGCCTGTCCGTGCTGGCGGGCCCGGTGGAGGCGACGGCCCTCGGCAACGTGCTCGTCCAGGCGCGCGCGGCGGGGCTCGTCGGACCGACCCTCGGCGACCTCCGCGACCTGGTCGCGCGCACCCACGACCTGGCGCGGTTCACCCCCCGTGGCTGAGGATCGACCCATGCGAGTCGCCCGATGAGAGTCACATCGTGAAGGTCGCACTGATGGTCACCTGCATCAACGACGCGCTCTTCCCGGACGTCGGGCGCGCGGTCGTCACGTTGCTGCGCCGTCTCGGCGTCGAGGTGGACTTCCCGGAGGCGCAGACGTGCTGCGGGCAGCCGATGGTCAACTCCGGCTACCTCGACGAGGCCGTCGGGCCGCTGCGCTCCTTCGTCGCGGCCTTCGACGGGTACGACGCGATCGTCACGCCGAGCGGGTCGTGCGCCGGGAGTGCGCGGCACCAGCACGCCCTGGTCGCGCATCGGTCCGGTGACCCGGCGCTGTCCGCGGCCGTGGCGCGGACCGGCCCGCGGACCTACGAGCTCACGGAGTTCCTGGTGGACGTGCTGGGCGTGACGGACGTGGGTGCGTACTTCCCGCACCGCGCGACCTACCACCCCACCTGCCACTCGCTGCGGATGCTCGGCGTCGGTGACCGCCCCTTGCGGCTGCTGCGGGAGGTACGGGGGCTCGACCTCGTCGAGCTCCCGCGGGCCGATGAGTGCTGCGGCTTCGGCGGCACCTTCGCGGTCAAGAACGCCGACACCTCGGTCGCCATGGCCGCCGACAAGGCCCGGCACGTGCGGGAGACCGGCGCCGAGGTGCTGGTCGCCGGGGACAGCTCGTGCCTGATGAACATCGGCGGCGTGCTCACCCGCCAGCAGGCCGGCGTCCGCGTCATGCACCTGGCCGAGGTGCTGGCCGCGACCGAGGCATCCGCGGGGTCATCGTGACCAGCACGTTCGTCGGGATGCCGAAGTTCCCGGAGGCCGCACGGGCCGCCCTCCAGGACACCCAGCTGCGCCGCAACCTCGCGCACGCCACCGCCACCATCCGCGACAAGCGTGCCCGGGTCGTCGCCGAGGTCGACAACTGGGAGGAGCTCCGCGTCGCGGGAGCCGCGATCAAGGACGCCGCGCTGTTCTCGCTCGACGAGCAGCTGGTCCTCCTCGAAGAGCGGCTGACCGCGGCCGGGGCGACGGTGCGTTGGGCCCGCGACGCCGAGGAGGCGTGCGCGATCGTCGCCGAGGTGGCCGAGGCCCACGGCATCGACGAGGTCGTCAAGGTCAAGTCGATGGTCACCCAGGAGATCGGCCTCAACGAAGCGCTCCAGGCTCGGGGCATCGCGGCCTGGGAGACCGACCTGGCCGAGCTGATCGTGCAGCTCGGCGACGACCTGCCCAGCCACATCCTGGTGCCGGCGATCCACCGCAACCGCGCGGAGATCCGCGAGATCTTCCGACGCCGGATGACCGGTCTGGAGTCGCCGGAGGACCTGACCGACGATCCCGCCGTGCTGGCCGGCGCCGCGAGGGTGCACCTGCGCGAGAAGTTCCTGACCGCCCGGATGGCCGTGTCCGGGGCCAACTTCGCGGTCGCCGAGACCGGCACCCTCGTCGTGGTCGAGTCCGAGGGCAACGGCCGGATGTGCCTGACCCTCCCGGAGGTGCTGGTCTCGGTCGTCGGCATCGAGAAGGTGGTGCCGACCTGGGAGGACCTCGACGTCTTCCTCCGCCTGCTGCCCCGCTCCTCGACCGGCGAGCGGATGAACCCCTACACCTCCACCTGGACCGGCGTCACTCCCGGCGACGGCCCCCAGGAGGTCGTCGTGGTCCTGCTGGACAACGGCCGCACCCGCGCGCTCGCCGACCAGGTCGGCCGCCAGGCGCTGCGCTGCATCCGCTGCTCGGCCTGCCTGAACTCCTGCCCGGTCTACGAGCGCGTCGGCGGGCACGCCTACGGCTCGGTCTACCCCGGACCGATCGGCGCGATCCTCAACCCCCTCATGCGCGGGATCGGCGTCGACCCCCAGGTCGACTCACTGCCCTACGCGTCCTCGCTGTGCGGGGCGTGCTTCGAGGTCTGTCCGGTGCGGATCGACATCCCGACCGTGCTCGTCGACCTCCGGTCGCAGGTCGTCGACGCGCACCGAGGCGGTGTCCCCTCCGCCGAGGCGATCGCGATGAAGGGCGCCGCCGCGACCTTCGGCTCCGGACGACGGCTGATGCGCGCCGAGCACCTCGCCCGCCTCGGCACCAGGGTCGCCTCGCGGTTCGGGGCGTCGCGCTGGACGCGCACCCGCGACCTGCCGCGGGCGCCGAAGGAGTCCTTCCGCGCCTGGTGGCGACGTACCGACGGAGGCCGCCGATGAGTGGTCCCGGGACGAGTGCCCGCGACGAGATCCTGGGACGGGTCCGCTCGGCCCTGGCCGGTACGCCGGCGATGCCGCGGCCGGCCATCCCGCCCGGGTCGGCGCCGGACGACGTGGTCGCGCTCTTCGTCGTCCGGGTCGCCGACTACAACGCGGTCGTCGAGCGCTGCACCAAGCGCCAGCTGGCCGCGAGGCTGAGGGCCGCCCTGCCCGAGGGCCGGGTCGTCGTACCCGCCGGCCTCTCGGTGAACGTGCCCGACGCCGTCGTCGACGGGCAACCAGGGGGGCTCTCCGCCGTCGACCTCGACGCCTGCGTCGCGGTCGTCACCGACGCCGCCGTCGGGGTGGCCGAGACCGGCACCATCGTGCTCGACCACGGACCCGGCCAGGGCCGCCGCGCGATCACCCTGGTGCCCGACGTGCACGTCTGCATCGTCCGCGCCGACCAGGTGGTGGCCGACGTCCCGGACGCGGTGGCCCGGCTCGCCCCCGCCGTGACGCAGGGCCGGCCGCTGACCTGGATCAGCGGCCCCAGCGCCACCAGCGACATCGAGCTGAGCCGGGTCGAGGGCGTGCACGGCCCGAGGACCCTGCACGTGCTGGTGGTGGGTTAGCCCGACCGAGCTTCGTGGTCGTTCCTGACCGTTCGTGACCGTTGCAACGACCGCGAAGGGACGGAACACCCGGTCGACCGGGTGTTCTGCCGACCGCGCGGCCGCCGCCGTCCGGGCTACTCCTCGTGGCCGCCGCGCCAGTGGGGCAGGGGCTGGCGGCCGACGGCGGTGTCGACGGCGGCCTGGGCGAGCAGGCGGGTGGAGTTCAGCAACGGCACGGGGGAGACCGACGGGGGCACCAGCAGCGACAGCTCGGTGCAGGCCAGGGCCACGGCGGAGCAGCCCTTGTCGGCCAGCCGGCCGATGATCGCGAGCACCTCGTCGCGGGCCTCGGCGCTGAAGTTCCCCGGCACCAGCTCGTCGAGGATGATCCCGTGCAAGGTCGTCGCGTCGGCGGGCTCGGGGACCATCGTGGCGATGCCGCGGGCCTCGCAGCGGCTCTGGTACATGTCCGAGTCCAGCACCCATGACGTGCCGAGCAGGCCGACGGTGTCCAGCCCGAGTCGGTGCGCCTCGGCGACGACGACGTCCGCGATGTGCAGCCCCGGCAGCGCGAGGTCAGGACCGTCGGCCTCGAGCGCGAGGTGGGCGGTGTTGTCGGGACACGCGAAGAAGTCCGCGCCTCCGGCCCGCAGCCGGCGCGTGCTCAGCGCCAGGATGCCGTGCAGCTCCTCGAGGTCCCCGCGCCGCATGGCATCGAGGGTCTCCCCCATCGCCACGCAGTTGAGTGAGAACTCCGGGTGCTGGTAGTCCGTGATGGCCCGCGACCCGTAGCTGGCCAGGCCGCGGACGAAGTCCGCTGCGCCCTCGATGGTGTGACCGACGATGCCGATGTGGAACACGGTGTCTCGCTCCCGTCCTTCCTTGCCTGTGGTGGCTGGGAAATCCTGGTGGCTGGGAGCCGTGGAGACGCCGGTACGACGCCGGTACAACGCCAGTACAACGCCAGGCACCGACCGCCGTACCGACCCTCCGGCGGCCGCGGCCGGGCGCGCTGAAGCACGACACCCAAGCGGCAGTCTGGCCCGCGACCGTCCGGTACAGGTCACGAGATGGTTGCGATTGGGCTTCGAAGATTGCGGTTCTGCACAGGGCATTGGCCCTCGCATCGGGGCGTTCGATGCTGCCGAGGTCACGACCCCGATGCACGACCACGGACGGTAGCGCCGGCGACCCCGGGAGCCCGTCCCAGAAAGGAAGTCCCGTGCGACTGAAGAGGTCCGCAGCAGCACTCATCGCTACTGCCTCACTCCTCGCGCTGGCCGCCTGTGGCGGCAGCGGCAGCGAGAGTCCAGGCAGCATCAACCCGAGCGCCTCGGGCAAGGGAGGTGGCGCGGGCGCGGGCAAGAACCCGAACGCCAAGGGCCCCGTCGCGGTGCCCGACGACGCCGCCGCCGGAGGCACGGCCACCGTGCTGACGCTCCAGGTCCCGGCGACGCTCGACCCGACCCGGGCGTACTTCACCGACTCCACGGAGATCATGAACCTGGTCACCCGCGCGTTGACGCAGTACGCGTACGACCCCAAGACCGACGACATGGTGCTGATCCCGGACATGGCGACCGACCTCGGCCGGCCCAACAAGGACAACACCGAGTGGACGTTCACGCTGAAAGACGGCCTGAAGTACGAGGACGGCACCGACGTGAAGGCCGAGGACGTCGCCTACGCGATCTCGCGGTCTTTCGCGATCGAGGAGCTGCCCGACGGCCCGACGTACCAGCTGCAGTTCTTCCTGGACGGCGACACGTACAAGGGTCCCTACAAGGACAAGACCCCGTACAAGGGCGTCGAGGTCAACGGCAACGACATCACCATCAAGATGTCGCGCCCGTTCCCCGAGATGGACTACTACGCCTCGTTCCCGGTCTTCACCGGCATCCCGAAGGCCAAGGACACGGGCGCCGAGTACGGCAACCACCCGCTGGCCACCGGTCCCTACATGTTCAAGGACTACAAGCCGGGCTCGATCCTGACGCTGGTCAAGAACCCCAACTGGGACCCCGCCACCGACCCCGGCCGCATCCAGTCCGTCGACGAGTGGGACTTCGAGTTCAACCAGGACACGGCCAAGCTCGAGAACATCATCCTGTCCGACAACGGCGACGGCCAGACGACGCTGAGCTATGACAACGTGACGCCGCCGACGTACAAGAAGGTCACCGAGGACGCGCCCGACCGTCTGGTCACGGGCACCTCGCCGTGCACGTACATGTGGTACCTGGACATGACCAAGATCACCGACATCAAGGTGCGCCAGGCCATCGGCTACGCCTACCCGTACGTCGACGCGTGGAAGGCGGCCGGCGAGATCGTCGGGCTGACCCGGGTCCCCGGCACCAACATCCTCCCGCCCGGAACGGCCGGACGCACGGAGTACGACGTGCTCGGCATCCAGGGCGAGAACACCGACCCGGAGAAGGCCAAGTCGCTGCTCGAGGAGGCCAACGCGCTCGGGCTACGAGATCAAGTTCTACTACGCAGACCGACGACCCGCTGTCGGTGGCCGGCAAGGACCAGATCGTCAAGGGTCTCGAGGCCGGTGGTTTCAAGGCCACGCCGATCGCCACCACGACGGAGAAGATCCGCGAGGCGCGCACCGACTACGACGCACCCGTCAACGTGCGCTCCAGCGGTTGGTGCTCGGACTGGCCGACGGGTGGCTCGTGGTTCCCGGCCCAGTGGGACGGCGCGCTGGTCGGCCTGGAGGGCATGCCCAACCTCGCCAACTTCAAGGAGACCGAGACCGACGACATGCAGAAGGCCATCCTGGACGGCTCCGCCGATGAGGCGGCGGCCGGCTGGAACGACCTCGACAAGCTGATCGAGACGAAGTACTACCCGGCCGTGAACACCGGCTACGCCGGCACCGCGATCATCCGGGGCTCCAAGATCGGTGGAATGTACAACGACAACGTCCGCGGCATGCCGACGTTCCAGACGATGTACATCACCAACTGACCCAGCTCATCCATCCATACGATCGATCCTGATCGACCGGTGGCGCGGAGTGGGACCCCGCGCCACGCGAACCAGGTCGGGACCCTCCCGGGTGCCTTTCCACCCCGGGAGGGTGGCCGCCCGAGCCGTTCAGTCCGGCTGGGGCGGCCTTTCGCGTGCGCCGCGAGCATGGCCGGTTCCAGGTCTCTTTCACGTTGTGTGCAGGGCGTTTCCAGGCTCTCTCTCAGGCCGTTTTCAGGGCCTTCTCACCCCCCTCTCAGCGCCGGGGGTCGAAGGTCACGAACGTGTCTCGATTGGGCCGACGAGGTGTCTCGTTTACCTGCCAAGGGTTGGCCTGGGAGCCGGGTGAGCGTTTCCTTCGGACGTTCCAACGTCCACCGGAAGGAAGACACGAACGTGCGACTGAAGCGGTCCGCGACAGCCATCTTGGCCGTCGCCTCACTCTTCGCTCTCGCCGCCTGCGGCAGCGGCAGCGGAAGCAACCCCTCCACCCCGACCCAGACCCAGGGGGCCGGCGGCGGAGCCGGCGCCGGGAAGAACCCCGACGCCAAGGGCCCCCTCGCGGTACCTGCCGACGCCGCCGCCGGCGGCACCGTCACGGTGCTCACCTCGCAGGTCCCCGCGACCTTCGACCCGACCCGCGCCTACTACACCGACTCCACCTCCATCCTGAACCTGGTCACCCGGGCGCTGACGCAGTACGCGTACGACCCGGCGACCAAGGACATGGAGCTGGTGCCGGACATGGCGACCGACCTCGGCACCCACAACAAGGACATGACCGAGTGGTCCTTCACGTTGAAGGACGGCCTCAAGTACGAGGACGGCTCTCCGGTCAAGGCCGCGGACATCGCCTACGCGATCTCGCGGTCCTTCGCGATCGAGGAGCTGCCCGACGGCCCGACGTACCAGCTGCAGTTCTTCCTGGACGGCGACACGTACAAGGGCCCCTACAAGGACAAGTCTCCCTACAAGGGCGTGACCGTCGACGGCAACACCATCACGATCAAGATGTCGCGGCCCTTCCCGGACATGGACTACTACGCCTCGTTCCCGACGTTCACCGGCATCCCGCAGGCCAAGGACACCAAGGAGGACTACGGCAACCACCCGTTGGCGACCGGTCCCTACATGTTCAAGGACTACAAGCCCGGCACGTCGCTGACGCTGGTGAAGAACCCCAACTGGGACCCCGCCACCGACCCGGGCCGCATCCAGTCGGCGGACGAGTTCGACTTCGAGTTCAACCAGGACCAGGCGAAGACCGAGAACATCATCCTGTCGGACAACGGTGACGGCCAGACCACGGTCACCTACGACAACATCACGCCGCCGACGTACAAGAAGATCGAGACCGACTCACCCGATCGCCTGGTCACGGGCACCTCGCCATGTACGTACATGTGGTACCTGGACATGACCAAGATCACCGACATCAACGTGCGCAAGGCGATCGGCTACGCCTACCCGTACATCGACGCCTGGAAGGCCGGCGGAGAGATCGTCGGGCTGACCCGGGTCCCCGGCACCAGCATCCTGCCCCCGGGCACTGCCGGTCGCGTGGACTACGACGCGTTGGGCATCCAGGGCCAGAACACCGACCCGGAGAAGGCCAAGGAGCTGCTGCAGCAGGCCAACGCCATGGGCTACGAGATCAAGTTCCTCTACGCGACCGACGACCCGCTGTCGGTGGCCGCGAAGGACCAGATCGTCAAGGGTCTCGAGGCCGGTGGCTTCAAGGCCACGCCGATCGCGTCGACCTCGGACAAGATCCGCGAGGCGCGGACCGACTACAAGAGCCCGATCAACGTCCGCTCCAGCGGCTGGTGCTCGGACTGGCCGTCGGGTGGCTCGTGGTTCCCCGCCCAGTGGGACGGCTCCCTGGTCGGCCTCGAGGGCATGCCCAACCCGTCCAACTTCAAGGAGGCGGACGCCGACCAGATGCAGAAGGACATCCTGGACGGCAAGAAGGGCGACCCCACGAAGGCTTGGGGTGAGTTCGACAAGTGGATGGAGGAGACCTACTACCCGGCGGTGAACACCGGCTACTCCGGCACCGCGATCATCCGGGGCTCCAAGATCGGCGGCATGTACAACGACAACGTCCGCGGCATGCCGACCTTCGAGACGATGTACGTGACCCAGTAGTCGCATCGGTCGCGTCCGTCTCGAGCCACGGGGCGGCACAACTCCCAGCGACCGCCCGAGCGGTTCAGTCCCGCTCGGGCGGCCGCGGCGGCCCCATCATGCACGGCCCCCGGCCCACCCGGGGGCCGTGCGGCCGTCCGGGCAGGGGTTTGGGGCCGTGTTGGCATCGACTCGTGACCGTCCCGTGATCTGGGAACCCCGGCGGGGGGCGGAGCGGCGGGTCGTGGTCAGCGCTGGGACCCGTGGATGACGGTGATCGCGACCTTGCCGCGCACCTCGCCCCGTTCGAGCAGCCGCATCGCCTCGCGCGCGTCCTCGAGGGGATAGGTGCGCTCGACGCTCGGGACGACCTGGCCGGCCTCGATCATGCTGGCCAGCAGCTCGTAGTCGGCGGCCCGCTCCTTCGAGAGCAGCAACGCCAGGCGCTGGGGCACGAACGGCGAGACCAGCGCTCCGCGCAGCTGACGGCCCATGCCGGTCAGGTTGCCGCTCTGCTCGCTGCCCACGAAGACGGCGGTGCCTCGCGGCTCCAGTGCCCGCCGCAGCCGGCGCAGCGAGGGGCTGCCCCCGATGTCCAGGACCAGGTCGTAGTGACGCGTCCCGTCGGCGAAGTCCTCCACGGTGTGGTCGAGGACGTGGTCGGCGCCGAGGGAGGCCACCAGGTCGAGCTTGGCCGTGCTCGCCGACCCCGTGACCTCCGCGCCGAACGCCTTGGCGAGCTGGACGGCGTACGAGCCGACCCCGCCCGAGGCCCCGAGCACCAGCACCGTCTGGCCGGACTCGAGGCGCCCGACGTCCCGGAGGGCCTGCAGCGCCGTGCTCGCCGAGATCGGCACCGCCGCGGCCTGGGCGAAGGTCAGGTTCGTCGGCTTGCGGGCCAGCGTGCCCTGCTTCGCCACGGCGTACTCGGCGAAGGAGCCGGGAGCCACGCCGTACACCTCGTCCCCCACTGCGAACCGCGACACCCCGGCGCCGACCTCGGCGACGGTCCCGGCCACGTCGCGACCCGGGACGGGATTCCGCGGGCCGCGGAGGCCGAACCCGAGGCGCATGGCGTACGGCTTGCCGGTCATCAGGTGCTCGGTGCCGCGGTCGAGCCCCGCCGCGTGCACCCGCACCAGGATCTCGTCGGGGCCGGCCGTGGGTCGCGGCACCCGGGTCAGCTCCAGCACCTCCGAGCCGCCGTAGCGGCGCTGGGTGACGGCGCGCATCGTCGGGACGCCGGTCGACCGGTTGGTCGACTGGTTGGTCGAGTCGTTGGTCGGGGCGGGGGTGGAGGTCTGGTTCGTCATGGTGGCCGTCCGGGGTGTCGTGGATTCGTACAATGTACGAATACGGTATCGTACAAAGTACGACACGGCTAGTGGCAGTGCCGACGAGGAGGAGCGGATGGGAACCACGGCAGGGGCAACCACGGGGCCCGGCACCCCGCGACGGGTGCGGCTCACCCGGGATCGGGTGCTCGCCGCGGCCCTCGTCGTCGCCGACGCGGGAGGCCTGGGGTCGCTGACGATCCGCTCCCTGGCCACGGAGCTGGGCGTCAAGCCGATGTCGGTCTACTACCACGTGACCAACAAGGACGAGATCCTCGATGCCCTCGTCGACACCGTCTTCGGCGAGATCGAGCTCCCGGTCCCGGGAGGTGAGTGGCGGGCCGAGATGGAGCGGCGGGCCGTGTCGGCACGCGAGGTGCTTTCCAGGCACCGGTGGGCGATCGGGCTGCTGGAGTCACGCCGGACGCCGGGCCCGGCCAACCTCCGGCACCACGACACCGTCCTCGCGACCCTGCTCCAGGCGGGCTTCTCCGCCGAGATGACCGCCCACGCCTACGCCCTCCTGGACAGCTACGTCTACGGCTTCGCCCTCCAGGAGGCGGCCCTGCCGTTCGAGGGGCCGGACACCGTCGCCGAGGTGGCCGGGCCGATCATGGAGCTGATGGCGGCCGGCGACTACCCGCACCTGGTCGGGATGGCCACCTCCTACTACCTCCAGCCGGGTTACGACTTCGGCGACGAGTTCCGCTTCGGCCTCGACCTGGTGCTCGACGGCATCGAGAGGCGGCTCGCCCCCGCCTGAGTGTCCGCCTGAGTGTCCGCCTGAGTGTCCGCCTGGGTGTCAGGATGGATGCGGCGCGGGTCCCCGCAGCCCCGAGCAGAGGAGAGCGATGCCGTCCACGCGGTTCACGGTCCACACGAGCTTGCCGCCGAGCCAGGTGCTGGCGGTGATGACCGACTTCGGCCCGGGTCGGCCCGATCGCTGGCCCAACATCGACGCCGCGCACTTCGAGGTGCACGACAGCGGCCCCGACTGGGCCGACGTCACGGAAGGTACGTCGATGGGCTGGGAGCGCGAGCGCTACGCGTGGGACGCAGCCGCCGGCACCGTCGAGATCACCACCCTGGACTCGAACCTCTGGGGTCCGGGCAGCGGCTGGCACTACCAGCTCACCCCGGCAGCCACCGGCACCGACGTGAACGTCACGCTGACCCGGGTCCCGAAGTCGTGGCAGGGCCGGATCCTCGGGGCGCTGATCCCGATCGTCGGCCCGCGGACCCTCGGGAAGCAGCTCGAGAAGGTGTTCCGCAAGGCCGAGGCCGGCTGACCGTCAGCCCTCGGCGGCTGAGCCGGGGTTGGGTCGGGATACCCGGTCGACCGGGTATCCCGGACGTTTGGCGTCGTTGCAACGCTCACAAAGGGGCAGAAACGCCCACGAAGTCGACCGTGGCGCGTCGTCAGGCGCCCACCACCCCAACGGCAGCACGACCTTCCACCGACGAACCTGACGTACGTCGGAGCCGGACGTCAGTCGCGCATCAGGATGGCTTCGAGCTCCACGAGGCCGCGATCGGCGTACCCCTTCCACATCCGGCCGATGACGTTCATGGTGAGCCGTGCCGGAGGGGCCTTGGGGTGCATCGTCCACGCCCAGCCGATCCGGGCGCCGGTGCCCTCCGGGGTGACCGACCAGACGCCGTCGATGGTGCGCACGAACGGCCGCAGCGACCCGTGGATCTCGTCCAGGACATAGGCGTAGCTGAGGGGCGGGTCGACCGCGGTGATCGTCTGCCGCATGCCACCGCCGTCGGCGAGGACGAGCGTGCGCGACTGACCGACGCTCCCCCACCCGTCCGGCTCGTCGGTCACCTCGCGGATCGCCGGGAAGGCGGCATAGCGGTGACTGAAGACCTCGGGCTGGCGGGCCGCGAGCAACCGGTCGAAGGCCCGCGTCGGTTCGACGGCGACCAGCCGCGACGTCTCGACCCGGTGACCCGACACAGACCTCAGGTTACGGCGCCGAACGAGCCATCGGCCGCAGCTGTCCGCGGCACGTCGGCGGCGCGTGCCAGTCTGCTGCAACGAGTTCGACATCAACTGACCGCCGTACGACGGTCTCGATCGCGCCGCCGACCCCGAGGGCAACGCGCCTCAACTGACCGCCTACGACTTCGGCGAGCGGTCGACGCGACCGCACGCCTGTGGTCTGCTTGGCGTCGTGAGCGCATCCGAACCCCCCGTCACGACGACCACCACCGACCACTCCGGACGGCGCCTCCCGCGTCATCGGAGTGATCATCGCGGTGCTCGGCGTCGTCTTCATCGTCGCCGGTATCGCGACCTACGCCGTCATCTCGAGCACCCTGGCCGACGAGAAGATCACGGTGTCCGACGACGCCGCTCACTTCGCCGGCAAGGACGTCACCGGCCCGTTCACGGCGTACGCGCAGGCCCAGGTGATCGCCAAGCATGCCGAGGAGATCGGCGGCGGGAAGACCTACGCAGAGCTGCCGCAGGACGACCCCAACCGCGACGCGGTGATGACGGCGTCCTTCCTGCGGGCCAGCCTGTTCACCTCGGTGGTCGCCTTCGGCGTCGCGGCCTTCGTGGCCGTCATGGGGATCGTGCTGGTCCTGCTCGGGTGGGCGCTGATGCGCCTGGCCCGGCGTCCGGCCTGACGGTCCCGCGGAGAGCGGGTCAGTCGTCGGGCATCGCGCGGCGCTCGCCGATCCGACGGTCGGTGAGCGGGAACCCGAGCGAGCCGGCGCCGGTCCACCACTCCATCACGTCGTAGGCGAGCCGCCCCGCGACGACGGACGGGTCGCCGTCCGAGAGCCGGGCGGCCTGGGCCGGGTCGCAGGCGAAGATCGACATCCCGCGGTAGGACGGGTCGCTCTGCTCGTCGAAGGGGCCGTTGACCACGATCAGGCCCTGTCGCCTCAGCTCGGCGCGGTAGGCGAGGTGGCGGGCCTGGAGCGCGTCGAGCTCGTCGTCCGTCAGGTCCGGGGCATCGGCCGGTCGCCGCAGCACCACGACGGTGTAGACGTCGAACGCGACGGGGATGTCGGGATCCTCGGGCACCGGGACCGCTCCTTGCTCAGCGCTGCCGGTCGCGGTCGCGCAGGATCCGCTGGCTGGCGAACCGGCCGGGGGAGCCGATCACGCAGCCGCCCGGGTGGGTGCCGGAGCCGCACTGGTAGTAGCCGTCGATGGGGGTGGCGTACTGGCTCCAGCCCGGCGCGGGCCGGAAGAAGTACATCTGCGGGGCGAGGAACTCGCCCATGAAGATGTTGCCCTCGCTCAGGCCGGTGACGCGCTCGATGTCGGCCGGCGTGACGACCTCGCGCTGCAGCACCAGCTTGCCGAACCCGGGGAAGTGCTCCTCGAGCACGGCCTGGGCGACGTCGCCGAAGTTCTCGCGCTCGGTCTCCCAGTCCACGCGGATCCGTCCGGGCCCTTGAGCTCGTACGGCGCGTGCTGGACGAAGCACGACAGCACGTGCTTGCCGGGCGGCGCCATGTCGGGGTCGATGACCGACTGCATGGCGCCGTCGATGAACGGCCGGTCGGAGTACCAGCCGTACTTGGCGGCGTCGTACGCCCGCTCGAGGTACTCCATCGTCGGGCCGATGTTGATGAAGCCGCCGAAGGGGGCGGCCGAGCCGGGCAGGCCGGGGAACTCGGGCATCCCGTCGAGGGCGAAGTTCACCTTCGCGGACGTGCCGCGGTAGCGGGTGCGGCGGACGTTGTCGACGAGGTCGTCGGGCAGCTCGCGCGGGTCGACGAGCTCGAGGAAGGTATGCCGCGCGTCCAGCGCCGAGACCACGACCGGCGCCGTGAGCTCGGTGCCGTCGGCCAGCACCACGCCGACGGCCCGGCCGTCGCGGGTCAGCACCCGGTCGACGTGCGCCTCGAGCTGGATCTCGGCGCCGAACGACTGCGCCGCGCGAGCGAGCACCTGGGTGAACCCGCCGTTGCCGCCCTTGTGGAACGACCAGGAGCCGAGGTGCCCGTCGTGCTCGCCCATCTTGTGGTAGAGCAGCACCAGGCCGGAGCCGCCCGACATCGGGCCGATCCGGTTGCCGATGATCGAGGACGACGCGTGGTAGCCCTTGATCGGCTCGTACTCGAAGTAGTCGTCGAGCCAGTCGGCCGCGCTGCCGGTCAGCATCCGCACGGTGTCGTGGATCGTCTTCCGGTCCACGCTGCCGAGGTGCTTGAGCATCCAGGCCACGTCGGCCTGGTCCTCCGGGTCGCTGCCGAAGATGTTGGGCGGCGGGTTGTCGAACAGCGGCCGCACCGTCTGGATGACGCGGTCGAGGTCGAAGTTGTAGCGCGTGTAGGCGTCGGCGTCGTGCTTGCGAGTGCCGGCGGATCATCTGCACGTTCTGGTCTTCGTCGTCACCGAACAGCAGGTAGTCGCCGTCGCCGGTCGGGTGGAAGTCGCCCGGCATCATCAGCGGCAGGAACCCGTGCTCGACCAGGTTCAGCTCGTGGACGATCTCCGGCCGCAGCAGGCTCAGCGCGTAGGAGAACGTGGTGAACGAGAACCCGGGCCGCAGCTCCTCGGTGATCGCCGCGCCGCCGACGAAGTCGCGCTGCTCGAGCACGAGCGTCCGCAGGCCGGACTTGGCCAGGTACGCCGCGTTGGTCAGGCCGTTGTGGCCGCCGCCGACGACGATGGCGTCGTACGACGTCGCGGTGCGGCCAGATGATGTCCGGTCGAGGGGGTGCTCTCGCTCATGCCTTGGCCGTCTTCCGTGCGGGGTTGAAGAAGGGCAGCGGGGCGGTGCTCACCGACGACCATGTGCGTGCTGTGGTGGAACGTCGTCTCCATGTGCAGCCTCGGTGCCGGGTGCGGCCAGGTCGGGCCGGACCCGGGCCAGGCCGATGTGCCGCTGCAGCACCGGGGAGTAGCAGAAGCTGGTGACGTAGCCGATCTGCTCGTCGTCGTCGTCGCGCAGCCACTGCTCCCAGCCCAGCGCCTGCTCGTCCTTGGTGGGCAGCTCGCCGGCGTCGCGGTACAGCCGGTCCCAGTCGGCCCAGTCGACGACGATCCCGGTCGTCGCCCAGCGCGAGGTGTCGTCGAGCAGCTCGCGGCGGATCGCCTCGCTGCCGACGAACCGGCGGCTGCGGTCGCGCACGCCCTTGAGCATCCAGCCCTGGCCCGAGCTCCTTCGGGCGTGACCCGGTCGTGGTCGGTCCAGGCCGTGCGGCTGTCGTGCCACTCGACGCCGATGAGCGGCAGCCCGGCCTCGATGCGCAGCATCATCAACGCCTCCTCGCCGAACGGCCGCAGCCCGTGGGGGCGGCCCGCCTCGAGCACGGCGTCGAGGACGGCGACCGCGTCCTCGGCGGGGACGGTCAGCTCGAAGCCGAGGTCGCCGGTGTAGCCGGTGCGGGACACCGTGACCGGGACGGACGCGAGCTTGGCCTCGGCGAGCCCGAAGTACGGCAGGTCGGTGACCTCGGGGACCAGCCCGGCGAGCACGTCGCGCGAGCGCAGCCCCTGGACGGCGAGCATCGCGTAGTCGTCGGTGACGTCCTCGATCGCGACCCGGCCGCCGTGCGTCGTGGGAGGTCAGCCAGCTCAGCATCGGCCGCGCGGCCGTGAGCAGCAGCTCGTTGTCGCTCTGCCGGAAGACGACGCCGTCCTCCATCACGAAGCCGCGGTCGTCGCACCACAACGTGTACGCCGCCCGGCCCGGGCCGCAGCACGCTGATGTCGCGCACCACCACGCCGGACAGGAAGTCGACGCGCCTCGGGACCGGTGATCGCGGTACTTGAAGAGCGGGGAGGTGTCGAAGATGCCCACGCGTTGCGTACGGCGAAGTACTCGTGCTTGGGGGCGTGGGAGAAGCGCAGCGCGGACAGGTACCCCGACCAGTGCGTGTAGAGGTGCTGGTCGTTGAGCTCGGTCAGGCGCTCGTGGAACGGCGTCGTCCGGATCATGGTGCTCCGATCATCGCGGACAACTGACTGACGGTTCAATAGCTGGCGCCGACTCTCGTCGGTGGTCGAGCCCGCCGAGCCGCTAGGCGAGGCGGTGTCGAGACCCGCAACTCTCACTGGGTCTCGACACGGGCACGCCCAGGGCTCGCCCGGCTCGACCAACGAGGGCACACCGCTGGTCGAGGAGGGACGAAGTCCCGTCACGAGACCCCGGCACCGGACCGCGGACCTGCTCGCCAGGTCTCGTGACAGGCGCTAGCGCGCCTTCCTCGACCACCGGGCGGGGCTAGGTCGCCAGCTCCGACTGCGATCGCACCGTCGAGCCACCGGCGCAGCTGCGCCCGGCTGACCGACCCGAAGACCTCGGCGGCCACCGAGAGCCCGTCGAGGAGGGCGAGCAGCCGCGACACGCTCGCGTCCGGGTCGGGGCAGGACAGGCTCCCGTCGCCGAGGCCCTCGTCGACCAGGGTCCGCAGGATGTGCCGGCTGTGCGCCTCCAGGCGCCGGAAGTGGGCGGCGATCACCGGCTCGTGCTGCGCCAGTGCCCAGCCGTCGATCCAGAGTCGCCAGCCGGTCGCGCTGCCCGTCGGACCGTAGCTGCGCAGCACGGCCCGCAACCGGTCGAGCACGCTGCCCCGCCTCCCTGCCGCGCGGTCCATGGCCACCAGGTCCCGCTCGACGGCGTAGGTGAACGCCTCCGCGACCAGCTCGTCCTTGGTGCGGAAGTGGTAGAAGACCAGGCCGGTGCTGATCCCCAGCGCTGCCGCGACGTCGGAGACGCGGACGGCGGCGAGGCCGACGCGCTCGACCTCGGCGATGGCCCCGAGGAGGATCTCCTCGCGCCGGGCCTCGACCCTGCGTCGGGTCCGGCCCGTCGCCGGGGTACTCGAATCTGGGGTCCCCGCGGAGTTGTCCGGCGGAGGAGCGCAGCGGGGGAGCGGAGAACTCCGTGGGGTACTCATAGGACGGCGTCGAGGAAGGCCGTGTCTCGGGGTGCGCCGGCGAGCCGATGAGCTGCGACGGCGGCCCCTCCTCGAGGATCCGGCCCTCGTGGAAGAACGCCATCCGGTCGGCCACCTCGCGGGCGAAGCCCATCTCGTGGGTCACGACCATCATCGTCATGTGCAGCTCGGTGGACAGCGTCTTCATCACCGAGAGCACCTCGCCGGTGAGCTCCGGGTCGAGGGCCGAGGTGGGCTCGTCGAAGAGCATCACGTCGGGCTCCATGCACAGCGCCCGGGCGATCGCGACCCGCTGCTGCTGACCGCCGGACAGCCTGATCGGGTGCTCCCCCGACTTGTCGGCCAGGCCGACCCGGTCGAGGAGGCTCTTGCGCGCGCTTGGTGATCTCCGCCTTCGGTGCCCAGCTTGGCGCACCGGGCCGCGCAGGTCACGTTCTCCAGCACCGTCATGTTCGGGAACAGGTTGAACTGCTGGAACACCATGCCGACGTGCAGCCGCAGCTGGCGGATCTGCTCGCGCTTGCGGCGGGTGCGGTGCCCGCCGCTGAGCCGGATGCCGGACACCTCGATCGAGCCCCGGTCGGGTCCTCGATGAAGTTCACGCAGCGCAGCACCGTCGACTTGCCCGAGCCGGAGCGGCCGAAGATCACCACGACCTCGCCGCGGTGCACCTCCAGGTCGACGCCCGCGCACCACCTCGAGGTGGCCGAAGCTCTTGTGCAGCCCGTCGATGCGGACCACCACGTCGCCGCTCATCCGGCACCACCGCCTCCGTGCGGTTGGCTCTGCTGGATCTCCATGACGCGGGCCACGTGGGTGCGGTCGTACCCGCGGCCGATCCGCCGCTCCAGTCGGGACTGGAAGAACGTGAAGACGGCGGTGAGGCCCCAGTAGACGAGCGCCGCGGCGACGTACGCCTCGAGGTTCTTGAAGTCCGCCTTGCCGACCAGCTGCGACCGGCGGAAGACCTCCGCGCTCGCGGCGGTCACGCCGAGGAAGGAGACGAGGGCGGTGTCCTTCATCATCGCGATGAACTCGTTGCCGGTCGGCGGGATGATCACCCGGAACGCCTGCGGCAGCACGACCTTGCGCATCTTCTGGCCGTAGGTCATGCCGAGCGCGTCGGCCGCCTCGCCCTGGCCGCCGGCGACCGACTGGATGCCCGCGCGGAAGATCTCGGTCATGTAGGCGCCGTAGTTGAGGCCGAGCGCGATGATGCCGGCGGTCGCGGCGTCCAGGACGAGCGCCTGGTCGAAGCCGTCGGGCAGCCAGGCGTAGCTCGCCTGCAGGTTGCGCCCGACCGGCGGCAGCGCCAGGTAGAGCAGGAACATCTGCACGATCAGCGGAGTGCCGCGGAAGAACGAGACGTAGAAGCCGGCGACGCCGTACGCGACCGGGTTGCGGGAGATCCGGGCCAGGGCCCCGAGGAGCGCCATCACGACCGCCAGCGCGATGCCGCAGACGGCGATGAACATCGTGAAGCGGAGCCCGCCGATGATGTAGTGGAAGTTGTCCCGGATCCACTGCGAGGTCGAACCCGGCGGCGTTGCCCGACGAAGGCCGAGCACCAGGAAGAGCACGACCCAGACGGCGCCGACCTTGACCCGGAAGGGCACCCGCGCGGAGGCGAGCTGGACCCGCTCCCAGGCGTCCCTCACGCCGGCCCCCTCATCGCGGCCCTTCCATGGACGACGTCCGTCACTGCTGGGTCGTCAGGTCCTGGCCGTACCACTTCTCCGACAGCGAGGTCAGCGTGCCGTCCTCGTGCATGTCGTGCGACGATGGCGTCGACGGCTTCGAACAGCGACTCCGAGGACGGGTCCGAGCTCTTGTCGAAGCCCACGGAGAGCGGCTCGTAGAAGACCGGGTCGCCGACGATCTTCACCGGGTTGCCCGCGTCGATGTAGCCCTGCGCGGTGGTCGAGGACGTGATCACCGCGTCGAGCCGCCCGTTGGTGAGGTCCTGCAGCGCCGTGGTGTCGGTGTCGTAGCCGGAGATCTCGGCGTCGTCGATGATGAAGTCGAAGGTGTAGCCGTCGATCGCCAGGTTCTTCTGGAGGAACTGGTCGTAGGTGCACCCGCTGCAGACGCCGATCTTCTTGCCGTCGAGGTCGGTGGACAGGTCGTTGACCGACGTGTCGTCGGCGGGGACCACGACGACGGCCGGCGTGTAGTTGTAGGGCTCGGTGAAGTCGAGGACCTTCTGCCGGTCGTTGGTGGGCGTCATCGACCCGACGGTCGTGTCCCAGCGCCCGTTCCAGCTGCCCGGCCGTGATGACGTCCCACGCGGGCGTCTCCCAGGCGACGTCGACGCCGAGCCGCTTGGCGATCTCGGTGGCCACGTCGATGTCGAAGCCTTCGTACTCGCCGGTCTGCTCGTTGAGCGACGACTGCGGCGGGTAGGCCGGGTCGGTGGAGACGGTCAGCTTCCCGCTCTCACACATCTGGGCGAGCAGGTCGGTGGTCTCTCCGGCGCAGACGCCCTCGCCCGCGGCGGCGGTCGACGAGCTGTCGGTGCCGGTCGGGTCGGTGGCGGTCGAGCTGTCGTCACCTCCGCAACCGGCCAGGACGGCGACCAGCGCCACGAGCGCGACGGGCAATAAACGGGGCAGTGAACGATGGCGCAGACGACGCAACGGAACTCCTCGGGACGTAAGTTTCGTGCAATATGACAGATCGAGGGCGTCGACTGAACCCCTGAGTGGCGAATCAGTTGCGAGACGGCCGTCCGCAGCAGTGCTAGACCGCCGCCTCGTCCGCCGCAGGCTCCGCCGGGACGACGTCCTCGGCCTTCATCGACGGCCGGGCGTCGTCGGCTCGGCCGAGGCCGGCGTACGCGCGCGCCATCCGGCTGACGAACTGGTAGACGCCGTCCTCCTCGGGCGCCAGCGGTCCCGGCATCGCCTGCGGCGAGGTCAGGCCACGCTGCACCGACTCGCAGGCCGCCCAGTCCTGGCGGTTGGTGAGGTCCCAGAAGTCCACGGCGTACGACGGGTCGAAGCCCGCGCGCTCCGCGACCTCGCTGCGGGAAGGCCCACGAGCACTCGACGAACGTGCGGCCGGCGGCCGAGCGGGCGCAGCGGTGGGTCATGACGTAGTCGGGGTGCAGGCTGATCAGCAGGTTGGGGAACGCCGACGGCGTACATCACCGTCCGCAGCTCGGCGTCGTTCAGCCCCTCGATCGCCATGCCGCCGCTGCGGCCGTCGAGCGACATCGTGTCGGCCTCGGGGATCAGGTCCATCCAGCCACCGATCCAGTCGCCGTCGAAGTCGAGGTTCTCGCCGCTCTGCGGCGGGCTGATCCGGCACAGCTCGGGGTGGATCGAGGGGCAGTGGTAGCACTCCTGGTAGTTCTCGACGATGACCTTCCAGTTCGTCGCGAGCTCGTAGGAGTGCGAGCGCGACGGTGACCAGGTCCTCCGGCCGGTAGTTCGCGACGATCTGCTCCATCCCGCCGACGTGCTCCTCGAACGGGCCGCTGCTCGCCGACGGGTCGATGAACACCCAGCCGTGCCACTCCACGACGGCGATCGCCAGCAGCCCGAACTCGCACTTGTCGAAGCCCTCGAGGTCGCGGAAGCCGCCGGGCGCGTTGCGCAGGACTGCCGTCGAGCTTGTAGTTCCAGCGCGTGGTAGGGGCAGACGATGCTGCCCGCTTGCTGGACGGAGACGCCGCAGGGCAGCAGCTCGTGGCCGCGGTGGCGGCAGATGTTGGCGAACGCCCGCAGCACGCCGTCCTCGCCGCGCACCAGCAGCACCCCGCCGGCGCCGGTCTCGACCGAGGTCTGGGCGCCGGGTTCCGCGAACTTCTCGCCGCGGCCCACGCACTCCAGCCGGCGAAGATGTTCGCCTGCTCCCAGTCGTGGACCGCGGGATCGACGTACGCCGCGGGCGGGCAGCATCCGCCCCTCCGAACGCGGCGTACGACGCGCCACCTCGTCTGCGGGCAGCGGAGCCGGTGGTGCCACGGAGTTGATTGAACATACAGTCAATCCTATGTCTCGAGGATCGGGCGGGTCCAGGGTCCATCCTCGCCGATTTCGCGGCGTCAGCGCAGCAGCGCCGCGATCACCTCGTCGGGGACCAAGTCCCGGGCGATCAGCATGTTCCCGGGCTGGGAGGCCAGCTCCAGCAGCAGCACGTCGCCGCTGACCTCGACGGAGCGGACGTCGTCGAACCGGATCTCGCGGGTGCCGCCCGCGTTGCGGGAGACGATCCGGTCGTCGAGGACCTGGGTGGTCGCCACCGACCCGGCCGGCAGCGCGGCCCCGATGGCGCGGCGAGCCTGCGCGTACGTGGCCAGAACGATCACGAGGGCCAGCGCCGGGACAGCCACCAGCCAGGCCGGGCCGGCGAGGGCCGCCAGGACCGCGGCGGCCAGGGTGAGCAGCCCGACCCGCACCCAGAACCGGCGCCCTCGGACCGCCCTCCGGGTGTGCACGGCCGCCAGGTGCGCCGCCCAGCCGGGCGGGACCACCATCCGCCGCGTCGGCTCGTCGTGCCTCCAGTCCGACGCCGGGCTCCTGCACCCGCGGGCGCCTGCCCGCGCGGGCGCGGACGACCTCGACCGCCTCCTCGGGGAGCAGCTCGGTCAGCAGCAGCTCGGGCAGGAACCGCCCGCGGACCTCGACGGAGACGATCGACCCGAAGCGACGTACCTTGCGGATCTGGGCGTAGGGCAGCGACCGGCTGCCGGAGGGGCGCCGCACCACCAGCTCGTCCTCCCCGATCTCGACCTCGGTGACCGAGCCCGGGGGGTAACGCTTCCGGACCGACCGCCCGTTGATGACCTTGACCAGCGGCAGCAGCAGCACCACCACCGACAGCAGGACGACGAGGACCCAGCAGAGCCCCCACACGACCCCGATGAGGAGGATCCGACCCGGGTAGTACGACCACACGGCCGCGTTCGTGAGCACGGATGCGCCGACTCCGAGCACCAGCCCGCTGACGAGGAGGGCGACGAGCAGCCCGGGGTGGCGCAGCCGCCGGAGGCGCTCGCCGTACAGGCGCGCGGCGAGCCCGGCGTCGGCCTCGAACCGGTACGTCGCCACGGGCTGCGGGGTCGTCACGGGGCGATCGTAGGTGGCGTGGTCGCCGGCCGTTCCCCGAACCCGTTCACAAACGCGAGGAGCCGGAGCATGCTGGTCCGGTGGCGGACACCAGCGCCCCGAGGAGCATGACCGTCCCGCTGACGGCCTTCGTGGCGGGCGCGGCCGTGGCCCTCCTCGTCGGCGTGTTCGGCAGGGTGCACGACCCGTCGCCCGACGGCGTCACCAGCCTCGGCTACGACACCGTCCTCGCGATGAAGGTCGCGGTCTCGACGGTGATCGGCCTGCTCGCACTCCTCCAGGTGGTCGGCGCGCTGTGGATGTACGGCAAGCTCGGGGTCGCGGCACCGGCCTGGGTGGGCACCGCGCACCGCATCTCCGGGACCGTCGCTCTCGTGCTGACCGTGTTCGTCGCCTACCACTGCCTGTGGGCGTTGGGGCTCGAGAGCGGGACCCTGGCCGACGGCGAGAAGGTCCCGACCCGGACGGTCGTGCACGGAGTCCTCGGCTGCACCGTCATCGGGGCCATCGTGGTCAAGCTCGTCGCCGTCCGGGCTCGGCGCGCTCCCGGGTGGTTCCTGCCGGTGGCCGGGGGCCTGCTCTTCACCCTGCTCATGCTCGTGCTGCTCGACCTCGACGGTCTGGTACGTCGGCACGAAAGGCTGGCCGGACGCCGGCTGACGCGCCGGACCGGCCGCGAGGTCAGGCCTCGCCGGCGAACGAGCCGATCGACTCCCGCTCACCCGCACGCCCGCTGAGCCAGCGGTAGAGGAAGAAGCCGATGACGACGGCGAGCAGCGCGGCCACCAGCATCAGGGTCGCCAGGGCGTTGAGCGCCGGCGTCGGGGCGGCTCGGGCGGTGTTGTAGATCTTCACCGAGGTGGGCTCGGTGGAGGCGTCGCCCGAGAGGTAGCGCACGATCACGAAGTCGTCGATCACGTCGGCGAAGACCAGCACGGCGCTGGCGAGGATGGCGGGCACGAGCATCGGCAGGATCACCCGGCGCTGCGCCGCGAGCGGCGAGGCGCCGAGGTCCATGGCGGCCTCCTCGTACTGGCTGCCGATGGTCGCGAGCCGGGCTCGCACCAGGATCGCCGGGTAGGAGAGCTGGAAGGTCACCAGCCCGATCACCTGGGCGGAGGTGCCGAGGGTGAACGGCAGCACCAGCTGGGTGACCACGAACAGCAGCGCGACCGCGAGCAGCGTCTCGGGGATCACGAAGGACAGCAGCAGCATCGAGTTGGCGCCGTTGGGCAGCCGGCCGTGCCAGCGGTCGAGCCCGATCGCCAGCGCCACGCCGAGCGGCACGGTGATCAGCGGTGACCAGCACGCCCAGCTTGAGGGTCTGGACCAGCGCGGCGTGCAGCGCGTCGTCGTGCCAGACCGAGCGGATCGGGTCGCCGTAGTACCACCGCATCGAGAAGCCCTGCCAGGACGTGCGGGACCTGCCGTCGTTGAAGGAGAACAGCACGGCGACCAGCACCGGCAGCAGCGACCAGAGCAGGTAGCCGATGGTGACCGCGGCCAGGATCCGCGGCTTGCGCCACGGGTCGCGCCACCACGCCGCGATGCCGCTCATGCCACGGCTCCGTCGTTGCGGTTGACCGAGCGGACGTAGTAGAGCATCGGCACCAGGGAGACGATCAGCACCAGCAGCACGAAGGCGCCCGCCTGGCCGGTCTGGCCCGGGGTCAGCACGGTCTCGTTGATCAGGTTGCCGACCATCGAGGTGCTGGGGGTGCCCGACAGCAGGTCGGCGGTGAAGTAGTCGCCGAGCATCGGCAGGCAGGTGAGCAGCACGCTGGCCACCACGATCGGCCGGCGACATCGGCAGGTGACCCGCCAGAACGCCGAGAACCGGCCGGCGCCGAGGTCGCGGGCGGCCTCGACGAGCTCGACTCGGCAGCCGGTCGAGGCCGGCGTACAGCGGGATGATCATGTAGGGCACGTAGCCGTAGACCAGACCGAGGATCACCACGACCGAGTGGCCGGACAGCCAGTCGATGTCGCCGGCAGGATGCCGCCGAGCGAGATGACCCGGTTGACCAGGCCGTCGTTGGCGAGCAGGTTGACCCAGGCCAGCATCCGCATCATGTAGCTGATCCAGAACGGCGCGATCAGCAGCGCCAGCAGCAGGCCCTTCCAGCGCCCGGCGAGCCGCGCCACGTAGTAGGCGATCGGGAAGGCGATCAGCAGGCAGAGCACGCTCGCGACCAGGACGTAGACCGCCGTCCGCAGCAGGGCCGGGCCGAAGAAGCCGTTCGGGCCGACGATGTGGCTGAGCACGTAGTCGAGCTGCGTCGGTGTCCCAGTGGACGGGGTTCCACACCGGCATGGCGGTGCGGAAGATCGGGTCGACCCCGCCGAAGACCACGGCCAGCACGACGTAGAGCGGCGCGACGAAGAACAGCAGCAGCCAGACCATGCCGGGCAGCGCCAGGAGCGGGCCCAGCGCGCGGCCGAGCCGGCCGCGCCGGCGGGGCGGACGTGCCGACGGGGGCTCCGGCGCACCGAGAGGCTCCTCGGTGGCCGGCAGGGGGCGGCCGTCACCCGCCCGCCTTGAACTGCTGCCAGATCTGGTGCCAGGCGAGGTCGTTCGTCGACCGTCAGCTCGAGCAGGCGGTAGGCCGACGTCGAACCACTCCTCGCGGACCGCCGCCGTGGCGAGGTTCTCGGGCAGGTAGCCGTCGGCGACCAGCCGCGTCGGAGTCGAGGGCGTTCTGCGGCGGCTGGTAGCCGATGAAGCCGAAGTTCTTCAGCGCGTTGGTCTCGTCGAGCATGTGGTCGAGGAAGAGGTGGGCCAGCACGGGGTTCTTGCCGCCCTTGAGCACCACCATCAGGTCGTTGTCGACCAGGCCCTTGCCGTCCTCGGGGAACCAGTAGCGCAGCACGTCGACCGACTGCCCCTTCGGCAGGTAGTACTGCGCGTTGACGACGTCGCCGGACCACATCTGGCGTGATCCCGAGCTGGCCGCCGGGCAGGTCGTTGTACATCGAGACCGTGACCTTGGGCTTGGTCGCGTCGCTCAGGTCCGAGAGACCCTGCTGGATGACGTCGAGGTCCTCGGGCTTGTCGGTGTTGACGTCGGTCATGCCGGCTGCGCAGCGCGACCATCGCCATCGCGGTGTGCCAGTCGTCGATGACCGCGGTCTTGCCGTAGTACGCCGGGTCCCAGAGGACGTCGTACGGGTTCGGCAGTGCCGCGATGTCGTCGGGGACCTGGTCGGTGCGCCAGCCGATGCCGGTCGTGTAGACGGTGTAGGGGACCGTGTAGCGCGCCACCCCGTCGTACCAGGGGTTCTGGAACGACGGCCACACGTTGCCGATGTTGGTGAGGTAGCTGTGGTTGAGCGGCCGGACCAGCTCGGCGGTGACCAGCCGGCTGATCTGGTCGTAGCTCGGGAAGTAGATGTCGTACGGCACCGCTCCGGTGCGGATCTTGGTGATCGCCTCGTCGGTGTCGTTGAAGGTCGAGATACTTGACGTCGACGCCGTACTTCTTCTCGAACGACTTCACCACGGCCGGGCCGATGTAGTCGGCGTAGTTGTAGAGGAGCAGCGGGCCCTTCTCCGGCGCCAGGCCGTCGGCGATCGCCGGGTTGTCGTCGGCGATCTCCCAGGTGACGGGGTTGTCGGGCGAGGCGATCTGCAGCTTGGCGGGCGTCCCGGTGCCGCCGCCGCCGGCGCCGGTCGGGGCGTCCGCGCAGGCTTCCAGGAGCGCACCGAAGGTGGGGACGGAGACCGCCGAGCAGGGCGGCGTTGCGCAGCAGGGTGCGGCGGTCGAGGGCTGGCCGGGGCTGCGGCCCGCGATCACGCTCCATGAGCCCTCCAGCCGAACAGGGTGTTGTCGGGTCACGTTCACCGTCACATAGACTGAATACTCAGTCAATCGTCCAGACCATCGTTCCGACGATCCTTGGGGCACCGTGCGCGACCGCGTCTCGGCCGCCGAACCGAAAGGCATCACGTGACCTCCTCCGTGGCCATCGATCCCGTCGGCACCGAGGTCGATGATCTCATCGCCGCCGAGTCCGAGGCGTTCGTCGCGCGGCAGCCGCGCAGCACCGCCATGATCGCCGAGGCCGCCAAGTCATCTGGCCGGCGGCGCCACCTCCAACTGGCAGATCGCGCTAGCCGCAGGCCGTCTGGATGAGCCACGGCGCAGGGCTCGCACGTGTGGGACGTCGACGGCAACGAGTACGTCGACATGCACGGCGGCTACGGCGCCTCCATCGCCGGCCACGGCCACCCGGCGATCGTCGAGGCGGTGTCCGCGAGCAGGTCACCCGCGGCACCCACTTCGCCCAGCCCACCGAGCGACGCGATCTGGCGTCGCCGAGGAGCTCGTCCGCAGCGGTTCGGCCTGCCGCTGTGGCGGTTCGCCAACTCCGGCACCGAGGCCACGATGGACGCCATCCACCTGATGCGCGCGCTCACCGAGCGCGACCTGGTCATCAAGGTCGAGGGCTGCTACCACGGCCACCACGACTCGGTGCAGGTCTCGGTGCTGCCCGAGCCCGACGAGGTCGGCCCGCGCCGACGCGCCGCCAACGTGCCCGGCAACACCGGGATCCCGCAGGCGATCCTGGACCTGATCGTCGTCGTCCCGTTCAACGACCTCGACGCCGTCGAGCGGGCGCTCGAGCCGCCCACCGCGGCCAGATCGCCGGGATGATCCTCGAGCCGATCATGATGAACGCCGGCATCATCCCGCCGCGACGCCGGCTACCTCGCCGGGCTCAAGGAGCTGCTGCACGCCGCACGGCGCGCTACCTCACCTTCGACGAGGTCAAGACCGGCTTCACCACCGGGCCGGCCGGCGCCACCGGGAGGTACGGCGTCACGCCGGACATCATCTGCCTCGCCAAGGCGCTCGGCGGCGGCATCCCGGTCGCCGCGATCGGTGGCATCGAGGAGGTGATGTCGGCGATCGCCGACGGCAGCTACGAGCAGGTCGGCACGTTCAACGGCAACCCGCTGGCCATGGCCGCGGCCCGGGCCAACCTGACCGAGGTGCTCGACGACGCCGGCGTACGCGCACCTCGACGCGCTGGCCGCGCGGGCCCGCGACGGCGTTCGAGGCGGCCATCGCCGACACCGGGCTGCCGTGGCGGGTCGTCAGCGTCGGCGCCAAGGGCTGCGTCGCGTTCACGGGCGGGCCGGTGCGCAACTACCGCGACTTCCTGGAGGTCGACGACCGCTGGGGCAACCTGCACTGGCTCATGCAGCACAACGGCGGCGTCTTCCTCCCACCGTGGGGCAAGGTCGAGCAGTGGCTGCTGTCCGTCCAGCACACCGAGGCCGACGTCGACCTGCTGGTCGCCAACTTCGCCAAGCTCGCGGCGATCGCCGGCGAGCACGGGCCGACCTCTGGGCCGACTTCTGGGCCGACTTCTGGGCCGACTCCGGGGCCGCCTGATGGCGGGCGGCGCCCTGCGCCTCGCCTCGCTGACCAAGTCCTTCGGCGACGTGGTCGCCGTCGACGGCATCGACCTCGACCTGCCGGCCGGCGAGTTCTGCTCGCTGCTCGGCGCCTCCGGGTGCGGCAAGACCACGACGCTGCGGATGATCGCCGGGTTCGAGCGGCCCGACTCCGGCCAGATCCTGCTCGACGGCCACGACATGGCCCCGCTCCCGCCGCACCTGCGGCCGGTCAACACGGTGTTCCAGAACTACGCGCTGTTCCCGCTGATGACGCGTGGCGACAACGTCGCGTTCGGCCTGCGCTACCAGAAGGTCGAGCAAGGCCGAGATGCGACCGCCGGGTCGGCGAGGCGCTCGAGCTGACCCGCATGGCGAGCTCGCGAAGCGCCGGCCGGCCCAGCTCTCCGGCGGGCAGCAGCAACGGGTCGCGCTGGCCCGGGCCCTGGTGCTCAACCCGCGGGTGCTGCTGCTCGACGAGCCCCTCGGCGCCCTCGACGCCCAGCTGCGCAAGCACCTCCAGCTCCAGCTGCGCCAGCTGCAGCAGCGAGCTCGGCATCACCTTCGTCTACGTCACCCACGACCAGGAGGAGGCGCTCACCATGAGCGACCGGATCGCGGTGATCGCCGACGGCAAGGTCGAGCAGGTCGGCTCGCCCGAGGAGATCTACGCGCACCCGGCGACGGCGTACGTCGCGGGCTTCCTGGGCTCCGCCAACATCTTCGACGCGGAGGTCACCGACGTCTCGGGCGGCCTGGCCACCTGCACGGCGCTGGGCCGGACGATCTCGGCCGAGTGACCGGTGAGGCCCCGCGCGGTGAGGCGGCGATCGTGGTCCGGCCCGAGCGCATCGCCATCGGCGACGAGAGCACCCCGAGCCCGGGCGGCCACAACCGCGTCGAGGGAACGGTCCGCGACGTCGTCTACCTCGGCGCCTCCACCCAGGTCCGCGTCGAGGTCGCCGAGAGTCTCGTGCTGTTGGTCCAGATCGCCAACCAGGCCGGGCCGCGCTCCTTCAAGGCCACTCCCGGCGAGCGGGTCGCCTGCTGGTTCTCGCCCGCCGCCGTCCAGGTGCTGCGACGTTCGGAGGCACGACTCCCCGACCCGCACTGAGCGTCGAGATCAACACCGCGGGCTGAACGTCAGCTGCGGTTCAGCGAGAGCGCGCCAGAGGTACTGCGTAGGCCAGGGCGAGGCCGACCGCCAGGCCGATCACGACCGCGGCGACGACGCCGAAGTCTCCGGTGAGCAGCAGGTTGATGAGGCCCGCGACGACGACGCCGCCGCCGTCCCGGCCAGCACCAGGCTCAGGCGCCGGCCGCGGGGCATCGCGCTCAGCCTGGCGTGCTGCTCGGCCCGACGAGTCGCCCGATCGGTCATCGTCTCCCTTCGCCGACGTCGCCCGCCGGCTCCTGGCGCGGGTCAGGCCGAGCCGCTGCTCGGCGTACTCGATCGCGATGCCCTAGGCGACCTCGGCGGTGATCTCCGGGTCCTCGAGCGCGACCTGGGTCGCGAGGCCGTCGAGGAGCACGGTGAAGGTCAGGGCGAACTGCCGCGCGTCGATGTCGGCGTCCACCTGCCCGGAGGCCTGGCCGTCACGCACGACGCGCTCGACCAGGTCGCGCCAGCTGCGGTCCAGCTCGACCCGGGCCTCGCGACCTCGGGGTGCCGGAAGGCGGTGGCCCACACGTCGAGCCACAGGCCCCAGGCGCCGTTGACCTCGCCGTCGACCTGCGGGACGCAGCACCACTCGACCAGCATCGCGAGACCGTTCGCGGAAGTCCGTCACCTCGGCGAGCATCTTCGGCCGCGGCCTCGTAGAAGCTCTCCTCGGAGTAGCGCAGCGCGTCGACGAGCAGCCGGTCGCGGGTGCCGAAGTAGTAGATGACCAGCGCCGAGCTGGCGCCGGCGCGCTTGGCGACGTCGGCGATCCGGGTCTCGCCGAAGCCGCGCTCGCGATCAGCTCGGCGGCGGCCTCGCAGCATCGCTCGACGGCGGGCCTCGTTGCTCTCCGTGGCGGGCGCCGCTTCAGCCATGGAGTCCAGTCCTCTCGTCAGGCGCCCCCGTGGACCCGTGTGCACCTTGCGCTCTTGTCACGGACCTTATCACCTCGTTAGATTGAACAGTCAGTCAAACCGATACTCGCGACGCGACCGACCGAAGGGCGCCGATGAGCAACACCTACGACGCGATCGTGGTCGGCGGCGGCCACAACGGCCTGGTCGCGGCGGCGTACCTCGCCCGCTCCGGCGCGCGCACCGTCGTGCTCGAGTCGCCGGCACGACGCTCGGCGGCGCGGCGACGACCGAGCAGCCGTGGCCCGACGCGCCGCACCTGCGCGTGACCCGGCTGTCCTACGTGATGAGCCTGATGCCGCCGACGATCGTGCGCGACCTCCACCTCGAGCGGCACGGCTACAAGGTGCACCCGATGGGCCCGTACTACCAGGCCTTCCCCGAGGGCGGCTCGCTGACGATCTACGAGGACGACGAGGCCCGCACGTACGACGAGATCGCGCGGTGGTCCAAGAAGGACGCCGACGCCTGGCCGAAGTGGAACGCCTGGCTCGCCGGTCTCGCCGACGTGATGGGCCCGCTGCTCACCCGGTGCCGCCGACCATCGGCTCGCACGACCCCGTCCGACCTGGCCGACCTGGCCAGGCTGGCCTGGAGCTACCGCGGCGTCGACACCCGCACCGTCGCCGACATCACCCGGCTGATGACGATGAGCATCGCGGACCTGCTCGACGACTGGTTCGAGTCGCCGCAGATCAAGGGCGCGATGGCGGTCAACGGCGTCATCGGCACCTGGGCCGGCCCGTACGCGCCCGGCACGGCGTACGTCATGGCGCACCACTCCATCGGCGACGTCGGCGACGGCGCCGGCCTCGGGCAGCTGGGGCTACCCCGAGGGCGGCATGGGCGCGGTGTCGGCCGCGATCGCGCCGCTCGGCGCAGGAGTTCGGCGCCGAGATCCGCACCCACGCCCGCGTCGAGAGCGGTGATGCACCAGCAACGGCCGCGCCACCGGCGTCGGTCCTCGAGAACGGCGAGCAGCTGACGCGCGCCGATCGTGGTCACCACGCTGCACCCGAAGATCGCGTTCCTCGACCAGATCGCCCCGCACCGAGCTGCCCGACGACTTCGTCAGCGACATCGAGCGCTGGAACACCCGCAGCGGCGTCGTCAAGATCAACCTCGCGCTCGCCGAGCTGCCGAGCTTCACCGCCGACCCCGAGCAGACGGGCCACGGCCCGAGCACCACACCGGCTCGGTCGAGATGTCGCCGACCATGGAGTTCATCGAGCGGGCGTTCCAGGACGCGCGCGAGGGCCGCGCGGCGCTGCTGCCGTTCAGCGACGGCGTCATCCCGACGACGCTGGACAAGACGCTCAACCCCGACGGCACGCACATCTTCTCGCTGTTCACCCAGTACGTCCCGCACGAGTGGAGCGAGGCCCCGCACACCGAGGAGCTCGAGGCGTACGCCGACCGGCTGATCGACCTCTACGACGAGGTGGCGCCCGGCTTCAAGGACTCGATGCATGCACCGCGACATCGTGGGCCCGCACGAGATGCAGCAGGAGTACGGCCTGATCGGCGGCAACATCTTCCACGGCGAGCTGACGCCCGAGCAGCTGTTCCACATGCGGCCGGCGCCCGGGCTACGCCGACTACCGCACCCCGATCGCCGGCCTCTACAACGCCAGCTCGGCGACGCACGGCGGCGGCGGCGTCTGCGGGATCCCGGGCTGGCAGGCGGCCAGGGCCGCGATCGCACGACAAGCAGGTCGACCCGGCTGCGCGAGGAGATGCGCGCGTCGAGGTGGGCGCGCAGCGTCTTCACGACCATCGGGCGGCGCTGCGCGCGATGCTCGAGGCCCGCTCCGTCGCCCTCGTCGGCGCCAGCCCGCGCCCCGGCAGCTTCGGCGAGCGGATGGTCGGCGAGGCGCTGCGCTCGACCGGCGAGTTCGAGCGTGTGCACCTGGTCAACCCGTCGTACGACGAGGTGGCCGGCCGGCCGTGCCTCCCGGACCTGCAGGCCCTCGACGAGGCACCCGACCTGGTGCTGCTCGGGGTCGGCGACAAGCCCGCTGGTCGAGCAGCTGGCCGCGGCGGCCGAGGTCGGCGCCCGGTCGGCGCGGTCGTCTTCGGCAGCGCTCACGGCGACGGCGTGCGCGACGAGCTGCGCGCCATCGCCGCCGAGGCCGGGATGGCCGCTGTGCGGGGCCGGCTGCATGGGGTTCTGGAACGTCCGTCGCGGCCTGCGCGCGATGGGCTACGTCGAGCGCGAGGACTCGTCCCCGTCGGCCCGATCTCGCTGGTCACCCACTCGGGCTCGGTGTTCTCCACGCTGCTGCGGACCCGGCGCCGGCTGGGCTTCGACCTCGCGTCTCGTCCGGCCAGGAGCTGGTCACCACCACCGCCGACTACGTCGACCACGTCGTCGACGACACCGACACCCGGCTGCTGGCGCTGGTGCTGGAGACCGTCCGCGACGGCCGCCGGCTGCGCTGCGTCGCTGCGCCGGCGCCCGCGAGGCCGGCATCGAGGTCGTGCTGCTGCCCGTCGGCGGCTCGCCGCTCGGCGCCGCGATGGTCGCCGCCCACTCCGGCGCGGTCGCCGGCGACGACGCCACCTGGGAGGCGCTCTGCGACGACGTGACCGGCAGCATCTCGGGTCCACGACCTCGCCGAGCTGGCCGACACCCTGGAGCTGCTCGCCGCTCCGACGGCGGCCGCGCCCGGCGCGGTGCGGGCTGGCGACCGTCCACGACTCCGGCGCCGAGCGCACCCTGGTGGCCGACCTCGCCCACGAGCACGGCGTACCCTTCGCCGCGCTCGCGCCGCACACCACTGACGCGCTCGCCGCCGGCTCGACGAGGGCCTGGACGCGGAGCAACCCGCTCGACGTCTGGGGCGGCGGCGCGGACACCCGCGAGCTGTTCGGCGCCTGCCTGGCCGCGATGGCCGCCGACCCCGCGGTCGGGGTGACCGCGCTGGCGGTCGACCTGGTCGAGGAGTACGACGGCGACACCTCCTACCCCGACGCCGTCGCTCGACGTCGTCGCCGAGACCGACCGGCCCGCTCGTCGTGCTGGCCGGCCTGCCGGCCGGCATCGACGAGGCCGCGGCCGACCGGCTGCGCGCGGCCGGCATCCCCGTGCTCGAAGGGTACCCGCAGCGGGCTGCTCGCCCTGCGACACCTCCAGGAGTCCGTGGACCGGCCCGCGCCTTCGCTGGTTGAGGAGGGCGCGCCAGCGCCCGTCACGAGACCCGGTGAGTGCGAAGACCTCCTGGCTGCCTACGGCATCCCGCTCGCCGACTCGCAGCCTGCCTCCACGCGGGCGGCCGCCCAGGCGACCGCCGCAGATCTCGGCTCGCCCGTCGTGCTCAAGACCGCGACGCCCGGACATCAGCACACGACCGACGTCGGCGGGGTCGTGCTCGGCCTGCACGACCGACACCGTCGGCGCGGCGTACGACGACCTGGCCGACGCGTCTCGGTCCCGCGGCGACCGTGCACGCCACGGCGCCGGCCGGCGTCGAGCTGTCGCTGGGGATCGTGCGCGACGCGCAGCTCGGCCCGATGGTCGTCGTCGCTGCGGGCGGCGTGCTCGTCGAGCTGCTCGCGCGACCGCGCCGTCGCGCTGCCGCCGCTGACGCGCGAGCGGGCCCGCCGCGATGCTCGACCGGCTCAGGATCCGGCCGCTGCTCGACGGGTGGCGCGGCGCGCCGCCCGCCGACGTCGAGGCAGTGGTCGACCTGATCGTGGCAGTGTCGCGGCTGGCCCACGAGCGCGGCGACGGCTCACCGCGCTTCGACCTGAACCCGGTGTCGCCACCGCCGACGGTGCGCTCGCGCGTCGACGTACTGATCGTGCCCCGTACCGACCAGGAGGAGACTCGCATGCCCGGACTGACCGACGGGACCTGGAGATCCGGCGCAACGCGCGCGGGAGTTCTGCCGACACCCTGATCCCCTTCGAGGTCGAGGCCGAGCTGGCCGGCGGCGAGCTGTCGCCCGAGCTGAGGGAGAAGCACCACCAGAGGCGATCTCGCGCGGGCTCTACGCGACCAACATGCCCACCGGTGGGCGGTCCCGGCTTCACCGCGCTGCAGCAGGTGCTGGTGCAGGAGCAGGTCGGCCGGGTCACCAACGGGCTGGCCTGGTGCATGCACACGCCGCCCCAGTGGTGGGTGGAGGTGGCGACCGAGGACCAGCTCGAGCGCTGGCTGCTGCCGGCCGTGCGCGGCGAGCGGCACGAGTGCTACGCGATCACCGAGGAGCTCGCCGGGCTCCGACGTGAGCGACCTGGAGGCGACCGCCCGGCGCGACGGCGACGCGTACGTCGTCAACGGCACCAAGTGGCACGTCACGTCCTACAACGTCGCCGACTACTGCTTCGTCCAGGCCGTGCTCACCGACGGCCCGCACGCCGGCGAGCACGTGCTGCTGGTCGTCGACCTGCCGACCGAGGGCATCGAGGTGGTCCGCACGCCGGCGTACTCCCACCACATCGCCGACCACCACCCGATCGTGTCCTTCACCGACGTGCGGATCCCCGCCTCCCAGCTGATCGGCCAGGAGGGGCAGGGGATGACCTTCGCCCACGACTGGTTCCGGTTCGAGCGCGATCATGGTCGCCGCCCGCTGCGTCGGCGCCGCGTCGCGGCTGCTCGAGGAGATGACCGACTTCGCGGGCAGCCGGATGGTCGGCGGCCAGCGGCTCGGCGACTACCAGCTGGTCGCCGCGATGCTCGCCGACTCGGCCACCGAGCTGTTCGCCGCCCGGGCGGCGCTCTACGAGATCGGCCCGGTCGATCGACGCCGGCGAGGACCGCAAGGTGCTCCACGCCCGCGCCTCGATGGTCAAGCTGCTCTGCTCCGAGATGGCCGGCCGGGTCGCCGACCGGGCCGTGCAGGTCTTCGGCGGACGCGGCTACATGCGCGAGAACGTCGCCGAGCGGATGTACCGCGAGCTGCGCGTCGAGAGGATCTGGGAGGGCGCCTGCGAGATCCAGCGGGTGATCGTCGGCCAGCAGCTGCTCAAGCGCGGCCCGGCCGCCGTGCTCGGCGACGCCTGAGTCCGCGACTCACGACGGGCTCGGGGTCTCCTCCGGCGGTGGGACGTCCCCGAGCCACCCGCGCCGCCACGCGGTGACCGCGCCGACCCCCATCACGATCGGCACCGCCACCGTGAAGACCCGCCAGACCACGAGGGCGGCGACCGCGGCCGCCTCGACCTCGATCCCGCCCGTCTCGACGACGGCGGCCAGCACCAGCGCGTCCACGATCCCGATGCCGGAGAACGGGAACAGCGTGAAGGGGTAGGCGAACAGGTAGGCGATCGCCATGTCGACGGCCGGCACCTCCGCCGCCGACACCCCGACGAAGCGCATCGCGAGGACCAGGACCGTCAGGTCGGCCGCGAGCATGCCGCAGAGAGCGAGCAGGGACCGACCGAAGCCGTAGCGGAACCTGGCCGAGATCTGCACGCGGAAGTCCACGCAGGCCCGGACCCAGGCGTCCGCGTCGACCTCGCGACGTACCCGGTGGGCGAGCCGGGCCGCCAACGACCCGACCCCGACGGCCAGCGGCTCGCTGCGGACCACCAACAGCACGCCGACCAGGATCACGACCGCGACCGCGACCCAGACCAGGTCCAGCACCCGCAGGCCCGCCGGCTCGTCGGCGACGACCAGCAGCACGAAGCCGAGCACCGGGGCCGCGAACCGGACGATGTAGAAGGTCAGCGTGTTCATCACCGTGCCGGCCAGCGCCCGGACGGTCGGCACGCCCCAGGAGTTGAACATCCCCACCCGCAGGGCGAGGTCGCTCGGCGGCGGGGCCACCGCCGACATCAGGATCGCTCCCAGGTCGTTGACCGTCGCGCGGAGCGCGGAGACGCCCGCGATGTAGAGGGACAGCGGCAGCGCGTTCAGCACCTGCCGGACGACCACCACGGCGAACAGCACCAGGGGCTGCCACCAGGTCAGGTGCAGCAGGGCGTCCCACACCGCGGCCCAGTCGATGCGCCCGATGAGGCGCACCACGAAGACCGTGACCAGCCCCGCGAGGACGAGCAGGCCGAGCCGGGTCAGCCAGGCCGGCCGCTTCGCCCTTCGTGCGGCGTCACCGACCGTCGTCTCGCCGGGATCGACCGTGCTCATCGCGGGCCGCTCAGCGGACCTGGAACACCAGGCCGTGGTCGCCCTTGACCACGATCAGCACGGACCCGTCGAAGACGACGTAGTCACTGCGTCCGTCCACCACGTCGAGCACCCGCTGCTCGATGGTCCGGGCGGGCTCCTGGCACCGCATCCTCGTCACGGCGGGGTGTCCGAACGTGATCGACGTGTCGTCGGCGGTGACCGTGGTGCGCCCGGTGTTGCAGCCCGTGTCCAACCGGCCGAGCCCGTTCTGGCCGACCACCACACGGGGGGTGCGGACCGGGCGCGGGATCCGGGACGTCGTGCCGTCGGCGATCGTGGCGACCGCGCTCCACGTCTTGCCGAACAGCTGCTGCAGGTCGGCGTCCGGGGCCCGGGTCAGCACGATCGTGACGTCATCGGACGTGAGCGTCAGCGTGGGACCGTCGGCAGCAGCGCCGACGCCCTCGGTGAACAGGTCGGTGAGCCACTGGTCCTGGGCCGTCAGGTCGTCCGGGCAGGCCATCATGGTCGCGGCCGGGGGCCCGGTCCACGCGAGGGTGTCCGCGGTCAGCTCGTAGGGCGCGAACATCGTGTTGCACCCCGCCTCCACCGACAGGTTGCCGTCCTCGAAGGTGAGCCGGATCCGGGTGTCCGGGACCAGGTCGTGACCGGTCACCTCGGTCGAGACGTAGGTGTTGGCCAGCACCGCCGGGCTGACCGAGGCGCTGGCCGACTCACTGGCCGACTCACTGGCCGACTCACTGGACGCCGCAGTCGTGCTCGCCGTCTCGGTGGGCTCCGGGCTCGCCGTACCTCCCGACGAGTCGTCGCCGCCGCAGGCCGCGAGGACCCCCATCAGCAGCAGGGCCGCAACGGCGCCGGCTCCCGTGCGTGTGCTTGTCCTCGTCACACCGCACCTCTCTCTCGATGTCCGCGGGGGCGGGTCGCCGGCCGCGTCGTCACAGGCTCCACCCGAGCGGCACCACCACGAGGGCGACGAGGAACCACCAGGCCATGACGGGCAGCCCGAGCTTCCAGTAGTCCCCGAAGCGATAGCCGGCGGGCGTCATGATCATCATGTTGCCCGGTGTCGCGATCGGCGTCAGCAGTGCCGCACACCCGGCGATCGCCACCACCATCAGGACCGGCTTGACCGACGTGCCGGTGGCGTCGGCGGCGGCGACCGCGATCGGTACGACGACCAGCACCGTCGCGGTGTTGCTCACCACCTGCCCCAGGGCGCCGGTGAGCAGGAAGATGCCCGCCAGCAGGAGGTACGGGCGGCCGGTCCCGACCGCGTCGATCAGCAGCGAGGCGATCTGGTCGGCCGCGCCGCTGGTCGAGATCGCCGTGGACAGCGGGATCAGGGCGCCGACCAGCACCACGGTCTCCCAGGAGACGGCCCGGTAGGCCTGCGTCGAGGTCACCACCCGCAGCAGCACCATGGCCACCGCGGCGACGAGCCCGGCGATCGCGGGTGGCACCTGGCCGCTGCCCAGCATCGCGACCAGCGCGGCGAGCACGAGCACCGCCCTGGTGGCCTTCGCGCCCCAGGGCACGGCTTGCCGGCGGACCAGCTGTGGCGAGTCGACCAGGAGCACGTCGCGGTCGCGCTCCAGCAGGTCCAGCTCGGACCAGCGTCCGTGGACCAGGAGCGCGTCACCCTCGGCGAGGGCGACCGGCTCCTCGCCCAGGTCCCGGCCGAGGCGTTGGACGGCCAGGATGATCAGGTCGTGGTCGCGGCGCATGCCGGCGTGCACCTGCTCGCCCACCAGGCGCGACCGCGGCGGGACGACCACCTCGGCGACGCCCGCCTCGCGGGTCAGCAGCTCGGGTGCGCGCTCGCCGAGGGCGTAGTGCCCCTGGACCATCTCGGCGTAGCGGCCGAGGTCCGGCGGCAGGTAGTCCGGCACCCGCGTCGGCAGCAGCCGTCGCCCCAGGAGGAGACAGATCGCGACGGTGCCGATCAACAACGGGATGCCGACGAGCGCGAAGGAGAAGAAGGGGAACGGCCCTTCGCCGGCGTCCGACGCGGCCTCCGACACGATCACGTTGACCGGGCTGCTCATCAGCATCAACAGTCCGCCCGCGCTGCCGGCGAAGGCCACGGGCATGAGCAGCTGCGAGGGCGAGGTGCCGATCCGCTGTCCCAGCAGCACGACGAGCGGAAGCAGGGCGGCGATCGCCCCGTTGAGGGTGATCAGCGACGTCAGCAGCGCCGACAGCAGGCAGATCGCGAGCAGCACGCGGGGCCGCGCCGTGCCGGCCCGGTCGATCAGCCAGCGGCCCGCCCAGGTGGTGACCCCGGTCGAGTCGATGCCTTCGCTGACCACGAACAGGGTGGCGATGAAGATGACCACCGGGTCGCCGAAGCCGCCCACCGCCTGCTCCGTCGTCACCAGGCCGGTGGCCCACAGCGACAGCGCCGCCAGGATCGCGACGCTGCCCACCGGGAGCCGGTTCCACATGAACAGGGCGACGACCGCGCCCAGCACGATCAGCGCCTTGGTGGCGTCGTCCATCGTCAGTGCCTTGCGTGGGAAGTGTCGTGATGCTTGGCGTGGCAAGCGTGCGTGCAGCGCAAGGCGCCGGAGCGACGACGCTGTTGGCCCATCATCGAGCGACGACAACGCAGCGATGTGCGTGCGATCGGCGCGCGAAGCGCCACGCGACTTTCCACGCGAGGCACTAGAGGTGGACCGGCGAGCCGGGGCCCCACGGGATGCCGAGCAGGTACCAGGCGACGAAGAACACGACCCAGGTCACCAGCACGACGACGGTGTACGGGATCATCATCGACACCACGGTCCCCATGCCGGCGCTGGCGCGGTAGCGCTGACAGACCAGGATGATGAACGGCAGGTAGACCATCAACGGCGTGATCACGTTGACCGGTCCGTCCCCCACCCGGTAGGCGGCGACGACGGTCTGCGGCGCGATCCCCAGGTTGTAGAAGAGCGGGATGAAGATCGGGGCGATGATCGCCCACTTCGGGATCACGCCCGGCATGATCATGTCGATCACGACCACCAGCAGGATGAAGCCGACCAGCAGGGGCAACGCGCCGATGTCGGCGTTCCCGAGCCGGTCGGCCAGCTTGGTGGCCACGATGGCGCTGATGTTGGAGTAGTTGAAGAACGCGATGAACTGCGCGATCAGCAGCATCAGGAAGATCAACCCACCGAGGCCGTTGAAGGTCTTGGTGATCGCGTTGATCACGTTGGTGCTGCCGACCAGGCTGCCGGAGCCCTTGCCGTAACCCAGGCCCGCGGCCAGGAACAGCATCGAGATGATGAAGAGCAGGCTGCTCATGAACGGCGAGTTGCCGAAGATCTCTCCGGTGTCCGGGTTGCGCAGGGGAGCGTTCGGCAGGAACGTCAGCAGCCCGATGATCACGATCGCCACCAGCGTGTAGATCAGCGACAGCCGGAGCCCGCGGGCCTCGTGGGACAGCTCGTCACCCTCGGGGACGTGGTCGACGGGCGCGTCGGCCGGCCGCTCCGCCGGGTCCCACTTGCCGGCGCGCGGCTCGACGTACCGCTCGGTGAGCAGCGTCATCACGACCGCGCAGAACAAGGTCGAGGCGATCGAGAAGTAGAAGTTGCTCGTGACGTTCAGCGGCTCGGCGTTGGGCGCCACCCCGGCCATGATCTCGTTGGTGACCTCGCTGATGATGCCGTCGGCCGGGGTGATCAGGATGTTGACGAAGAACGCGGCGCTGACCCCGGCGTAGGCCGCGGCGATCCCGACCAGGGGGTTGCGGCCGATGCTGGCGAAGGCGGCCGCGCCCAGCGGGATGAGCACCAGGTAGCCCGCGTCGGACGCGACGCTCGAGATGCCGCCCAGCAGCACGATGATGAACGTGATCGCCCCGGCGGGTGCGACGTGGACCATCTTGCGGATCAGCGCCGCGATCAGGCCGGCCTCCTCGGCGACGCCGACGCCGATCATCGCGACCAGGATGACCGCGACCACGCCGAAGTCGTTGAAGTTCTGCACCACCGTGGTGAACATGTGGGCGATGCCCTCGCCGCTGAGCAGGCTCTTCGCCTCGATCTTCTCGGTGACCACCTCGTACTCCGGCTCGGAGGGCACGGGCGCGTGCTCGATCGAGGGGTACATCGACCCGGCGTCGCTGTAGTCGGGGACGACGGCGGACGGCACCGGCTCCGCCACCTCGGTCGTCACGCTGACGTCCGCCCAGGCGAGCACGGCCGAGACCAGGATCACCCCGACGATCAGGCCCAGGAAGATGATGGCCGGGTGCGGGACCTTGTTGCCCACCCGCTCGATCCAGCCGAGGAAGCCCCCGCCGCCTTCCTTGGTCCCTGCCGTCGCCTCGCTCATCGGTCCACCCCTTCCGGCACCGAGAAGGCGGTGACCAGCTCGATGAGGAGCTTGGCCCCGAAGCCGCTGGCCCCCTTGTTGCGCCAGGTCCGTACGGCGGGTTGCTGGGCGGTGCCGGCGATGTCGACGTGCGCCCATGGTCTGCCGCCGACGAACTCGTCGAGGAAGAGTGCGGCCGTGATCGACCCCGCGTTGATGCCGCCCATGTTGGTCAGGTCGGCGATCGAGGAGTCCAGCTGGGCACGGTAGGGCCGGTGGAGCGGGAGCTCCCAGACCGGCTCGTCGGCCGCCTTGCCGGCCGCCTCGACCTGGCCGATGAGGTCGCCGCTGTTGCCCATCACGCCGGCGATCTCGACGCCGAGCGTGCGCAGGCATGCGCCGGTCAGGGTGGCGATGTCGACGACGGCGTCCACGCCGTCCTCGACGGCCAGGCACAGGCCGTCGGCCATCACCAGGCGGCCCTCCGCGTCGGTGTTGAGCACCTCGACGGTGGTGCCGTTGCGCATGGTCAGCACGTCGCCCAGCTTCATCGCCGACCCGGACGGCATGTTGTCGGTGCAGCACAGGTAGGCGGTCACCTGCGTCGTGCAGCCCAGCGCCTGCAGCGCCGTCATCGCGCCGAGGATCGCGGCCGCGCCGGTCATGTCGTTCTTCATCTGGGCGTGGGACTCGTCGCTCGGCTTGAGGCTGATGCCGCCCGAGTCGTACATGACCCCCTTGCCCACGAGCCCGAGGTGCCCGGACGAACCCTCGGGCGGCTGGTCGGGCCGGTAGGTCATCTTGATCAGCCGGGGCTCGTCGACGCTGCCGAGGTTGACGCCGAGGATGCCGCCGCAGCCCATCTCGATCAGCTGCTCCTCGCCGTACACCGTGACCTCGACGCCACACTCCGGGCCGAGCTCCTCGGCCACCTCGGCCATCCGCGCGGCCGTGAGGGTGGTGGCGGGGCAGTTGGCGAGGTCGCGGGCGATGCCGGCCGCCCGGGCGATGGCAATGCCGCGAGCCGCTCCCGCACGGACCTCGTCGGCCGCGTCGTCGGGCGCCACGAACGTCAACGCCGTCAGGGTCCGGTCGTCTCCGCCACGTCCGACGAAGAAGCGCCACCGGGCGAGCACGACCCCCTCCACCACGACCTGCGCGAAGTCGGCCGGGGAGATCGCGATGTCCCGCTCCGGGAGCTCGACGGCCAGGGTGAGGTGCTGGGGCACGGCGCGGGCGAAGTCGGCGGCGAGATCCCGCACCCGGGCCAGGTCGACGGTGCCGGCGTCCCCGATGCCCAGGGCGACCAGGGCGCGGCCGTCGGCGCCGGGGACGACGAGGTGCTCGCCGGCCGCGCCGGTGAAGCCCGCGATCCGCAGGTGGTCGGCGTCGGTCCCGAGGTCGGCGGGCGGTTCGGCGCCGGCGGCGACCGGCACGGCGAGGGCGGCCGCCTGGTCCACCGGCGGCAGGCTGCTGGTGACCGTCACCTCGACTGCGTGCCGGGCCGACGGGATCGGGTCGAAGTCACCGCGGGCGGGGTGTCTGGTCATGGATGTGCCTCCGAGGGAGAGCGGCCGGCCAGCGGCCGGTCGGTCGACGAGGAATCCGAACGGCCACGACCTTACTCACCCCTACGGGTGAGGCACAGGCTCAGGAACTCGCGACCGGCTCGAGGCTGTGGGTCGACCACCGGCCGAAGCGCGCGGGGTGGATCCGCATCACGTCGAGGACGCGGTAGTCACCGTAGAAGACGTCGAGCAGGCAGCCGCGCGGTGCGGTGCCGAGGACCTCGCCGTACTCCGCGTCGTCCGGACCGAAGCAGCGCTTCACCCGGAAGGTGTCGGCGCCGTCGTCCTTCATCCGGTACAGCTCCTTGACCACGGCAGGCCCGGCCCAGTCACTGGCCACGCCCGTACCTTCCTCGACCGCGCTCGCCAACACCCGCGCCGCGTGGTCACCGGTCGAGTAGTCGGTGGGCAGCTCGTAGGTGCCGTACCTCGTGAGCTTGCCGAGGTCGGTGTAGCACTCCCGATCGGCGACGGGACGCGGGATGTCGAACCACTTCATCAACGAGCAGGACCGCGCCTCCTGGCTGCCGAGGACCTTCGGCGCCGTCCAGGCGCCCGACTTCTCGACGTACAGCTGGCTGTAGCCGCCACCCGGACAGGGCGCGTAGACGCCCTCGCCGACGCGGGCGAAGCCGTCCGACATCCAGGTCTTCACGATGACCGTCGGCGCGGTCCGACACTTCTCGGCCCCGCCGGTGAGCTTCCAGAGGCGCAGCAGCCGGTCGTGCACGAAGCGTCGGAAGGCGGGTGAGGTCTGGTCGAGCCTGCCCACCTCGCCGAGGTGGACCTGGAGCCCCGAGCCGGGGTAGGTCACCGTGCGCGGCGGTCCGGCAACCGCGGGAGCGGCCGTGCCGGCCGGTGCCAGGAACACCAGCAAGGCGCCCAATGCCCAGCAGGGCGGTGATCGTGAGCGTGCGACGGACGGGACCAGGCATGACACTCCTCAACGACGAGGGACCGAGGGCTGAACGCTAGTGGGATCAGCCGGGGAGGCGCCCGGTCGTTCCCGCGCGTCGCCGCTCGAGCCCGTCGAGCACGACGTCGAGCCCGAACTCGAACTCCGTCTGGTCGTCGCACCAGCCGATGGTGGACTCCGGGTCGTCGTGGGCGACGTCGGTGAGCATGGCCGTCAGGTGCGGGAACTGGGCGGCCATGGCCCGCATCTCGGCCTCGGAGGGCTCGGCCGAGCCTCCCCCGTTGGCCGGGTCGAAGAGCTCCTGGCTGAACCCGACCGCCCGGCTGCCCAGGGCGTGCAGGCTGTGGTGAGCCAGGTCGTGGGAGAAGCCACCGGCGCTGAGGGTGGCGATGACGCCTTCGTAGTAGGCGATCAACGGAGGGCTCACCGAGGTGCGCGACTCGAGCACGGCCGGGAGCCACTTGTGTCGCAGCATCACGCCCCGCGCGAGGAGGATCCGCTCCCGCAGCGCCGCGGCCCAGTCGCGCTCGGCCGCCTCACCGCCGCCGGGTCCGACCTCGGCGGTGAGCTCGGTGAGGACCCCGTCGACCATGCCGTCGAGCAGGGCGTCCTTGTTGGCCACGTGGTGGTAGAGCGACATCGCCTCGACGCCGAGCTCCTGGCCGAGCCGGCGCATCGACAGCGCGCCGATGCCCTCGTGGTCGGCCAGCGCGACGGCGGTCTCCAGGACCAGGTCCCGGGTGAGCGGCTTGCGGGCGGTCTCGGACATCTCGCAGTGGACTCTAGACGGATGCGCTCTTACCCCGTAAGTTTACATCGTAAGTTTACGACGTAAGGGAGAGGTCATGACCGAGTTCCGCACCGAGCCCACCTCCACGCCGGCACCTACCCCGCCAACGGCCGAGGCGCCGCCCGCGACGATGCGTGCGGCGACGTACCACCGCTACGGCCGACCCGAGGACGTGATCGCCGTCGAGGAGGTGCCGGTCCCCGACATCGGTCCCGACGAGGTGCTCGTCCGGGTGGCCGCCGCCTCGGTCAACGCGCTCGACTGGCACCTCACGACCGGGCTCCCGATCTTCGCCCGGATGTCCATGGGCCTGCGCCGACCGGGACGCTCGGTGCCCGGCGCCGACGTCGCCGGCGAGGTGGCGGCCGTCGGGTCCGCCGTCACCCGCTTCCGGGTCGGCGACGAGGTCTTCGGGCAGGTCGCCGGCGGCGGGTTCGCCGAGTACGTCGCCGCGCCGGCCGACTGGCTCGTCGCGAAGCCCGCGGCCCTGACGCTCGAGGAGGCCGCGACCCTGGGCGTCGCCGCCGAGACAGCGCTCCAGGCCCTGCGCGACTGGGGCGGCCTGCGGGAAGGACAGCGGGTGCTGGTCAACGGCGCCTCGGGCGGCGTCGGCACCTTCGCCGTCCAGGTCGCCAAGGCGCTGGGGGCCGGCCACGTCACCGCGGTGTGCAGCACGGGCAACGTCGAGACCGCCGCCCGCATCGGGGCCGACCGCGTCGTCGACTACACGCGGGAGGACCACAGCCGTTCGGGCGAGCGCTACGACCTCTTCCTCGACAACGCCGGGGTGTGGCCGCTGCGGGCCTGCGGCCGCCTGCTGGCCGACGGCGGGAGCTACGTGATGGTCACCTCGCCCAAGTCCCGCTGGCTGCGCCCGCTTCCCCGGTTGCTCGCCACCCCGCTCTACTTCCGCATCGCGTCCGGTCGGGCCCCCGGCTTCAAGGTCACGGCGCGCAGCACCGCCGACCTGGAGCTGCTCGGCGACCTCGCCGAGCGCGGGCTGGTGCGCCCGGTCATGGACCGTCGCTTCACCCTGGACGAAGCGGGCGAGGCAGTCCGTCTGCAGGGCGAGTTCCATGCCCGGGGGAAGTCGGTCGTGCTGCCCTGAGCCCGTTCCTCAGGTCACCGGCAGGTCGGTGAGGTCCAGCGACAGGTGCGTCCCCTCGGTCACGATGCGCCGCAGCGCGTCCAGGGCGTCCCAGCAGTCGACGAACCGCGTGGTCACGGGCGCGAAGCCGAGGCGGAGCCGGTCGGGCGCGCGGAAGTCGGGCACCACGTGCTCGAGCTCGATCAGCGCACGGCAGACCCGGTAGGCCTCGGGATGGGCCAGCGACACGTGCGAGCCGCGCCGCGCCGGGTCGCGGGGGGAGCGCAGCTCGAAGCCCAGCGGGGCGAGCCACGCGTCGGCCAGCTCGATCGCGAGCTCGGTGAGCGCGATCCCCTTGGCGCGGAGCCGGTCGATGCCGGCCTCGGCCAGCAGCGCGGCACCGGTCTCCGCGCCCACGGTGCCCAGCACCGCAGGGGTCCCGGTGAGGAACCGGGTGATCCCCGGCACCGGGTCGTAGCCGTCGCCCATCGCGAACTGGTCGCGCTGCCCGAACCACCCCCAGATGGGTTGCCGCAGCGACTCCTGGTGCTCGGCCCGGACGTAGAGGAACGCCGGGGCGCCGGGACCGCCGTTGAGGTACTTGTAGGTGCACCCGACGGCGAGGTCCACGCCCGCCGCGTCGAGGTCGATGGGCACGGCGCCGACGGAGTGCGACAGGTCCCACAGCACGAGCGCCCCCGCCTCGTGAGCGACCGCGGTGATGGCTGCCATGTCGGCCAGGGCACCGGAGCGGTAGTCGACCTGCGAGAGCGTGACCAGCGCGGTGTCCTCGTCGACCGCGGCCGCGACGGCCGCCGCCGTGGGGCCCTCGATCTCGTCGAACTCCACGGCGCGGAGGGTGGCCCCCCGCTCGGCGGCGATGCCCTCCACGACGTACCGGTCGGTCGGGAAGTTGTGGCGGTCGCTCAGGACCGTATGCCGGCCCGGGCGCGCGTCGAGGGCGGCGACCACCAGCTTGTAGAAGTTCACGGTGGTCGAGTCGGACACCGCCACCTGGCCGGGCGCGGCGCCGAGGAAGTGGGTCCCGATCAGGTCGCCGGCGCGCTGCGGGAGGTCGTGCCAGTGCTCGTTCCACGACCGGATCAGCCGGTCCCCCCATTCCCGGGTGACCACCTCGGCGAGCCGGTCGACCGTGGCCAACGGCAGCCGGCCCAGGGAGTTGCCGTCGAGGTAGATGAGGTCGTCGTCCGGCAGGTGGAAGCGTCCGCGGAAGGCCGCGAGCTCGTCGTCGGCGTCGAGCGCCTCGGCCCGGGCCCGGGTCAGGGCACCACTCGGGCGGGCGGTCGGGTGATCGGTCACGTCGGGCCTCCTGGGCTCGTGGGCAGGATGAGCGAGGCGTCGGCGAGCTGGCGCATCACCTGACGAGCCGCCTGTTCCGCGGTGAGCCGGCGCCGGGCGGACTGCCGCGTGTGGTCCACGCGCTGCAGGACGAAGACCGCCAGCCACGCGGATGCGCCGATCCCGGCGTCGTCGACCGGACGACCGGTGCGGGCGGCCAGGGCCGCGACCAGCTGCTCGTACTCCTTCGTCAGCCAGTCCAGGAGGCCGGCGTTGAGCCGCGGGTTGTCGCCGAGGATGCGCCGCATCGTCTCGCCGGCCCGCTCGTCGCTGTCGGCCAGCAGGGCGAGCACCGCGTGGCCGAGCACCTGCTCGATGGGTTCGCCCTCCGGTCGCCGTGCCACCTCGGCGGCCATCGAGCCCGGCTCGCCCAGGGGGGCGAGCACCAGAGACTCCTTGGTCGGGAAGTAGCGGTACAGCGTGGAGGAGCCCACGTCGGCGCGCTCGGCCACCTGCTCCATCGTCGTCGGGTCGTAGCCCTGCTCGGCGAACAGCGCATAGGCCGCGTCGGCGATCAGCGCCCGGGTGCGCGCGGCGTTCAGCTCCCTCAGTCCCACGGCGACAGCCTAGTCCGGTTTCGGGTCATCTTCCTGATTTGGGAGTTACTTCCACTTTGGGCTAAAGTCCTGGAAGTTGTTCTCCACCACCGACAAAGGAGCACCGGGACCATGGCGTGGAAGCTGTACCAGCTGGGCCGGTGGTGCTTCCGCCACCGCGGACGGGTGATCGCGGGCTGGCTGGCCCTGCTCGTCCTCGGCGGCGTCGGGGCGGCAACGTTGTCGGGACAGACGGACGACACCTTCGAGCTCCCCTCGACCGAGTCGAGCCAGGCGTTCGACCTGATCAAGGAGCGCACCCCGCAGGCCGCCACGGACGGGGCCATCGCCCGCGTCGTCGTTCCAGGCCCCCGTAGGCGAGCAGGTCACGGACGCGGGCCACCAGCAGGCCGTCACCACCGCACTCGACCAGCTCACGACCGGTCACGTCGTCACCGTCGCCGACCCGTTCACCACCGGCACCGTCTCGGCCGACGGCCGCACGGCGTACGCCGTGGTGAGCTACGACCGGCCGGCGACCGAGCTGACCCAGGGCGACGAGGACGCGATGGACGGCGCCGTGGCGACCCTCGAGGACGCCGGCCTCACCACGGCGGTGGGAGGCGACGCCTTCGCCGACCAAGCCACCGCCGCGGGCGCCGCCGAAGGCATCGGGGTGCTGGTCGCGCTCGTGGTGCTGACCATCACCTTCGGCTCCCTGGTCGCGGCCGGCATGCCGCTGGTCACCGCCATCATCGGCGTCGGCGTCGGCATCCTGGGCGTCACCACCCTGACCGGCTTCGTCGACCTCTCCTCCACCACCCCGGCGCTGGCCACCATGCTCGGCCTCGCGGTCGGCATCGACTACGCGCTGTTCGTCATGTCGCGGTACCGGCACGAGGTTTCCTCCGGGCGCGACCCGGAGGAGGCCGCCGGCCGTGCGATCGGCACCGCCGGCTCCGCGGTGGTCTTCGCCGGGCTGACCGTCATCATCGCCCTGGCAGGGCTGTCCCTCACCGGCATCACGTTCCTGACCCAGATGGGCCTGGCCGGCGCGGCAACCGTCGCCGTCGCGGTCGTCATCGCGCTCACCCTGCTGCCCGCCCTGCTCGGCCGCTGGCCGGCCGCCGGGTCACCAGCGCCAGGCTGCCGGGTCATGAAGGTCCGCGACCCCGAGGCCGACGACCAGCGCACCAACGGCCGACGCTGGGTCGACTTCGTCTCCCGCTTCCGGTGGCCGGCCCTGGTCGCCGGGCTCGCCGTCGCTGCGACGCTCGCCATCCCGCTCGCCTCCATGGAGCTGGCCCTGCCCGACGACGGCACGGCGCCGGCCGGCACCGGACGCCGCCAGGCCTACGACCTGGTCGCGCGAGAACTTCGGCGCAGGCGCCAACGGTCCGCTGACCGTCGTGGTCGACACGGCGAACGCCGCCGACCCGGCGGCCGCGGTGGAGGCGGCGGTCGCCGATCGCCCGCGACGATCCCCGAGGACGTCGCCGCCGTCGTCCACCGGTCGCCGACCGACGACCGACGAGAAGGCCGTGACGGCGTACGAGCAGCAGCTCGACGCCGTCGGCTTCGCCACCATCACCGTGGTCCCCGAGAGCGGGCCGTCCGACGCGGCCACCAAGGACCTGGTCGACACCTTCGCGTGCGGACTTCGCCCGCTGCCGGACAGACCGGGGCGCGCGCCCTCGTCACCGGCCAGACCGCCGTCGGCGTCGACATCTCCCAGAGCCTGGCCGACGTCTTCCCGCTCTACCTGCTCGTCGTCGTCGGTCTCGCGTTCGTGCTGCTGGTGCTGGTCTTCCGCTCGATCCTGGTGCCGCTCAAGGCCGCCCTCGGGTTCCTGCTCTCGATCGGCATCTCGCTCGGCGCCACCGTTGCGGTCTTCCAGTGGGGCTGGCTCCACGAGCTGCTCGGCCTGGACGCCACCGCTCCGGTCGTCTTCATCCTGCCGCTGCTGCTGACCGGCATCCTGTTCGGCCTGGCCATGGACTACGAGGTCTTCCTGGTCACCCGGATGCGCGAGGAGTACGTGCACGGCGCCCCTGCGCGACAGGCCGTCGTCATCGGCTTCCAGCACAGCGCGCGGGTCGTCACCGCCGCGGCCATCATCATGATCGGCGTCTTCGCCGGTTTCGCCCTCGGCGACGACCCCATCATCAAGACCATCGGCTTCGCGCTGGCCGTCGGCGTCCTCGCCGACGCCTTCCTGGTGCGGATGACGATCGTGCCCGCCGTGATGCTCATCGTCGGCGAACGGATCTGGTGGATCCCGCGCTGGCTCGACCGACTGCTGCCGAACCTCGACATCGAGGGCGAGGACCTCGGCCGCCGGCTGGCTGCCGGAGCGCCTCGGCGCCCATCGGCCGACATCTCAGCGTAGGGGCGAGGTGAGCCCCGACTCCACGGCGAAGACGACCAGCTGGGCCCGGTCCCGGGCGTGCAGCTTGACCATCGCCCGGGACACATGGGTGCGCACGGTGTCCGGGCTGACCACGAGGACCTCGGCGATCTCCTGGTTGGACCGACCGGTCGCCACCCACGTCACGACCTCCCGCTCGCGCTCGGTGAGCCGGTCCAGCTGCGGATGAGGGGTACGCCGCCCGGTGGCGGTGCCGAACTGCTCGATCACCCGGCGGGTGACGCTGGGGGCCAGCAGCGAGCCGCCGTCAGCCACGACGCGGATGGCGTCGAGCAGGGCGGCGGGGTCGGTGTCCTTCAGCAGGAAGCCGCTGGCACCGAGCCGCAGCGCCTCGAAGACGTACTCGTCGAGCTCGAACGTGGTCAGCATGACCACCCGCACCTCCGCGAGGGCCGGGTCGGCGGTGACCTCCTGGAGCAGTGCGAGCCCGTCGACGTCCGGCATCCTGATGTCGCAGAGGACCACCCGCGGTCGGGTCGAGCGGATCAGCCGCAGTCCCCCGCGGCCGTCCCCCGCCTCCCCGACCAGCTCGAGCCCGGCCTCGGACCCGATCAGGGTCCGCAGTCCCATCCGGACCAGCTCCTGGTCGTCGACCACGGCGACGGTGATGGCTGCCTCGGTCACAGCGGCAGCACCGCCTGCACGGCGAACCCACCGGTGGCACGCGGCCCGGCCGAGAAGGCGCCACCCAGTGCCTGGACCCGCTCGCGCATGCCGCGCAGTCCCATCCCCTCGGCGGGACCCGCGGCTCGACCGGAGCCCCGGCCGTCGTCCTCGACCGTGATCGCCAGCCGCTCCGGGGAGCGGTCCAAGCGGACCACGACCGACGTCGCCGAGGCGTGCCGGAGCACGTTGGTCAGCCCCTCCTGCACGACGCCGTAGACGACCGCGCCCACCGGCTCCGCGAGCATGCCCGGAGACCCCGTCACGTCGACGGCGAGGCCGGCGGTGCGGACCCGGTCCACCAGGGCATCGAGGTCGCCGATCCCGTGCCGCGGGCGGCGAGGCGCGGGTTCGCCCGAGACCTGCGGGCCCGACATCTGGGCCAGCTCGGCCCGCAGGGCGTCCAGCGACTCCCGCGCGGTGTCCCGGATCGCCCCGAGGGCGCTGCGCACGGCCGCGGGATCGCGGTCCAGTACGTGCAGCCCCACCCCTGCCTGCATCGCGATCACGGCGAGCCCATGGCCGACACCGTCGTGGAGGTCCTGGGCCATCCGCAGCTGCTCCTGGGTGGCCACCGTGCCGGGCCCGCTCGATCACCGCCAGCGCCCGGGCCCGGGTCAGCGTCCCGAGGGCGGCGCCGGCCGCGGTCACCCCGAGGACGGCGACCAGCTGCCACAGCGACCGCTGGGTGTCGTAGTCGGCCTCGGCCCGCAGCACCAGCGCCGCACACACGGCGAGCGTTCCGGGCAGCACGACCTTCAGCCAGGCTCGCACCGGGACGCGGGCAGCCACCAGGAACGCCGCGGCGGCCAGGCTCAGGTAGACCGGACCGTCGCGGAGGTCGAGGAGCACGAACGCCGTCACCGAGCCGAACGTCGCGGCCGCGCCCCGCAGCGGCCACCGCAAGGTCCCCAGGAGACCGGCGACCGCGCCGGTCGCGACCGCCGCCGCGAGCCAGGGCTGGTAGCCCGCCGGCGCCGTGTGCTCCTCGGGCAGGTTGGTGAACCAGGACCCGGCCAGCACGACCGCACACAGCGGGACCAGCCAGAGCAGGTCGACACGCGTGCGGGAGGGCGGGTTCACCCATCGAGCCTAGGCCGGAGACCGGTCCGGGAGCGTCGGCTGCGCGGCGTACCCGGCTACGCAGATCCGCGTAGCCACGAGCCGCCCGCCACCGGATGCCACGGCCGCCCGCCGAGGCGATGGTGGATGTCATGGACCTCGACCCTGACGACGCAGATGACAGCAACACGGTGGTGCGGACCCACGAGCTGACCAAGCGGTACGGCGACCGGCTGGCCGCCGACGCCGTCAGCCTCACGGTCAGGCGCGGCGAGGTGTACGGCTTCCTCGGACCGAACGGCGCGGGCAAGACCACCACGCTGCGGATGATCCTCGGACTGGTCCGGCCGACCTCGGGCTCGGCCATGGTGCTGGGCCGGCGGGCCGGGACCGCCGAGGTCACCGCCCGGGTCGGCGCGCTGGTCGAGGGGCCGGGCTTCTACCCCTACCTCAGCGGGCGCGACAACCTGCGGGTGATGGCCCGCTACCGCGACCTGCCCGAGAAGAGCGTCGACGAAGCGCTCGAGCGGGTCGACCTCGGCTCCCGCGGCGAGGACCGGTTCAAGTCCTACTCGCTGGGCATGAAGCAGCGGCTGGGCGTGGCCTCCGCGCTGATGGGTGACCCCGACCTGGTGGTGCTCGACGAGCCCACCAACGGCCTCGACCCGGCGGGGATGGTCGACATGCGGCGGCTCATCGTCGAGCTGGCGCGGGGCGGCCAGACCGTCCTGCTCTCCAGCCACCTGCTCGACGAGGTCCAGGAGATCTGCGACCGCGTCGGCGTGATCGACCACGGCGTGCTGCTCGAGGAGTCGACGGTCTCGGACCTGCGGGGCGGTGCGTCGCTGGCGGTCCACGGCGAACCAGTCGACCGGGCGGTCGCGATCGCATGGGGCTCGCCGGCGATGACGGCGTGCACCTGGACGGCCGGCGGATGCTCGTCGACCTCACGCCGGACCGCGCGCCCGAGCTGGTCCGGGAGCTGGTGGCCGGCGGCGTGCAGGTGCACGAGGTCCGCAGCGTGGAACGAACCCTGGAGGAGGTCTTCTTCGAGATGACCCGCAACGAGCCGGAGGCGACCCGATGAGCACGACGACCACCACCGCCACGAGCACGACGGCCAGGGGCGCCGTCGCGAGCGCCAGGGCCGAGGTGCTGCGGCTGCGGAAGTGGCCGGCGGTCTGGATCACCATCGGCGCCTGGATGGCCCTGACGGCGATGTTCGGCTACCTCTTCAACTACCTGTCCTACGCGACCGGTGACAACAGCTTCTCCAACGAGGGGGAGAGCGCCGAGAGCCTGCTTGCCGAGATCCTGCCGGCGAACGTGCCCCACGTGCTCCTCCAGGGCATGCCGATGTTCGGCGGCGCGCTGATGCTGGTGCTCGGCGCCCTGGTGGCCGGCAACGGCTACGGCTGGGGCACCTGGAAGACCGTGTTCACGCAGGGGCCCTCGCGCCCGTCCGTCGTGGCCGGCTCCCTCGGGGCGCTCACGCTCTTCGTGGCCGGCACGTGCTCGCCACCCTGGCCCTGTGCTTCGGGCTCTCCCTCCTGGTCGCCGCCGTCGAGTCCCAGACCGTCGTCTGGCCCGCGGCCTCGGACCTCCTCGTCTCGCTCGGGGCCGGGTTCCTGGTGATGGAGATGTGGGCCATGATCGGCTTCCTGCTCGGCACCCTGGCGCGGGGTCCGGCCCTGTCGATCGGGTTGGGCCTGGTCTGGGTCCTGGTCGTGGAGAACCTCCTGCGCGGCGTCGGCCGGCTGCTCGGGCCGGTGGAGACGTTCACGAAGTTCCTGCCCGGCACCGGCGGGGGTTCGCTGGTCGGCTCGATCGTCGGCACCGGCGGCCCCGATCCGACGCCCGGGGTGCTGGACACCCTCAGCGGAGGCCAGGCGACGGCGTTGCTGCTCGGGTACCTGGTGCTCACCCCGCTGGTCGCGGGCTGGCTGGTCACCCGGCGAGACGTGGCCTGACGCCCAGGCCCGGTGCGGGCACCGGGTGCGGCGTGGGGACGGCGGTTCAGGCCGACTGGGGTCGTCCGCGGCGGGGTATCGGGCCCGCCGCGGCAGGCATCCGGCCGGCATCGCGGAGCGCCCTGCGCAGCAGCATCTCGACCTGGGCGTTGACGCTCCGGAGCTCGTCGTCGGCCCACCGGGCCAGGGCGTCGTGGACTGCCGGGTCGATCCGCAGAAGGATCTGCTTGCGGGGGGCCGGCACTAGTACAGGGAGCCCGTGTTGACGATGGGCGAGGCCGGCTGGTCGCCGCACAGGACGACCATGAGGTTGCCGACCATGGCGGCCTTGCGTTCCTCGTCGAGGTCGACGATCCCACGCTCACTGAGCCGGTCGAGCGCCATCTCCACCATGCCCACGGCGCCCTCGACGATCCGGGAGCGGGCGGCCACGACGGCGTTCGCCTGTTGGCGGCGCAGCATCGCCTGAGCGATCTCCGATGCGTACGCCAGGTGGCTGATCCGCACCTCGACGATCTCGACGCCCGCGACCACGACCCGCTCGGCCACCTCACGCGACAGCTCTCCGGCGACGACGTCCGTCGACCCGCGAAGAGACGCAACGGCCTCACCCGCGTCGTCGTAGGGGTGGGTCGTCGCGACGTGACGCAGCGCCGACTCGGACTGGACCCGGACGAAGTCGTCGTAGTCGTCGACGGCGTAGATCGCCTTGACGGTGTCCGCCACCTGCCAGACGACGATCGCGGCGATCTCCACCGGGTTGCCGTCGGCGTCGTTGACCTTGAGCCGGTTCGTCTCGAAGTTGCGGACCCGGACGCTCACCGCCTTGCGGGTCGTCAGGGGCGCGAGAAGGGCGAACCCGGGGGTGCGCAGGGAGCCGACGTAGCGCCCGAAGAACAGGACGACCCGGGTCTGCCCCGGCGGCACGACGACGAGGGAGAGGGCGAGCACGATGCCGACGAGCAACGGCAGCCACGCCCAACCCGGCGCGTTGTCGAGGAGCAGCCAGACCAGACCGCCGCAGCCGACGACGAGCACCACCCCGACCCAGCCGGAGACCGACCAGGCCCGTCGCTCGGAGATCTGCACACCCGCGCCCGCGTGTCCGACCGGCGTCACCGCCGGCTCAGGGAGCTCGCTCATCGTCGTCCTCCTCCAGCGCCATCGAACAATCAGATATCAAAGTGATATCACTTTTCGGATCGGCTGTCGAGAGCAGCTGGAGAGGCAGGAGACCGCGGCGTCACGACCACGAGGGCGGGTGGCAGGAGCCAAGAATTTCTGGAAGACCGTCTGCGCGCCCGGAGGGATTCGAACCCCCAACCTTCTGATCCGTAGTCAGATGCTCTATCCGTTGAGCTACGGGCGCCGGCGCCTGGCCCGGGACTTCACAGGGACTCCCGGCTGGACGACCGGTCGAGGATAGCCGACCTCGGAGAGGTTGCCGAAATCAGTGCGGAGGGCATGACGGGCGCCCGGGACGGGCGTCGTACGACGGTCGCGGAAGACGGTCGCGAACGCCCGGCCCCGGGCCGGTGTGACGGCGGCCACGCACCGTTGATCGATCCAATATGTCAGACCTGGAGGCGCCGGTAGCGTGCCCGGCACCACTCGCCCGTCAAGTGCCGACGACGCTGTCGGGGGCGACCCCAGGACCTACCCCCGCTCGCCGCGGGGGCTCGAGAGGGACGACATGACCGCCGACATCCAGGCCCCCCCGACCACCCAGCCCACCACCCAGCCGCACCGACACTCATCAGGGCATCCTCGACTTCGTCGACGAGGTCGCCGCGATGACCACGCCCGACCGGATCCACTGGTGCACCGGCTCCGACGAGGAGTGGACCGAGCTCACCGACGCGCTGGTCGCCAGCGGCACCTTCACCCGGCTCGACCCGGCGAAGAAGCCGAACTCCTTCTACGCGGCCTCCGACCCCACCGACGTGGCGCGCGTCGAGGACCGCACCTTCATCTGCAGCGTCGACGAGAAGGACGCCGGGCCCACCAACAACTGGATGGCCCCGGACGAGATGAAGGACCTCATGCGCGAGCTCTACGCCGGCTGCATGCAGGGCCGCACGATGTACGTCATCCCGTTCGTGATGGGCCACCTCGAGGCCGAGAAGCCGATGTTCGGCGTCGAGATCACCGACTCCGCCTACGTCGTCGCGTGATGCGCGTGATGGCCCGGATGGGCACCCACGTGCTGCGCCGGATGGAGGAGCTGGACGCCGGCCTTCGTGCCCGGCCCTGCACTCGGTCGGCATGCCGCTCGAGCCGCGGCCAGGACGACGTGTCGTGGCCATGCAACGACACCAAGTACATCGTGCAGTTCCCCGAGGAGCGGACGATCTGGTCCTTCGGCTCCGGCTACGGCGGCAACGCGCTGCTCGGCAAGAAGTGCTACGCCCTGCGCATCGCCAGCGTGATGGCCCGCGACGAGGGCTGGCTCGCCGAGCACATGCTGATCCTCAAGCTCACCAGCCCGCAGGGCGTGACGAAGTACATCGCCGCGGCCTTCCCGAGCGCCTGCGGCAAGACCAACCTCGCGATGCTCAGCCCACCATCCCGGGCTGGAAGGTCGAGTCGATCGGCGACGACATCGCCTGGATGCGGATCGGCGAGGACGGCCGGCTGTGGGCCGTCAACCCGGAGTACGGCTTCTTCGGCGTCGCTCCCGGCACCAACGAGCACACCAACCCGAACGCGATGGAGACCATCAACATCGGCAACTCGGTGTTCACCAACGTCGCGCTCACCGACGACGGCGACGTCTGGTGGGAGGGCATGGAGAACATGCCGGCCCACGCCACGTCGTGGAAGGGCGAGGACTGGACGCCCGACAGCGGTGAGCTCTCCAGCCACGCCAACAGCCGCTACTGCACGCCGATCAAGCAGTGCCCGATCCTGGCTCCCGAGTACGACGACCCGCGCGGCGTCCCGATCGACGCGATCCTCTTCGGCGGCCGGCGCAAGACGACGATCCCGCTGGTGACCGAGGCCCGCGACTGGGTGCACGGCACGTTCATGGGCGCCACGCTGTCGTCGGAGACGACCGCCGCGGCCATCGGCCAGGTGGGCGTGGTGCGCCGCGACCCGATGGCGATGCTGCCCTTCATCGGCTACAACGCGGGCGACTACTTCAACCACTGGATCGAGGTCGGCAAGGACAACGACGCCGCCAAGCTGCCCGCAGATCTTCTACGTCAACTGGTTCCGTCGCGAAGGCAGTGACGGAGGGGCGACTTCCTCTGGCCCGGTTTCGGCGAGAACAGCCGGGTGCTCAAGTGGGTCATCGAGCGCATCGAGGGCCAGGCCGACGCGGTCGAGACCCCGATCGGCCACGTGCCGACCCCCGGACTCCCTCGACGTCGACGGGCTCGACCTGACCCCGGAGCAGATCGAGGCCGCGCTGCGCGGTCGACCCCGAGGAGTGGAAGGCCGAGCTGCCCGCAGATCAAGGCCTGGTTCGAGAAGTTCGGCGACCAGCTCCCGACGGTGCTGTGGACCGAGCTGGACGGGCTGCGGGCCCGCCTCGACGCCTGACTCCCCGCACCATCCACCGGACCCGGACCGCCGCGAGGCGTCCGGGTCTCGTGGCTCCCGGGTCTGTGCCATGATCCGATCGGGGACCTTGGCGGAAGGGGATGTGGGTGCCGCACTACGGTCCGGAGGACCGTGCCGTCTTCGAGACGCGCGCCAGCGAGCTGTTCGAAGAGATCGTCAACTCGGGTGGCCTCACGGAGGACGACCCTCGGATCGCGGGCGACGCCGCCTCGAAGGCAGCCTTCGACCTCCTCGTCAGGCTGAACCTCCTCACCCGCGACGGTGACGGCGAGCTGTGGCACGCCGTGGACCCGGCCACGGTGCAGGGCCAGGTCGTCACGCCGCTCGGCACCCGGGGCGCCGAGCTGCTCTCCGAGTCGACGCAGTGGGCCCAGGCCTTCTCCGGGCTCGCGCAGACCTGGCGCCGCTCCGCCCGCCCCGAACGCGGCCCCTTCACCGAGCTGCGCGGCCTCGAGGCCATCTCCGCCTTCCTGGTCTCCAACGTCAACGACGCGGAGGAGGAGCTGCTCACCGCCCAGCCCCAGGGCCTGCGCGACGGCGCCACCCTGGACGCGGCGTTCCGGCGCGACAAGGCGGCCCTGGAGCGCGGCGTACGGATGCGGATCCTCTACCAGCACAGCGCCCGGCGCAGCGCCACCACGCACAAGTACGTCGCCGCCGTCACCGGGATCGGTGCCGAGGTGCGCACCCTCGACGAGTTCTTCAACCGGCTCATCGTCATCGACCGCCGGATCGCGGTGATCCCCGGCGCCGGCGGCCCCACCACGGCGATGGTGATCCGCGAGCCCAACCTGCTGGCCTACCTGGTCGACATGTTCGAGCGCAGCTGGGAGCGCGGTCGCGCCTTCACCAACCGGGGGACGGCGGCGCAGCGCGACATCGCGCAGGAGCAGCGGCAGATGACCATCCGGATGCTCATCGAGGGGCACGCGGACCCCGCGAGCGCGAAGCGGCTCGGGGTCAGCCCCCGCACCTACGCCGGCTACATCGCCGACCTCAAGGACGAGTTCGACGCCGAGACCCGCTTCCAGCTCGGCTACACGATGGGACGGATGGGGATCTCGGGCAACGAGAAGACCACGGCCGTCGAGGACGAGGCCGAGGCAGCCAGCGCCGAGTGACCCGACGAGTGACCGGAGGCCCTGACCCGCGCGGCAAATGAGCGAGGGCAGCGCCAGAGGCGCTGCCCTCGATTCATGAGACCGGCCGGGGGGATGGCCTGAGGGGCCCGGCCATGGGGGGCGGCCGGGATCCCTGTCTCACGTCTGTTGAGTTGTCACCACCCGAGGCCCGTCAGTCGATGACGCCGGGGAACCGCTCACTGGTTGGCGCGTGAACAGCCCTTGCAGTCCCATCCGGTGTCCATCGCGTGGGCTGGTGCACTCACTCCGGCCAGCCCGATCGCCATCGCGGCCGTGGCCACGACGATCGCCGCCTTGCGAAGAAAGGTCATCAGAGTTTCTCCCACCTCATTGGTCGTGCCAGTACCGCACTACGAACTGCCAGTCTGGTCGATCGGAGGCGACGGAGTCACGCGGGCCTTGGCTCAACTAATTGCATTGCAGAACATTGCAGACCTGCGCGCAGGGTGAGTCGGCCCTCCCGGGTCTCCCGAGAGAGCCGACTCTGCTGCGGAGGCGGCGGGATTTGAACCCGCGAGAGGTTTTATCCTCAACCCGCTTAGCAGGCGGGCGCCATAAACCGGGCTAGGCGACGCCTCCCCGAAGCGTGCACAGGTTACAAGGAGCCCACGCGCGGTGTCAGATCGAGGTGGGCGCGAGGTCAGGTCGTCGTCAGCGGGCCTCGCGCAGCAGGGTCCGCAGCCTCGTCACGAACTCGTCCCGGTCACCGGCCAGCACGGCCATCGGCACGGTGGTGGTGCGGCCGTCGCGCAGGGAGAGCCGCACGCACGCGAGCCCGCGCACCTCGGCGGTGGACGCCTCGGCGACGTCGACCCAGCGGGCCCTCCGCACCCCCGCGCCTCGCACCAGGCGGACCCGGTAGCCCGAGCTGTCCAGGCGGACGACGTACGCCGCGCGCGCGAGGTACCAGCCACCGGCGGCGACCGTGACCAGGCCGGCCAGCGCGACCAGGGCGACGGGCCAGAAGGGCCAGTCGGCCGCCGCGGCCACCAGGCTGAGGACCAGCACGACCACGGCGAGCAGCAGCAGCGCCGCGCCCGCCGCCCGGAGCACGAGAGCGGGGGCCAGGCGGTAGTCGACCACGGGGCTGTTCACGGGCTGGATTCAACCGGCATCGGCACTTCCCAGCAATTTTTACCGAGTTCGCGGTCGTGTCTTGTCCCGGCCGCGCGGCGGGGTCACACTCAAACCCCCCACCCGCCTCGTTGCGGAGGCCCCCATGACCAGTACCGCCGCAGCCCTCGAAGGGCTCCATCACGCGCTGGAGGCCCCCGCCTCCCCCACGGAGCTCGGCGGCTGGCGGTGGACGGTCCGGCGCGGGATGGGACCGCTGCGGGACGCGCTGGAGCGCGAGCCGCACGACCCGGCCGACGGGTGGCTCTCCGCCCGGCACGGCCGGTCGGCCCGGGAGCGCGCGGTCCTCCTGCGTCGGTTGGCCGCCTTCGGTCCGGTGGTGCTCGAGCACCCCGATGTCGACGAGGTGCGGGTGGGGCTCAAGAGGCTGCTCACCGACATCGACCACCACGTGCAGCGCGAGCACGACCTGGCCTACGACGCGGTGGAGCTGGAGATCGGCGGCTCCGAGTAGCGGCCCTTAGACTCACCTCCGGTCGCGGGGCGCTGCCCTGCGACCACGGAGGGGTGCCGGAGTGGCCGATCGGAACCGCCTTGAAAGCGGTCGCTGGCAGAGATGTCAGCCGCGGGTTCGAATCCCGCCCCCTCTGCCGATGACTCCCCCAGATGACTCCCACAGCTGCCCAGATGACCGGGCAGGAGGCCTTCGCTCAGAGGAGCAGCTCGACGAGCGGGTCGCCCTCCTGGACGACGTCGCCCGCGGCGACCTTGACGGCGACCACGATGCCGCCGGCCTCCGCGAGCACCGGGATCTCCATCTTCATCGACTCCAGCAGCACCACGGTCTCGCCCTCCTCGATGCGGTCGCCGACCTCGACGGTCACGTTGATCACGTTGGCCACCATCTCGGCCAGGATCTCGACGCGTTGCTCGCGGGGCACGTGGTGAACCTATAGGAGCGGCTGGGTACGGCGCGGTTCGGGGCGCAGCGTCGAACCCGAGTCGTCGGTGCGGGCCCGGCGACCGCGGCGGGACCCGGTGAGCAGCAGGTCGAGCCGGATGACCACGACGCCGACGAGGAGCCCGACCAGCACGGAGTACACCGTGGTCAGCCCCGCCTCGAGCAGGGTCAGCGAGGGGTCCAGGAAGGTGACCGTGACCTGGGCCGCCGCGGTGACCCCGAAGGCGCACACCCACCAGCCCTGCCGGCGTCGGGCGCGCATGTGGGTGCCCCACACCAGGGCGGGCACCCCCAGCAGGGCCTGCACGGGGCGCGGGGCGCCGTGCAACGTGTCCAGGGCCCACTGCCGGCCGTCGAGCAGCGTGTCCACGACGTCCGGTGCGCCGTACCGCCGGAGCACCTCGGCGTAGGCCAGCGTCATCGCCAGCACCACGCCACCGACCAGCACCACGAACAGGCCCCGGCGCCCCAGCCCGTGCAGGCCGGCCCCGAGGCGGTAGACGACCAGCAGGCACAGGACCAGCGACGCCGCGAGGGTGGTGTAGGCGAACCTGGTCAGGCTGATGGTGGGCTCGAGCCCCACGACGGCCGCCGCGCCGATGACCGACACGGCCATCGCGACCAGCACCTCGCGGAACGACTGGAGCACCGTCACGGCGGGCACCGTCACCATCACCGCGAACACCGCCGTCACCACGCAGGTCATCACGGCGGCCCCCGTCTGCAGCACGGGCTCGTCGGTGGCCACCACGGCCACGCCCAGCACCAGGGCGAGCGCGGCGTACACCAGGGTGCGGCCGCCCGTCCGGGCGACCAGGCCCGCGGTGAAGACGATCGCGACGGTCACGCCGCCGGCCTCCCCGACGTGCGGCGGGGGGTCGGCCGTCGCACCGAGGGCCAGGGCGGCGATCCCGGCGAGGAGGACCAGTGTCCACAGCGCCAGGCCGGAGCGGCGCCCGGGCCGCAGGCGGCGGCGGGGCGGTCGCTCGGCGCGACGGCGCGGGACGGTGGTCGGCACGGGCGGGAAGGGTACCGGCGCGTCAGAGACGCCGGTTGGCGAGGGAGGGGTTGGTTCGCCGGGCCTCGGCCACCGTGTCGCGGTCGAGGGTGGCGGAGAACGTCCCGGCCGCCTCCCCGGCCTCGAGCAGCACGTCTCCGAGCGGACCGACGACGATCGAGTGGCCCGTGTAGCGCGGCCCGGGCTGGCCGACCGCGACGACGTAGACGGTGTTCTCGATCGCGCGGGCCCGGGCCAGCGTGGTCCAGTGGTCGACCTTGCGGGGTCCGGCCACCCAGGCCGCGGGCACGACCAGCACCTCGGCTCCGGCGGCCACCAGGGCCCGCGCCAGCTCGGGGAACCGGAGGTCGTAGCAGGTCATCAGCCCGAGCGTGAGCCCCGCGAGGTCCACGGTCACGGGGGTGAGCGGGCCGGCGGTGACCCGGTCGGACTCGCGGTAGCCGAAGGAGTCGTAGAGATGGATCTTGCGGTAGTCCGCGGTCGCCGCGCCGCGCAGCACCAGCGTGTTGACCGGCCGGGCGGGGTCGGCACCGCGCTCGAACATGCCGGCGAGCACGGTCGTGCCGCGCTCGGCGGCGACCTTGGCGACCTCGGTGGCGAACGGGCCGTCGAGCGGCTCGGCGGCCTCGCTCAGGTCGGACCCGGGCTCACCGAAGTCGCGGGCGAACGCCTCCGGGAACACCACCAGGTCGCTGCCGCCGGGCGTCAGCTCCGCCAGGCGGGCCCGGTTCTCGGCCGGGTCGAGGGTCGATGCCTCCTGCACGAGAGTGACCTGCATCCCCCCAGTCTGCCCACCTCGTCGGTCGGGCGCGCGGCCGTGGGCGAGACTCCTCGGGTGGAGTTCGACGCGATCGTGCTGGCCGGCGGCCGGGGCAGCCGCCTCGGCGGCGTCGACAAGGGCTCCCTCGACGTGGCCGGGCGGTCGTTGCTGGACCGGGCCCTCGACGCGGTCGCCGCGGCGCGCACCGTCGTCGTGGTGGGCGACGAGCGGCCCACCGGCCGCCGGGTGCTCTGGACGCGCGAACGACCGGCGTACGGCGGTCCGGTCGCGGCGACGTACGCCGGGCGGGACGCCCTCAACGGCCCGGCCGGGCTGCTGGTGGTGCTGGCCGTGGACATGCCGTCGGTGACGCGAGCACGGTCGCGCGGCTCCTCGCGGCGGTCGGGAGCGGCGACCGGCGCCGCGCTGACGGCGGCCGGCCGGACGCACCTGGCCATGGCCGTGCGCACCACCGCCCTCGACGCGGTGCGGCCGGAGAGCGCCGACGGCATGGCGATGCGGACGCTGTGGAGCGGGCTGGACCTGGCGCCCGTCGCCGCCTCTGCCGACGAGGCCGCGGACGTCGACACCTGGGACGACCTTCCCCAGGTGCTTGAAGGTGCGGGCCGGAGTCGCCAGATTGGGTCCGTGAACCTGCACGACTGGATCGACGAGCTCTGCGACGCCCTCGACATCGACGTCGAGGTCGACGAGGGACTGGTGCTGGACCTGGCCAAGGTGGTGGCCGACAACGTGGTCCGCCGGGCCGCCCCGATCTCGACCTATCTCCTGGGGTACGCCGCCGGCCTGCACGAGGCCGACCCCGAGGGCGTCGAACGCCTGGCCGCCAAGGCCCAGGTGCTGGCCGAGGAGTGGGACCGCCCGGCTGACGCGCCCGACCCGGTCGACGTCACCGACGAGGTCCCCGACGACAGCACGGTGGACCACACCGGCGACCGGTTCGACGACTGATGCGGGCCGTCGTCGCCTCGGGGACGGGTGGACCGGAGGTGCTCGGCATCGGCGACCTGCCGGACGAGGACCCCGGACCGGGCGAGGTGGCCATCGCGGTCACGGCGACCGCCATCAACCGGGCCGACCTGATGCAGCGGCAGGGCCACTACCCACCGCCGCCCGGCGCCTCGGGCGTGCTCGGGCTGGAGTGCAGCGGGACCATCGCGGCCGTCGGAGAGGACGTCACGGGCTGGGCGGTCGGCGACCCGTGCTGCGCGCTGCTGGCGGGCGGTGGGTACGCCGACCGCGTGGTGTGCGCTGCCGGGCAGGTGATGCCGGTGCCTGCGGGGGTGTCCCTCGAGCAGGCCGCCGCGCTGCCGGAGGTCGCCTGCACCGTGTGGTCCAACGTGTTCATGATCGCGGGGCTGCAGCCCGCCGAGTGGTTCCTGGTGCACGGCGGCGCCGGTGGCATCGGGTCGTTCGCGATCCAGCTCACCGCCGCCCTGGGTGCGCGGGTGATGGCGACGGCCGGGTCGGCGGACAAGCTGGCCCAGTGCGCCGACCTGGGGGCCGAGGTCACCATCGACTACCGGCAGCAGGACTTCGTCGCCGAGGTGATGGGGGCCACCGACGGGCACGGCGCCGACGTGATCCTCGACAACATGGGGGCGTCGTACCTGCTGCGCAACGTCGACGCCCTGGCGACCGAGGGCCGGCTGGTGGTGATCGGCCTGCAGGGCGGCACCCGTGGCGAGCTCGACGTGGGCCAGCTGCTGCGCAAGCGCGGCGCCGTGATCGCGACCGCGCTGCGCTCGCGGCCGGTGGCGGAGAAGGCCGCGATCTGTGCCGCGGTCGTCGAGCACGTGTGGCCGCTGGTCGCCGACGGGACCATCCGGCCGGTGGTCGGCACGACGATGCCACTGGCGGACGCCGGACGGGCGCACGCGCTGATGGAGTCGGGGACACACGCGGGGAAGATCCTGCTCACCGTGTCGTGACGGGTTGGCGGCCGCTCTAGGGTGGGCCCATGAGCCAGCAGCCCACGTCTCCGGAGCCCGCCCGGTCGGAGCCTGCCCCTCCCGATCCGACCCACGACGGGTCGGGCCACCCGGAGTCGGCACGGCCGGCGCCCGGCCACGTGGTCATCGTGGGTCCCGACGGGCAGCCGGTGGGCGCCGTACCCGCCTCCGTGCTGCAGCAGGCGGGGCAGGACTCCGAGGAGCCGATCGAGGGCGACCTCACCAGCCTGGTGGAGCAGCCGGCGAAGGTGATGCGGATCGGCAGCATGATCCGGCAGCTGCTGGAAGAGGTGAAGTCCTCGCCGCTCGACGACGCGAGCCGCCAGCGGCTGATGGAGATCCACCGGCGCTCGATCAAGGAGCTGGAGACCGGCCTGGCCCCCGAGCTGGTCGACGAGCTGGAGCGGCTGACCCTCCCCTTCTCGGACGACAAGACCCCCTCCGACGCCGAGCTGCGGATCGCCCAGGCGCAGCTGGTCGGCTGGCTCGAGGGGCTCTTCCACGGCATCCAGACCGCGATCTACGCCCAGCAGATGGCGGCCCGGGCCCAGTTCGAGCAGATCCGCCGGGCCCTCCCGCCCGGCGTCCAGATCGCCAGGCAGCCCGGCGCCCGGGCCAGCCCGGCGACCGACGGCCAGCCGGGCGCAGGCCCGGCGAGCCGCAGAGCCAGGGTTCCGGCTTCGGAGCGGGATGTACCTCTAGGACGAGATCACGCCTGGAGGACCGCGAGCGACCGAGGGCGCCGAACACCATCAGGCCGAGCAGGCCGACGAGCAGCAGGGCGGCGCCGGGTGCGGCCATCCGGGTGAGCGGGATCGGGTCGGCGTCGGCGACGGGCGTGAACGTCGCCTTCTCGGGGCTCGGGGGCTGCGGCGTCTCACCCGCGCCGAGCAGGGCGATCAGCTTCTGCGTCTCGGCGCTCCTGGCCGGCTGGGTGCCTCCGCACCGGGTGGCCAGCAGGTTGGCGCCGTTGGCCTGCACGAAGAACAGGTAGCGGTTGTCGGCGACCAGGTTCGACAGCGCGCACTCGTCGGCCGTGACGTAGGCCTTCACGGTGACCCGTGGCGAGTTGGACTGGTCGCCCTTGTAGACGCGGTCGACCTTCACGTCGTAGGACATCTTCTGGGTCTTGCCGTTGGTGGTCGGGCCGGACGCCATGGTGACCGTGCCGGAGAAGACGTCGCTGGCCTGGTTGACCTTCTGCTCCAGCGTGAGCTTCTGCTTGCACTCGCAGGCGCCGTGGGAGGGCCCCTGGGTGACCACGACCGTCGCCACGCCCACCACCAGGAGCACGAGGACGCGCCGCAGCAGGACGACGACCGGGCCACTCATGGGCATCATGGAATCACAGCCCGAAAACCTCGGTCAGCACCCGGGCGACCCCGTCGTCGTCGTGGCCCGGCGCGAGGTGGGTCGGCGGCGGCGACCACGCTGGGGTGCGCGTCGGCCATGGCGTAGGACGTGCCGGCCCAGCTGAGCATGGCCACGTCGTTGGGCATGTCGCCGAACGCGATGACCTCCGCGGGTGCCACGCCGAGGTCCTGGCACAGCAGGGCCAGGGTGGTGGCCTTCGTGACGCCCGCCGCGCTGATCTCGAGCAGTGACGAGGCCGAGGACCAGGTGATGACGGCGAGCTCACCCACGGCCTCAGCCGCGCGGTCCCAGAACTCCTGGTAGCCGAGCTCCTCGTGCCGAGCGAGCAGCTTGAGCGCGGGTTGCGTGAAGAGGTCCGCGATCGCGCCGCGGCGGCTGCCGGCGGGCACCGGGTGGCGTTCGTGGAACTCGGGCTCGAGGGAGATGCCGGCCAGCGTCTCGACGGCGAAGGCGCTGCCGGGCACCGCCTCGCGGATCGCGGTCGCAGACCTCGATGCCCACCTCCGGCTCGATGGTCCGCGTGAGCACCGGGGTGTGGGCGGCGACGTCCCAGACCAGCGCTCCGTTGGAGATCACCGCGAGCCCGTGGCCGCCGACGTGCTCGAAGACGTCCTCGGCCCACCGCAGTGGCCGCCCCGTCACGAACACGACGGGGACGTCGCGCCGGTCCAGCTCCAGCAGGACCCGTTGGGTGTACGCCGACACGGTGTGGTCCGAGCGCACCAGCGTGCCGTCGAGGTCGGTGGCGACCAGGCGCGGGGGTTTCGAGGCTCGCTGCGCTCGCACCTCAACCACCGAGAGGGGCCGGGAACCAGCGGGCGAGCTCCGTCGCCGCCCCGTCCTCGTAGACGGTGCCGGTGACGGCGTCCGCAGCCGCGCGCACCTCCTCGACCGACTGCCCCATGGCCACGCCACGGCCGGCCCAGGCGAGCATCTCGATGTCGTTGCGTCCGTCGCCGATGGCCAGCACGTCGGCACGTTCGATGCCGAGCCTCCGCTGCCACGTGGGCCAGCCCGCTCGCCTTGTTGACGCCGACCGGCGCCAGGTCGAGCCACGCCGTCCAGCCCACGACGTAGTCGGTGCCGTGCAGGCCGAGCCGACCGGCGAGGGCGAGGAAGTCGTCGGCGGTCGAGTCGGGGTCGCGGATGATGACCCGGCTGACCCGGTCGGCCACCAGGTCGGCCACGTCGGTGATGATCATGTCGCCCGAGAGCTCGCCCTGCGGGAAGGGCCGGTTGACGCGGTAGCCGACCCCGCGCTCCTCCACGGCCACCAGCGCCGTGGGGTGCTCCCGGAGCACGGCCTCCACGGCCGGCCGGGCGTCGAAGGTCTCCTCGTGCACGACCTCCACGGGCGGGTAACGGAACACCACCGCGCCGTTGGAGGCCACCACCCACAGCGGGTCGTCCTCCACGCCCGGCAGGTCGAGCAGGTCGGCGACCAGGGTCATCCCGTGCGGTGAGCGACCACTGGCGAGCACGATGGCGGCGCCGGCGTCGTGCGCGCGACGTACGGCGTCACGCACGACGTCCGGGACGCGCTCGTAGGTCTGGCCCTGGCCCTCGACCCACTTCAGCAGCGTGCCGTCGATGTCCAGGGCCACGAGTCGGGGTGTCCACGACGGAGGTGGCGGCAACATGGTCTTCGGGGTGCCTATCTGTGGACCGGACCGACTCACGCGATGGGTTTGATGACGTCCAGCCCGCCGAGGTAGGGCTGCAGCGCCTGCGGCACCCGCACCGAGCCGTCGGCCTGCTGGTGGGTCTCCAGCAGCGCGATGATCGGCCGGTTGGTCGAGCAGAGCGTGCCGTTGAGGGTGGCCACCGGACCGACGTTGCCGTCGGCGTAGCGGGCACGGGTGTCGAGCCGCCGCGTCTGGAAGTCGGTGCAGTTGGAGGTCGAGGTGAGCTCGCGGTAGCGGCCCTGCGAGGCGATCCAGGCCTCGCAGTCGAACTTGCGCTGGGCGGAGAGGCCGAGGTCGCCGGCGGCCACGTCGATGACGCGGTAGTGGAGCTCGAGCTTGTCCAGGAACTCCTTCTCCCACCCCAGCAGCCGCTGGTGCTCGGCGAAGGACTCCTCGACGGTCGTGTAGACGAACATCTCCACCTTGTCGAACCAGTGCACGCGGAAGATCCCCCGGGTGTCCTTGCCGTGCGAGCCGGCCTCCTTGCGGAAGCAGGGCGAGAAGGCGGCGTAGCGGAGCGGCAGCGCGCCGCCGTCGAGGATCTCGTCGGAGTGGTAGGCGGCGAGCGGCACCTCCGACGTACCGACGAGGTAGAGGTCCTGGCCCTCGATCCGGTAGACGTCGTCGGCGGCCTGGCCGAGGAAGCCGGTGCCCTCCATCGCGCGCGGCTTGACCAGCGACGGCGCGATCATCTGGGTGAAGCCGGTGTTGCGGGCCTGGTCCATCGCCATGTTGACGAGGGCGAGCTCGAGCTGGGCGCCGATGCCGGTGAGGAAGTAGAAGCGGCTGCCGGAGACCTTGGCGCCGCGCTCGAGGTCGATGGCGCCGAGCATCCGGCCGAGCTCGACGTGGTCACGCGGCTCGAAGTCGAACTCCGGCTTGGTGCCGACGGTCTCGATGACCCGGTAGTCCTCCTCGCCACCGGCCGGCGACTCCTCGGCCGCGACGTTGGGGATCTCCATCAGCGTGGTGCGCCACAGGTCCTCGGCCTCGGTCTGCGACGCCTCGGCCGCCTTGACCCGGCCCGCGAGCTCCTTGGTCTGCTCGAGCAAGGCCGTCTTCTCCTCGGGCGCCGCCTGGGGGATCCGCTTGCCGAGCGCCTTCTGCTCGGCGCGCAGCCGCTCGTACTCGGCGATGGCCGAGCGCCGGGTCTCGTCGGCGGAGATCGCCCGGTCGACCACCTCGTCGGACAGGCCGCGCTTGGCCTGGGCGGCACGCACGCGGTCGGGCTCGTCGCGGAGGAGGCGGGGGTCGATCATGCGATGAGGCTATCCGGGCGCTCGGCGGTGCCGCACGCGAGATGCGCTCGCTACGGATGAGGGGTCGCCGGTGTCGGCCCGGCATAATCCGGCGCGTGCTCGACCGCCCCCGCAGGATCCTCTTGTCGTGGGCCGCGGTGTGCCTCGCCCTCTTCGGCCTCCTGGCCTGGGCGGTCGACCCTCGATCGGACGCCGCTCGGCGCGCATCGACGACCTGGGCAAGCGCGGCCGCAGGGCTGGGCGGCCGGCGACCTGCACGGGCTGCACGGCTGCTGAGGTTCGTCGAGGTCTCGTTCAACACCATCCCGATGACGGTCGCGACGATCGTGCTGGCCGGGCTGCTGCTGCTGCGCGGCCACCGGCGCGCGGCGATCTACACGGTCCTGGTGATGGTGTCGACGGCCCTGGTGACGACCCTCGTCAAGTCGCGGTCGGCCGCGCGCGGCCGGAGTGGCAGGACGCCTTCGACACGCTGTCAGCCTGTCGTTCCCCTCCGGGCACACCTCGTCGAACGTCGCCGCTGATGGGCGTCCTGTGCGTGCTCGCGATGATGCTGATCCGCCGCTCCAGGCTCCGCCGCGCGTGTACGCGCTCGCCGTCCTGGAGGTCGTGCTGGTCGTGGGCCGACCGGGTCCTGCTGGGACGGCACTACCCGACCGACGTGATCGGCGGCGCGCTGCTCGGGCTCGGGATGGTGCTGTTCTGGCTCGCGATCTTCTCGCCGCTCCCGCGCAGCCACGCGGCCAGGTCGGAGCCGCTGCACGAGGCGGTCCCGAGCAACAAGCAGCTCGCCGTGGTCCTCAACCCGAGCAAGGTCGAGGACGTCGCGCAGTTCCGCTCGATCGTGTCGTCGATGGCCGGCGAGTCCGGCTGGTCGGCGCCCACCTGGCTCTACACGACCGTCGAGGACCCCGGCGCCGGCATGGCCGAGGCGGCCGCCGTCTCCGGGGCGGACCTGGTGCTGGTCTGCGGCGGCGACGGCACCGTGCGGGAGGTGTGCGCCGAGCTCGCGGGCACGGGCATCCCCGTGGGCATCGTGCCCGCAGGTACGGGCAACCTGCTGGCCCGCAACCTGGAGATCCCGCTCTTCCTCCGGGCGGCCATCGACGTCGCCCTCAACGGCCAGGACCGCGCCATCGACCTGGTCCAGGTCGGCGGCGACGGGTTCGACGACACCCACTTCATGGTGATGGCCGGCATGGGCCTCGACGCCGCGATCATGGAGGGCGTCAACGAGGACATCAAGCGCCGGGTCGGCTGGTTCGCCTACGTGCTCTCCGGCGTCAAGGCACTGATGTCGCCGGTCGTGAAGGTCGAGGTCTCCATCGACGGCGGCGAGTTCGCGTCGTACCGCGCCCGCACCGTGGTCGTCGGCAACGTCGGGTTCCTCCAGGCCGGCATGCCACTGCTGCCGGACGCCGCCCTCGACGACGGCGTGCTGGACGTGGTGCTGCTGCACCCCAAGCGGTTCCTGTCGTGGGTGCCGCTCGCCGCCCGCGTGCTCAGCAAGGGCAAGCGCGTCGACGACACCATCGGCCGGCTCACCGGCCAGTCCGTCACCATCCGCGCCGCCTCGGACACCCCCCGGCAGCTGGACGGCGACTCGATCGGGCCCGGTCGCGAGCTGCGCATGGTGTGCATCCACGGGCGGCTGCTGGTCCGCGTCCCGCGCTGAGCCCGCTGCTGACCCCGCCCGGGACTAGGGGTAGTCGAGAGCCAGGGCCGCGTCGGCGAAGAGCGCGGCCACGCGGGCGTAGCCGCGCTCGTTGGGGTGGAAGAGATCGGGCGCCCGCGAGCCGCGCCACCGCTTCGCGGCCGGTCTGACGTCGAGAGCGGTGATGCCCCGGTCGCGGGCAGCGTCGATGACGAGGTTGACCCGGTGCGCCGTGCGGACCGGTTGCGGCAGGTAGGCCACGATCGTGCGCGGTGGAAGCCCGTCCAGGAGTCGTCGGAACCGGGCAGGGGCTCGCGTCGAGTGGTGCGGCGCATCATGTCGTTGGCCCCGGCCAGGACCGTGACCAGGCTGGGTGGCACCGGGCCGCCTTCGCCATCTCGTCGCGCGACCCCGAGCAGCAGGGGGAGCTGGCGGTCGACGAGGTCCTCGCTCGTCGCGCCGGAGCGCGACAGGTTCAGCAGCCGGTAGGGACGTCCGGCCACCGCAAGCAGGCGGGCGGCCTGGGGCACCCAGCCACCCTCGAAGGTGGCGGCGCCGATGCCCTGGGACATCGAGTCGCCCAGAGCGACCCACAACGGGCCGCTGCCGGCCAGGGCCTGGCTGTTGAGCTCCGCCCACCGCTCGGCGTAGGGCCCGACCTGAGCGGCGACCTGCTCGATGCCGGGCAGCAGCCGGTGGGAGAGTCCGCGTGCTCTGGATCGCAGGTCACGAGATGCTTCGGTCCCCACCTCTCCACGCTACCGACCACGGTCACGGTGGGTCCTGGTCAGCCGAGCCGTTCGCCGAGCAGCGTCATGACCGGCCAGGCGCCCTGCGACCAGTTCGCGATCACGGTGTACGTCGTCGCCGAGGCGGGCTGGTGCCCACAGAACATCGACACGCCCGCGTCGTACCCCTCCATCCAGGCCTGGTCGGTCGACTCGTGGAGGTGGAAGCCCAGGCCGTAGCGCTCGGACTCCTCGGGCCAGTCGCTGTGCGGCCGCAGCATCTCGGCGAGCGACGACGGCGAGACGATCCGGCCGGCCAGCAGCGCGTCCCAGCAGGCGCTGAGGTCCGCCGCCGTCGAGTAGACACCGCCGTCACCCGAGCCGCGCACGGGCAGGTGGAGCAGGTTCGTCCGCAGGCCGTCGACGGCGAGGTAGCCGAGGGCGGCGCGCCCCGGCAGCTCGTCGGAGCGCAGGAACGCCGTGTCGACCATGCCGGCCGGCTCGCAGACCAGCGAGGTCACCAGCCGGTGGTAGTCCGTGCCGCTGGCCCGCTCGGCCAGCAGCGCCAGCACGACGTACCCGGCGTTGTTGTAGGCGAACCGTTCGCCCGCGGGCGCGACGGTCGGGTGCCCGTCCAGCACCGGAGGTACTGCTCGGTCGTCGCGAGCTCGTGCACCGGCACGGTGAGCACGTAGTCGGTGATGGCGCCGCCCGCGCTCTCGTCGAAGTAGTCACCGATCCCCGAGCGGTGCGCGAGCAGGTGCTCGACCGTCACGTCGTCGGCGACCAGCGGCAGGTCCTCGCCCAGCAGTGACCGGGCTGTCGTGTCGAGGGCGATCGTCCCCTGCTCGACCAGGGCCATCACCGTCAGCGCGGTCAGGGTCTTGGTGGCGCTCGCGGTGCCGAAGATCGTGTCCAGGTGTTGGGGATCCCGTGCGCCCGGTCGGCGTATCCGTGGGCGGAGGCCGCCACGGTCTCGCCCGCGCGGTCGACCCGGACCACCCCGGAGAACCCGGTGCGCTCCGCGACCTCGTCCAGCTCCGCCTGCAGCGATGGCATCGGCCCGAATCTAGCGTCGGGGAGGGGGGCGGAACACCCGGTCGACCGGGTGTCCCGCCCCTTCGCGGTCGTTGCAACCGGCACAAACGGCCAGGAACGACACCGAAGTTCGGCGCCAGGCTCGGGTTCAGTGCGAAGCGGAACGGACCGCCTGCCGGGACTCGGCGCTGACGCCGCGCGGCCTCGAGGACGTCGGCGGTGGCGACCGCGTCGGCCGCAGCCACCGGCGCCGGGCCCTCGCCGCGGACGGCGCCGGCGAAGGCCGGGTAGAACGTGTCCCAGGCGCCGCGGGCCAGGGAGATCGGGCTCGGGACGGATGCGGTGAAGAGCCGGTCCAGGTCGGAGTCCACCTCGACGCCCCACGGGTCGGCGGTCGCCGGGCTGGCGCCGGTGACCAGCACGTCCTCCTGGGTGTCGGTCGTCGTCACGACGAGCGAGGCCCGCGAGCCCGTGACGCGGAAGCGCGGTCCGGGCGCGTGCTGGCTCCAGCTCCCCCACAGGTGCGAGATCGCGCCACTGGTGTGACGCAGCGCGATGAACACGTCGTCGTCGAGACCGCTCTCGCGGGTGCGGCACTCGGCGTACGTCGTGTCAACGGGACCCAGGAGCGTGAGGGCCTGGTCGACGAGGTGGGCCCCGAAGTCGAGGATCGTGCCCCCGCCCGACCGACCGGGTCCGCGGTCGGGGGCGTAGCGCTCGAACCGGGACTCGAACCGGCTCACCTCGCCCAGCGTCCCGTCGTCGACCAGCGACCGCACGGTCAGGAAGTCGGAGTCCCACCGGCGGTTCTGGTAGGGGCAGAGGGTCACCCCGCGGCTCGACGCCAGCGCGACGGAGTGGCGGGCCGCGGCGGGATCCAGGCTGAACGGCTTGTCGCAGACGACCGACAGCCCCAGGGCGATCGCCTCGTCGGTGAGGGCCGAGTGGGTGTCGGCCGGGGTGGAGATGCTCACCGCCTCGGCGCCGGCCGCGGCGATCGCCGCGAGCGAGTCGAAGGCCGGCACGCCCGGGTGCTCGGCCGCGACCAGGGCCCGGCGCTCCGGCGACGAGGTCACCACGCCGACGAACTCGCACTCCTGGGCCGAGGAGATCAACGGGGCGTGGAAGTACCGCCCCCCGAAGCCGTACCCGACCAGTCCGATCTTGACCGGCTCCACGTGATCACGTCTCCTTCCCGACTCCGGGCAGGATACTGACGCCGCGGCCGCGGGTGCCCGAGGATCGGTGCGTGACGCCGAGGAGGGAGCCGGAGCCCGACGAGCAGCCGAGACGGCCGGCCCGCCGCGGCTGCGCGTACGACCGGCGGACGTCATCGACGTCTTCGTCTACGTGGTGGTCCTCAACCTCGCGATCGAGTACTTCCCGTCGGTCATCAGCGAGAGCTTCACGCTGTCGCTGCTGACGGCGCTGCTGCTCAAGGTGTCCCTGGAGGTGGTGCTCCTCGTCAAGGGGTGGGTGGTGGCCCACCTGCGGGCCGCCGACTCCCGACGGGCGAAGGTCGCGATCGGCCTCCTGCTCGGGTGGTCGCGGCCGGCAGCAAGCTGGTCGTGCTCGAGCTGGTGGACCTGGTCTTCGGTGACCGGGTGAGCCTCGGCGGCTTCTTCTCGGTGACCCTGCTGGTCGTCACGCTGCTGCTCTCGCGGTCGGCCGTGCGTCGCCTGCTCGGCGCTTCGGACGGCCAGGAGATCAACGACTGACGCGGGCCCGGCGTCGTGGCACGCTGGCGGGATGATCCTTGCCACGCACGCCCTGGTCTACTCCGACGACGCCGACGCCACCCGGGCGTTCTTCCGGGACGTGCTCGGCTTCCCGAGCGTCGATGCCGGCACCGGCGACGAGAACTGGCTGATCTTCCAGACCGGGCCGAGCGAGCTGGGCGTCCACCCGACCGGTCCGTTGCACGACGGGTCCACCACGCCGCGGCACCACTCCATCAGCTTCATCGTCGACGACCTCGAGTCGACGATGGCCGCGTTGCGCGACAAGGGAGCGGAGTTCACCTCCGGCCCGGACGACCACGGCTACGGGATCGTGGCGATGGTCGCGGTGCCGGGCGCCGAGGACGTGCAGCTCTACCAGCCGCGGCACCGCACGGCGTACGGGCTCTGACCGCGCCACCGGGCCTCGCGGCGCCTCCGGGCCATCCGCCAGAATGGCGCCCGTGACCGAACGGGACTGGTGGAAGTCGGCCGTCGTCTACCAGGTGTACCCGCGCAGCTTCGCGGACAGCGACGGGGACGGCGTCGGCGACCTGGGCGGGATCATCGACCACCTCGACCACCTCGAGCGGCTCGGCGTGGACGTGGTGTGGCTGAGCCCGGTCTACCGGTCGCCGATGGCCGACAACGGCTACGACATCAGCGACTACCAGGACGTCGACCCGCTGTTCGGGTCGCTCGAGCGGCTCGACGAGCTGGTCGCCGCGCTGCACGCACGGGGCATGAAGCTGGTCATGGACCTGGTCGTCAACCACACCAGCTCGGCGCACGCGTGGTTCGCCGAGTCGCGGTCGTCGAAGGACAACCCGAAGCGCGACTGGTACTGGTGGCGGCCGGCGCGCGAGGGACACCAACCGGGCACGCCCGGGGCGGAGCCGACCAACTGGGGCTCGGCGTTCTCGGGTCCGGCGTGGACCTACGACCCGGGGACGGGCGAGTACTACCTGCACCTGTTCGCCCCCGAGCAGCCCGACCTCAACTGGGAGAACCCGGAGGTCCGGCAGGCCGTCTACGCGATGATGAACTGGTGGCTCGACCGCGGGGTCGACGGCTTCCGGATGGACGTCATCTGCCTGCTCTCCAAGGTGCTCGTGGACGGCGAGCTTCCCGACGGCCGGCTGGCGCGCGACCCGATCGGCGCCGGCGTCATCGACACCACGCAGTACGGCGACACCACGCCGCTGGTCGTCAACGGTCCGCGCATCCACGAGTTCCTGCAGGAGATGCACCGCGAGGTGTTCGCGGGACGCCCGCCGGGGCTGCTCAACGTCGGCGAGACCCCGGCGACGCCGATCGAGCAGGCGGTGCTCTACACCGACCCCGCGCGGGGCGAGGTGGACATGGTGTTCCAGTTCGAGCACGTCGACCTCGACTCCGGACCGGGCGGCAAGTGGGACATCGTGCCGATGACGATGCTCGACCTGAAGCGTTCGCTGGGCCGCTGGCAGCAGGGTCTGGCCGAGGTGGGCTGGAACAGCCTCTACCTCGGCAACCACGACCAGCCCCGCTGCGTCACCCGCTTCGGCAACGACGCCCCCGAGCACCGCGAGCAGTCGGCCAAGTCGCTGGCGACCGTGCTGCACCTGCACCGCGGCACGCCGTACGTCTACCAGGGCGACGAGCTCGGCCTCCCCAACGCCGGCTTCGAGCGGATCGACCAGATGCGCGACCTGGAGTCGCTCAACCACTACGCCGAGGCGGTCGCTGGCCGGGGCCGCGACCCCGGCGACCGTGATGGCGCGCGCTGAGCGCCAAGGGCCGCGACAACGCGCGCGTCCCGATGCCGTGGGACGGCTCGCCGGGCGGCGGCTTCACGACGGGCTACGCCGTGGATCGACGACCCACCCACTCGCCGGCGACGATCAACGCGGCCGCGCAGGTCGACGACCCCGACTCGGTGTTCTCCCACTACCGGCGGCTGATCGCGCTGCGCCACGAGGAGCCCGTCGTCGCGCACGGCACGTTCCGGATGCTGCTGCCCGACGACGAGCAGGTCTACGCCTTCGTGCGCGAGCTCGACGGCGACCGGCTCCTGGTGGTCGCCAACCTGTCCGACGACGACCGCGTGGTCGCCGACCTCTCGGAGGCGTCGTACGACGGGGCGGAGCTGGTCGGCTCGGTGCCGGGCTCCCCCGACCCCACGGACCCGCTGGCGCGGTGGGGTGTACCCTGCTCGCTGGTTGAGGAGGCCGCAGCGACCGGCCCGCGCTGGTGAGGAGGTCCGCGCGACCTCACGACCGGGTCACGCGAGCTCGGCGCTGCTAGCGCGAGCTCCTCGACCAGCGGCTACGAGTAGCCCCGCTTGCGGATCTCCGCGTTGATGGCGGGGACGATCTCGTGCAGGTCGCCGATGACGGCGTACGTCGCCCGGGTCACCATCGGCGCCTCGGCGTCGGAGTTGATCGCGAGGATGGTCTTGGCCGAGGAGCAGCCGGCCCAGTGCTGGATCGCGCCGCTGATGCCGCAGGGGATGTAGAGGTCCGGGGAGATCCGGCTGCCGGTCTGGCCGACCTGCTCGTGGTGCGGGCGCCAGCCGGCGCTGGTCACCACGCGCGAGACGCCGAGCGGCGGCGCCGAGCAGCTCGGTCAGCTCCAGCACGTCGTCGAACTTGTCCGCGCCACCGACGCCGCGGCCCGCGCCGACCACCACCTTGGCCGAGGTCAGCGCGCCGGACTCGTCGGCCTCGGTCTGCGTCCGTCGAGACGACGCGGGCGACCAGGTCCTCGGGCGCGATCGTCGGGCGTGTGCTCGACGACCTCGCCGGCGCCGCGTGACGTCGGCCGGCTTGGCCTCGACGGCGTGGCCGGCGACGGTGAAGACCGCGGGCCGCTGGTGGAGGTTCATCTCCTCCATCGCCGCGCCGCCGACCACCTGGCGGGTGACCACGAACGGCGCCAGGCCGGAGAACGACAGCACGTTGGCGGCCATCGACGCCCCGGAGCGGGCGGCGACGTGGGCCATCAGCTCGTTGCCGCGGTCGGTGCCGGCGGCCATCACCACGACCGAGCCGGCGGCCTCGCGGACGGCCTCAGGATCGCCGACGGCCCAGCCGGCCCCGGAGTACGCCGCGACGCCCGTCGCCGCCGACGCGGTGCACGGTGCGGACGCCGTACGCCGCCAGCTCGGCGCGCAGGTCCTCCGCCCACGGGGACGTCGCCGATGACGACGGCGTCGACGGGGACGCCGTTGCCGGCGGCCGAGAGGTCGCGCGCGAACGTGACCGCCTCGAGCGAGACCTCGGTCGCCGCGCCCTCGAGGTCGGTCTCGACCAGGGTGAGGATCACTTGCTCAAGCACTCCCAGCTTCTCGAGGAGGTCGACGACGGCCGGCGCGGCCTCCGGGCCCTCGCCGAGGATCTGCACCGCGCTCGGCGTCGGCGGGGGCAGCACCAGGCGGACCCGACCGCCGCCCGGTCGGCTCGGACGACCGGCCGGCGCTCCTCGATCGGGCACCTTCTTGGCCTTGAGCCGGCCGGGCACCGACGGGTAGCGCGGCTCGACGCCGCCCTCGCGGATCGTCACGATCGGCGGGCAGCGGCACGCGGTAGGTCTCCTGGCCCTCGGGGCCCTCGCCCACGGCCACCACGACCGGGCCCGTCGGCGCCGTCCTCGATCGACGACACGTTGGGCGCCGTTGACGACCGGCCGGCCCAGCTCGTAGGCGAGCCGGATGCCGACCTGGAAGTCGCCGCTGTCGGCGGCGTCGTTGCCGAGCAGGACCAGGTCGTGGGTCGCGCCCGTCGGCCTCGTGGTCACGGACCACCGCCGCGATCTCGCGGGCGACGTCGACCGGGCCGAACGCGCTGCGGCTCGGCCGAGCACGTGGGTCGCCGCGGTGCACCCGACGGCCAGCGCGTTGCGCAGCTGCTCGACCGCGTCGGCGTCGCCGAGGGTCAGCACCGTCGCCTCGCCGCCACCGGCGGCGACCTGGACCGCGAGCTCGACCGCGCACTCCTCGTGCGCGCTCATCGTGAAGCCCGAGCGCGTGCCGTCGACCGACTGGCCGTCCTCGGTGAGCACGACCTCCTCGGTGCTGTCCGGGACCCGCTTGACGCAGACCAGCACGTTGACCATCGGCAGTCCCATCAGCGCATCCGCTCGTTGCGCCGGGTCGAGCAGCGGCGTCGCGTCGACGGAGCCGCACGACGACGGGGTAGAGCTCCTCCATGTAGGAGACGGCGAGCTCGGTGCCGATCGCGGCCTGCTCGACCGGCAGGTAGGCCAGCAGCACGTGCTTGCCGAGCGACGGCGCCGAGCCGGCGGTGGTGACGTAGGGGTGGTGGCCGTGGCCGTCGGTCAGCGTGCCGCCGTCGCGGGTCAGGATCGGCTCGCCGCCGAGCATGTAGCGCTTCACGCCGGAGGCCGAGGTGTGGTCCTCGACGGTCAGCGTGCAGAGCACCGTCTGCGGGGCCGCCTCGCGCTGCGCGAGGTAGGCCTCCCTGCCGACGAAGTCGGCGGCCTTGACCTTGGGTCGCTGCATGCCGGCCTCGACGATGGTGCGCTCGGCGTCGAGCTCGTAGCCGTAGGCCCGGTAGCCCTTCTCGATGCGGCCGGTGGTGCCGTAGACGCCGATGCCGACGGGGACCGCGCCGTGGCGGCTCGCCGGCGTCGAGCAGCGCCTCCCACAGCGCCGCGGCGTCGTCCATGGCGACGTACAGCTCCCAGCCGAGCTCGCCGACGTAGGAGATGCGCGAGGCGAGCACGGTCACGCCGCCGACGGTGATCTCCCGGCAGGACAGGAACGGGAAGCCCTCTCCGGAGACGTCGTCGTCGGTCAGCGAGGCGAGGATGTCGCGGGCCTTCGGGCCCCACAGGCCGATGGTCGTCGACCTCGTCGGTGCGGTCGGTGAGGGTGGTGCCGCCGTCGGCGGGGAGGTGGTCGGTGAACCACTGGCGGTCGGCCATGCCGTGCGCGCCGCCGGTGACCACGCGGAAGTGGTCGTCCCCGAGCCGCATCACGGTGAGGTCGGAGCGGAAGCCGCCGTGGGCGTCGAGCACCGGCGTGTAGATGACCTTGCCGACCGCGACGTCGCACTGCGCGACGCAGGTCCGCTGCACGGTGTCCAGCGCGCCGGGGCCCTCGATGTCGAGGATCTGGAACGCCGCTCAGGTCGATGACCGCCGGCGGCCTCGCGCATCCGCAGGTGCTCGGCGTTGATGATCGGGCTCCACCAGCGCGAGTCCCACTCGTGCTCGCGCGGCATCACGGCGTCGCCGTACTGCTCGACCGAGGCCGGCGTTGGACTCGTACCAGAACGGGCGCTCCCAGCCGGCGGTCTCGAAGAAGACCGCGCCCAGCTTCTGCTGGGTCTCGTGCATCGGCGACGTGCCGCTGCTCGCGGTCGGACTCGTACTGCTCGGCGGGGTGGATGATGCCGTAGGTCTTGATGAACGACTCGGTGGTGCGCAGCCGGGTGTGCTCGCGGCGCAGCTGGTGGGGGTGGAAGCGGGCGATGTCGCTGTGCGCGACGTCGATCTCGGACCAGCCCTGCGTCATCCACTCGGCGACCGCGCGGCCGACGCCCGGGCCCTCCTTGATCCAGACCGCGGAGGCGGTCCAGAGCCCCTTGACGTGGCTCTCGCCGAGGATCGGCGCGCCGTCGCAGGTCAGCGACAGCAGGCCGTTGATGGCGTAGCGGATCTCGGCGCCGTCGGCGCCGAGCAGCTCGGGCATCAGCTCGTAGGCCTGCTCGAGCTGGGGGTCGAAGTCCTCCTCGGTGAAGGGCAGCTCGGTCGGCGAGAGCTTGGACTGCTCGATCGTCGGGATGTCCTCGGGCTCCATCAGGATCGCGCGGTGCGCGTAGGAGCCGACCTCCATGTCGGCGCCGTGCTGGCGCTCGTAGCAGAAGGTGTCCATGTCGCGCACGATCGGGAAGCGTGATCTCGCCCTCGAGCCCGGCGAGCTGCGGGCAGGGGCCGACGCTGATCATCTGGTGCACGGCGGGGGTCAGCGGGATGCTCACGCCGGCCATGTCGCCGATCTTGGGGCTCCACACGCCGCAGGCGATGACGACGTACTCGGCCTCGATGTCGCCCTTGTCGGTGCGCACCTGCGGATCCTGGATCGCCGGCCGTCCTCGACGTCGAGGCCGGTGACCTCGACGTTGGGCACGACGGTCAGCGCGCCCGCCTCGAGGGCGCGCTCGCGCATGATCGTGCCGGCGCGCAGGGAGTCGACGACGCCGACGCCGGGCTGCCAGAAGGCGCCGATGATCTGGTCCTTGTCGAGGAACGGCACCTTCTCCTGCACGAACTCCGGGCTGACCAGCTCGCCCTCGATGCCCCAGGCCTTGGCCGAGGACATCCGGCGCCGCAGCTCCTCCATCCGCTCCTCGGTGCGGGCCACCTCGAAGCCGCCGCACTGCGGTGAAGACGCCCATCTCCTGGTACTGCTCGACGGAGTCGAGCGTGAGGTCGGTGATCTCGCGGGAGTGGTCGGTGAGGAAGATGAAGTTCGACGCGTGCCCCGTCGAGCCTCCGGGGTTGGGCAGCGGCCCCTGTCGATCTGCACGATGTCGCGTCCAGCCCAGTCGGCGAGGTGGTGGACCAGGCTGTTGCCGACGATGCCGGCGCCGATGACGACGCAGCGTGCCGATCCGGGGACGTCTGCCACGGGTGACTCCTTGTTGCGTATCACGCATCGTTGTGCGCTATAGGGAACAGTACTCCGAGTGTGACGCGACGGCCCGCGCCGGTCAAGTGCGACCGGCGCGGGCTCAGTCGCGGCGTTCCGAGGAAGGACGGCCCAGGAGGCAGCCGGGCTCAGCTGAGCCAGGCGTCCACCTTGTCCGGGTTGTCGTCGATCCACTTCTGGGCGGCATCGTCGGGGCTCATGCCGTCCTCGGCGATGTACTTGGAGACCAGGTTCTGGTCGTCGTTGGTCCAGCTGAAGTTCTTGATCAGGTCCACGGCCGGGGAGCCGGAGTCCGCGAACGAGGTCGAGATCAGCTTGTTGAGGTCGTACGGCGGGTAGTCGCAGTCGACCTTGGCCGGGTCGGCGTCGCAGCCGTCCACGTAGGGCGGCAGGTCGACCTTGACCAGCTTCATCTCGGAGAAGAACCACTGGGGCTCGTAGAAGTAGGCCAGCAGCGGGGTCTTGTTCTGCTCCGCGGACTTGAAGCTCTGGATGAGCGCGGCCTCGCTGCCACCGACCACGACCTGGTAGTTGAGGCCGAGGTTCTTGACCAGGGCCTCGTCGTTGGTGACGTAGGACGGGTCGCCGTCGAGCAGCTGGCCCTTGTCGCCGGACTCCGAGGTCTTGAACATGTCGGCGTACTTGTTCAGGTTGTTCCAGTCGGTGATGTCGGGGTACTTCTCGGCCATCCACGGCGGGACGTACCAGCCGATGATGCCCTGCCCGCCCGTCGGCCCGGCGTCCTGCGACCTTGCCCTGCTCGTCGATGTACTTCTTGACCAGGTCGGGGTGGCCCCAGTTCTCCACGATGGTGTCGATGGAGCCGTCGGCCATGCCCTGCCAGCCGACCTCCTCCTTCACGTCGGGGTAGGTGACGTTGCAGCCGAGCTTCTCCTTGGCCACCTGCCCCATCACGTGGGCGTTGGAGACGTAGCCGGTCCACGGGTTGACGGCGATGCGCAGGTCGCCGCAGTCGGCGCCTCCGGCGCCGGTGGCCGTGCTGGTGTCCTCGATGCCGCCGCCACCGCACCGCAGGCCCGGCTCAGGCCGAGGCCCACGACCGCAGCGAGGGCGACCAGTCGGGTACGGCGTAGTCGTCGTGCCATAGCTTTCTTTTCCTTCCTCACCTTCCGCGACCGCCGCGGAGGAAATCCTGGGTGCAACCTGGGTGGTGCTGCGTCAGCGGCCGTAGCGCGCCGCTGCGTAGCGGGCGATCCGGTCGAGCATCACGCCCAGCGCCGCGATGGCGATGCCGGCCGCGAGGCCCTTGCCGAACAGCTGGTCCTGCGAGAACCCCGAGACGACGATGTAGCCGAGGCTGCCGCCGCCGACCATGCCGCCGATGACCACCATCGACAGCACGTAGAGCAGGCCCTGGTTGGTCGCCAGCACCAGCGACTCGCGGGCCATCGGCAGCTGGACCTTGGAGATCACCTGCCAGCGGGTGCTGCCGGCCGACCGGACCGCCTCGACCGTCGTCGGCGAGACCCCGCGGATGCCGTCGGCGACCAGCTTGGTGGCGATCGGGACGGCGTACGCCGTGGCCGCGACGATCGCGGTGAACCGGCCGGCCTGGAACAGCGCCAGGGCCGGCACCAGGTAGACGAACGGCGGGATGACCTGGAACGCCGTCCAGGAAGGGCCGGATCGACACGTCCGCTCGCCGGCTGCGGCCCATCGCGACGCCGAGGATCACCGCGAGCACCATCACCACCGCGGTGGCGATCAGGGTCATGGACAGCGTGACCATGGTGTCGTTCCACAGCCCCGTGGCGAGGATGATCGCCTCGCAGACCACCGTGATCACCGCGGGCTGCCAGCCGCCCAGCACGTAGGCCACGGCCAGCAGCACGATCGCCATCACCCACCAGGGGGAGTTGGCCAGCAGGTCCTGGAGCGGGTTGATCAGGTAGACCGTGACCGTGTCCTTGATCCAGATGGTGTAGGTGTCGACGAGGCTGACGAACCAGTCGGTGAAGTTGTTGATCGCCTTGGCCAGCTGGGGTCCGCTGATCCACTTCAGCACCGGGGTGTCGCTGACGTCCGGGAACTCGGCGAGGTTCAGCCGCTGCCGCGAGAGGTAGACGCAGACGCAGGACCGGGACGAAGAGCACCCACAGCATCAGCCACCGGCCCGCGCGGGTGACCCGGGGACGGCGTCTGGCCGCGGCCGGCGTCCTCGGTCGCCCACCGCGGCAGCCGCTCGAGCACGACGCCGGTCAGCATCACGCCCATGCCGCTGGCGGACCCGACGTTGCTGCGACCCTCGCCGCGTTCGCTGGCGGCGGTCGTGGTCCGGTCGAGCATGATCGCCATCGCCACGATGGCCAGGCCGGCGACGGACGCCACGCCGACGTTGAGCGTCTGGAGCGCCGCGACCACGGGCTTGCCGAGGCCGGGGCCGTTGACCAGGGCCGCGATGGTGGCCATCGAGAGCGCGGCCATCATGCACTGGTTGATGCCGACCACGATGGTGCGGCGCGGCCATCGGCAGCTGCACCTGGCGCAGCATCTGGCCGCGGGTCAGGCCCAGGGACCGCGCGGCCTCCATCGTCGTGGGGGAGACCGAGCGGATGCCGTGCTCGGTGATCCGCACGATCGGCGGCAGCGCGTAGATGATCGTCAGCACCAGGGCGCACGCCGAGCCGATGCCGAAGAAGAGGGCGAGCGGCGCCAGGTAGCAGAAGGGCGGGAAGGTCTGCATGATGTCGAGGACGGGCGTGACGCTCGCCGAGACGGCCTTGCTGCGCGCCATCCAGATGCCCATCGGGATGCCGACGATGATGCACGCCAGGACCGCGAGCAACGTGATGATGAGCGTGTCCATGCTGTCGGACCACAGGTCGACGATGCCGAAGAACAGCATCGTGCGCGATGACCAGGACCGTCCAGCGCAGCCCGGCGAACGCGTAGGTGACCCAGGCCGCCAGGGCGACGACGCCGAGCCAGCCGATCTCGGGCACCGGACGCGGGAACGCCGGGATCGCGATCAGCTCCTGGCACCACAGGACGATGCGAGTTGAGGACGTCGGAGATGCCGCCGAAGACCCCACCGAAGAACCAGTTGTCCGCGCCCTCGAGCTGCACCCAGTCCCGGGCGTCGTTGAGCTTCTGGTGCAGCGGGGTGGTGTCCTGCAGCCCCAGCGCCCTGGTCATCTGGCCCTCGAAGGCGAAGTAGCCGACGAGCCAGACGACCAGGATGCCCAGCAGCTTCATGCCCGTGCGCCGCGGCTTGCGCTGCTCGACGTACGGGAGCTGCTCCTTGATCGTCGGCGAGCTCGGTGGCGTCCCGGACCTCGGTCGCGGCCTCGCTCACGGCCGGCCTTCCTCGGCGACGACGACGCGCAGGATGTCCTCGTCGTCGACGACCCCGACGACCTTGTCGCCGTCGACCACCCGGCACGGCCCCTGGTGGTCGAGGACGACCCGGGCGGCGTCGCGGACGATCTGGTCGGCCTGCAGCGCCGGGCGCGTCGGCGTCCGACCGCCGCGTCCGGCGGGCGCATCACCCACTTGAGCGTCAGCACGTGCGACTTGGGTACGTCGCTGGTGAAGTCGCGGACGTAGTCGTCGGCCGGCGCGCCGACCACCTCGTCGGGCGTGCCGATCTGGACGATCTCGCCGTCGCGCATGATCAGGATCCGGTCGCCCAGCTTGAGCGCCTCGGCCAGGTCGTGGGTGATGAACACCATCGTCTTGCCGACCTCGTGGTGGAGCCGGATGACCTCGTTCTGCATGTCGCGCCGGATCAGCGGGTCCAGGGCGGAGAACGGCTCGTCGAACATCAGGATGTCGGGGTCGGCGGCCAGCGCCCGGGCCAGGCCGACCCGCTGCTGCATGCCGCCGGAGAGCTGGTCGGGGTAGTTGTTCTCGTAGCCGGTGAGGCCGACCAGGTCGACCATCTCCTGCGCGCGGTTGCGGCGTCCGCCCTTGGCCTCGCCGCGCACCTCGAGGCCGAAGGCGATGTTGTCGACGACCTTGCGGTGCGGCAGCAGGCCGAAGTGCTGGAAGACCATCGACACCTTGCGGCGCCGGGTGTCGAGCAGCGCCTTGTCGCCCATGGCGGTGATGTCCTCGCCGTAGCAGCTTGACGGTGCCGGCCGTGGGCTCGATCAGCCGGGTCAGCAGCCGCACCAGGGTCGACTTGCCGGAGCCGGACAGACCCATGACGACGAAGACCTCGCCCGGCGCGACGTCGAAGCCGACGTCCCGGATGCCCACCACGTGACCGGTCTTCTCCTGGAGCTCCTTGCGGGAGAGCTGGGCGTCGGGGCTCTTCATGATCGCGTCGGCCTTCGGGCCGAAGATCTTCCAGAGGCCCTCGACGTGGACCGCGACCTCGTCGTCGTTCGCGGTGCTGGTGCCGGTGGGTTGGGACGCGGTGCTGGTCGTGGGGGTGGTCATGGGGATGTCCCCTTGAGGTTGCGGCTGTCGCCGGGCGGATGGAGCGGGCTGCCGTCGCGGAAGCTGTACCACGGCGCTTCGGACGGCGGCAGTGGGGTGTTGCCGAGCGATGAGGTCGGCCGCCTTCTCGGCGACCATCATCACGGGCGCGTAGATGTTGCCGTTGGTGACGAAGGGGAAGACCGAGGCGTCGACGACGCGCAGCCCCTCGAGGCCGTGCACCCGCATCGACGACGGGTCGACGACCGCCATGTCCTCGACGCCCATCGCGGCCGTGCACGAGGGGTGCAGCGCGGTCTCGGCGTCGGCGCGGACCCAGTCGAGGATCTCCTCGTCCGTCTCGACGCCCGGGCCCGGGGAGAGCTCGCCGTCGTTGTACGGCGCGAACGCCGGCTGGTTGAGGATGTCGCGGGCGACCCGGACCGCCTCGACCCACTCGCGCCGGTCGGTGGCGGTCGAGAGGTAGTTGAACAGCATCGACGGGTGCTGCTTCGGGTCGCGCGAGACTGATCCGGACCCGGCCCCGGGTGTCGGCGTACATCGGCCCGATGTGCACCTGGTAGCCGTGGCCCTGGGTGGGCGAGCGTGCCGTCGTAGCGGATCGCGACCGGCAGGAAGTGGAACATCAGGTTCGGGTAGTCGACGTCGTCGTTGCTGCGGGCGAAGCCGCCGCCCTCGAAGTGGTTGGTGGCGCCGAGGCCGCGGCGGTGGAACAGCCACTGGTAGCCGATGCGCGGGGCGCTTGCCGCCAGCTGCAGGCCGGGGGCGATCGAGACCGGCTGCTTGGAGGCGTACTGGATGTAGACCTCGAGGTGGTCCTGGAGGTTCTCGCCGACGCCGGGCAGGTGGTGGACGACGTCGACGCCGAGCGCGACAGGTGCTGCTCGTCGCCGACACCGGAGAGCTGGAGCAGCTGCGGGGTGTTGATCGCGCCGCCGCAGAGGATCACCTCGCCGGCGTCGACGGTGCGTCGGCCGTCCGGCGCGGAGGTAGTCGACGCCGACCGCCCGCTTGCCGTCGAACCGCACCTTCGTGGCCAGCGCCAGCGTCTGCGACGTGCGAGGTTCTTGCGGTGCCGGACGGGGTGCAGGTAGGCGCGCGCGGCCGAGAGCCGGCGGCCGCGGTGCAGGTTGCGGTCGAACCGCGCGAACCCCTCCTGGCGGTAGCCGTTGACGTCGTCGGTCAGGTGGTAGCCGGCCTGCTGCGTCGCCTCGAAGAACGCGCCGAACAGCGGGTTGTCGGCCGGGCCCTGCTCGAGCACGAGCGGCCCGTCGCCACCGCGCCACTCGTCGGCGCCGACGGTGCCGTCGACGAGCAGCCGGGTCTCCATCCGCTTGAAGTAGGGCAGGCAGTGGGCGTAGCCCCACTCCTTCATGCCCGGGCTGCGCGGCCCAGCGCTCGTAGTCCATCGGGTTGCCGCGCTGGAAGATCATCCCGTTGATGCTGGAGGAGCCGCCGAGCACCTTGCCGCGGGCGTGCGCGACCCGGCGGCCGTTCAGGTGCGGCTCGGGGTCGGTCTCGTAGCGCCAGTCGTAGAGCCGGCTGCCGATCGGGAACGGCAGCGCCGCGGGCATGTGGATGAACGGGTCGATCCGCCAGTCGGACCGGCCGGCCTCCAGGACCAGCACGCTGGTGCCGCTGTCGGCGGAGAGCGGTTGGCCAGGGCGCAGCCGGCCGAGCCGCCGCCGACGATCACCACGTCGTACGGTCGGTCATCCGGCTCCCCGTGGATGTGCCCGTGGATGTGCCTGCGGCGACCCGTCGAACCAGTGCTGCACGGCCGGGCGGATGTTGTGCCAGACGTGCTTGGTCTCGCGGTACTCCGCCAGCCCGTGCTCGCCGAGCTCGCGGCCGACGCCGGACTGCTTGTAGCCGCCCCACTCGGCCTGCGGGACGTAGGGGTGGTAGTCGTTGATCCAGACGGTGCCCATCCGCAGCCGGGCGGCGACCCGCTGGGCCTTGCCGGCGTCCTGGGTCCACACCGCGCCCGCCAGGCCGTACTGGCTGTCGTTGGCGATCCGCACCGCCTCGTCCTCGCCGGAGAACGTCTCGACGGTCAGCACCGGGCCGAAGGACTCGTCCTGGGTCACCGTCATGTCGCTGCGTGCACCCGTCGAGGACGGTCGGCAGGTAGTAGAAGCCGTCGGCGAGCGCGGGGTCGTCGGGCGCCTGGCCACCGCAGCGCAGCACCGCGCCCTCGGCGATGCCCGGCGGCGACGTACGCCGCGACCTTCTCGCGGTGCGCCGCGCTGATCAGGGGACCGGTCTCGGCCTTGTCGTCGAACGGGCCGCCGAGGCGGATCTGGCGGGCCCGCTCGACCAGCGCGTCGACGAAGCGGTCGTGGATCGACTCCTCGACGAGCAGCCGCGCGCCGGCGGAGCAGACCTGGCCGGAGTGCAGGAAGACCGCGGTGAGCGCGTAGTCGAGGGCCACGTCGAGATCGGCGTCGGCGAAGACGATGTTGGGGTTCTTGCCGCCGAGCTCGAGGGCGACCTTCTTGACCGTCGGCGGCCGCGGCGGCCATCAGCACCCGGCCGGTCTGCAGGCCGCCGGTGAAGGAGACCAGGTCGACCCGCGGGTCGGAGGCCAGCGGGGCCCCGGCCTGCGGTCCCGCGCCGAGCACCAGGTTGCCGACGCCCGGCGGGAGCCCGGCCTCCTCGAGGAGCCGCATCAGGTGGATGCTAGTGTGCGGGGTCAGCTCGCTGGGCTTGAGCACGAAGGTGTTGCCGGCGGCCAGGCACGGCGCGACCTTCCAGGAGGCCTGGAGGAGCGGGTAGTTCCACGGCGCGATCAGGCCGCACACGCCGATCGGCTCGTGCACCACGCGGCTGACCACGTCGGGGTTGCCGGTGTCGACGATCCGGCCGGCGTCCTCCGCGGCGACCCGCCCGTAGTAGCGGAACACGGACACCACGTCGGCGACGTCGTAGTCGCCCTCGACCAGCCGCTTGCCGGTGTCCAGGGACTCGGCCCGCGCCACGGCGTCGGCGTCGCGCTCGAGCAGGTCGGCGACGCGGAGCAGCAGGTCGCCGCGCTCGCGGGCCGACGTCGCCGGCCAGGGGCCGTCGTGGAAGGCGTCGTACGCCGCGGCGATGGCGCGCCTCGGTGTCCTCCGGGCCGGCCTCGTCGACGACCGCCACCAGGCTGCCGTCGGCGGGGCACGCGATGGTCCGGGTGGCGCCAGCGAGCGCGCTCGTCCACCCACCATCGACGTAGAGATCCGGCACTCGCGCTCCCGCCTCAACTCCGCCGCGGCCCGAGCCACGCGTTGCGCTGTGCGCAACGTATTGCTTGCTCCGCAACTAGTCGTTGGGGGCAGAATAGGTGACCTGGGCCACACGTCAAGGCTCCCGACCCCGAGACGGCCAGAGTTGATCGAGCTGTTACTCGCGCTCGCCCCACCCGAGGCGGTGCGAGACCTCGCGGGCGGCCGCCACGAGCAGCGGGATCACCTGGTCGAGGCGGTCGCCGCTGAGCCGGAAGGTCGGTCCCGAGACGCTCATCGAGGCGATCACGTCGCCGTGGGCGTTGCGGATCGGCGCCGCGACGGCGGTCAGCCCCGTCTCCAGCTCGTCGACCGCCACGGCGTACCCCTGCTCGCGGACCTCGGTCAGCTCGGCGCGCAGCCTGGCGATCGTGGTGATGGTCTGGTCGGTGTAGCGGGGCAGCTCGCGCACGGCGCGCCGGAGCGCGTCGTCGTCGAGCTCGCTGACCAGCACCTTGCCGTTGCTGGTGGCGTGCAGCGGGATGTGCTGGCCGACCCAGTTGTGGGACTGCAGCGCCGAGGAGCCGGCGACCTGGTCGAGGTAGAGCGCCGAGGTCTCGGCGCGGACGGTGATGTTGACGGTCTCGCCGGTGTCGGACGGCGAGCTGCCGGCAGACCGGCCGCGCCTCCTGGACCAGGTCGAGACGGGCGGTGGTGGCGCCGGCGAGGCGGAGGTTGCCCACGCCGAGGCGGTAGCGGCCGCGGTCGCCGTCCTGCTCGACCAGCCGGTGCGACTCGAGCGTCGCCAGCAGCCGGAAGGCCGTCGACTTGTGCACCCCGAGGCCGGCCGCGATGTCGGTGACGCCGGCCTCGCCGTCGCGGGCCAGCACCTCGAGGATGGTCAGGGCCCGGTCGACGGACTGGACCAGCGCCCCGTTCAGCGACGCGCTCGGTGGCGCGGGCAGGGGCCCGTTGACGGCCTCGTGCTCCGGCGGTGGCACCGTCCGGGTCTCCGTGGGAGACCTCCGGGGTCACTCCGGCCAGGGTGGCGTCGCTCGCCATGGGCGCACCCTAGCGCAGAGCGTGTTGCGTATCGCAGACTGCGTTCCGGCCGACGCAACTGACGAATCCCGACCGTACGACGTGCGGAGGCGGCCGGAAGGATGTCCGATGCCCAGCACGGACACGAGCCAGGGAGATGCCGGCCGGCGCCCAGCGACGCCTTCGTGCTCACCCTGTCGTGCCCGGACCGGCCCGGCATCGTGCACGCGGTCACCACCTTCCTGCTCGAGCACGGCGGCGACATCCGCGAGAGCCAGCAGTTCGGCGACCGCCAGCACGGGCGGTTCTTCATGCGCATCGACTTCGCGGTGGCCGCGCCGGTCGGGGCCGAGCACCTGCGGACGCGCGTTCGCGGCGGTCGCGGAGCGGTTCGCCATGACCTACGAGCTGTGGGCGGCCCAGGCGCCGTACCGGACCCTGATCCTGGTCTCGAAACAGCTGCACTGCCTCAACGACCTGCTGTTCCGCCAGAGCACCGGGGCGCTGAAGATCGACATCCCGGCGGTGGTCTCCAACCACCCGGACGCCGAGCCGCTGGCGAAGTCCTACGGCGTCCCCTTCCACCTGTTGCCGGTGAGCCCGGAGACGAAGGCGCAGGCCGAGGCCGAGATGCTGCGGCTCGTCGACGACCTCGGGATCGACCTCATCGTGCTCGCGAGGTACATGCAGATCCTCAGCGACGGGGTGTGCCGCCGGCTCGACGGGCGGGTGATCAACATCCACCACTCGTTCCTGCCGAGCTTCAAGGGCGCCCGGCCCTACCACCAGGCCTTCGACCGTGGGGTGAAGCTGGTCGGCGCCACCGCTCATTACGTGACGCCGGACCTCGACGAGGGCCCGATCATCGAGCAGGACGTGATCCGCGTCGACCACACCTACTCCGCCGACCAGCTGGTCACCGCCGGCCAGGACGTCGAGGCCCAGGTGCTCTCCCGCGCCGTCCGCTGGCACTCCCAGACCCGGGTGCTCCTCAACGGCGACCGGACCGTCGTCTTCCGCTGAGTGCGGACGTCCCCCCGCCGGCGGCGAGGGCTCAGCTGCCGGAACCCGGCCCCGACGGCGGCCACTCGCGCCTGAGCAGCCCGTAGACCCAGGAGTCCGACACGTCGCCGTTCACGACGCAGTCCTCCCGCAACGTCCCCTCACGCACGAACCCGAGCTTCTCCAGGACCCGGGCCGACGCCACGTTGCGGGTGTCGGTCTCGGCCTGGACCCGATTCAGGTCCAGCGTGTCGAAAGCCCACTGCAGCAAGGCGTGCGCGGCCTCCGTCGCGTAGCCGTGGCCCCAGGCCGCATCGTCGAGGCAGTAGCCCATCGACGCGCTGCGATAGTCCGGGTTCCACCGGGTCAGGCTGCACCAGCCGATGAACGCCCCGTCGGAGACGCGGTCCATGGCCAGCCGCGCCCCGCTGCCTTCCTCCGCCAGCTGCTGGCACGTCGCGATGAAGCGCTCGGCGCGCGCACGTTCGCTCCAGGGCGGCGAGTCCCAGTAGCGCAGCACGTGGGCGTTGCTGTGCAGCGCGAAGAGGGCGTCCGCGTCCGCGCTCGGTGAAGGGGCGCAGTCGCAGGCGGGCGGTGGGCAACGTGGGGGTGGGCACGGACATGCGGGCCATGGTGCCCGGTCATCCGTGGGCGCAGGGCAACGTCTTTCGCGAGGTGCTTCGGCGTCAGCCGATCCGCTGGCTCAGCGAGACCACGATGCCCTCCGGCCCACGGACCTGGGCCATCAGCCAGGTGTTCTCGTGCTGACCGATCCCGCCGACCAGTCCGTATCCCTCCGCAGCCACGCCGTCGACAGCCGCCCGGAGGTCGTCGACCACGAAACAGATGCTGCGCAGACCCAGCTCGGTCGCCATCGCGGCCGGCGATCCGGGCTCGTGGTCGGGCCTGACGAAGGTCGCGAGCTCGACCCCGCATCCTCCGCCGGGCGGCCGGAGCACGACGATCTCGGTCCGCGAGTCCGGGATGCCGATGACGGTGTCGACGAACTCGCCCTCGAGGAACGTGCGGCCCTCGACCTCGAGGCCCAAGCCGACGAAGAACGCGGTCGCCGAGTCGAGGTCGGCGACGGTGATCCCGACGTGGTCGAGCTGCCTGATGTGTGACACGAGTTCCATCCTCCAGTGCTGGTGCGGTCTTTGGTCCTGGGACGAAGCCGGCCATGCGTTCTCGACATGGTTCCCAGCGGACGTCCGGGTCGATACGCTCCGCAGCGTGACAACCGATCCGTCCGGACGCCCGCACGGTGTCGACGCCGACCGGATCCTCGCTCAGCCGCTGTTCGCGTCGCTCACCCGGCGCGATGCCGAGGAGTTCGTGCGCTTCTGCGAAGTCCGCCACGTCGAGTCCGGCCGCCCGGTCTTCGTCCAAGGTGGTCTTGCGGCCGCATTCTTCGCCATCGAGTCCGGCGAGGCCGAAGCGGTGGCAGATGGTGAGGTTCTGCGACGGATGGGACCGGGCGACTGGTTCGGCGAGATCGGGATCGTCCAGCACTCCCCCCGCACGGCCACGGTGTCGGCCACGTCACCGTTGACGTTGATCGCGATGACCGCGTTCGAGTTCCGCAGGTTGGAAGCAGAACACCCCGATGTCGCGGCGACGCTCACGAGCACGATGCAGGAGCGACTGGGGGGCTGAGGCTCTCTGGGGACCGTTCGCGACAGCGCCGGGCGGTTGTCGGGACTCGTCTGTCGGGACAACCAGGAGCCGCGATCCGGCGTCCAAGGATCAGTGACTGCGGAGGCGTTCGGCCGCCGTTTCTGGCAAGGGTGCGCGTCTTGACGTGCCTGAGTCGGTTGCACGCTCGTCGGGGACGAAGGGGAGGCGATGCGAGGAGCGAGGACCGTTCTGCTGAGCATGGCCGTCGTCGTCCCGCTCCTGGCGGCCTGCGGGACCGACGGCGTGGGGGAACCGACCGGCGCCCTCGCGACCCGCCCGACCACGGCCTCGCAGGAGCCCACCCCGGACGCCTCCAGCACCGACGCCCCCAGCCACCGACACACCCGCCGGCGATCCGGCCGACGGCCCTCCGGCGTTCCCCGACGACACGGCACCCCAAAGGGCAGAGAACTCGGGCGAGTGGGACCTCGTGTTCACCGACGTTCACGTTGCCGAGCACGGGAAGCTTCGACCGGATCGTGCTGGAGTTCACGGGGACGGGCATCCCCGGCTGGGCCGTCAACTACGTCCACAAGGCCGTGCTGGACGGGAGCGGCGAAACCGTCACGCTCGGCGGCGACGCGATCCTGGACATCTACGCCTCCGGCACCACCTGGCCGGCCTCCGGCTACTACAGCGGTCCCACGCGGCTCGAGCCCCCGAACGGCGGCGACATCGGCGACGTGTACGTCGTCGGCACGTTCGAGGGCTCCACCCAGGTGCTCGCCGGGATCGATGGCGATCCCGTCCCGTTCCGGGTCTTCGCGCTCAGCGATCCCCCACGCCTGGTCGTCGACGTCGCCGACTGACCGTCAGGCTGACCCTGCTGTGGGGGCGCCTATGTTTCGGTGGCAGGACGTGCCGCTCCTCAGTCGCCGAGCTCGGCGCGACGCCGGACGACGTACGCCTCGAGCTCCTCCTTGATGGCCTCGTCGATCGGCGGGGGCTCGTACTCCTCGAGCTTCTTCTTGTAGATCTCGCCGGCGCGGGTGGCGGTGTCCTTGGCGCCGTTGCGCATCCAGCGCTCGTAGTTCTCCGAGGACGACAGCATCGGCCGGTAGAAGCAGGTGCGGAACCGCTCCATCGTGTGCGCGGCACCGAGGAAGTGCCCGCCGTGGCCGACCTCCTCGTGGGCGCCGAACGCCATCGAGTCCTCGTCGATCTCCAGCGGCGTGAACTCGTGCTGGAGCATCTGCACGCAGCTCGACGTCGATGATGAACTTCTCGAAGCCCGCCACCAGCCCGCCCTCGAGCCAGCCGGCGGAGTGCATCACCCAGTTGGCTCCGGCCAGGAACGTCGGCAGCAGCGTCATCAGCGCCTCGTACCCCGCCTGCGCGTCGGGCACCTGCGAGGACGTCAGTCCGCCGCCGGTGCGGAACGGCAGGTTGAAGTGCCGGGCGATCTGGCCGGTGCAGAGCAGGCCGATGCCGGACTCCGGCGTGCCGAACGTCGGCGACCCCGACTGCATGTCGATGTTGGAGAGGAACGAGCCGAACACCACCGGAGCCCCGGGCCGGATCAGCTGGGAGAGCGCGATGCCCGACAGCGCCTCGACGATCTGCTGGACGAGCGCCGCGGGGATCGTCACCGGCGACATCGCGCCCATCAGGATGAACGGCGTGAGCACGACGGGCTGGTTGGCCGCGGTGTACTCGAACTGCGACTCGAGCATCCGGTCGTCCCAGCGCAGCGGCGAGTTGCAGTTGATCAGCGAGATCATCGCCGGCGTCTCCTCGATGGCCTCCCGGGAGCCGAAGAGGATCTCGGTCATCGCGATGGTGTCCGCGGGCGTTGACGCCCGAGACCACGTTGCCCATGTAGAGCTTGTCGGTCAGCGTCTGCAGCGCGTAGACCATGTCGAGGTGCCGGCTGTCGAGCGGGGTGTCGTTGGGCTCGTTGACCACGCCGCCCGCCGAGTCCAGCGCCGCGAAGCTCTGCGCGAGCCGCGCGAAGTTGCGGAAGTCCTCCATCGTGCCCTCGCGGCGTACGTCGCCCTCGCGCACGAACGGCGGCCCGTAGACGGCGCCGAACGCCATCGAGTCACCGCCGATGTGCACGCTGTTGGCGGGGTTGCGGGCCTGGAGGTCGAACTCCCTCGGCGCCTTCGCCACCTGCTCGAGCACGAAGTCGGGGTCCAGGAAGACCGTCTTGTCCTCGACCCTCTGGCCGGCCTTGCGGAAGAGGTCGAGCGCGCGGTCGTCCATGAACTCCACGCCGATCTCGGACATCAGCCGCCGCCAGCCCTTGTCGAGCGTGGCCATCGCGTCCTCCGAGAGGATCTCGTAGCGCGGCATGCGGTTGACGAACATGGGTCCTCCTGCTGACGAGATGCGCTTGACCGGGAAGGGACGAAATCCTAGCCTCATGATGTGGAACTGTGGTTCCATCATGTGGAACATCGGCGGCGAGGTCAATGACCGGGCCAGGGGAGGCACCATGGCGGCGAACGGCACGCAGGCCGTCGACCGCGCCGCCCTGCTGATCTCGACGGTCGTGCAGGCCGACGAGCCGCTGACCTTCGCCGACCTCCAGGAGGCCTGCGACCTGCCGAAGTCCACGACCTCGCGGATGCTCACCGCCCTCGAGCGCTCCGAGCTGCTCGAGCGCAACGACGACGGCAGCTACGTCGCGGGCAGCCTGTTCTGGCTGTACGCCGCGCGGCACGACCCCGGTGAGGACCTGGTCCGCCTGGCCCGCCCCACGCTGGAGACCATCGGCGAGCAGACCCACGAGACCGTCAACCTCAGCGTCGGTCGCGGCGACCGCGTGGTCCAGGTGGCGCAGGTCGACTCGCGCTTCATCCTCGGGGTCGCGCGACTGGACGCAGGAGCGACGTCCCCGCGCACTGCTCCTCGCTCGGCAAGGTGTTCCTGGCCTGGGGCGTCGTCGGGCTGCCCGACGGGCCGCTGGACCGGCCGACGCCCGCCACCATCGGCACCGCCGCGGCCCTGCGCGCCGACCACACCTGCACGCGGAGCCGCGGCTGGGCGACGACCGTCGACGAGCTCGAGATCGGGCTCTCCGGCATCGCGGTCCCCGTGCTCGGCTCCCGCGGTCAGGTGGTCGCCGCACTCGGCGTCTCGGGGCCGACGCCGCGGCTGGAAGGACGGTTCGACGAGGTCGGGCCGCTGTTGAGAGACCATGCCGCTGAGCTGCACCGAGCTGCTGCGCGGCAAGACACCCGAGGAGGGCGTGGCATGACAACTCCGGACGAGGTCCTGAAGGGGCTGTACGACGAGACCCTCGTCGGCAACGCCCCGCGGGTGCTCGAGCTCACCGAGGAGGGCCTGGCGCTCGGCATGGAGCCGCAGACGTTGCTCTTCGAGGCGCTCATCCCGTCCCTGGAGGAGGTCGGCGCGCGGTTCGAGCGCGGCGACTTCTTCGTGCCCGAGATGCTGATCGCCGGCCGGGCCATGGCCGGGGCGATGGAGCGGCTGCGCCCGCTGCTGGCCGAGACGGGCGTCGAGACGGTGGGCAAGTTCCTGATGGGCACCGTCAAGGGCGACGTCCACGACATCGGCAAGAACCTCGTCAACATCATGCTCGAGGGTGCCGGCTTCGAGGTCATCGACCTCGGCGTCCAGGTCGCGCCGGAGAAGTTCGTCGCCGCGATCGAGGAGCACCACCCCGACATCGTCGGGTTCTCGGCGTTCCTCACCACGACGATGCCGATGTTCAAGGCCAACATCAACGCCCTCGAGAAGGCCGGCCTGCGCGACCAGGTCGTGATCATGGTCGGCGGCGCCCCGGTCACCCAGGAGTACGCCGACGCGGTCGGCGCCGACGGTTACGCCGCGGACGCCTCGGCCTGCGTCAAGCGAGCCAAGGACCTGCTCCAGAAGCGTCGCGCGTCGGTGAACGCATGAGCACCCCAACGAGTCGCTCGCTCCCCCCGCAACGCTTCACCCCGAGCGGCTCCTCCCGCTCACGACTCGCCGGGGACCCCTCATGACGGCCGAGCCCCTGGAGACCCGGCTCCGCAGCGCCACCAAGGAGGTGGTGATCGGCCACGCTCACCGCTTCTGCATCATCGGCGAGCGGATCAACCCGACCGGCCGCCGGATCTTCCAGGAGCAGCTGCGCGCCGGCGACCTCTCGGCCATCGAGCGCGACGTGAAGGCCCAGGTCGAGGGCGGCGCCGACGTCCTCGACATCAACATGGGCGTCCCGCTGACCGACGAGCCCGAGCTGCTGGCCAAGGCCATCCAGCTGGTGCAGGCCCACACCGACCTCCCGATCTGCATCGACTCCTCGGTGGTCGAGGCCCTCGAGGCCGGGCTCTCGGTCTACCAGGGCCGCGCGCTGGTCAACTCGATCACCGCCGAGGACGACCGGATGGCGGCGATCCTGCCGTTGGTCAAGAAGTACGACGCGGCGATCATCGCGCTGCCCAACGACCACGACGAGATCCCGATGGAGGCCGACAAGCGCCTCGACCTGACGGCGAAGATCATCCGGGTCGCCACCCAGGAGTACGGCATCGCCCAGGCCGACATCGTCATCGACCCGTTGGCCATGCCGATCGGGGCCGACACCGGCAACTCCCTGGTGACCCTGGAGTGCATGCGGCGGATCCGCGACGAGTTCGGAGTGAACATGACCTGCGGCGCGTCCAACGTGTCGTTCGGCATGCCCGACCGCCACACCCTGGGCGCGGCCTGGCTCCCGATGGCGATGACCTCCGGCCTGACCAGCGCGATCATGGACGCCCGGACGCCGCAGATCGTCGACGCGGTCAAGGCCGCCGACGTCTTCCTCAACCACGACGACTGGGGGATGGCCTGGATCGCCGCTCACCGGGCCAAGCAGGCTGCCAACGCATGAACACCCCACGGAGTCGTGGCCTCCCCCGCTCCGCTCCTCCGCCCCCGATTCCGAGGGACCCCGAAGAAGCATGAGCTTGACCCCTGAGGACGAGCAGCCCTTCACCCTGGAGGAGATCCGGCGCGAGGGGCTGATGACTCCATCGGGCGCCGAGCCGGCCGCCCACGACGGCACCGGCCGCGTCCAGCTGTCGTTCACGGTGGAGGACAAGGAGGCGCCGCCGACCCACCGCCAGGTACGGGTGCCGCCAGGTGTCAGCGTCTTCGACTCCGCATCGTGGAACGGCATCGCGATCGACTCCACCTGCGGTGGCCACGGCACCTGCCACAAGTGCAAGGTGCGGGTCTCGCCGGCCACGCCGGTGACCCGGCACGACGCACGTACGTTCAGCCCCGGCGAGCTCGACAGCGGCTGGCGGCTGGCCTGCCTGGTCCAGGCGACCCGCGACCACGACGTCGTCGTACCTCCCCTGGTCACCCGCCCGAAGGCCGCCACCGTCGGCGTGGGCCGGCAGGTCATCCTGCGGCCCGCGGTCCAGAAGCGGTACGTCGAGCTGACCGAGCCCACGCTCGAGGACCAGCGGTCCGACCTGGCCCGGCTGCTCGACGCCATCGACGACCTCGAGCCGGTCCCCGACCTCCACGCCCTGCGTCGGCTGCCGAAGGTGCTCCGCGAGGCGGACTTCAAGGTGACGGCGGTGATCGTCGACGAGGCGCTCGTCGACGTCGAGGCCGGCGACACCACCCCGGTCCGCTACGCGATCGCGTTCGACCTCGGCACCACGACGGTCGTGGCCACCTTGCTCGACCTCGTCACCGGCACCCCCGTCGGCGTCGCGTCGATGCTCAACAAGCAGCAGCCGTTCGGCGCCGACGTGATCTCGCGGATCAGCGCGACGATGCTCGACCCCGCCGCGCTCGGCCGCCTGCAGGTGGCCGCCTCCGAGACGCTGTCCACCCTGGCCGAGCAGGTCTGCCGCGAGGGTGGGGTCGACCCTGCGCACGTCTACGAGGCTGCGCTCGCCGGCAACGCCACCATGACCGCGCTCGCTGCTCGGCATCGACCCCGAGCCGCTGGGCGTCGCGCCGTTCGTGCAGACGACGGCCACCCCACCGACGGTCCTGGCGAGCGAGGTCGGGCTCGCGCTGCACCCCGGCGCCCGCCTCGCGCTGTTCCCGGCCTTGGGTGCGTACGTCGGCGGCGACATCGTGGCCGGCATGCTCGCCACCGGCATGGACCGCGACAAGCGGATCCGGCTGTTCATCGACGTCGGCACCAACTGCGAGATCGTCCTCAGCGACGGCGAGCGGATCCTGTCGACGGCGGCGCCGGCCGGGCCGGCGTTCGAGGGTGGCGCGATCCGCTGCGGCATGCGAGCCGCCGACGGCGCCATCGAGGTCGTCAAGCTGGGCGACGATGTCGGGTCAGCTCGGGGTCATCGGTGACGTCGAGCCGCGCGGCCTGTGCGGGTCGGGCCTGGTCGACGCGGTCGCCGAGCTGGTGAAAGCCGGCCTGCTCGACGCCAGCGGCCGGTTCGCGACCGACGAGGTCGCCAAGGAGATCGCACCCGCCCTCGCCGACCGGCTCACCTACATCGGCCAGGAACGCGTCTTCGTGCTGCACCGCGAGCGTCCCGACAGCGACCCGGCCGAGTGCGTGGTGCTGTCCCAGCGCGACGTCCGCGAGCTGCAGTTCGCGAAGGCCGCCATCTCCACGGGATGGACGCTGCTGATGGAGGAGCTCGGCCTCGAGCACCGCGACCTCCAGCAGGTGCTGCTCGCCGGCTCGTTCGGCAGCTACCTCTCGGCGGCCTCGGCCGTCCGGATCGGCCTGGTGCCGCAGCTGCCCGTGCTACGGATCGTCGCGGCCGGCAACGTGGCCGGCGAGGGCGCGAAGATGGCCCTGCTGTCGATCCGTGAGCGCGCCGGAGCCCTGGCCCTGCTCGAGGAGGTGACCTATGTCGAGCTCTCCGACCGACCTGACTTCAACGACCGGTTCGTCGACCTCCTCGCCTTCCCGACCTGACCGGCGTACCCGCGTCGCCCTGGTCGCCTGCGGCGCCATCGCCCAGCCCGCGGCCGCGGTCATCGCCCGCAACGGCTGGCCGGTCGACGTGCACCCGCTGCCGCCGCTGCTGCACAACCAGCCGCAGGAGATCGCCGGCGAGGTGCGTCGGCTGGCCACCGAGCTGCGACCGTCGTACGGGCAGGTGGTGGTGGGGTACGCCGACTGCGGGACGTACGGCGCCCTCGACGAGGTGTGTGCCGAGCTCGGACTGCGCCGGCTGCCGGGCCTGCACTGCTACGACCTGTTCGCGGGGGACAGCCGGCTGGCGGCGTTCCTGGACGAGCAGCCCGGGACGTACCTGCTGACCGACTTCCTGGTCCGGTCCTTCGACCGGACCGTGGTGCGCGAGCTCGGGCTGGACCGCTACCCCGAGCTCCGCGAGGACTACTTCCGGCACTACACCCGCGCCGTGTGGCTCGCCCAGGAGCCGGACGACCCCGACCTCCGGGCCCGCGCCGAGCTCGCCGCCGAGCGGCTCGGCCTGCCGCTCACCGTCGTCCCCACCGGCGACGGGCGCCTCGAGCAGGCCCTCGCCGACCTGCTCGCCTCCGGTGGTTGAGGAGGTTGCGCAGCAACCGTCGCGAAACCCGGTGACAGGACCTCCCTTCGGTGGTTGAGGAGGTTGCGCTAGCAACCGTCTCGAAACCCGGTGACGGACCGCTGACCCCTCGCGGTGGTTGAGGAGGTTGCGCTAGCAACCGTCTCGAAACCCGGTGACGGACGCCACTCTCACGGGTCTCCCTTCGGTGGTTGAGGAGGTTGCGCTAGCAACCGTCTCGAAACCCGGTGACCGGACCGCTGACCTCTTGCGGGGTCTCGTGACGCTTGCTAGCGCAAGCTCCTCGACCAGCGGAGTGAGGCGTCGACCGCTGACCTCTTGCGGGGTCTCGTGACGCTTGCTGCGCAAGCTCCTCGACCAACGGCTGCGTCAGGCGTCGACGGAGAGGCGGTCCAGGAGGTCGCGGCGCCAGGCGGCGGTCTCGGCGATCTGGTTGAACGTGAACACGTGCAGGCCCTCGACCAGCGCCTCGGGGGCGGACAGGGTGGGGGCGCACTTCTCCAGGAAGCGCTCGCCGGTGAACCCGCCGGGGGCGGCCAGCCGGGCGAACACGCTCTTGTGCTTCCCGAGGAACCGGGTCGACTCCCCCACCCCGATCTTGGTGGCCATCGACAACAGCTTGGCGCGCTCGACGGGTCCGGGGAGTCCGAGCAGGAGCGGCATGGTGATCCCGCGGGCGCGCATCCGGGTCACCCAGGTGTTCACCACCTTGGGATCGAAGGTCAGGTTGCTGACCACGTGGGTGGCGTAGCGGCGCTTGTCCCACATCGACTGGATGGTCAGGTCGTCGTGGATGGTCGGGTGCGACTCGGGGTAGCCGGTGATGCCGACCTGCGGGAAGGGACGGCCGAGGGCGTCGAGGTCCTCCAGGAGGCTCAGCGCGTCGGGGTAGGCACCGGGCGGGTCCGCGTCGCCACCCGGCACGAACACGCGGGTGATGCCCTTGCCCGTCAGGCGGTCGCAGATCTCGGCGAGCTCGGCACGGTCGCGGATCATCCTGGCGGCGAGGTGCGGTACGGCGACGTAGCCGTGCCCGGTCAGCCGCTCGGTGAGGTCGAGGGTGGCCTCGAGCCCCTTGCCGGGCGAGGCCGTCACCGTCACCGCCTGCTCGGTCGGCACGTGCTCGAGGATCTTGTCCTCGGTGGTGGCGGTGGGCAGCACCTCGTAGCGGGCGGCCCGGAGCACCCGCGACATCCACGCTGCGGCTCGTTTGTTGCGCATGATGCATCCCGTTTCGTGATGCGCACTGGGGTGAGGCGACAGTAGTGCGTCTCCGCGCTCCCCTACAAGGACGGCGAGGGCCGCACGCCGGCCGCACGATCCCGGCGATCATTGCGCTGCGCCCCGCCCGGGCCCAGGATGAGCCATCGGTCGCATGAGCGGGGGGTCTCTCGTGACACGAACACTGGCGACATTTGTCCTGTCGGTCGCGCTCGCGGGTCTCGCGGCGCCGACCCTGGCTGCCGGCCCGCCCGGTCACTCACCGAGCCCGGGACGCGCCCACCCGACGACCTCGTCGTCGGCCTCCCCCCACACGCCGCACCGAGGCCGGACCGCTTCCCGCCCTCGCACCCGGGACGCCGACACCGTGCGCCCGCGCAGCTACCGAGGGCTGCCGACGTACGACCGCGCGGCCCGCTCCCGGGCTCCCCGACACGTCCGGATCCTCGTGCTGCGGGTGTACTGGTCGGGCCAGCCACCGAAGTACCCCGACACCTCTCAGATGAAGCAGCTGATGAAGGACACCGCCGCCTGGTTCAAGCGGGTGTCGCGGGGGCGGCACCGGGTCTCCAGCAAGGTCACCCCCTGGCTTCGTGTGGGTGGGGCGACGGCCAACTGCGTCGAGCAGTTCGGCTCGGTCAACCGCGCCGTGGCGGCGGCCCGGGGTCACGGCATCGGCACGGCGGGTTTCAACCGCTTCATGCTGGTCATGCCGCAGTGCGCGACCAACTCCCTCGGCGAGATGCCGGGCCGGGTGACCTGGATCCGCGAGCGGCTGACCCATCTCGACGTGCTCACCCACGAGCTCGGCCACAACCTCGGCCTGGCCCACGCCAACTCCCTGATCTGCTCCGCGGACAAGCGCCGAGTCACCCAGGGCGGCGGGTGCTTCGGCCAGGAGTACGGCGACCTCTGGGACGCCATGGGCATCAGCACCCGGCCGTACTCCGTGCCGGTGCTGCAGCGGCTCGGGTGGGCGGGGAAGGTCGTCACCGCCACCGCGTCGGGCACCTGGACACTTCGCGACGCCGAGGCCTCGGGCTCGGGGATCCAGGGCCTGCGGGTGAAGGTCTCGGGCCGGGTGTCCTACTGGCTGGAGTACCACACCACGGACGTGGCGAGCCAGAAGGAACCCGGCAGCTTCGAGATCACGGGCACGCCCGGCCTGCAGATCCGGTTGGACACCGGGCAGAAGTCGATGCAGATCCTCGACGCAGCACCCGGGAACCCCGACAGCTTCCTCTCGTTCCCCGATCCCGACCTGGTCAACGCGACCCTGCCGGCGGGCAGCAGCTTCACCACGCCCCAAGGGGTACGCATCACGCTGGTGTCGCAGGACGCCGGCGGGGCGACCGTCCAGGTCCAGCGCAACAAGAAGGCCACCGCTCCGGACGCGCCGACGATCGCGAAGGCGCTCCGGCCGGCGGACTCCGACCTGGTGACCCTGTCCTTGCAGCCGGGGGCAGACAACGGCCAGGTCATCCTGGGGTACGTGCTGCAACGCTCGCCGGGAGGTGGCAGCACGTTCGTCGCGGACCCAGGCGGGATGAAGACCGAGCTGGAGGTCGAGGACAACCATCAGGGGGCTGGCTCCTGGAGCGTGCGCGCGGTCAACCAGGTAGGGACGTCCGCCGCGTCAGCCGGTGTGGCGGAGCACGTGCCCGCGCCGCTGATCACCTCGGTCACCCCGAGCGCGGGCGCCCAGGTGCAGGGGCCGACGTTCCCGGTCGCCGTCACGGCGAGCCCGGACCCCGTCACCGGTTCTCCGGTCACGTCGGTCCAGGTCTGCTCGGGCGCGTCCAGCTACAGCTGCACGACCGACACCTCCGCACCGTTCACCTTCACGATGAACGCGGGCGGAGCGACGTCGGTCGAGCTCGAGGTCAACGCCTCCGACGCCGACGACAACTCGGCCCGGGTGAAGGTGCCGGTGACCGTGCTGGAGGCGCCCCCGTCGGTGCGCATCGACAGTCCTGCCGACGGTGCTGCGGTGACCGCCACGGAGCTCTTCACCGTGACGGCGACGGGCACACCGAGCCCCTTCACGGGCTCGCCCGTCATCGAGGTGCAGTTCCTGGCCTATGACGCCGCCGGCCATCTCGTCTTCAACGACTGGGACGACACGGCGCCGTACGCGATGGAGATGGAGGTGCCGGAGGCGGGGACCTACCGGATCGAGGCGGAGGCGAGAGACGCGGAGTACCTCACCGGCACCGCGTCCATCCAGGTCGTCGCCAGCGATCCTCCCGAGCCGGTGGCCGCCCGGGGGGCCGCCTTCAGGACCCTCACGGCCGGGCGTGGGTGATCGCGTCCTCCTCCTCGGGTGACAGTTGCTGCTCGGAGGACCAGCCGGCGACGTTCTTGGCGTAGGTACGCGCGTCCGAGCGCCCGTGGATCGAGGTGAGCACCACGCCGTCCCCACCGTCGTCGAGGAGGGCCAGCGACCAGCTCAGGTGACCGCCCATGTCGCCGAACGCGTCGTACCTGACGACCGCCAGGTGCCGGAGCGCGCCCGCCGCCTCGGCGCGCAGGGCCGCCACCTCCTGGCGCAGTCCCAGCACGTCCTCGGGCACGGCGTCGATCCCCACCCGCCCGCGGGCCTCGCGGCGCACCGCGGCGAAGAGGCCCCCGCACGCGACGATCAACGCCAGCACCAGCACGAGCACGATGACGTCGGACGTGGTCATTTCGCGAGGCTAATCGCCCGCCTGCTGGGAACCGGGGTGACGCGGCGAGGGCAGGTGCGAAACTGCGCGGGTGTCCGCAGCGCTCCGCCGGATCGCCTACCAGGGCGAGCCCGGCTCCAACTCCCACCTGGTGTGCCAGCAGCACTACCCGGACTGGGAGGCGGTCCCGTGCGCGAGCTTCGAGGACGTGTTCGCGGCGGTCGAGGGCGGGGACGCCGACCTCGCGATGATCCCCATCGACAACTCGCTGGCGGGCCGGGTCGCCGACATCCACCACTTCCTGCCGGCCAGCACCCTGCACATCGTGGCCGAGCACTTCCTGCGCATCCAGTTCGCGCTGCTGGGGCTGCCGGGGGCCAGCCTGGACCAGGTCCGGACCGTGCACAGCCACGTGCACGCGCTCGGCCAGTGCCGCAAGGTGATCCGCGAGCACGGCCTGACGCCGGTGATCTCCGGCGACACCGCCGGCGCCGCTCGCGAGATCAAGGAGGCGGGCGACCCGGCGCAGGCCGCGATCTCCCCGCCGCTGGCCGCGGAGATCTACGGGCTCGACGTGCTCGTCCCCGACGTCGAGGACGAGGACCACAACACCACCCGCTTCGTGGTGCTCTCCCGCGAGCTCGTCGAGGCGCCCGCCGACGACGGACCGGTCGTGACGTCGTTCATCTTCAACGTCCGCAACCTGCCCGCCGCGCTGTACAAGGCCCTGGGCGGCTTCGCGACCAACGGCGTCAACATGACCAAGCTGGAGAGCTACATGGTCGGCGGCGAGTTCACCGCCACCCAGTTCCTCGCCGAGGTCGACGGCCACCCCGACCACCCGCCGGTCCGCCGGGCGCTCGAGGAGCTCCGGTTCTTCACGACCGAGGTGAAGATCCTCGGCGTGTACGCCGCCGACCCGTTCCGGGAGACCGCCGACTGACCGGCTACGAATTCACCGGCCGGCCGGTGAATCTGTGGGTTGGCACGCAATGCTTCGGCCGACAACCCATGGTTTCACCGGCCACCCGGTGAATTCCTCACCGCCCGACGCCATCAGCGCCATGAGCGAGAACATCGCGCCCTGGGGGTCGGTGAGCATGGCCATCCGGCCGGTTCCGTCGAGGTCGTACGGCGGGGTGATCAGCTTGGCGCCCAGGGCCTCGGCCTGCGCCACGGACTCGTCGACGTCGACCACGTTGAAGTAGACGTTCCAGTGCGGCGGTGCACCCTCGAGGGGCGGGGCGGCGCCCGCGATCCGGCGGCCGGCGGAGCTCAGGGTCGTGTAGCTGGTGACCGAACCCCACGCGACCGCACTCTCCTCGGCGGAGAGGCCGAACACGTCGGAGTAGAACCGGGTGGCTCGGCCGACGTCGGGGGTGAGCACCTCGTTCCAGATCGGGGCGCCGGGCTCGGACGCCCGCGCCGTGCCGAAGTGGCTGCGGCCCTGCCACAGGTTGACCCGGGCGCCGGTCGGGTCCTTGATCCGCGCCGTACGCCCGAGGTCGAAGAAGTCGAACGGCGCGGCCTCCACCTCGCCACCCGCGGGCGCGACCCGCGAGGCGACGTCGTCGACGTCGTCGGCGGCGAGGTAGACGTTCCAGAACGCCGGGTGCCCGGCGAGCTCCGGGACCTGACCGCTGATGCCGGCGACGGCGTCGCCCTGGAGGCTGGCCATGATGTAGGTCTGGCCGTCGGGCAGCGTGCGCTCGACCATCTGCCAGCCGAACAGGTCGCCGTAGAACTCGGCCGCGGCGCGCTGGTCCGGTGTCACCAGCTCGACCCAGTTGGGTGTGCCTTGCGTGTAGGTGTCGAACACAGGCATGGCGTCTCCTCCTTCAAACCGACGCCGGAGACCTCTGCCCATCAGGAAACACCCGGGCGTCCCTGGATACAACGGCCCGGATAGGTTCGGGCGATGGATCCGGTCACGGTGGCGCTCACCTTCGGCGCCATCTTCGTGGTCGAGCTCCCCGACAAGACCTTCCTCGCCACCCTGGTGCTGGCCACCCGCTACCGGCCCCTGTTCGTGTGGATCGGCGTCAGCCTCGCGTTTGCCGTGCAGACGTTGGTCGCCGTCCTCCTCGGGCACGCGGTGTCGTTCCTGCCGGAGACCCTCGTGCACGCGTTCGCGGCCGGCATGTTCCTGATCGGCGCCGTGCTGCTGTTCCGCGAGGGACGCGCGCATCACCAGTCCAGTGGCGAGGAGTACGTCAAGGACGCCAAGGACGTGCACGGGCTGCGGCAGGTGCTCGCCTGCTTCCTGGTGCTCTTCGCCGCCGAGTGGGGCGACCTCAGTCAGCTGCTGACCATCACGCTGGTGGCGAGGTACGACGACCCGGTGGGCGTGTTCATCGGGGCCCTGGCCGCACTGATGACCGTCAGCGCCATCGCGGTGGTCGCCGGCCGGGGCCTGCTGCGCTACGTGTCGCTGCACGTCCTGCACTACATCGGCGCGGCGGTGTGCCTGGTGCTGGCCGTGGCCACGCTCGTCGAGCTCGTCGCCTGACGCCCGGAGGACCGGGCGCCGCGAGCCGAACACTAGAGTCGCCGCATGACGGCTCAGCTTGGCGCCGATTCCGAGGTCGGCACGCTCCAGACCGTGATGCTCCACCGTCCGGGACCGGAGCTGAAGCGGCTCACTCCCCGCAACAACGACCGGCTGCTGTTCGACGGCATCCCGTGGGTGGCCCGCGCCCAGGACGAGCACGACGCCTTCGCCGAGGCGCTGCGGGCCCGCGACGTCGAGGTGCTCTACCTGACCGAGCTGCTCACCGAGACCTTCGCGGACGAAGGCGTGCGGGCCGAGGCGATCGAGACCGCGCTCTCCCAGCTCCACCTGGGCGACACCATGCGCGGCTACCTGCGCCCGCTGCTGACCGAAGCCTCCCCGGAGCAGCTGACGACGTACCTGACCTCCGGCATCCGCAACGACGAGGTGCGGGGCGGCTTCGGCCTGGTCACCTCGCTCATCGACAGCCACGACTTCCTCATCGACCCGCTGCCCAACCTGCTCTTCACCCGCGACTCCAGCGTGTGGATCCGCGACCGGGTGGTCATCACCTCGCTGGCGATGCCCGCGCGGTGGCGGGAGACCCAGCTGACCGAGCTCATCTACACGCGGCACCCGAGGTTCGCCGGCACCGGGACGTTGCACGGCTGGCGCGACGAGCACGTCGAGGGCGGCGACGTGCTGCTGCTCGCCCCGGGTGTGGTGGCGGTGGGCGTCGGGGAGCGCACCACGCCCGCCGGCGTCGAGCAGCTGGCCCGCGAGATCATGCACAAGGGTCTGGCGCACACCGTGCTGGCGGTGCCGATCGCCCAGGAGCGGGCGACCATGCACCTCGACACGGTCTGCACGATGGTCGACGTCGACAAGATCGTGATGTACCCCAACATCGCCGGCACCCTGACCGCCCACACGGTCACGGTCGAGCAGCACGGCGAGACCGACGCCGACCTGGTGCTCCACGTCGCCGACGCCGAGCCCTTCCTGATCGCGGCCGCCAAGGCGATGGCGATCGACACGCTCCACCAGATCGACACCGGCCTGGACCCGGTCACCGCCGAGCGCGAGCAGTGGGACGACGGCAACAACACCCTCGCCCTCGCGCCCCGCGTGGCGGTCGCCTACGAGCGCAACGACGAGACCAACGGCCGCCTCGAGGACGCCGGCATCGAGGTGGTCCGGATCGCCGGCTCCGAGCTCGGCTCCGGCCGCGGCGGCCCCCGCTGCATGAGCTGCCCGATCAGCCGGGCACCGCTGGGCTGACGCCGGCGTCGTCGCCGGGGACGCTCACCGGGAAGGAGAAGACCCGGCCGTTGTCGACGGGGGATGCGACAACGACCGGGCCGCGCAGCAACGTAACCGAAGACCACGGCCGGTTTCAAACTGTCACCCCAGGTCCCGACCTCTCCCGTCACCGGGTCCCCAGCAGCACCAGCGCCACGTCCAGGACCGCCACGGCGACCAGGACCAGCCAGGTGCCTGCGGGGCGCCAGCGCCGGATCGTCGGCGTCACGGCTGCCACGGCAGCGCCCGTTCCGACGAGGATGCCGACGGCCGCAGCCGGCCCACCGGCACCCATCCCGGCCAGCGCCGTGACCAGGGAGAGCAGCACGACGGCGTACGTCGCCGCGTCGCGCAGCCACGCCTCGACCAGGGAGGCGACGCCGGCGCCGACCTGCGCGACGACGCCGGAGAGGCCGCTCCGGGCGGTCGACCTCGTCGGTCATCCCATCCCCTCGTGGGGAGCGCGCGCATCGAACTCCGGGTCGGCCGCCAGCGCCCGGCGTACGGCGTCGCGGTGCTCGGCCAGCATCCGGTCGACGTGGTCGCGGACCAGGTCGGCGTCGGGTGAGACGCCCTCGAAGACCTCCGGCCAGGTCGTCCGGCCGGACCGTACCTTGCGGGCGAGCGCCTCCATGCCGGGTCCCAGGGCCCCACTCAGGGCGCGGGCCTGGAGCGCCGCGCGCTCCTCCGGCGTGGTCGTCGGTCTCCCCCGCACCCGGTCCAGCTCGGCGCGGGTCGCGGCCACCGTCCGCCGCAGGTCGCGCAACGCCGCCACGACGGCCTGCTCGTGCCCGCCGGGCCCGGTCATCCGACGGCGGGGGGTGGGGGCAGCGACTCGGAGGTGAAGCAGTGCACGGCGTAGCCGAGGTAGTCCCGGACCATCACCAGGAAGCTCGCGAACACCGAGATCACCTTGCGGGCGTCGTTGGCGAGCTTGATGGCGTCCTTGACCTTCTCGACGAGCCTGATCTCGCCGTAGATCGGGATCGAGGCCATCGACCAGCCGGCGCTGATGATGCTGCAGATCTCGCGCACCAGGTCCACCACGATCTGGGCGACGTCGACGGCCTGGGTGACCATGTCGCGCAGGTGGTCGGCGACCTGCGCCATCGCCGCGCTCTGACCGCCCAGGGCGGTCTCCCACCGGTGCACATAGGCCCCCGCCGACGCGGCAGCGGCCCCCGCCCAGGTGCGGCCGATGACACCGGAACCGTGGGAGAGGTTCTGCCCGACGGCGGCCAAGGCGAGGCCGGCGTGGTCCCACGCGGAGGCCTGCAAGGAGGCCTTGCCGACGTCGCCCGCGACCTGCTCGGTGACCTCGCGACGCAGGTCGGGGCCGCCGAGCCAGCCGATCAGCTCGCACGCCCGGTCCAGCGCCCAGCCGAAGCTCACCTCGGGCAGCTGCTCGCCGCCCGTCGTGGGCGGCGCGGCCGTCGTCGTGCCGACGTCGTGGAAGGCGGCGGCCCGGCCGTCGTCGGAGATCCGGGCTCCGACCCCGAGCTCCTGGGCGACGCGGGCGTCGGTCGTCCGGAAGTCGGCGGCGGACGCGCGCAGGCTCGACCGGGTCGCGCCCAGCCGGCTGCCGTCGGCGCCCAGCCCGGCCCGCACCTGGTGGGCGAGCGCCTCGTAGTCGCCCGTGACCAGGGACAGGATCCGCCCGAAGTCGCCGTCCGGGACGTGCGCTCGCGACGTACGCCGCCAGCGCGTCGCAGTCGCCACCGGCGCGACCCACCTGGTCGGCCCAGCCCCGCAGGTCGGCCAGCTCCACCCTCAGCCCGTCGCCCATCCCCGCTCCCTCCCGTTCCGGTCCGGGAGGTGTGCCCGGACGGTGCGCGGCCGAAACCCGCGCGTCCGGGCCCTGGGGACAAAGGGCGACGACCCTGGTCAGCTGCGCAGCGTGACCTGCCGGTTCGCCAGCCCGGCGCGGGCGGCGCGCTGCTCCTGGGTCAGCGGGGCGTCGTCGGCCAGCGCCTCGGCCAGGTCCGCCGCGAACCGCTCGGCCGGCTCCTCCAGCGCCTCGGGCCCGGTGCCGACGGGCAGGTCCCAGACCGGGACGAGCAGGCCGTGGGCGCGGAACATCCCGACCAGCCGGGAGTCCTCGGCCAGCAGCCGGTCCCGACCTGCGGCGTGCAGCCGGGCGAGCGCGTCGAGCAGCTCGGCCTCCGGCTCGGGCATCACCCAGCGCAGGTGCTCCTTGGTGCCGACGTCCGTCCAGTACGCCGCCTCGACCGCCGTGAGCCGGGCGCTCGGCGCGGCCGCGGTGTTGGCCTGCTCCAGGGCGGCCGCGGTGGCCGGGTCGTCGGCCGAGTCCTCCACCCAGAACCCGAAGCCGTCGTGCACGGTCACCGTCAGACGACTCGTCGGTGACCAGGTCCTGGAGCCGCGGGCCAGGCCCGGGCTGCTCGGTGAGGCCGACGATCCCCGAGACGCCCTCGTCGGCGAGGGCCAGCGCGTTGGTGAGCACGGCGGCCAGGTCGCGGGACGGGTCGCCGAACTGGTGCTGCACCTGCAACCCCAGCCAGACCTGTCCGTCGTCGCGCACCATCGCGGGCGCGGCCATCGGCAGCAGCGTGCAGAGCGTCACCTCGCGGCCCTGCGAGATGCCTGGGCCCGCCACGGTGAGCGGCGCGGTCGCCGCGGGCACCAGCTCGCGGAGGGCGACCAGGTCGCACTCGGACGGCAGGCCCTCGAACGGCCGGGCGACGTACACCGCAGCTCCGTCTGCGGCGCCGTGGCAGTTCTTGTACCTGCGGCCGGACCCGCACGGGCACGGCTGCCGCGGCCCGACCTCACCCTCGGCGAGCGGCGCCGATTGGTGCCTGGTGCGGGACTTCTTCGCCATGCGGGCCAACCTACCGAGGGGACCTCGGTGGTTGAGGTGTGAGGGCCCCCGGGCCCGAACCGCGAAACCACCCCACGAAGGCAGCGCCGCACCGGGTGGTTTCGCGGCTCGTCGCTGGAGCTCCTCGCACCTCAACCACCGAACGTGGGGGCGTCCAGCAGGTCGAGCACGAACCTGGGCCGGTCGGTGATCACCGCCCGCACGCCGAGGTCCAGGCACAGCCGCAGGTCGGACTCGGCGTTGACCGTCCACACGTGCAGCTCCCGGCCGCAGTCCGCCAGCCGACGGGCGAACGCCGGGTGCCGGCGCAGGGTCCCGATGCCGGGGCCGACGACCCAGTCCTTCTCCACGAGCGGCCGGAGCACCGGCCAGTGCCGGGCGTGCTCGACCAGCATCACCAGGCGCAGCTCCGGCGCCAAGCGCCGCATCCGCTGGAGCGCGACGTAGGAGAAGCTCATCACCCGCACCGGGGCGTCCCCCCGTGCCAGCCGAACTCCTTGAGCATCTCCACGGCTTGCGCTCCGACCAGTCCCGCGTAACGGGTCGGGTGCTTGGTCTCGATCGCCAGCTCGACGCGCCGGTCGTACGCCGCCACCGTCTCCAGCAGCCGCCGCAAGGTCAGCACGCCGTCGCGCTCCGGGTCGCGGTCGGGAGCCTCGTCGTCGAGGTCGGCCCAGGGGTTCTTCCACGCGCGAAGTCCAGCTGGCTGAGCTCGGCCAGCTCCATGGCGGACACGACATCGCGGCGGGCGGCGATGCGGCGCAGGTCGCGGTCGTGCACGCAGACGAGGTGTCCGTCGGCGGTCAGCCGGACGTCGCACTCGAGCGCCTCGGCCCCCTGCTCCAGGGCCGAGGCATAGGCCCGCAGGGTGTGCTCGGCGTTCTCGTCGCTGGCGCCGCGGTGGGCGACGACCTGGGGCCGCATGCCTGGCATTCTGGCAGGCTGGCGCCATGGCGTGGGAATCACAGCGCGTCCGGCCGGAGGTTCCCGAGAGCCTCGTACGGCGGATCCGCGCCGTCCTCATCTCGCTCCCGGAGTGTCGCGAGGACGCGGCCTGGGTCGGCGCCCGCTGGCAGGTGCACCGGGCGACGGTCGCGCACGTCTTCGGCGGCGAGGACCAGCTGTTCCGGGTCACCTTCCGCGCCGAGCCCGACGAGGTGATGGCGCTCGCAGCACCTCGGTGAGCCGTACTTCCGGGCCGGCTGGGGGCGCAACGTCGTCGGCATGCTCCTCGACGAGGACACCGACTGGGAGGAGCTCGCCGAGCTGCTCACCGACTCCTACTGCCTCCAGGCGCCCGAAGTCCCTCGCCGAGCGGGTTTCCGCGGCCCGAGCTAGCCGGCGTACGCTCGCCTTCACGGCCAGGGCAGCCGGCCGCCTGCACCCGGGAGACCGGGACGGTGAATGCCCACCGCACCACCGAACCACCCGTCCGTGATGCGCCCACCTCTTCACCCGGGCGGACCACGCAGCAACGCAGGCCCTGCGCCCATCCATCGGGGCCCGTCCGCCGGGAAAGAGCAGCATCATGACGACACCACCTCTCTCGACCCCAAGACCCCGTTCAAGCACCAGGCCAAGCGCCTGCGGACCTCCCTCGCCGACCGCGGCGTCGAGGTCTCCCACAGCGAGGCGCTGGAGCTCGTCGCCCACCAGCACGGCGCCCGCGACTGGAACACCCTCGCCGCCCGGCCACCCGACCGGGCGGCTCCGTCGTTCGGTCCGGTCATCCCGGTGCTGCGCATCTTCGACGTGGCGAAGGCGCGCGAGTTCTACTCCGAGTTCCTCGGGCTTCGCCATCGACTGGGAGCGCACCTTCGACGACCACGCGCCCGTGTACCTCCAGGCCAGCCGCGACGGCGCCGTGCTGCACCTCAGCGAGCACCACGGCGACGCCAGCCCGGGCGCCACCGTGCGCATCCTCGTGGCGGACGTGATGGGTCTGCACCGCGAGCTGCACGAGCGCGACTACCCCTACGCCCGGCCCGGCGTCGAGACCGAGCCGTGGGGGCTCGAGGTCAGCGGTGCTCGACCCGTTCGCCAACCGGATCGTCTTCCACCAGCCCACCTCGGAGGACGGCGCACCGAGGGGGGCGGCACGGCCGCCGGGCCGATCGAGCACGAGTACGTCGTCAAGTGCCCGCCCGGGCACGCCTTCCGAGGTGTTCACCGCGGCAGATCGAGCAGTGGTGGCACCCGGCGTACGCACCGCCCGGTCTCACCTAGGTGACCATCGAGCCCCGGGTCGGCGGAGCCTGCACGATGCGGATCGCCGACGGATCGGCGTACCCGTGGGGCACCGTGACGGCCTGGGAGCCGCCCGGCCACTACGCCCATGGACTTCACCCTCGCCCAGGACCCCGACCACCCGAGCCGGATCGACGTGTGGTTCGAGGCCGCGGACGGGGCAACCACCCGCCTGCGGTTCAGCCACGGCGGCTGGACGGCGGGCAACGTCGCGGGGCGGGCGAGGTTCAGCGAGTGGCCGATCCTGCTCGACCGGTTCGTGGCGCTGGCGGAGGGGCGCGAGCTGCCGCCCGGCCTGCCGCAGGACGAGCCGGGATGAACGACCTGCTCGTCGACGGGGACCTGGCGCTGCGGCGGGCGGTCCCCTCCGACGCGGCCGACATCGCCGAGGTCTACTCCGAGGCCGACATCGCGGCACTGGATGCTGTGGGACGACGAGGTGCCCGACGAGGCAGAGGCGCTGGCCAACATCGCGCGTTCCGAGCAGGCGTGGGCCGAGGGCTCCTGGGCCGTGTTCCGCATCGTCGTCGACGAGCACGTCGTCGGCGGAGTCAACCTGCACTTCGCCGACTACGACGTCGCCGAGGCCTCCGTACTTCCTGCGGGCCTCCGCGCGCGGCCGCGGCGTCGCCACGCGGGCCGTGTCTGATGGCGGTCGACTGGGGCTTCCGCGAGCGCGGCCAGGCCCGCGTCTTCCTGCGCTGCGACCCGGCCAACGCTGCGTCGCTCGCGCTGGCCGAACGCGCGGGTTTCACCTACGAGGGACCGAGCGCAGCTCCGCGGCCCACCCCGACGGCCGCCGCATCGACTCCCGCGTCTACTCGATGCTGCCGGCCGAGCGGGTCGCGGTCCGGCCGGCGACCCTCGACGACGTCGACTTCCTCACCGACACCGCCGATCGACGGCGACCGCGCGACCAGGGCCGGTTCCCGGCCGACGTGGACCTCGTCGGCGTACCGCGCCGGCTTCCGCGACTGGACCGCGCGAGCAGCTCCGCGGCCGAGGTCACCCGACAGCACCACCTCCGTCGTCACGGCGTACGGCGTCGACGTCGGCCGGCTGCGCGTCGTGCGCACCCCGGACCTCGTCGAGCTGGCCGGCCTGCAGCTGCTGCCCGCCCACCAGTGCGCGGCATCGGCACCCGGATCGTCCGCGACCTGATGGCCGAGGCGGCCGCGACCGGCCGCGCGTTCGGGCTGTCGGTGGAGCAAGGACAACCCGCGGGCGCGGGCGTTGTACGAGCGGCTGGGCCTCGTCGTCGTCGGTCGAGGACGAGCGACGAGCTCGTGCATGCGGCTGCCCTGAGCCGCTCGGCGTTGCTCGACCAGGCCGACCAGGTTGCCCTCGGTGTCCTTGACGAACGCCTGCCACTCGTCGGTGCCGGCCGGGCCGAGGGTGTCGTCGGCGTGGCTGAAGATGACGTGCGGCTCGCCGACGACCTCGGCGCCGGCGTCGCGCAGCCGCGCGAAGGTCGCGTCGATGTCGGCGACCTGGTGGTAGAGCGTCGCCGGCTCGGCGCCCCGCTCGACGAGCAGCCGCACCCCGTCGAGGTCGAAGAACACCAGTCCGGGCGGGTCGTACGTCGCCGACGGGCCGCTGCCGAACAGCTCGGTGTAGAACGCGGTCGCGCGCGCCAGGTCCTCGGCGCGCAGGGCCACCTGGATGAGCCGCATGGGGGCCACTGTGGCACCGCGAGGCGGCCGGCGTCGCGGGGCGGCCGGGCTGGTTGAGTACCCGGATGTCCGGGTGTTCCGGCACTCGTCAGGGTTGCACCACCTGACAGCGGCCGGACGAGCCTGACCGGCTCACCCGTGGCCCCGGCTAGCGTGCGGCCCATGAGCGCCCGCACCTGACGCCCGAGGAGTTCCGGGAGCAGGGCCACCGGGTGGTGGACTGGATCGCCGACTACTGGGATCGGGTGGGCGAGCTGCCGGTGCTGGCGCAGGTCGAGCCGGGCCAGGTCGCCGCCGCTCTCCCGGGGGTCGCGCCGGAGCACGCCGAGCCCCTCGACGCGGTGCTGGCCGATCTCGACGCGCACCTGCTCCCGGGCGTGACGCACTGGCAGCACCCGCGCTTCTTCGCGTACTTCCCCGCGAACTCCTCCCCGGCCGGCGTCCTGGGCGACCTGCTCTCCAGCGGCATCGGCGCCCAGGGGATGCTCTGGGCCACCAGCCCCGCGGTGACCGAGCTCGAGCAGGTGGTCCTCGACTGGCTGCGCCAGGCCCTCGGCCTCCCCGACGCCTTCGACCGGGCCGGGCCCGGCGGCGGGGTCATCCAGGACACGGCGTCCACCGCGACGTTCACGGCGCTGCTCGCGGCCCTGCACCGGGCGACGGGCGGCGCCGCCCGCCGCGACGGCGTACCCGCCGGCACCTGCACCGTCTACGGCTCGACGCAGGCGCACTCCTCGCTCCTGAAGGCGGTGATGATGAGCGGGCTCGGGGAGCGGGCGCTGCGCTCGATCGCCGTCGACCCCAGGACCCAGGCCATGGACGTCACTGCGCTCGCGCGAGGCGATGGCGGCCGACCGGGACGCGGGCCTGACCCCCGTGATGGTGCAGGCGGCCGTCGGTACGACGTCCACGGGCGCGGTCGACCCCGTCGCCGCCATCGCCGAGGTGGCGCGCGAGCACGGGGCCTGGCTGCACGTCGACGCCGCGTGGGCGGGCGTGGCCGCGGTGTGCCCCGAGCACCGCTGGGTCAACGACGGCGTCGAGCACGCCGACTCCTACGTCACCAACCCGCACAAGTGGCTGCTGACGACCTTCGACTGCAGTGCGTTCTGGGTCCGCGACCGGTCGGCGCTCGTGGGCGCGCTGTCGATCCTGCCGGAGTACCTGCGCAACCCGGCCACCGAGTCCGGCGCCGTCGTCGACTACCGCGACTGGCACCCCCAGCTCGGCCGGCGCTTCCGGGCCCTGAAGCTGTGGACCGTGCTGCGCAGCTACGGGCTGGCGGGGCTGCGCGAGCACATCCGCGCGGGCGTCGGCCAGGCCGAGCGGTTCGCCGCGCTGGTCCGCGGCGACGACCGGTTCGAGATCGTCACCGAGCCGGTGCTGCGGCCTGGTGGTGTTCCGGCTGGTCGACGGGGACGCGCACACCATGGCCCTGATGGAGTCCGTCAACGCGTCGGGTACGGCGTACCTCTCCCACACCAAGGTCGAGGGCCGCACCGCGCTGCGGCTGGCCACCGGCTCCTGGCGCACCACCGACGCCGACGTGGACCGCACGTGGGAGGCGCTCGTCGCCCTGCTGCCCCGGTGACCGCGGGCGCGACGCCGCGGGTCAGAGGAGCCGGACGAGGAGCTGACCGTTCTCCAGCTGCTTGGTCTCCAGCACGGTCGGACGCGACTCGACGAAGGCGCGGAAGGACGAGAAGCCCAGCGGCTTCTCCTTGAAGGCGGGGTTCATCCGCTGCATCTGGCTCTTCACGCTCGAGGCGTGGATCCACTCGTCGTCGCTCTTCTGCAGCCCGACCCGGGCCGCCCGGACGAGCAGCGCCGTCGCCTCGACCTGCTCGGGCAGCTCGGTGGGGCCCGCGGGAGCCTCGACCGGTTCCTCGGCCGCCGCCTTCTTGGCGGTCTTCTTGGCCGTCTTCTTGGCCGGGGCCTTCTTCGCGGTGCCCGTGGCCGGCTCGGCCTTGGCCGCCTCGACCCTGGGCGGCTCGACCTTCGGGGGCGACACGACGCCCGGGAGCGCCTCGTAGCGCTGGAACTCGTCGCAGGCGTTGACCAGCGCGCGGCTGGTCGAGCCCGCGACGCCGATGCCGACCACGAACCGGCCCAGCCGCTTGCACCGCTGGGCGAGCGGCACGTAGTCGGAGTCACCCGCGACCAGCGCCACGTGGGTGATGTCTGGGTGCCGCGAGAGATCCTCGACGGCGTCCACCGCGAGCCGGATGTCGGCACCGTTCTTGGTGCCGGCCGCCGCGAACAGCTGCACCAGGTCGACCGCGCGGTCGACCAGCGCGCGCTTGTAGGCGGCGTTCGCCGGCACCGACCAGTCGGCGTACGCCCGGGTCATGCCGACGACGCCGAACGACGACGCGTAGTCGATGATCGCGCCGAGGTCGACCTCGGCCAGGGCGAGCTTGACGTCGACCGGGTCGGCCGAGGCGGGATCGGGGCGGTGGTTGCGGGCGTCGTCCTTGCGCCAGGCCCCGTCGCCGTGGAGGTTGTCGTAGCGGGAGATCACGACGTTGTCGAAGTCGATGTACACCGCTACCCGGTCGGTCATGCTGGGACCCTAGTGCTCCCCCAGTGCCAGCCGCTCGATGCGCCGAGCCCGACCGGGAAATGCCCGCCGGACGCGGCCCGGCTTTGGCGTCGTTCCTGACCGTTCGTGACCGTTGCAACGACGCCGAAGTGACGGGACACCCGCTCGAGCGGGTGTTCTGCCCACGACCGCGTCCCCCGCCTCAAGCGGACCGCTCGACGACGGCGGCCAGGGCGGCGGGGCCGTCGCCGGGGAGCACGACGTGCGCGCCCTCGACCACGGGGACCGGGCCCTCGATCGACGCGAACCCGCGGAGTCCGGGTCCCAGCGCCGCGGCCGGGACCCGGGTCGGGCCGGTCGCGGCACGGTTGAGGTGCACCAGCACCGTCTGGTCCGGGTGCTCGCGCAGGTAGGTGATCGAGTCGCCGTCGGCGGCGAGCCACCGCAGCCCGCCGCGGCGCAGGGCGACGTGCTCGCGACGTACGGCGATCCAGGTGCGGTACGCCGCCAGGGTGGCGTCGTCCCACTCGTCGCGGTGAGCCCAGGGGAAGGGCGTGCGGGAGTGCTCGCCGTCCACCCCGGTCAGGCCGATCTCGTCGCCCATGAAGACGACCGGCACCCCCGGCATGGTCATCTGCATCGCCAGCCCGACGAGGTGTCGGTCGCGCCCGGTGCCCGCGGCGGTCGACCCGGCCGTCGGTGCCGCCGCCGGTCACGGTGCGGAAGCGCGGCACGTCGTGGGAGTCCAGGTGCATCGTCGAGCCGGTCAGGGACTGCCACGGCATCGCGGCATGCACCTCCCGCATCGTCGCGACGGCCGACTCCGCGGGCAGGACCGGGATGTCGATCGGGAGGCCGAGGTAGCTCAGGCCGTGCGCGAGGCCGGTCGGTGCCACGGGATGGGTGGGCGAGCCGCCGTTGAGCCAGCACCACACGCGGCCGGGTGAAGCCCGCGTAGTCCATGGTGCCGTGCCAGCCGGAGCCGTCGAGGTCGAGGCTGGCGTCGTGGCCGTGCTCGGCGAGCAGCCAGCCGTCGGGACGTACGTCGGCGATCGTGCGCCGCACCGCCCGCGCCACCTGGTGGGCGAGGTCGTCGGCACCCAGCCGGCCGGTCATGTTGGCGACGTCGACGCGCCAACCGTCCAGGCCCTCGCGCAGCCAGCGGGCGACCACGGAGTCGGGGCCGTCGTAGAGCCGTCGCGCCAGCTCGACCGAGGTGTGGTCGAGCTTGGGCAGCGACGGCGATGTCGAGCCACGAGACGTAGGTGTCCGCGTCGGCGTCGGCACCGAAGCGGTAGAAGCCGCGCTCGGCGACTGGTCGGATCGGTGCGCGCGCGCTCGAACCAGTCGTGGTGCGCCCCGGTGTGGTTGGTGGTCAGGTCGCCGACCACCCGCAGGCCGTCGCGGTCGGCCGCGGCGAGCAGCCGGCTCAGCGCCGCGTCGCCGCCGAGCAGCGGGTCGACGCGCTCGAAGGAGACCGCGTCGTAGCGGTGGTTGGACCGGGCCTCGAAGACCGGCGTGAGGTAGAGCAGCGTGGCGCCCAGCCCGCGCAGGTGGTCCAGCCGCCGGCCGATGCCGTCGAGGGTGCCGCCGTACAGCTGGAACGGCACCTCGGGGCCCTGGTGCACGACCGGGTCGTCCCACGCCGCCGGGATCGCCCACGCCGGCACCGGCGCGCCCGTCTCGGTGCGCTCGAAGCGGTCGGGGAAGACCTGGTAGCCGACCTGGTCGAGCACCCAGTCGGGCAGCTGGTGCTCGGTGCTGATCCGGAAGTCGCCGGCGTCGGTGACGTCGCGGGCGTGCACGCCCTCGGCGTTGAGCCAGCGGAAGCGGGAGCGGCCGTCGGTGAGCAGGAACCGGTACGACGTTGCCGGGTTGTGCACGTCGAGGTCGGCCGTCCACCAGGTGCCGGCCTCGTCGGCGCTCTCCTGCTCCGCCTCGACGACGTAGGGCTCGCCGTCACGGACCGAGCGCAGCACCACGTGGTCGGCCGCCGGTCGGCCGTCGGCTGCGTGGGGCACCCGTACCCGGAGCGGGATGCGCGCTCCGAGCACGGGCGGCTCGGGTCGGTAGAGCGGGGACCCGTCGTGGTGCGGGTCCCGCTGCCTGAACCGTGGGGCTCACCCCTTGACGCCACCTGCGGTCATGCCGCCGACGATGAACCGCTGCAGGAACATGAACAGCAGGATCACCGGGATGGCGATGAGCAGCGCCCCGGCGCAGAAGACGCCGAGGTTGTTGGAGCGGTCACCGGAGATGAGGCCGTAGAGCCCGGTGGCGAGGGTCTTCTTGCTGCCGTCGGTGAGGAAGATCGAGGCCAGCAGGAACTCGCCGATGACGGACACGAAGACCAGCAGGCTGCACACGGCCAGGATCGGCGTCACGAGCGGCAGGATGATCCGGAAGAACGTCTGCACGTGGCTGGCGCCGTCGACCTTCGCCGCCTCGTCCAGCGACATCGGCAGGGTGTCGAAGAAGCCCTTGATCAGCCACACCTGGCCGAGCGAGTTGCCGCACAGCACGATGATGTAGCCGAGCAAGGTGTTCAGGCCGATGGCCGGGACCACGTCGCCGATGTTGGTGAACATCAGGTAGAGCGCGACCGCGGCGAGGAACTGCGGGAACAGCTGGATCAACAACAGCGCCAGCAGACCGCCGCGGCGGCCGGTGAAGCGCATCCGCGAGAAGGCGTAGGCCGCGAGGGCGCTGAAGAAGATCTGGACGAACGTCACCGCCACGCAGACGATCAGCGTGTTGGCGTACCAGCGCTCGTACTGGATCGACGGGGTGTTGAACAGCTTGTGTGAAGTTGTCCGTGCTGAACGTCTTGGGGATCATCCCGGTGGTCACCACGTTGCCGAGCGGGTTCAGCGCGGCCGAGACGATGTAGGAGATCGGGAACAGCGCCCAGATGCACGCGAGGATCCCGACGAGGTGCCGCCAGCCCACCTCCTGGAACCACGCGCCCCTTGGGGGCGCTGTCTCGCGGACCTTCTTGCGCTTCGTGCGCCGGCTCGGCGACGAGTGGTTCGCCCGGGGCGATGACCTGCTGTGTCATGTCAGGCTCATCTCCTCCAGCTGCGGGTGGCTCGGAACTGCAGGGCGGCGATCACGCCGGTGATGACGAAGAGCACGACCGACACCGCGGAGGCGAAGCCGATCTGCGCGCCGCCGGCCCCGAACGCCAGCCGGCATGGTGTAGCTGATCAGGATGTCGGTGCCGCCGGCGGTCGGGTTGTCCGGCGAGAACGGGCCGCCCTTGGTGAGCAGGTAGATGGCGTTGAAGTTGTTGAAGTTGAAGGCGAACGACGCGACCAGCAGCGGCGCCACGCTCACCAGCATCAGCGGGAAGATGATCCGGCGTCAGGTGCTTGAAGCCGCTGGCGCCGTCGATCTTGGCCGCCTCCTGCAGCTCCGACGGGATCGCCTGCAGGGCACCCGTGCACACCAGGAACATGTAGGGGAAACCCATCCACAGGTTCGTGAGCAGCACGGCCACGCGGGCGTTGAAGGTCACGCCCGAACCAGTTGATGTCCAGGCCGGTCAGGTCGTTGATGAGGCCGAAGTCCCGGTTGAAGAAGCTGGACCACACCAGCAGCGAGATGAAGCCCGGGAATGGCGTAGGGCATGATCAGGATCGCCCGGTAGACCTTCTGGCCGCGCATCCGGGGGTCGTTGAGGCGATGGCCAGCAGCAGGCCGAGGATGAACGTCGACGCCACCGACAAGGTGGCGAAGAGGAAGGTCCAGATGAAGATGCTGATGAAGTCGCTGCGGATGTCGGCGGTTGGTGAGGAGCTTCTTGTAGTTGTCCAGCCCGACGTTGGCCTTCCAGGACTGGTCGGACACGCGGTTGCCGGCGTCGTCGACGAAGAACTCGCGGTCGCCCTGCTGCTGCACGGTGTAGACCGTGCCGGTCGTGACGTCGGTGATGGTGTCGGCGTCCGCGTCGTACTCGAGCGTGGTGGTGCCCTCGAACGCCGTCGTGATGCCGAGCGCGCGGATCGCTCCGTTGTCGGTGGGGACGGTGAACTCCTTGATCGCGTCCCCGGCGGCGTTGACCTCCTTGGCGGTCAGGAAGGTGTAGCCGTCGGCGGCGGTGATCTTGTCGTTCTCGACGGTGACCTCGTCCGCGGCGAGCTCCTCGAGCCCGTCCTCGGTGCCCTTGTAGAGGGTGCCGTCGGCCTGGCTGACGAGGAAGAAGGTGAAGGGTCCGGTGGTCGTGGAGCCGGTCGGTGGCGACGCTGAGGTTGTAGCGCGGGGCGTCGGGGGTCTGCACGACCGACGAGCCGATGATCTGCGCGACCGTCTCCTCCTTGGTCGAGCGGGTGCCGTCGCCGTAGTTCGTGAACGACGTCTGGGCGGTCAGGATGATCGGGTAGACCACGAACAGCGCGAGCATGAGCAGGCCCGGCACGAGGTACTTGAACGGCAGGAACGCGCCGGGTGGCGTAGGTGGTGAACAGGATCGCCGCGATCACCCAGATCGCGAGCAGGAACAGCCAGCTCTTCGCCGCACGAGGGTCGGCGTGATGGAGATGGCCAGGGCGAGGACGGTGCCGAGGAACAGCACCTTGACCACGACCGGGAGCACGTGGCGCGAGGTGCCGCCCCAGTGCTCGTGGTCCTCGCTGTGGACGACGTCTTCGTCGGGGCGCGGGTCGGTGGACGTGACCACGAGAGCCTCCAGGATGAGGGAGAAGGAGCGGGCTCTTACCGGGCGTGCGGGGTGGTGGTGCCGCTTCCCGGCGGGCGGCACTGCGGCCGCCCGCCGGGAGGCGGGTGTCGGGCGGATCAGCTGCCTGAGGCGGCGATCGCGTCGTTGATGGTCTTGCCGGCGGCCTGGATCGTCGTGGTCGGGTCGGCCCCGCCCACGATCGCGGCGTACGCCTTGCCGAGCGGCTCCCAGACGCTGGCCATCGCGGGGATGGCCGGCATCGGACCGGCAGCGTTGGCGGCGTCGGTGAAGATCTTCAGGTCGGGGTCGTCGACCTTGTCCTGAACGGCGATCATGGCCGGCGGAAGCTTGGTGCCCTCGTAGAGCGTCTGCATGGCTTCCTCGTTGTTGACGCCGTTGGTCACGAACTCCTGGGCGAACGCCTCGTTCTGCGCACCCGAGGCCACCATGAAGGCCTGCGCCCCCATGAACGGCTGCGCCGGCTTCTGGCCGGCGAAGCCGGGCACCGGCTGGATGGCGTACTTGATGCCGCTCTTCTGGACGTCGGGCAACGCCCACGGGCCGGAGACGAGGAACGCCGCCTTGCCGCTGGTGAACAGGGCGATGGAGTTGTCACCGCTGATCGAGGGGCGCAGCACCTTGTCCTTGGCCAGCTGGGAGATCTCCTTGGCCGGCGCTCGATCGAGCCCGCCTTGCCGATGCCCACGTCCTCGGGGTTGTAGCCGCCGTCGCTGGCCGGCGCCGAAGATGTAGCCGCCCAACGAGGTCAGGATCGGCTCCATGTGGTAGGCGTCGCCGAGCTCGCCGACCGGGAGGTTGAGGGCCGAGTCGACCTTGCCGGCCTTGACGGCCGCCTCGCCCTCGGAGACGGCGTCGTCGATCGTCTTGGGCTCGTCGGGGGCGACGTCGGTGTTGCGGTAGAGGCCAGCGCCTCGATGCCGTAGGGCACGCCGTAGAGCTGGCCGTCGTAGGTCGTGGCCTCGACGGCCTTCGGCGTGTAGCCGGACAGCTGGTCGGGTGTCAGCTGGAGCGGCTCGATCGCGCCGTTCTGCACCAGGTTGCCGATCCAGTCGTGGGCTCCCATGACGACGTCGGGGCCGTTGCCGGCGGAGTTGGCGGTGACGAAGTTGGTCTGGAGGTCCGTGGAGATCGCCTGCACGTCGACCGAGATGCCGTTGGCCTCGCCGAAGGCGTCGGCCACCGGCTTGACGCAGTCGATCTTGAGGGCGTCGGTCCAGATGACCAGGTCGGCGTCGCCCCGGGCGGGGACAGCGGTGCTGTCGGAGGCCGAGGGTTCGGCCGAGGACTCGGAGCTGCTGCCACCGGCGGGCTCCGAGCTGGAGGTGGAGGAGTCCGAGCCGCCGCAGGCGGTGAGACTCACCGCGAGAGCGACCGGCACGAGGATCCTGGAGAGCTTGCGCATCCTGGGGGTGTCCCTTCGGGAGGGTCTGTGATGGCCGGTCACGCTAACAGCGGCGTTTCGCGGTTGGCAATGGTCCCGCAAAAATTTGCAGGACTGCTGGCATTGGACGCCAGATCGCATGAAATTCGTCCGTCCAGCACCTGCGAGTTCGGGGCTATCGTGGCCGCCATGCAGGTCCGGCTCGCCCAGATCGCCGAGCGCGCCGGGGTCAGCATCAGCACCGTGAGCCGGGTGCTCAACGACAAGCCCGGGGTCAACGCCGGCCACCCGGCGCCAGGTGCTCACCGCCATCGACGTGCTCGGCTACGACCGCCCGGCACGGCTGCGGCCCCGCGTCGCGGGGCTGGTCGGCGTGGTCGTGCCCGAGATCGAGAACCCCTTCTTCCCGCGCCTGGCCCAGCTCATCGAGCTCAACCTCGGCCAGCACGGCTACACCCCGGTGCTGTGCAGCCAGAGCCTCGGCGGCATCCACGAGGACGACTACGTCCGCAGCCTGCTGGAGCACGGGGTGGCCGGCATCATCTTCGTCTCCGGGCATGCACGCCATCGCCGACGCCGACCCGGGCCGCTACCAGCGGCTGACCGACACCGGCCTGCCCGTGGTGCTCATCAACGGGTACCTGCCCGACGTCGGCGCGGCCTGCATCTCCACCGACGACGCGCGCGGTGATCGACCTGGCCGTCGCGCACCTCGCGCACATGGGTCACACCCGGATCGGGCTGGCCGCTCGGCCAGGACCGCTACACCCCCGTACGCCGCAAGGCGGCGGCGTTCCGCACCGCCATGCGCGAGCACGTCGACCCGGCCTGCGCCGACGCGGACCTCGACGGCCTCGTCGAGTGCACGACGTTCACCGTCGCGGGTGGCGCGCCAGGCCGGCGCCGGCCCTGCTCGACCGCGGCGTCACCGGCATCGTGTGCGGCTCCGACGTGATGGCCCTCGGCGTGCTGCGCGCCGCCCGGCAGCGCGGGCTCGCAGGTGCCGCGCGACCTGTCGGTCGTCGGCTCCGACGACTCGCCGCTGATCGAGTTCACCGACCCGCCGCTCACCACCGTGCGCCAGCCGTCGCTGGAGATGGCCGCGGCCGCCTGCCGGGCGCTGCTCGACCTGATCGGCGGTGCCACCGCCTCGGAGGCCGAGATGCTGCTGGCGCCCGAGCTGGTCGTGCGCGGCTCCGCCGGCCGGGTGCCGCGCGGTCCGACGTCTCCCGATCGGCTGATCCTGCCCGGATCACCGCCCGCGCGGCGGCTCCCGACCGGCTCGCAGGTCCACACGTGGATCAGGTCGACCAGCGAGTCCCAGGACGTCCCGGGATCGCACGGCCGGGATGGGCCGGCGGACTCAGCCAGGGGCGGTGCGGCGGCCACGGAGGTCGCCGTCCGGAGTGCGCTCGCCGGATCCCCCTCGTGGTAGGGCCGTTCGGTCGTCTCGATGTTGTCCAGGAACTTCTGGTAGGCGACCGCTCCGAAGAGCGGACCCAGTGGCCTCACCAGCTCGGCCGCGCGTCGGGCTTCGCAACCGGGCACCTGGCGCGACCACTCGCTTTCCCAGATGTCGACCGCGGCCTGCTGGTCGTGCCGGTCGAAGTACTCGACGGAAGGCCTCAGGTCGAGCATGGGGTGACCGATGCCGCAGTCGCCCCAGTCGAGGATCCGGTAGTGGCCGGCCGTGCCCCGCACGTTGCCCGGGTGGAAGTCGCCGTGCACCAGGGTGTCCGGGATCCCGCATGCCGCCAGTGCCGCGAACCGCTCCGGAAGCCCTTCGACGAGGACATCCAGCGACCGCCGGGTCTCGTCGTCCAGCTCGTGCCGGTTGCGATCGACGACCGAGTGGATCCTCGGAACGGCCGCGCCGGCACGGTTGTCCGGGACACCGAGGGCCTCGAGCTCCGGGACGCGGCCGATCCACGAGGCCTGGAGGCCGATGAGCATGCTCGCCATGTGTCGCAGCTCCTCGCCCCGGGCGTCGTACTGATCCTGACCGGGTACGTCGGCCAGGAGCACCCGGTGAGGCCCGGCCCCCAGGACGGGAGGCACGACCGTCGGGTCGAGCACCGGCATCACGATGGCCTCGGCCGCGCAGAACGGTGGCGTGACCTTCAGCCACACCGCGCCGGCGGACGTCCGCAGGCGCCAGATGCTGGAGAGGTTCCAGGTGCGCACCTGCACGGGCGCACCGGTGATCGAGACGCCGCGGGCGGCCAGCTCCCCGGCGGCCCAGTCGAGATCGAGCCGATGCCCCCCGGGCTCGGCGTAGCTGAGACGGTTCGGGTGCGCGAGCAGGGGGTCGCCGGACCAGGCCCCGAGCTGCAGGTGCGCGGGCCGGGCCTCCACCTCGGCCAGATAGACGACCCGACCGCCCGCGGGCCGGTCGGCATCCCTGGGCATGTCGAGGATGCGCAGCACCCGGATCTCGAGGCCGAGCACGTCGCGGGCCGCGGTCACCACGTCCTCGACGTCACGCCACCAGGTGCTCGCCAGCACGAGGGGAGCGGCCGCGCCGAGCAGCTCGCCTCCGGGGGTGCAGAGCACCAACGTGACCTCGGAGCCCGACACGACACGAGACCCTAGGCGGCACGGCCGCTCGTGGCCCAGTCATTTCCCGGGTGGCCCTGTCGATCTGCTCCAGGCGGATCCGCTGGCGGGCAGCACGCCCTTCGGTCGACGTACCTCCCGGCTCAAGGTGGAGGCATGACGTCCCTCGACCGCGCTCGACGACGACCTGACCCGACGGCTCATGCACCAGCGCATCGTGGTGCTCGGCGAGGCGCTCGAGGAGGGCAACGGCAACCGGCTGATGCACCAGCTGCTGCTGCTCTCCGCCGAGGACAAGCGCGCCGACATCGGCCTCTGGATCAACTCGCCCGGCGGCTCGGTCTCGGCCATGCTCGCGATCCACGACGTGATGCGGCTGATCCCCAACGACGTCAGCACGCTGGCGATGGGGATGGCCGCGAGCGCCGGGCAGTTCCTGCTGTCGGCGGGGACGCCGGGCAAGCGCTTCGCCCTGCCGCACGCGCGGATCCTGCTGCACCAGGGCTCGGCCGGCATCGGCGGCACCGCCATGGACATCGAGATCCAGGCCGCCGACCTGCGGCTACACCCGCGACACCGTGCTCGCGCTGGTCGCCGAGCACACCGGTCAGCCGGTGGGACGATCGAGCGGGACTCGCGGCGCGACCGGTGGTTCACGGCGCCCGAGGCGAAGGACTACGGGTTCGTCGACCGGGTGGTGGAGACGATGGACGACGTGACGCCGGCCGGCTCGCGGCCGCTCGTCGGGCTCGGGGTCGCGCGATGAGCACCTACACGATCCCCTACGTCGTCCAGCAGACGCCGCGGGGCGAGCGCACCGTCGACCTCTACTCCCGGCTGCTCTCGGACCGGATCATCTACCTCGGCACCGAGATCGACGACGGCGTCGCCAACGCCGTGATCGCCCAGCTCCTGCACCTCGCGTCGGAGGGTCCGGCGTCGCCGATCAGCCTCTACATCAACTCCCCCGGCGGGTCGATCACCGCGATGCTGGCGATCTACGACGCGATGCAGTTCGTCGCCTCGCCGGTCGAGACGACCTGTGTCGGCCAGGCCGCGTGGACGGCCGCCGTGCTGCTGGCCGGCGGCGAGGCCGGACACCGCCAGATGCTGCCCCACGCCCGGGTGGTGCTGCACCAGCCCGCCACCTCGCAGCGCGGCACCATCCCCGACCTGATCGTCGAGGCCGACGAGGTCGCCCGGGTCCGCGCCCTGCTCGAGGAGATCCTGGCCCGGCACACCGGCCGGACCGCCGAGCAGGTCCGCGACGACACCGACCGCGACCTCGTCCTCCCCGGCCAGGCCGCCGTCGACTACGGCATCGCCGACGCCGTCCTCACCTCGCAGGTGCCGGCAGGGTGCGATGGATTCCCGGATGTCCGGGGAATCCGCACTGTCAGGAGTTGCGACCCCTGACAAGCGTCAGGAGGCCCGCCGGTTCGGCGGTCAGGCGGCCAGGCAGAGGGCGCCGTACGGCGCGGCGGCCGGGCCACCCGGATCGACAGCTCGCGGCACGGTGAGGTCCAGGGCGCCGGCGACGGCGGAGAGGATCTCCGAGGAGGGGTCCTTGAGGCCGCGCTCGACCTCGGAGAGGTACTGCGTCGAGACCCCGGCGCGCTCGGCGACGTCGGTCAGCCGCTCCTCGCGGGCCTGCCGTTCGCGGCGCAGCTCGGCGCCGACCAGCTCGCGCCACAACGGCTCGTGGCCGGCCGTACCTCGCGGACGGGACGTGACAGCGGCAGCACCTCACCCATGCGGCCACGGTAGGCCGGGCCGCGCGCCGTCGTCGCGCCGTTCTGCTGTGGGCTGAACGGCCGTTCTAGTCTCACCGGATGGTGCGCATCGTGCCGGCCGCCCCGGACCACCTCGACGCTGGCGCGAGATCCACAACGCGATCATCCCGACCGCGCCGCTGAGCGCCGGCCGAGGTCGCCGAGCGCGCGACCCGGAACCGGCTGACCCTGGCGTACGACGGCGACGTGCTGGTCGGCAACGCGACCGTGCGCCCGCCCGACGAGGACGGCGTCGGCACCGTCATCGTGCGGATCCTGCCGGAGCACCGGCGGCGCGGGCTCGGCTCGGCGTACCTCGCCCACGAGCTGGCCGCGGCCCGAGCCCTGACCCCCGACCGCATCGAGACGGTCGTGCTGGCCCAACGAGGACGGGCTGGCGTTCGCGCTGGCCCACGGCTTCGTGGAGGTCGAGCGCTACCTGCTCGACGGCGACACGATCCCCTTCGTGGACCTGCGGCTGGCGTCGGACGTCAGCGCCCCCGGAGGAACTCGCCGAAGTGCGGGACCGTGAACGCGACGCGGCCGCGCTCGCCGGAGTAGACCAGGCCCTTCTTGATCAGCCCGTCGCGCGCCGGGCGAGAGGGACTGCGGCTTGCGGCCCAGGTGCCGCGCCAGGTCGGCGGTGGCGATCGGGCCGTCGCCCGAGCTCGGCGCCGAGGTCGGCCATGGCGGTCATGTAGTCGCGCTCGGCCGGCGTGGCCCGCTCGTAGCGCGCCCCGAAGAAGCCGACGGCCAGCTCGGCCTCGGCCTCCGGCGCCGCGTCGAGCACGTCGGCGCGCGGTGATCGGCGAGCCGGCGGCGACGTCCCAGGTGACCTTGCCGTAGGCCTGCACGAAGTAGGGGTAGCCGTCGGTGAGCCGGTAGCAGCTCGGTCGAGGGCGTCGTCGGTCGAAGTCGACGCCCTCGCTCGTCGGCCGGCACGCGTCAGCGCGCGGTCGGCATCTCGGCCGGCGGCAGCCGGTCGACGACGACGTAGCGGAACAGCCGCTCGGCGTACGACTTGGACGCGGCGAGCGCGACCGGCAGGTGCGGCAGCCCGGCGCCGACCACGAGCAGCGGCGCCGCCTGCTGGCTGATCTCGTGGCAGGCGCCGCAGAGCGCGGCGAGCTCGGCGGGGGCGATGTCCTGCATCTCGTCGACGAACAAGGCCGACGCCGACCCCGAGGTCGCCGGCCAGCGCGGCCACGTCGACGAACAGCTCGGTGAGGTCGAGCTCCAGGTCGCCGGAGTCGGCGCGGCCCTTGGCCGCGGGTACGTCGACCGGCGGCGTCCAGCGCAGCCCTCGGCGGTCCTCCACGCGGGTGCGCAGCGCGAACGCCTTGACCACGCCGGCCACCTCATCGACGCGGTCGGGGTCGCGATGGCGGTGGCTGACCTCGCGGACCGCGGCGTGCACCGCCTGGGCGACCGGGATCCGGATGCTCTGGTCGGGCCGGGCCTCGATCTTGCCGGTCCCCCACGCCCGCTGCACCGCCTGGCCGCGCAGCGCGTTGAGCAGCACCGTCTTGCCGACGCCCCGCAGCCCGGAGAGCACCATGCTCCGCTCGGGGCGGCCGGCCGCGACCCGTTCGAGGGTCACCTCGAACTGCTGGAGCTCGCGGTCCCGGCCCGGCCAGCTCGGGCGGCCGCTGGCCGGCGCCGGGCGCGTACGGGTTCCGGATCGGGTCCATCGCCGGACCGTATCCGCGTGTCTAGCGTCCGCCGTAGATTTCGTGGCGCCCGTCGCGGGATTCACCGGCCAGCCGGTGATTTCCTCGGTTGCCCGCTGAAGCATTCCGTGCCAACCCAGAGATTCACCGGTCGACCGGTGAATCCATCGCCTCGCTCACCGCTCGTCGACGGTCCCGAGGGCGGGCTTGATGTCGAGGATGGGGGTGCCGTCCACGGCGTCGAGCCCGGCGACCCGGACGACCGCGTCGTCGACGGCCACCACGGTCACGGTGTGCAGCCCGATCGGGTTGGGCCGGTCGGGCGAACGGGTGGCGAAGACCCCGGTCAGCGGCCGGGAGGCGTCGCCGCGCGGGTGCACCGCCAGCGTCGACCGGTCGCCGAGGTGCAGCCAGGTCACCAGCTCGAGGCGGTCGCCCACGACGATCCCGTGGAGCGCCGGGACGACGTCGTCGTCCAGCACCAGGTCGGCGGGAGGGGCGCCCTCGTCGGCCTGACGCGGGGCCGCGGCCCGGTCGGCGAGCCCGGAGCGGACCATGCCGACGGAACGTGCGGCGTAGGTGTCGGGCACCGGGTCAGCCCGCGGCGTGGCGCTGGCCGTAGGAGGCGGCGTAGGACTGGTCCAGCCCGGTGCGGAGCACCTCGATCAGCTCCGGCACCTCGTCCACCGCGAGCCGGAACGACCCGCTGCACACGTTGCCGTGCCACAGCGACAGCACCACCAGACCGGCATCGGTGTGCCAGGAGACCCGCAGCGCGCGGTCGCCGCCGCGGGCGTCGAGGAAGATCGACCCCGTCTCGGGCAGCGGGCGCGCGGTGGTCATGAGCCATTCTGACCCCGACCGCCGACACAGGAAAGAGGGTCGGCGCGGGTCGCCTAGACTGCTGGGGTGCCCGAGCTGCCCGAGGTGGAGGCGCTGGCCCTCGACCTCAGGGGCCGGCTGGCGGACCGCGCCATCGCCAAGGTCGTACGTCGCCAGCGTTCAGCGCGCTGAAGACCTTCGACCCGCCGCGTGTCCGCGCTCGAGGGCACCCTGGTCGAGGACGTCACCCGCCACGGCAAGTTCCTCGACATCGCGACCTCCGGCCTGCACCTGGTCTTCCACCTGGCCCGCGGCGGCTGGGTGCGCTGGCGCGACGAGGTGCCGCCGATCCCGCCCGAGCCCAGCAGCAAGTCCGGCGCTGGCCGCCCGCGTCATCCTCGACGACGAGTCGGGCTTCGACGTCACCGAGACGGGCACCAAGAAGCGGCTGGCCATGTACGTCGTCCGGGCGCCCCTCGACGTCCCCGGCATCGCGAGCCTCGGCCCCGACCCGCTCGACGAGGCGTTCACGATCGACGTGCTCCGCGGCATCCTGCAGAAGGCCGGACGGGCCCAGATCAAGGGCGTGCTCCGCCACCAGGGCACCATCGCCGGCATCGGCAACGCCTACTCCGACGAGCTGCTGCACGCCGCGAAGATGTCGCCGTTCAAGCCGGCCAGCAGCCTCAGCGACGCCGAGCTGCAGACGCTCTACGACGCCATCCGCGGCGTGCTCGGCGACGCGGTCGAGCGGTCCCGCGGGCTGGCGGCCAGCGAGCTCAAGGGCGAGAAGAAGTCCCACCTCGCCGTGCACGGCCGCACCGGCGAGGCGTGCCCGGTGTGCGGCGACACGGTCCGCGAGGTGTCCTTCGCGGACTCCTCGCTGCAGTACTGCCCGACCTGCCAGACCGGCGGCAAGCCGTTGGCCGACCGCCGGATGTCCCGGCTGCTGAAGTAGCAGCCCCTGCCGACCTCAGCTGCTGCTGGGCGAGGCGCTCGGCGCGAGCGGCCCATGCACTGCTTGGTGATGTACTCCGACAGCGCCGCCTGGTCCGCCTTCTGCTCCTCGGTGAGGTCCCCGGCCGCGCCGTCGACCTCCGACTGGCTGGCGTCGTCGGGGAGATCGTTGACTTGTCGATCGCGGTCTCGAAGGCGCGCCGGGCGGTCGCGGGCATGTCGGCGGGCGTGCCGACGTCGGACAGCTTGCCCGCGAGGTCCTTGGCGAGCTTGACCGCGTCCTTGTCGGAGATGTCGGTGCCGGCCGCCTGCACCTGCTGGATCAGGTCGAGGAAGGCGCCGCAGAAGTCGTCCACCGAGGCGTTGGTGGGCGGGCCGCCCGCGTCGGCGCTTCCGGAGGCGCCCGAGGAGTCGCTGTTCCCGCAGCCGGCCAGGAGCCCGACCACCAACAGCAGGGCGGCGAGCAGGGAGATGCGCTTCATGGGTGGCTCCTCGGGATCGACGGCGGCGTTCGCGCCGCTGACCACGATGCCTCATCGCGACCCGGGCGACGAAATTCTGGTCCGGGCGGCCGGCCGCCGGTTCAGGCGAAGGCGCGGGGCACCGCCGCGGCGAGCGCCTCCGGCAGCCGGTCGAGGTAGTCGCGGCGACCGATCTGCACCACGCCCAGCGAGGCCAGGTGCGGGGTCTGCCACTGCACGTCCAGCAGCCGCGGCTCCTCGGGTTGCTCGGCGAGCAGGTCCACGAGCGCGACCAGGGCGACCTTGGAGGCGTCGGTCTCCCGGTGGAACATCGACTCGCCGGCGAACAGGCCACCGATCGAGACGCCGTACAGCCCGCCGGCGAGCCGGCCGTCCCTCCAGGTCTCCACGGAGTGCGCCCAGCCGAGGCGGTGCAGCTCCAGGTACGCCGACCGGATGGCCGGGTCGATCCAGCCCGCGGCCCGGCGCGGGTCGGCGCAGCCGTCGATGACCTCGGCGAACGCCGTGTCCACCCGGACCTCGAAGCTCGCGGACCGAGCGCCGCAGCGACCGCGAGACCCGCAGCCCGTCGAGGGGCAGCACCCCGCGGCGTACGGGCGAGAACCACAGCATCGGGTCCCCGCGGCGGCCCGACGGCATCGGGAACAGGCCGCGCCGGTAGGCCGCCAGCAGCGTGCCCGGCTCGAGGTCCGCTCCCGCCGCCACCAGGTCGTCGTCGGGGTCGAACCGCCCCACCCCCGGGAACCGCCAGTCGCTCGACGGCGGCTCCACTCGCATGGGTGCACCGTAGGCCTCGGCGGTAGTCCCCGACGAAAATCATCACCTCGACAGGGATCGGTGATGATTTTCGTAGGGGACTATCCTCCACCCGCACCCGTACCATCGGGCGCATGGGTGTGACCAGCTCGGTGGGCAAGTCCCTGGCGCCGCGGATCGCGGAGCTCGCGCCGACCCTGACGGCCTCGTTCGTCCGCGAGGCGCTGCACCGCGCGATCCACGGGATCGGCCCGCTGCCACCCGCGGCCTCCGCGGCCGAGAAGCAGCTGGTCGAGCAGAAGGGTGACGTCGAGCGGGCCATCCACGAGGTGATCGAGAACAACGTCCGGCTCGCCGGCGCCCAGGGTTTCGTCACCAACCTCGGCGGCATGATCACCGCGACCGTGGCGATCCCGGCCAACATCACCGGCCTGGCGCTCATCCAGTGCCGGATGGTCGCCGGCATCGCGCACCTGCGCGGCTACGACCTCGACGACCCGCGCGTCCGCAACGCCATCCTGGTCACCCTGCTCGGCGAGGACGCCGTCGGCGAGATGGTCACGGCCAAGAAGGTGCCCGCGCCGCCGATGGCGCTGGCGACCGCCCCGCACTACGACGCCGGCCTCGACCAGGTGATCGGTGGCGTGGTCGCGGCCGACCTGATCACCCGGATCGCCGGCAAGCGGCTGGCCACGACCGTCGGCCGCCGCATCCCGATCGTGGGCGGGGTCGTCGGCATGGGCGCCGACGCGTTCGCGACCTGGCGGATCGGCCGCTACGCCGACCGCGAGCTCCTGCCGCGCGCGAAGCGGTAGGCGCCGAGCAGGCCGCGACCCACGCGGCTGCGGGCCATCCCCTTCACGGCGTTCTCGCGGAGGCGGTAGGACGGCCGCAGGTAGGAGCGCTCGGAGGGCGGCGTGGGTGTCGTCGAGCTCCGTCCGGAGCCGGACCTCCTCCGCCCGGAGCCGGGCGTTGTCGAGCAGCAGCGCCTTGATCGCGTCCACCGCGGCGCCGGCGACGTCGCGCTCGCGCGGCCGGTCCGGGTCGACGTACGGGTGCAGCGTGCGGGTTGCCCCGCAGGTCGTGGAGGTCGCCGACGACGTCGTAGCCGCGCCGCTCGACCTCCGCGACGAACGCGTCCTCGCGCTCCCGCACCCACGGCACCTGCGCGGGCGGCAGGGCCAGCCGCGGGGACAGCACCCGCCGGGACAGGGTCTGGTGGGCGAGCAGCTCGCGGACCAGGGGCCGGTAGTCGGCCGGTTCGAGCACCCGGTTGGCCGCCCGGTTGATCCGGCGGATCAGCGCGGTCTCCGGGACGCCGAGCGAGGGGTTGAGCGCGCTCGTCCTCGAGGACCAGGTCGATGCCCTCGAGGCCGAACGCCTGGCTGAACCGCTTCCAGAGCAGGTCCGGCGCGCCGCCGGGCGACGGCACCGTCACCAGGTGGATCCGCTCGGGCGGCAGGTCGGCGCCCCAGCGGTCGAGGATCTCCGGGATCTCCTGGACGCCCCAGAACCAGGACGCGATCCGGCTGTTGCGGGCCGGGTCGGTGATCCGGTCAGGAACCGGGCGTAGCTCATGCCGCTGCGGTGCTTGACGTTCTCCTGCCACTCCGCGGGGATCTGCCGGACCAGGTCGCGCACGGAGAGCACCAGGTGCACCTCGACGCCGCCCGGCGTCCGCGGCTGGTGACCGAGGGACTCCAGCGCCCGGCCCACCTGCGACCGCGAGGCGGTGGCGAGGATCTCGTGGCTGATGATCGCGGTGTCGCCGTGCCAGCCGCGCACCTCGCCGGCCAGCCGGTCCCAGGCGCCGACGGCCTCGCGCTCCAGGCCGCCCCAGGGCAGCCGCATCAGGTCGAGGGCGGCCAGGAAGTGGGCGTCGAACCGGTCGGCGGGGTAGAGGATGCCCGTGCTCGGCCAGGAGCCGCGGTTCTGAACAGCACGTCCTGGAGGTACGACGTACCGGTCTTCGGGGTGCCGACGTGGAGGATGACCTTCTGGGTCACGCGGTCCTCCGTCGTCACGGGTCACGGGCTCGGGGTCGTCCAGCAGCACCCGGACGGCCAGGTCGAGGGTCGCCTGCGGCGACGGCCCACCGTCGGCGCTCCGAGCCGTCCGGCCACCGGGGCGTGAGGGCGTCCAGGTCGCCGTGGACAGCGTAGCCAGCGCGCTCGATGCCCCGGCGCATCCGCTCCGCGGCGGCCTCGAGCCACTCCCGGTGCGGCGGGGGTACGACGAGGGGTGGGCCGGCCGGCACCCGCGCGGCGGCCGCGGCGACCCGGGGCCGCAGCCGGTCCCGGAGCAGCCGCTCGCGAACGTCGGGGACCACCAGCAGCCCGAGCACGGACGCGACCCGGCGGGCGAGCTCGCCCGCCTCGGCCGGCAGTGCGGCCGGCACGGCCAGGCCGCGCCGTTCGCGGACCAGGGCGGCCACGGCGGCGGGGTCCAGCACGACGTGCACGCGGTCGGCGCCCACCCGGCGCTCCCAGGCACGGGCGACCGCCAGGCACGTCGGCGAGGGCCGGCACCTCGCGCCGCTCGTGCACCAGCCCCAGCCAGCCGCGCCACGCGGTGACACCTCGGTGAAGGCGCGATGGGTCCAGGCGTGGCCGGTCATCGTGGCCAGGTCGGTCCCGAGCACCAGGACCCGCGGGTCGCGACCGCCCGGGCCGCGGCCGCGCTCGAGGAGCTGGTCGCGCAGCGGGTCCGCGAGCGCGGGGTCGCCGACCAGGCGGTAGCCGCGTCGCCACCACGAGGGCCCGGGCCGCGGCTCGGGGCTCCGGGGCTCCGGCGTCCGCCACCTGGTCGGCCAGCACGGCTGGCCGCCACCCGCACCAGCTCGCCGGCGGGGAGCGCCGCGGGATCGACCGGCGCGGGACCGAACGGGGGGTCGGGGGCGACCACGCCGACCAGCTCGAGGTCCGGCCGGCCGCGGCCCGCCGCGCTCGCGGCGAGCACGCCTCGGCCAGGGCCGGGGTCGGCGCGGCCGCGCACGCGTTGAGACGGCGCAGCAGCTCCAGCTGCTGCGCGCCCGGGAGGTACCTGCCGTGGGTCTCGCCGTGAGGATGCCGCTGGTCGACCCAGGCCTGCCAGGGCGTCGTACCGCCCTCGCGGAGGTGGGCGACCCAGCCCCAGGCGCGCTCCCTCCCGCTCGTCTGCGAGCTCTCGGTCCGCCGCGGTCACCGCTGCTCGCGGAACTTGCGGATCCGGGCGCCGACCTGTGCCGCGGGTCGGGCCGGGACGGCGGCCTCGCGGGTCATCGCGGCGAGGGCGTCCACCGCGGCGGCGAGCACCTCGCGGGCGGGGACCTTGTCCGGGTTGACGTAGGGCTCGTCCTCGGGGAGCGGCCGCGGTCGCAGGTCGTCGACGTCGCCGACCACGTGGATCCCGCTGTCCTTGACCCACTCGATCCACTGCTCGGTCTGGCTCGTTCGCCCACGCGAAGCGGCCCGGCGGCAGCCGCACCGGCGCGGAGTCGCGGAGCACGAGACGGTCCTGGGCGAGCAGCTCGCGGATCAGCTCGTCGTACTCCGCCTCGCGCCGGGTGGCGCGGTCCATGCGCCGGTTGAGCTGGCGGATCACCTGGGTCTCGGCGACGCCGAGCGAGGAGTTGAGCCGGTCGCTGTCGAGCGGCGCCCACGCCGGGTCGATGCCGAACGCCGTGCAGAAGCGCCGGAACAGCTCGCCCTGGTCGGCGCCCGCGCTGCGGCACCGTCACCAGGTGGACGCGCTCGGGGGGCAGGCCGGCGCTCCACTTGGTCAGCACGGTCGGCAGGTCGAAGGCGCGGCAGAACCACGAGCTTGCGCGAGCTCGACCCGGTTGAGGAACCGCTGGTAGGTCCACTTGCGGCCCTGCTTGATGCTCTCCTGCCAGGCCGCCGGGATCTGCCGGGCCAGGTCGCGGGCGGAGTAGACGACGTGCACCTCGCGGCCGGCGAGGTCCGCGCATCGCCTGGCGATCGCGTCCGGCGTGGCGGGCGCCAGGATCTCGTGGCTGACGATGCTGGTGCCGGACTTGCCGTGCAGCCGGCGCACCAGCTGGGGCCAGGCGCCGTCCGCGTGGCCGGGCCGGCCGCCCCAGTCCTGGCCGAGCAGGTCCAGGGCCGCACGGAACTGGAACAGCTCCGGCGAGACCAGCAGGTTGCGCGTCGGTACGTGCACGTCGTGCTTGGCCAGGGTCTTGGCGTTGCGGGAGAGCCGGTGCTGGAGGTACGTCGTCCCCGTCTTCGGCGCACCGATGTGCAGGTCGACCGACCCGGCGTCTCATGCCGGCGTGCGGAGTCGTGCCGGATGGCCGGGTACTGCGTGCGGCCAGAGCATGTCTCCAACAGAGTTCACCGGCAGCCGGGTATCCTCAGCGCGCCAGGGCGCGGACGACGCCGAGGGGCTCGGGCGGCCGAGGTGGCCGGCCAGCCAGGTGCTGGTCGCCGACCAGGGCGCCGAGGTCGACGCCGTGCTCGATGCCGAGGCCCGTCAGCAGCCAGACCAGGTCCTCGGTGGCGAGGTTGCCGGTCGCGCTCTTGGCGTAGGGGCAGCCGCCGAGGCCGCCGGCGCTGGCGTCGAAGGTGGTGATGCCCGCAGCGCAGGGCGGCCAGCGTGTTGGCCAGCGCCTGGCCGTAGGTGTCGTGGAAGTGCATCGCGAGCTGCTCGGTGCCGAGCCCGGCCGTCGCCGAACGCCGTCGACCAGCGCGGTCACGTGCCCGGCGGTGCCGACGCCGATGGTGTCGCCGAGGCTCAGCTGGCTGGCGCCGAGGTCGAAGAGCCGGCGGCCGACGGAGACGACCTGCTCGATCGGGTACGGCGCCCTCCCACGGGTCGCCGAAGCACATCGAGACGTAGGCCCGGACGTCGACGCCCGCGTCGCGCGCCCGTCGTACGGTCGGCTCGAACATCGCGAACTGGCTCGTCGAGGGTGCGGTTGAGGTTCTTGCTGCGCGAAGGTCTCGGTCGCGCTGCCGAAGATCGCGACGTGCGCGGCAGCCCAGCTCCAGCGCCCGGTCCAGGCCGCGCTCGTTGGGCACCAGCACCGGCAGGTCGCGGCCGCGCGTCGCCGAGGAGGGTCATCAGCTCGGCGGCGTCGGCCAGCTGCGGCACCCACTTCGGGTGCACGAAGCTGACGTCGCCTCGACGACCGGCAGGCCCGCGTCGAGCAGGCGGGTGATCAGCTCGGCCTTGACCTCGGTCGGGACCAGCGCGGACTCGTTCTGCAGACCGTCGCGGGCCCCGACCTCGTAGATCGTGACCCGCTCGGGCAGCCCGTCCAGGGGTACGACGGCCGGTCGGTCCATCACGCGTCCTCCTTGTCGATGCCGTCCACGCACGAACAACCGCTCACCCAGGGCGACCTGGGCGCCGACGGTCGCGTCCACGGTGGCCACGGTGCCGGCGAACGGCGCCTTCAGGGAGAGCTCCATCTTCATCGCCTCGACCACGCCGAGCACGTCGCCCTCCGCCACCGGGTCGCCGACGGCGACGCGGACGTCGAGCACGGTGCCCGGCATCGGCGCCAGGACCGACCCGTCGCCGACCGGGGGTCCGTGGTCGGCGAACACGTCCGGCCGCTCGAAGACGAAGCGCTGACCGTGGTAGGCGACCTCGGCCGTGTGCGCCTGGACGTTGACGACCGCGGTCTCGCGGCGGCCGTCGATGCTCAGCACCGCGACGTGGTTCTCCGCGGACAGCTGCCGGACCTGGTGGTCGCCGACGCGACCCGACGCGCGATCGACCAGCACGGTCTCGTCCAGCTCGACGACCGTCGGCGCCGGCGTCCCGCCGATCCGCCAGCCGTCGGCCTGGAACGGGTGCCCCGTCTCGGTGACCGCCACGAGCAGGGCCTGGACCCACGCGGCGAAGACCCGGGGCACGTCGCGGCCGGGCGGCTCGACCTCCGCGGTGTCCAGCCACGCGGTGTCGATCGTCGCGAGCCGGAACTCCTCGCTCGCCACCAGCGCCCGCAGGAAGCCGGTGTTGGTGGTCAGCCCCAGGATGCCGGTGCGGTCGAGCGCCTCGACCAGCGCGCGACGGGCCGTCTCGCGGTCGGGGCCGTGGGCGATGATCTTGCCCAGCATCGGGTCGTACGACGTGCCGACGACCTGGCCGCTCTCCAGCGCCTGGTCCACGCGCACGCCGGCCGGCCAGCGCACCAGGTCCGCCGTCGGCCGGCCTGCGGCAGGAAGCCGCCGAAGGAGTCCTCGGCGTAGACCCGCGCCTCGATCGCGTGGCCCGTGACCGTGACGTCGTCCTGGCGGAACGGCAGCGGCTCCCCGGCCGCGACGTCGAGCTGGGCCTGCACCAGGTCGATGCCGGTGATGCGCCTCGGTGACGGGGTGCTCGACCTGGAGCCGGGTGTTCATCTCCAGGAAGTAGGCCTCGTCGGTGTCGGTGTCGAGCAGGAACTCGACGGTGCCGGCGTTGACGTACCCGACCTCGCGCGCCAGGGCGACCGCGCTCGCGGTGACCGGGCCGCGTACGCCGTCGCTGATCGTCGGCGCGGGCGCCTCCTCCAGCACCTTCTGGTGCCGCCGCTGGGTGGAGCAGTCGCGCTCGTGGAGGTGCACGACGTTGCCGTAGCCGTCGGCCAGCACCTGCACCTCGATGTGCCTGCCGTGCTCGACGTACTTCTCGACGAGCAGGGTGTCGTCGCCGAAGGCCGACGCCGCCTCGCGCTCGCGCCGCGGCCACCGCGTCGTCGTACTCCTCGGCCCTGCGCACGATCCGCATCCCCTTGCCGCCGCCGCCGGCGGCCGCCTTCACCAGCACGGGGTACGGGCTCGAGGCGGTGGCGACCCGCGGGTCCGTCATCGGCGGTACGACGGCACCACCGGCACGCCGGCCGCGACCGCGATCTCGCGGGCGGCGTCCTTGCGGCCCATCTGCTCCATCACCGCGGCCGTCGGACCGACGAGCCGGATCTCGGCCTGCTCGAGCGCCTCGGCGAAGGCCGCGCGCTCGGAGAGGAAGCCGTACCCCGGGTGCACCGCGTCGGCGTCGACCGACTGCGCGGCCGCGACGACGGCCTCGATGTCGAGGTAGCTGCGCACCTGGACCGCGTCGTCGGCCGCGCGGACGTGCGGCGCCTCGCTGTCGAGGTCGGTGTAGATCGCCACGCTGCGCCGGCCGGTCTCCCGGCAGGCTCGGATGACGCGCAGCGCGATCTCGCCGCGGTTGGCGACGAGCACGGTGCGGATGGGTGTGCGGATCATGACGCGCTCCTCGGTTCAGTCACCGGGTTTCGACGCGCCCGTTGCGACCTCGTCCCTCGGTCGCAGGGCTTGCTCAACCTGGCCGCGCCCACGCGCCGCGCTCGTTCCTCGCACGTCACTGCGCGTCTCACATCCTGAAGACGCCGTAGGACGGCGCGGGGATCGGGGCGTGCCCGGCGACGGCGAGGCCCATGCCGAGCACCCGGCGGGTGTCGGCGGGGTCGATGATGCCGTCGTCCCAGAGCCGGGCGGTCGAGTAGTACGGCGAGCCCTGGGTCTCGTACTGGTCCCGGATCGCCGGCCTTGAACTCCTCGGTCGTCCTCGCCGGTTCGGGCCCCCGCACCTCGGCCAGCACCGACGCCGCCTGCTCGCCGCCCATCACGGAGATCCGGGCGTTGGGCCACATCCACAGGAAGCGCGGGTCGTACGCGCGGCCACACATGCCGTAGTTGCCGGCTCCGAACGAGCCGCCGATGACCACCGTGAACTTCGGCACCACCGAACAGGCGACGGCGGTGACCAGCTTGGCGCCGTCGCGGGCGATGCCGCGGTTCGCCGGTCGGCAGTGCGATGACCGAGCAACGATCTCGAGATATTGACGCTGGCTAGTGCACGTAAGGCGCAGAAGACGACGGCGACCGATTACGTCGCAGCCCAGCTCGCCGCATTCCAGATATCGCGCGGGCTCGCGACGTTCTTCGAGACGTGCGACGTCTTCCTTAGTCCGACGCTGTGCGCGCCGCCGCTACGGATCGGCGAGATCGACACCATGTCGCAGGATCTGTCGCCGTACTGCGCGCCGATCCTGCGGCGCTACATGCCGGGCACCTCGATGTTCAACATGTCCGGCCAGCCCGCGATGTCGGTGCCGCTAGCGTGGAATAGGGCCTGGCTTGCCGCTCGGCATGATGTTCGCGGGCAAACTACGGTGACGAGGGAACCTTGTTCCGTCTGGCCGGCCCAGCTCGAACAGGTGCGTCCCTGGAAGGATAGACTACCGCCGGTGTGCGCATAGGCTGACAAATTCAGCCGCATTGGATAGTAAAGGAAAGAGCTTGGGCGACCGCCTTCGCCTGCCTTGTCCGGAGACCAGAACCTTGAGCCAAAGCGACCCGACCGAACAACGCGCTTGCGGCCATCGCCAGCATCATGGACCAGCCGCAGTCCCCGCCCGCGCCCGATAAGGCGCCGGTCGAGGGAGAGCCCCCTGACGGGCCCCGCCGCCGAACCGAAGCCCACGGTTACTCCAAGGCCGGTCCCGGCCCGATGGCCGCGCTCCCGTTTCAAGTGGACGGTGCGCGTAAGGAGACAACGGCCACTATTACGTCGACGAAACGGTCGGCGAAAAATCCCAGCCCCGTCGTCAGCGGACCCGTGGACCGGGGACGCAGCGATCAAATTCGTCGACGATCGCGAAAGCGACGCGCGGCAGACGCTTTGAAAATCTGAAGCAGGAAATGGCGGGACGCGCGGCGAGCTGCGAATCTGAGATGCGCAGGGACGGCAGCGAAATCTAGTCTCCGTCGTCAGACCTCCCCTGGCGGTACGCCGAGAAAATCCTTCTTGACGAGATCGACGCCGGCATGGCGCAGGATGTCGTAGGCAGTTGCGACGTGGAAAAAGAATTGCGAACTCGTGAATGTCAGCAGCAGCGACCGCCCGGTGAATTTCCGTTCCGCCCCGCTCCTGAACGTGAATACGACCTCCTTGTCCGCGGCACCGTCGATTTCAGCGCGCGGCAGGCTCTCGAATGAAATCGACCGTAGCGGCAATCCGCGACTTCAACTCGGGAAAATAGGGCTCGCCTTCTGCGAACGAAAGCGGCGGGCGGCCAGCCAGCAACGCGCAGCCAAGGTTGGCGTGACGGTTGGCTTCGCCGACCTGCTGTATCAGGCTGTACATGCTCGGCGCGAGCCGCATCCCGAGCAGGACCGACGCATCGATGTTTCGCGCTTGCGCATAGGCCGATGCGTGGTCGAGGAGCCCTGCCAGATTGCCGAGATACGGCGCGAAAACGTCGACCGACGCTTCGTACATTGAGATCGTCACGGTTTCGTCTTCCTCGATCGGTGGCTGCACATCGCCACGGAAGGGACGGCACGTCCACGAGGATTTATGCCTTCTGGTTTCAGCTGATTCGCAGGCCAAAAGCGCGGGCATTCGCCCGAAATTGACCATCTGTCCGGCACTATTTCAGATTGCCGGCAGCCCATTGAACCAAAGCCGCTAAAAACACGACTTACGATTTGAAAGTAATTCATGTCACGTTGCGTGACGCGGCCGACGCGTATCTTCGCGGGGCCAAACAATACCCTATTCAGGAGGTCACCATGAAGAAGGTGTCTCGCTATTGCTGCGCTCTTGCTGGCGAGCACCGCTGCACAGGCTCAGTACACTATCGAATATGGCGGCCGCACCATCCGCATCGACCCCGATCGCGGGACGGTTTCGATACCCGGCGTCTACGACAATACCGGTCGCCCATCGAAGCGCTCGAAGAACACGAGGACAACGATCGGTCCCAAGTAAGAGCAACCCCCGCAGCAGGCCAAGACCGATCCAAAGGACCGATCCGAAGACCGTTACGCAAACCGCTCCGGCTGCGGCTCCTGCGCCTGCTCCGGCCGAACAGGCGGCGGCGCCTTGCCGCCCCGGCGTCTCCTCCCGCCCCCCTGCAGCAACGGCCCCAACCGTCGACCGCGGCCGTTGCGCCCGCCCGATACCGCGACCGCTACCGCCTGCCTCCACACAGGCTTCGCCGGATATCGCGCCGCCTCCGGCAAAACCTGCGCCGGCTCCAGCTGCTGTCGCCCCACGGCCCCTCCGGCACCAGCACCTGCACCTGCACCTGCCACCGTTCAGGACCGCAAACTCGCCGCTCGGCGTCTGGCTGACCGAAGAGAAGGAAGGCAAGGTCCGGATCGAGCAATGCGGCGCCAATCTCTGCGGCTATTCTGTCGACACGAAGTCGAACCAGAATGGCGAGCAGGTCCTGATCAACATGAAGCCCGGCAAGGACCAAATGGAGCGGCCGTATCTACGATCCGAACAGCGGCAGCACCTATGATTTAACGATCGCGATGAAGGGCTCCGACACGCTGCGCGTCCAGGGCTGCGCCTTCGGCGGCATGTTCTGCGGCGGCCAGACCTGGACCCGCGTGAACTGAGGGTTAGTCCGCTCCGCGATCTCTAAAGGCCTCGCCTCCCAGGCGGGGGCTTTTGTGTCGGCTCGCATTGTTGACGGTTCACGGTCCGTGACCATGAGACGATGTGGAGACCGTGGCGCCTCCGTCAAACACAGGGGCCCGTCATGGGATATTTTCAAATTTCAATGCCACGCGCCGTTCGGACGCTGATGCTCGTCGGCACTGTTCCCGCAACATCAGCGGCGGCCTCGACCTTCGACGGCGAATGGAACGTGCAGATCGCATCCTCGAATGAGGCCTGCAGCAGCGGCACATCGGTTTCGATCGGAATCAACAACGGTCAGATCGCCTCCAACAGTGCGAGGTGACGGCGTCGGGCCGTGTTGCCGATGCCGGCATCATCCGCGTGACGTTGGCAGCGGCTTGAAGCGCGCGGTCGGTTCGGGTGCCTCACGGGCACGTCTGGCTCGGGTACCTGGCGCGCCGCCCTGTGTTCGGGCACCTGGACCGC
>CAVZFO010000014.1:0-57885 GCA_963774575.1 uncultured Actinomycetota bacterium | reverse complement strand
TAAAGAACATGGATTTTGATTTGTCCGAGGAGCAGCGCCTTCTCAAGGAAAGCATCGACGGTCTGCTGACCGACTCCTACGATTTCGATGCGCGCAAGAAGTACCAGAAGGAAAAGGGCGGCTGGAGCAAGGCCGTCTGGGGCAGCTCGCCGAGCAGGGCCTGCTGGGCCTGCCGTTCGCGGAAGCCGATGGCGGCTTCGGCGCCGGCGCGGTCGAGACCATGATCGTGATGGAAGCGCTCGGCAAGGCGCTGGTGCTGGAGCCGTATCTCGCGACCGTCGTGATCGGCGGCGGCTTCCTGCGCCATGGCGGCTCGGCCGAGCAGAAGGCTGCGCATATTCCCGGCATCATCGACGGCAGCAAGACCTTTGCCTTCGCCAGCTCGAAAAGAACTCGCGCTACGACCTCGGCGACGTCGCGACCAGCCAAGAAGAAGGGTGTCGGGTTGGGTGATCGACGGCGAAAAATTCGTCGTGCTCAACGGCGAGAACGCCGACACCCTGATCGTGACCGCGCGCACCAAGGGCGGGCAGCGCGACAAGGCCGGTATCGGCGTGTTCATCGTGCCCGCGAACGCCAAGGGCGTCACCCGCAAGGGCTATCCGACCCAGGACGGCCTGCATGCCGCTGACATCACGCTGACCGGCGTCGAGGTCGGCGCAGATGCCGCGATCGGCGATCCCGAGAACGGCTTGCCGCTGATCGAGCGCGTGGTGGATGAAGCCCGCACCGCGATGTGCGCGGAAGCCGTTGGCGCGATGGATGAATCGCTGAAGACCACGGTCGAATATCTCAAGACGCGAAAACAGTTCGGCGTGCCGATCGGCAGCTTCCAGACCCTGCAGCACCGCGCCGCCGACATGTTCGTGGCGCTCGAACAGGCCCGCAGCATGTCGATGTTCGCGACCATGGCGGCCGATTTCGACAGTGCGAAAGAGCGCGCTACCGCAGTGGCCGCCGCCAAGGTGCAGATCGGCAAGTCCGGCAAGTTCATCGGCCAGCAGTCGATCCAGCTTCACGGCGGCATCGGCATGACCCAGGAAGCCAAGATCGGCCACTACTTCAAGCGGCTGACCATGATCGAAAACAGCTTTGGCGACACCGACTACCACTTCCGCCGCGTCACCGAGCGGGCGGGCTGGTGTGAGGCGAGTGCTGTCATCCCCCGCGAAAGCGGGGGATCCAGTACGCGCGGCCTATCGACTCTCGCGCAATCGTCTCTGGAATACTGGATCGCTCCGGCCCACGCACCGGGCGATGACGACTGAATGAATGGAAGCAGGGAGCCAACAACAATGAAAAACACCCCGTTCGATCTCACCGGAAAAGTCGCCGTCATCACCGGCTCCAGCCGCGGCATCGGCCGTTCCTCCGCCGAGCTGCTGCCAAACTCGGCGCCAAAGTCGTGATCTCCAGCCGCAAGGCCGATGCCTGCCACGAAGTCGCCGAAGGCATCAAGAAGGCCGGCGGCGACGCCCATGTCATTCCCTGCAACATCTCGCGCCGCGAGGAAGTCGAGGCGCTGATCACGGGCACGACAAAGCATTACGGCAAGGTCGACATCCTCGTCTGCAACGCCGCGGTGAATCCCTATTACGGCCCGCTGCTCGACATCAAGGACGAGGCCTTCGACAAGATCATGGGCTCTAACGTCAAGAGCAACATCTGGCTCTGCGCGCTGGCGATCCCGCAGATGGCCGAGCGCGGCAACGGCTCGGTGGTGATCATCTCGTCCATCGGCGGCTTGCGCGGCTCCACCGTGATCGGCGCCTATGGCATTTCCAAAGCGGCCGACTTCGCGCTGTGCCGCAGCCTCGCCGGCGAATGGGGGCCGAAGGGCGTCCGCGTCAATTGCGTAGCGCCGGGCCTGGTGAAGACCGATTTCGCCCGCGCGCTGTGGGAAGACCCGGACAACCTCAAGCGCCGCACCGCCGGCACCCCGCTGCGCCGCATCGGCGAGCCCGACGAAATCGCCGGCGCGGTGGCGTATCTCGCCTCCGACGCCTCGACCTTCATGACCGGCCAGACCATCGTGGTCGATGGCGGCGTGACGACGGCCGCGACGTGATTTCTTCCCTCTCCCGCTTGCGGGGAGGGTGCGAGCGAAGCGAGCGGGGCGGGGTGGGGTGACGTCTCTCCTTGTCTGGCGCCGCCGCGCTTGAGACCTGTACACCGTCACCCGGGCGGCACTCGCCACGCCGACCTTCCCCCGCAAGCGGGAGAGGCGAAGCGCGCCGCAGGCCGCTTGCCCATATTGACCTTCGCCTCCCAATCGGATTGCCTCTTCCGCAACCAATCCTCCCAGGGAAGCAACGCCATGTCCTTTGTGCTGGCCATCGATCAGGGCACCACGTCGTCGCGCGCCATCGTGTTCCGCAGCGACATTTCCATCGCCGCCACCGCGCAGCAGGAATTCCCGCAGCATTTCCCGGCCTCCGGCTGGGTCGAGCACGAGCCCGAGGACATCTGGACCTCGACGGTCGCGGTCTGCCGCGAGGCGCTGGAGAAGGCCGGCCTGACGGCAAAGGACATCGCCGCCATCGGCATCACCAACCAGCGCGAGACGACGGTGGTCTGGGACCGCGCCACGGGCCAGGCCGTGCACCGCGCCATCGTCTGGCAGGACCGCCGCACCGCCGACATCTGCGCCAAGCTGAAGAGCCGAAGGCCACGAGCCCACGATTTCGGCCAAGACCGGCCTGATCATCGATCCCTATTTCTCCGGCACCAAAGTCGCCTGGATTCTCGACCACGTCCCGGGCGCGCGCGAACGCGCCGGCCGCGGCGAACTGATGTTCGGCACCGTCGATTGCTATCTGCTGTGGCGGCTGACCGGCGGCAAGGTGCACGCGACCGACGCCACCAACGCCTCGCGCACGCTGCTGTTCAACATCCACACCGGCGAATGGGACGACGAACTGCTGAAGCTCCTGCGCGTGCCGCGCTCGATGCTGCCGGAGGTGAAGGACTGCGCCGCCAAATTCGGCGACAGCGACCCGAGCCTGTTCGGCGGCCCGATCGCCATTTCCGGCATCGCCGGCGACCAGCAGGCCGCGACCATCGGCCAGGCCTGCTTCGCGCCCGGCATGATCAAATCGACCTACGGCACCGGCTGCTTTGCGCTGCTCAACACCGGCACCACGCCGGTCGCCTCGAAGAACAAGCTGCTCACCACCATCGCCTATCAATTGAACGGCAAGCGCACCTACGCGCTGGAAGGCTCGATCTTCGTCGCCGGCGCCGCCGTGCAATGGCTGCGCGACGGGCTCGGCATCATCAAGCAGGCCGTCCGAGACCGGCCCGCTCGCCGACAAATCCGATCCCATGCAGAGCGTCTATCTGGTGCCGGCCTTCGTCGGCCTCGGCGCGCCCTACTGGAATCCGCGCGTCCGCGGCGCGCTGTTCGGCCTCACCCGCAACACCGGCCCCGCCGAACTCGCGCACGCCGCGCTGGAAAGCGTCTGCTACCAGACCTTCGATCTCCGCGAAGCGATGCGCGCCGACTGGCCGGGCGAGAAGGCCGCCAACGTGCTGCGCGTCGACGGCGGCATGACCGCCTCCGACTGGACCATGCAGCGTCTCGCCGACCTGCTCGACGCCCCCGTCGATCGCCCGATGATCCAGGAAACCACGGCGCTGGGCGCCGCCTATCTCGCCGGGCTGCAGGCCGGCGTCTATCCCGAGCCCGCAAAATTCGCCGATAACTGGCGGCTGGAGCACCGCTTCAAGCCGGCGATGAGCGCAGCGACAAGGGAGCGAAAGCTCGCCGGCTGGGCGAGGGCGGTGAAGGGCGTGCTGGCGAGCGATGAGGGGGAGTAAGGCCGGATGATTTTGCCCGACGGCTACTCCGACATTCCGGCCGGCAAGATCGCCGCTGTCGTCACGCATCTGGAAATGACCGTGCGCCCCGCGCCGCGTTCCGATCCCGCCGGCGCGTGGATGCTGCGGCGGGTAGATGCCCCCGCGCTCGACTGGTATCGCGATCTCTATGGCCGCGTCGGCCGGCCATGGCTGTGGATCTCGAGGATACGGATGCCCGACGCGGAATTGGCCGGATCATTCAATCGCCTTTGCTGGTGGTCTACGCACTGGCGCATGAGGGACGCGACGAAGGCTTGCTCGAGATGGATTTTCGCGAGCCCGGGCAATGCGAAATCGTTTCTTTCGGGCTCACCGAAAAACTTGTCGGAACCGGTGCCGGCCGCTGGCTGATGAACCGCGCGCTGGAGATCGCATGGTCGCGGCCGGTCGATCGCGTCTGGCTGCACACCTGCAGCTTCGATCATCCCTCAGCGCTCGCCTTCTACCAGCGCTCGGGCTTTCGCCCATTCCGGCGGCAGGTCGAGGTGGTCACGATCCGCGGCTCGATGGAACAGTGCCGCGCGATGTCGCAAGGCATGTGCCGGTGATCGAGTGAAGCGCTAAGCGTCTTCACCCTGGCTGTCATCCCCGCGAAGGCGGGGATCCAGTATTCCAGAGCAGTTGTGACAGAGCCGAGACGTCGCGGCGTACTGGATACTCCGCCTTCGCGGAGTATGACGCAGTGTGCTTGGCGTCGTCAGGGCATCTCGTCAAAACACCTCCTGCTTCGCCCGCGCCAACGAAAACCCGCGCCGGTCGGCATTGAAGCAGGTCATGCCCGCCTGCTCCGACTTGCACGTGAACCCGCCGCGCTGCCACACCTCGCCATAGCCAAGCACCGGCAGCGAATTGTCCATCACGGTGTCGCCGTGGCAGAGGCGTGCAGCAGGCCCTTCGCGTTCATCTCGAAGGCGCCGCCGTAATCGAGGTCGCAATCGGCGGGGCGCCGCGGCTTTGTTTCCATGGCGCTGATGTCGCAGCGGAGCGTGTTCTGCTTGTCGTAGTCGAAATACTGGCAGGCGATATTTTTGGATGGCGACTGGAATCCGGTCGGGCCGCTTTGCGCGTGGGCCGGATGTGAAGTGATGATGAGCAATCCAATGAGGATCGGCAGATGTCGCATGTGTTTGGCTCCTCAGTCGTCATCACCCGCCACCGGGTCGGCGCGCAGGCCACCGATGACAGGCTCCGGCGGGTGATCCGGTATTCCTGAGCCGGCGGAGACAAAACCGCGAGGCCGCGGCGTACTGGATACCCCGCTTTCGCGGGGTATGACAGTCCGTTACACTCAGGATTCCGTCCGCCCCGAAGAGTGGTGAAAACAACATGATCCTGATCGGCCAATACGACTCCCCCTTTGTCCGCCGCGTCGCCATCGCCATGCGGCTCTATGGCATCGCCTTCGAGCACAGGCCGTGGTCGACCTTCGGCGATGCCGACAAGATCGCGCCCTATAATCCGCTGCGGCGGGTGCGACGCTGGTGCTTGACGATGGCGAGGCGCTGATCGAGAGCACCATGATCCTGGATTATCTCGACGATCGTCGTCGGCCCCGACAAAGCGATGATCGCCCCGCGCGGCGAGACGCGGCGGCGGCACTTGCGGATCTGCGCGCTGGCGATGGGCTCGGCGACAAGGGCGTCAGCCTGCTTTACGAACGCGTGCTGCGCAAGGAGAAGCAGCTCGATCTCTGGGTCGAGCGCTGCAAGTCGCAGATATCAGGCGTGCTCGAGATGCTGGAAAAGGAACGCGCCGCGGTCAAGACGCCGTATTGGTTCGGCGAAAACATCGGCCATGCCGATATCGCGGTCGCCTGTGTACTGCGCTTCACCGGCGAGGCGCATCCCGCGCTGTTCGACGCACGCTATCCCGCGCTGAAGGCGCATTCCGAGCGATGCGAGGCGCTGCCGCCGTTCCAGGAAATCGTCCAGCCGCTCGCGCCGCCGAAGGGGTGAGGGGCCTTCGTAGGGTGGGCAAAGCGCAGCGTGCCCACCGTTCGGCATGATGCAAGAAAGATGGTGGGCACGGCGCAAACGCGCCTTTGCCCACCCTACTTCTTCCGCATCGCTTCCGGCGTGTCCGGCTGCACGAGCGGATGCGCCTTGGCAAATTCCGGCAGCGCCATCGCGGTCTCAAAGATGCGCTTCACCGTCGGATAGATTTTCAGATCGATCTGATGCGTCACGGCGACCGTGACATGCCCCACCATGCAGATATCCGCCAGCGTCGGCGCATCGCCATGGCAGAATTTTCCGGTGTTCTTGTTATCAGCCAGATGTCCCTCCAGCGCGGCCAGCGTTTCCACGATCCAGTGCCGCCGCCACGCCGCCTGCTGCGTGTCGCGCAGATTGAGTTCATGGTCGAGATAGCGCCGCACCCGCGGCGTCAGCAGCGGATGTCCCTCGCAGGCGACCATCAGCGCCAGCGCGCGGACGCGGGCGCGGCCGGGATATCGGCAGGCAGCAGCGGCGGGGAGGGGTATTTCTCGTCGAGATATTCGAGGATCGCGAGCGACTGGAACAGCGTGGTGCCGTCATCCTCGACCAGCGCCGGCAGCGCCATCTGCGGATTGATCTTGCGATATTCAGGGTTGCGATGCGCGTTGGCGTCGAGGTCGACGAAGATCACCTCGGCCGGCACATTTTTCAGATTGAGCGCGATGCGGACGCGAAAACTCGCCAGCGATCGCCAGAAGGAGAAGAATTTCATGGGGCACCCCGCATTCTCTTCCCCTCTCCCCTTGTGGGAGAGGGTGGATCAATCGTGCGAAGCACGATTGAGACGGTGAGGGGTTCTTTCCGCGGATAGAGACCCCTCATCCGGCACGGACTTCGTCCGCGCCACCTTCTCCCACAAGGGGAGAAGGGAAGAAAGTGCTCTACGCCCCCACGGCCTTCTTCCGCCAGGCCAGATGCACCGCGCAGGTGCATCCGGGCGGATGCGAGGCGACATCGTTGGCGGGACGATCTCCTTCGCCGCCGGCACCTTCGCCGCGGCCTGTTCCTGCGAGGAATGTAGTTCAACACCGGCGCCAGCCAGCGCTCGGTCTCGGTCACCGTCATGCCCTTGCGCGCGGCATAATCCTCGACCTGGTCGCGCTCGATCTTGCCGACGCCGAAATAGAAGCTCTCGGGATGGCTGAAATAAAGCCCCGACACCGACGACCCGGCCACATCGCAAAGCTCTCGGTCAGCTTCACGCCGGCGGTGTTTTCCGCGTCGAGCAGGCGGAACAGCGTCGCCTTCTCGGTGTGATCGGGCTGCGCGGGATAGCCGGGCGCCGGGCGGATGCCGGCATATTGTTCGAGGATGAGTTGATCCGCGGCCAGCGTCTCGTCCGGCGCGTAGCCCCAGAACTCCTTGCGGACGCGCTGGTGCATCCGTTCCGCAAAGGCTTCCGCGAGGCGGTCGGCCAGCGCCTTGCACAGGATCGAGGAGTAATCGTCATTGGCGTTCTTGAAACGGTCGGCGACGGCGTCCTCGCCGATCCCGGCGGTGACGACGAAGGCGCCGATATAATCAGGCACGCCGGACGAAGCGGGCGCAATGAAATCCGACAGCGCGGCATTGAAGCGGCCTTCGCGCTTTCCAGTTGCTGGCGCAGCGTGTGGAAGGTCGCGATCTTTTGCTTGCGCTATCGTCGGCATAGACAGCGATATCGTCGCCGTCGGCATTGGCCGGCCAGAAGCCGATGGTGGCGCGGGCCTTGAACCATTTTTCCCTGACGATGAGATCGAGCATCTTGCGCGCGTCGTCATAGAGCGAGCGCGCGACTTCGCCGATCTTGGGATCATCGAGGATGGCCGGGAAACGCCCGGTCAATTCCCAGGTCTGGAAGAACGGCGTCCAGTCGATGTATTCGGCCAGCTCGGCGAGATCATAGGCGTCAAAGCTCTTGATGCCGAGGAATGCCGGCTTCTTCGGCGGCGTCTTGGCGAAGTCGGCCTTGACCGCGTTGGCGCGGGCAGCGGCAAGCTTCAGCCGCTTCTTGTCGGCCTGGGCGCGGAAATGCGCCGCGGGCCCGTCCAGCCCCAGCCTGTCGTGCCGTCCGCGCCCATCGAGGTCTTCGTTCCCTTCTGGGGGGACCCCGAGCTGCTCTTCGCGACCGTCGACAGCGTGCGCGCCCAGGTCGACCCCGACTGGACCCTCGTCGTCGTCGACGACTGCTACCCCGACCCGTCGGTGGCTGCGCACTTCCGGGCCGAGGGCGATCCGCGCATCAGCTACGTGCGCAACGAGACCAACCTGGGGATCACGGAGAACTACGCCCGCTGCCGTGACCTCGCCTCGGGCGAGCTGATGATCTTCCTGGGCTGCGACGACCTCCTGCACCCGGATTTCGTCGGCACCGTGCGCCGCGCCCACGAGGCATACCCCTCCGCGGCGGTGATCCAGGTCGGCGTCCAGGTCATCGACGAGCACGACGCCGAGGTGAACCCGCTGGGCGACCGGGTCAAGCGCGCGATCATGCCGAAGGTCACCGAACCCACGCTTCTCGAGGGCGAACCCCTCGCCGTCAGCCTGCTCCGTGGTAACTGGCTCTACTGGCCGGCCTTGGTCTTTCGCACCGAGCGGGTGCAGGCGTTCCCCTTCCGTGAGGGGATGCCGATCATCCAGGACCTCGCCCTGGTCATCGACATGGTGGCCGCCGGCGAGTCCCTCGTCCTCGACCCGACCGTCTGCTTCTCCTACCGGCGGCACACCGAGAGCGCGTCATCGGCAAGCTTGCTGCACGGTCGCAGGCTGCCGGACGAGCGTCGCTACTACGCCGACGCGGCGTCGCAGATGCGGGCCCGCGGTTGGCACCGGGCGGCCCTGACAGCGCGGCTGCGCTGGACGAGCCGCCTGCACGCGTTGACCCTGCTCCCCCAGGCGGTCCGGGCCCGATCCGGGCTCGGGGGCCTCTTCACGCATGCGTTCCGCAGCTGAGCCTCACTGCCGCCCGGCGAGCGCCAGCCGGAACACCTCGAGCGTCTCCTCCGCGACCCGCCGCCACGAGAACGCAGCGGCCTGCGCCAGCCCGAGGGCGCTCAGCTGCTCCATCCGCTCCGGCTCGGTGGCCACGACGCAGAGCGCGTCCGCGATCGCGCGCGTGCTGCGTGGATCGAAGTACAGCACCGCGTCGCCTCCGACCTCGCGGAGCACGGGGAGGTCGGAGGCCATCACCGGCAGCCCCGAGGCCATCGCCTCGAGGACGGGCAGACCGAAGCCCTCAGCCAGGGTCGGCATCGCCAGCACCCGGGCGCGCGCCTGGAGGTCGAGCAGCTCGGCGTCGTCCACCCAGCCCCTCAGGGTCACCCAGCGGCCGAGCTCGAGCCGGTCGACGAGGGGACGGAGCGGGTCCTCGCCGCGGGCCCCGGTGACACGAGCCTCGGCCGGATGTCCTCCGGCACGAGGCCGACGGCGCGAATCAGCGCCGCCCAGTTCTTGTGCGGCCGGCGTTGGCCGCTCGCGAGCACGAGGTTCTCGGGGGGCACGGCCGCGGGGCCCGGTCGACCGGGTGCGTCGCAGCCAGCGGCACCACGTGCAACCGGTCGGTCGGGAAGTCGAGGTACTTCACGATCTCGTCCGCGGACACCTGGCTGTCGGTGATCACCCGCGTCGCGTTGCCCGCCGCGCGCTTCTCCATCCACTTCACGGGACGGGTGTACAGCGGCGTCGTCATCAGGTCGGGGTGGCTCCAGTAGAGCATGTCGTGGATGGTCACCACGGTCGGCATGGAGGTGTACGCCGGCCCCAAGGTCGCCGGCGCGTGCACCAGGTCGGCGTCGCGACGACCGGCCCACCACGCCGACGCGACCAGCTCCCCGACCGCCCAGGCGAAGCGGTTCTCGCCGCTGATCCGGGAGGCGATCACCTCGCCGGGGAACCACGACGTGCCCTCGCGCAACCCCTCCTTGCTGGCCAGGGCGACGAACTCCAGCCCGGTGTCCATGGTGCCGAGCTCGCGGTACAGCTCTCGGGTGTACGTCTCCATGCCGCCCTTGGTGCCGGTGTAGGACAGCATGTCGACCAGGACGAGAGGGCTGTTGCTCACAAGGGCGGAAGTCTATCGACGCCGCCGGACGAGGTGGATCGGGATGCCCACGAGGGGTCCGGCGAGGAGGGCCACGACCGTGCGCGTCTCCATCGGCCACGGGCGCAACAGCACCACCACGGTCACCGCGGTCGCGGCGACCCAGCCGGCGACGTACCACGCGTGTCGGTCGAGGGCCAGGCTCGCGGCGCCGCTGAGGGTGAGCAGCGAGACCAGCCCGGCTGCCACCACCAACCAGCTGAAGGTGCCGCCAGACGACGTCGTAGTCGGGGTTGAGCAGCTGCAGCACGGCCGGCCCGAGCGGATACGCGAGCACCACACCGATGGCGGTGGCCCCGACGATGACGAGCACGGGGACGCGCAAGGCCCCCACGCCGCCGGTGATCACCTTCGTCACGGCCACGGTCTGGTAGGCACCCAACGGGACCAGCAACGGGGCGCGAGACAGCGAGACCGCGAGGATCAGCGGTGCGGCCGTGGCGAACTCCACCTCGGACGTGGTGGCTCGCAGCAGGACCGGGAAGCCGACCAGCAGCACGGCCGAGGCGGCGGCGGCGGCGCAGGCGCTCAGGACGCGTCCGACGAACGCGCCCGGGCCGACGTCCGCCCGCGCCGCCAGGGCCCGTCGGAAGCGCGAGGAGACCAGCACGAATGCCAGCCAGGTTCCGGCGGCCATGGCGCTCGCTGCCGCAAACCCGTCGACCGTGGCGCCACTCGCGGCAACCAGGGCCACGAGCAGCACGCGCGTGGTGGACTCGGTGGCCACCAGTCCGGCGTAGCGATCCCACTCCGACCGGCCGGCGAGGGCGCCGGCGAGCCCGCTGTACACCGCGAACAGCGCCACCCCGACCAGGAGCACGGGCAACAGGACGGTCCAGCGGTCGCCGAACAGGTGGGGTGCCCACCACAGACCACTGAGGCCGAGCAACACGACGGCGGCGGCACCGATAGCCGCCGCGACCGGGACCACCCGGGCCCCTGGCGGCTGGGACGCTGGCGCGCTCCGGGCCGCGAACACGGCCCGTGTGGTCTCCGACACGATGCCGATGAGGGCGCCGAACATCCCGAACAGAGCCCCCCAGAACACCAGGAAGTCGGCGTTCTCGGGGCTGTCGAGGAACCGCGCGGTGAGCACCAGCACCAGGTATCCGGCGATGCCGCTGACCACCGCCGCGCCGAGCACGACGACCGTCCGACGGGGGCGAGCCGCGGGTGCGATTGCCTCCGTCGTGGGGTCGTGGGAAGGCATGATGGGTGATCCTAGGGCGCTCCGAACCGGTTCACCCGACCCGGCTCCGGGGCCGTCGGTTGGTAATCTCCGCCCATGTCCGCAGCGCGCGCGCCCCTCGCGGAGACCTCCTCGCGGGCCCTCTCCTCCGTGCGCCTCTCCGATGTCGTCGGCAGTCGGCACAACAACTTCGACCTGCTCCGTCTCCTCGCTGCCTGGGCGGTGCTGGTGTCGCACTCCTTCGCGGTGCTCGGCGAGCCGGAACCGTTGCACCAGTTCGGCAGCACGCTCGGCAACGTCGGGGTCCTGATCTTCTTCGCGGTCAGCGGGCTCCTGATCCGCCGGAGCTGGGAGTACGACCCGTCGCCGCGCGACTTCTGGATCAAGCGCGGCTTGCGGCTGCTCCCCGCACTCGCGGTCGTCGGCCTGCTCACCGCCTTCGTGCTCGGTCCGCTGGTCACCACCGAATCGATGGCCGTCTACTTCTCCTCCCCGGAGACCTGGATCTATCCCTTCCGGCTGGTGCTGATGTTCCCGTTCGGCGCGGGCCTGCCGGGGGTCTTCGAGGACAACCTGCTCTCCGGCGCCGTCAACGGTCCGCTCTGGAGCCTGCCGGTGGAGGTCTTCGCGTACGCCGTGCTCGCGGCTCTCGGGATGGCGGGGCTGCTGCGCCGCAACTGGCTCGTCCTGTCCCTGGCGCTGCTCGCGATGGCCTGGGGCGCCGTCTGGGTGCCGCTCACGCCCGACGCGATCGGCTCGACGTACGTCCTGGCCGCCTTCGCCCTCGGCAGCGCGGCCTACTCCTTCCGCGACCGGATCGTGCTGAGCTGGCCGGTCGCCCTCGGGCTGCTCGCGCTCTGCTACGCCGCGGGCCTGGGTCCGACGTCGGTCCGCGTCGTCGTCTGGACGATCGGCGGGGTCTACCTGTCCTACTGGTTCGCCTACGGCTTGCCGCCGATCGGACGGTGGTCACCCGCTTCGGCGACGCGTCGTACGGCGTCTACATCTGGGCGTTCCCCGTCCAGCAGACGATCGTCCAGGTGGGCGGCGACGACATGAGCCCGTGGGCAGTGATCGCGATCGCGACACCCATCGTCTACGTCCTTGCCCAGCTCTCCTGGCACATCGTCGAGGCACCGGCTCTGCGCCACAAGCCGCGGCGCAAGGCGCCGATCAGCCCGGTCGGCCCGTGATCTCGTCGAGGTCCCGCGCCAGCAACGAGTGCCGCCGATCGGCCAGCGACGCGGCGAGGCCCAGGGCGTAGGACGCCTGGGGCGTCCGCACGAAGGCGCGGGTAGCGGCCGACACCTTGCCTCGGTAGAAGAGGTGCACGAACGAGCCGGTGACGACGCCGTCGAAGCCCAGTCGTTCGGCCAGCACCTCGAGAGAGGCCCGTGTGTAGAACGTGATGTGCTGCCCGGAGTCGAGCGTGTAGTACCACCAGTCCGCGGGCTGGGGGGCCGGGTCCGGCACCAGGTGGGTCGTGGTGAGCAACAAGTCCGTGACCCCCGCGACAGGCGTCAGTGCCGCCACCGGGTCGGAGAGGTGCTCGAGCACCTCGAAGGCTGTCACCAGGTCGTAGCGTCGGCCGTCGTCTGCGGCCAGGTCGGGGACGTCGTGGCCCGCGGCGAAGATGTTCGTGGCCATCGGGTCGGTGTGCACGAAGTCGTAGCCGCGGTCACGCATCATCCGGGTCAGGGTGCCGTAGCCACCGGCCCAGTCCAGGAACCGACCGCGTCGGAGGCGCTCGCTGCGCAGCACCATGGCCGTCACGCTGCTGAGGATCTGGCACCGGTCCAGCAGGCCGATGTCGAGCTTGGCGATCGCGTCGCTGTAGGCCTCGTCCAGCCAGTCGGGGCGGACGGCCATCACGAGGCCGCACGACGGACACCTCTCGTACGTCGCCTCCACGTGGCCGAGCACCTGGGCCGTGGCGAACGGCTCGCACGCTGCGTCGCAGGCGCGACAACGCTCGCCGACGACGGCCTCGGGAGCGCTGGGGCTCTTCTGGTCGGGCTGCATGTTCTCCTCCGGACTCACGACGGGACCCGCTGGCGCCACACGCGCCACCACCTCGCACCCACACCGCGGCGGCCATCGTAGGGTGTCGCTCACGATGAGCGACCACGATCTCCGCGCCCCTCCTCTCCGTGGGCGTCGACGCCGGTCGTACGGCCTCCTTGCGCTCCTCTTCTTCGCCTGTTCCGTGGTCTCGGTGGGGATCGTGATGGACAAGTACCCCTATCCGTCACCGATCGACGAGGTCGTCCACTACGACTTCATCCACGACTCCCCGCACGTGCCCGTCATCGGCGAGAAGATCTCGCAGAGCGCCATGCACGAGTGGGCCTGCCGCACGTCGGGCCCGGAGTACGTGCTGCCGCTGCCGCCGTGCAAGCCCGGCCCGTACGACCCGGCCTCGTTCCCGGGCGCGGGCTACTCGACGGCCGGCGGCTCGGGTCCCGTCTACTACTACGTGACGGCGGCGTTCGCCCGGCCGCTCGCAGCGGTGTCGGGCTGGTCCCTGTTCTCCGTGGCGCGCGGCTTCGGGGCCATCTGGTTGGCGGGCCTGATGATGGTCATCTACCTGCTCGCCGAACGTCTCGGGGCCAGCCGGCTGGCCGGGGCCGGCGTGGCCATCCTGGTCGGCACCGGCTCGGCGACGATCACCTCGGCCGCCACGATGGGACCGGACACAGCCACGGCCCTGATGTCAGGACTGGTCCTGCTCGCGGCCCTGGCGTACGACGGCACGCGTCGCCGGGCCGGGTGGTTCGTGCTGGCCGTGGCGATCGCGGCCCTGACGAAGCTGACGGCCTTCGAGGCGGTCGGCGCCGCCCTGATCTACCTGGTCGTGCTGCCCCTGTTGGCGCGCCGCGGGGCCGCCGGCGCGGACGAGGACGAACGCAGCGAAGCGCCACCCATGCGCGCCTCGCTGCTCACCGCGGCCGCGGGGTTGGGGACGTTCCTGGTGGTGTCGTTCCTGTGGGGGCTGCGTCTCAGTCTGACCGCGACCGAGGGGCCCGAGGTCAACCCGCTCTACAACCTGCTGCACGCCGACAGCGTCGACTGGGGCGGCATCAGCGAGACCCTCGTGTACGTCTTCTTCAGCCCCGGCACGGGCAACTGGCAGCCGGCGTTCTTCACCGACGGCACCAACAACTTCGTCGCTGCCGTGACCGCGGGCCTCTTGAGCGTGGGGCTGCTGGCGGCCGCTCTGGCGCTGCGGTCGTCGCCGCGCGTCAGCGCCCTCGGGATCGGGCTGCTGGTGTTGACGCTGCTCGGTCCGTTCCTGCTGGTGGGGCTCAACTTCTACGAGAACCACCTCTACTACATGCTCTCCCCGCGCCACGGGTACGGCCTGCTGCCTGGCCTCGCGGCGTGCGCGGCGGTTCTCGCACGAGGTCCGGGACCGAGCAGGGCGCTGGCCCTGTTGGCGGTGCTGTCCATGGTCAACGTGCTCACCTGAATCAGTGACCTACATTCCGCGGGCGTAGGCTCGTTGCCGTCCCGAGCTCGAACCGACCGTCACGATGGAGCCTGCTGCCGCCCATGAAGAGCGACAACAAGACGGCGGCCTCCATGGATGGCCCGGACCTCGTCACGGAGCTCACGGAGTCGCTGCGCCTGTCGCGTCGCGAGCTCAAGCTCGTGCGCGGTGAGCAGGAACTGACCCTCGAGTCGCTGCAGAGGATCCGCCGACAGCGAGCCGCCCAGGGCAAGCAGCTCCGTTCGTTCTCCGACCTGTTGGCCGAGCTGCTGTCGGAGCAGTACTGGGGGGCGCAGCGATCACGGCGACGCAGCCTGCTGGGTCGCACCGACGAGCAGACCCTCGTCGCCGAGGTCGAGGCTTCCGACCTGTTCGACGGCGGCTGGTACCTGCGCCAGCACCCGGAGGTGGCGAAAGAGCGTCTGAGTCCCGCGCTCGACTACGTCCGCACCGGGCATGCGGCCGGGCATGAGCCCGGACCCCGCTTCGACACCGCCCGCTACCTGCGTGAGCACCCCGACGCGGAGAACACGGGCCTACCCCCGTTGGTGCACCACCTGCGGAACGGTGTCGCTTGAGCGCGGGTGTCAGTCGCGAGACGTCGGCGTTCGACGCCAGGTGGACAGCATTCGTGCTGACGTATGCCGACTCGGATGACGCGACGCGGACAGACTCTGGTGCACCAGGTCCTCGACCAGGGCCTCGACCGGGTGCTCTCGACGGGCGCTGTCCACGCCTCCGACGACGCGGCCGACGCCATCCTCGACCCGGCCGACCGATGGACGTGCGAGTACGACCTCATCCTCGCGAGCGGCCTGTTCGAGGAGTTCGGCTACATCCGGCACTACCCCGAGAACGCCTGGTCGTTCTGCGCTCACCTGGAGGGCCTCCGCCACTTCGTGCGCTACGGCTGGCGCATGCTGCTCAACCCGAGGCCGGACTTCGACCTCTGGTGGTACTGGTCCACCTACCTCGACCCCGAGGCCGAGCTGGTCAACCCCTTGGTCCACTTCCTGGCGGAGGGGCGGCACCGTGGTCACGGCACGATGCCCGACGTCGCAGCCGATGCACGCGCTTCCCCCTCCGGCGCCACCCGGTGGCCGACGACGGGTCTGCCTGTTCGCCGGGTTCGACGGGGACGGGATCGTCGACGACACCGTGGTCACCTACGTCCGCGAGCTGAGCAGGTTCGCCGACGTCTACTACCTCGCCGACTGTGTGCTGGAGGCCGGCGAGCTCGAGAAGCTCGAGCCGTACACGCGTGGCCGGTGGGCGATCCGGCACGGTCTCTACGACTTCGGTTCCTACTCCGATGCTGGCTCGCGACCTCGTGGGCTGGGACACCATCGCGACGTACGACGAGCTGCTCCTCGTCAACGACAGCAGCTATCTCCTGCGTCCCCTGGACGAGGTGTTCGACCGCATGGAGTCGCGGCCCGTCCACTGGTGGGGACTGCAGGCCACCGACTACGACTTCACGCCCGGCGTCCTGAAGAAGCTGGGCCGGCGGCTCTCCGTCGAGGAGATGGCGTCCGGAGCCCGCGAACGCGGCGCCTGGCGGATGACCGACGTGCTTCCACGTCGGGCTCCTACTTCCTCGCGGTGCGGTCGGACGTCATCGCCGACCCGGAGTTCCGGCGGCGGCTGGACACGGTCTCGGCCCAGACCGACAAGGACTCCATCGTCAAGAAGTACGAGATCGGCATCTCGCACTACCTGACCATGGCCGGCTTCCGCGTCGACACCTTCGTCGACGGCGTGCTGCCGTTCCACCCCATCTACCGGGCGTCGGCGTTCGACCTGTTGAGCGAGGGCTTCCCCTTCATCAAGCGTCAGTTCCTGCACGAGAACCCCTTCGACGTGCCCGACCTCGAGCACTGGAAGGAACGCGTGCTCGCCCTCACCCCGGGTGCGGACGTCGACGCGATCGAGGCAAACCTGTGGCGCGTCTCGCCGCCGTACAACCTGCGTCGGGCGCTCGGGGTCCGCACGCTGGCGGACGGCTCGGTCGCCATCCCGGAGCCGGTGCTGGCGCACAACTTCGACGACTACGAGCGTTGGGCGCCGCGGTTCGACCACTGGTGGGCCTTCGTCGTGGATCCGGTCACCCATCGTCTCGAGGGCAACGCGCGCGCCGTGTTCGAGGCGGTGCGCTACGACCCCGCGATCAGGAAGGTGCTGATCGTGGAGCCGGGCTCCCCGCGCCTGGGCGGAGCCAACGTCACCGTGGTGCCGGCCGCCACGCAGGCGTCCACCTGGTACCTGTTCCGGTCGCGGACGATCTTCGTGAACCACGGGCCCGCGCGCGGATGTCCCGCACCCGCTGTCCGGGACCTCCCACCGCTTCGTCGGGCTGCGTCGAGGACCCCGCTGCTGTCGTTCGGCGTGACCACGAAGGTCGGGCCGGACGGCGACCGGACGGCTCACAACGAAGCCGTGCACGACGTCGACCTGACGCGAGCCGTCGTCGCCTCGTCACCGGCCCAGCGGAAGGCGATGCGCATTGCTCTGCGTTCGCCGTCGCCGCCCAACATCTGGGTGACCGGCTCCCCGCGGACCGACCTCCTCGTCTGCCCGGAGGAGTCCTTGGCCGCGGACCTGCGGGCCCAGCTGCTCCTCCTGCGCCGCGCCACCGGCGGCCGCCGCCTCGTCGTCTGGGCGCCGGACCGTCGACGCGACGGGCGGTCGCTGCCCGCCCTCGAGGCCGACGACCTGGAGTGGCTGCGCAGCTGGGGTGAGCGGCACGGCGCCGTCGTCGGTGTGCGGCCGACCTCGAGGACGCGGACGGACACGGACTGGCCCGGCGTGGATCCCGCGTCGATCAGGGCTGCCGGCCTCCTCGTGCTCACGCACCGGCTGTTCCCCGACATCGAGATGCTGCTGCGCGAGGCCGCCGGCCTGGTCAGCGACTACGCCAGCGAGCTGCTCGACTTCAGCGTGCTCGCCCGGCCCGTGCTGGCCTACGTCCCCGACCTGGACGAGGTGGCCGCGGATCCCGGGCTCCTCCACGACCTCGACGGCGTGGTCGCGGGACCGGTCTGTCGCAGCCGGTCCGAGCTGTACGCAGCGTTGGAAGAGCTCCTGGACGAGCCGACGGCCGATCAGGTCGCCGAGCGCGCAGAGGTACGGGACCTGCTGCACGCCTACCGGGACGGGCGCTGCGGCCTGCGGGTCGTCCGCCGGGTGCAGGCGACCTACCTGCCGAAGGCGTGGTTCGCCGCGAACCTCTGAGCGAGCCTCAGACGTCGACGTACTGACGCCGGAGCCGCTCGACCAGGCGCCAGCCCGACAGGTCGTCGGTGTGCGCGAACGCGAGGTCGACCGCGCGACGGTAGGCGACCGACCGCTCGTCGTCGGGTGGCTCGAAGACGGAGTCGAGGGCAGCGGTCAGCTCGTCGAACGACGCGCAGCACGGGCCCGGCATGGAGACGGGTGGCGGGTAGTGCCCGAGCGGCTCGTCCTCCGGGCCCGTGTCAGGCAGGTAGTGGAGCAGCGGTCGCCCCGTCAGCAGGAAGTCGACGGCCTCGTCGGCGTCGTCGGTGAGCACGGCATCGGCGACCCGGAGCACGACGGAGGGGTCCGGCACCTTCCGGGCGGAGAGTCCCCATGCGCCGATCGGGATGAGCAGCTGGGTGTGGCTCCCGGCGCGGTCCACCGCCGCCTCGCGCACGCCGAGGACCACGTCGTGGCGGCCGCACCACGCGGCCAGCCAGTCCCGCTGGCCCTCGTCGAAGGGGTGAGGACGTCGTCCCGGTCGCGGCCAGAGCACGAGCAGCCGGCGGCCGTCGAGCCGGTCGCGCAGCTCCTGCTCCTGGCGGCGAAGGTCCTCGGGCAGGCGCTCCAGGCGACTCGGGTGACCAGGTCGTGCCGCGGGAGGCCGGTGATCCACAGCTGGTGCAGGTTGAGAGGTGTCGCGGCCGCCTTGGCGAGTGCGTCCGCCTGGCTGGCCGCCACCATCGCGTTGAGCCGCCGGTAGTCCGCGGCGGCGTCGCGGAACGCCTCCGACCCGCGGTGCAGCCGCGGCCAGTCCGGCGGTCCGATCGGCAGGCCGGAGCCGACGTGCACGAACTGGTGCGGCTCCCTTGGTCAGCGGCAGGTCGATCGCAGCCCGCGGCGTCCGGTCGACGAGCACCTCGCGGCACCGGGCCAGCTGCTCCTGGGCCTCCCGGGTGTCGCATCGGCAGCGCCACCACGTTCTCGCCGTCGAGGTCGAAGCGCCGCGAGCGGGTCAGCACGACCTTGCGGATCGTCGGGTCGTGCGCGGACGGTCTCGAACAGCGCCCGGGCGCCCGGGTCGAGGCGGTGGCTGTCGGCGGCGACAGGGAAAGGCCCACCAGTGCGCGCAGCTTGGGCTCCTCCTCGGCCATCCACCGGAAGCGCGTAGGGACCGCCACGGTCGGCTTGGGACGTACCTTGCGCCCGGTCCGCTCGTCCTCGGTGACGAGGAGGCCGCGCTGGATCCGGTCGTCGGGCGAGACGCGGGCGATGCTCGCCTTGATCAGGTCGATCGGCGCCTCGGGCGCCGCGGCGGTGAGCCAGTCCGGCCAGGCGGCGAAGCCCGGGACGTCGCGCGGGTTCTCGGCGAGGAAGTTCCGCTTGACCAGCGGGAACCCCGCGCGGATCAGGTCGAAGGACCGCCGTGAGTACAACGGGTGGAACGGGCGCAGGTCCGCTGCCCAGGTGTCGAACTCGAAGCCCGAGTCCATCAGGTAGCGGCTGATGCCGATCTCGTACTTGTCGACGACGAGCTGCTTGGTGCGTTGCCCGCAGACGGTGTCCAGCCGGAACCGGAAACCCTCGTCGTCCAGGACCGGCCGCCGGAGCACCTGGAAGTAGGAGCTCAGGTGCAAGTAGTCCACCTCGGCCCAGCGGCGCGGTCCGACCAGGTCGCGCTTGGCGACGTCGAGCGGCATCGATGCGTCCTCGCCCACGTCGTCCTCGTTGAACTCCATGGACGTCGCCTGCAGGCTCCACCAGTCGCAGGCCCGTCCGTCCATCGCGGCGAACACGTCGTCGAGCGGCCGGACCACGAAGCAGCTGTCGTTGGCGAGCACGACCTCGTCGTACTGCTCGAGCCGTCGCCAGCCGACGAGGTCCCTGGCGAGCAGCGACCAGGAGCCGAAGTCGTACGCCGCGTGCGGCACGCTCCAGGCTCCCTGGGTGATGCCCTCGAGCTTGTCGAGCTCGCCGCTGTCGAGCACGCCGTCGGCCAGGTAGAAGACGTCGGCGTGCCGGGCCAGCTCGCGCAGGTACTCGACCACGGAGTCGTCGACCACTCCGTCGCGGTCGTAGCCGGCGAACAGGCAGGCGCGGCGCGGGGTCTTGCCCGGTTCGTAACGCGTAGGAGTGCGCGGACGGCGGCGGCCCAGGGACGGGCGCGAGACCCTCGCGCCTCCCGACGAGGAGGTGATGGAGCAGCGGGTTCACGTCCTCGGCCGTCGGGTCGAGGTAGCTGCACCAGTACCACCACAGGTCGAAGTCCAGGCTGGGCGCGCGCAGGTCGCGCCAGCCCTCGTCGACGAAGTGGAGCAGCGGGTCCACGCGACGCGTGACCGAGCGGTTGGCCGCGACGTACCCGGCCTCGTCGAAGGCGCCGCTCTCGCGGACGACGGCCATCGCGCAGCGCAGCAGGGCGCCGCGGTCCGGCTGCTTCTCCGTCTGGGGCGCGGGCAGCCCCTCGGCCAGCGCCCCCTCGACGAGGCGACGGGCGCGGCCGGGATCCGCACGGTCGGCGCGCTCCCAGCGGACCACGAACGCGCGCCAGCGTTGCTGGAAGTCGGCGCACCGCCGCCGACCGGTCTCGAGGTCCGGCATGCTCAGACTTCGGGCGGGTAGCGGTCGGCGCGCCGGCCGTCCTCGGACAGCAGGAAGTGGACCAGCGGGTTGACGCCGTCCTCGAGGACGCCGGGGTGGTCGTCGAGATAGCGGGCGGTGTCGAAGTCCGGCCCCGGCGCGCGGATCGGGCGGGTCGGGTGGCGGAGGAAGTGCAGGCCCGGCTCCTCGCCGGAGCGGACGACGTCGTGGTAGTGGCGCAGGTACCACGCGGCGTCGAACAACGGGGACGAGCGGATCAGCTCCAGCTCGCGCTGCTCCTCTGCGGTGGGCGGGCCCTGCCGGCGGGCGAGCAGGCTGCGCTTGCGGCCGGACGCCGAGCCGTCGATGCGCAACCGTTCGGCCAGCGCCGTCGACAGCAGGTCCGCCGACTTCTGGGCTCCGTTCCGCGCTGCGCGCATCTTGGCCAGCCGAGCCTCGAACCGATCCTGGGCGTCGCGGACGGTGGTCAGCTCGTCCCGGAGCAGCGCCACCTCGGCCCGCAGTCGGAACAGCTCGCTGTCGTCGCCGGGCACGCGCGCGACCTTATCGCAGGGCTACCATGACCGGCCGACGCGCAACCGCGCGCACGGTGAGACGCGGAGGTGTCATGACAGGGCAGGTTCCACCCCTCGGGCGGGTCCTCGTGACGGGCGGCGCGGGGTTCATCGGATGCGCGCTCTCGCGGTTCCTCGCGGCCGGCGCCGAACGCTGGGTCGTGGTCGACAGCCTGCACCCGCAGGTCCACGCGTCGCGCGAGCGTCCCGCAGCCCTCCACGAGGCGGCCGAGCTGGTCGTGGCCGACGTCGTCGAGCCCGAGACGTGGGACCGGGTCCTGGCGAGCGTGCGACCCGACGTGGTCGTCCACCTGGCGGCCGAGACGGGCACCGCCCAGTCGCTCAGCGAGAGCACCCGCCACAGCACGGTCAACGTGGTGGGCACGACCCAGCTGCTCGACGGGCTCACCCGGGCCGGACAGGTGCCCGCCCACTTCCTGCTCACCAGCAGCCGCGCGGTGTACGGCGAGGGCACCTGGCGGCGCACGGACGGCACGCTCTTCCAGCCGCGGTGCCCGCACGCACGCCCAGCTCGAGGCCGGTCAGTGGGACTTCCCCGACGCGGAACACGTGCCGAACTCCGTGCTCGGCGAGCCCGCCCGCGCCGTCCAGCGTGTACGGCGCCACGAAGCTCGCCCAGGAGCACCTGCTCGGCGCATGGGGAGGCTCGCACGACGTCCCGCTGTCGGTGCTGCGGCTGCAGAACGTCTACGGCAACGGTCAGTCGCTCACCAACCCCTACACGGGGATCGTCTCGCTGTTCTCGCAGCTGGCCCGCGACGGGAGGTCCATCCCGCTCTACGAGGACGGCGACATCACCCGCGACTTCGTCTACATCGACGACGTGGTGGCCGCGTTGGCCGCGGCGGCGGCCGCTCCCCCGCGACACCCGTCCGCACCCTCGACGTCGGCGTCGGTGTGCGCACCACCATCCGGGACCTGGCGACGATCATCTCCGAGCACCACGGGGCGCCCGCCCCGCACGTCACCGGCCAGTACCGCGACGGGGACGTGCGCCACGCGGCGTGCGACGTGCAACGCACCATCGACGAGCTCGACTGGGAGCCACGGTGGTCCTTGGCCCAGGGCGTGGCCGCGCTGCAGGACTGGATCGAGTCCCAGCTGGTTGCGCGCTGACCCCGGCCCCGTGGTCAGCTCTTCATGGCCGCGGAGGGGTAGACCGTGCTGACCCTCACGCCGTCCAGCCACGCCGTCAGGCGGTCGGCCTCGACCGCGAGGGCACGACGTGCCGCCGCGGGCACCTTCTCGACGTGCCGCACCTCCACGGCCCCTGCTTCGTCCTGCACCCAGCAGCCGACGATCCGCCCGTCCCACCAGGCCGTGGTGCCGGCGTTGCCGTTGCTGTCGAAGAGCAGCGGGGCGTGCGGGCCGAGGTAGAAGTCGCGTGCCTTCCACCCCATGACCGTCGGGTCCAGCACCGGCAGCAGCGCGGCCCAGTGGTCGTCGTGGGTCACCTCGTCGAGGTCGTCGGGCAGCAGCCAGCCCGTCTCCGCGCCGTCGAGGGTGACGGGCTCGGCGCCGATGTCGGCGAGCGCCTGCTTGACGATGCCGACGGTGGCCCCGAGCCACCACTGGATGTCGGCCGCGGTGCCCGGCCCGAAGGTCCACAGCCAGCGGCGGACCAGCTCGGCCCAGCCCTCGTCGGCCTTCCACGCCGGCTCGACCTCGCCCAGCCAGGCCCGCATCGTCGTCCACTGCGGCCGCGAGATCCGCCAGTGACCGCCGTTGCGACCGCGCGCGAGCAGGCCCTCGACCCCGAGCTGGGTCAGCACCCGCGGCGCGATGGACACGTTGGCGCCGTAGGCCTTGCCCACCGCGAGGTCGATGCGGCCGGCGAGCTCGGGCAGCTGCTCGCGGAGAGCGGCCGCCGAGCAGCTCGCTGCCGTCCTCGAGCCGTGCCAGCACCGCCGCGCACGCCTCGTCGACCCAGGCGGCGCCGTCGTCGGCGAGCCCGCCCTGCTCGATCTCCTTCGCCAGCCGCGGGCGCAGCTGGCCGGCCACGCGCGCCGACGCGCTCCCCCAGGCCGCCGCCAGGAGGTCGCGCGGGAAGACGAAGACCGTGCGCCGCATCGCGAGCTGCTTGACGAGGGTGCGCCGGTCGTAGAGCTCGCGATCGACGTCCGCGATCGTCAGCCCGTCGACGCGGGCCAGCAGGGAGAGGTAGACGGTCGCCGGCTCGGTCGCGTGCAGGACCGTCATCGCCTCGGTCGCGGCCACCGGCTCCGGCGTAGCGGGCCGCGGGCACGATGCCGTGCCGCCGGGCGATCCTGGCCCGGCGCTCGTCGTCGGTCACGTGCCGCACCCCGTCGCCGCCCGCCATGACCCGCATCCTGCCCCAGGCGCGCCGACCACCCGGTCGAGGAGGCCCGCGTCCGACCACGGGTCCGGCAACGTGGCGTGATGAGGACGGTGGCGGGCGTGGCGCTCCTGGCGCTGCTGGCCGCCTGCTCGACCGCGTCGGACGGCGAGCCGGCGCCCCGGCGCCGTCCACGGCCGCCGCCGTCGGACCCGGCGTCGCCGACCGACCGCCACCGACGCTCCGGACCCGCCGACCACCGAGCCGCTCGTGATCGCCGTGCACGTACGCCGCCCGCCCGCCGACCTGACCCGGCGCCAGGCCGGTCTGCTCCTCGACGGCGGCGTCACCCGCTGGTCGCAGCTCGGGCTGCCGGGCGGCCGGCTCACCGTCACCCGCAAGGCCGCCGCCCTGGCCGCCCTCGCCCCGCGACACCGTCGCGGTCGTGCCCGGCCCCGCGGTCGGCCCCGCCGTCCGCGTGCTGACGGTCGACGGCGTCGACCCGCTGCGCGACCCGGACGACTACCTGCTGCGGGTGGTGGGTCCCGCGCCCGGGCCCGGTCACCACGCTGACCGTCGTCGGCGACATCATGCTCGGCCGCCGGGTCGGTGAGCGGGCCGCCGCGGAGGGCGACCCGTCGTACCCGCTGCGGCCGATGCAGCGCCGCCTCCGGTCCGCCGACATCACGGTCGGCAACCTCGAGAGCACGCTGTCGACGGCGGCTCCGCCCACCCAGGGCGGCGACTCGTTCGCGCGCCGACCCGCGGGTGCGTGCCGGGCTGCGGGCGGCGGGCTTCGACGCGCTCTCGCTCGCCAACAACCACGCCGGCGACTACGGGCCCGGCGCTGGTGCAGACCGTCGGCCGGCTGACGGCGGCCGGGCTGCCGCCGTTCGGGGCCGGCCGCGACCTGGCCGACGCGCGCCGGCCGGCGGTGGTCGAGCGGCACGGCGTCGACTTCGGCTTCGTCGGCTTCAACGCGATCGGCGAGACCCCCGAGGCCGGGCCCGGCCAGCCCGGCGCGAGCTCGGTCAGCATGCCGCCGCGCACCGGCCCGCTCGACCGGGCCGAGCTGCGGCGGGTGCTCGGCGACGTGCGCCGGACTCGCCCGGCCGCGTCGACGTGGTCGTGGTGATGCCGCACTGGGGCACGCAGTACACCGAGCGGCCCGAGCCGATCCAGACTACGTCGCCCGGCGGCTGGTCCGCGCCGGCGCCGACCTGGTCGTCGGCGGCCACCCGCACTGGGTGCAGGGCGCCTCGCTGGTCGGCGACGGCGCTGGTCGTGAACTCGCTGGGCAACTTCATCTTCGACATGGACTTCAGCGCCCGAGACGAACGAGGGGCTGGTGCTCGAGGCGACGTTCTGGGGCGACGAGCTCAAGGGCGTCGACTTCGTGCCCTACCGGATCGGCGCCGACTTCGCGCCGCGCGTCGTGCCGTACGCCGCGCCGGCGGCCGGATGTTCGCCGAACTTCTGGAGGTTCAGCGGGCTCGGCGCGCTGAGCCAGGCCCAGATGACGCCGCGCCGGCCGCGGCGCGAGCTGGGCGGGGTCGACGACGGCCGGGACGTCCCGGGCGGAGTGGTACCCGGCGTACGGCGTGCCGCCGAGCCGCGCGGCGGGAAGCCCGCGTCGGCGAAGGACTCGTGGTCGCTGCCCGGTCGTCGAGCCGACGGCGGTGCCGACCCCGGCGCGCTCGGCCGCCCGGACCAGGGCGGCCCGGACCGCGATCGGGCCGCGCCGGGCGCCGAGGCGACCGGCACGACGGTCCCGACGCCCACCCGGTCCAGGGACGACCATGCCCCGCAGGTGCCGCCGCTCCGCCGGGTGACATCGCGGCCACGTAGTGCCGCGAGCCGAAGTGGTGCTGGTCGTCGCCCGGTCCCGCGCGGCTCCTCGCCGCCGAAGGCCACGAACACCACCGGGCAGCCCCGGCGGCGCGACCGCGACGCGGCGCGCCGTCTCGAGCAGCACGGCGACGCCGGACGCGTTGTCCTCGGCCCCGGGCGCGACGGCCACGGTGTCGAGGTGCGCGCCCACCACGATAGGGCGGGCCCGGGTCGAAGCCGCGCGGCCGGCGACCACGTTGACCGAGCGGCCGGCCGCGACCGGCACGCCCCACGAGTCCCCGGCCGGGTACGGGGAAGGCCTGCCGCTCCACCACGTAGTCGAGGTCGGTCAGCCGCTCCCCCACCCAGTGCGCCGCGGCCCGGAACGCCGGCCCGGTCGCCAGCCGCGGGCCGATCCCGTCCGCGAGATGGCGGACGTCGGCCATCGCCCGGCTGCTGGAGAAGGCGGGAGGACGGCTCTCGGCGGGCCGGGCGCTCGCGGTCGGCGACACCGTGGGCGGCGCCGAGGGGACGGTGGACCTGCTCGTCGGCGGCACCGGCGGCTCGGAGCCCGCCCGTGACGACGCCTCCCCCGTGCAGGAGGTGACGAGGAGGGCGCCGGCGGTGATCGCGGCGGCGACGCCGGGCCGCAACATGTGCCGACTGTAGGCGGCCGCTTCCGGAGACCCTGGACAATGGGCCCATGAGCCGGCGCACCCACGGGCTGGTCGCGCTGCTCGCGACCGCTGCCCTCGTGGCCGTGCTGGCCTGGTGGTGGGCCGGGACCCGGACCACGGACGAGACTTCCGCGTCCGGCCCGTCGACGCCGGCCTCGACCGCGGACTCGGGAGCCGTGACCGGGTCCGCGAGCATCCCGACGCCTGCGCCCCCCACCGCCTCCGTGACGCCCGACCCGTCCGCGACGCCGTCGGTGCTGCCGGGCAGCACCCTCACCCCGTGCCGGCGCTCCGGGAAGCCCAAGACGCTCACCGTCGTCACCTTCAACATCCACAGCGGGATCGGCCACAACGGCCTCCAGCTCGAGCAGGTCGCCGGCGAGATCGCCGCGGCCGAGCCCGACGTGGTGCTGCTGCAGGAGGTCGACAAGCACCGGTTCCGCAGCCGCCTCCTCGACGAGGCGGACACGATCGCCGGACTGGTGGGGATGAAGCAGGTGTTCGCCACCAACGTCACCCGCGCGCCCGTACGTCGCGGCGACCCGGAGGGCGAGTACGGCACCGCGGTGCTGACCGCGCTGCCCGTCGAGTCGTGGACCCACACGCTGCTGCCCAACCGCCCCGGCCGGCAGCAGCGGGGGCTCCAGCACCTCGTCGTCCGACTCGGCAACCGGTCGGTGAGCATCTACAACACCCACCTCGACCACACCACGCCCTCGCTGCGCCAAGCACAGATGCGGAAGGTGCGCGACATCGTCGCGGTGGACCCGCTCCCGGCGATCCTCGGCGGCGACTTCAACGCCTCCCCCGGGTCGGCGACCCTCGCGCTGGCCCTCGACCCGGCCCACAGCGACCTCGAGGACCCGTGGCCGCTGGTGGGCGACGGCGACGGCCTGACCGTCCCCAACAACGCTCCGCGCACCCGGATCGACTTCCTGCTGGTCAGCCACAGCTGGAAGCCGACGGTGATGGCGACCTGGCGCTCGGCCGTCTCCGACCACCACGGCGTGGTGGGCCGCTTCGTGCTCCCGGGTCCCCGCACCTGCCGGTGACCCGCCCCGGGCTCCCTGAGAGCATCGCCGGGTGCCCACCCGCCGTACGACGCTCGTCCTCGTCGGGCTGGTGCTCCTCTCCCTGAACCTCCGCCCGGCCGCGGTCAGCGTGGGACCCGTCCTCGCCGAGGTCCGGGCCGGGCTCGACATGGGGACAGCGTCGGCCGGGCTGCTCACCAGCCTGCCGGTGCTCGCGTTCGCGGTGTTCGGCGCCCTGGCGCCCGCGCTGGCGAGCCGGATCGGGCTGCACCGCGTCACGCTGCTCGCCCTGCTGTGCGTGATCGTCGGCCTCGGGACGCGGGTGCTCGTCGACCACGAGCTGCCGTTCCTGCTGCTCTCCATGCTGGCGCTCGCGGGCATGGCCGTCGCCAACGTGATCCTGCCGTCGCTGGTCAAGCTGCACTTCCCGGACCGGATCGGGTTGGTCACCGCGATCTACACGACGGCGCTGTCGGTGGGCCTGACCGCCGCCCTGTGGCTGACGGTGCCGGTCTCGCACGCCCTCGGCGACTGGCGCGACGGACTCGGCGTGTGGGCCGGCATGGCCGTCGTCGCAGCGATCCCCTGGCTCTTCCTGGTCTCCCGAGACCGGCACCTCGAGCGACCCGAGCGCACGGTCTCCTTCCGCGAGGTGCTGCGGACGCCGCTCGGCAAGGTGATGGCGGTGTTCTTCGGCTTCCAGTCCCTGCAGGCGTACGTCGTCTTCGGCTGGTTCGCGACGCTGTGGCGCGACTCTGGGCTACTCCGCCACGGAGGCGGGCCTGCTGGTCGGGCTCGTCGCGGCCACGGCGATCCCCCTGTCGCTGTGGGCGCCCACCCGGCTGGCCAGGTCGGCGGACCCGCGCGGGCTGCTCTTCGCGATCATCTCCTGCTACCTCGTGGGATACGTCGGCCTGATGGTCACGCCGTACTCCTGGCCGTCGTCTGGGCCCTCTTCATCGGCGCCGGGACGGCGACGTTCCCGCTGATCCTCACCCTCGTGGGGCTGCGCGCCCGGACCCCGGAGGGCACCGCCGCGCTCTCCAGCGTGACCCAGTCGCTCGGCTACCTGATCGCGGCCGCCGGCCCGTTCACGATCGGGGCGTTGTACGACGCCACCGGCGGCTGGACCTGGCCGCTCGCGGCTGCTGCTCGCGCTGGTGCTGCCGCTGTTCGTCGCCGCCGCCTACGTCGCCCGGCCGCTCATGGTCGAGGACCAGCTCCCGTCGGGAGTCAGCCCAGGAGCCGGTCCCGCAACGCGGTGAGCTGCTCGTCGGTCATCCCGCCGCGCGCGCAGGTAGGCCTCGCACGCCGCCGTACTCCTGCTGGAGGTGGTCGAGGACCCCGAGTCATGAACCCGGCCGGAGTGGACTGGTGCTCGCGCCAGAACGCCCGCTGCTGCCGGGTCCTCGATCTTGGCCAGCTCGACTCGATGTAGGGCCCGAGCCGCTCGGAGGTGAGCGCGTAGTCGTCGGCGACGACCGCGGGATCGGCGCCCGCGACGGTGAGGGCCAGGGCGACGACCAGGCCGGTCCGGTCCTTGCCGGCGGCACAGTGCACGACCACGGCGCCCGGTGGGGCGTCCGCGATGGCGATCAGGGCCGCCGCGAACAGCTCGGGCCGGGCGTCGAGCATCTCGCAGGTAGAGCGCGCCCATCGTGGACGTCGATGTTCTTGGGTCCGCCGGGTCCTCGACGGGAAGGTTGACGTACATCGGGTCGTCGGCGAAGGGGTGGGGCTCCACCGACTCCCCCGGCCGCCGCAGGTCGACGATGCGGCGGACGCCGGCCTCACGCAGCGCGTCGGGCTCGGCCAGCCGGGTCAGCGACTCCGAGCGGATCAACGCGCCCGGGCCTGACGGTCCCGCCGGTCCACCGGCAACCCGCCGAGGTCGCGCGCGTTGGCCAGGCCGGGCCAGTCGAGGTGGAGCGGGCGGTGTAGTGGTCATCCGACTCTCATACGACAGCCAGACGGCAGCAGCCGCTTGCCCGTGGGGCCGACCTGGATGTCGGTGTCCATCTCCGGGCAGACGCCGCAGTCGTAGCAGGGCGTCCACCGGCAGTCCTCCACCTCGGCGGTCGAGGGGTCGAGGGCGTCCTCCCAGTCGGCCCACAGCCAGTCCTTGTCCAGGCCGGAGTCGAGGTGGTCCCAGGGCAGCACCTCGTCGTAGTCGCGCTCGCGCAGCGTGTACCAGTCGAGGTCGACCCCGGTGCCGGCCAGCGCCTCGTCGCACGCAGCGACCCAGCGGTCGTAGGAGAAGTGCTCGCTCCAGCCGTCGAAGCGGCCGCCGTCGCGCCACACCGCCTCGATCACGCGGCCCACGCGGCGGTCGCCCCGGGACAGCAGGCCCTCGATCGTGCCCGGCTTGCCGTCGTGGTAGCGGAAGCCGATGGCTCGGCCGTAGCGCTTGTCGGCCCGGACCTTCTCGCGCAGCTGGCGCAGCCGCTCGTCGGTGGTCTCGTGGTCGAGCTGCGCGGCCCACTGGAACGGCGTGTGCGGCTTGGGCACGAACCCGCCGATCGAGACCGTGCAGCGGATGTCGTTGCGGCCGGTGACCTCGCGCCCCTTGGCGATCACCTTGGTGGCGAGGTCGGCGATCTCGAGCACGTCGTCGTCGGTCTCGGTGGGCAGGCCGCACATGAAGTACAGCTTCACCTGGCGCCAGCCGTTGCCGTAGGCCGTGGCGACCGTGCGGATCAGGTCCTCCTCCGAGACGGCCTTGTTGATCACCTTGCGCAACCGCTCGCTGCCGCCCTCGGGTGCGAACGTCAGGCCAGACCGGCGGCCGTTGCGGGAGAACTCGTTGGCCAGGGTGACGTTGAAGGCGTCGACGCGGGTGCTCGGCAGCGACAGCGAGACGTTCTGGCCCTCGTAGCGGTCGGCCAGGTCCTTGGCGACCTCGGCGATCTCGCTGTGGTCGGCACTGGACAGCGACAGCAGGCCGACCTCCTCGAAGCCGGACATGCGGATGCCGTTCTCGACCATCGCGCCGATCGTCTCGATCGAGCGCTCGCGGACGGGCCGGGTGATCATCCCGGCCTGGCAGAACCGGCAGCCGCGGGTGCAGCCGCGGAAGATCTCGACGGAGTACCGCTCGTGCACGGTCTCGGCCAGCGGCACCAGCGGCTTGGCGGGGTAGGGCCACTGGTCCAGGTCCATCAGCGTGTGCTTGCGGATCCGGAACGGGACGCCGGGCTTGTTGGGCACGACGGCCTCGATCGAGCCGTCGGCGGCGTAGGTGACGTCGTAGAAGCGCGGCACGTAGACGTTCTGGCTCGCCGCGAGCCGGCGCAGCAGCTCGATGCGGCCACCGGGGCGGTCCTCGGCCTTCCACTCGCGGACGACCTCGGAGATCGCCAGCACGATCTCCTCGCCGTCACCGAGCACGGCCGCGTCGACGAAGTCGGAGATCGGCTCGGGGTTGAACGCCGCGTGGCCACCGGCGATCACGATCGGGTCGTCGTCACCGCGGTCGACGGCGTGCAGCGGGATGCCGGCCAGGTCCAGGGCATTGAGCAGGTTGGTGTAGCCGAGCTCGGTCGAGAAGCTGACGCCCGAGCAGGTCGAAGTCGCCGACGGGCCGGTGACCGTCGACCGTGAACTGCGGGATCCCGTGCTCCCGCATCACCCGCTCCATGTCGGCCCACACGGCGTACGTGCGCTCGGCCAGGATCCAGTCGCGCTCGTTGAGCACCTCGTAGAGGATCGCGACGCCCTGGTTGGGCAGCCCGACCTCGTAGGCGTCGGGGTACATCAGCGCCCACCGCACGCTCGGCCCGTCGGTGGCGCAGTCCCACTCCTTGACCGTGGAGTTCAGCTCGCCGCCGACGTACTGGATGGGCTTCTGGACGTCGGCAGCAGTGGCTTCGAGCGGGAAGACGCGGGTGACCAGACGCATGCCGGTCGAGCATCGGGACTCGCACTCTGGGCACGAGATCAGGACCTCACGGGTCGAGCGATGGACACGGCCCAGGTACGCCGACTGGCGCGCTCGGTCGGAATCGTGATAGCCCGGACTCCGGCGCGGGAGCAGACTCGGCGGATCACGGCGAGGCACCCATGGGAGACATCAGGCAGGGCCGCTGGACCACGAAGATCGAGGGCGACTTCGTCGTCTTCCTCATCGGGGCGAGGCTCCAGCCCACTCACCCGCTGCGGTCGCTGCGCGACCTCGGTGGCTTCACGCGCGGCATGCCGCAGATGCTGAAGTACCTCATGCAGCACCCCGAGAAGGGTCTGCTCGGCTACCAGATGTCCGGCATCAGCCTGATGAACGTCCAGTACTGGCGCTCCTTCGAGCACCTCGAGCGCTTCGCCAAGGACGAGAGCGATCCGCACCTCGCGACGTGGCGCTCCTACTGGAAGCGGCTGGGCACGGCCGACCGCACCGGCATCTGGCACGAGACCTTCCTGGTCCGCGCCGGCGAGTACGAGGCGATCTACGGCAACATGCCGCGCTTCGGTCTCGGCAAGGCCGGCGACCTGGTGCCGCTGCGCGAGGACGCCACCGCACGCAAGCGATTGAAGAACCTGGCCACCTGATGCTCGGCCTGCGTTCTCGGGTCGTCTTCGACGGCGAGCGGTTCGCCGAGGGCGGCGCCACCGTGCTCGTCGAGGGCGACCGGATCGCCGGCGTCGAGCCGTACGACGCCGAGCTGCCCGCCGACCTCGAGGTGACGACGTACGACGGGACCCTGCTGCCGGGGCTCTTCGACTGTCACGCACACCTGGTCGCGGACGGGGCTCCGGGCAGCCTCGAGGCGGCCGGCAGCATGGCCGAGGAGGACGTCGACGCGGTGATCGCCCGCACCCTGGCGCAGCAGGCGGCGTCGGGGACGACCACGGTCCGGGACCTTGGTGACACGCGCTACCGGACCCTCGCATTCCGCGACGCCCCGGCGCCGGGGGTCCCTCGGATCGTCGCCGCGGGGCCGCCGTTCACGATCGCCGACGGACACTGCCACTACCTCGGCGGGGTGGCGGAGGGCCGGGACGCCATCGAGGCGGCGCTGGCCGAGCGGGTCGAACGGGGCGTCGACGTGGTCAAGGTGATGGCGTCGGGAGGGATGCTCACGCCGGGCAGCGACCAGCTCGGCGTGCAGTTCAGCGCCGAGGACCTCGCCCTGATCGTGTCATTGGCACACGACGCCGGCCTGCCCGTGCTCGCCCACGCCCACTCCGTCCGCGGGGCGTGGCACGCGCTCGGGGCCGGGGTCGACGGCATCGAGCACTTCACCTGCCTCACCGAGGACGGGATCCGGACCTCACCGGAGCTCCTCGACGCCGTGGCTGCCGCCGGCCTCGTCGTCGACCCGACGCTCGGTTGGGACCGCTCCAAGATCAACCCGGACCCCGCAGCCATGCCTCCCCAGCTCCGCTTGCTCATCGAGCGCCTGCAGCTCGACCCGGACTCGATGATCGCCGCCCGCGGCCGCCAGGCCTGCCAGATCCGCGACGCCGGCATCCGGATCGTCTCCGGCCTCGACGCGGGGGTAGGCGTGGCAAAGGCGCACGGCAACGTCTGGCGATCGGTCCTGGCGCTGACGACCGCGGGCTTCGCCGTCGCGGAGGCGCTGGCCACGGCCACCTCGACCGCCGCCGACGCCTGCCACCTCGGTGCGGTCACCGGGCGGCTGCGGCCGGGCCTGGCTGCCGACCTCCTCGTCGTCGACGGCGACCTGCGCACCGACCCCGACGCCCTCGGGCGGCCGGTGGCCGTGTGGATGCGGGGAGACGAGCTCAGCCGGACGGCGTGACCGGAGACCAGAGGCCGAACCACTGCTCGGCGCCGAACTCCTCGAACCGCTCCACCTCGGTGAATCCCAGCTTCGCCGCCAGGCGCATCGACCGGGCGTTGGCCGTCTGGGTGCACAGCACCACCGGCTCGTGGGGAACCGCACCGGCGAACCAGTCGAGTGCCGCCGCGCACGCCTCGGCGGCGTACCCGAGTCCCCACGCCTCCGGCAGGAACAGGTAGCCGAGCTCGGCCTCGCCGGCATCCGGACGGAGGTGACCCGGACGCCCGGCGTCGCGGCGGTCGAGCGTGACCACGCCGATCATCGCTCCGTCGACGTCGACCACCAGCAGGCCCGGGCGGCGCCTCGGCGCCTCGGGCACGGTGCTCTCGAGCTCGTCCCGCGATCGCGGGCCACCGAGGTACGTGCCCACCTCCGGCGACGCGAACAGCTCGATCACCGCCGCGCGGTCCCGGGCCTCGGGTTCACGCAGCACCAGCCGAGCGGTCCTGATCGGGGGAGGCGGCCAAGGAACGGATCCGAGGTCTGCCACGCGCGCACCCTACCGACGGGTGAAGGTGGTTCCTGGCTACCCGTCGGCCTGTTCGGACCGTTTGCGGACGCGGAAGCGGAGGAGGGTCGCGTCGCCGGACCGCGTGCTGCTGAGCGGTTCCAGGCTCGTCGTGTCGAGACCCGGGGACGAGAAGCGGGTGCCGTCGCCGAGCAGCACCGGCAGGACGTACACCAGGATCTCGTCGACGAGCCCTCGCTGCAGGCACTGGGTGGCCACGTCGGCGCCGAGGATCTCGAGGTCCTTGCCGCCCGCAGCGTCCAGTGCCGTAGCGACCGCTACGCCGATGTCGCCGGAGAGGATCGTGACCTCCGGGTCCGGCGGTTCCAGTGGTCGATGCGTGAGGAGGAACATCGGTCCGGAGAAGGGGTAGTCGACGCTGCCCGGCTCCTCGGCCTCCATCCGGTCTCCTACCTCCCAGGTCCGCCGACCGACGAGCATGGCTCCGGTGGCCGCGGCGACCTCGGCGAGGTCGTCCGGTGCCACGAAGTCGGCCAGGGCGCGACCGCCTCCCCAGTCCATCGAGTCGCCGGGACCCGCGATGTAGCCGTCGAGCGACATGCACCTGTTCACGACGACCTTGCCGCTCATTTCTCCGCTGCCATCCCTTCGGCTCGTCACTCCGCGCGCGCCGCCTCGGGCTCCGATCCAATCACGGGCGAGCAGGGACGGCCGGGGCGTCACACGTCCAGGCTCAGGTGTAGGTCCGTGCCGAGGATGCCTGCCAGTCGGCTGGTCTCCTCCTCGATCGCCTTCCGGGACGGTCGCTGCGCTTGGTCGAGCCAGGTGAGGGTGAGCTGCTCACCCTTGGTGGCCCAGGTGCCGCGCACGACTCCGCCGACGGTCACCGGGTTCGCCTTGCGGGTCACGGCTTCGCGTTGGGTCGGCGGCGTGACGTGGATGTCCTTGGTGCCGGGACCCATCACCCACTGGTCGTGGCCGGGGAGGAAACGCACGGCGTCCGAGGGGCGAGCGGCGGTGATGGACTCGACGTCCTCGGCCACCACGAACGCCGTGGTGCCCTCGATGTCGACAGGGACCAGCCGGTCGCCCAGCTCGGAGAACCACCGGTCGAGCCGCTTGCGGCCGGCGCTCAGGCCGTCGCCGAGCCAGTGGTGGATGTGGTCGGACGTCGCCGGTCCGTAGGTCCGGAGGTACATCGCTATCGCACGCGGACCGGCGTCGTCGAGGTCGGGGATGCCCTTCCATCGCGGGTTGTCGTCGAGGCGCTGGAATGTGCGCTGACCGTCGCGACGCGGCCCGAAGCTCATGTCGCCCTGCCAGGTCAGCGGCTTGATCAGCGTGCCGGCGCCGTCGTCGAAGACCGGCTTCAGGTGCCGGTAGGCGCGATGCCTCGTCACGGCTTCACCCAGCTCGGGGACCGTCAACGGCCCGTCCCGCAACGCGTCGCGGACGGCTGCCCGGAAGTCGGGCCAGTCCGCCGGCCCCAGCTGGTAGTACTCCACCCAGCTCGGCAGCTCCCACTGCCGCCCCGCCGCCCTCAAGGCGAGGTAGACACCGCCGTCCTCGGGCGAGAGGTAGTGCATCGACCCGCGGAACGCGAAGGCCTTGATCACCTGCCCGTCCGCCAACGCCTCCCCGAGCTCGCCGGGTCGCGATGCCGTTTGCCGGGTGCGGACCGCGAGCTCGGCCAGCGACTCGTCCATCGAGAGCACGGCACCGAGCCGACGTACGACGTCGGCCACGGCCTCGGACCCCACCGGGTCGAGGAGGTGCCGCTCCAGCCGCCAGCCCAGCGCCTGCGCCCACGTGATCGACTCCTCGGCGGCCTTGGTCATGCCCGCAGCATCGCACCCGGTCCGGACGGAAACCGTCCTGTGGACGGGCGTCCCGACGTCACGGGTGGGGGCCCGGTGTCAGCACCAGCTCACGCTGGCACCGATCCAGTCGTCGGCGGATCGCCCGCCCGCGGCGGTCAGCTGCAGGACACCATCATGCGAGGCCACATAGTCCGCAGCCAGGGTGATGGTGACGCCGCCGTTGTCGGCCGGGTCGACGACGACGTCGCCGACACCGGGCCAACATGCCGGGTCCGCGCCGTTGTCCTGATCGGACGAGACCACCGCAGCGGAGTCGTAGGTCACCTCGGCAGCAATGCCCTCATGGGCGAGCGCCCGTTCGAGTCCAGCGGAGTCGGCGAGCTTCATCACCGTGATCACGACGTCACCATCAGGGTGTCGCTCGACGGCGAAGGCAGCATCCGGGCGCAGGGTCACGATGCCGGCGGCAACTGCGCCAGCGACGGCCGCGGCTGCGGCCAGGGCCGCGATCCGGCGGCCGATCGGTGGCCGGACGGGGCCGAGGCTCGCGGTATGGGCGCCGCGCCGTTCAGCGAGGATCGCCTGAAGCGTGCTGGCGGACCACTCTGGGTCGAGTGGACCGATCTCGGGGCGAAGGTCTTCGATGGTGTTCATGACAGCTCCTGCGCGGGGACGAGTCGGAGATCGGGGTCGATGGATTCGGGCGGTGAAGGTGCCAGGAGGACGGCGCGAGCGCGGCTGATTCGCCGTCGGAACGCCGCGGGTTTGATGCCCAGGACGGTGGCTGCCTGATCGTTGGTGAGACCGTCCCAGCTGACGAGCAGCAGCGCCTCTCGGTGCTGCTCGTCAAGCCGGGCAAGTCGCTCGAGCGCTTCGTGGCGGCTGAGCGCGGTTTCTGCGGAGTCGGTTGCGTACGCGGCCACTCGGTCGAGCAGAGCGATTCGCTCCTCCAACGCGCGATTTCGGCGACTGGCGCGTGCCCGGTTCTGGATCACCTTGCGAGCGGTCACCAACAGCCAGGCGATGGGCGGCGGGGTCGGGACCTCGTCCCAGCGACGCCAGGCAATCATGAAGGTCTCCGTTGCGACGTCGTGCGCGGCCTCAGACCCGACATGCCGGCTCGCGAAGGCCAGCACGCGTGGAGCCTCGGCGTGCCACAGCTCGGTGAACTGTTCCTCAGGGTTGCTCATACTCAGTAGTGTCCGGCAGCCGACCTGTTGTGACCGGTCACCGCCCGGTCTGGCCGTCGATCTGCTCGCGGATGATGTCCGCATGCCCGGCGTGCCGTGACGTCTCGCCAATGACCGAGAGCAACGCCCACCGCAGGTTGCGGGTCTTGCCGTTGCCAGTGACTGGCGCGTCCGGGTCGCCGATCGTCGCGACGATCCGGTCGCTGGTCTCACAGGCAGCCTTGTAGTCGGCCCGCAGGCTCCGCAACGAGACCGCGGGATCGACCTGCATCGACCGGAGCCCGTTCGCCTTGCCTCCGGCGACGACCTCCTCGAACCACAGGGACTCCACAAACGTGAGGTGCTGCACCAACCCGGCCAGGTTCGTCCCGGAATCCACCGTGCTTCGCCTGGCGTCCTCCTCGCTGAGCCCGGCGACCTTCTTGAGGACGCCAGCCCGCAGACCGTCGAGGACTGCGAGGAGCTGCTGCATCTCGGTGGTCATGCCGGGCAGCGTAACGACGCGCCGCATCGCGCTCACCCGTCCTCATCGCCGCTCGGATACTGGCGTTCGGGGCCGTCCCGCGCGGGTTGTCGGAGCAGTGACCGTCAGCGCATGGGCCGAGAGGGGCGGCCCGCTCCTGCCCTCCCCCTAGGGTTGCCCGCATGGCGGCGCAGGGGCAGGACTCTCGGGCGATGTGGCTCTCGTGGACCACCCTGATGCCGCTGCTCGCGGTGGTGGTGCTCGCCGTCTCCTGGGGACATCACCCGGCGCCGGTGTGGGCGGCCGTGGTCTTCGTGGTCCTGGTCGGGGCGGTGCTGGCGGCGGTGCACCACGCGGAGGTCGTCGCCCACCGGGTGGGCGAACCGTACGGCTCACTGATCCTCGCCGTGGCGGTGACCGTCATCGAGGTCGCCCTGATCGTCACCCTCATGGTGAGCGGCCACAAGGACACGTCGGAGCTGGCCCGCGACACGGTCTTCGCGGCGGTGATGATCAGCGTGAACGGCATCGTCGGCCTCTCGCTCCTGGTCGGCGCCCGGAAGACGGGGCTGACGGTGTTCAACGCCGAGGGCACCGGCTCGTCGTTGGCCACCGTGGTCACCCTGGCGACGCTGACGCTGCTGCTCCCCCGCTTCACCACCACCCAGCCGGGACCGGCGTTCAGCCCGGGTCAGCTCGCCTTCGCGGCGGTCGCCTCGCTGCTCGTCTACCTGATGTTCGTCTTCACCCAGACCGTCCAGCACCGCGACTTCTTCCTGCCGGTGAGCGGCGAGCACGGCATCCCGCGACGACGACCACGACGGCCACGCCGACCCGCCGTCCGACCGGACGGCGCTGATCAGCGTCGGGCTCCTCCTCGTGGCCCTGGTCTCCGTCGTCGGGCTGGCCAAGGTCGAGTCGACGGTCATCGAGGACGTCGTGGCGGCGGTCGGGTTCCCGCACGCGTTCGTCGGCGTCGTCATCGCCCTGCTGGTGCTGCTCCCGGAGTCCATCTCGGCGGTCCGGTCGGCCAGCCGCCAGCGCGTGCAGACCAGCCTCAACCTCGCCTACGGCTCGGCGATCGCCAGCATCGGTCTCACCATCCCGACCATCGCGGTGGCCATGATCTGGCTGGACGGCCCGCTGACCCTGGGCCTGGGCGAGACCCAGATCGTGCTGTTGATGGTCTCGGTGATCGTCGGCGTGCTCACCGTCGTGCCCGGCCGCGCCAAGCCGCTCAACGGCGGCCTGCACCTGGTGATCCTGGCCGCCTACATCTTCCTGAGCATCAAACCCTGAGGGGTCTCGGCGGAGGCACCGCCCGGGGGGCGGAACACCCGGTCGACCGGGTGTCCTGTCCCTTAGTGGTCGTTGCAACCGGCACAAACGGTCAGGAACGACACCGAAGTCCGCGCGGCCGGGGCAGTGCGCGGGTCAGACCCGGGACATCATCCGTACGGCGATGGCCTTGGACCCGCGGGACTGCTCGTGCGCGCGGGTGGCGATGTTCTGGAGCAGGCCGATGGCGAGCATGCCGGCGAACAGCGACGACCCGCCGTACGACACGAACGGCAGGGGCACCCCGGTCACGGGCATGATGCCCAGGCACATGCCGATGTTCTGGAAGGTCTGGAACCCGAACCAGCAGGCGATGCCCGCCGCCGCCACCCGGCCGAAGACGTCGGGCGTCGTCGAGGCGATGGCCAGGGCACGCCAGATCACCAGGCACAGCAGGGCGATCACCAGCCCGGCCCCGACCAGCCCGAGCTCCTCGCCGGCGACCGTGAACACGAAGTCGGTGTGCTGCTCGGGCACGAAGCCCGACTGCGTCTGCGAACCGTGGAAGAGGCCCTGACCGAACAGCCCGCCGTTGCCCACCGCGATCCGCGCCTGCTCGGTGTTGTAGCCGGCGCCGCGCGGGTCCAGGTCGGGGTTGGTGAAGGCCAGGAAACGGTCGACCTGGTAGGCCTTGAGGAACCCTCCCGCGACCATCGCGACCGCCGCGGTCACCCCACCCGCCAGCAGCAGGGCCAGCCAGCGCCGCGGCGTACCGGCCACCGCGAGCACGCCGAACACGGTCGCCGAGAGCACGAGCATGGTGCCGAGGTCGGGCTGCAGCATGATCAGGGCGGACGGCACGGCGGCGATCGCGAGCATGCCGAGCACGGCGCCGATCCCGACCGGCCGGCGGCGGCCCTCGGTCCGCTCGGCCACGAGCAGCGCCATCCCGATGACCACCGCGAGCTTGGCGAACTCCGACGGCTGCACCGACAACCCGCCGAGCTGGATCCACGACCGCGAGCCGTTGATGGTCGAGCCGTTGGTGAGCACGAGCACCAGGCCGCCGACCGAGGCGAGATAGACGAACGGCGCCAGGCTCCGCACCCACCGGTAGTCGGTCGCGGTGACGACGACCATGAGCACCAGGCCGATGCAGATGTTGACGACCTGCTTCTTCAGGTACGCCGCGGGGTCACCCATCGTGAGGTCGTCGCGGTGCGAGGTGGCCGACCACACCAGCAGGCTGCCGATGGTGACCAGCGCGAGCACCGCACCGATCATCACCCAGTCGAGTCCGGGGTTGCGGGTGCGGATCATCCGCCTCCCTCCTTGCGTCCCGGCGGGAGGATCGAGCCGTCACCGACGAACGTCGGCAGTCCGTCCGGCGGTGTCGTGCCCGGGATCGCGGCGCGCTGGGGATCGACCGAGGTCCCGTCGATGCCGTACAACGACTCCCAGATCGCGCGTACCGCCGGCCCTGAGGTCCCCGACCCGGTGCCGGCCTGGCTCACCATCATCACGACCACGTAGTTCTCGTCGTACGACGCGACCCAGGACGTCGACTGCTTGCCGTAGACCTCGGCCGACCCGGTCTTGGACCGGATGTGCACACGGTCGAGCGGGAAGTCGATCATCTTCCACGCCATGGTGCCGACCTTGGCCGTGCCGAGCAGGGCCTGGTCGACGTACCTCATGCTGGCCGGCGTCGCCTTCACCCGGCCCTGGACCTTGGGGGCGATCCGCTTGAGCACGGTGCCGTCGGGGCTGACGATCGCCTTGCCGATCCGCGGCTCGAAGAGCGTGCCGCCGTTGGAGAGCGCGGCGTAGGCGCGGGCGAGCTGGAGCGGCGTGACCAGCGTGTCGCCCTGGCCGATGGCGAAGTTCACGGCGTCGCCCGCGCGGTAGTAGCTGCCCTCGAGGCAGAACTCGTGGGCGAAGACGTGCAGGAAGTCCCGCTTCCCATCGGTGTTCTGCTGGTCGATCTTGCAGTAGTAGCCCTTCATCGACTTCCAGTAGGCGAGCTTCCAGTGCCGGTCGGCGATCCGGCCGCTCGCCTCCCCCGGCAGGTCGATGCCGGTCTCCTTGCCGAACCCGAAGTTCTTCGCTCCCTCGACCAGCGGGTCCTTGGCGTCGACGTCCTGCGGGTCGGAGCCGTAGCGGTCCCAGAAGCTCAGCCCGACGCGGTAGAAGAAGGTGTCGCAGGAGTACTGCAGGGCCTTCGCGAAGTCGATGTAGCCGAGGGATTCCGACTCGTAGTTCTTGAACAGGCGGTTGCCGACCTGCACGCCCGAGGAGCAGTCGAGTCGGGTGTCCGGCGAGAACCCGTTGTTGAGCGCGCTGACCGTCATCACCGGCTTCCAGGTCGAGCCGGGGGCGAACTGCCCCTGCGTGGCCCGGCCCAGCAGCGGGTTGCCCGCCCGCGGCGAGTAGAGCCGGGAGAGCTGCGCCTTGCTGATGCCGCCGACCCAGACCGAGGGGTCGTACGTCGGCTGGCTGGCCATCGCGACCACCCGGCCGGTCTTCGCCTCCAGCACCACCACGGCACCGGAGTCCGCGGCGTAGTTGCGGTGCGTCACCTCGTCGTACGTCGCCCGCGCCGTCGTGATGGTGTCGGCCAGCTGCCGCTCCACGACGCCCTGGACCTTGGCGTCGATCGAGGTGACCAGCGTGTCGCCCGGCTGGCCGGCCACCTCGCTGTCGTCGCCGAGGACCCGGCCCATCGAGTCGACGGCCACGGTCCGGTAGCCGGGCATGCCGCGCAGCCACCGGTCGTACTGCTGCTCGACGCCCGCCCGGCCGACGACGGAGGCCCCGTTGACCGAGGTGTCCCCGTCCTCCTGCGCGGTGTCGTACTCGTCCGCCGTGATCGGGCTGAGGTAGCCCAGCACGTGCGCGAGGTTGATCCCGAACGGGCGGGGGTAGCTGCGGACGCTCTGCTGCTCGGCCAGCACGGCCGGGTAGTCCTCGGGCTGCTCCAGGATGCGCAGCGCCACGGGCTTTCCGACGCCCGTCGCGACGGGTACGGGCTGGTACGGCGAGCCGTTCCAGCAGACCCCGACCACGCTCTTCGCGTCCCCGCAGGAGACCAGCCGGGCCCGGATCCGCGAGGCCTTCAGGTCGAGCACCGCGGCCAGCCGCTTGACGCACGACGTCGGAGCCGTGGTCACCCAGCTTGCCGAGCAGGGTGCGGTCGACCGAGACCACCCACGACGTGCGGTTGGCCACGAGCGGGCGGCCCTGGTCGTCGACGATCAGGCCGCGCTCGGGCTGCACCACGATGTCGCGCAGCGACTGGGAGGCCGCGCGCGCGTGGTAGGTCTCGCCGCTGACCACCTGGAGGTAGTAGAGGCGGCCGAAGAGCGTCGCGAACAGGGAGAACACCAGGGCCTGGATCACCAGCACCCGCAGCCGCCCTCGCTCCGTCCTCACCGTCACGCGGGCGCCTGCCCCGGCTCCAGCGCGACGAAGAGCCGCATCACGACCGGCAGCACGAACGGCGTCAGCAGCACGTCCCAGAGCACGCCGGCGAGGATCACCGGGAGCAGGTCGCCGATGGACACCACCGGGTCCTGGAGCAGCAGCCCACTGATCGCGTAGATCGAGGTGCCCACGAAGGACGCCACCGCGACCGTCGCGACGACGGCGCCGACCGAGGGCTTGGTGTCCCCGGCCCCGGCGGCGCCGGCCTCGGGACGCATCCGCCCGGCGACGTAGCCCACGACCACGAGCGCCAGCGCCCAGCGGCCCGCGACGTGGTCGGCCGGGGGCGCCAGGTCGAGCAGCACGCCGGCCACGAAGCCGAGCAGGGCACCCTGCTCGGGGCCGCGCACCAGGGCCGCACCGACCACGACCAGCAGGCAGAGGTTGGGGACCACGCCGTGCCCCAGGGCCTCGGGGGCGAGGTGCGGGAGCAGGGTCACCTGGAGCACCAGCGCCAGGACGACGAGGGCGACGTTCACCGTCCAGCGCAGCACGCTCGAGCCGAGGCATCATCGCAGCGTCCCGTCGGCCTCGACGACGGAGCGGTCGGACGTCGTGCCGGAAGGCACGACGACGCCGACGACGTCGAGCGCGCCGAAGTCCACGAACGGCTCGATCACGGCTCGCTGCGAGGTCTGCCGCAGGCTGCTGAACACCTGGGTGACGCGGCCGACGGGGACGCCCGTGATGTACGGCGCGCCGCCCTGGCTGCCCCAGGTCACGACCACGTCGCCCTTGCTCGGCACCACGGAGTCGTCGACCAGCTCGAGGTCCAGCCGACCGCTGCGGGCGAGGTCGCCCCGGCCGTGGAGGAACCCCAGCTGCATGCTGTCCCCGATCCGGCCGCCCACCACCGACTCGGCGTCGATGACGAGCAGCACGGTGGCGGTGGACCGGGTCACCCGGAGCACCCGGCCGACCAGCCCGTCGGCGTTGACCACCGTCTGGTCCGGCGCGACGCCGGCCCGTGAGCCCGCGTCGATGGTGACCGTGCGGGAGAAGGTCTGGGTGGCGCCGATGCCGACGACCCGCGCCGGCACCAGGGCCTGCCCGAGCGTGCTCGCGGCGGCCGTCAGCCCGTCGTACTCGGCCAGCCGGTTGCGGTCGACACCGGAGGTGTTGACCCGCTGCCGCAGCTCGGAGTTCTGCGCCGTGAGCGTGGCGATCTGGTGCCGCAGCTGCGAGCGCGTGTGGAACCAGTCGGGGACGGCCGTCACCGGCCGGATCGCGGCCGACACCGCGGTCTCGACGGGCCCGAACACCTCGCCCATCGCCCGTCGGGCGGGCTCCATGGGCGAGCCGGTGCCGCCGTGGTAGTCGAGGGTGATCAGGGTCGCGCAGGCCAGCAGCAGCGCGACGAGCACCGAGCGGCGCGGTCGCGGCTCGCCGGGACGACGCGGAGGCATCACGACCTCCGTCGTGGGTAGCCGTTCGGGGCGACCAGGACCTGCTGCAGACCCTCGAACTCCTCCACGCACCGGGCCGCGCCCATCGTCACGCTGGTGAGCGGGTCGTCGGCGACGTGGACCGGCATGCCGGTCTCGTGCCGCAGCCGGTCGTCCAGGCCGCGGAGCAGGGCGCCGCCGCCGGTGAGCACGATGCCGCGGTCCATGATGTCGCCCGCCAGCTCGGGGGGCGTCTGGTCGAGGGTGGTGCGGACCGCGTCGACGATGGTGTGCAGCGGCTCCTCCATCGCCTGACGAACGTCGGCACTGGAGACGGTCACGGTCCGTGGCAGCCCGGTGACCAGGTCCCGCCCGCGGATCTCGGCCTCGGTCTCCCGGGGCTGCGGGAAGGCCGAGCCGACGGTCATCTTGACCTCCTCGGCGGTCCGCTCGCCGAGCATCAGGCCGTGCTCCTTCTTCATCCACGCCACGATCGAGGCGTCGAGCTCGTCACCCGCGGTGCGGACCGAGAGGCTGGTGACGACGCCGCCCAGGGAGATGACCGCGACCTCCGTGGTCCCGCCGCCCACGTCGACGACCATGTTGCCGGTGGCTTCGTGCACCGGCAGGCCGGCTCCGATCGCCGCGGCCATCGGCTCCTCGATGATGTAGACCTGCCGGGCCCCCGCCTGGTACCCCGCCTCCTTGACGGCCCGCTGCTCCACGGCCGTGATGCCGCTCGGCACGCAGATGACCATCCGCGGCTTGGCGAAGTAGCGACGGCGGTGCACCGACCGGATGAAGAACCGGAGCATCTGCTCGGTGGCCTCGAAGTCGGCGATCACGCCGTCCTTGAGTGGACGGATCGTCTCGATGGTGTCGGGGGTGCGGCCGATCATCCGCTTGGCCTCGTGGCCGACGGCGAGCACCTCGCCGGTCGTGGTGTTGAGGGCCACGACGCTGGGCTCGTCGAGCAGCACGCCCTTGCCGCGCACGTAGACCAGCGTGTTGGCCGTGCCGAGATCCACGGCCATGTCACGGCCGATCAAGCTGCCTGCCATGCGTGCGCTGCCTCGTCTGTCGACGTACCGGGGAAGGTTGGGCCGACAAGAACAGACGAACAGCGGTCGACCCGCTTCCGAGGCTAAGCGCGCAGGTCAGCGTGGGTGGGACGCCACGCCGACGCTCAGGGCAGGTCCGGGAACCAGATCCCGATCTCCCGGGCGGCGGACTCCGGGGAGTCCGAGCCGTGCACGAGGTTCTGCTGCACCGCGAGGCCCCAGTCCCGGCCCAGGTCGCCCCGGATCGTGCCGGGTGCCGCAGCCGTGGGGTCGGTGGCGCCCGCCAGGGACCGGAACCCCTCGATCACCCGCTCGCCCTCCACGACCACGGCGGCGACGGGCCCGGACAGCATGAACGCGACCAGCGGCTCGTAGAACGGCTTGCCCGCGTGCTCGGCGTAGTGCTCGGCCAGGAGCTCCGGGGTGGCCGCGCGCAGCTCCAGCCGCACGAGGCCGTAGCCCTTCGCCTCGATCCGCCGAAGGACCTCGCCGGTGAGGCCACGACGGACGCCGTCGGGCTTGACCAGGACCAGGGTGCGTTCCATGTGAGCGACCCTAGTGGCGAACGACGGAGGAGTGCGCCGCTAGGTAGTCGCCAGGTCGAGCAAGCCGTGGGACCGAGCCTGCGAGGTCCCAACCGGCGCGTCGAGACCCGGTGAGCTAGGAGTCGGCCTGGGAGAAGCCCAGCTGCTCGGCGCGACGGCGTACGTCGTCCGGCACCGGTCCGCGCGAACCCTCGTCGCCGACGGGGGCGCCGGCGACCCGGTAGAGCGGGATGTGGCCGCCCCAGGGATCGGCCGCGACGTCGTCCTCCTCGTCGTCCGGACCGCCGGCACGGACCTTGAGCGAGGCCTCCCAGAGCGGCACGGCCAGCACCTGCGTCGCGGCGAGCTCCTTGCGCGTCGGCCGCCGGATCGTCGCGGCCCGGCCGGGAACCATGTGGTCGACCATCAGGTCGAGGGCGCGCAGCCGCTCGTCGTCGTCCTCGACCACCCGCGCCTCGCCGAGGACGACGGCCGTGCGGTAGTTCATCGAGCTCTCGAAGCCCGAGCGGGCCGCGACCAGCCCGTCGACCTCCGTGATCGTCACGCACACCCGCGCACCGCGGGCGGCCACCAGCCACTTCGCGGCGACGGAGCCGTGGAGGTAGAGCGTGCCGCCGCGGTCGGGCCCGTCGAGGTCGACGGCGTACGCCGTGGGCAGCACCAGCGGGTAGCCGCCGGCGTCGAGGCCGACGTGCGCGACCAGGGCGGTGTCGAGGAGGTCGTGCAGCTCGCGGCGGTCGGTGCGGCCCTTCTCGGCGAGCCGTCCGAGCCGGGTCCGGTCGGTCGGCGAGAGCGGCTCGCTCACGCCTCGCCCCGGACGCGGGCGGCGTAGGCCTCGGCCCGCTCGCGCTCGATCCTGCCGGCCCAGGAAGTAGGCCGTCCCCCACAGCAGCCCGAAGATCGCGCCCAGCAGGAACATCAGCGGGATCACGAACCCGAGCCCGATCGCGACGCCCTGCAGCACCCACCCGAGGGCGTAGGCCCACTCGCCGCGCAGCAGGCCGGCCAGCACGAAGCAGGCGACGGCCAGGCCGAGGCCGACCCAGATCGCCGTGGAGGTGTCGACGCCGGAGACCGAGATCATCACCGGGGTGGTCAGGCCGAGGGTCACGCCCTCGAGGCTGAGGATCGCCGCGCACATGCCGCGCCGCGGCGAGCGCTCCTCGGCGGCGGGCACCTCGGGCGACGGCTGACTCATCGGGATCCCTTGAGGAGCCGCCGCGCCTCGCCGACGGTCACCACCGAGCCGGTCACGAGCACCGCGCCGGAGCCGAACGAGGAGCCGGAGGACGCCCCGGACTCCGCGATGGTGACGGCCTGGTCGATCGCGTCCGGCAAGGACGGGGCCACGGTGACGCGGTCGTCGCCGAAGACCTCCCGGGCGATCACGGCGAGCTCGGCGGCCGGCAGCGCCCGGGCGGTGGAGTTCTGGGTGCAGACGACGTGGGAGAGGTGGGGCTCGAACGCCGCCAGCAGGCCCTCGTGGTCCTTGTCGGCCATCACGCCGATCACCCCGACCACGGGGTCGAGCTGGAAGGAGTCCTCCAGCGCCGCCGCCGTCGCCTCGGCGCCGTGCGGGTTGTGCGCAGCGTCGAGCAGGATCGTCGGGCTGCGCCGGATCACCTCCAGCCGGCCGGGCGAGCTGACCTCGGCGAAGGCCGCGTTCACCAGCTCCGCGTCGAGCGGGTCGGTGCCGAGGAAGGCCTCGACGGCGACCAGCGCGACGGCGGCGTTCTGCGCCTGGTGCGCGCCGTACAGCGGCAGGAAGACCTCGTCGTACCGGGCCCGGGTGGTCTGCAGGGACACCACCTGACCGCCGACGGCCGGTGAGCGGGTGGCGACACCGAAGTCGACGCCCTCGCGCACGAGCCGGGCCCCCACGTCGGTCGCGCGGGCGCGGATCACGTCCTCCACGTCGGGGAGCTGCTCGGCGACCACGGCGATCGAGCCGGGCTTGATGATCCCGGCCTTCTCCCCCGCGATGGTGACCGGGTCGTCGCCCAGGAGGTGGGCGTGGTCGACCGCGACCGGAAGCACCACGGCGACGGTCGCGTCGGCGACGTTCGTGGCGTCCCACGTGCCCCCGAGGCCGACCTCGACGATGGCGACGTCGACCGGCGCGTCGGCGAACGCGGCGTAGGCCATCCCGACGACGGTCTCGAAGAAGGAGAGCGGGTGCGGCTCGGACGCGTCGACGAGGTGGGTGTACGGCGCCACGTCGTTGAAGGCGCGCACGAACTGCTCGTCGGTCATCGGCTCGCCGTCCAGGCTGATCCGCTCCGTCATCCGCTCGACGTGCGGGCTGGTGAAGCGGCCGGTGCGGAGCTCCATGGCGCGCAGCAACGTGTCGATCATCCGCGCCGTCGAGGTCTTGCCGTTGGTGCCGGTCAGGTGGATGACGGGGTAGGTGCGCTGCGGGTCGCCGAGGAGCTCGGTGAACGCGCGGATCCGGTCCAGGGACGGCTCCATCCGCGTCTCGGGCCAGCGCGACAGCAGTGCGTCCTCGACCTCCTCGAAGGTCTGCGCGTAGCGCGGCGCGTCGTCGGTCGGATCAGGCTGGTCGGTCATCTCGCGGCAACTCTAGGGGGCGGCGGGGCACGATCCTGAGGTTCACCTGGTCGACGACGGGTCGGTACCCGATCGCCTGGTAGATGCCGTTGGAGGTCGGGTTGGCCTGGTCGGTGTACAGGCAGACCCGGGCGCCGGCGTCGCGCAGCAGCCGGGAGACCTCGGCCACCGCCGCGCCGGCGTACCCCTTCCGGCGCTGGGCCGGCGGCGTGTAGACCGGTCCGACCCGGGCCACGCCGAACGCCGGGGGGTTCGCCCCCGTCAGGTGCACCCGCTCGCCGGCGTCGTCCAGCCAGAACCAGTAGCTGCCCTGCTCGATGCGGCGCAGCAGGTCCCCGGGGTCGATCGCCTCGCGGCCGTTGGCGCCGGGCGCGCGGCCGGCCTGCTCGTCGGCGTCGTCCATGAACCGGTCGACCCAGGCCCGGGCCAGCTCCAGGTCGTCGGGGGTGGCGACCCGCAGCCGGCCGGGTACGCCGGTGGGTGCGGTGAGCTCGCCGAGCTCGAAGAGACGCGTGTGCTGGGCGACCTCGACCCGGTCACCCTGGAGCCGGGCCAGCTCGCCCGCGCAGACCTCGGCGGCGGGCAGCGAACCGTTGAGGCCGCCGACCGACTCGTCGCGGGCATGCAGGGCGCGGGCCAACGCCAGCGCCGCATCGTCCGGCATCGGGAGCACGAACAGCGGGTGCGGCGGGGTCCGGGCGGTCCGCATCGCCAGCCCGGCGACGGCACCCTCCGGGTCCCGGACGACGGCCCACCACTCCGGCCGGTCGGTCGGCGGCGGCTCACCGCCTTCCCGCAGGTCGCGGTACCGGCTGGTCACGCTCGCCATCACCGTGGTCACGACCGGGTCGGACGCGAGGAGGTCCCCGGCTGTGTCCAGGAACGCTTGGGGGTCGGTGGTGATGTCGACTCGAAAGCCTGGGTCGTCCCTCATGCGGACCGACGGTATCGATGCGACTCGAGCCGCTTCACCCCAATATCCTGGGCCGCATGACCCAGACCCACAGCCAGGACCGGTCCACGACGAGCGCCGAGCGGCGTTCCGTCGTCGTACCGGACAAGCCTGCGCTGGAGGGGCTCGAGGCGAAGTGGTCCGAGCGCTGGAAGGCCGACCAGACCTTCAAGTTCGACCGGACCAGGACGCGCGACGAGATCTACTCGATCGACACCCCGCCGCCGACGGTGTCCGGGTCGCTGCACGTCGGGCACGTCTACTCCTACACGCACACCGACCTGATCGCCCGTTACCAGCGGATGCGGGGCAAGGCCGTCTTCTACCCGATGGGCTGGGACGACAACGGCCTGCCCACCGAGCGCCGGGTGCAGAACTACTTCGGCGTCCGGTGCGACCCGTCGCTGCCGTACGACCCGTCGTTCACGCCGCCGGAGAAGCCCGACCCGAAGCGCCAGGTGCCGGTCGACCGGCCCAACTTCGTCGCGCTGTGCGAGCAGCTCGTGGTGGAGGACGAGAAGCTCTACGAGGGGCTGTGGCGCACGCTCGGGCTGTCGGTCGACTGGGACGAGCACTACACGACCATCGGGCCGAAGTCCCAACAGGTCAGCCAGGTGGCCTTCCTGCGCAACTTCGCGCGCGGCGAGGCCTACCTCGCCGACGCCCCGACCCTGTGGGACGTGACGTTCCAGACAGCCGTGGCGCAGGCCGAGCTCGAGGCGCGTGACTACGCCGGGCACTACCACCGCGTCGCCTACCACCGGCCCGACGGGACGCCGGTGTACGTCGAGACGACCCGCCCCGAGCTGATCGCCAGTGCGGTGGCGCTGATCGCGCACCCGGACGACGAGCGGTACCGGGACCTGTTCGGCACCACGGTCACCTCGCCGGTCTTCGGTGTCGAGATCCCCGTCGTGGCCCACCACCTCGCGGAGATGGACAAGGGCGCCGGGATCGCCATGTGCTGCACGTTCGGCGACCTGACCGACGTGCAGTGGTGGCGCGAGCTGCAGCTGCCGGTGCGCACCGTGATCGGTCGCGACGGGCGGCTGACCCGCGACACGCCGGCCTGGATCGGCGGCGCCGGCGCGGCGGCGTACGACGAGCACCTGGCCGGCAAGACCGTGTTCAGCGCCCGCGAGGCGATGGTGGCGCTGCTGCGCGAGTCCGGCGACCTCGACGGCGAGCCGACGCCGACGACGCGGAAGGCCAACTTCTACGAGAAGGGCGACAAGCCGCTCGAGATCGTGGCGACCCGTCAGTGGTACATCAGGAACGGCGGCCGCGACGAGGGCCTGCGTGACGAGCTGCGCAAGCGCGGCGAGGAGATCGACTGGATCCCGGCGCACATGCGGCACCGCTACGACAACTGGGTCGGCGGCCTCAACGGCGACTGGCTGATCAGCCGCCAGCGGTTCTTCGGCGTCCCGTTCCCGGTCTGGTACCCGCTCGACGACGAGGGCGAGCCCGACTACGAGCACCCGCTGCTGCCGCGCGAGTCCGAGCTGCCGATGGACCCGTCGACGCAGGCGCCGCAGGGGTACGACGAGGACCGGCGCGGCAAGCCGGGCGGGTTCGTCGGCGACCCCGACGTGATGGACACCTGGGCCACGTCGTCGCTCTCGCCGCAGATCGCCGGTGGCTGGCTCACCGACGAGGACCTGTTCGCGCGGGTGTTCCCGTACGACCTGTGCACGCACGCCCACGACATCATCCGCACCTGGCTGTTCTCGCGGGTCGTGCGGGCGCACTTCGAGCAGGGCGTGGTGCCGTGGTCGCACGCGATGATCTCCGGCTTCATCGTCGACCCCGACCGCAAGAAGATGTCGAAGTCCAAGGGCAACGCCTTCGTGCCGAGCGAGGTGCTCGAGCAGTACGGCGCCGACGCCGTCCGCTGGCGCGCGGCCATCGGCCGCCCCGGCGCCGACTCGCCGTTCGACGAGACCCAGATGAAGGTGGGCCGCCGGCTGGCGATGAAGGTGCTCAACGCCTCCAAGTTCGTGCTGGGCTCGGTCGGCGCGACCGACCCCGACCCCGAGGTGATCACCGAGGCGGTCGACCGGGCCCTGCTGGCCCGGCTGCTGACCACCTGCGAGCGCGCGACCGCCGGCTTCGACGCCTACGACTACACGACGGCGCTCGAGGTCACCGAGAAGTTCTTCTGGGAGTTCTGCGACGACTACCTCGAGCTGGTCAAGGAGCGCGCGTACGACGACACCGACGCGGGATCCGCTTCGGCCCGGGCCACCCTGGCCTGTGCCCTGCACACGACGCTGCGGCTGCTCGCGCCGTTCCTGCCGTACGTCACCGAGGAGGTCTGGTCCTGGTGGCAGGACGGGTCGATCCACCTGGCGTCCTGGCCGGCCCACCACGACGGCGTCGAGGTCGACGCCGACCCGGCCCTGCTGGACGCCGTGGCCGCCGCCCTGATCGGCATCCGTGGCGCGAAGTCCCAGGCCAAGGTCTCGATGCGGGCCCCGCTCGCGCGGGTCGAGGTCACCGGCCCCGCCGCCCTGGTCGAGGCCGCCTCCGCCGCCGCCGCCGACCTGCGCCGCGCCGGCCACGTCCAGGGCGACCTGGTCTTCACCCCCGTCGACGACGCCACCGAGATCTCGGTCGTCGCAGAGCTGGCGGAGGTCTAGGGCTTTTCGCGATTCGTCTGCGGTCCTGCTGGACTCCGCTCGGCCTCGCGACGAATCGAGCGCGCGCCTGTGGAGAGCGGCCGGCGTCGTGGTCGGACCGGGCACATCCGGGATGACCGGCGACCCAACTCCGATTCGTCAGCGTCCCGCGCCGACCAGGACGACCGACGATCGCGGCGATGGCGCGACGGGACGTGGCCACTCGTCGGCTGGCAAGTCAGATCGGAGCCACGAGGCTCGAGGTTCGCCCGCTGGCGAGAGCCCGGCACTCGCGGCCTCGTCGTCGTGCACACCGGCCCGCTCACCGAGAACAGCGCCGCGATTCGTCCACGCCTCGTGAGCCTGGAAGGCTCGGCGAGACCGCAGACGAATCGGTCCGCGCCGGCCGCCTACGCCGACTTCTTCTTCTTGGCCTCGGTCTCGCGGGGGATGAGGTCGGGGGCGACGTCGTCGGTGACGGTGTCGCGGTTGACGATCACCTTGGCGACGTCGCCGCGGGAGGGTACGTCGTACATCACGTGGAGGAGTACCTCCTCCAGGATGGCGCGCGCGCCCCGGGCGCCGGTGCCGCGCTCGAGCGCCTTGGCGGCGACGGCGGCGATGGCGTCGGGGGTGAACTCGAGCTCGACGTCGTCGATCTCGAAGAGCTTCTGGTACTGCTTCACGAACGCGTTGCGCGGCTCGGTGAGGATCCGGACCAGGGCCTCGACGTCGAGCTTGCGGACGGTGGCGATCATCGGGAGCCGGCCGATGAACTCGGGGATCAGCCCGAACTTGGAGAGGTCCTCGGGGCGGACCAGGGAGAGGAGGTCCTCGCCGTCGCGCTCGGCCTGGCCACGCACCTCGGCGGTGAAGCCGAGGGACTTCTTGCCGACCCGCTGCTCGATGATCTGCTCGAGCCCGGCGAAGGCGCCACCCACGATGAACAGGATGTTGGTGGTGTCGATCTGGATGAACTCCTGGTGGGGGTGCTTGCGGCCCCCCTGAGGCGGCACCGATGCGGTGGTCCCCTCGATGATCTTCAGCAGCGCCTGCTGCACGCCCTCGCCCGACACGTCGCGGGTGATGGAGGGGTTCTCGGCCTTGCGGGCGACCTTGTCGATCTCGTCGATGTAGATGATCCCGGTCTCGGCCTTCTTGACGTCGTAGTCGGCGGCCTGGATCAGCTTGAGCAGGATGTTCTCGACGTCCTCACCGACGTAGCCGGCCTCGGTCAGCGCCGTGGCGTCGGCGATCGCGAAGGGCACGTTGAGCATCCGGGCCAGCGTCTGGGCGAGGTAGGTCTTGCCGCAGCCGGTCGGGCCGATGAGCAGGATGTTGCTCTTGGCGACCTCGACGATCTCTTCCTTGGAGTGCTTGCCCGAGAGGGGCTGGAGGCCGGCCTGCACCCGCTTGTAGTGGTTGTAGACGGCCACCGCGAGGGTCTTCTTGGCCTGCTCCTGGCCGATGACGTAGGAGTCGAGGAACTCCGAGATCTCGCGCGGCTTGGGCAGCTCGTCGAGGGTGACCTCGGCGCCCTCGCTGAGCTCCTCCTCGATGATCTCGTTGCACAGGTCGATGCACTCGTCGCAGATGTAGACGCCGGGGCCGGCGATGAGCTTCTTGACCTGCTTCTGGCTCTTGCCGCAGAAAGAGCACTTCAGCAGGTCGCCTCCGTCACCGATGCGTGCCACGGGCGGTCATCCTCCGATTCGGCCGTATGAGTCTGCCGGAGCAGGGTCTCCGGCGGGTACGACGGGTGGTGCGGTTGGTGCAGTTGGTGGGCATCCCCACGGTCTGGGCTGCCAACCCCTCGACGTTACCCCGAGCCACCCCCTGGCGGGGGGACGGACACGGAACTCGCCGGAGGGGTCTGACTCCGTCAGGCGAGGACGGGGGTCTTCTTGCGCGAGTCGAGCACCGCGTCGATCAGGCCGTACTCGACGGCCGCCTGGGCGGTGAGGATCTTGTCGCGCTCGATGTCGTGGCTGACCTCCTCGATCGTCTTGCCGCTGTGCTCGCTGATCATCTTCTCCAGCAGCTCGCGCATGCGCAGGATCTCGTTGGCCTGGATCTCGATGTCCGAGGTCTGGCCGAAGGTGCCCTCGGTGTAGGGCTGGTGGATCAGGATCCGGCTGTTGGGCAGCGCCAGCCGCTTGCCGGGGGTGCCGGCTGCCAGCAGGATCGCCGCCGCCGAGGCCGCCTGGCCCAGGCACACCGTCTGCACGTCGGGCTGGATGAACCGCATGGTGTCGTAGATCGCGGTCAGCGCCGTGAACGAGCCGCCGGGGCTGTTGATGTAGATCTGCACGTCCTGGTCGGGGTTCATCGACTCCAGGCAGAGCAGCTGCGCCATCACCGCGTTGGCCACGTCGTCGGAGATCGGCGTGCCGAGGAAGATGATGCGGTCCTCGAAGAGCTTGGCGTAGGGGTCGATGCGGCGGAAGCCGTACGACGTCCGCTCCTCCCACTGGGGGATGTAGTAGTTCATGTCAGTCCTAGTCCTTGCTGCGGGCCGGGCGGCCCTCGTCGGCGGCTTGCAGGGCGCTCTTGATGACCTGGTCGACCAGGCCGTACTCGAGCGCCTCCTGGGCGGTGAACCAGCGGTCGCGGTCGGCGTCGGCGATGACCTGCTCGAGCGCCTGGCCGGTGTGCTCGGAGATCAGCTCGAGCAGCACCTTCTTGATGTAGAGGGACTGCTGCGCCTGGATCTTGATGTCCGAGGCCGAGCCGCCCATGCCGGACGACGGCTGGTGCATCATGATCCGCGCGTGCGGCAGCGCGTAGCGCTTGCCCTTCGCGCCGGCGCAGAGCAGGAACTGCCCCATCGACGCGGCCAGCCCCATGCCGACGGTTGCGACGTCGTTGGGGATGTAGTTCATGGTGTCGTAGATGGCCATGCCCGCGTCGACGGAGCCGCCGGGTGAGTTGATGTGCAGGAAGATGTCGGCGTCGGGGTCCTCGGCCGAGAGCAGCAGCAGCTGCGCGCAGATCGCGTTGGCGTTCTGCTCCCGGACCTCCGAGCCGAGGAACACGATGCGTTCCTTCAGCAGCCGCTGGTAGATGTGGTCGTCCAGCCCGTAGCCGGAAGCGCCGCCGTTCATGGTCCCGGTGAAATGGTCAGTCACGCTGCGACCCTAGCCGCCGGAGGGCGCCAGACCCGGACGAACCGGCCCCTGTTCGCCAACAGCGGATTTGCGGCGGCCGGCTGCTCGCCCTCCCTGGAGCAGCGACCCTCGTGGCCCGCATCCAGGGCCGCGGAACCCGTCCCCGCCGCTCAGAGGCGCGCCGCCGCCGTGGGCTCGTCGCCGGTCGTGGGCTCCACGACCGGGGTGGTCTCCTCGACGCTGTCCGGCTCGGACTCGTCGACCGGCTCGCCGATGGTGCCGTCGGGGCGCAGGTTCTTCAGCTCCACGACGTTGCCGGACCGGTCGCTGACGGTGGCCGACTCCACGATCTGGGCGAGCGCCTTGCCGCGACGGATCTCCTGGACCAGCTCGGGCACGTGGTTGTGCTCGAACATGTGGTTGGCGAACTCCTGCGGGTCCTGGCCGGACTGCTGGGCGCGCATCACCATGTGCTGGGAGAGCTCCTGCTGGTCGACGCCGAGCTCCTCCTTGGCCGCGACCTCGTCGAGGAGCAGCTGGGCAACCACGGCGTCACGGACCCGGCGCTCGAGGTCGGCCTCGAACTCCTCCTCGGTCTGTCCCTCGTCCTCGAGGTACTTCTCCAAGGTGATGCCGGCGTAGGCCAGCTGCTGCTCGATGTTCTGGCGGCGGGAGTTGAGCTCGTCGGTGACGACCGTCTCGGGCAGCGGCACGTCGACGCGCTCGAGGAGCGCCTCGAGGACGGCGTCGCGGGCCGCGGCGGCCTGCTCGAGGCGCTTGCCCCGGCCGAGCCGCTCGCGCACGTCGTCGGTCAGCTCCGCGGCGGTGTCGAACTCGCTGGCGAGCTGCGCGAACTCGTCGTCGTACTCCGGCAGCTCCTGCTCCTGGACCTGGGTCACCGTCACCGCGACGTCGACGTCCTGGCCGACCAGGTCGCCGCCGACGAGCTGGGAGGTGAAGGTCTTCTCCTCCCCGGCGCTCATCCCGGCGAGGGCCTCGTCGAGACCGTCGAGCATGCCGCCCCGACCGACCTTGTAGGACATGCCGGTCAGCTCCGCGCCCTCGACGACGTCGCCGTCCTGGGTGGCGGTCAGGTCGATGACCACGAAGTCTCCGTCGGCGGCCGCGCGGTCGACGTCGACCAGCGTCGCGAACCGCTCGCGCAGCGCCGCGACCTGCTCCTCGACGTCCTCGTCGCTCACGGCGACGTCGTCGACGGTCGCGGTGAGGTCGCCGTAGGCAGGCAGCTCGAACTCGGGCTTGACGTCCACCTCGGCGGTGAACTCCAGGGCCTCGTTGTCCTCGAGCCGGGTGACCTCGATCTCCGGCTGGGCCAGCGGCTGGAGGTCGTTGTCCTGCAGGGCCTGCACGTAGAACTGCGGCAGCGCGTCCTGGATCGCCTGGTCGAGGATGGCCCCGCGGCCGACCTGACGGTCGATCACCATCGGCGGGACCTTGCCGCGGCGGAAGCCGGGGACGTTGATCTGCTGGGCGACGGCCTGGTACGCCTTGTCGAGGCTCGGCTTGAGCTCCTCGAAGGGCACCTCGACGGTCAGCTTGGCCCGGGTCGGGCTCAAGGTCTCGACGGCGCTCTTCACAGGTGTTCTCCTCGGGATCGGGACTGGTTCGGGGTGGCGCGGGGCATGGTTGTCCCGCGTCCGTCGGGGCGACAGGACTCGAACCTGCGATCTCCTGCTCCCAAAGCAGGCGCGCTAGCCACTACGCTACGCCCCGCCAGGTCGGCCTCCGGCCGCCTGAGAGCGGATGACGGGAATCGAACCCGCGTAGCCAGTTTGGAAGACTGGGGCTCTACCATTGAGCTACATCCGCGCGTCCCGTCCGACCCGCCCGCTGGCACTCGCGATCACGTGTGCAGGGGGCCGCACGAGCGGGTGTCATGCTGCCACAGGAGCGCGGCCCGGCCCCAACCGGCGAGCCTGCCCCGACCACCCACCCGGGCCCGGCTAGGCCCGTCGCTCGACCATCAGCAGGGCCCGGTCGTCGTCGCTGGAGCCCAGGCTCTCCACCAGCCGCTCCACCCGCTCGGTCTCGCCGCTGTGCAGCGCCTTCTCGCACTCGCCGATGAGCCGGTCGATGCCGAGCTCGATCTCGCGCTTGGCGGTCTCCACCAGGCCGTCGGTGTAGAGCACGATGGCGTCGCCGGGCCGCATCACCCCGCGCACGCTCTCGAACTCGGCCCCCTCGATCAGGCCGAGCACCGGGCCGTCGCTCTGCAGGGCCGACCAGCGCCCGCTGCCCGCCGCCAGGTGCACGGCCGGAGGGTGACCCGCGGTCCACACCTCGAAGTGGCCGGTGCCGAGGTCCAGCGAGAGCTGCACCGCGGTGGCGAAGCCCTCGTCCCAGCGGTGGCCGAGGAGGTAGGCGTTGGCGGCGATGAGGAACTCGTGGGGAGGTACGGCGGTGATCAGGCCGCCGAACGCGCCCGACAGCAGCAACGCCCGGGTGGCCGCGGCCTCGCCCTTGCCGCTGACGTCCACCACCGCGACATCGAGCCGGCCCTTCGTCGCGGCGGCCACGATGAAGTCCCCCGCGAAGAGGGTGCCGCCCGCCGACCGCAGCGCCGACTCGGCGACCCACTGGCTGGGCATCTCGGGCAGCTGACCGTAGCGCTGGATGCGGTCGCGCAGGTCGATGAGCATCGCCTCGCCCTGGGTGCCGGCCACGCCCAGCTTGCCCCGCTGGTGGGACGTCGCCAGCACCAGCGCACACAGCGCGACGATGACCCCGAACGCGACCCAGGTGCGCGTGGTCGGCGTGACGATCCGGGGCAGGGAGAGCAACAGCACGAAGAGCAGCAGCCCCACGAACGGCGGCACGTAGCGAGGCGTGAGGAACAGGCTCGACAACAGCAACGGCAGCACGATGACGGTGATCGGCACGTACTGGGGGAAGACCAGCGTGCCGATCGCCAAGAGGACCGTGAACGCCGTCAGGGCGAGCAGCGGGGTCTTGGACGGTGCCCCCGTCTCGTCGACCGACTTCCACGCGGCAGACAGGCGACTGGGGACGCGCGAGGGGACGGCCGATCGCGACTTCGGCGCTCCACTCATGGTCGTGATCCCGTCCGGTCGTCCGCGCTCACTGTACGGCTCGGGACCGGAAGCGCGGTTGACAACGCGGACACCAGAAGAGATTCCTGCCGTTGAGCACGGCGGTGCGGATCCGCGACCCGCACACGTGGCAGGGCTGGCCCGTGCGCCGATAGACGTAGACCTCGCCGCCGTGGTCGTCGTCGCGGGCGGCCCGTCCCATCGCCTCGGGCGTGTGCTCGGGACGGACGGTGTCGATGGTCCCGGTGCGCACCCCCTCGGCCATCAGCACGACCAGGTCGTCCCAGATCGCCCGCCACTGGCCCGCGCGCAGGGTCCGGCCCGGGCGGAGCGGGTGCATGCGGTGACGGAACAGCACCTCCGCGCGGTACACGTTGCCGACTCCCGCGATACCTCCTGGTCGAGGAGCAGGTCGCCGACCGGCCGCTGCGAACGGCTGACGCGGGACCACGCCCGGGCGGGATCCGCGTCCGCCCGCAACGGGTCGGGGCCGAGCCGGGCCACCACCTCGTCACGAGCTCGCGGAGTGACCAGCTCGCACACGATGGCGCCGCGCAGGTCGGCGTACGCGTCGGGTGTGGCCAGGCGCAGCCGGACCTGGCCGACGGGCACCGGGACGTCCATGACTCCGGCGTGCACGTCGAAGGAGCCGATCAGGCCGAGGTGCACGTGCACGACGTGGTCGCCCTCGAGCTCGCAGAACAGGTGCTTGCCGGCCGCCTCCGCGCCGAGCAGGACGCTGCCGTCCACCAGCGCGGCGGACTCCGCGAACCTGCCCTGGGGACTCGACACGGCGACGCGCCGGCCGCCGAACGCGGCGGTCAGGTCGCGGGCGAGCCGGTGGAGCGTGTGCCCCTCAGGCATCGGCCCTGGACGAGTGGTCCGGGCCGGTGGCGGACTCCGGGAGGGGCGGGAGCACGTGGGTGCGCTCGTAGTCGGTGAGCATGCCGATCCGGCGTACGTGCCGCTCCTCCTCACTGAACGGGGTGGCCAGGAAGACCTCCACGAACCGGGTCATCTCCTCGACGGAGTGCATCCGGCCGCCCACCGCGATCACCCGGGCGTCGTTGTGCTCGCGCGCCAGGGTCGCGGTCTCCTCCGACCACACCAGCGCGGCGCGGATGCCGGGCACCTTGTTGGCGGCCATCTGCTCGCCGTTGCCCGAGCCGCCGATCACCACCCCGAGGCTGCCGGGGTCCCCGACCACGCCCTCGGCCGCGCGCAGGCAGAACACGG
>CAVZFO010000013.1:0-179857 GCA_963774575.1 uncultured Actinomycetota bacterium | reverse complement strand
TCTTCGCGGGCGTCCTGGGAGAGGCTCGACGCCGCGATCAGTGTCGGTCGACGAAGAGGACCTCGATGGCATTGTTGCCGTAACCCAACCGGTTCCACGGGGGCACGTCGGGTTGTGTGTTGCCTGCGGCGTCGGTCGCCCGGGCCCGGAGCGTGTGCCTTCCGACGTCGTTGCTGTCCCAGACGAAGGACCAGTCCTGCCATTGGTAGGGCCCCTTCGGCGGGTCCAGCTGTGCGGGGTACCAGTCGCCCTCGCCGGTGAGGCTGATGTCGACCTGGGTGATCGGCCCCGTGCCCGACCAGGCCTTCCCTCGGATCGTGGCAGGACCGAGGGGGAGGACGGCTCCGGGAGCGGGGTCGGTGATACGGGCCCGCACGCGCATCAGCGTCACCGGCTCGTGGGGCCGATCCGGCCACTGGTAGATGTAGTGACCGGTCTGGAACTCGCCGGTGAACGGCTCGGTGAGCACGTCGATCCGGTTCAGCCACTTCACCGACGCAACGGCGTACCAGTGCGGCGCGATGATCCGGAACGGAGCGCCGTGATCGGGCGTCAGCGGTTCGCCGTTCATCTCGTAGGCGACCAGGATCGCGGAGGCGGGATCGGCTGCCTCGGCCAGGGGGAGCGCACGGACGAAGGTGAGGTCGCCCTGGTCGGTCTCCGTCAGGATCGCCTGGAGGTGGTAGGGGCCGTGGTCGGCACCTTCGAAGCGGACGTCGACGCCGTCCGCGGCCGGCTCGGCGAGCGCCAGTACGTCGCTCAGCAGGGCACCGGTCCATCGTGCCGTCGACACGGCGTAGTCGCCCCACGGTTCCCCGGTGGGAAGCGGTCGCATGTCCAGGCGTCCGTTGCCCGCACACTCCAGCGTCACTGCCTGCTCGTGGGCCGGCAGTGCCCGGAGGTCGTCGAGGGTCAGCGACCGCGGGTTGCCCACAGCCCCGCCGACCTCCAGGACGCCGTCGTGGGTGGGCAAGGCAAAGTTGCTGCGCACGTAGTGGAGCTCGGTGGGCGTGATGTCCCCGACCAGTGCTTCGGGCGGTGCCTCGGCGTTGTAGGGGGCCGGGTTGATCATCTCCAGCCCGGCGCGCGCCGACTCGAGATCACTGGCGGCGGTCATGTGTGGGTCTTCCTCTCGATTGGTCCGGGGGCCGGCGCTCACGCCTCAGAAGTCGGCGTCGTCGAAGGTCGGTTCGCGGTCGTCGTTGAAGGCGCCGATTCCCTCCACCCGGTCGGGGTGGACAGCCGAACGCCAGTGGGCGTCCATCATGATGGCGATCGCCTGCTCGATCGGTTGTCCCTCGCCGAGGGCGACGGCGCGTTTGACCGACTGGACCGCCGTCGGGGAGTTGCTGGCGATCTTGTCCGCGATCCGCCGGGCGGCCGGCATCAGGTCTCCCGGAGCGTGGAGCTCGTTGACCATGCCGAGCCGGTGCAGCTCCTGGGCCGGAACGGGATCGCCGGTCATCAGCATCTGCATGGCCTTGCCGCGGGGGAGCAGACGAGGCAGCAGGGCCGGGGAACCGCCGCCCGCGGCCAGGCCGAGCATGGCTTCGGGCTGGCCGAACGTCGCCGTCTCGGACGCGATGATGAAGTCGGTGCTCTGGGCCAGCTCGCAGCCGCCGCCGTAGGCGATGCCGTTGACGGCGGCGAAGATCGGCTTGCGAAGCTGACGCACGGTGTAGAGGGTGCGGTCGAAGGCTTGACGCTGGCGCAGCCAGTCCTCCTTGGTCATCGACTTGCGCTGCCGCAGGTCGCTGCCGACGGAGAAGGCCCGGTCACCTGCCCCGGTCAGGATCACGACCCGGACGGCGGTGCGCACCGCGATCGTCTCGACGATCTCGGTCAGGAGGGCGCCCATCTCGGTGGTGATGGCGTTGTCGGCATGCGGTCGGTTGAGGGTGACCACGGCGACCCGTCCGCCATCGAGGTAGTCGAGGAGCACCGGGGCCTCGGTCTCGACGACATCGGGAGGGGGTGGCCCGAAGTCGAGCGCCTTCCATCGTTCCGTGCCGGATGAGCTCATCGCGATGCGGTCCTCTCGTCGGTGCCGGCGTGGTGGTCGGCGTTCACGTGTCCAGCTCGGCGAGCCAGGTCATGGCCTTCAGGCCCGGCACGAAGAAGTACTCCCCGCCCCGTGTCACTACGAACGGTGGCAGGTCCTGCAGCCTGCGGCGGATCGGACGCCGGGGGATCGTGAAGCCGCTCGACCCGTCGTTCGGTCCGACGAGGGGATCCCTCTCGGTGGGGGCCCCGATGAAGATGCCGTCGTTGAGCCACTGGGTCTTGACGAACTCGAACTGGCGCTTGAGATGCGCTCCCGCGAACACGAAGACGATGCCCCGATCGGCACCGTCGTCCTCGAGCGTGCCCTCGGGCAGCGGCGGTCCGTAGCTCGTTCCGCGGCGGATCATCCGGTGCAGCCGGACGTCGACACTGCCTTCCTCCTCCAGGCCGTCGCGCGGGTTGGCGCGCCGGGCGTGGGCGCCCACCGGACACTTGAAGCCCCGAGGGTCGTCGGCGAAGAGGAAGTCGTTGTTGCGCCGGGGATCGGCACCGAGCTCGGCGTCATCGCGCTCCGGTGCGAGGGCGAGCGGGGCTCCGCTCTGCCAGCGCCCGACCATCTTGGCGCCGAGCAGGGCCTCGTCCTCCCGGCTCGCCGCCCGGTCGCGCAGGTAGCGTCGGTACGCCGCCACCTTGGTGTGCAGCTTGCGGAGGACGACGTACGTCCCGTTGCGACCCAGGACCTCCGGCGTCGGCATCGGGGGCAGCTCCCCGGTCTCGTCGGGATAACCGAGGACGATCTCGCCGGCCTTGAGGGGTCGCTCGCGCGGACTCGTCGAGGGCCTCCCGCTCCCTTCGACGGTGGGCTGACCGATGCCGTCCTTGAAACCGAACGAGGTCCGTCCGGTGGCCAGCTGATAGCACTCCTGACGCCAGACCACCTCGAGCCCCGGCAGCTCGGCGTGCGCCCGGCGGGCCTGCTCGGCGGCGGCCTCGAGCCGGGCGACGTCGGGGGAGAGGGCCGCGATGGCGACGTGCACGTCGCCGGTGCCGAACGGCGGCTCCCAGTGCTCCGGGCCACTCTCACCCACGTCCCCGAGCAGGGCGGCGCGGGCCGCCATCCCTTCACGGAACTCGGGCGCGAAGCTGTCGAGCGACGTCTGCGGCACTCCCAGGGCCTCGAGGCCGCGGTAGCTGAAACCGATGGTGAGGCTGGTGTCGTCCGCCATGTCCGTGGCGCGCGATCCGGTGGCGATCCGGTGCAGCCTCCGGACGAGCTCCCTCCCGTCGGCAGGATCGGTGATCCGCAGCATGAGATACGTGCCGACGTACGGCGACGGACGCTCGAACAGCGCACCGGCCTGGATGTCGTCGAGCTCCAGCTGGGGAGGGGTCGCCTCGGGCATGACTGTCTGGTGCCTTCTGTCGCTAGTGGTGCTCGGGGGCCTCGGGCGGGTGTGGGTTGGGCGTCGCCAGGTAAGGGAACGTGGCGCCGGCCGGGCGGCTGGCGGAGTCGACGCCGTCCCGGATCCTCGGGCCGTGCCCGCCGTTGACCAGCTGGGTGAAGACCGTGTCCATCACGTCGTCGTTCAGGGCCCTCCCCCCGCAGGTCCGGTGCGGCTCACCGCGGAGAGCAGCGAGCTCGATCTCGAGGTACGAACCCTGCTCGACGTAGGGCTTGGCGACGTCGACGACCAGGAAGTCGGCGAGGACCAGCTCCGTCAACGGGTGGTTGCCGTCGTCGTCCGGCGGCCAGTCGACCTTGCCGTCCAGGCCGTCCCAGAACGCGAGGTTGGCGTTCAGCCGCGCGCGGTACGCCCCGCCGTAGGAGTCGCCCAGGTGGAAGGCGTCCTCCATGTTGTAGAGGTCCCGGATCTCGAGGTCCCGGTTCACCTGGTCGAACTCCTTCGACGCGAGCATCATGTTCTTCACCTCGGGCCGGCCGACCCGTTCGATCCGCACGTTCACCTTTCCGCGCGTCAACGTCTCGGCGACGACCCCCACGAGTCCGACGTCGCCCAGCAGTCGTGACTCCAGCTCGATCACCACGCTCAGCACGTTCTTGCCGTCCAGGAAGATCGTGCCGCTGTCGGTGAACGCCAGCTGGTGGGTCGCGAGGGTTGCCAACGCTGCCCGGGCGTCCATGATGAACGGGTCCCAGCGCACGCCGGCGAAGACGCGGAGGCCGGCTGCGGTCCCTCCTTGCTCGTCGTTCACGCGGAACGACACGGACTGTCCGGTCGAGGAGGTGCAGGTGCCTTCCTGGACAGGCGCACCGTCCGTGGGTTCCGGAGTGGAGAAGACGCAGTCGAGCACGTACTCGTCGTCGCCCGGGACGAACGGCGAACCGTGACCTCCCGCTGTCGGTCGGCTGAGCGGCCGCAACCGGAATCGGTACAGCAGGCCCTCCGAGAACAGGTCGGAGGGCTTGGCCATCGGCAGGGTGTTGACGACGAGAACCAGACGGCCGACGTGCTCGGGGCTCGGGAACGCGTAGACGTCGGTGATGTCCGCGATCGGGTCGGCCAGGGCGCGGGGTCCTGAGATGTGGTCCGACATCGGACGTCGCTCCTGTCCTCGCCGCCGCCGCTAGTCGCCGGCCTCGTCGAGCAGCGGCTGCATCGCCGGGTGCTCGAGGAGCTCGGCGGCCGCCGGGTGGTCGAGCACCTGCTGGAACGCCGCGTTCACGCGTTGCGCCTTGCGGATCTCCTTGACCGTGCCGCCGTAGTTGCGGGCGTACGCCGCCGCCGACCTCTCGGCGTCCAGGACGAACGCCCTGAGGGCGGCCAGGTCCGGCAACCCGTCGTACCCGTCCGTGTGGCGGAAGATGACGTCGAACAGGGCGAGGGTCGGCCCAGAGGTGAAGAAGTCCTCCATGTAGGCATCCCAGGGACCGTCGAAGCTGGTGATGAAGGCGAGCCGGGTGTCGTCGTCGAAGAGCACGAACCGCGCCTCGTGGATCGTCTGTACAGCCATCCCGTAGTCGCCCGGCCGGTAGCCCGGCGTGTCCTGCAGATCCAGCAGTGCGCTTCGCAGCGACGGTCCGTCGCCGGCCTTCACGTGGAAGAACAGGCTGAACTCACTGGTGGGACCGACGCTCAAGCCCGGGTGGGCCGGTTCCGACTCCGACGACGACATCGTGCCTCCAGGAAGTAGTGACTGCGGCCGCGCTCGGCCGGTGCGGCCGATTCGGGTGACATTCTCCGGACGAGCCCGGGCCAGCACTTCAGAGAAACCCGGCCGGTGCTCGCCGCACCTCCTCCGTTCTGGGTGATACCGGTCGAGGAGGACCGGCCCCCCGACGGCCACGCCTGCCCGTCGGCAAGCGACGAGCAGGCGTGGCGGCGGTGGCTACCCGTGGGTCAGGCCAGCGCCTTGGCCTTGAGGGTCTCGAACTCGGCCTGGGTGATGGCTCCGGAGTCGAGCAGCGACTTCGCGCTGGCGATCTGGTCGGCCGCACCGGCCGAGGAGCCGGCAACCTGCTGGATGTACTTCTCCTGCGCGGCCTGCTGCTGGGCCACGGCGGCCAGCTGCCGCTCGGTCATGCTCCTGCCACGGGCGATGATGTAGATCAGTGCCCCGAGCCACGGCACGAAGACAAGCACGACGGCCCATCCGGCCTTGGCCCAGCCGCTGAGCGTGCGGTCCCCGAACATGTCGAAGATGCAGCGGAACCAGATCATGATTGCTGCGACCCAGATGAAGAACCAGAAGCTCCAAAGGAGGACTTCCCCGAAGTCTGTGGTCATTGCGTCCATCGTTCAATCCTTCGTTCGTGTCAGGGGTCTGACCTTGTTCATGGCGGATGTCCGGCCCTCACCACGGGGCTCCGCACCGCCGCCGTGGTGACTGCCTGCCTGGAGAAGCCTCAGGCAGTGACAGGTCGGGATAGTAACGGGCGGGGAACGTCGCGGAGCCGGTAGGTCGACGTGATCGCGGCACTGGACACCGAGCGTTCATCTTGCGTGGCTACCTTGCCCGTCACGCCGTCTCGACGAGACGACCCGCTGCCACCAGAGGTGCGGCGGAAGACACAGCTCATCGCGAGGACATCCATGGCCTACAAGTTCGAGATCTTCAAAGAGGGCAAGAGCGAGTACCGCTTCCGGCTCATGTCGGGGAGCGGAGAAGTCGTCGTCACGAGTGGGCCTTATCCGACCAAGGCCGAGGCGAAGGAAGGCATCAAGTCCGTGGTCCGCGCAGGACTGGACTCCGGCATCGCCGACCAGACCGGCGAGGACTGACGGTCGGCAGCACGCAACGCACAGCGACCCCGGGCATATCACTCACCTTGGGTGATGCCTGACGGGCCGCGTCGGCGGGAGGCTGGCGGAGCGGCACCGACATCCGGTGCCGCGCCAAGCCTTCGAGGAGGAACCATGTCCGAATCCGCAGCGACCGACACCCCCGTGCTCGACCTCCTGGCCAGCATGACCGCGGACTCTCTCGAGGCGACCAGCCTCGACGGGCAGTCCATCGCCCTGGTTCGTCTCGCGGCCCTGGTCGCCAGTAACGCACCGACCTCGTCCTACGCCCTCAACCTCGCCGTCGCCAGCGACATGGGACTTGACCTCGAGGACGTCAGGGGCGTCCTGACGGCCATTGCCCCGATCGTCGGCACCTCCCGCGTCGCGGCCGCGACGGGCCGGATCGTGGCGGCCATCGGAATCGCCCTCGAGGTGGCGGCGGCGGAGCTGGAGGACGAGCTGGACGAGGTGTGAGGGTTCACTCATCTGAGTGATGCGAACCGGCCGTCTTGGCGATCAGGTCGTCGAGGGCACCATGCTCACGCTGCACCACGGTCGGTTTCCTGGTCACCGCTGCGTGCCGCCCTACTCACTCGAGATGATGCCCCACATCACCGCGACGTCGAGAGCCAGGATGACCACCGCGTAGACGGGGTAGTGAGGCAGCCACATGAAGTTGGTGACCATGGAGAGCCCCACGAGCAGGATGGCGATCCAGCGGGCCCACGTGGCACCGAGGTAGAGGGCGAAGCCGACGGCGGCCACGGCTGCACCCAGGAGCAGGTGGATCCATCCCCATGCGGTGACGTCGAACTGGAAGATGTACTTCCGTCCCACGACGTAGAACTCGGAGTTCGCCAGGGCGATGAAGCCCTCGATGGCCTGGCACATCCCGACGACGATCATGATGACCGCGGCGAACACGGTCAGGCGCCTGGCCCACGCGTTCTCTGCCGGACTCGTTTCAGACATGCGGTCCCTCCCTCGGGTTGGTGACGACTGCGCTCCTAGCGTCGCCCCTCACGCTCCGCCTGCCCCGGAGGACTCGCCATCAATCGCGTAGTAGGCGGTCGTGGACCGCGCCACGCCCAACGGACTCAGTGCATGTGCATGTGGCCACCACCGCCGGCCGCCTTCGTGGCGGGCATCCGGACCAGCGCGAAGACCGCGAAGGCGGCGCCGATCACGGCGGCACCGATGAACCCGCGGGAGAAGGCGTCCGCGGCACCGCTCGGCGGTGGTCAGCGACCCCGGCGCTGCTGGCGACCGCGGACAGGACGGCGACGCCCAGGGCGGCGCCGATCTCGTGCCCGGTCATCAGGAACCCCGAGGCCACGCCGGCGTGCGAGGCGGGGATGCCGGCCATCGAGGTCACCGAGACGGGCACGAAGACCATGCCGATGCCGAGCGCCCATCGCGAGCAGGCCGGGGAGCAGGTCGGTGGCGTAGTGGGCGGAGCTGGTGGCGGTGGACAGCAGGAGCGGCGGCGCCGGCGGTGATCAGCAGCCCGGTGGTGGCGATGCCGCGCGGGGACACGTGGTCGAGCAGGTGGCGGGCCACGACGGTGCCGACGGTGATGGCGAGGGCGAACGGCAGGAAGGCGAGCCCGGTCTCGAGGGCGGAGTACCCGAGCACGGTCTGCAGGAAGATCGAGGTCAGGAAGACGGCGCCGACGAGGATGCCCGTGACGCCGAGCATGACGGTGGTGCCCGACACGAGGGCCTTGAGCTTCCACACGTGCGGGGGGAACAGCGGCTTGCTCGCGCGCCTGCTCGAGCTTGAGGAAGGCCGCCACCAGGAGGGCCGAGACGACCAGGGCCGCCACGGTCTGCGGACGGACCACCAGCCGTGGGTGGCGGTGCCGCCCAGGGCGTAGATCAGGCTGGCCAGGCCGGCGATGACGGTGACGGCGCCGGGGAGGTCGAAGTCGGCCAGGCTGGGTCGGGTCACGGTCTGCTTGGCGATGATGCGGTGCCCGACGATCAGGGCGACGAGGCCGACGGGACCGTTGATCCAGAAGATGAACTGCCAGCTGGCCCAGGTGGTGACGGCTCCGCCGAGGAGGACGCCGGCGGCGACGCCGAGGCTGCCGACGGCACCCCACATGGCGAGCGCGGTCTTGCGCTGGGCGCCGGCGTAGGTGGTCATGATCAGGGCGAGCGCGGAGGGGGTGAGCAGGGCGGCGCTGAGTCCCTGGACGGCGCGGGCGGCGACCAGCTGGCTGCCGTTGTCGGCGAATCCGCTGACCAGCGAGGCGATGGTGAACAGCGCCAGGCCGGTCAGGAAGACGCCTCGTCGCGACAGCAGGTCGGCGATGCGGCCACCGAGCAGGAGGCCGCCGCCGGACATCATCAGGTAGGCGGTGACCAGCCACTGGAGGTCTCCGCCGCTCGAGGTCGAGGTCCCGTCCGATGCTGGGCAGGGCGGTGTTGACGACGGAGATGTCGAGGACGACCAGGATCTGGGCGGCCAGGGCCACGGCGAGCAGGGCCCACGACTTCCGGTGGCCCTCCTCCTCGGTGTGCGGGGCAGGCGTGTGCGGTCGGTGTGGGACATCGGAACTCCTCGGGTGGTGCGTGGTGCGTGGGCGGGTGGATCGGGCGGGTGGAGCTCACGGCGTGGCCAGGGGGGAGCCGGTGCGGACGGCGGAGACGACCTCGGTGATGGCGCGCACCGACTCGGTCGCGCCGGGCTCGTCCTCGACCAGGCCTGCGTGGGTCGCGTCGACGGTGCGGTGCAGCGTGGTCGGTCGAGAGCGCCGCGAGCTTGTCCTGCGCGGCGACCCAGCCCGGGTTGTCGAGGTTCTCGGAGGCCGTGAGGACGACGAGCGGACGGTCCTGCAGCGTGGTGAGGGCCTGGGCCTGCTCGAAGACCTCGGGGATCATCGACACCTCGTCGCGACCGTTCCTGAACGCGCGCGGCGGTCGAGCGTCATGGCCCGGCCACGGTCGCCCGCGTCGCCCGGGAGGTCCGGAGGCGGCGAACAGCCCGGCTCAGGCCGAGGCGGGCGAGGGTGGGGAGCAGGGCCAGGCCGCGCCGCATCATCGGGTACTGGCCGGCGTAGTTCGGGATGGCGGTGAACTGCTCGGGGCTGGAGCTGTCGAGCAGCACCATGCCGGCCACCTGCTCGGGGTACTGCGCGGCGTAGGTCAGGGCGTAGGGGCCGCCGATGGAGTGGCCGACCAGGACGTAGGGGCCTTCCTCGCCGGCCGCGGCCAGCAGCAGGTGCAGGTCCTGCGGCGGCGGTCGACGCCGTCCTGGGGACTGCTCGGCGTCCTCGCTCCAGCCCTGACCGGCGCGGTCGTAGGCACAGACCCGGGTGGTGGCGCCGACCTCGTCGGTGATCCTGGCCCAGGAGGCGGAGATCTCGCCGAGGCCGTTGAAGAGCACCACGGTCGGGCCGCCCTGGCCGCGGCAGTCGAGGTGCAGCCGGTGGCCGGCCACCTCGTAGGTCTGGCCCGGGGCGGGGTAGGCGTCGTCGGTCGCGGACGAGGATGACGTTCTCGATCGTGGCGCCGATGCTGGCGGCGGCGAGGACCACGAGGACCGGCGTCACCAGCCAGCGACCGCGGCCGGTCGGAGGTCACGGCGCATCTGAGACGAACATCCAGACCACGAGCGCCACCATCGCCGGGGGCCAGACCCAGCCGACCGCGGTGAGGGTGGCGTCGCCGGGGGAGAAGACCAGGAGCGCGAGGCCGGCGGCGCCCATGACCACGGCCGGGACGCGCGGCCCACCGCTGCGGCTGGCTGGTCATCCGGGCGGACAGGACGGCCATCATGGCCCAGCCGAACCCGAAGGCCGAGGAGCATCGAGCCGGTGATGACGGCCTCGGTGGCGCCGGGGAAGACGACCAGGGTGAGGACCAGGGCCGTCACGGCTCCGGCGGCGAGGGAGCCGGCGACCACGCGCGGTCACCGGACCGGGTCCGCCGTCGGCGACGCGGTGCGGCTGTCGCGGTGGTGGTGGGTCGGTGTCGACGCTCATGGCGGTCTCGCTCTCGCAGTGAGGTGGTGGAGCACTGCGTCGAGCGTGGCCTCGATGGCCGTCGCTCACCCCGGTCAGATGGCCGGGATGTGCGGGGCGAGGTCGGTCAGCCCAGCTCGAGCTGGGCGAGCTCGCCGCGCGAGGTGACGCCGGCCTTGGCGAAGACGTTGCGCAGGTGGAAGGCCACGGTCCGCGGCGAGATCCAGCACTGCGCGGCGACGTCCTTGTTCGACAGGCCCGAGCTCACCAGCTGGGCGATCTTGAGCTCCATCGGCGTCAGCTTCACCAGGGTGGAGGGGTCCCGCTTGCGCGCGGTCTCGCCCGAGGCGCGCAGCTCCTGGTTCGCGCGGGCGGCCAGGGCCTCGGCGTGCACGTCCTGGAAGGTCTCCAGCGCCTGGCGCAGGTGCTGGCGGGCGTCGACGCGACGCTGGCTGCGGCGCAGCCACTCCCCGTAGGCCAGCTCGGTGCGCGCGGCGTCCAGGGGGCGACCGGCCAGCGCGTGCTGGGCCAGCGCCTCCTCGGAACAACGGCTCCGCCTCGCCCGGGTCGGCCGTGATCGCCCGCCCGAAGGCGACCGTGGCGAGGGCCCACGGTCGACCGGTGGCCTCGGCGAACGCCGCCAGCTCGTCGGCCAAGCCGCGGGCCAGGTCGGTCTCGTCGGCACGGACGGCCGACTCGATGCGCTCCGGAGCCGACATGCGGGCGAACACGGGCAGCCGGAACCGGCTGAGGTGGTGCAGGGCGCCGACGTTGTCGCCGGCGCCGGCGGCCTTGGCGCCCTTGGCCCAGCGGGTCAGGTCGTGCACGGGGTCGGTCAGGATGCCCAAGGGGTACGTCGTGGCGAGCCCCTCGAGCCGGAGCAGGAGGCGCGTCGTAGTCGTCGTCGGCCCTGGACCGCCGCCAGCAGGGTCAGGCAGGCCGACCGGCAGCGCGGTCAACGCGGGTTGGCCGATGCCCGTCCGCGAGTGCGATCGCCTCCTCGGCGCTGCTGCGAACGGCGACGAGGTCGCCGGCCAGGTAGGTGGCCGAAGCACAGCCTCTGCAGGCAGTAGATGACCGCCGTGACGGCGCCGGCCTCGCGGGCCCGCGACGAGGGCGTACGAGTAGAAGCGCTGCTGCGCGTCGTCGTCGCCGAGCTGGAGGGCCGCGTTGCCGAGGTTCCACAGCACGTCCCGGTCGTCCACCTGCTCGCCGGTGCGCAGCGCCAGGTCCAGGGCCTCGGCGGCGGCGGACCAGTCGCCCTCGGCCACGTGGGTCATGGCGACCAGCAGCTGCTTGAGACACAGCGTCCGGGGCGAGTCGCCGGCGGTGAGCGTCGCGAGGATGTCGGCCGTGGGCAGCGGGGTGCCGCTGTCGGCGCCGTAGGTGCGGATGAGGGCCGCCGCGACGCGCGATGTCGAGGGCGCGGACCGGGTCGAACGGGTGGGCGGCCGCGGCGGCCTCGACGAAGATCCGGTGCGCCTCGACGGCCGAGCCGATGTTGACCTCGATGTGTCCTCGCAGCCGCGCGATGTCGCACAGCAGGAGCCGGGTCGGTGGCGCCCTCGCGAGCGGCGGCGAGCAGGGTCTGGGCGTGGGCGGCCTGCCCGCACGCCCACGCGCTGCGGGCGGCCGCGAACATCAGACGGGCTCGCTGCGTCCGGGTCGGTCGTCAGGGCTGCCGCTCGCTCGTAGGCCGCGAGGGCCGCCGCATGCCCGCCGCGTCGCTGCGCCCGCGACCCGACCGCGCTCGAGGGCGGCGACCAGCTCGTCGTCCGGGCCCGTCCGCGGCGGCGGCGCGATGCCAGGTCTCCCGGTCCGGGTCGCCGACGCCGGCCAGGGCCTCGGCCAGGGCCCGGTGGGCGCGTCGCCGGTCCTCACCCGTGGCGGCCTGGTAGATCGCCGACCGCACCAGCGGGTGGCGTACCGCGACGACCGAGCCGTCCTCGACCAGAAGCCCCGACGCCACGGCGCTCTCCAGCGCGTCCTCGTCCAGACCGAGGGACGTCGCTGCACGCCTGAGCACGGCGACGTCGCCGGTGTCGTCGGCGGCTGCGAGCAACAGCAGCGTCTGGACGTCGGCGGACAGCCTCCGGCTGCGGTCGAGGAAGACCTGTTCCACCCGGGCGGTGAGGTGGAGCTGGGCCGGCAACGGGGACGAGCCGCGGAGCTGGGCCGCATGAGCTCGGTCGGCAGCTCCAGCAGGGCCAGCGGGTTGCCGCCCGTCTCGGCGATCAGTCGTTCGGTGACCTCCTCGGCCGGCGCGTCCTCGAGGTGCTGCTCGAGCAGGGCGCGGGAGGCGTCCGGGCCCGAGCCCGGTCAGCGCCAGCTCGGGAAGCCCGGCGGCCTCGAACGGTCGCGGCCGCTCCGTCCCGGGTCGCGAACACCATGACCACCCGGTCCGCCCCGATCCGGCGGGCGCAGAAGAGCAGCGCGCCCGCAGTGGCGGGGTCCAGCCAGTGGGCGTCGTCGACGACGCACAGCACGAGGCTCTCCTCGGCGGCGGCGGTCAGCAGCGGTCAGGGTCGCGACGCCCACCAGGAACGGCTCCACCGAGGGCCCGTCCTCCTCGCCGAACGCGACGCGCAACGCCCGGGCCTGGGGGGCCGGAAGCTCCTCGCGCAGCCGTGATCACCGGGCGCAGCAGCCGATGCAGTGCCGCGAACGCCAACGGCGCCTCGACCTCGAGCCCCTGGGTGCGCAGCACGGTCGCCTGCTCGGTCGCGCTCACGAGCTCGTCGAGCAGCGCCGACTTGCCCACGCCCGGCTCCCCGCGCACCACCACGCTGCCGGCCGATCCGTGCCGCGCCGCCTCGACGAGAGCGGCCAGGTGCTGCCAGCTCCTGCTCACGGCCGACCAGCACGCGTCGAACGTACAGGCGCCACGGACCTCGCGCAGCCGGGCGAACCCGGCGCTTTGACCGGGGCGACGCCGACCGGACGCGGCTGAGGCCTGAGGGCTCCGGAGCCCACGACGACCCAGGAGACACCCCGATGCCGACACCACCCGCCGACCACGCCCTCGACCCGAGGCCTGCCGCGGAGCCGCCGCCACATCGGCCTGCTCCTGTTCGACGGGGTCGAGGAGCTCGACGCGGTCGGGCCTTGGGAGGTGCTCGCCTACTGGACCCAGCAGCACCCCGAGGACGGCTGGAGCATCTCCTGCCTGTCGGCCGACGGCGAGGACGTCCTCGGCGCCAAGGACCTCGTCCTGGGCGCCCATCACTCGCTGGACGACGCGCCCGCCCTGGACGTGCTCATCCATCCGGGCGGCCCCGGCACCAGGCGGCTCCTGCGCGACCCCGACCACCTGGGCTGGGTCCGCGCGCAGCGCGCCACGGTCCCGCTGATGACCTCGGTGTGCACCGGCAGCCTCGTCTACGCCGCCGCCGGGATGCTGAGCGGCCGGCGGGCCACCACGCACTGGGCGTCGCTGAACCTGCTCTCCGAGATCGACCCCACGCGTCATCACCGACGTCGACGCCCGGTTCGTCGACGACGGGGACCTGATCACCAGCGCCGGCGTGAGCGCCGGCATCGACATGGCCCTGCACCTCGTGGCCCGCCTCGCCGGCACCGAACGCGCCCGCGCCGTCCGGCGCGAGATCCAGTACGACCCGCAACCGCCCGTCTGAGACACCCCACGCCCGGATCCCGACTTCACCCCGAGGAGTGACTTACCGCCGGCCGCCGGCGTGGCTATCATCGCAGGTCAGGGGCACCGCCTCGGTGGCTGGGGCCATGACGCGTCAGGCATGTGGGGGTTCAGCAAGTGGGACTGCCGAGCGGGTTGCGGCGGCGACGTGGTGAGGCGCGCCGTACCCGACGCGGGTCACCATGAACCAGATGCGTGACACGTTCGCGACCGCTGGGCGGGTCGGTCACGACCTGCTCGAGGTCGACTGGTCGCGCACGCCGCTGGGAGATCCCGAGACCTGGCCGCGCGAGCCTGCGAGCGTGGTCCGGCATCATGCTCACGTCGCGGTTCGCGATGTGGATGGCGTGGGGCCCGGAGCTCACCTTCTTCTGCAACGACGCCTATCGGCGCGACACCCTGGGCAAGAAGTACCCCTGGGCGCTGGGCCGGCCCGCCTCCGAGGTCTGGGCGGAGATCTGGGACGACATCGGGCCCCGCATCGAGCACGTCCTGGCCAGCGGCGAGGCGACCTGGGACGAGTCGCTGCTGCTGTTCCTGGAGCGGAGCGGCTACCCCGAGGAGACCTACCACACGTTCTCCTACAGCCCGCTTGGCCGACGACGACGGCGAGATCCGCGGCATGCTGTGCGTGGTCACCGAGGACACGGCCAGCTGATCGCCCGCCGCCGGATGCACGACGCTGCGGGACCTCGGCGCTCGAGCGATCGGCCTGGCCGAGGCGGACGCGATCGAGGCGGCCTGCCGTCGGCTCGCCGGGGACCCGCTGTACCTGCCGTTCACGCTGGTCTACCTGTGGACGACGACACGGGCGTGGCGCACGGCTCGCGGGGACGCAGCGGGATCGACGCGGGACCACGCGGCGGCGCCCGCCGGTCATCGACCCGGGCGACGCCACCGCGCCGTGGCCGGCAGCCCGGGCCGCTGACGGCGGAGACGACGCTGGTCGACGACCTGCCGGCGCGCTTCGCGGACCTGCCCGACGGGCGCCTGGGAGCGACCGCCGAGGCAGGCGCTGGTGGTGCCGCTGCTGCAGCCCGTCCGGGCGACGCCGTACGGCTTCCTGGTCGCCGGGCTGAACCGCTTCCGCGCGGTCGACGACGCGTACCGCCGGCTTCTGCGACCTGGTCGCGGGCCAGGTCGGCGTCGATCATCACCGACGCGCGCGCCTTCGAGTTCGAGCGGCAGCGGGCCGAGACGCTGGCCCAGCTCGACCAGGCCAAGACCGACTTCTTCACCAACGTCAGCCACGAGTTCCGCACCCCGCTGACCCTGCTGCTCGGTCCCGCCGAGGACGCGCTGGGCGACGACGCGCGAGCCCGCTGGCGAGACAGGCAGCGCGAACGGTTCGAGGTGATCGCAGCGCAACGCGCCAGCGGCTGCTGAAGCTGGTCAACACGCCTGCTCGACTTCTCCCGGCTCGAGTCGGCCGCGCGACGGCGCGCTTCGACCCCTCGACCTGGCGCCGTACACCCGCGAGCTGGCCAGCATGTTCGACTCGGCCGCCGACCGGGCCGGCCTGCGGCTGACGGTCGACTGCCCACCGCTGCCCGAGCCGGTGTACGTCGACCGCGACACTGTGGGCCAAGATCGTGCTCAACCTGCTGTCCAACGCCTTGAAGTTCACCTTCGAGGGCGGCATCACCGTCCGCGCTCGAGCGCGGACGGCAGACCGCGCGTGCTGAGGTCAGCGACACCGGGATCGGCATCGCGCCGGAGGAGGTGCCGCACCTGTTCGAGCGGTTCCACCGGGTCGGCGGTGCGACGGTCCCGCACCCACGAGGGCTCCGGGATCGGGCTGGCCCTGGTGGCGGAGCTGGTCGCCCTGCACGGCGGCACCGTCGCGGTCGACAGCGTGCCGGGCGCCGGCACCACCTTCACGCGTCCGGATCCCGTTCGGCAGCGCGCACCTGCCGGCCGACCAGGTCGCGTGGCGAGCGACCGTCGGTCGGACGCCGTCGCCGGCCGGCGCAGGGCTTCCTCAGCGAGACGCTGCGCTGGTTGGACGACGCGGCGCAGGAGTCGAGCCGGCCGCCCCGGACCACCGGCGGTGCGGCGTCGGCCTCGACGAGGACGCGCCGCGGGTCCTGGTCGTCGACGACAACGCCGACATGCGGGAGTACGTCGCGGGGCTGCTGCGCGGCGACTACTCCGTGCGTGACCGCCGTGGACGGTCTCGACGCGCTCGACGCAGGTCGCGCGAGCTCCGCCCGACCTGGTCCTGACCGACGTGATGATGCCGCGGCTCGACGGCTTCGGCTGCTGGAGCGCGTTGCAGGCCGACCCATGACCACCGGCATCCCGGTCGTCATGCTGTCGGCGCGGGCCGGTGAGGAGGGCATCATCCAGGGTCTCGAGGCCGGCGCGGACGACTACCTGGTCAAGCCGTTCACGGCCCGCGAGCTGCTGGCCCGGGTCGCGGTCCAACCTCGAGCTGGACCGGGCCCGCCGGACCCGGCGACCAGCTGGAGCGCAGCCGCACCCTGCTCGACCAGGCCCAGCGGCTGGCGCAGGTCGGCAGCTGGGAGATCGACCTCGACACCGACCGGGTCCGCGGCTCCGACGAGTTCCTCCGGATCATGGACGTCGCACCGCGGACGAGCTCGACGAGGTCGGCCTACGAGCAGGTCCTCGACGCAGCTCGTCCACCCCGAGGACCGGCCGGGCTGGTGCGACGCGCTCCGACTGGCCAGCCCCGACGGCGGACCAGGTCCACTACGAGGTCCGGTCTGCGCACAGCGGCCGAGCGCGGTGCAAGCTCCGTCGACGGTCCGAGGCGGTGCTCGACGAGGACGGCGAGCGTCGTCGCCTGCTGCGCGGGTCGATGCAGGACGTCACCGAGCAGCGAGCACGCCGAGCAGGCGCTGGCCAGCAGCCGCGGCCAGGGAGCCGGCCGCGCGCGCGAGCACGCGATCGCCGACGCAGCTGCAGCGCAGCCTGCTGCCGCGAGCGGACCTTCGACCTCGACCACCTCGAGGTGGCGACCTACTACCGGGCCGGCGTCGAGGGCACCCAGGTCGGCGGTGACTGGTACGACGTCATCGAGCTCGGCGGCCGGCCGCACGGCGCTGGTCATCGGCGACGTGATGGGCCGCGGCGTGCGGGCCGCGGCGGTCATGGGCCAGCTGCGGGCCGCGGTGCGGGCCTACGCCCGGCTCGACCTGCCCCGGCGGACCTGCTGGAGTCAGCTCGACGGTTCGTCGCGCGACCTCGGCGAGGACCAGATCGTCACCTGCGTCTACGCCGTGTTCGACCCCGCCGACCAGACGCTGCGGTACGCCAACGCCGGACACCTGCCGCCCCTGGTGCGCGGCCCCGCCGGCGAAGTGCACGCACCTGCACGCGACGGCGCCCGCCCCTCGGAGCCGGCGCCTACACCAGCAACCCGGCGGAGCTCCGACTCGCACCGGGCGACCCGGGTCGTGCTCTACACCGACGGGCTGGTCGAGCAACGGGGCCAGGTCATCGACGAGGGCATCAGGGCACTCGAGGCTCAGCTCCTGCTCCACGCCGACGCGCCGATCGCGACCCTGCCCGAAGCGCTGGTCGGCGCCCTGCGCCCCGAGGGGACCGACGACGACGTGGCCCTGCTGGTCACCAGGGTGTCCGACGAGCCGCCTCGTGACGTCGTCCGCTACCGCCTCGAGGAGGGCTCGGTGCTGGCGGACGCTCGCCGGTTCGTCGCCGCCCAGCTGGACGCCTGGTCACTGCCGAAGGCGCTGGTCGAGGACATCACCCTGACGACCAACGAGCTGGTGGCCAACGCCCTCCTGCACGGGGCGCCGCCGATCGATGTGCGCCTGGTGCACACCGGGTCCCAGGTCGTCTTCGAGGTGAGCGACAAGTCGCCCGGCCGACCACGCCGGCGTCGTACCGACGTCCAGGACGAGCACGGGCGCGGGTTGCACGTGGTCGAGGCGCTGGCCACGGACTGGGGCATCCGCACGGCCCCCGGTCGCAAGACGGTCTGGTGCAGTCACGCGATCCCGCCGCCCGAGCCGAGCGAGTGAGCGATCCCCATGGACCTGACGATGACGACCGAGTCCCGAGGGACGTCGACCGTGCTGTGCCTGAGCGGCGACGTCGACATGTACTCCTGCAGCGCCCTCCGCAAGACGGTCGAAGGTCTCCTCGTCAACGGCGGGGACACGGTGCTGCTGGACTTCGGCCAGGTCAACTTCCTGGACTCCAGCGGCCTGGGCACGTTGATCGGACTGCAGAAGCGGGCGAACCTCGGGCGCGCAGAGCTCGTGCCGCGCGGCATCCCTCCGCACATCCAGAAGATCTTCGACGTCACGCACCTGAGCGACGCCTTCACGATCGTGCCGGAAGCGCCGCCCGCGTAGATACGCCTCTTGCGGCGACTCCGGGCGAGCAAATTCTGAGACACGCCCGCCCGCAACTTGACGAAGGGCGTCCGAGGGCATCAAATACGACCACTTCAGTAGAGATACTCAAGTTCTCGGGTCACTCGACCATTTCGGCGTCTCGGCGCCGCTGTTGTTCAGAGAGGTGCTCATGCGCACACGCCTGCGCGTCCTCGGAGGCACGGTCACGGTCGCGGTCATCGCCGCGATCGCCGTGCCCCTGGTGACGACTTCCCAGGCCCAGGCCGCTCGGTTCACGGGCGGCAACGTCGTCGTGTACCGCGTCGGCTCCGGGGCTGCCCTGACGAACGCGGCCGCACCCGTGTTCCTCGACGAGTACGGCCCGACCGGGGCGAAGATCCAGTCGATCGCCCTGCCGACCGCCGCCGCCGAGGGCAACGCCCGGCTGACGGCCACCGGCAAGTCGCGGTCCGAGGGACTCCTCGACCGGTCGGCCGACGGCCGCTTCCTGGTGGCCACCGGCTACGACGCGGCGGTCGGGACGACCGGCCCGGGCGGCATCTCGCTGACGGCGTCCGACCCGTCGCAGGTCGGCCGGGTCGTGGGACTCGTCGACGCCAACGGCATCGCCGACACCACCACCGTCCTCAAGGGCGCCGGCGTCGCGAAGATCGTGCGCTCGGCGACCACGGTCAACGGTGAGCGGCTCTGGGCGACGGGCGGGAACGGCGGCATCCAGACCACGACGATCGGCTCGACCACCGCGAGCGTGGCGGCCGGCGGCGCGACCTCCAACCTCAGCGCGCTGTCCGTCCAGGGCGGCCAGCTGTTCGCCAGTGGCATCCTGGCCAACCGCCTCGCCGCGCTCGGCGCCGGCACGCCGGCCTCCGGCACCCTCGCTGACCTGCCCGGGCTCCCCGGCAACCTGCTGACCTACGGCTACGCCTTCGCCGACGTCACCCCGGCGGGCTACGCCGGCACGTCGCTCGACACCCTGTACCTCGCCAACAGCTCCGAGCGCGGCGGCACGGTCGACAAGTACCGCTGGACCGGCGCGACCTGGGCCCCGGCCGGGTACATCGACGTCGAGGGTGCCTTCGGCATCGTCGCCAACGTCACGAACGGCGCGGTCAGCCTCGCGGTCACCACGCCGACGACGCTGCTCACCCTGACCGACCCGAACGGCGCCGCGGAGACGTTCACGCCGAGCGCGCCGGCCGTGCTCGCCTCCGCCGCCGCCAACACCGAGTTCCGCGGGGTGGCGCTGGCGCCGACGTCGGCCGCCGGCCCCTCGGTCTACCTGCACTCGCCGGGCGTGGGCGCGAAGGTGCCCCTCACTGCGGCGATCACCGTGACGGCGTACGTCGACTCTCCGGTGGGCGTGGGCTCCGTCAAGGCCCGCGTGGGCAGCGGCGCGTTCGTGACCGCCAAGCGGACCGGTCACCTCTGGACCGCGCAGGTCCCGGTCACCGGGCTCAAGCCGGGCGCCAGCACGGTGACGGTGACGGCTGCCGACACCGCTTCGGCCACGACGACCTTCACCCGGGCGGTCACGCTCACGAAGTCCAACGTTCCCAAGGGAGCGCTGGGCGCCGGCACCTACGGCTGGAACGTCAAGCAGGTCAAGCTCAGCGGCAAGTGGAAGACCTACAAGACCAAGCACTCGCCCACGGGCAAGGGCAAGACCTCGGTGACCAAGAAGTCCTCCGCCAAGGTCAAGGTCTACGGCAGCAAGCTGACGCTCACCTTCGACCGCTCCGCCAAGGGCGGCAAGGTCAAGGTCGTCGTCGACGGCAAGGCCACCACGCTCAGCCTGTTCGACAAGGCCGGAAAGCCACTGAAGAAGAGCTGGGCCTTCAAGGGCGCCCTCAAGGCCCACCAGGTGGTCGTCACCGTCCTGGGCAAGAAGGTCAGCAAGAGCAAGGGCACCGCCGCCTACCTCGCCGCTCTGAAGGTGAAGGCCTGATGAGCACCCCGACCAACCAGCGGGCCGCCAAGCCGGTCACGACCAGAACGGGAACCTCCATGTCCGGACGCACGCTGCGCCACCTGCCCCCCATCGTCGGTCTGCGAGCCGCCGTCGCCGGCGGCCTCGTGGCCGCCGTCACCCTGCTGGCCGCCGGGGCCAACGCCGACCCGACGGCGACGCCGGGGACGCCGATCGCCGGCAAGACGCCGAGCCAGCTGTACGCCGCGGTGGGGGCGGACGCCTTCGCCGAGCTGACCAACCAGGTCGTCACGGTCTACAACGCGCAGACGCCGGCACCGACCAACCTGCTGGAGTCCTTCGATGCGATCAACCCGGTCACGGGGGCCGCGGGGGAGAACATCGTGACCAAGCCGGGCTGCACGGTCGCCCGGCCCAACGGCGCCAACGCGGGCGTCACCGCGATCACCCTGAACCAGAAGAGTGACGCGGGGACGGGTGGCGACGGCACGAGCTACTGCATCGACTGGGTGCGCTCGAGCCGGGCCAAGGGCACGGCGGCGGCGGAGGCCAACCTGACCTTCTACGCGCAGAGCCGCGACGCCGTGTCCTACGCGACGATCGGCAACGCCTACGCGCCGACCACGCCGCTCACCACGGCGCAGCTGAAGGACATCTTCACCTGCGTCACCACCGACTGGAGCCAGGTCGGTGGGCAGGCGGGGCCGATCCACGTGTACCTGCCCCCGGCGTCGGCGGCCACGCTGACGTTCTTCCTGCAGGCGCTCGGGACCAGCCTCACCAACGTCAACGCGGGCTGCAACGGCCTGCCGACGGTGTTCGCGCAGCAGCAGAACGACGGGCGCACGATGAACGGCGACCCGATGGGGATCGCGCCGTACGCCGTGACGAAGTGGGCCGCGCAGAGCAACGAGCGGTCGGCATCGCGGACTACCGCGGTGGCGCCCAGATCGGGCTGGTCAACACCACCACCTCGCCCACCACCACGCAGACCCTCAACGGGGTCACCTACCAGGTGCTCAACCCGGCGTTCACCACCGGTACGAGCGCGTCGTTCGGACGGCTGTTCTTCAACGTGGTGCGCAACGACGCGCCCCAGGAGCTGAAGGACGTCTTCAAGGCCGGCGGCTTCCTCTGCCAGCACCAGGACGAGTTCCTCGTGCCGTTCGGCAACACGCCGCTCGGCGACGACCAGAGCCAGTCCCGGTTCTGCGGCCAGACCAGCTGACCTGCACCCGCTGAACCACGCGGCCGAACAAGGCCGAGCCCGCCAACATGAGACACCTTGACGCCCACAGATCCACGCGGAGCCGGGCACTCCGCACGCCGCGTCCCGCGGCTGCGCATCGTCGCAGCCGCGGGCGCCGTGGCGCTCGCCATCACCGTCCCGGCGACGGTGGCCGGCGGGGCCACGCCAGCCGCCTCACCGGCGCCCGCTGCCGCGGGCGCGACCGGACCGGTCACCGTGCCGGCACCGGGCGGCGGGCCGGGCGCGACGGTCACCGTGAGCCGGACGACGGACCTGGTCAACCAGGCCGTGTCGGTCTCCTGGACGGGCTTCCGCCCGAGCTCGGCGACCCGGCTGGCGAACACCGGCGACTCCCTGGACGTGAACACCGAGAACCCGGTCCGCATCTACCAGTGCCGCGGCGCCGACCCGGCCGAGCTCCAGCGACTGCTACGGCTCGCCCGGCTTCCGTGGCCTGGAGGCGACCGACACCACGCCGGCGATCCCGGCCGTGCCGGCCTTCACCTACCCGGGTCAGACCGACCCGTTCGACGCGACCCCGGACGGCCCGGCCAACTGGCAGGACAACGTGACGGGTCCCGACGGCTCCGGGCAGGTCACCCTCCAGATCTTCACCAAGCGCGAGTCAGCGGGGCTCGGCTGCGACGCGACCGCGCCGTGCTCGATCGTCGTGGTGCCCAACTACGGGCGGCCGCAGGGCAACACCGAGGACCTGCTGGACGCCCCGTGGGCCTGGGCCCAGCGCACCGTCGTGCCGCTGCAGTTCCTCCCCGTCGAGGACGCCTGCCGCTGACCGGACCCGCGCTCCGTGTCGAGGGCAGCCCCGTGGCCGCCGACCTGCTGGCGACGTGGCGCGGCAAGACCTGCCGGCTCGCCTCGCATGCCGTCACCCTCGACTACACCGCCATCGGCGAGCCGCAGACCCGCGGCGACGTGGCGTCCGGCACCAGCGACGTCGGCCTGGTCATCGACCCGCTCGACGCCGACGCGGCCCAGAGCCGAGGCGTCGTCTACTCGCCGGTCAGCGTCACGGCCCTGGTCGTCGCCTTCCAGATCGACGATGCCGACGGGCGGCCGGTGACCTCGATGAAGCTCAACCCACGCCTGGTCGCCAAGCTGATCACGGCGTCGTACCGCTCCGGTGCCGACCCCGCCGTGATCAACAACCCGGTGAACCTCTTCCACGACCCGGAGTTCCTCGAGCTGAACCCCGGCGTCGCCTGGCCGAGCGGGGCCCCGGGCAACCACCCGCTCCTGCTCGGCGACCTCTCCGACACCACGCTCGCGCTCACCCGCTGGATCGCCGCCGACCCCGACGCGACGGCGTTCATCAAGGGCGAGCCGGACCCGTGGGGGATGACGGTCAACACCAACTACAAGAAGCTCGCGCTGCCGTTCGCGAGCTACCCGCTGCTCGACGACCAGCTGTCCACGACGTACCAGCCCATCCAGGGCATGGACGCGCTGGCGCGGCAGCTGTCGATCGCGCAGTTCCCCGGGGCTCTCGTCACGGACGAGGGTGGGGTGAACGTGGTGACCAAGCCGCCGCGGCAGAACCCCGGCGCCCGCGAGGTGATCGGCATCCTGGACGCCGCCAGCGCGGCGCGGTTCCTGCTGCCGACGGCCTCGCTGGAGAACACCGGCGGCGGGTACGTCGCCCCGACGGCGGCGGGCTGCGTGCGGGCGTGAAGCGCGCCGTCGTCAACGACGACGGCGTCACCCGGTCCGTCGACCTGACGTCGAAGGACAAGCGGGTCTACCCGCTGACCCTGCTGGTCTCCGCCGCGCTGTCCACGCAGGCGGACAAGGCCTCCCGGCAGCAGATGGACTCCCTGCTCGACTACGCCTCCGGGCCGGGCCAGGTCCCCGGCGACCAGATCGGGCAGCTGCCCGGCGGGCACGCACCGTTGCCCGACGACCTCCTGGCGCTCGTCGACGAGGCCCGCGCCGCGGTCGCTGCCGGTCCCGGCGACCAGCCGACGGACGAGCCCACCGACGGTACGACGGGGGAGGCCACGCCGACCGACGTGCCGACCCCGGACCCGCTGCCGGTGCCCGACCCGCTGCCGACCGCGTCCGCTGTCGTGCTGCCCGCTCCCGACGCCGGTGACCAGCCGTCGGCCCCCGCCGATCCCGAGCCGACCAAGCAGTCCCCATCCGAGCCGAGCCCGTCGGCGCAGGCGCAGGCCGAGGCCGCTCCGGCCTTCACGATGGTCGCCGCCCAGCCGCCCGGCCAGCGCGTGCTGGCGCTGCCGGTCCTGCTGATGCTGGCGATGATCGCCCTGCTGGCCGGGCCGCTGGTGCTCGCGATCTCGCGTAGTGAACGAGGGTCGCGATGGCGACGACGCTGACCCCCACCTCCACGCCCACGGAGCGGCCTGGCCGGCTCGCGGCGTTGAGGGCGGCGGCGGCCCGGACCGCCCGCGGCGCGCTGGCGGAGCCTCCGCGGCGGACGCAGCCCTCGCCCGAACCGACCCGGGCCCGGCTGGTCGCCGGGACGGTGGCCCTGCTCGGTGCGCTGCTCGCGGCCTTCGCCGGCTACCTCCTGATCGGCTCGTCCTTCCAGGCCAACCGCCAGCAGGACGTGATGTACCAAGACCTGCGCGCCGACCTTGCGGCGATGACCGTGCCGTTCGCGGAAGCGATCGCTCCCGGCACCCCGCTCGGCGTGGTCAGCATCCCGAGCATCGGTCTCGACCAGGTCTTCGTCGAGGGCAGCACGTCCGAGCAGACCCGCAGCGGGCCCGGCCTCAAGCGCGACAGCGTGCTCCCCGGACAGGCCGGCCTCTCGGTGCTGGTCGGGCACCGGACGACGATGGGCGCCGCGTTCGGCGACCTCGACCGGCTGGCCCCGGGCGACACCATCGACGTGACCACCGGCCAGGGCCGCTTCCGCTACGTCGTGGACCTGGTGCGGACCAGCGACGCCCCGTCGACCCAGGTCGCCGTGGTCCCGTCCGCGGCTCACGCTGGTCACGTCCGACCCCGCCTACGCGCCGTACCGGAACCTGATGGTCTCGGCCCGCCTGCGAGGCACCGCCCTGCCGGCGACGACCGGCGGGGTGGCGGTGGCCGCCGATGTGCCGGGCCAGGGCTCCTCCGCGGGGCTGGTCCCGCTCCTGCTGTGGTCCCAGCTGCTGCTGCTGACCACGGTGGCCGTCTCCTGGCTCGCCATCCGGCGCTCCGGCCCGGGGTTGTGGATCGGGGCCGTGCCCGTCCTGCTCGCGATCCTCTGGCAGGTCTTCGAGGACCTCGCCCTCCTGCTCCCGAACACCCTGTGAGGCTCCGATGACCCTGATCGACGGCAACGACGGCACCCTGACCCTGCCCGTGACCACCAGGTCGGTGACCGAGGGCCACCCCGCCACGCTGGTCGCGGACCGGGTGAGCGCCTGGTTCGGCGAGCACCAGGTGCTCGAGGACGTCACCCTCACGATGCCGGCGGGCCGGGTCACCGCACTCATCGGACCGTCCGGCTGCGGCAAGTCGACGTTCCTGCGCATCCTCAACCGGATGCACGAGCTGGTGCCCGGCGCCAGCCTGGCGGGCGAGGTGCTGCTCGACGGCGAGGACATCTACGACGCCGCCCGCCGGCCCATCGAGAGCCGCCGGAGGATCGGCATGGTCTTCCAGAAGCCCAACCCGTTCCCCACGATGTCGATCCACGACAACGTCGCTCGCCGGGCTGACGCCTGACCGGCCGGCGGCTCCGCGGCCGGGACGCCGACGACCTCGTGGAGCAGAGCCTGCGCAGCGCCGGGCTGTGGGACGAGGTCAAGACCCGCCTCGACGCCCCCGGCGCCTCGCTGTCCGGCGGTCAGCAGCAGCGGCTCTGCATCGCCCGCGCCCTCGCGGTGAGCCCCGACGTGCTCCTCATGGACGAACCGTGCTCCGCGCTGGACCCGACCTCGACCCGGCGGGTGGAGGAGACGATCCGGGCGATCGCCGACGTGGTGACCGTCGTCATCGTCACCCACAACATGCAGCAGGCCCAGCGGGTCTCCGACCGGTGCGCGTTCTTCCTCGCCGCCGAGGGCCAGCCCGGCTACATCGTGGAGCAGGGCGACACCGACGACATCTTCGAGCGCCCCGCAGGACCAGCGCACCGCCGACTACGTGCACGGGCGGTTCGGATGAGCGGCGTGACGATCGACCCGGCCGGCCGGTCGACGCCATTGTCACCGCCGACGCCGTCGTACGCCGGTCGCTGACGTACCGCCCCTCGGCCCAGGACCGCACCTTCGTGGCCGCCGCCCGCGCGGCGGCGGTCTCGACGCTGCTGATCATGGCGCTGATCGGCATCTTCCTGCTGATCGGCGCCTGGCCGGCGCTGGACAGCCAGGGCCTGTCCTTCCTCACCGAGGCGCAGTGGCTCCCGGAGACCGGCACGTTCGGCATCGCGTCGCTGCTGTGGGGCACGATCCTGGTCGGCCTGTTCGCGCTGGCCGTGGCGGTGCCGGTGGGTTTCGGCGCCTCGCTGTTCATCAGCGAGTACGCGCCCCGCTCGCTGCAGAAGCCGCTCGTCTCCCTCGTGGACCTGATGGCGTCGGTGCCCTCGATCGTCTACGCGATGTGGGCCCTGTTCTTCCTGCAGGCGCACCTGCTGACCATCGCGCAGTGGCTCTCGGTGCACCTCGGCCCGGTCCTCCCGTTCTTCCGCGTCACCACGCCGGACTCGCCGTCGTCGTACACGTCCTCGGCGTTCATCGCCGGCTGCGCGGTCGGTGTGGTCGTGCTCCCGACGGTGACCTCGATCATGCGCGAGGTGTTCGCCCAGGCGCCGGTCAGCGAGCGCGAGGGCGCCATCGCGCTCGGCGCCACTCGCTGGGGGATGATCCGCACCGTCGTGATCCCGTTCGGCCGCAGCGGCATCGTCGGCGGGATCATGCTCGGCCTCGGCCGGGCGCTGGGCGAGACCATCGTCGTCTACGCGATCATCTCGCCGGCCTTCGACTTCACCACCCACCCGCTGCAGAGCGGGACCAACACCATCGCCTCGCACATCGCGTCGCGCTACTCGGAGTCCAACGGCATCGGGCTGTCCGGTCTGCTCGGCGCCGGTCTGGTGCTCTTCCTGTTCACCCTGGTCATCAACACGCTCGCCGGCGTGGTGGTCAGCCGATCGCGCTCCGGCGCCTCGACGGAGATCTGATGACGACGCTCCTCACCTCGCACGGCGAGCAGACGGGCACCGCGCCCGAGCCGCGTCGCGAGCCCGCGCGACGGGTCCGGTTGGGCGGCCCGAACCCGGAGCTGGTGCTGCACGTCGTGCTGGCGGTCACCGGGGCGCTCGCGCTGGACTGGATGGTCTACGAGCGGCTGGTGCCGCTGACCGGTGCCATCGGGTTCTGGCTGGTCTGGTACTTCCTGTTCCTGGTGCTGCTGGTGGCCATCAGCGCGACCACCCTGGACCGCGTCGCGGTCGTCGACCGGCTGGTCGGTGCACTGGTGACCAGCGCCGGCGTGGTGCTGGTGGCCTGCCTGGTCGGCATCGTGGCCTTCACGTTCGTCCGCGGCAAGGAAGCCCTCTCGCACCTGAACTTCTACACGCAGACCACGGCCTTCATCGGCCCCGAGGCCTCCCTCGACCAGGGCGGCATCGTCGCCGCGATGGTGGGCACCCTCGAACAGGTCGCGATCTCGGTGATCATCAGCGTGCCCCTCGGCATCGCGACCGCGGTCTACCTCAGCGAGGTGCGCGGCCGGCTGGCGCGGTTGGTGCGGACGGTGGTGGAGGCGATGAGCGCCGTGCCCACCATCGTGGCCGGCCTGTTCGTCTACTCGATGCTGATCCTCAAGCTGGGCCAGGAGCGCAGCGGTTTCGCCGCCTCGCTCGCCCTGTGCGTGAGCATGGTCCCGGTCGTCACAGCGACGGCCGAGGTGGTGCTGCGCCTGGTGCCCGAACGGCCTGCGCGAGGCCTCGCTCGCCCTCGGCACCACGCAGTGGCAGACCGTACGCCGGGTGGTGCTGCCCACGGCCCGGCCCGGCCTGGTGACCGCGGTGCTGCTCGGCGTGGCCCGCGTCATCGGCGAGACCTCGCCCGTGCTGCTGGTCGCCGGCTCCACCAACGAGCTCAACTGGGACCCCACCCACGGCCCGATGCTGTCCCTGCCCCTGTTCGCCTTCACGCAGATGCGGATGCCGCTCGACACCGCCATCGCGCGCGCGTTCGGCTCGTCCGTCGTCCTCCTCGTCCTCGTCGTCGTCCTGTTCGGCCTGGCCCGCATGCTCGGGGGCCGCCCGCCCGGACACATGTCCCGCCGCAAGCTGCGCCGCCTCGGCGCCGCCCGCGCCCGCCGCCTCGAAAGTGAGCCCGCTCGATGACCCGCCCGACGTACCTCCCCCGGCCACCCCGTGCCCTCGTCGCCGTGCTCGCGGCGTGCGTCGTCGCGCTGCTGCTCGTGCCGGCACCGGCCCAGGCGACCGAGTACGTGCCGATCTCGGGCGCCGGCTCGACGTGGAGCCAGGTCGCGGTCGACGCCTGGCGTGCCGACGTACGGGCCAGCGGCGTCGTCGTCAACTACGCCGGCACCGGGTCGACCGACGGCCGTTCGCAGTACATCCAGGGCACCGTCGACTTCGCCAACACCGAGATCCCGTTCCAGAACCCACCCGAGCCCGGCCAGCAGGCCGAGGTGCCGAGCCGTCCGTACGCGTACCTGCCGATGGTCGCGGGCGGCACGTCGTTCATGTACAACCTGACCGTCGGCGGCCAGCGCGTCACCGACCTCCGGCTCTCCGGGACGACGCTGGCGAAGATCTTCACCGGCGCCATCACCCGGTGGAGCGACCCCGCGATCGCCCATGACAACGGCCGCGCGCTCCCGGACATCCCGATCATCCCCGTCGTCCGCTCCGACGGCGCCGGGGCCTCCGCGCAGTTCACTCTGTACATGCGCAGCCGGGCGCCCGAGGTCTACTGCCCGTTCATCCGCAGCAAGCTGCACCTGGGCGGCACCGACTGCCCGAGCGTCTCGTTCTACCCGGCGTTCGGGAGCTCCAAGGCCCAGAACGGCTCCAACGGCGTGGCCAACTACGTGTCGGCGTCGTACGGCGCCGGGGCCATCGGCTACGTCGAGTACGCCTACGCCAAGCGGATCAACTTCCCGGTTGCGAGCCTGCTGAACACCGCGGGCTACTACTCCCAGCCCTCGGCCGGCAACGTCGCGGTCGCGTTGACCAAGGCCCAGATCAACAGCGACCTGACGCAGAACCTCGAGTCGGTGTACACCAACCCCGATCCGCGCGCCTACCCGATGTCGAGCTACAGCTACATGGTGGTGCCGACGACGACCGCGGCGCCGTTCAACGAGGACAAGGGCCGCACCCTGTCGACGTTCATCAACTACTTCCTGTGCGGCGGCCAGCAGAAGGCCGACATCCTCGGCTACTCACCGCTCCCGGCGAACCTGGTGCAGGCGGGCTTCGACCAGGTCGCCCGGATCCCGGGCGCCGTGAAGTCGCCTTCGATCAGCCAGTGCCACAACCCCGCGCTCGACATCCTGCACTCGGCCCCGATGCCCAGCCCCTGCATGAAGCAGGGCGCCAGCTGCACGCCCGAGCGCCACGTCCACCCCGGGGTCATCCCCGACCCCGGCGCGACGTCGTCCGGAGGTGGGAACGAGCCGGCCGCCGGCGCCTCGGGCGACCCGGCCGCCACCGGCGGCGGCGGAGGGGGCGGCGGGGGGAGCGGTGGCGACGGCGCGGCCGTCGACCCGCTGACCGGCGCGACCAGTCCCGACGGCACGACGCCGCAAGGTACGGACCCGCTGACCGGCGGGCAGGCGCCGACCGACGCCTCCACGGTGCCCGCGGACGGGCAACAGGCTGCGGTGGCGGCGGGTCCGCTGACGCCGGTGGCGCTCGCCTCCTCGCGAGACGGCCAGTCGCACGCGCTCGGGTGGCTGGTCGCGGCGATCCTGGCGCTGACCGTGCTCACGCCGCCGTTCCTGGTCGCCCGCCTCGGGCGGCGCAGCCGGTGACGCGACTGCTCCTGCTCGCGGTCCCGCTGCTGGTGGTGGGCATGGCGGCGGGCGTGTGGGTGGTCGCCTCGCGGCCGGCCCCACGGCTCGACGCCGCCCCCGTCACCGGGACGGCCGAGCTGGCCGCCCGGCTGTCCCCGCCGCCCGCCGCGCCCGTGGCCGCGGTGGGCACGGCGGCCGGTCGTCGTGGCGCGAGCCGCGCGTGGGTGGCCCGCACCGCGTCCGCGACCGGCATCCCCGGTCCGGCGGTGCGCGCCTATGCCGACGCCACCCTGCGGACGGGAAGGGAAGCCCCCGGCTGCCGCCTCGGCTGGACGACGCTGGCCGGCGTCGGGTGGGTGGAGTCGCAGCACGGCACTCTCGGCGGTCGTCGGCTGCGGCCGGACGGCCGACCCAGCCGGGCGATCTACGGCCCCCGCCTCGACGGTGCGCCGGGCGTGGCGGCGCTGCCCGGGACCGGGGGCGGGTGGGCCCGCGCCGGTGGCCCGATGCAGTTCCTCGCGTCGACGTGGCGGCAGTGGGGCTCCGACGGCGACCGCGACGGCGTACGCGACCGGCAGGACGTCGACGACGCGGCGCTCGCCGCGGCCCGCTACCTCTGCGCCTCCGGGGCGGACCTGTCGACGGGCCCCGCGTGGGTCGCGGCCGTCCGCTCCTACAACCACTCCGACGACTACGTCCGGGCCGTGTACGCCGCGGCCGAGACGTACGCGAGCTTCGGATGAGGGAGGGAGCCGCTTGCGGCTCCCGCTCAGGCACCGAAGAGAGCGGCCCGGGAGGAATCGTCCCCCTCCCGGGCCGCCACCCTGCTCGGGCCCCTCGCCGACCGCCGTACTTCGGCGTCGTTCCTGACCGTTTGTGACCGTTGCAACGACCGCGAAGGGGAGGGATACCCGGTCGACCGGGTGTTCCTCCCCCGGTCACACGTGACACCCGACTCGGGTGATGACGCCGGCCCGGGCAGCGGTGTGACGCTGGTCCGAGGCCACGGCGCCCGATGCCGTTGCTGAGCCTCATCGCCCGACCGGTTACCTAGGGGAGCTTCGATGTCCGAGTCGCCAGCCGTGCCCACCGCCGCGAGGCCCGACTCCCGTGGGCGCGGCATCGCCGCGGTGGTCTGCCTCACGCTCGCCATCCTGCTGACGACGCCGGCGGGCATCGCCTTCTGGGGGCAGCGCACCCTCAACGACACCCAGCGGTACGTCGACACGGTCGGGCCGCTGGTGGACTCACCCGAGGTCCAGGCCGCGATCGCCACCCAGGTCACCGCGACGATCCAGAAGAAGGTCGACGTCGAGTCCCTGCTCAACCAGGCGTTCGCGGGGGTCATCACCGACCGCCCGCGCCTGCAGCTCCTCGTCGGACCGCTGGCGGGAGCGGTGAACGGCCTGATCGAGTCGCAGGTCAACGAGTTCATCGCCTCCGACGCCTTCAGGGACCTGTGGATCACCGCCAACACCCGCACCCAGCAGCTGCTCGTGAAGCTGTTGAAGGGGGAGGAGACGGGAGCCGTCTCGGTGCAGGACGAGGGGGTGGTGCTCGATGTCTCCGAGGTGATCGACGCGGTGCAGCAGCGGCTGGTCGACCGTGGCCTCACGTTCGTCCAGAACATCCCGACCCCGGACCAGGACCGGCAGATCGTGCTCATGGAAGGGCCGCAGTTCAAGCAGGTCCGCACCATCTACGCCCTCGGGAACCCGGTGGCCCGCTGGCTGATCCTGCTCGTGGCACTGCTGTACCTCGCCGCCTTCGTGCTCTCCCGGCGCCGGCCCCGGATGACCGTCGCGTCGGCCTGGGCCTGGCCGCCAACGCCCTGTTCATCGCACTGCTGCTCTCGGTGGGCCGTCAGTTCTTCGTCAACCAGCTGTCCGGCACCGTCTTCGGCCCGGCCAGCACGGTCTTCTACAACCAGCTGCTGGTGTTCCTCGAGCGCGGCCAGAAGGCGATCTTCTGGCTGGGCCTGGTCCTGGTGGCGGCCGGCTGGTTCGCGGGCAGCAACGCGCCGGGCAACGCCAGCCGCCGGACGATCTCCACCGGGCTGGAGTCGGTGGGATCCTCGCTCGCGGGCGGTCCCGTCGGCCGTGCCGGCGCGTGGGTCGCGGCCAACGTCCGCTGGCTGCGCGTCGTGGCCTGGCTCGTCGGCGTCGTGGTGCTGCTGTGGGGCTTCACGGTGACGGCGTCGAAGGTGGGTTGGTCCACGCTGCTCGTGATCGTGCTGCTGGCGCTGTTGCAGGTCCTCGTCGGCGCCGGTGGCGGTGCCGCCCGGGTCACCGAGGCCACCCCGCCCGCGCCGACCCCGCCCGCGGATCAGGAGGACACCCTGGTGGACGTCGGAGCGCCCCCGACGGTCTGACCCAGCGGCCGGCTCGCCTCAGGCGTGGGTCTCGTGCTCGTGGTCGGCGTGGGCGGCCGCCTCGAACTGGATGCGTGGAGTGCTCGATGTCGAAGTCGCGCGACGAGGCACTGCTGCAGCTCGTCGAGCATCGGGCCGAGGTGGCCGTCGTGGAAGCAGGAGTCGTCGACGACCACGTGGGCGGTGAGCACCGGCAGACCGCTGGCGACCTGGCGTGGCGTGCAGGTCGTGGACGTCGTGCACGTGCGGATGCGCAGCATGCCGCGTCGCGCACGGCGCTCGAGGTCGAGGCCCTTGGGGGTCGCCTCCATCAGCACGTCGACGCTCTCGCGCAGCAGCCGACGGTGCGCGGGATGATCAGCGCCCCGATCAGCAGTGAGGCGACGGCGTCGGCCCGCAGCCAGCCGGTGGGTCGCGATCAGCACGGCGGCGACCAGCACGGCGACCGAGCCGAGCGCGTCGTTGACGACCTCGAGGAACGCCGCACGCATGTTCAGGTTGTCGCCGCGGCCCCGGCGAGCACGGCGATCGCCGACAGGTTGCCGACCAGGCCCACGACCCCGAAGACCAGCATCGCCGCCGCAGGTCACCTCGGGCGGGTCGATGAGCCGGCGCACGCTCTCGACGAGCACGAAGCCGCCCGACCGCGAGCAGCACCGCCGCCTGTGCCGGCCGCCGCGAGCACCTCGGCCCGCCGGTAGCCCCAGGTCCGTGCGTCGGTGGCCGGCCGGCGCGCCAGCACGGCGGCGACCAGCCGAGGGACAGCCCGGCGACGTCGGTGAGCATGTGGCCCGGCGTCCGCGAGCAGCGCGAGGCTGCCGGAGACGAACGCGCCCACGACCTCGACGACGAGCACGGCTGACGGTGATCGCGAGCACCACGGCCAGCCGGCCGCGGTGGTCGGCGAGGGCGGCGTGCGAGTGGCTATGACCCTGGCCATGTTCATGCGCGGCGCCGCGGGTGTCCCCGACGTCGGGTCGCGGCCTCGCCATGCCGCGATGATAGGCCGGGCGCCCGGCCCGGTCGCTCCACCCGCGGTCTTCGGCGGCCTCCCCCTGCCGCCCGAACCGTGGGACCCTCGAGGAGGATCTGCGACCCGCTCGGGACGTCGAGCGCCGCGACGGGCCGCCGTACGACGGAGGGGGACGCGTGCGCGAGGTCGGACGCCGCTTCGAGGAAGCACGTGGGACGTCCGGCGACGGCGGGGGACAGGACCTGCTGCTGCAGGAGTCGGTGGCGATGACGGTGCTGGCCCAGGACCCCGCGGCGCTGGTGGCGGGTCGTCCCGTGACGGTGCCGATCGCGGTGCCGTCGGCGCGACTGCAGCGCGGGCCGCGCAACCACCGCTTCCACGTGGTCGACGTCAACGCCGCGGCGACGCAGGGGACGCCGCCGGTGCTGCTGCACGCGCGGGGGACCCGTGGCGCTACGTCGACCGCTGGGCCCCCATCGGCAGTGACACCGCGGAGGTCGACGCGCTGGCCCGGCTGGTCGGCGACCGCGAGTTCCACGCGCAGAACGTCTTCGCGATCGCGGCCCACACGCTGGCCCTCTTCGAGCGCTACCTCGGCCGCCGCGTCCCGTGGCGCTCGCAGTGGCCGCACCTCTACCTCGTGCCGTCCGGCTACCTCGGCGCCAACGCCAACTACTCGCCCGACAAGGACGCCGTGGTCTTCGGGTTCCTGCCCGCCGTCGCGGACCTGCCGGAGGTACGGACCTGCCTGTCCTACGACGTCATCGCCCACGAGGTGACGCACGCGATCCTCGACGGCCTGCGGCCCGCGCTACGTCGAGCCCGGCCTGCCGGACCAGCTGGCCTTCCACGAGGCGCTGGCCGACCTGGTCGCCCTGCTGTCGGTCTTCACCCTGCCCGGCGTGGTCGTGACCTACCTCGAGGCGGACGCCCGCGGCCGGGTGCGGATGACGGCGCGGGGCGGCGCCTTGCCCCGGGCCGAGACCCCGCGGCCCGCCTCGCGCGACGGCGCGACTACCTCGACCCGGAGCCCGCTCTTCGGGCTGGCCGAACAGCTGGGCCGGGCCCGGGAGAGCCGGGCGGGTCGGGACGAGAGCGCGCAGGCGCTGCGCCGCTCGGTGGCGATCGCGCCGACCACGACGTGGCTCACGGACCCCGAGTACGACGAGCCGCACCGCCGGGCCGAGATCCTGGTGGCGGCGTTCATGCAGACCCTGGCCGGCATGTGGGCGGCGCGGTTGGAGGCCTTCGACGAGCGCGACGGGCTGGACGCGGCCCGCGTCGCCGAGGAGGGCGAGGTCGCCGCCGCCCACCTGCTGGGGATGGTGCTGCGCTCGCTGGACTACCTGCCGCCGGTCGAGCTCGAGTTCGGCGACGTGCTCGACGCGGTGCTGACGGCGGACAAGCGGCTCAACCCCGACGACCGGCTCGACTACCGCGGCACGGTGCGCGCGTCGTTCGCGGGCTTCGGCATCACCCGCCCTGCGCACCAGATCCTCGACGTGGACGGCATGGCGGCCCCGGCGCACCTGCGTCGGCGACGGGGCGCACCGGACGACCCGTTCCCGGAGGATCCCGACGCCGGCACCGGGACGCCGGGGATCCACTACCAGCACCTCAACCACGCGGCGATGCAGACCTCGCCCGGAGGAGGTGTTCACGTTCATGTGGAACAACGCGGCCTCGCTCGGCCTCGACCTGCGGCTGTCGACCCGCGTGGACCGGGTGCTCGCCAGCACCCGGGTCGGCCCCGACGGGCTCGTGGTCGACGAGGTCCTCGCCGACTACACCCAGTGGATCCGGACCACGTCCGACGACCTCCCGCGCGGGCTGCGCAAGCCGCGCGGGATGCCCGCCGGCGCCAAGGTCGAGATGTGGGGCGGCGGGGTGCTGGTGTTCGACCAGTTCGGCCGGTTCCGGCTGCACCAGCGCAAGCCCATCTCGGACGTGGACCGCCAGGGCCGCCGGCTGCGGTACCTCCACCAGCACGGGCTGCGCGACAGCCGCGGCGGGTACGGCGCCTCCGACGGCGTCGACGCCGACGAGCGGTTCGCGCTGCTGCACCCCGAACGTTCCCGGGACACGTGGTGACCCCCCGGCCGAGCAGCGTCCGGCTGCGCGCCTACCAGGTCGGCTTCGGCGACTGCTTCCTGCTCACCGTCGGGTACGGCTCCCCGCTGCCCGACGGCCGGACCGAGGGCCACCTGCTCGTCGACTTCGGCTCCCGGGGCACCCGGCGCGGCCAGCCGACGCTCGGCCGCGTGGCCGAGCTGATCCGCGCGGACTGCGGCGGCACCCTGGACGCGGTGGTCGCCACCCACCGCCACCAGGACCACGTGAGCGGGTTCGGCACCGCGGCGGCCCTGGAGGCTCTCGACGGGGTCCGCCCGGGGCTGGTCGTCCGGCCCTGGACCGACGCCCCGGCCGACGCCATCGACCATTCGACCGGGGTCGGGACGCCCCTGCACGGCCCGGACTCGCGGGAGTTCGTGGGCCTCCTGGACCGGATGGCCGAGCAGTCCTCGGCGGTGGCCGAGATCTTCGCCGTGGACCGCACCGACGACGGCAGCCGGGCGCGCGAGCTCTCGGAGCTCGGCATCCCCAACGCCGCCGCGCTCGCCACCCTCGACGACTGGGGTGGCGAGGACCGGACCCGCTGGGTCAAGGCGGGCGACGAGGTGGACGTGGGGTTGCCCGGCGTACGGGTGCGGGTGCTCGGGCCACCGACCCTCGAGCAGGTACCCGGCCTGCAGCACTACGCCTCCTCCTCGGCCGAGTACTGGCTGGGCCTGACCCGCGACAGCCGGATCCAGCCGTTGGTCGAGCGGGCCGGTGACCCCGCCGCCACCGACCGGTTGGTCGCGGCTCCGGACGGCTTCGGCGCCCCCGCGTGGCTGCTGGACCGGCTGCGCAAGGCGAGCACGGGCCAGGTGCTGGCCATCGTCGACGGCTTCGACGAGGTGCTCAACAACACCAGCGTCGTGCTGCTGGTCACCGTGGGCCGCAGGACCCTGCTCCTCGCCGGCGACGCCCAGGTGGAGAACTGGTCCTGGGCGCTCGACCGGGCCCTGGCGCCCACCAAGCCCGACACCGAGCTGCGCCGGGCGCTGGCCGGGGTGGAGCTCTACAAGGTGGGCCACCACGGCAGCCGCAACGCCACCCCGAAGCGGCTCTACGACCTGTGGACGCAGGCGCCACAGCCGCGACCACTGGTCTCGGTGATGTCCACGTGCGGCGGGCTCTACGGGAAGACGCCGACGACCGCCGTACCCCAGGACAAGCTGGTCACCGCCCTGCGCGCCGCCGGCAGCCTCTACAGCACCGAGCACCTGCCGGAGCGCTCCGCGTGGTTCGACGTGGAGGCCGATGCCCGCCCGCGGGACGCCACCTACACGTACGCCGCCGGCCCACCGTTGACCTGACGCACCCATGAGAGTCCCTAGATGCCCCATCGCTACTGGCCGATGTTCGACCTCCGCCTCACCACGCCCGATCTCCACCTCAGGCACCTGGTCGAGGCCGACCTCGAGTCGCTTGCCGCCATCCTTCCCGACGATGCCGAGCAGGATCCGTCCGCGACGTCGTACCCCGCCATCGACGGGGACCGGAATCGCGGGGTAGTGCTGCACCAGGACTACTGGCGAGCGCGGGGCAGCTGGCGCCCGGAGTCGTGGGCGCTGAGCTTCGGCGTGTTCCGAGACGGTGAGCTCGTGGGGTACCAGGGGCTGGAAGGTGACGACTTCGCGAGGCTGCGCACGGTGGACTCGTCGTCGTTCCTGACCGGCGCGGCCCGCGGGCAGGGCCTGGGCAAGCAGATGCGGGCCGCCGTCCTCGCGCTCGCGTTCGGTGGCTCGGCGCGCGGTTCGCCATCACCTCCGCCTGGACGGACAACCACGCGTCCCTGGGTGTCTCCCGGGCCCTCGGTTACGTCGACAACGGCGTCTCCGCCCACCGGCGCGGCGACACCGTCGGCGAGATGGCCCACCTACGGCTCACCCGTGAGCAGTGGCTGACGTCAGGATGGCCGGAGCGAGTGGCCGTCGCCGGCGTCGAGGAGTGCCTGCCGTTCTTCGGCCTCGAGTGAGCAACGCGAGTGCCGGCAGGGCATCCTAGAACGTCTCGCCCTTGCGCCACTCCATCTCCTGCAGCTCGAGCGTGTTGCCGTCGGGATCGGCGAAGTCTGCTCCCTTGACGCCGCGCCCGTAGTCCTTGATCTCGCTGATCTCCACGCCTCGGCGGACAAGCTCGGCGCGCGCTTCGGCGATGTCCTCCACCACCAGGTGCAAGCCTCTGACGCTGCCGGGTTCTCCCGCGTAGACATCGAGCCCGGTCCCGAAACCGACCGAGCAACCCGAGCCTTCCGGTGTCAGCTGGACGATCCGGACGCCCTCGCTGGGCTGCACGTCGAAGTCCTTCTTGAAGCCGAGCTTGTCGGCGTAGAAGGCGATCGCTCGGTCCACGTCCGCGACCTGGAGCGGGATCAGTTCCAGCTTCATCTGCATTCGGAGTCGAACCCTCCTCGGCCTGTTTCGCGTCTGCGCGATCATTCCACAGCGGCCGACCTGCGCTCGCTGCCGCGGTGTTGCTGGTGGCCGGCAGTCGGGAGGAGATTCTGGCGCACGGGCCGGGCGTACCCTCCGCAGCATGGGTGGGGTTGGACGTGACGCAACCGGTGTGTTGCCGGATGGACGGACCGTCGAGTACTGGGAGGGTGGTGATCCTCGCGGGCGTCCGGTTGTGATGCATCCCGGCACACCGGCTTCGCGGACCCTGGGCCGGTGGGGTCATGGGGCGGCTTCTGCCGCGGGTGTGCGACTGGTGGCGGTGAACAGACCCGGTTACGGCGGCTCTACCCCTTCCCGGACGCCGAGCCTTCTCGCGACTGGACGTGATACCGCCGCTGTGGCCGCGCTTCTGGGCATGCAGGACTACGCGGTTCTGGGGATCTCTGGCGGAGGGCCTTTCGCGGTCGCGACGGCGGTTGCCGATCCCGATGCGGTTCGCGCCGTGGCGGTCGTCGGTGGCGTGGGGCCCTGGCGTGTCCTGGACGAGCCGACTGCAGACGACAACGAGGAGCGAAGTTGCCTGGCTCTGTTGGACGCTGGGGACGTGGCCGGCGCCGAGGTGGGTCTGCGTCGGATCGCTGAGCGAGAGTGGGGCGGCCTGAGGGCTCTGGACGACGACGCACGGGTCGACGAGATGTTGGCTGAGCCGGACGGCCCGGTGAGCCCGCTGACCCGTGACGACGACTACCGGGCGCTCTGGGTGGCCAGCACGGAGCTTCTCCTGGCTCGCCTTGACGGCTACGTGTTCGACTGCCTGGCCTGGGGAAGGACCTGGGACGTGGATCCATCCGATGTCGTCGCACCGACCCTGGTGTGGGACGCCGAGGGTGTTGGCGCACGACATGGGCGTTGGTACGCCGAGCGCATCGCGGGCTCAGAACTCATGCTCTTCCCTGGTGAGACCCACCTGGACGCGTGCGACGGCCACTGGCCCGACGTGCTGGCCGGTCTCCTCCGGGTCTGGGCCTAGGATCCAGGGGCGAACACCTGCCCGACGATCACGCGCCGATCGAAGCGTCCGGACATGCGGAACTCCGCTCGGTCCTGCTGGTGAGCGTGCGCCTGCCAGCGTGTTGGGAACGCGGGTCATGATGCATATGTGGACGTCGAACTACTCGTGATCCCGGAATGCCCCGGGACAGACGAAGCGTCGGAGCTGCTCCGCAACGCACTCGATGACATCGGCTTGGCGGACACACCGTTCACCGTTCGAATCATCGACAGCGACGACACGGCGAGAGCCCGCCAGTTCGCTGGCTCCCCGGCGTTCGTCGTAGACGGCGTGGATCTGTTCGAGCGAGGGTCGATCCGTGGCTCGATGGCCTGCCGGGTCTACCCGACACCAGACGGTCCACGGAACGTGCCCGCGCTGCCGAGACCTGCGCAAAGCCCTCAAGGAACGAGCTGCCCGGGCGGCGAGAAGCTGACCATGGACACCCCACTCGTCACGGCCGAAGGACACCCCGACCCGCCGCCGGGGCAGTGCTGGTGCTGCGGGTCGATCGACGACCCGGATCGCATGGTGCACCTCGGCAACCATCCGGAAGTGGCGATGTGCCGCCCGTGTGCGCGCTGGGCGGCCAACGAGGCATGGATGATCGATGACCGCGACAAGTCCGGACTCCTCGTCAACGTGCGCGACAGGTTCCGGCGGCTCCGCCGTGGAGTGAGCGACCGCAATTGGCACCGGCATCCCGTGTTCGGACGGCCACTCCGCTGGCTCGGCAATCACTTGCCCTAGCCCCCAGCGACTTGAGCCGCGCTCCGGTCGGTCGTCCTGTCGTCCCGAGTTCCTCCGCCCACGTGGGCCTCATCGGCGGGGGAGACGACGAGTGCCCTGGGAAGTGACCAGCTAGGTGGTTGGCGTGGGGGCCGTGCCAGAGGTAGTCGCCGTCGGGCGTGCGGGTGTCACGCCAGAGACCGGCCGTCTTGGCGGGGTGGTGTCGCCGGCACGGGGCGGGAGTTCCTCTCCTGCCTACACCTCGAGATTCGGAGCATCCGCCACGAGGCACTCTCGGGCGACGCGCCAGACCCTGTCGTCCTCCTTGCGAAGGACCAGCATGAAGTGGCAGGCCACATGGATCCGGCCCGCCGCGGGATCAGGGATCGCGCACGACAAGTGCCCGAAGACCGACGCCAATCCGCCCTCTCCCACGATCGACTCCGGACTGATGACGGCGTCATAGAGCGGCAGGACACCTTCACGCGCCAGGATTTCCTCGTGCCCACGCACCGGCGGGCCACCGTTCATCAGGATTGCGTCGCGGGTGTACAGCACGCGCACCGCGTCGTCGGGGTCCACGAGCAGCCGCTCGAGCTCCCTCAGCGTCGCGTCGATCTCAGTGGGGTCGAAGTCGTCCGTGCCGGGCATGCACGGATTGTCCTTCCCGCCACAGGGGGGATCAACGTCACTGGGATGCGCTGAGAGCCACTCGCAACAAGCGCACTCTCACGCGGCGATCCGTGCGTCATGGGCTGGGCGCCTGGGCCGCACCTAACGGAGTGCCCGCGGCTACCCGGCTGGACGGCGTCCCCAGGCCGAGATCAGCGGCGCGAGTGTCAGGTCGAGTTCGCCGGCGTGGATGGCGGCCAGGTGCGCGTCGATCTCGGCGTCGTCGGCCAGGCCGGCCGCGAGCAGCTCGCCGCGCACGTGCCGGATGGTCGCCGCCTCCAGCCGGTCGCAGGCCAGCCCGCCGACCGGGAAGGAGCCCGCCGCGGCGACATCGACCAGGCCGGCCTCACGCAATGCCCGCGGCAGCGTCCGGCCGTAGCGCAGGTCCGCGCCGCGGCGCGTCAGCAGCTCCCGGACCGCGTCGCGCAGCCGGTTGGCCCGCCGCTGCGCAGGGCCGCTGTCGTCCAGGCATGCCAGTGGCTGCAGAGCGGTATCGGCGTCCTCGACCAGCAGCCAGCCGCCGGGCCGCAGCGCTGCCGCCATCGTGGCCAACGCCCGAGCCCGGTCGGGTACATGGACCAGCACGAGCCGGGCGTGCACCAGATCGAACGTCCCCGGCTCCGGGGGCGGATCAGCGGCGACGTCGTGCTGGCGCACCTCGTACCCGTCGCCTGCCTTCAGCCACGACGGGTCGATGTCCGTGGCCAGCACGTGCCCGGTCGGACCGACGGCCGCCGCGAGCGCCTCCGGGATGCTGGGGCCACCGGCCCCCACCTCCCAGCAGCGCGAGCCGGCCCCGACCCCCAGTCGATCGAAGTGCCCGCGCGTCACACCGTCGAACAGCTCGGCCAGCCAGACGAATCGCTCGCCCGCCTCGGCCCGCGCGTTGTCCAGCAGGTACCCGCGGGCGGGAGCGGACTCTCCACCGAGCGCTGCGCTCCCGCCATCGGATCCGGTCGGCCACCGACGTGCGGCGGGCGGGGCGAGGAGGTCATCACTACATGATCAACCTCCCAGGCCAGCAGTGCCACGACGACGGGAGAGGGACATCTCACACAGCCAGTGAGCGAGGCAGCGCCCGGCGGACGGCGCGCTCTAGCTGCGTTCTGAGCGGTCATGCCGATGGTCAGCGTCGTGGGGTGGTGCCGCGGTCGGTGACCAGGTACGTCGCGCGGTGGGGGCCGTGCCAGAGGTAGTGGCCGTCGGGCGTGCGGGAGTAGCGCCACACGCCGGCGGTCTTGGCGGGGTGGTGTCTCCTGCACAGGGGCGAGGTTGTCGGGGATGGTCTGGCCGGGTGGTCCGTCCGGGTCGTAGGGGATCGTGTGGTCCAGGTCGCAGGAGCTGGCGTCGCGGGTGCAGCCGGGGAAGATGCAGTGGCCGTCGCGGAGGATGACCAGCTCCCGCATCCACGGTGGTGGGTCATGCTGGTCGACGGCGTCGCGCGCTGCAGGTTCAGCACCGGTCGGATGACGACCTGGTGGTGGCCGACCCACTGCCGGATCCGGGTCACGGTGGCGGCACCGAGCTTCTCGACGGTGCCGACTGCGGGCGTCGTGGTCGAGGTCGGCGGCCTCGAGGTGCACGTAGACCTTGCATCTTGCCGGTCCGTTTGCCGGCTGCTGTCGGTGAGTCTCGAGGGTGCCCTGGCCTGGAGCGGGCGGGTGATGACCCGGAGGGCCTTGATCTTCCGCTCGCCCGAGCGGAGCTGGTGTCGCCGTCGAGGAACAGCTGGTGGGCGATCGCGCAGACCAGGTCGTCGAACTCTGCAGGGTGAGGGTGTCGCCGTCGGCGGTGAGGGTGCTGCGTCCGGTGAAGTCGCCCGGGTCCGGGTGGGAGAGGTCCACGTCCCGCTCAGCCTGCGGCGTGCTCCTCGCGGCGTTGGTGGTCTCGGGGGTCGAACTCGGCGGCGGCTTGGGCGACGAGGCGGTCGGTGATGATCGGCCCGCACGCCGATCCGGCGGCGCGAGCTGGTCGTCGACCCACCGGGCACCGCCTTCGGGAGGGATCCTCGACCAGCGAGACGGGTGCGTGGTCACCGGGGTCTCGGACGGTCGCTGCGCGACCTCCTCGACCAGCGAGGGGGTCCGTGACGGTCGCTGCGCGACCTCCTCGACCAGCGAGGGGGTCTCGTGACGGTCGCTGCGCGACCTCCTCGACCAGCGAGAGGGGGCGGGCCCGTCAGGCCGCGATGGCGAGCGCCAGGGCCCCCGCGCCGAGCAGCACGAGCACGCTCGTACCTACGCCGGGCCGGTTGTGCGGGCGCCGGGTGTCGCGCCAGGAGAGCCAGGCCAACGGGACGATCACCAGCAGCTCGTGCGCCGCCAACGTCATCAGCACCATGCTCGGCCAGCAGGTGAGCAGGCAGTCGCGGCCGAGGGTCGCGCCGAAGCGTCGGCACGCCGGCGCCGCGGCCGGACCGAGTGGCGGTGCGAAGGTGCGGTGGCAGCGCGCGACCGCGACCCGCTTGACCCGGGTGAGCTGCCACCCGAGGGCGACCGCGCAGGTGACCGCGACGAGGGGCGCCATGGGGACGCTCGCCATGCCGAGCAGCACGGCTGGGGTGATGACCAGCCCGGCGGCCAGCCACACCAGCGCCCAGCCTGCGGCCACGTGGACGGTGGCGCGGGTGCGCAGGCCGCGCGGGCTCCGGAGACCGACCGACCGCAGGTTGCCGGCCACGAGCGGGAGCATGGTCGCCGCCACCATCGCCACCCACAGCAGCAGGTGGTGGCCCAGGGGTGCCCACGGGCTCGCGTCGCGTGCCGTGGTCCATCGACATCCCGGGACTCATCCCGGGCATCTCGCCCATGCTCGTGGCCGGCGCGCCGCCGAACGGTCGCCATCCGGTGGCGTTGACGACCAGCACCACCCACCCCGCGGCCACCACGGCCCAGATCCATCGCTCGGGACCCGGCCGGCCCACGGTGCGCAGCCAGGCCCGCGCCTCCAGGCGCGGCGCGCGCACGCGTACGCGCTGCGGGACGGTCGCTGCCACGATCAGCCCACCTCGAGCGAGATCCGCTCGACCGTCAGGCGGACGCTCTCCAGGTCGCGGTCCGGACGCGTCGGCACCACGGTGAGCCGGGCCGACAACGGGTCGAAGCCGGGCAGGTCGCGGACGACCGACGTGGCCTCGAAGAGCTGGCCGAACCCCACGTCACCGTCCTCCTCGATGCTCGCCTCGAACGCTCCGAACAGCGCGAGCACCCCCACCAGCCGGGCCGGGTCGGGTGTGGCCCCGCCGCCCGGGCCTTCCTCGAGGCCGAGGTACACGGCGTACGACGACAGGGCCGGCCGCTCGCAGCGGATGCCGTCGAAGCGGACGTTCCACTCGGCGGTCGCGGTGACCAGCCCGGTGCCGTCCGCCCCCTCGGGTCCGCCGGTGAGCACGACGGTGGCTGCGTCGCTGACCGCCACGTCCGAGGCCGCGGCCACCGGGCCGAAGTCGCGTGGGGCGAGCCCGAACGGGGCGATGTCCTGGCCGGCCGGCGGGGGCGGCAGGCGGTTGAACGCGGGCTTCGTGATCGTGTCGTAGACGTAGCCGAGGGCCTCGGTCTCGAGCACCTGCGGCGCCTTCCAGATGCCGAGCTGGGCGTCGGGCCGCAGGAACCGGAACTCCCGCTCCGACCAGGAGTCGAAGGCCCGGCCGGCGAGCCGACCGGCCGGTCGGCCGTCGGGGAACGGGTAGCCGTGGCCGAGGTCGCGGGCGTAGGTCTCCCACAGCCGGTCCACGTTGGCGTGGTGCATCCAGAACGCCGGGTCCAGCCCCGCGGTCCGGAAGGCAGCCATCAGGCCACCGGTCTCGACGTGGCCCTGACCGTGTGGCTGTCGGTCCATCTGGCCGAGCTCCTGCGAGCCGTGGAACTGGGTCAGGTCCTCCAGGTAGCCGCCCCCGAACGACACGAAGTTGGCGCCGTCGGCGTTGGCGTAGTGGCGGCGGGTGAGGGCGGCCGACGCGTCCGGCCAGTCGACCGCCGAGGGCGGCCCGACCAGCGGCTCCGGGCCTACCCGGCTCGGCTCGTGCAGCGGGTTGCCCCGCGGCTCGCCCGGGGCGGCCACCAGGCCCGGGACGTCGACGTCGTCGGGGACGAACGGATCGGCCAGCGGCCCCGGCAGCAGCGCGGCGTCCGGGTCGGCGAGGTAGTCCGAGGAGTTCCAGTAGGGCAACCCCCACGTCTCGTGGGGGCCGCCGAGCGCCTCGATGTGCGCACGCACCACGGCCTCGTACTCCAGCAGGTAGGCCCGGTGCCACGGGAGGAAGAACCAGTTGCCGTGGGCGCACTCCGTCCAGAGCACCTGCTGGCCCTGGTGGCTCGGCCAGTCGTCGGGCCGCAGCATCCAGGTGTCGTGGACCTGTGCCTGGTAGCCCAGCGACGCCGGGTCGCTCCACTGCTCGATGATCGGCGCCATCGTGTCGATCAGCCCGATCAGCTCCTGGGTCTCCGCGGGGGTCCGGTCGCGCTTGGCGATCAGGTCGTTGGCCCGCAGGGCCATCGGCCGGTAGTCGTCGAGCTGCGGGGTCAGGTCCTTCATGCGGTGGATCGCTGCGGCGTACCACCGCAGGTCGTCGCTCCACCCGTTCGCAGGAGTGTCCTGGCGCCTGGCCGCGCGCCTGGTGACGACCACCATGTCGACGTCCGTTCGGTCGTTCCCGGATGTACCGGAGACCACAGTGTCACCCGGCCTGCGAGGCTGACTAGCCCTTCGGCGTGAGGACGCCTCGCTCCACGAGCTGGGCGAACATCTCCTCCAGCGACTCCTGGAGCGGGCGGTAGGTCATGCCCAGCTCCCGCACGCTCTTGGAGTTGTCGGCCCGCCACGGGTGGTCGACGTTGCGCGACACGAACGTGCGCGTCAGCCCCGCGAGCGGCGCGACCAGCCAGACCAGCCGCTTGGGCAGCGGGCGGCGGGGGAGCGGGAGCCGACCGCCGTACGTCGGCAGCAGCACCCGGCCCATCTCGACCAGGTCGGTGCCCCGGCAGGCCAGGATGTGGCGGCCCTGGACGTCGGGCAGGTACGCCGCGGCGATGTGTCCGCGGGCGACGTCACGGACGTCCACCTCGCCGAGTCCGATCCGCGGAGCCCCGAAGCGCATCGTGCCGTCGCCCAGCTGCTTGACGTAGTGGAAGGTCTCGGAGGTCGGGTCGTCGTTGACGGACGGGCCGATGACGAGGCATGGGTTGACCGCCACCAGCCGCCATCGCTGCTGGGCGTCGGCGATCCGCCAGGCCTCCTGCTCCGCGAGCGTCTTGGACCAGCTGTACGGCTGGTGGTCCAGCGAGGCGGTGGTGTTCCAGACGTCCTCCGTGAGCCGGCCGCCGGGCGCCTCCGCGCAGTCGGCCGCGTCGCTGTAGATCGCGGCGCACGACGAGGTGAGCACCACCCGGGTCACCGACTCCACGGCGTTGGCGCTCTCGAGCACGGTCCGGGTGCCCAGGACCGCCGGGTCGACGAGCTCGCGCTGCGGGTCCTTGACCCTTGTGGTGAAGGGGGACGCGGTGTGCAGCACGACGCCGCAGCCCTGCATGGCCTCGGTGTACGAACCGTCCTTCAGCAGGTCGGCCGCGAAGAGACGGAGGTCGCCGGACGAGTGCGGCTGCGAGGTCGAGGAGGTGCTGGACCTTGCCGGTGTTCGTCGGGTCGCGCACCGCGGCGTGGACCGTGACGCCGGCGTCCAGGAGCCCCTTGACGATCCAGCCTGCGACGTAGCCCGTCGCCCCCGTGACGAGCACGGGCGTCGAGGTGTCGACGGGGATGCCGGTGAGGTCGGGGTCGCTGGCCATGGCTCAATGTAGGACCCGGCCCGCGATCGGCTAGCCCAGCGGGGCGCCCTCACAGCACGGCACGATGTGGCCGCACCGGTCGCAGCGCTGGTGGGAGGTCTCCCACCGCATGCTGGCACCGCAGTTGTCGCAGGGCGGCAGGCCCGCCTTCGGGGGTACCGCACACGCCGGGAGGGCGGTCTCGCTGCTGGTCGTCGTGGTCACCCGGCCACCGTAGGCTCAGGCGCCGGCCCGGTCACGGAACACGCCGCGCACGTCCTCGAGCCGACGCAGCACCAGGCTGGTCCCGGCCCGCAGGACGGTCGGGGCGTGCAGCTCGTCGAGCACGGGCGCGCGCATCCGGGTCCACGACGCGTCGCTCGGCAAGGGGGCTTCCGCGACGTCCGGGCCGCGCCGGCCGACGGCGCGGCTCAGCGCCTCGCGGACGCCCAGCATGGCCTCGCCGCCGGGGTGCCAGAGGTGGTCGGGTCGACCGACCATGTCGTGGCGCAGGCTGTTGACGAGCGCGGTCACGGTCCAGAACGGTGCCGCGACCAGGTGGGCGGTCGACAGCCCGACCAAGGCGAGCGGGGCGATCGGCGCCGGGATCCGCAGCCGCGGGAGGCGCGCGGCGCGGGCGTAGGCGCCCAGCAGCTCGGGGTAGCGCATCACGTCCGGGCCGGCGAGGTCGACGTTCCCCTCGGGGGCGTCGTCCTCGAAGCCCGCGACCAGGGCCCGGACCACGTCGGTGACCGCCACCGGCTGCACGCGGGCGCGCATCCAGGTCGGCACCGGCTGGACGAGGAGCAGCGAGGCGAGCTGGCGCACCACCTCGTAGGACGTGGACCCGGCCCCGATGACCACCCCCGCCCGCACGCTCAGGGTCGAGCAGCCGGAGGCGGCGAGGATCCGCTCCACCTCGAGCCGGGACGCGAGGTGCGGGGACAGCGCCTGGCCGCGCTCCAGGCGCGGGACCAGACCCGAGAGGTAGACGATCCGCCGCACTCCGGCAGGGCCAGCGGCGTCGCGCACATGGGTGGCACCGATGCGATCGAGGTCCGCGAAGCCGCGGCGCCGCAGGCTGTGCACGAGGTAGCAGACGCCGTCGGCGTCGCGGAGGACGCGACGTACGGCCTTCGCGTCGAGGACGTCGCACTGCCGCCAGGTCACCTCGCCGCCCCACGCGAACCGGTCCGGGTCGGCGCGCGAGGACGACGCGGCCACCACGTCGTGCCCGGCCTCCAGCAGCGCGGGGACCAGGCGCGACCCGACGTAGCCGTTGGCGCCGAGGACCACGATCTTCATCAGGGGACCCGCTCGAGGTGGCGCACCAGGTTGTGGGAGAACCGCGCGCCCATCGTCGCGATCACCGCTCGCATCGTCGTCTGCACGGCCGGTCGGGCGATCTTCGGGAAGGGCAGCTCCAGGCAGATCGCCAGGTCGATGCCCAGGTGGGTGCCGCGACTGACCTCCTCGAGCGTGTAGCGGCCCTCGACCCCGGCCCGCTCGTCCCGCTCCGGGTCGTGGGCGAAACCGATCTGGGCCGGCTCGTCGAAGGTCATCAGCTCGGTGAACGACGGCGACACCACCGCCCCCAGCACCGGGACGCGCGCGAGGTGCCAGGTCCAGCGGTCGACCCCGCCATCGTGGTGGGCGTCGATCCGATGCAGGTACGGCGTCAGTCGGGTCAGCAGGTCCGGATCGGTGAGCGCGTCCCAGACGTCGGCCCGTGGGGCGGCGACCGTGGCGGTGGAGCTGGTCGAGACCGTGAAGGCCGTCACCGGCGGACCGTCATCGGGCCTCGGTCCAGAGGGTCAGCTTCTTCAGCAGCCTCTCGAGCTGCACCCGCTCGCGGTCGGACAGCACGCCCACCATCTCCTCCTCCTGGGAACCCCTGATCGCCATCGCCCGCCGCCAGATCTCGGCCCCGGACTTGGTGATCTCGACGACGACCCGTCGCCGGTCGTCGGGGGACGGGGTTCGCTGTACCCATCCGGCCTTCTCCAAGCCGTCGAGCCGACCCGTCATCCCGGCCCCTGAGACGCCGAGGTCGTCGGCCAGGTCGGTGGGGGAGGCGATGCCGGGGGTGTCCCGGATCATCAGCGCGTGCAGGGTCTGGTACTCGAACTCCTGGAGCCCGACCTCGGCCACCGCGGTCTGCATCGTCTCCTTGAGGTGACGGGCGAGCCGCCCGATGCGCACCACGATCGCCTCGACCTGGTCGTCGAAGTGGACGTCGATCCAGTGGTCGCGCCACCGCGCTACGTGCCGGTCGGTCCAGTCGGTCTCGGTCACCGCCCCAGAATAGTCTTTCGCCGGCTATTAGTTCGTTGACGAATACTTCGCCAGCGAAGTAATGTTCCGGCCGTGACCTCGGCTCCCGCGACGTTCGCCGGACTGCTGCGTCGGCACCGGAACTACCGGTTGCTCGTCTCGGGCGGCACGGTCAGCAACCTGGGCAACGCCATCACCCCGGTGGCCCTCGCGTTCGCCGTCCTCGACCTCGGCGGCTCGGCGACCGACCTCGGGCTGGTGGTGGCGGCGTTCGCACTGGCCGAGGTGGTGACCGTGCTGTTCGGCGGCGTGCTCGGCGACCGGCTGCCGCGGCAGGTGATGATGCAGGGCTCGTCCGCGGCGGCGATGCTCACCCAGGCCGTGCTCGCCGTCGGGCTGGTGGCCGGCTGGGCCGGGATCCCGGCCCTGACAGTCCTGGGCGTGCTCAACGGCTGCCTGGGCGCGCTCGCCGGTCCCTCGTCCTCGGCGCTGACCCGGCAGACCGTGCCGGACGCAGACCTGCCTCGCGCCGTGGCCGGGCGCCGGCTGGCGCAGAACGCCGCCCAGGTGGCGGGCTTCGCCGTGGCGGGCCTGCTGGTGGCGGGACTCGGGAGTGGCTGGGCCATCGCCGTCGACGCCGTGACGTTCGGGGTGGCGGCGCTGTGCTTCGGTCTCATCGACGTGCCGTCCGCGCCGGCCCCGGAGTCGCGGCCGACCGTGTTCGCCGACCTCCGCGAAGGTCTGGACGAGGTGCTGCGCCACACCTGGCTGTGGCTGCTGATCGGGCAGGCGCTGCTCTATCACCTGTTCTTCGGGGGCGTGCTCGGCGTGCTCGGCCCGATCGTCGTCAGTGCGGACCTGAGTCGGGCCGCCTGGGGCTGGGCGCTGGCCGCGTTGATGGCCGGCTTCATGGCGGGCGGCCTGCTGTCCCTGCACTGGCAGCCCCGGCACGGGCTGTACGCCGGCACGGCGCTGCTGTCCCTCACCGCGGCCTTCCCGCTGGCGATGGCGCTCTCGGACCAGCTGGGCGTGCTGCTGTTCGGCGCCTGGCTGCACGGGTTCGGGCTGGAGCTGTTCAGCGTCAACTGGGACCTCTCGATCCAGCAGAACATCCCCGAGGAGAAGCTCGCCCGGGTCTACTCGTTCGACCTGGTCGGCTCGTTCGTGGCGCGCCCGCTGGGCATCGCCCTGACCGGTCCCATCGCCGCCGTCGTGGGCTTCGACCAGTGGCTGGTGGTCGTGGCGGTGGTGATGGGCGGCTCGTCGCTGCTCGCCCTGCTCTCACCCGACGTACGGCACCTCGAGCGGCACCAGGCCGTGCAGGACGAGGTGCCGCTCGGCTGAGCGGCCCGGCGCTCGTTGCGCCGGTCATGGGGACAGTCGCTCCCGCGGCGGCTATGCTGGGCTCGCACAGGTGGGACCGCGCCCGCGGTCCTCGTCCGTCGGCCTCGAAGCACCATGGGACCGGCCGGACCGTCTCCGACACCGACGTCGCAGCGTCGGGGCCCCTCGGCTCCGCCAGCGGCCGTCCACGGAGGCGCGACCTGCGTGCAGGCCGGCCCGGTGACCAGCCCGGGTCTGTGGGAGGAGAGCAGTGGCTCGGAGTCGCCAGCGTCAGGCCTCGCGTCGTACCAACGGCCGCGGCCAGCAGCGCACCCGTCCCCTCGACAACGAGGGGCTGATCCCGATCCTGGCGCGCGCCGTGCGCGAGATCGAGTCCGCGGTGGAGCGCGGCCAGGGCGTCTCGGTGCGCTCGCGCTTCCAGGCGGTGGCGCTGCTCGCCCGCGAGGAGCGCACCCGGGTCAAGACCGACTCCACGCTCACCGAGGCCAAGCGCGACGGCGAGCTCAAGCGGCTCGACGGCATCGCCACCATCCTGGCGCAGACGGCTGCCCGTGAGCCGTCGCTGTTCTCGCTGCTGGCCGAGGACGCGAAGGTCTCCGACCAGGCCGCGGACCTGCGCCGGGCGATGCTCGAGCGGGCCGGCGTCGAGGTCGAGGAGGAGGAGCCCGAGGCCGTCGAGGACGTCCCCGCCGCGCACGAGCGCCGGGTGGTCCCGCAGTCCGTGCTCTCCCGCCAGCTGGCCAACCCGTTCCTGGTGCCCGACTTCACCGCCGCCTCGCAGAACCGCGGCCAGGCCAGGCGACTCGCCGGCTGGGAGCTTCTCGGTCCGCTCTTCCGCTCCTTCGAGACGGTGGGCAACGGCGCCGCCACCAGCATGCCGCTGCCCGAGGCCCGCGACGTGATGCTGCCCGGCGCGCTGCAGCTGATGAAGCACCAGGCCCAGGTGGTCGCCGCCGCGGCCGACGGGCACCGCACCTTCCTGCTCGCCGACGAGCCCGGCCTCGGCAAGACCGCGCAGGCACTGCTGGCCGCGGAGGCCGCCGACGCCTTCCCGCTGGTCGCCGTGGTCCCCAACGTCGTCAAGATGAACTGGGCCCGCGAGGCCAACATCTGGGTCCCGCACCGCATGTCGACCGTCATCCACGGTGACGGCGCGGACATCAACGGCTTCGCCGACATCGTGATCGTCAACTACGAGGTGCTGGACCGGCACGTCGGCTGGCTCGGGGACTTCGGGTTCCGCACGATGGTGGTCGACGAGGCGCACTTCATCAAGAACAAGACCTCGCAGCGCTCGCAGAACGTGCTCCAGCTCTCCGAGCGGATCCAGTCCCGCTCCGGCCGGCCGCTGCTGTTCGCGCTGACCGGGACGCCCCTCATCAACGACATCGAGGACTTCCGGGCCATCTGGCAGTACCTCGGCTGGATCGACGACAAGAAGCCGCTGGGTGGCCTGATGGACTGCCTGGAGGACACCGGGCTGACCCCGGCGGACCCCGGCTTCTACCCGTCGGCCCGCACCTGCGTGGTCGACATGGGCATCGTGCGCCGCCGCAAGGTCGACGTGGCCAAGGACATCCCCGCCCGCCGGATCGCGGACATCCCCGTCGAGCTCGACGACGACATCGGCCGCTCGATCCGCGAGGCCGAGGCCGAGCTCGCGCGGCGGCTCGTGGCGAGGTACGAGTCGGCGCTGACCACGCGGCGTACGGAGGCGAACCTCGACGAGGACGGCATCGACCGCGAGCTCGTCCGCCGGGTCGCCACCTGGGAGCGCGAGGACTCCTCCGACGAGTCCACCGGCGAGAACGTCTTCGGCATGATGCGCCGGATCGGCCAGGCCAAGGCGGGGCTGGCGGCCGACTACGCGGCGCAGCTGGCCCGCAACGTCGGCAAGGTCGTCTTCTTCGCCAAGCACATCGACGTGATGGACGCCGCGCAGGAGACCTTCGAGAAGCGCGGGCTGCGCTACTCCACCATCCGCGGCGACCAGACCCGCGCCGCCCGGGAGCGCAGCATCGCGGCCTTCGTCGAGGACCCCGACGTCGCGGTGATCGTCTGCTCGCTGTCCGCGGCGGGCGTCGGCATCAACCTCCAGGTCGCCTCCAACCTGGTGCTGGCCGAGCTGTCGTGGACCGATGCCGAGCAGACCCAGGCCATCGACCGGGTGCACCGGATCGGTCAGGACGAGCCGGTCACCGCGTGGCGGATCATCGCTGCGCAGACCATCGACACCAAGGTCGCGGAGCTCATCGACAGCAAGGCCGGCCTCGCGGCCCGGGCCCTGGACGGCCAGGACATCGAGGCGTCGTCCGTCGACGTCCAGGTCGAGGCGTTGGTCGCCCTGCTCACCGAGGCGCTGCTGGCGCGGCGCTCACCCTTCGCCGACTGAGAGCGGCCAGTCACCTCACCGTGGTCTCGTGACGGTCGCTGCGCGACCTCCTCGACCAGCGCAGGGGGTTACGCGCAGTTGTCGCAGACGCCCGAGCGTGGGATGGCCATGAAGCACGTAGGGCAGATGGTCTGCGGGAGGTCGGCCGGCTTCGTCGGCCGCTTGACCGCGGTCTTCCGCGGCGTGGCGGTCCGCTTGGTGGCCGTGCGTGCGGTCACCACCTTGGGCGCCGCGACGACGCCGCCGTCGGCCGGCAGGCCCACCGCGTCGAAGAAGCGGTAGCACTCCAGCTGTTCCTTCGCGGCGTGCGCGTTGGGGTTGTCCGGCCGGTCGCCGTACGCCGCCAGCACGGCCACCGCGTAGCCGTCGCCCACCCGTCCGTCGTCGTCCACGCACAGGGAGACGAGCAGCGGTTCGTCGCGCTCGGCGCAGTCCAGGGCGACCCGGCCGAGCACCTCGCCGAGCCAGTAGTGCATCTGCTGCTTGGTCCGGATCCCGCTGCGCCGCTGCACCTCGATGGCCAGCTCCTTGGCCGTCACCGTGGCGCGGTAGCGGCGGGCCGCCTCCAACAGCCTCTCGCGGGCCGCGGCCGCCCAGGCGTCGCGGGACGCCTCGGCCCCGACCTCGCTGGTCTCCTGCCAGCTGCCGGTCACGGGGACCACGGCCTCCGGGTCGTCGGCCGCCAGCACGCGGAAGCCGAGCTCGCGCAGGATCCGGGCCGCCTGGTCCTTGCTGGACCAGTCGTGCTCGGTGACCGGGCTGCCGGTCGCCTTGCGGTGCGCCTCGCTGAGCACGGCGCGGGCGCCGTAGGCCTGGCCGCCGTGCAGGAGCACGAAGTCCTCGCGGCGCTGGGTGTCGTCCTCCTCGAGCGCACTGGTCACGTGGTGGCGGGACACTGCTGCGAACCTCGGCACTCTTGCGACCATACGTCAGTACGTGCCGGGTGTGCTCGGGTAGTCCCGGACGGGACACCGCTCGGTCCTGGGCCGCCCTACGCTGGCACCCGTGTACGACGTGGCCCTCACCGTCCGTGCGTGTCTCCAGGCCGGCACCCGCGTCGACGTCGCGTGGCCCGTGGCCGCCGAGGGCGTGGAGGTGGCGGCCGACGCCGCGATCGCCCTCACCCCCGGCGGTGGCCGGGTCGGCTCGCTGCTCGACGGCGCGCTGGACGGACAGCTGAGCGAGGCCGCGGCCGCCGGGACGAGCCGCCTGGTGGACGTCCCGCTGAGTCCCGTCGACGCGTTGGTCGCCGGGTTGCCGCAAGGCGGCGTGGTGCGCTGCCTGGTGATGACGGCCACCGACCTGCCGGACGACCTCTGGGACCGGCTGGTCGACCGGGAGGCGGTCACCATCGTCGCCCACCTGGACGGGCATCGCGTCACCCACACCGAGCTCGCCGCGGCGCAGGACGACGGCGCCACCCGGGTCGAGGACGACCGGGTCGTCACCGTGCTCCGGCCGGTGACCAAGCTGGTGGTCGCCGGCGGCGGCCCGATCGCGGACGCGATCGCCCGGGCCGCGGACCTGCTGGGGTGGCGGGTGGTCGTCTCGGACGACGTCAACGAGGCCGTCGGCCAGGTCACGACCCTCTCGGCCCTGGACAACCTGGTGGTCATCGGGCACGACGACCGGCTCACCGGGGCCGCGCTCGAGGCCGCGCTGGCCGGCCCGGTCGGCTACATCGGCTCGGTCGGACCGCGTCGCCTGCAGGAGTCCCGCACCGACTGGCTGGTCCGCCGCAGCGTCGAGGACCTCGACCGCATCCACGGTCCCGCCGGCCTGGACATCGGCGCCCGGACCCCGCGGAGATCGCGGTCGCCGTTCTCGCCGAGGCACTCGCCGTACGGGGTTGAGCGCTAAACTGATCGACGGACGAAGGAGGCTCTCCATGGGTGACGACACCGTCGAGGTGCTGCGGGCGCTGTGGGCCGCCGAGGGGCAGGACGACGACGTCGACGCGATCTGCGGTCCGTCGAAGGACTGCAAGAACATGAAGGGCGTGACGTTCGACGGCTTCGCCGAGCCCGGCAGCGATCTCGGCTCCGCGTGGCGCGACAAGCTGGCCCGCGAGGGCAAGCTGCGGACAGACGGCGGGACGCTCCGCGACCTCGTCCTCGGCAGAGCGCGACTGAGCCTGGATGGCCGAGACACCGGACCTCCCGTCGAGCGTCCCCGCGCTCACGGACGCACTGACGGACGTCGGCTACCTCGCCGACCGTGGTCTGGCCACCAGCCTCTACGTCGGGCTCCGGCTCGGCCGCCCTGTGCTGCTCGAGGGCGAGGTCGGCGTCGGCAAGACGGAGGTCGCCAAGGCGATGGCCGCGGTGCTGGGTCGGCGGCTGATCCGGCTGCAGTGCTACGAGGGCATCGACAGCAGCCAGGCCCTCTACGAGTGGGACTACGCGCGGCAGATGCTGCAGATCCGCGCCATGTCCGACCCTCGGCCGGACGACCGGGGCGCGGTCGACCAGCTCTTCGGCCCGGAGTTCCTCCTCGAACGGCCCTTGCTCGACGCCGTCCGCGCCGGTGACGGTGCCGTGCTGCTCATCGACGAGGTCGACCGCGCCGACGACGAGTTCGAGGCGTTCCTGCTCGAGCTGCTCTCCGACTTCCAGATCACCATCCCCGAGATCGGCACCATCGTGGCCGAGCGGCCGCCCTTCGTGGTGCTCACCTCCAACCGCACCCGCGAGCTGCACGACGCCCTCAAGCGCCGCTGCCTCTACCACTGGGTCGGCTATCCGAGCGCCGAGCGCGAGGTCGAGATCGTGCTGGTCCGCGAGCCCGGCGTCTCCGCGGCCCTGGCCCGCAAGGTGGTGGCCGCGGTCAACCGGCTGCGCGCCCTCGAGCTGGTCAAGCCGCCCGGCGTGGCCGAGACCATCGACTGGGTCCGCTCGCTCGGGGTCCTCGGTGTCATCGGGGCCGACGACCTCGACCCCGACGTCGCGGCCGACACCATCGGCGCGGTGGTCAAGGAGCGCGACGACCTCGAGCAGGTGAGCGGCGACCTGGCCCGGATCACCTCCGGTGCCTGACACCGCGTCGCTGGTCCCGACGCTCGTCGGCTTCGCCCGACGGCTGCGCGGCGCGGGCGTACCACTCGGCACCGGCGACGTGCTGACCTACTGCGCCGCCGTCGAGCCGCTGGACCCCACCGACCTCGTCGACCTCTACTGGGCCGGCCGTACGGCGCTCGTCACCCGCCACGACCAGATCCCGGTCTACGACGCGGTCTTCCGTGCCTACTTCCTCGACGAGGCGGACGACCTGGACGAGCCGGTGCCGTTCAGCGTCCAGGCCAAGGAGGAGGCGCGCACCGAGCTCCAGCTGCCCGAGTCCCAGCCGGGGGAGGAGCGCGAGGGCCGCGAGGCTACGGCTCGGGCTGGTGGCCTCGGACGTGGCGGCGCTGAAGGGCAAGTCGTTCGCCGCGTGCACGCCGGAGGAGCTGGTCGCCCTGCGCCGCATCATGCGCACCGTCCGGCTGACCCCGCCGCGACGGCGGTCCCGCCGGACGCGCTCGGTGCGCGACGGGCGCACGCCCGACCCACGCCGTACCGTCCGCGCCTCGATGCGCACCCACGGCGACCCGACCGAGCTCTGGTGGCGCAAGCGCCGCACCCGGTTGCGGCCCCTGGTGCTGATCCTCGACGTGTCGGGCTCGATGACCGACTACTCCCGCAGCCTGCTCCAGTTCGCCTACTCCGCCCGGCGGGCCGCCACCCGGGTCGAGGTGTTCTGCTTCGGCACCCGGCTGACCCGCATCACCCGCGAGCTCGAGCACCGCCGCCCCGACGAGGCGCTCGTGCGCGCGGCCGAGGCGGTGGTCGACTGGGACGGCGGCACCCGCATCGGCGAGTCGCTGGCGGCGTTCGTGCGCGACTGGGGGCGGCGGGGGATGAGCCGCGGCGCCATCGTGGTGATCTGCTCCGACGGCCTCGACCGCGGCGACCCGGCGGTGCTCGACAAGGCGCTCGAACGCCTCGGCCGCCTGTGCCACCGGATCGTCTGGCTCAACCCGCACGCGACCGGCGGCGCCGAGTTCAGGCCGAGCACGCTGGGCATGATGGTCGCCGCCCCGCACGTCGACCTGCTGCTGTCGGGACACGACCTGGCGAGTCTGGAAGAGTTCGCCGCGAGACTTCCCGACCTGGGCTAGCACGACTCCTTGAGGGGGCGCCGTGCAGTGGAGCGTGGTGCTCGAGGCCGTCGGCGACCGCGAGGTCACCCTCGACGAGGTCGTCGAGCTCGCCGACGCCGTGGCCCGGCACGGCGGGGTCGCCTCGGGCTTCGGCACGGCGTCGTACGCCGCCCGCATCCTCGTCGAGGCCGGAGTCGCGGGAGCAGGCGGGTGAGGCCGGCGTGGCCACCCTGGCCGAGGCCGCCCGCGTCGCCGGGCTGCCCGCCTGGCCGGTCACGGTGCTCGACGTGGTCAGCCCGGACGACCCCGACGACGACGACCTCGCATGATCCGGCTCGGGTCGCTGGCGGGGTACCCGTTCGAGGGCCCCCGGCTGCTCGCCGGCTGGACGCCGCCCGCGAGCGGCGGCGGTGTACGTCGTGCTGTGCCGGACTCGACCCGGTGAAGTTCCCGAGCGCTACGCCGTCATCTACGTCGGCCACGCCGACGACCTGAGCTCCATCGGCTTCCCGTTCCGGCACCCGCAGGCGGAGTGCTGGGTACGCCGCGCGGGCGACCGCTGGAAGGTCCACGTCGCGACCTACGAGGCGCCCGGGCGGGCACCGCCCCACCGCGAGCAGATCGCCCAGGAGCTGATCGCGATCTACAAGCCGGGCTGCAACGAGCGCCAGGTCGACCGCTCGTGGAAGCGGAGTGGATCGGCGAGTACTCCGCGCCCACCGCCGGCCCGCTGACGACCAGCACCGACCCCGACCCCGAGTGAGCAGCGTCGGCCTGCCCGGTCACACCAGCTCGGCCAGGAGGTCGGCGAAGGCCGCGAGGTACGCGTCCACGTCGTCGTCCGTCGCGGCGACCGAGCAGGTGGGCCCGGCGCCGACGATGGCGTCCCAGACGCCGCGGTTCGCGAGGTAGACGCGCATCAGCCGACGGAGCGGCACGTCGAGGGCCTCCAACGCCTCGGTGGCCGTCCGCGGCATGGTCGGACTGAACGACAACCCGCTGCGGGGCCAGAACCGGTGCGTCGTCCACGGCAGGCCCGACGCCGCCACGCCCTGCGACAACCCGTCGGCCAACCGCGCGCCCAGCCGTTGGCTGTGTGCGTAGGCGTCGTCGGTCAGCACCTCACCCATGGCCGCCCGCGCCGCGGCCATGGAAACCGGGTTGCCGAACAGGGTGCCCCCGACGGCGACCTGCGCCTTGGCGTCGTCGCGACCGCCGGGTCGCTGCAGCACGGCCGCCGCCCCCTCGGTCATCCCGTACGCACCCAGCGGCATGCCCGCGGCGATCGACTTGCCGATCGTCACGAAGTCGGACGCGAGCCCCCACCTCCGGGTCAACCCGCCGGGACCCACGACCTGGGTATGGGTCTCGTCGTAGGCCAGCAACGTGCCGGTACGCCGGGTCACCTCGCGCAGGCCCTCGTGGAAACCGTCGTCCGGCATCAAGAGCCCCACGTTGTTGGTGAGCGCCGGTTCGGTGATCACCAAGCGCCACGTCCCGGCCCGCGAGCGCGCGCTCCAGGGCCTCGAGGTCGTTGAACGGCACGATGACCGTCCGTGCGGTGACGTCGTGCGGCAGGCCGCTCTCCTCGGGCACCAGGCGACCGTGCTCCATCTCGACCAGGACGTCGTCGAAGTGGCCGTGGTACTTGCCGTCGAAGAACAGCACCTTCTCGCGGCCCGTCGAGGCCCGGGCGATCCGATGATCTCGGTGTTGGCGCTCGTCGCCGCCAGCGTGAACTGCCACAACGGAAGGCCGTAGCGACGCCCCAGCTCGGTCGCCACCCAGATCGAGTCCTCGGTCGGCAGGAGGTACTGCGATCCCGATGGCGACCTGCCGGCTCACCGCTTCGACCACCGGGGCCGTGCCGTAGCCGGTGAACATGGACATGTCGGCGATGTTGAAGTCGGCGTACTCGTGGCCGTCGACGTCACGCAGACGCGATCCGGCGGCCGACTCGATGAACAACGGCGGGTGGTCGTAGGACGTGCGCAGCCAGCTCATCGGCACGCCGTTCGGCATCACGCTCCGAGCTGATGCCCCAGAGCGCCTGGCTGCGCGGACGCGTCGCCACGAAGACCGCGTCCTCGCGCTCCTTGAGCGCAGCCACCCGGGCCGGGTCCACCACCGATGCGCTCACTCCGGAAGGCTAGGGCACCGCGCCGGGGAGGATCCCTCGAGCGTGAGCTCGGATGCCCGCGGTCGGTGGGCGCCGAGCAGCCCATTTGCTCCGCGGGTGGATAACCTCGACCGATGCCTGAGCTGCAGCGGCTGCGAGCCGATCATGCCGCGGCCGTCCTGGCCTTCGAGTCGGAGAATCGCGCCTTCTTCGCCACCATGATCTCCGACCGGGGTGATGAGTTCTTCGAGAACTTCGCCGAGCGACACCGCGCCCTCCTTGCGGAGCAGGAGGCGGGCCTCGCCGCGGACTCGTGCTCGCGACGAGGCGGGACGGTGCTGGGTCGGTTCTACCTGGTGTTCGCCCACGAGGTGTCGGAGAGCTGTTACCGTGTCGCGCAGCAGGTCACCGGCCGCGGAGTTGCAACGGCTATGTGCGCGACCTATCTCGCTCACGCCCCCGACACGGGCCTGGTCCCGCCGGAGCCGCACTACGGCACTGATGGCAGCGGGTGTTGCTCAACGCCGCTTCATCGAGGTCGGGCCTGCGGATCCACCCGACTTCCGCGGCAAGCAGGGCAGCTGGTACCAGGGGACTTGGTCCCCGTTCCTCCCGCGACTCCTGAGAAGGGACTCCCAGAGGCCGCCGATGTGCATTGTCGCGAGTGCTTGCCGGCCGAGCCAGAAGGCTCAAAATTGTTGTCCGCATTCGGAATCCCCTGTGAAATAAGGGGTTCTGACGGCCTTCGATGTCGGTGGTCCCTGCTTGGCTAGGGACATGAACCACCCGGTGCTCACGGCGATCGCGGCGTCGCATGCCGCGTTCGACGAGATCGCGGAGATGATCCCGATCTACATGTCGGTGGCGGACAAGAAGGCCGCGATGGTCGCGACCGCGCGGCTTCGCGCCCGGGCCGACGCGCTCGAGCTGCGGCTACTCGCGGCGGGTTCGCTGGACGTGGCCGACGAGACCGGAGCCCGGTCGACGGCGACCTGGTTGGCCGACGAGACCCGTGAGGCACACGGCACCGTGCGCAATCGCGCGGTGCTGGCCACGGCGCTCGACGAGCGTTACCCGCACCTGGCCGACGCCCTCGCCGCAGGGGCCGTGAACACCGCGCAGACGCGGGCGATCGTGGAGTCCCTGGACGCGCTGCCGGCGGCCTGGAGGACGGGCTGCTCGTCAAGGCCGAGGCGTTCCTGTCGCAAGGCCGCCGACCTCGGGCCACGGGAGCTCCGCCACCTCGGCCGCGGGGTGCTGCAGCACCTCGCCCCCGACCTCGCCGACGAGGCCGAAGCGCCGTCGGCTCGAAGCCGAGGAGGCCCGCGCCGACACGGCCACGACCCTGTCCTTCCGTCCTTGTGGCGACGGCAGCACCGACATCTACGCCCGGGTCGCCGACCACGTCGCCGGCCGGCTGCGCGCCTACCTGGACGCGATCGCCAACCCGCGCCGGGCCGACAACGACGACGACTTCATGGCGCTGCCGCACGCCCGCCGCCGCGGCATCGCCTTCCAGGCCATGCTGGAGAACATCGCTCGAGGCGGACCTGCCCTCCCACGGCGGCACCGCCACCAGCGTGGTGGTGACCATCGACTACGACGCCCTCGTCACCGGTGTCGGCATGGCCACCACCTCCACCGGCGAGACCATCACCGCCGAACAGGCCCGCCGGCTGGCCTGCCAGGCCCGGATCCTCCCCGCCGTGCTCGACGGCAAGGGCGAGATCCTCGACCTCGGCCGTTCCGCCCGGTTCTTCAAGAACGCTCAACGCAAGGCCATGGACCTCCGCGACAAGGAGTGCACCACCCAGGGCTGTCACGTCCCCGCTGCCTTCTGCCACGCCCACCACTGGCGAAAACCCTGGTCCAACGGCGGCAAGACCGACCTCGCCGACGGCAAGCTCCTCTGCCCCTTCCACCACCGACGAGCACACGATCCCCGGTGGGAACCCCACCACCACTCCGACGGCTCCACGACGTTCACCCGACGTCAGTGAGCGGCCGCCGCCACTCGACTCACCATCCGAGCTCGCGGAGTCGTGCGTCGCTGATGCCGAAGTGATGACCAACCTCGTGGATGACCGTCCGTCGTACCTGTTCGACGACCTCAGCCTCGCTGGCGCACACCGCACAGATGGCGCGGCGGAAGATCGTGATCCGATCGGGCAAGGCGCCGGCGTAGGTCGAGCGCTGGGTCAACGGAACACCCTGGTAGAGCCCCAAGAGGCGCGGCGGACCTCCGTCCTGCTGGACGGTGACGGCCACGTTGCTCATCAGCTCCCCGAGCTCGTCGGGCAGACCATCGAGCGCCTCGGTGACCATTGCCTCGAATCGCTCGGGCTCGACCTCGACCATTCGGCAAGTCTCCAACCCGACCCCAACGAGGACTCTGGCTCTTCACAGTGGAGGGTGTAGTCGGGGGAGGCGTCGGCGATGCTGTGGGCGTGGAGTACGTGTCCAGAGTGAGTTCCGGGCGTTCACCGGGCTCACCCCGACCCGGTACGTCGAAGTCCGGCGGCAGTTCCTGCGCGAACACCCCGGCCACGTGCTGGACGGCTGGCCGCTGCCGGCCGATTGATTTCCTACAAGAGCGACAGCTCACGAAATCTCTAACCTGAGGGCATCCCACAGCAGAGGAGCGCCCGATGGGCAACGTAGTCATGTACAGCTCGGTGTCGGTGGACGGCTTCATCGCGGACGAGAACGACCAGCCCGGACCCCTGTTCGACTGGTTGCTCAGCGGTGACGTGCCGTTGGACGAGAGCGGCGCCTTGAAGGTGTCGCAGGCGTCCTACGACTACACCCGGCCGTACTGGGACCAGATCGGGGCGACACTCGTCGGCCGACACGTCTTCGACATGACGGACGGCTGGGACGGGAAGCCTCCGGGCGGGATCGACCACGTGGTCGTCGTGACGCACCGGCCGAAGCCCGAGGGCTGGCACCCCGAGGCGCCGTTTCACTTCGTCGACGGCGTCGAGGCAGCCGTGGCCAAGGCGCAGGAGCTTGCGGGGGACCGCCTGGTCGAGGTCGCCGCCGGCGACGTCGGTGGCCAGGTGCTTGCCGCGGGCCTGGTCGACGAGGTGCGCATGGACGTCGTACCCGTCGTGTTCGGGTCCGGCAAGCGCTACTTCGGGTCGGTCCGGGCGCAGCACCTGTTGGAAGATCCTGACGTGGTGATCCAGGGCAACCGCGTGCTTCACCTGCGCTATCGGGTGCGCCGTTGACCCGCGGGAGCCTCTCCGGGACCCAGGAGGCGGCCGGCGCGACGTACGCCGGCGGTGAGATGACGGACCAGGGCTATCCCTCGACACCGCGGGCGTGCTAAGCCCGGGGTGTGGACACCCCGACGCTCCTCAAGGAGCTGGCCCCGACCGTCGAGGACAACCTCAACCGACACCTGGGGGTGGCCCAGGAGTGGATGCCCCATGAGTACGTCCCCTGGAGCGATGGCCGCAACTTCGCCATGCTCGACGGCGAGCCGTGGGCGGTCGAGCAGTCGACGCTCTCACCGATCGCCCGGACCGCGCTGGAGGTGAACCTCCTCACCGAGGACAACCTCCCGAGCTACCACCGCGAGGTCGAGCGGGCGTTCGGCCGGGAGAGTGCCTGGGGGGAGTGGGTGAACCGGTGGACGGCCGAGGAGGGCCGGCACGCCTTCTGCATCCGCGACTACCTGCTGGTGACGCGCGGCGTCGACCCCGACGAGCTCGAGCGGGCCCGGATGCTGACGATGGAGACCGGTTTCGACTCCGGCGAGAAGGCGTTGCTGAACGTCTGCGCCTACGTGTCGTTCCAGGAGCTCGCGACCCGGGTCTCGCACCGCAACACCGGCCGGATCACCGAGGACCCGATCGCGGAGCGGTTGCTCACCCGGGTGGCCAAGGACGAGAACCTGCACATGATCTTCTACCGCAACATCGTCGAAGCCGCGCTGCAGATCGCGCCCGGCCCGACGATGCGGGCGATCGCCGACGAGGTCGTCGGCTTCCAGATGCCGGGCGCCGTGATCCCGGGCTTCGCCCGCAAGGCCGTGCAGATGGCCAGGGCCGGCATCTACGACCTCCGCATCCACCACGACGACATCGTGATGCCGCTGGTCCGGCAGTGGAAGCTCTTCGAGCTCGAGGGCCTGGACGAGGAGGGCGAGCGGGCGCGGCAGGAGCTCGCCGCCGCCATCGCGGAGCTCGACGAGCAGGCCACGCGGTTCGTGGCGCAGCGCGACGAGGCGGCCGCGAAGCGGGCGGCGCGCAGGGGCGAGGCAAACGCCTAGTGCCGGCGCGCCTCAGGCGGCTCCGGAGGACTCCGGCTCGTAGCCGACGGCCTCGCCGAGGCGGGTACGGCGGGTGCCCGACGCGGGCTTCGCCGGCGGCCGGACGACCGGCACGGTCGGATCGGCCGGCTGGTAGGTCGCGCCGACCACGATGCCCTCGGCCATCCCGTAGAGCAGCGGCAGCGCCCCGGCGACCACACCGCCGGTGCGGTTGATGTGGGAGACGCCCGGGACGATCGGCTCGGCGTTGCGCACGATCCGACGGACCAGGTCGCGGCACTCCTCGAGGTGGTCGGCGACCGTGCTGAGCTGGCCGCCCACGATCCAGAGGTAGATCGCGAGACCGGCGATCAAGAGCACGATGTCGACGACGGACAGCACGACGAGGGTGGTCATCAGGAACGCACCTTCCCGAGCACCCGGCCGAGGAACAGGTGGTGCTCGAGTCCCTCGGCGAGCACCGACTCCACGCCCTCGGCGGCGACCGCGATCAGGGCAGCGTCATCGGTGTTGGCCGCCGCGGCCTCGAGCGAGCCGCGGACCTGGATCACCCGCCGGTCGATGGTGCGGACCTCGACGCACGAGGACGGTCAGCAGGCCGGCCACGGCCAGGACGACCACGAAGCCGCCGATGACCGCGCCCCACCACAGGTTCTCCTGGGTCGAGGTCAGTCCTACCCAGACATGAGCAACGATCAGGGCCACGTCAGCCTCCCAGCCGATGCCGGCCGCGCTCGAGGCCGGCCACGATGATGCCGACGTGGTCGGCGGTGGTGTTGAGCTGCGTGAGGGCCGCGGTGTTGTCCACGGCCTTCAGCAGCGAGTCGTTGATCTCGGCGGCCTGCCCGCCGATGCGGTGGGCGAGCAGCAGGATCGGCACGACCAGCGCGACCACGACCAGCACCACGATGATGCCGATCGTGTAGCCGATCACCCAGCCGGTCTCGGCGAGCGCGGTGACGAACGGGCTCATCAGATCGTCTCGCAGAAGTCGCGCACGGGCTTCAGGCTCGCGTTGACCGACGGCAGCACGGTCGGGACGGTGCTGGTCTGCGCGGCGACGACGGCGACGCCACCGACCACGCCGTCCAGCGTCCGTCGTACGGCGACGAGATGGCCGATCACCCGGATCAGCCCGAGGGCCGCGGCGGCGATGATCAGCGTGGCGAGGATGATGGTCACCCAGGCAGCTGCAGGCATGTCGTGCTCCTTTCTCGTCCCCAACTCAGCCCGTTCATCCGAGCAGCTTGCCGACGGAGCCGGCGTAGCGGACGGCGCCGGTCGCGATCGCTTCGACGGTCTGGTCGGTCTGGGCCAACGCTTCCGGCACCCCGTCCAGCTCGCCGACGAGCGCGACACCGCCGGTCAGGATGTCGTCGGAGGCGGCGCGGACGCGTTCGAGCGCGGCGAGCACCCGGTTGAGCAGGGCCACCAGCACCGGCACCACCACCAGGAGCAGGAGCACGTTGCCGATCCACCACAGCGCCATCAGAGCGCCTCCTCGGGTCGCTGGTAGGGAAGGAAGAACCGCCGGAACACCCGCATCAGGGCCAGCTGCAGGGCCCGGACGCCGAGACCGAAGCCGCCGACGGTGACGACGTTCTCGACCTGGTCGGGGTCGTCGCCACGTTGCTTGGCCTCGATGCGGCGCTGCATGTTGGTCGCGAACTGGCCCATCAGGGTGGCCGTGACGTCCGCGATCATGCCGCGGCCGTACTGCGCGGCGGCACCGGACAGGTCGAGGTCCTGCAGGAGCTCGACCTTGGTGCCCGTGCTCGTCGGGGACAGCTGGGCGACGAGCTTGAGGCTGGCCTGGCCGCGACCCTTCTCGTCGGCGCCCTGGCCGTCGAGGACCAGTCGCTTGGCCGCGGCGTCCCGCTCGGTGATGTGGGCGACGCCGTTGAAGCGCAGCTTCACCGGCCCGAGGCCCACCACGACCCGGCCCTTGTAGTCGTCCTCGTCGATGACCTCGGTCAGCTCCGCCCCTGGCAGGCACGCCGCGACCTGCGGGATGTCCTCGAAGAACTCCCAGACCGCGTCGACGGGGTGGGGGACGTCGAAGGTGTTCTTCAGCAGCATCAGGCCTCCTGGCCGAGCGAGTCGGTGGACAGGTACCGCGCGGGATCGGCCGCGAACCGGTCGTGGCAGCCCACGCAGCAGAACCAGTACGTCGTCCCGTCGAGCTCGAGCGGGTGGCTGCCGGCGTCGGCGTTGACGGTCATCCCGCACACGGGGTCGATCGCCGTGGCGGTCTCGGCGAGCGGGAGCACCCCGTGCCGTCCGCCCGACGCCGAGGCCGCCGGCCCGAGGGCGCCGGTGGCCCGCAGCTGCACCAGCTCGGCCAGGATCGAGACGGCGATCTCGCGGTGGGCGGTGTGGCCGAGGTCCAGCCCGACCGGGACCCGCACCCGGTCGAGGCCCTCGCGGGGGACGCCGCGGTCGGCGAGGTAGCCGAGCACCGCCTCGCCACGCTTCTGGGAGGCGACCAGGCCGATGAAGGCGGGCTCGGCCCCGACGGCGCGCTCGAGCGCCTCCTCGTCACCGTGGCCCTGCGTCGCGACCACGACGACCGATCGGCCGTCGAGCCCGTCGCCGGTGAAGTCGTCGGCGTCGACGACCACGGCGTGCCAGTCCAGGGCGGCGGCCAGGTCGGCCAGGGTGTGCGCCATCGGCGAGCGGCCGACGACGGTGAGCTGCACGGTCGGGACGACGGGTTCCACGTAGACCTCCACGGCGCCCTCGCTCTGGCACGAGATCGGGATGACGGTCATCCCGTGGGGCACTCCCGGCCCCTGCAGGTCGGCACCGAACTGCTCGGGGGTCCCGAGCAGGAGCAGCGCCGGCTCCCGGTCGCGGATCACCCGCTGCGCCTCGCGGATGACGACGGGCTCGGCGCACGCGCCCCCGATCCAGCCGAGCACCCGCCCGTCGGCCGTGATGATCGGCGCGCGACCCGAGCTTCCCCGACGAGGGCGCCTGCCGCCAGACCACCGTGGCCAGCGCGAACTCCTCGTTGCGGCCGGCCATCTCGGCGGCCGTGGACAGGACCTCCCAGCCGTCGAGCCGGCGTACCCGGCCCTCGGAGTCGCTCGAGGGCTCGGTCATCAGGAGTCCGTCTTCATCGGAGGCGCCCCGGAGACGTCGTGCCCCTGGGTGAGGGCCTCGTAGACCCGGTCGGGCAGCAGCGGCATGTCGATGTTGCGCACCCCGGTGCCCTTGAGGGCGTTGACCACGGCATTGACGAACGCCGCCGGCCCGCCGACCGTCGCGCACTCGCCGATGCCCTTGGCGCCGATGGGGTGGTGCGGGCAGGGGGTGACCACCTCGTGCAGCTCGTAGCCGGGCGTCTCCCAGGCCGTCGGCAGCAGGTAGTCCATGAAGTTGGAGCCGATGCAGTTGCCGTCCTCGTCGAAGGTGATGAACTGCATGGACGCCATCGCGTAGGCCTCGGTCAGGCCGCCCATGATCTGGCCCTCGACGATCATCGGGTTGATCCGCACCCCGCAGTCGTCCACGGCGACGAACTTGAGCACGTCCCACACGCCGGTGACGGGGTCGACCTCGACCGTGCAGATGTAGCACGCGAAGGGCCAGGTGAGGTTGGGCGGGTCGTAGTAGGCATTGGCCTCGAGGCCGGGTTCGAGACCGTCGGGCATGTTGGAGTACGCCGCCATGGCGCACTCCTGGATGCTCACGCCCCGGTCGGGGAGCTGCGGACGTAGAAGCGGCCCAGCTCCCAGTCGACGTCCTCCTCGGAGACCTCGAGCAGGTGGGCGGCCAGCCGCCGCGCCTTGGCCCGGATCTTGCGGGACACCATCGCGACGGCCGCACCGGCGACCGGCGTGCTGCGCGAGGCGTAGGTGCCCATCCCGAACGGCGCGGTGTCGGTGTCGCCCTCCTCGACCACGATGTCCTCGGCCGGGATGCCGAGCTCGTGGGCGACGATCTGGGCCCAGGTGGTCTCGTGGCCCTGGCCCTGGGACTTCGCGCCCGTGCGCAGGATGGCCTTGCCGGTCATGTGCACCCGCAGCTCGGCGGAGTCGAACATCTTGATGCCGAGGATGTCGTACTCCCGGCTGTTGCCGGCCCCGAGCGGCTCGGTCATCGTCGAGATCCCGATGCCCAGCAGCCGCCCGCGTGCCTTGGCCTCCTCCTGCTGCCGCTTGAAGTCGTCGTACCCGATGGCCTGGAGGCCGACGTCGAGGCACTTGGCGTACTGGCCGGAGTCGGTGAGGAAGCCGAACGGCGTGCGGTGCGGGAAGTCGTCGTCCTTGACCAGGTTGACCCGGCGGAACTCCGCCTGGTCCATGCCGAGGTCGTCGGCCGCGGCCTGCACCATGCGTTCCTGGAAGTACATCGCCTCGGTCACCCGGAACGAGCACCGGTAGGCCACGCCGCCGGGCGCCTTGTTGGTGTAGACGCCGCGGGCGGTCAGGTGCGCGGCCGGCACGTCGTAGCAGGCGAACGCCGAGTGCATCAGGCCGATCTTGAACTTGCTGGGCTGGGCGTCGGAGAAGAAGGCGCCGTGGTCGGCGTCGGTGTGCATGCGGACCCCGAGGATCCGGCCGTCCTTGCGCAGCGCCAGCTCGCCCTTGAGGTAGACGTCGCGGGCGAAGCCGGTCGAGATCAGGTTGCCGGTGCGGTCCTCGATCCACTTGACGGGACGCTCGGTGAGGATCGAGGCGAGGATCGCGACGACGTAGCCGGGGTAGACCGGCACCTTGTTGCCGAAGCCGCCGCCCAGGTCGGGGGAGACGATCCGGATCATGTGCTCGGGCAGCTCGGCCACCAGCGCGACCGCGGCGCGGATGATGTGCGGCGCCTGGGTGGTCATGTAGACCGTCAGCTTCTCGGTGGACCGGTTGAAGTCCGCGATGGCGCCGCAGCACTCCAACGGCGAGGGGTGCGAGCGCGGGTAGTGCAGCTCGAGCGAGGAGACCAGGTCGGCCTGCTCGAACGCCCGGTCGGTGCCGGCCAGGTCGCCGACCGCCCAGTCGTAGATCACGTTGTCGTGCTGGTTCTCCTTGTCGTCGCGGATCAGGGCCGCGCCCTCCGCGAGCGACTGGGTCGGGTTCACGATCACCGGCAGCGGCTCGTAGTCGACGACGATCGCCTCGCACGCGTCCTTGGCGATGTAGGGGTCGTCGGCGATGACGGCGGCGACCTCCTGGCCCTGGAAGCGCACCTTGTCGGTGGCCAGCACGGCCTGGGTGTCGTAGCTGAGGGTGGGCATCCACGCCAGGTTGCGGGTCGCCATCATCTCGCCGGTCAGCACCAGCCGGACGCCCGGGATGTCCCAGGCCTTGCTGGCGTCGATGGACCGGATCCGGGCGTGCGCCATCGGGCTGCGCAGGATCTCCATGTGCAGCATGCCGGGCAGCACGATGTCGTCGACGTAGTTGCCGCGGCCGCGGATGAAGCGGTTGTCCTCGACGCGACGACGACTGGCGCCCATCCCGCCGATCTTGATCTCGTCCAGCGCCTGCGACGTCACGGCTTCTCGCTCTCCTCGGGCCCTGCTGGTGTTTCGGCGTCCGCAGCCTGCGGACCGCGCATCTTGTCGGCGGCCCACAGCACGGACTTGACGATGTTCTGGTACCCGGTACAACGGCACAGGTTGCCCGACAGTGCCCACCGGATCTCGTCCTCGGTGGGGTCCGGGTTCTCGTCGAGGAGCGCCTTGGCGGCCAGCATCATCCCCGGCGTGCAGAAACCGCACTGGAGCCCGTGCTCCTGCTTGAACCCCTCCTGCAAGGGGTGCAGCTCACTGGCGCCGGCGAGCCCCTCGACGGTGGTCACCTCGTGGCCGTCGGCCTGGACCGCGAACATCGTGCAGCTCTTCACCGGCTGCCCGTCGACCAGCACCGTGCAGGCGCCGCAGTTGGTGGTGTCGCAGCCGGTGTGGGTGCCGGTCAGCCGCAGGCCCTGACGGAGCAGGTGGGCCAGCAGCAGCCGCGGCTCGATGTCCGCGGTGCGCTTGCGGCCGTTGACGGTGATGGTCACCCGGCGTACCTGGACGCCGTCGGCGGCGGGTTCGGCGACCTCGTCGAACAGGCTGGTCATGCAGCCTCCTCCTCGGTTGTGGAGATGCGGGTCAGGATCCGGGTGACGAAGGTGTGCACGACGTGCTTCTTGTACGCCGCGCTCCCGCGGTGGTCGGTCCGCGGCCGGGCGGCCTCGGCGGCGAGCTCGGCGGCCCGGGCGATGGTGGCCGCGTCGAGCCGCTGCCCGGTGAGCGAGTCGGCGGCGTCGCGGGCGTCGATGGTGGAGCCTCCGACGCCGGTCAGGGCGATCCCGGCCCGGCCGATGCTGCCCTGGGTGTGCTCGATCGCGACGGCCACGCCGGCGGTGGCGAAGTCGCCGACCCGCCGCTCGAGCTTGAGGTAGCCGCCGGCGCGGGTGCCGGTCGGCGCCGGGATGACCGCCTCGACGGCCACCTCGTCGTACGCGAGGGTGTTCTCGAACGGCCCGATGACGAAGTCGCGCGAGGCGATCGACCGGCGCCCGGCCGGGCCCTGGGCGACGACGCTGCCGCCGAGGGCCATCACCACGGCGGCCCAGTCACCCTGCGGGTCGGCATGGCACAGCGAGCCGACCAGCGTGCCGCGGGTGCGCACGATCGGGTCGGCGATCAGCGGCGCCGCGGCGGCCATCGTCGGCTGGCTGCCCGGCAGGATCGTGGAGCGCTCCAGGTTGGCGTGCCGGCACAGCGCCCCGATGTGCAGCGACCCGTCGGCCTCGACGCGGTGGTGGTCGAGCCCGGGCAGGTCGTTGATGTCGACGAGCAGCTCGGGCGCCGCGAAGCGGAGCTTCATCAACGGCACCAGGCTCTGCCCGCCGGCCAGCACCTTGGCCTCGCCCGCCCCGCTGCTCAGCAGCCCGATGGCCTCGTCGATCGACGTCGGTCGTTCGTAGCGGAACCGCGGGGGGTACATGGCGCTCTCCGTTCTCGAGCCCCCGGCAGCTCGTCGTTGGTCGTTCTGCTCAGGACTCCGTGGAGTCCCGGGGTCCGGGGTCAGGAACGGCGATCGGCCCGGACTCGATCTCGGTCGGATCGGGCCGCGGGTCCTGGTGCGGCGGCCAGGGCCCCTGCACCGGCTGACCGGCGACCTTGAGGTAGTCGATGAGCTGCGGCCACGCCCACACGGTGGGGCTCTTGCCGGTCTTGGGGGAGTTCTCGATGACTTCGTAGAGCCGGGGGTTCCCGGCGCTGTGGCCGCTGGACTCGATCGGCAACGAGATCCCGTTCCTTCCCCACGCAGCGACAAGTGTCACTCCCGGGCATCGTCGCCCCATTTGCTTGAACCTGCAAGCACCTGCGACGGTGCGCCCGCTCGGACGACCGCCGACCCGGCTGGCCCTCAGCCGGTGAGGCCACCCTCGATGGTGGCCAGCAGCTTGGTGAGCACGGCCTCGCGGTCGGCGGCGGGCAGACCACGCAGCGGGCCGTCGAGCAGCAGCACGGACAAGCCGTGCACGCCGGCCCAGCAGGCGACGTCGGCGCCGGCCCGGCCCTCCGGCGAGACCACGCCCGCCTCGAGCATCTCGTCCAGCACCTGCCCGAGCAGCACGTAGGGGCCCGAGTCCGCCATCGCCGTCGGGTCGTCGACCTCGAGCGGACAGAAGGCCACGTGGAACAGCCCCGGCTCGGCGAGCGCGAACTCGACGTACGCCCGGCCCGTCGCGCGCAGCCTGGCCCGCGACCGTTCCGCGGGGTCGGTGTCGCGGACCTCGTCGAGCCGTCGCTGCATCGCCTCCTCGAGCTGGCCCGCGGCCAGGGAGGCGATCTCGCCGAGCAGCTCGTCGCGGTCGGCGAAGTGCCGGTAGGCGGCGTTGTGCGACACCCCGGTGCGTCGGGCGACCTCGCGCAGCACCACCCCGTCGGGGCCGCTGGTCCGGGCGAGCTCGACGCCCGCCTCGACCAGGGCCGCGCGCAGGTTGCCGTGGTGGTAGGGCCGGGCGGTGGTGCTCACCCGCTCAGCATAGCGGTCGATGTTGACAGTGGTCACATCGTGTGACACGGTATGTGGACACTGTCCACATACCTGGCCACATACTCACCTCCGGAGGCACCGGATGCGCGCGAAGCTCCCGATCCTGCTCACGGTCTGCGCGGCCGTGCTCGCCATCAACCTCGACACCACGATCGTCAACGTCGCGCTGCCGAGCATCTCGACCGACCTCGAGGCCGACACCCGCTCGCTGCAGTGGGTCGTCGACGGCTACAACCTGGCCTTCGCCGCGCTGGTGCTCGCGGCCGGCAGCCTCTCGGACCGCTACGGCCGCCGTCCGGCGCTGATCCTCGGGCTGGTCGGCTTCGCGGCCGCCAGCGCGGTCGGCGCGATGGTGACCTCGTCGGGCGCGCTGATCGCGGCCCGGGTGGCCATGGGCGCCGCCGCCGCGGTGATCTTCCCGACCACTCTGTCGATCATCAGCAACACCTTCCGTGAGCGCCGCGAACGCGCCGCCGCCCTGGGTGTGTGGGGCGCGGTCGTCGGCATCGGCGTGGCCGCCGGTCCGGTCATGGGCGGGGCGCTGCTCGAGCACTTCGCGTGGGGGAGCGTGTTCTGGGCCCTGGTGCCGCTCGCGCTGCTGACCGCCGGTGCGGCGTACTTCCTGGTCCCCGAGTCGCGCGACCCCTCCGTCCCGTCGCTCGACCGCCCCGGCCTCGGGCTGTCGGTCGCCCTGCTCGCCACGCTGACCTACACCATCATCGAGGCCCCCGAGCACGGCTGGACCTCCGCCTTCACGATCGGCGGCTTCGGGCTCAGCGCCCTGCTCCTGGTCGTCTTCGTCGCCGTCGAGCGCCGCGTGCGCGCACCCGATGCTCGACCTCTCCCTGTTCCGCGACCGGCGCTTCAGCGCGGCCAGTGGTGCGGTCACGGTGACGTTCTTCGCGCTGTTCGGCTTCATCTTCCTGATCACGCAGTACTTCCAGTTCGTCCGCGGGTACGGCGCCCTGTCGACCGGGGCGCGGATCCTGCCGGTCGCGCTGAGCATCGCGGTCGCCTCGGTCGTCGGCGCCATGCTCGCGCCGCGGATCGGCACCAAGGTCGTGGTGACCTCGGGCCTGCTGCTGTTCGGGACGGCGTTCGTGTGGATCTCCACGGTCGCCGTGGACGCGTCGTACCCGACCGTGATCGTCCCGCAGATGGTGCTGATGGGCCTGGGCATGGGGTTGATCAGCACCCCGGCCACCGAGTCGATCCTGCTGGTGCTGCCACCCGCCCGCGCCGGCGTGGGATCGGCCGTCAACGACGCCACCCGCGAGCTCGGCGGCGCCCTCGGCGTCGCGGTCGTCGGGTCGGTCTTCTCCAGCGTGTACGCCGCGCACCTCGCCGACGGCTCGGCAGGCAGTGCCTGGTCGGGAGTGCCCGGGGACCTGCTCGAGCAGGCCAAGGACTCCGTCGGCGCGGCCACGGCCATCTCCGCAGGGCAGCCGGACCTGGCGCGCGCCGTGCAGGACGCGTTCATGGCGGGCCTGCACACCTCGAGCCTGATGGTCGGCCTGCTGTGCCTGGTCGCGGCCGCGATCGGGGTGGTGGCGCTGCCGGGTCGGGTGGCCCACGCCCCCGTCGAGGCGCCGGCGCCGGAACCGGTCGCGGTCTAGTCGCGGGCGTAGGTGCCGGTGAGGGTGCCGCGCGCGATCGCGTGCTCCTCGATCGCGGCCAGGGCCTCGTCGAGGGGTGTCCCCTCGGCGAGGCCGGTCGTCGCGTCCAAGCGCGAGCACGGTGAAGCGGTAGTGGTGGGTGCCGCTCGGCGGGCAGGGACCGGCGTACACCGAGTCTCCGGCGGAGGTCTCCGCCTGGACGCCGCCGGGAGGCACCCCGCCCTCCGGAGCGGACGCAGTGCCGGCGGGGATGTCGAGGACGACCCAGTGCGTGAAGGTGCCGGACGGTGCGTCGGGGTCGTCGACGACGAGCGCGAGCGCGGCGGCGTCCGCGGGGACGCCCGTCCACGAAAGCGGGGGCGAGACCTCGGCGCCGTCGCACGTGTACCGCTCCGGGATCGGTTGGCTCTCCGCGAACGCCGTGCTGGTCACCTCGATGGTGGCCGGCGCCTGGACGTCGGCGGGCGACGAGGACGCGTCCGCGCCGCACCCCGCGACGACGAGCACCAGCAGGATCGCTGCTCGGAGCACCGCACCAGCCTGCCATGCTGCGGTGGTGCTGCCCGAGTCGTTCCCGGTGGGGGACCAGGAGGTGCGCTGGGGTCGGTACGGCGACGGGCCGCCGCTCGTGTTCTGCCACGGCACCCCGTGGGCGTCCGCGCTCTGGAGCCGGGTCGCCGGCGCCGTCGGGGAGGGCCGCACGGTCTACCTCTGGGACATGCTCGGCTACGGCACGTCGACGATGGCCGAGGGCGACGTGTCCTTGGGGGCGCAGGGGCGGATCCTCGCCGACCTGCTGCAGCACTGGTGCACGGACTGGGGACTCGATGCGCCGGACGTGGTCGCCCATGACTACGGCGGCGCGGTGGCGCTGCGCGCCCACCTGCTGCACGGCGCGACGTACCGCTCCCTCGCCCTGGTCGACGTCGTCGCGCTCGCCCCCTGGGGCTCGGACTTCTTCCGCCTGGTGGCCGGGCACGCCGACGTCTTCGGGCGTCTGCCTGGCCGGCTGCACGAGGCGCTGGTCCGCGCGTACGTCGCCGGCGCGGCCCACCGCCCGCTCCGCGCCGAGGACGTCGACGCGCTGGTGACGCCGTGGCTCGGCGCGTCCGGCCAGGCGGCGTTCTACCGGCAGATCGCCCAGGCCGACCAGCGCTGGACCGACGAGGTCGAGCCGCTGTACCCCTCCCTCGACCTCCCCGTGCAGGTCGTCTGGGGGACCGAGGACACCTGGATCCCCGTCGACCGGGCGCACCGGCTCGCCGAGCTGATCCCTGGCGCCAGGCTCGACCTGGTCGAGGGAGCCGGTCACCTGATCCAGCTCGATGCCCCGGAGCGGCTGACCGCGATCCTGCTCCGGTGGTTGGCAGACCGCTAGAAAAGGAGCGGTCGGCGGTCCGGTCACCGGGTCTCGAGACGCGTCACTCGTCCCTCGCAGGCTCGGTCCGAGTCGACGCTCCTCGACCTGGCGCCTGATCGGTGCCCTCGCAGGCTCGGGCCCCGCGGCGCTCAGAACAGACGCGGGACGAAGGTCTGCTCGTGCATCGGCGGCCGGACGTACGGCAGCTGCTTCATCTCCGGCAGCTCCACCACGTCGGGCGCGACGTCGACGTACTCGAACTGGCTCAGCAGGTGGTTGATGCAGTTGAGCCGCGAGGCCCGCTTGTCGTCGGAGGGGACGACGTACCACGGCGCCTGCTTGATGTCGGTGTACTGGAAGGTGGTGTCCTTCGCCATCGAGTACTTGACGTACAGCTCGTGCTCGGCCAGGTCCATGTCGCTGAGCTTCCAGCGCTTCAGGGGCTCGGCGTTGCGCTCCTCGAACCGCTTGCGCTGCTCCTCGAAGGACACCGAGAACCAGTACTTGATCACCTTGATCCCCGACCGCACCAGCATCCGCTCGAACTCCGGGCAGGAGCGGAGGAACTCCTGGTGCTCCTCCTGCGAGCAGTAGTCCATCACCCACTCGACGTTCGAGCGGTTGTACCAGGACCGGTCGAACAGCACCATCTCGCCGGCGGCCGGCAGGTGCTCGACGTACCGCTGGAAGTACCACTGGGTGCGTCTGCCGCTCGGTCGGCTTCGGCAGCGCGACCACCCTGACCGTGCGGGGCGAGGTGCGCTCGGTGATCCGCTTGATCACGCCGCCCTTGCCGGCCGAGCCGCGGCCCTCGAAGATCACCAGCACCTTCAGGCCCTGGCGACTGGATCCAGTACTGCAGCAGTACCAGCTGCTCCTGGAGCCGCTCCATCTCCACGTCGTACGCCGCGGACTTGAGCTTGCCGCGCTTGTTGTAGCCGTCCGCTGGCCGGTCCCGTCACCCCGGCCGACGTCGTCGGCGCCATCTGGCAGTCGTGGCGCGGTCATGTCGCCACAGTCGCCCACGCGGCGGTCGGCGTTGTCGAGGGGGTCTTACCGGCGCCGGTATCGCCCGTCGAACGCCAGCGTCCAGGTCTCCCCGTCGTCGCTCGAGGACTCCCACACCTGGCGGACCTCATCGCCCTCCTGCGGTCCAGGTGATCCGTTGCCGGTCGACGACGTCGAGGTCGTCCGCTGCCGGCCCCCACCCCTCGAGGACCATCGCGCCGTCCCGGAGCCCACCGTCGAGCAGCAGCACGCCGCCCGTGGAGTCCATCCACGTCTGGTGCCAGCAGCCGGCGTGACGCGTCGAACGCGTTGAGGCTGCGGCCCTCGACGCCGCCCGTCCCGTGCCAGTGCTCGTGCAGCACCCCGAGCCGTCGAACAGCCGGTGATCGTGGTTGCGTGCCGACCTGCTTGCCCTTCGGGACCGAACACGTCCCAGTCGCCGATCCAGAAGTCGAAGTCGTGCGCGTCCGCCATGGCGCGAACCTACGACCGCGTGGCGCGGCCTTCCACACCCGACACCGATCGTGACCCGTCGACGTCGAATCGCAACGGATCCGTGACCCGCTCGCTGGCAGTAGAGCCGGAACAGCAGGTACGCCGCCAGCGGCGTCGAGCAGGTGCCAGGCGGCGTGCCCCTGGACCCAGGACGTGGGCGTCGCACCACGGGCCCTGGGCGAGGTTCCAGATCACGAAGGCCACGACCATCGCCGTGACCGCACCCGCCCCCCACCGCAGGTCGGTGCGGGTGCCGCCCGGTTCGCTGGCGGCGCGCCGCCACAGCATCGATCTCCATCGCCATCGCCGCCACGAGCAGCAGTCCCGAACGCGAGGTTGCCGCTGTCGTGCACGACCGGCACGTCCGCGTCGATCGTGCCGACCAGCTCGCAGGCGGCCACCAGCAGCAGGAACACCTGGAAGAAGAAGTCGACGCCCTGCCGCACCAGCCGCATCAGGGCGTACGCCGCGGCGAACGACGCGATCAGGTACATGCTCAGCAGGTCGAGGCCGCCGCCGCGCTCGGACCCGTCGCGTGCATCGCGGCGCTCGCCGGACCCGAGCAGCACCGTGACGACGGCGTACGCCGTGGGCAGGCCGCGCAGCCGCGGGAGCACGTCACCGAGCAGGTCGGTCCGCCCGGCGTACCAGGCGACGGCCAGGCCGGCGACCACGAAGCCGAGGTTCGACAGGCTGTTGGCCGGCTGGACGAGCAGGCGCGAGGCCGTGCGGGTACGCTCGCAGAAGCCCGAGCCGCGGCCCACGTCCGGGCCGAGCCAGCCGCGCGCGACCGCGAGCGCCAGCAGGCCGACCGAGACCACCGCGGTCGCCGCGGCGACGGCGAGCGGCCGCAGGTCCCGCGTCGTGATGCTCAGCCGCGCTTGATGACCGCGGCGCTGAACTTGTAGGGCTTGCCCACGAAGCTGCGCCCGTCGTCGATCGGCAGGCCCGGCAGGAGAACGGCGTAGCTGCTTGCCGCACTTGAACCGCGTCGAGGCGTTGACCAGCGAGACGTAGACGGCCTTCACCTTCTTGCGGCCGAACGGCACGATCACCTGGCCGTTGCCCTTGCCGTTGAGCTTGACGAAGTGCTTGTCGAAGCCGTGGCGCTTGACGACCAGCACGTACGCCGCCGGGCATGCGGTAGGAGGCCGGACCGTCGACCTTGACCTTGAGGGACCACTTCTTGCTCTTCAGCGAGGAGGAGGACTTGATCTGCCAGCTGGCCGAGGACATGTGCAGCAGGTGGCGCCGTGCTTGCCGGTCCGCCGGTCGCTCCGGGTCAGCGTGTAGTCGGCCACCCGGCGTAGTCGGCGGCGGCCAGGCCTGTGCCCTCGGGGTAGAACTTGGCGGGGATCAGGTTGGCGGAGGCGAACCGCTGTAGACCTTCTTGAAGCCACCCTTGGGCTTCAGCACGGCGCTGATGGCCTTCGTGGAGTACATGTCGGGCGCGCCGGTGAACGCCGCGGCCTTGTTCCAGATCTGCTTGACGACGCCGTTGCCGAAGTTCTTGCTGAGGAACTCGAAGAACGGCCAGTTGCCGTACTGCTCGCTGCCCGTCTGAGTTGAAGAAGTCCAGCGGGGTGACCGAGTCGCGCCACCTGGCCGGCGGGGAGGTACTGGCGGTTGTCGTTGACGTCGTCGAAGACCCGCTCCTCCATCCACGTCGCGGTCGCCTCGAGCAACCAGGCGTCCTCGCCGTAGTCGTAGCCGAACTGGATGGCGTGGAAGAACTCGTGGGCGGCGGTCACCTCGGCGCTCTGCATCGGCGCCGCGGGAACTCCGTGAAGTCGTTGTCCAGCACGCAGTAGCCCGAGGCCAGCCACTTGAAGCCGGGCTTGCGGCGCTCGGGGGCGCAGTAGCCGTAGAGGCCCTCGTCGCCGATCTGGGCGAGGTAGACGTCGAACTTGCTGTTGCCGCCGCGGCCGCGCGTCGGAGACCGGCGGGCGGTAGCCGAGCTTGTTGACCTCCTTCTTCCAGACGTGGTTCATCAGTCGCAGCATCTGGTTGACCCAGGCCTGGCTCGGCGGCGCGTCCTCGGTGCTGGTCACCCAGTGGATGCAGAAGTTGCCCTGGCACTTCTTGACCGACGGCACGGTGTAGCCGTCCCGGAACGGGTCGCCCGCGCCGTCGGTGGGCCGGGCCAGGATGCGGTCGGCGACCTTGCGCTCGGCCGGCGTCAGGTCGTCGCGGGCGGAGAACAGGTCGCGCATCACCAGGGTCGCGTCGCGGTGGCGCGGGCGTCGTGCTCCGCGGGCCGACCCGGGCGCCGGCGCGCGAGTAGGCCGCCGGGTCGGGAGAAGAGGGCCTGGGCGCGCTGCGAGGGCCTGGGCGGCCGGTCGTGCGCGGTCGGGGTGCGACCTCGCCCGGACGTGGGCGGCCACCTGGCCGGGGCCACGGGCCGCCCGTCGCCGGCGGCTGCCGACACCACGGTCGGTGTGACCGTGACGGCCAGGCCCAGGGCCACCACACTGGCGGCGAGCGTGCGGCGCATCTGACTGTTCTCCCTCGACGTCGGGTCCGCCCGGACGAGACAGGACGGGCGAGCGACCCTCGGCGGTCCGGGGCTCAGCCTAGTGGGGGGTACCGAACCCCGGGCCGAAAGGCCCGATGGACGTGCGACTACTCGCCGGAGGAGATCTTCTCGATCAGCGCGGTGGTCGAGATCGCCGGCGTGCGCGGCAGGTAGACGACCTCGCACACGTCCTCGAACTCGTCGAAGCGGCCCTTCCAGTCGTCGCCCATGACGAGCACGTCGGCGGCGTACTGCTCGATGTAGTGCCGCTTGAGCTCCAGGCTCTCCTCGATGAACACCTCGTCCACGGGCTTGAGCGCGGCCACGATCGCCAGCCGCTCGGCCTGGCTGAACACCGGCTCGCGGCCCTTCTTGGCGAAGTTCAGCGCGTCCGCCGAGACGCCGACCACGAGACGGTCCCCGAGCGCCGCGGCGCGCTCGATCACCCGCAGGTGCCCGACGTGGAAGACGTCGAAGGTGCCGAAGGTGATGACGGTGCGCGCCATCGCGTGTGCGGTCCAGTGTCCGGAACGGCCAGGGGGTCAGCCATGGCCGAGATTCTGGCAGCCCCCCAGCCGTCAGGGAGAATCGCACCGTGGCCACTCACCGGCAGTCTGATCGAGGCGTCATCTCGATGATCACGCCCGACCCCGCCGCCGACGAGGCACGTCGTCGGGGCCTGCGCCAGATGCGCACGATCGCGGTGAGCCTGCTGGTGCTCGCCGCGGTCGTGTACGTCGCCACGCTCGGCCAGGACGGCTGGCTGGGGTTCGTCAACGCCGGCGCCGAGGCCTCGATGGTCGGCGCGATCGCGGACTGGTTCGCCGTCACGGCGCTGTTCAAGCACCCGCTCGGCCTGCCGATCCCGCACACGGCGCTGATCCCCGAGCGCAAGGACGACCTCGGGCGCAGCCTGGAGGAGTTCGTGGGGGAGAACTTCCTGCAGGAGGACATCATCCGGGAGCGGGTCGCCGCGGCCGGCGTCTCGCTGCGGATCGGCCGCTGGCTCACCGAACCGGCCAACGCCCGCCGCGTGGTCGACGAGGTCTCCGACCTGGCCGCGATCGCCCTGGGCAAGGTGACCGACGAGCACGTGGCGGGGTTCGTGCGGGACGCGCTGGTGCCGCGGTTCCGCGAGGAGCCGATCGCGCCGCTTGCCGGCGGCCTGCTCGCCGAGGTGGTCCGCGACGACCTGCACCAGGGGCTGGTCGACCTGGCGGTCGACGAGGTCGCGACCTGGCTGGTGGAGAACCCCGAGACCTTCGCCGAGGTGGTGGGGGAGCGGGCGCCGTGGTGGGCGCCGACCCGCCTCAACGAGGCCGTCACCCGGCGAGCCCACCGCGAGCTCGTCGACTGGCTGCTCGACATCCGCCACGACCCGCGGCACCACGCCCGGCAGGCGCTGGACTCGATGCTCACCCAGCTCGCCCACGACCTCCAGTTCGACCCGGCCACCCAGGCGCGCACCGAGAAGCTCAAGGAGCGGGTGCTCGACCACCCGCAGGTGGTCGCCTCGAGCGTCGACCTCTGGAACGCCCTGCGCCGCGCCCTCCAGGCCTCCCTGGTCGACCCGGACGGCGCCGTCCGCGAGCGGATGCTCCAGGAGCTCTCCAGCGTTCGCGCAGCGCCTCGTCGAGGACGCCGACCTGCGCAGCCGCCTGGACCTGCTGGCCGCCGACACGGCGGTGTTCGTCGTCGAGCGCTACGGCACCGAGCTCACCACGGTCATCACGCACACCATCGAGCGCTGGGACGGCAAGGAGGCCGCCCGCCGCATCGAGCTCCACGTCGGCCGCGACCTGCAGTTCATCCGGATCAACGGCACCATCGTCGGCGGCCTGGTCGGCGTGCTCATCCACACCGTGTCGCTGGTGCTGTAGTCCCTGTCCCGGTCGCCGAGCCGTCGACGGGGGCGGGTCAGTTGACGACGCGGACGGACTTGTGGGCGACGGCGACGACGTCGCCGGGCACGAGCTGGCGGCCACGGCGGGTCTCCACGGCCTCGTTGACCCGGACCATGCCGGCCGCCAACAGCGGCTTGGCCTCGCTTCCGGAGTCGACGAGGTCGGCCAGCTTCAGGAACTGGCCCAGCTTGATGGACTCGTCGCTGATGCGTACGTCGGAGGTCAGCGGGCTCTCGGTCACGAGGCGACATCCTCCCAGGTCAACCCCGGGCGGCGCACATCCTGAGCCTGCGCTCAGTGCACGTCCATCAGGTCGACCACGAAGATCAGGGTCTCGCCCGGCTTGATCACGCCGCCGGCGCCCCGGTCGCCGTACCCGAGGTGCGGCGGGATGACGAGCTGTCGCCGACCGCCCACCTTCATGCCTTCCACGCCGCGGTCCCAGCCCTCGATGACCTGGCCCACGCCGAGCCGGAACTGCAGCGGCTGGCCGCGGTTGTACGACGCGTCGAACTCCTCGCCGGTCGAGTGCGCGACCCCGACGTAGTGGACCGACACGGTCGATCCCGAGGTCGCCTGCGGCGCCGTCACCCTCGGTGACCTCCATGATCACCAGGTCGCTCGGCGGCTCGTCGCCGGGGAACTCGATCTCAGGCTTGTCCATGAGAGTTGTCTACCAGGCGGCGGAGATGGGTCGGCTAGCTCAGGTCTGGTGCACGTAGGAGTCGAGCTGGTCGCGCTCGAACTGCAGCTGGTCCATGGCCGCCTTGACGACGTCCCCGATCGAGATGATGCCGGTGAGCGAACCGTCGGTGACCACCGGCACGTGGCGGATCCGGCGTTCGGTCATCAGCGCGCGCATCTCGTCCAGGCTGGTGCTCGGCTCGGCCGTCGCCACCTCGACGGTCATGATCGCGGACACCGCGCCGTCCAGGATGTCGTCGGAGTCGAGGAGGTGGCGGACCACGTCCCGCTCGCTGACGATCCCGTCGACGGCGGACCCGTCGGTGCTGACGATCAGTGCGCCGACGTTGTGCTCGACCGAGCAGCCGGATCAGGTCGCGCACGGTCGCGTCCGGAGGGATCGTGATGACGTCCTTGCTGGGTTTCGAGCCGATGACGTCGCTGATCCGCATCGCAGGGGCCTCCTCGTGCGCAGGGTAGGCAGTCCAAGGTAGCCGCGCGCGAGCCTCCGGGTCGAGCGTGTCCACCGAAGGTCATTCGTCGGGGACGGCGGGACCGCAGCTCGTGCACCGATCCCGGGCCGATCGGCGGGAACTCCGGGTCGTCGTGGCCGTCGGGGAGCGATCCGAGGAACGCGAGCGCCGCCTCGTGGAGGTGGCCGTTGGAGGCCAGCGCGTTGCCGCCGAAGGGACCGTCGGTGCCGTCCAGGGAGGAGAACCGGCCGCCGGCCTCGCGGACGATCACGTCGAGGGCCGCCATGTCGTAGAGCGCCAGCTCCGGCTCCGCGGCCAGGTCGACCGCCCCCTCCGCGAGGAGCATGTAGGACCAGAAGTCGCTGTAGGCCCGGGTCCGCCAGCAGCGGCGCATCAGCGACAGGAAGTCGTCGAGCCGGTCGCGCTCCTCCCAGCCGTGCAGGGAGGAGTAGGAGAGCGAGGCGTCCTCGAGGCGACGTACGTCGGACACCGCGCAGCGGGTCGCCTTGAGCAGCGACCGGCCGGTCCAGGCGCCGGCGCCCTTCGAGGCCCACCAGCGCCGCTGCAGCGCCGGGTGCCGACACCACGCCCAGCACCACCTCGCCGTCGACGGCGAGCGCGATCAGCGTCGCCCAGACGGGCACGCCGCGGACGAAGTTCTTGGTGCCGTCGATCGGGTCGATGATCCACTGCCGCTGGCTGTGGCCGCTCGAGCCCTGCTCCTCGCCGAGCACGGCGTCGCGCGAGCGCACCCGCGCCCAGCGTGCGCCGGATCGCCTCCTCGACCGCCTCGTCGGCGTCGGTCACCGGCGTCAGGTCGGGCTTGCTCATCACGTGCAGGTCCAGCGCCTTGAACCGGCTCTCGGTGATCGAGTCGGCGTCGTCGGCGAGCACGTGGGCCAGGCGGAGGTCGTCGGTGTAGTCGACGGAGCCCGAGCCGGGCCCGGAGATCGGCATGGCCGACAGCGTAGGCCCCCGATGATCCGCGATCGGCGATCGCCGAACCCGTCGGCACGTCCCTTCGTAGGATGCAGCGTGATCATCTCCGCTGGGCCCGCCCTGATCTCCTCCCTGACGTGGTCGGTCGCCGGCCTGCCGCTGCACCCGCTGGTGGTGCACGCGGCGGTGGTGTTCGCGCCGCTGGCGGCGCTGACGGCCATCGCGTACGTCGTCGCTGCCGAAGTACCGCGACCTCCTGCGGTGGCCGACCCTCGTGGTCGTGCTGATCGGGTTCGTGTCCGATCTGGGCGGCGTACCTCACGGGCAACAACTTCTTCAGCGACCGCCCGCTTCGACCCACTTCTCCGGCGCGCTCCTCGACCAGATCCACAAGCACCAGAGCTACGCGCGGACGCTGCGCTGGATCATGACCGGCTTCGCGATCGTGACGGTCGCGGCGACCTACCTGCACGACGGTCCCGGCACCCGGCGCACGGTGCTCGGCGCGCTCGTCGTGATCGGGGCCGTGCTCACGCTGGTGTGGATCGGCGCTCACCGGCGACGCGGGCGCCCGGGCCGTCTGGGGCTAGCCAGTCGGGCTGACCAGTCGGGGCTGACCAGTCGGCTAACCAGTCGGGCCGACCGCCTCGTACCCCGCCGGCTCGCTGACCAGGAACCCGCGCCCGCCGGTCAGCTCGGGCAGGCCGCGCTCCACGCCGTGCACGGCGGCGGTGGGGATCCGGCCCGTGACCGTGCACCGTCCGTGGACGAACACGGGCAGGCTCGGGGTGGCGCCGGCGGCCGTGAGCACGTGCAGCACCGCCGTGAACGCCTCCTCCGGGACCTCGACCTCGAACGCGCTCACCGGCTCGCAGGCGTAGGTCCCGGCCTCGGCCAGCGCCCGGCGCAGGGCGCGCTCGGTCAGGTCGCGGAAGTACCCCGCCGGCGGCGTCGGCGCGCTGAACCGCGCGTCGGTGAGCGTCACCACCCAGTCGACGACCCGCCAGCCCAGCAGGCCGGACGCCAGCACCCGCGGCACGGTCTCCTCGATCGCCCGGTGATGGGCGGGCAGCACGTACCCGCGCTCGGTGCCCATCCCGTACTCCCCACCGGTGCCCGGCCGACCCGGCTCGATGCGCACGGCCACGCTCGCGTTGCCCGTCGGCACCTGCAGCGCCCACGCGCCGACGCCGGCCACCCGCTCGACGTGCACGACCCGCGTCTCGGCGACGTCGACGTCGATCCCGTACTCCTCGGCCAGCCTGGTCGTGAGCACCTCGCGCTGCACCTCGCCGTACAGGCTGACGGTCAGCTCCTGGTCGGCCCCGTCGAGCCGGGCGTCGATGAGCGGGTCCTGGGCGCTGAGCTGGCGGACCGCCGTCGAACAGCCGCTCCGGTCGGCGGGGTCGCGCGCGACGACGACCGACTCGAGCCCCGGCGGCGGGAACAGCCGCGAGCCGTACGCCGGGTCCCAGCGGCCGAGCTGGTCGCCGATCTCGACGTCCGGCAGGCCGACGACCGTCGCGATGTCACCCGCGACCGCGGTCGTGTCCGTCGTGGCCGGGCCCGGCGGCGTACGTCGCCACCCGCTGCGCCCTGGCCGGGACCGCGAGCACGCTGCCGTCGCGGCAGCGGTGGTGGCGGACCACGTCGTCGCGGGAGGTGAGCGTCCCGGCGCGCATCCGCACGTAGGCCAGCGGGTGTCCGGTCGCGTCCCGCTCGATCTTGAAGACGCTCGCGTGCAGCGGCTCCTCCGGGGAGCCACCCGCGGGCGGGAGGTACGTGCGTCAGGGCGGCCAGCACCTCGGCACGCCGACCCCGGTCAGGGCGGCGCCGAAGACGACCGGGTGCATGCGACCGGCCCGCGTCGCCCGCGCCAGGGAGGCGAGGAGCTCGGCTTCGGTGGGCGCGCGCACCCTCGAGGTACGCCGCGCACCACGTCGTCGTCGAAGACCGACAGGCGGTCGGCCAGCTCGTCGAGGAGGTCGGCGCCCCGGGGCGACCACCGTCGCGGCCCGGCTGCCCAGGCCGACGGGCACGTTCAAGGCGACCGCGTCGCCGGCCAGCGCCTCGCGCAGCGCCGTGAGGGTGGCGTCGTACGCCGCGCCGCTGCGGTCGATCTTGTTCGCGAACACCAGGAACGGGATGCCGAGCCGCTCCATGATCCGGATCAGCGCGCGGGTCTGCGCCTGCACCCCTTCGACCGCCGAGACCACGAGGACGGCGCCGTCGAGCACGGCCATCGCGCGCTCCACCTCGGCCACGAAGTCGGCGTGGCCGGGGGTGTCGATGAGGTTGACCTTCAGGTCGTCGACCGTGAAGGCGACGACGGCGGAGCGGATGGTGATGCCGCGACGACGTTCGATGGCGTCGGCGTCGGTGACGGTGTCGCCGTGGTCGACGCGGCCGAGGTGGGTGCTGACGCCGGTCTCGTAGAGGAGCCGCTCGGTCAGCGTGGTCTTGCCGGCGTCGACGTGCGCGACGATGCCGAGGTTGAGGCGAGGCTGATGGAGGGCCATGCAGCGGTGACCGCCTTCGGAGTCGAGAAGGGTGCGCGGAAACGCTGCTTCCTCATCTCGAGCCTCCTTCCCTGGATCGCGCTCACGTGCAGGCTAGGGACGTGCCAGGCGGAGTGCGACCGAATTAATCAGTACGCCGGACCGCTGCGGGCCGTGAGCAGCCGTCGGAACGACTGCACCCGCACCGGGTCGGCGTCGCCGCGCTCGACCGCCTCGTCGAGGCCGCACTCGGGCTCGTCCTCGCCGTGGGTGCAGCCGCGCGGGCAGTCCTCGGTCATCTCGTCGAGGTCCGGGAAGGCCGCGATCAGGTGCTGCGGCTCGACGTGCGCGAGCCCGAACGACCGGATGCCGGGGGTGTCGACGATCCAGCCGGCCAGGCCCGGCAGGGCCAGCATGCAGCGCCGAGGTGGACGTGTGGCGGCCGCGGCCGGTGACGGCGTTGACGTGCCCGACGTCGCGGTCGGCGTCGGGCACCAGCGCGTTGACGAGCGTGGACTTGCCGACCCCGCTGTGCCCGATCAGCACGCTGGTCCGGCCGTCCAGCCGGTCGCGCAGCTCGCCGAGGTCGCCGCCCTTGCGGGTGACCACCCAGGGGACGCCGAGCGGGCGGTAGGTCACCAGCAGCGTCTCCGGGTCGGCGAGGTCGGACTTGGTGAGGCACAGCAGCGGCTTCATCCCGGCGTCGTACGCCGCCACGAGGGCCCGGTCGATCAGCCGCGGGCGGGGCTCGGGGTCGGCGAGCGCGCTGACGATCACGAGCTGGTCGGCGTTGGCGACGATCACCCGCTCGACCGGTGTCGTCGTCGTCGGCGCTGCGCCGCAGGACGGTCGTGCGGTCGGCCGACCTCGACGATCCGCGCCAGGCTGCCCTCGTCGCCGGTGACGTCGCCGACCACCCGCACCCGGTCGCCCACGACGACGGCCTTGCGGCCCAGGGGCCGGGCCTTCATGGCGGTCACCGGGTGCTCGTCGACGAGCAGCGCCGAAGCGGCCGCGGTCGACCGCGAGCGACCAGGCCGTCGTGCGCGTCGTCGTACGACGGCCGCTCCTTGGTGCGCGGGCGGGTGTGGCGTCGCGGTCGGTCGTAGTGCTCCTGGTCCTCCTCGCCGTAGCGGCGCTGGCCCGGGCTCACGGTGCGCTCGCGGTCCCAGCAGCCGCGACCAGTACGTGGGGAAGCCGGGGTAGGTCTTGCTCGTGGTGCCGACGTCCTCCACGAGCACCTCGTCGACGGCCGAGCCGACGACCACCCCGGCGTGCGCCATCCGGTGGTCGGCGTAGGTGTGGAACAGGCCGCCGTGCAGGGGGGCCGGGCGGAACGCCAGCCCGTCCTCGGTCTCGGCCACGTCGGCGCCCAGCCCGCCGAGCTCGCGGGCCAGGGCGGCCAGCCGGTCGGTCTCGTGGTGGCGGATGTGGGCGATGCCGCGCAGCACCGACGGGGTGGCGGCCAGCGCGCACAGGGCCGCGACGACCGGGGTCAGCTCGCCGACGTCGTGCAGGTCGGCGTCGATGCCCTCGAGGCTGCCGCCCCCGCGGACGCGTCAGCCCGTCGTCGCCGAGCGAGACCTGGCACCCCATCCGGGCCAGGAGGTCTCGGAGCGCGTCTCCGGGCTGGGTGGTGTCGTCGGGCCAGTCGGGCACCCGGACGGTGCCGCCGGTGGTCGCCGCCAACGCGAGGAACGGCGCGGCGTTGGAGAGGTCCGGCTCGATCTCGGTGTCGAGGGCGCGTGATCGGCCCGGGGGAGACCCGCCACCGGTTCGGCTCGGTGTCGTCGACCTCGACGCCGTGGCGGCGCAGCAGCGCGACGGTCATCTCGATGTGCGGCATCGAGGGCACCGGCTTGCCGTCGTGCAGGACGTCGACCCCGGCGTCGTACCGCGCACCGGCGAGCAGCAGGGCGGAGACGAACTGCGAGGACGCCGAGGCGTCGATGACCACCTGGCCGCCGGGCACGTGGCCACTGCCGCGCACGGTGAACGGGAGCGCGCCGCGGCCGTCGTCCTCGACGGTCACCCCGAGCGCCGCGCAGCGCGGTGAGCACCTCGCCGACCGGCCGGTTGCGCATGTGCGGGTCACCGTCGAAGGCCACGGAGCCCGTCGACAGCGCGGCGACCGGCGGCACGAACCGGAGCACGGTGCCGGCCAGCCCGCAGTCGACCGTGGCGTCCCGGTCGAACGCTCCCGGTGTCACGACCCAGTCGTCGCCCTCGGAGTCCACGCCGCGCGCCCAGCGAGACCAGGGCGTCCCGCATCAGGGAGGTGTCGCGGGACAGCAGCGGGCGGCGTACGACGGAGGGGCCGCCGGCCAGGGCGGCGATGACCAGGGCCCGGTTGGTCAGCGACTTGCTGCCGGGCAGCGACGACCGTCGCGTCGACCCGGCCGCGCGCGCGAGGCGCCGGCCACGGGTCGAGGTACGTCATCACCGGCGCAGCCTAGTGCCGCCCCCGTTGGTCGAGGAGGTTGCGCAGCAACCGTCACGAGACCCCTTCGACCCAGGTCGCCAGCCCATCGCCGGGTCTCGTGACAGGCGCTGCGCGCCTTCCTCGACCAGCGCCGGACGCGCTACGAGCGGGGGCGCTTCTTCTCCGGGTCGTAGATCGGCAGCACGTCGACCGTTGCGGAGACGATCCCGTCGCCGACGGCCACGCCCAGCGTGTTCCCCACGACCGCGTGCGCGCTCGTCGACCACGGCGAGCCCGATCTTGCCGAACCTCGGGCTGTCGGTCGGGCTCGTGAGGACCCCGACCTCCTCGCCGTCCTTGGTGACCGCCGCGCCGTACTCGGGGAGCTCGTCGGCCTCGTAGCGGAGCGTGACGAAGCGGTGGGGCGGGTCCGCCGCCAACGGCGCGCAGCGCGTCCTCGCCGGCGAAACCGAGCCCCTTGTCGAGCCGCACCATCCGGTCGAGGCCGAGGTCGAACGGCGTGCGCTGGTGCGGCTCGTAGTCGTAGTCGGTCGACGATCAGCCCGGCCTCGACCCGGGCGACCTCGATCGCCTCGGTGCCGATCGGCGTCACGCCCGCGCCGACGATCGCGTTCCAGAGGGTCTCGGCGTCGGCGGGGTCGAGCAGGAACAGCTCGAACCCGAGCTCGCCGCCGTACCCGGTCCGCGAGAGGTGCACGTCCACGCCGGCGACCTGGACCTGTCGCGGGAGGAACCGGAAGTACCTCAGCGACCCGAGGTCCTCGTCCGTGAGCTTCTGGACGACCTCGCGTGAGCGCGGACCGATCACGCCGAGGTGCGGCATCGACGGCGTGACCCACTCGACCTGCACGTCGAGACCCTCCAGCAGCTCCCCGAAGTACTCCTCGCGGTCCCTCCCGTTGGTCATCACCCAGCAGTGGTCCTGCCGCCCCTGGCGCCGGTGTTGAACACCGTCCCGTCGTCCACCATCAGCCCGTCGGCGTCGAGGAACGCGCCGTACCGCACCTGCCCGACCTCGAGCGAGAGAGCGTCGTTGCTGAACCCCCGCTGGGCTCCCCGCAGCGCGTCGGGCCCGCGGAACTCCCACTTGTTCAGCGGCGAGACGTCCCACACCGCGACGTCGTCGCGGATCGCGGCGTACTCCTTGGCCACGTCACCGAACCCCTCGAGCCACATCCACCCGCCGTCCTCGGCGTGCGAACCGCCCTGCGCTGCGGTCACCTCGTGGAACGCGGTCCTGATCGCTTCGTTGTCGCTCATCGGGCCTCCGGGTCGACGGGGCCGCATCCTCCCACGGGTTTGACTGACCGTTCAAGCAGCAGGTGAGGACGGCCGTCGGAGGGCGAGCGCGTGAGCGTCCGTCAGCGAACGGTTGTGACCGGGCCGGTGTGCCATCATCGCGAGACGTTTCTCGGGCTGAGACAGAGCCGGCGCTGCGTGGCCGTGGTGCCATGGGGGGGTCGCCGCGTGTCCATCTTCCTGTACCGCCTCGGCGGGATCGTGGCTCGACACCGCGGACTGGTGGTTGGCGTGTGGATGCTGGCGCTGGTGGGCCTCGGCGGTGGCGCCGCGATGCTCGGCGACCAGTACGACGACTCCTTCTCGATCCCGGGCACGGACTCGCAGGAGGGGCAGGACCTGCTGGCCCAGCGCTTCGGGCTGACGGGCGCGACCGGCCAGGTCCTGTTCACCGCGACGAGCGGCAAGATCACCGACCAGGAGAACGCCGCCGAGGTGGCGTCGTTGGTGAAGGCGATCGACGACGTGGAAGGCGTGTCGATCAACAACCCGCTGTCGGCGAGCACCCCGACCCTCAACCAGGGGTCCACGGCCACCCTGGCCCAGATCAGCTTCGCGGACCAGGTGCCCGCGGACGGCACCCTCGACGACGTGCTGGAGGCCGGGACGGCGCCTCCGGGTTCACCCGTGATCAGCAACGTCGGGGGCGACGCCTACAAGTCCACCGCCGACCCGAGCAAGGTGCCCGAGCTCCTCGGACTGCTCGTGTCCTTCCTGATCCTGGTGCTCACCTTCCGGTCGCTCGTCGCGGCCGGCATGCCGATCACGACGGCGCTGGTCGGCGTCGGGGTCACCATCACGTCGGTCATCGTGGTGTCCAACGTGATCACCGTCTCGAGCACGGCGCCGACCCTGGCCGAGATGCTCGGGCTCGCCGTCGGCATCGACTACGCGCTCTTCATCCTGTCCCGCCACCGGGGCCAGCTCGCGGACGGTCTCGACGTCGTCGAGTCCATGAGCCGGGCCCTGGCCACTGCCGGCAGCGCGGTGGTGTTCGCCGGAACCACCGTGATCATCGCCCTCGCCGGCCTGTCGGTCGCGAAGATCCCGGTGCTGACCGTGATGGGTCTCGGCGCCGCCTTCTCCGTGACCGTGGCCGTCTCGGTGGCGCTGACGCTGCTGCCTGCCATCGCGCTGCTGCTGGGCGAGCGGCTGCGACCCAAGCCCCGGAAGCCGCGTCGGGCCCGCCGGGCCGCGGAAGGTCGCCCCGAAGGACGCAGCGCAGGCAACCCCGGACGAGGCGGTGGCGCCCAGCCTGCGCCCCACCGTGGGCGTCAAGTGGGTCGTGGCGATCACCCGGCATCCGGTGGTGACGGTCGTCGCCGTCGTTGTGCTGCTCGGTCTGGCGGCGGTGCCCGCCTTCGACATGAAGCTGGGACTGCCCGACAACAGCACCGCGCCCGCCGACAGCCCCCAGCGCGAGACCTACGACGCGATCACCGAGACGTTCGGCGAGGGCTACAACGCCCCACTCATCGTCACCGCCGACATCATCACCAGCAGCAACCCGCAGGACACCGTCAGCCAGCTGGCCGACGCGATCCGGAAGATCCCCGGGGTGGTGGCCGTGCCGCAGTCGACACCCGACCAGGGAGCCGACACCGGGTTGGTCCAGGTGATCCCCGAGGGCGGCCAGAACAGCACGGCCACCAGCGACCTGGTGCGCGAGCTGCGCACCCGCGCGCCGGCGCTCGAGCAGGAGTACGGCGTCTCCAACATCCTGGTCACCGGCCAGACGGCGGCCAACATCGACGCCTCCGACCGCCTGGGGGCGGCACTGCTGCCGTTCGGCGCCATCGTGATCGGACTCTCGCTGATCCTGCTCACCATCGTCTTCCGCTCGATCGCGGTGCCGCTCAAGGCGACGTTGGGCTACCTGCTGTCGGTGGGCGCCGCCCTGGGTGCCGTCGTCGTGGTCTTCCAGTGGGGCTGGCTGGACGGCCTGGTGCCGGGGCTCTCCGACGCCCCCATCGTGAGCTTCCTCCCGATCTTCGTGATGGGGGTGTTGTTCGGTCTCGCGATGGACTACGAGATGTTCCTCGTCTCGGCGATGCGCGAGCACTACGTGATCTCGGGGGCTCCTCGCGAGTCCGTCGAGGAGGGTTTCCGCGCCTCCGCCCGCGTCGTCACGGCGGCCGCCCTGATCATGACCAGCGTCTTCGTCGCCTTCGTCCCGGGCGGCTCGAGCACCATCCAGCAGATCGCCTTCGGCCTCGCCGTCGGGGTGTCGGTCGACGCCTTCCTGGTGCGGATGACGCTGGTCCCGGCGGTGCTGGTGCTGCTCGACCACCGTGCCTGGTGGCTGCACGACAGCCTTCAGCGGGGGCTGCCGGAGGTCGACGTCGAAGGCGCCGCACTCCACCGCAAGATCGCCTACGAGGAGTACCTGGCGGCGCACGGCCCGACGACACTGCTGGCCCAGGATCTCGTGGTGGTCGCTGGCGCGACCCCGGCCCACGTCTCGGCGGCGCCGGGGGAGGTCAACCACGTCGTGGTGCCGGAAGCAGACGACCCGCGGGCGTTGGCCCGGGTCCTGGCCGGCCGGCGTACGCCGTCGGGCGGCGAGCTGGTCGTCGACGGCCTCCTGGTCCCCGAGCAGCGCGAGGCCGTGGTCCGGCGCACGGCGCTCCTCGAGCTGACGTCCCCCGACCGGTCGGAGGGTTCGGTCTCGGACCGGGTGCAGGACCGGGTACGGCTGGAGGCCATGTCGCGCCGACGGCGGCGCCAGCTGACCGCCCAGGCCCTGGGCCTGGTCCAGGAGCTCGCCTCGGTCGCCACCCCGCAGGGGGCCGACGGCAGCGTCGCCTCGGCGGTCGTGGAGGCGGCGCTGGGCCTGGGCAACGGGGCCGACGTCTTCGTGCTCTCGGGGCTCGAGGGCCAGCCCGGACCAGACCGTCGCTCCGCCGAGCTGCTCGCCGAGGAGCTGGCCAGGCGTGGCGCCACCGTGGTGGTGGTCGCCCACGAAGCCGCGCCGCCCGAGACACCGTCCTCCCCATCGGCGGAGCTGGGCACCAGCAGTCTCGCCGTCGAGTACCCACCATGACTGAGCAGGAGCCTGCCGAGATGACCGCAGAGACGTCGGACCACGCGACCACCGCGCGGCGGATGCCCTGGCGCCGGATCCTCGTCCTCGGCGTGCTGCTGCCGCTCGTGGCAGCCTCGCTGCTGATCTGGTCGGCGACCGGCCGCCAGTCGAACATCGACCAGGTGCCCGTCGCCGTCGTCAACAACGACACGATCATCACCGACCCGCAGCCGATGGCCGCCGGACGTTCGCTCACCGCCGCGTTGACCCACCCCGCCGACCCGAGCAACAACCTGTTGTGGGTGCTGACCGACAGCGACGACGCCGACTCCGGGCTCGCGAACGGCTCCTACTACGCCGTGCTGACGATCCCGTCGGACTTCTCCGAGGCCGTCCTGTCCACCGGCACGGACGCGCCGGTCCAGGGCAAGCTGACGCTGGTCAGCAACGCGGCGGCGAGCACGACCATGCCCTACATCAGCCAGCAGGTCGCGACGGTCGCGGCCGATGCGCTGGGCAACCAGGTGACGCAGGCCTACCTGGGCCAGGTGTACGACGGCTTCAACTCCCTCGCCGAGGGCAATCAGAAGGCCGCCACCAGTGCGTCCCAGCTGGCCGACGGCACCAAGCAGCTCTCCGTCGGGGCCTCGCAGCTGGACGACGGCGCGGAGTCCCTGTCCCAGGGCCTCGACGAGGTCGCCACGGGGAGCGCGCAGCTGGCTGACGGCGCGGCGACGGCGCACGACGGGGCCGTGCAGGTCGCGAACGGCACGGCGGAGCTCGCCCAGGGCGTCACCAAGCTGACCGACGGCCAGGCCGCGCTGGCTTCCGGAACGAGCACGTTGAGCCGTGACACCGGCCGCCTCGCCGCCCGGTCCCGCGAGCTGGCCGGGGGAGCCCGCGTCGTCCAGGCCGGGTCACGCGCCGTTTCGGCCGCCTCGCGGCTCTTCTCCCAGGAGATGTCCCTGCTCGGGGAGGACTGCCAGGCGGCGCTCGGGTCGCCCGCGTACTGCAACCGCGTCGCGCGCGCGGTCAAGCACGCGACCGGACTCGCCAAGGCCGCCCAGCGGCTGAACACGGGCGCGGCAAAGATCGCGAGCGGCGCCTCGCAGCTCGCCGGTGGTGCGGGAGCCGTGGCGCGCGGCACGGCTCGCGTGTCCGCCTCGGCCCACGCCCTCAGCGACGCGGGGGGCCGGCTCAGCAGCAGCACGAGCGCCCTTGTGCAGGGGACCGCGTCATTGGCCCAGGGCACCGCGGGGCTCGAGAGCGCGGCGGCCCAGCTGGCCGGCGGCACCAGCTCCACCGCCCAGGCCGGGTCGTCCCTCGCGTCCGGGAGCAGCACGCTCGCCTCCAGCGCCAGCCAGGCCAACAACGGCGCCCAGCAGCTGAGCAGCGGGCTGGCCAGCGGCGCCGCGCAGAGCCCGACGTACTCCGACAAGCAGCAGGAGGCGTTGACCCCCGTGGTCAGCCAGCCCATCCAGCTGACCAGCACGGTGGAGCACGCCGAGCACGGCAACGGGTGGCTGATCGCCATCATCGTGGGGCTGATCCTGTGGCTCGCGGCCCTCGTCGCCGCCCTCAGCCTCGACCTGTCCGCGATCGCCCGGAACTCCATGGCACCGGTCGCCTCGCGCGCGGTCGCGTTCGCGCAGTCCCTGCCCCTGCTCGGCTTGGCCGCGCTGAGCGCAGCCTCTGTCGTGGCCGCGGTGGTGCTGTTCCACGCCAGCACGGCGTCGATCGTCCCGCTCGCGCTCCTGGTCCTGCTCGCTTCGGTCACCTTCGCGCTGCTCGCCCTCGCCCTGCGGCTGCGTTGGGGCCGGGTCGGGGTCACCCTGTTCGTGCTGTTCCTCCTCGTCCAGGTGGCGGCCTCCAGCAACGTCATCCCGCTCGAGACCGCGCCTTCGGTCCTCCAGAAGCTCAACGGGGTGATGCCCCTGACCGCCTTCGTCAACGGCGCCAGTCAGCTCATCTCGGGCGGACAGGTGGGGTCGCTCGTCGCCGCGGTCGTGGTCCTGGTGGTGTGGGCGCTGGTCGGCTGCGCCCTGCTGGTCTCGGCGGTCAAGAAGGCGCGGATGCTCGATCCGGTGGAGCCCGGACGAGTGGCTCTCAGTCCCGCGTGAGGTTGCGTGCCACGGCGTCAGAAGTCCTGGGGCTGGGTGAAGAACCCGTCGGGGTCGTAGGTGCTCCTGGCCTGGGCCAGCCTGGTCGCGTTGCCGCCGAAGTAGGCGGATCGGTAGTCCGAGATGCTCGCATCGGCGTAGTTGACGTAGGCGTGGTTGTCCCAGTGCGGCAGCATCGCCGCGCGGAACCCACGGACGTACGTGTCGGCGGTCTTCGGGGTGCCGGGCGGGAAGGTGGCGGTGTACTGCACGGTCGCGAGCGCGTCGCGGTGGACGAACGCCGTGTCCCCCGCGCCGACGTCGCGCACCTTGCCGCCGAGGGCGTCGATGGAGATGCCGGCCTCCAGGAGACCGGAGGACTGGGCGCCCTGGACCTGCGACAGCAGGTCGTCGATCCCGGCCGGGCTCAGCGGCTGGTAGGCGACGTGCGAGGTGGCCCCGAAGGCCTCGCGCGTCAGCGCGCCGCCGGGACCGGTGGTGCACTGGTCGACGGGGACGGACGCGCAGCCGGCGTAGGAGAGCATCGCGTCGCGGTAGCTGCGGCTGGCCCGCGTGTCCGTCGAGGGCGTCGGCACGTGGTCCAGCAACCCGCCTAGCTGCTGGTCGAACGCACCGGCCGGGCCCGTCCAGGTGCCGGAGAGCAGCAGGATCGGTCCGTCGGCGTGCCGCTGGCCGCCCAGGGCCTTGAGGGTGGACCAGAGCCGGGGGTCGGCGCTCGGCGCCCATCCCTGCCACGCCTCGATCACCTGCGGGGCGGCGGAGATCGGCCACTGCAGGTAGACCGTCTGGAGCGTGGGTGCGGCCGAGGTCTCGAAGTCGAAGGACGTGACGACGCCGAGGTGCCCGCCGCCCCCGCCGCGCAACGCCCAGAACAGGTCGGGTTGCTCCTGCGAGCTCGCCGTGCGGACGGAGCCGTCGGCGGTCACCACCTGCATCGAGGTGACGGCGTCACAGGTCAGACCCATCGCCCGGGTCAGCACACCCACCCCTCCGCCGAGGGTGAGCCCGGCGATGCCGACCGTCGCGCAGGAACCGCCGGCGATCGCCCGCCCGTGGTCGCCCAGGGTGGCGTAGACCTGTGCCAGCGCGGCGCCGGCGCCGATGGTGGCCGTGGTGCCGTCGAAGCGGACCGCGTTCATCGGCCGGCAGTCGATCACCAGTGCCGGGGGAGCTCCGCCTCCCGACCAGCCCGGATAGCTGTGCCCCCCGGACCGGACCGCCACCGGGACGGCGTGGTCCTGGGCGAAGGACAGGGCGGTCGCGACGTCCTGCGCCGACTCGACGGACAGGACTGCGAGCGGCATCTGCCCGTCGTACCGGGGGTTCTCGAGCAGCCGTACCTGGTCGTAGTCCTGGCTCGACGGGAGCGCGAGGGAGCCACGGACCGACTTGCCGAGCCGGGTCCAGTCCGACTGGGTCGGTGCGGTCGCCGGCGTGCCGCTCGCGGAAGGAGTGCCCGAGCTCGTGGCGCTGGTGGGGGAGGGGCTCGGAGACGGGGGTGCCGAGTCGTCCGCAGAGCACGCCGCCAGACCACCCAGTGCGCCGACGACGAGGGCCCGCCGGCTGAGCCTGGAGCGCTCCGATGGCGGCACGTCCCCACGCTAGTGGCACCGCCGAGGGCGGCCGGCGCTCAGCTCAGCTGCGCGCGGGCGAGCTTGGTCTGGTGGCGGGCGTCCTTGGCCAGCTGCCGGGCCTCGCGGCGTACGTCGGCCGCGGCACGGCGAGCCCGCCACACGACGCCGGGCTTGCCCTCGGTGTCCACGGCGGCCAGCATCAGGCCGCCCAGCATCGAGGCGTTCTTGAAGAACTGGGTGCGCTGGCCGGCGCGCTTGACCGGGTCCTTCTCCTCCCAGAAGCGGTGCCCCGCGAACGTCGTGGGCAGCAGCGTCGCCGCCAACAGGACACCCGAGGTCCTCGGCGCGCGGCCGGTGGCCAGGGCGAGCCCAGCCACGAGCTGCACGGCGCCGTTGATCCGCACCAGCGTGGTCGGGTCGTCGGGGAGCTGCGGCACGACCTTCTGCAGCAGCGGGACCAGGCGTGCGGTGACGGCCTCGGCGGTGTCGGCCTTCTTGTCCGCGTTGCGCAGGCTGTCGAGCCCGCCCACGACGAACATCGACGCGAGCAACGGACGGGCGGCCAGGCGGACGGGGGTCATGCCCCCTTCCTACACCACCGTGCGGGGGCGGGTCGTCGCCCGCCGGGGTGGGTCGGCGCGCCCCACTAGAGTCGGCCGCATGTGCGGTCGTTACGCCTCCAGCCGCAGGCCCGAGGACCTCATCGAGGAGTTCGAGGTCGTCGACAACCGGGTGCCCGCGCCGCTGCCCGCCGACTACAACGTCGCGCCCACCAAGGAGGTGTACGCCGTCGTCGAGCGCCCACCCTCCAAGGAGGAGGGCGAGCAGGGCGTGCCCGCCGAGCGCCAGCTCCGCGCGCTGACCTGGGGCCTGATCCCGTCGTGGGCCAAGGACCCCAAGATCGGCAGCCGGATGATCAACGCCCGGATGGAGACGGTGGCCGAGAAGCCGTCGTTCCGACGGGCGTTCTCCTCGCGGCGCTGCCTGCTGCCGGCCGACGGCTACTACGAGTGGTACCCCACCCAGCAGCTGGGCAAGTCCGGCAAGCCTCTCAAGCAGCCGTTCTTCATCCGCCCGAAGGACCACGGCATCCTGGCGATGGCGGGTCTCTACGAGATCTGGCGCGACCCCGACAGGGCCGAGGACGACCCCGACCGGTTCCGCTGGACGTGCACCGTGATCACCACCGACGCCGAGGACGACGTGGGTCACATCCACGACCGGATGCCGCTGATGGTGGAGCGGGACCGCTGGTCGTCCTGGCTGGACCCCACCCGCAAGGACAAGGACGACCTCCTGTCCCTCCTGGTGCCGGCGGCACCCGGCACCCTCGAGGCCTACCCGGTCGCCAAGGCCGTCAGCAACGTCCGCAACAACGGCCCCGAGCTGATGGAGCCGCTGCCGTTGGAGGACGTCCCCGAGCTGGCGGACTCCTGACGTGGCCGCAGCCAGCGGACCGGCGAAACCGGTCCCCACCCCCCACGGCGACGGCCGGCTGCTGACCTACCGTGCTCGGCGTCCGGTGGCGACGCTGCTGCTGAGCCACGGCGCCGGCCGTGGGGTCGACACCCGCGACCTCGAGGCGCTCGCGGCCGCCCTGCCTCGGCAGGGCATCACCGTGCTGCTGTTCGAGCAGCCGTGGCGGGTGGCCGGCGGCAAGGTCGCGAGCCCTCCCGCGACCCTCGACACCGGGCTCACCGCTGCGGCGTCCAGCCTGCGCACCCGCACGCCGCTCGTCGTCGGCGGCCGCTCGGCCGGGGCTCGCTCGGCCGCGCGTACGGCGCGTTCGCTCGGAGCGTCCGGCTGCCTGGCCCTGGCGTTCCCGCTGCACCCGCCCGGGCGGCCGGAGAAGTCCCGGCTCGACGAGCTCCTCGCGGTCGGCGTGACCACGCTGGTCGTGCAGGGCGAGAGCGACGCCTTCGGCCGTCCCGAGGAGTTCCCCGACCCGCTGCCCACCCACGTCGACCTGGCCGTCGTACCTTCCGCGGATCACGGTTTCGCGACCCCGAAACGCAGCGGAGTCACCGAGGAGGTCGCCATGGCGGTGATCGTCGAGGCGACCCTCGAGTGGATCGTCCGCGAGGTCGCCGGGAATCGCTGAACCTCGCCCGGCGTTCACCCCATGTGCTTGCCGTGCTCGACCGTCCCGCCCCGCCGATCGTTGGCCCTGCCCCCGGGCCAGTAGATTGGGCGGCGATGACTGACCTTCCCGAAGACACGCCCGTCGAGGCCGTCGACCTCGACGCGGTCGACCTGGCCACCGAGACCGAGGCGGAGCGCACCGCGCGCTTCGAGCGGGACGCCCTGCCGTTCCTCGACCAGCTCTACTCCGCCGCGATGCGGATGACCCGCAACCCCGCGGATGCGGAGGACCTGGTCCAGGAGACGTTCGCCAAGGCCTACGGCTCCTTCCACCAGTTCCGGCCCGGCACCAACCTCAAGGCCTGGCTCTACCGGATCCTGACCAACACCTTCATCAACACCTACCGCAAGAAGCAGCGCCAGCCGCAGCAGTCGATGTCCGAGGACGTCGAGGACTGGCAGCTCGCCCGCGCAGAGTCGCACTCCTCGACGGGGCTGCGTTCCGCCGAGATGGAGGCGCTCGAGCACCTCCCGGACTCCCAGGTGAAGGACGCGCTGCAGCGGCTGCCCGAGGAGTTCCGGCTGGCCGTCTATCTCGCGGACGTGGAGGGCTTTGCCTACAAGGAGATCGCGGAGATCATGGAGACGCCGATCGGGACCGTGATGTCCCGCTTGCACCGCGGCCGTCGGCAGCTTCGAGAGATGCTCTCCGACTACGTGCGGACCAACGACCTGATCCGGGTCGGGCAGGAGGGTGAGTCATGAGCGGTTACGCCGGAGACGACCACTCCTGCGCGGACTTCATCGACCGCATCGTCTACCTCCTCGACAACGAGCTCGACGTCACGGAGATGACCGAGGTCAAGGTGCACCTCGAGGAGTGCGCCCCGTGCTTCGAGCGCTACGACGTGCAGCGCACCATCAAGACGATCGTGGCGCGGTCCTGCACCGAGGCGGCGCCCGACGAGCTCCGCGAGCGGGTCCGGATCCGGCTCCAGCAGATCCAGGTGCAGATCACCGAGGCCTGACGCCCAGACGCGGACGAGCCCCCGACCGGAAGTCCGGTACGGGGGCTCGTTGCTGTCGGTGCTCGGTGCGCCGCCTGGAGGGGAACCTCAGGCGTTGGGGCGCTTGCCGTGGTTCGCGGCCTTCTTCTTGCGCGCGCGGCGCTTGCGACCGGTCTTGCCCATGGTGACCTCCTGGATCGAGTGCAGCGCTCATCGTCTCAGCCGAGGCCCCCGTGGACGAAATCTCCGACCGCTCGGACGAGCGAGCCTGCGAGCTCGAACGAGGAGCAGGGAGGAGGTTGAGGAGGGTCGGCACATACCGGCGCGCCAGCGACGGGGTGTGCGAGCCGTCTCGAAACCGATAGTCCGTGACGAAGTCGCCCTCCGAACCACGACCCAACGGTCGATTTCGTCACGGACTATCCGGAAACGGCGGTCAGGAGAGCCGGGAGAGGAACTTCTCCACAGGGACGACCAGGCGGGTGATCTCGGCGGTGGCGACCACCTTGGCTGAGGCGACGGGGTCGTCGACGCCGAGCTGCTCGGCCAGGACGGAGAAGCGGTGCAGGCGGCCGTCGACGTACGACGCGGAGGCGGTCACCCGTACCCGCGCGCCGACGGGGCTGGCGGCGCGGTGCTCGAGCTCGACGCGGGTGCCGACGCTCGTGGTGCCGGGCTCCAGGGTGGGGTCGATGGCGGCGCAGGTGGCCGCTTCGCACCACGCCAGCAGTCGCGGGGTGCCGAGCACCGGCAGGCTGCCCGAACCGACCGCCAGCGCGGTGTCGGCGTCGGTCACCTCGAACGACAGGGTCGCCTCCATCAGAGCTCCTTGGTCCAGGCGCGCAGGTGCACGTCGGGGAGCAGCTGCGGCTGCGGTTCCCAGTCGCGGGCGGCCTCGTGGCGGTAGCCCAGCCGCGCGTACACCCGCTGGGCACCCACCATCTCGTCCAGCGTCGAGAGCCACATCCGTGTCGCCCCGCCCAGCCGGGCCCGCTGCTCGCAGTGCCGCACCAGGGCCTCGCCGACGCCCAGGCCCCGGGCGGCCGGCGCCACCGCGAGCATCCGGAACTCACCCTCGCCGTCGGCCGACAGCTCGCGCCACGGCGAGCCCGGAGGGCACCAGGTGACGCTGCCCGCGAGCTCGCCGTCCTCGCCCACGGCCACCCACAGCTCCGCCTCGCGGTCGCGCCGCGCGGCGTCACGCAGGACCCGGCGGTAAGGGTCGTCCGGGCCCTCCAGGAACTCCTCGTACGCCGCCTCCGTGATGACGCCGACCGTCGCGTAGTCCTCCGGCGTGGCGCGGCGGATCAGCACCGCTCAGATCCCGAAGGTGGCGCGCGGGTAGGTCGCGTTGACGTCGGTGATGACGTTGAGCAGGTACGGCGCCCCGGACGCGAAGGCGCGGTCCAGGGCGGGCCCGATCTGCTTCGGTTCCGAGACGGTCTCGCCGGCTCCTCCGAGTGCGCGGACGACCTCGTCGTAGCGGGTGCGCTGCCCGAGGTCCGCCACCACGTCGTAGCCGTAGAGCATCTGCATCGGGCCCTTCTCCAGGCCCCAGGCGGAGTTGTTGCCCATCACCATCACGACCGGCAGGTCGTGGCGGACCAGGGTGTCGACGTCCATCAGCGAGAAGCCGGCGGCGCCGTCGCCCAGCAGCAGCACCACCTGCGCGGACGGCCGCGCGAGCCGGGCGGCGATCGCGGAGCCGAGGCCGGCGCCGAGGCAGCCGTAGGGTCCGGGGTCGAGCCAGCCGCCCGGCCGCTTCGGCTCGACGTACTTGCCCGCGAAGCTGACGAAGTCGCCCCCGTCGCCGATCACCACCGCGTCGTCCGCCAGCCGCGGGACCAGCTCGCCGTAGATCCGGGCCGGGTGGATCGGGTCGGCCTCGGCCCCGAGCAGCTCCGCGTCCCGCTCGACCGCGGCGGCGACGCCGGCGCGCAGGTCGCTCACCCACGCCGACCAGTCGGGGCGTCGTTCGGCCTTCTCGAGCGCGTCGCGGACGCCGGTCAGGACGGCGCTCAGGTCGCCGTACGCCGAGCCGGCGAGCTCGGCGTGCCGGGCGACCTGGCCCTCGGAGTCGGCCAGGTGCACGACGCGCGCGGGAGTGGTGTCGTCCTTGCCCCCGAACAGGCCGTAGCCGAGCCGGAAGTCGAGCGGGGTGCCGACGACGACGACCAGGTCGGCGCCGTTGAGGGCCTGGCCGCGGGCCTTGGTCACGAGCAGCGGGTGGCCTCCGGGGATCACGCCGCGGCCCATGCCGTTGGTGATGGCCGGCAGGCCCGTCGTCTCCACGAGGTCCAGCGCGGCGATCTCGGCGCCGTCGGCCCACACGTCGGTGCCGAGGATCAGCACCGGCCGCTGCGCCGACGCCAGCAGCGCGGCCACCGCCGCCACCGCGTCGGGGTCGGGGTCGGCGCCGCGGGTGCTCCCCACCGAGGGCACCGGCCCGGAGGCCGAGTTGAAGAACTCGTCCATCGGTACGTCCACGAACACCGGGCCGCGGTGCGAGGACCCGGCCAGGGTGAAGGCCTCGTCGAAGCCCCCGAGCACCTCGGCGGCCGTCGGGATGGTGCGGGCCAGCTTGGCGATCGGCGCGATGATCGGGGGTTGGTCGAGCTCCTGGAGGCTGCCGCTGCCCCAGCGGTTCTGCGGTGCGCGGCCGCCGACCACGACCATCGGCGACCCGGCGAACTGCGCCTGGGCGATGGCGCTGATGCCGTTGGTGACGCCCGGCCCGGCGGTCAGCACGGCCAGCCCGGGGCGCCGGGTCAGCTTGCCGGTCGCCTCGGCCGCGAACGCCGCCGTCTGCTCGTGCCGCACGTCCAGCAGCCGCATCGGCGGCTCGGCCTTGACCGCGCCGTCGTACATCGGGAACACGTGCGCTCCGGAGAGCGTGAACATGGTCTCCACACCGTGCGCGCGGGCCACCGCCACGGCCAGCTCGCCGGCGTGCCCGCTGATCTCGTTCGGGTCCTGGGTCATGGCCGCAGGCTACCGGCGGGATTTCGAGACGGGTCGCGCGGCGCCGCTCCGCGGCCTCCGCGCCGAGCCCTCCTCGATCTCCTCGCGACTTTTCGTCTGAGCTCGCAAGCTCGCTCAGTCGAACGCTCGGAGGTACGACGGGTTCGTCGACCGCAGCACCGCGACCAGCTCCAGCAGCAGGTCGGAGCGGAACTCCACCGGTTGCGGCGCCAGGGCCACCTGGAGGTGCAGCGCGCGGAGGAACGCCTGGGCGTTGGCCGTCCCGGCGAACGGGTCGGTGTCCGCGCCGGCGGTGTGGCGGGCGCCCTCGGCGATCCGGGCCACCCAGGGCTCGACGACGGTCATCGGCACCAGGTTGCGGCGGAGCACGTTCATCGTGGCGAGCGCCATCCGGTCCGGCTCGCCGTGGGCGTAGGGGGCGTCGGCAGGCGACAGCACCCGGTCGCCGAGCACGTCGAGCAGCACCGTGAGCTCGTTGCGGCCGAGGTGCTCGGACCGGGCGAGCACGCCGATGGCGTCGGCGCCGTGGGCCACCGTGTGCGCCCAGCCCTTGCCGGGCACGTAGCCGCGCAGGTCGCGCTCGCGGAGGTACCAGGTGGCGATCCGGTCGCCCCACTCCATCAGCTTGCTTGCCGGCACCAGGTCCTCGTGGTTGGTGCGGTCGATGCACTCGGCCAGCACCAGCACCGAGAAGGCCCTGCGGAAGACCGAGTCGGTGTCCTGCTCGCCGAGGCCGACGGCCAGGCCGGCCGCCATGCCGTCGCCCAGTCCGATCAGCAGGTCGTCGTAGACCCCGCGGTCCACCCAGGTGGTCAGCGTGGGGTAGGCCAGCCCGTCCCGGACGTGGGAGTCCGGGGAGCCGAGCATCGTGGTCAGCTCGGTCGTCAGCTCGGTGAGCGGTCGGTCGTCGGGGACGGCCAGACCGGTGGCCTTCACCTGGCTCCAGTAGGCCCGAGTCATGCGGGACATGGTGTCATGCGCCCCAGATGGGTGATCCGCGGGTGATCCGCGGGTGATCCGTGGGCATCCGGCCCCTCTACCGTAGGCGGGTGCCATCCCTCATCGACCTGGTGCGCAGCCACACCGACCTCGACGAGGCGGACGTGCGCTGGCTGCAGCTGCTGATGGCGGACTGGCAGATCATCGCGGACCTGTCGTTCGCCGACCTGGTGCTGTGGCTGCCCGACCGCGAGGGGCAGGGCTTCTGGGCGGCAGGCCAGATGCGCCCCACCACCGGTCCGACGGCGCTGGTCGACGACGTGCTCGGCACCTTCGTGCCCGCCGGGCGCCGGCCGCTCGTCGACGCGGCGTTCGCCCAGGGCCGGCTCATCCGGGAGGGCGACCCGGAGTGGCGCGACGACGTGCCGGTGCGGGTCGAGTCGATCCCCGTACGGCGCGCGGACCGGATCATCGCGGTGGTCGCGCGCAACACCAACCTGCTGGGCGTGCGCACGCCGAGCCGGCTGGAGCTGTCCTACCTCCAGACCGCCGCCGACCTGACCCAGATGATCGCGAGCGGCCACTTCCCGAACCCCGGCCAGCGCAGCGACCACGCCGACTCGCCCCGGGTGGGCGACGGGTTCCTGCGCGTGGACGCGGAGGGCCTGGTCACCTACGCCAGCCCCAACGCCCTCTCGGTCTACCGCCGGCTCGGCCACTCCGGCGACCTCACCGGCCTCGAGCTCGCCTCCGTGACCCGCGAGCTGGTGCCGCCGCCACACCGCACCGACGAGGAGACGCTCAGCACCGTGCTGCTCGGCCGGGCGCCTCGTGACACCGAGGTCGGCACCGACGACGTGGTGCTGATCGTGCGGGCGATCCCGCTGCGCCCGGCCGGCGAGCGGATCGGGGCGCTGGTGCTGCTCCGCGACGTCACCGACCTGCGCCGCCGCGACCGGGAGCTGGTGACCAAGGAGGCCACCATCCGCGAGATCCACCACCGCGTGAAGAACAACCTCCAGACCGTGGCCGCACTGCTGCGGCTGCAGGCGCGCCGGATCGAGGCGCCGGACGCCAAGGCGGCGCTGGAGGAGGCGGTCCGCCGGGTGGGCTCCATCGCGATCGTGCACGAGACGCTCAGCCAGTCACCCGAGGAGCACGTCGCCTTCGACGAGATCGCCGACCGCCTCGGGCGGATGGTCACCGAGGTCAGCGCGCTGGGGGAGCGGGTCCGGGTGCGCCGTACGGGCTCGTTCGGGGTGCTCCCCTCGGAGTCCGCGACGGCCCTGGCGATGGTGCTCACCGAGGTGCTCCAGAACGCCGTGGAGCACGGCTACGACGCCGACGCGACGACCCCGGGCGTGATCGTGGTCAGCGTCCGGCGGCTGGTCGGCCGGCTGCACGTCACGATCGAGGACGACGGGCGCGGGCTGCCCGCGGACTTCGACCCGGAGACGAGCACCCACCTCGGGCTCTCGATCGTGCGCACGCTGGTGGAGTCCGAGCTGGGCGGACTGCTCGAGATCGGCCAGGCGCACGGTCAGGCCGGGGCCCGGGTGTCGATGGACCTGCCCCAGGACTGAGCGCGCCGGAGCGTCGGTGCGGGTCAGGCGGTGCGCACGCGGTGTCGCGCGTTGCGGCGCTTGAGGGCCCGCCGCTCGTCCTCGCTCAGACCGCCCCAGACGCCGTGGTCCTGCCCAGCCTCCAGCGCCCACGCGAGGCACTGCTCGCGCACCTCGCACCGACGGCACACCTGCTTGGCCTCCTCGATCTGGAGGATGGCCGGACCGGTGTTGCCGATCGGGAAGAACAGCTCCGGGTCCTCGTCCAGGCACGCGGAACGGTTGCGCCAATCCATGGCTGAGGGGTCCTCTTTCCTTCGATGTCGGGTGCAGGGGGCTCGCCCCTGGCTTCCCAGGTCGTGGTGGGCGGCTCGGCGGTTTGCGGGCACAACGAAGTGAACGCATTCACGAGCGCCACCACCCAGGGTGGCAACAATTGGAACGTGAAACAAGCCCTCCGTCCGTACGCTGGGTCACAGCCGCCTCGGGCGGGGTCCCCCTCCCGGCCGTCGCCGCGCACCGACCGGTACCCGTCCGGCACCCGATCAGTCCCCCGACAGCCCCGGGCTAGGGTTCGGCGGGTGTCCGACTCCCCGCGGTTCGACGCCCCGGCCCCGCTGCTCCTCGCGGCCGCGCTGACCGCCCTCGAGGGGCTGGTCATCGGCGGCTACGCCGTGCTCGAGCTGGTCAGCCTCTCCTCGGGCCGGGTCACCATGGGCGTGACCACGGCGGTGTTCTTCGCGGCGTACGCCGCCGGACTGCTCGGCTGCGCCTGGCAGCTCACCCGGTGCGCCGCCTGGGCCCGCAGCCCCGTCCTGCTGGCTCAGCTGATCCAGCTCGGGTTGGCCTGGAACTTCCGCGAGGGCGACACCCTCCCGGTCGCCGTGGGGCTCGCCGTGGTCTCCGTGGCGGTGCTGGTGGGCCTGTTCCACCCGGCGAGCATGCGGGCGCTGGACCGCTAGCTCTGTCGCTGCCGCAGGTCCGTGGCTACTGCGCGAGGTACCCGCCGTCCACCGGCAGCACGACGCCCGTCACGAACGTCGCCGCGTCGGAGGCCAGGAACGCGATCGCCTCCGCCACCTCCCGCGGCTCGCCGAGGCGCCCCATCGGGTGCCGGCCCTCGATCTCCTCGACGTACGCCCGGCCCTGCTCGGTCTCCAGCACCGCCAGCAGCGCGTCGGTGCGGATCGTGCCCGGCGCCACGGCGTTGACCCGGATGCCTCGTGCCGCCCACTCGACGGCAAGGTGCCGGGTGAGCCCGGTGGCGACGTACTTGGCCGGGCCGTACGCCGCCTGCCCGACCTGGCCCGCCATCCCCGAGATCGACGACAGCAGCACGATCGCACCGGAGCCCTCGCGGCTCATCTGCTCGATGGCGAACTTGCAGGTCAGGAACATCCCGCGGCCGTCGACCGCCATCACGTGGTCCCAGTCGGCCGGTGACGTGGCGTCGATGGTGCTGAGCGGGATCACCCCGGCGTTGGCGACCAGGACGTCGAGCCGGCCGTACGTCGACACGGCGGCGTCGATCATCGCCCGCGCGTCCTGCTCGTCCGACACGTCGCCGACGACCGTCACCACCCGGTCCTCCCGGCCGGTCGCGACGTCCGCGAGCGCCGGACCGTCGATGTCGGTGGCCACCACCCGGGCGCCCTCCTCGAGGAACAGCTCCAAGGTGGCGCGGCCGATGCCGCGGGCGGCTCCGGTGATCACCGCGACCTTGCCGGCCAAGCGGCCCGTCCGGCGTGCCTGCTCCTCGGTCACGGTCCCTCCTCGTCTCGCCGGCTCTCGCCGGAGTGGTCAGCCGGACTGTTCCAGGGAGGCGCGCAGCTGGTCCAGGGTCCGGCTCAGCAGCCGCGAGACGTGCATCTGGGAGACGCCGATCTCCTCGGCGATCTGGGTCTGCGTCTTGTTCTTGAAGAACCGCAGCAGCAGGATCTTCTTCTCCCGGGGCTCCAGGGCGTCGAGCAAGGGCTTGAGCGACTCGCGGATCTCCACGTGCTCGAGGTTCTCGTCCTCGACGCCGAGCGCGTCGAGCATCGACCCACCGCCGTCCTCGGCGTCGTCGCTCGCGTCGAGGGAGAGCGTGGAGTAGGCGTTGCTGGACTCGATCCCCTCGATGATCTCCTCCACCGAGCAACCGATGGCGTGGGCGAGCTCGCGCGGCGTCGGGGACCGTCCCAGCGACTGGGTGAGCTCGGCGGTCGCCGCCCCGATCTGCATCCGCAGCTCCTGCAGCCGCCGCGGGACCCGGATCGCCCAGCCCTTGTCCCGGAAGTACCGCTTGATCTCGCCGATGATCGTCGGAGTCGCGTAGGTGGAGAACTCCACGCCGCGCTCGGTGTCGAAGCGGTCGATCGACTTCAGCAGCCCGATGGTGCCGACCTGGACCAGGTCCTCGAACGGTTCGCCGCGGTTGCGGAACCGCCGCGCGCAATGCTCGACCAACGGCAGGTGCAGGTGGACCAGGGCCTCGCGCGCCGTCGTACGTTCCGCCGCAGGCGTGCCGTCGGCGAGGAACGCGGCGAACAGCTCGACGCTGCGGCGCTTGCCCGCGTCGGACGACCGGTTCGGGGCAGGGTCGGGCGGCGGACTGGGATCCGAGCCGTCCGCAGGAGTGCGGGTGGTGTCAGGCATGCGTCAGCTGCTGGCTCCGGGGACTCCGGACTCCATGGTGAGCGAGACGGCGAAGCGACCGCCGGACGAGTCCGCCTCCGCCTGCGTCGCCATGGTGCTGAGCACCTGCCAGGCGAACGAGTCGTACTCCGGGCCCTCGGGGGCGGAGGCCGAGACGGCGACCTCGACCCGCAGCCGGCCGGGGGAGAGGTAGTAGCGGCAGACCAGGTCGGAGCCCGGGTCGGCCTCGGGAAGCACCATCGCGCAGGCCTCGCCCACCGCGATCCGCAGGTCCTCGATGTCGTCGATGAGGAAGTCGAGGCGGGCCGCGAGGCCGGCGGTGGTGGTGCGCACCACCGAGACGTAGACGCCGTCGGCGGGCAACCGCAGCTCCACGTCGGCGCGGGGACCACCATCGGGGGGCCGCTCCTGCGTGTCTGACATCCGTGGTCCTCTCGGCGGCGTACGACGAAGGTGGCCCCACGCTAACGCTTGCTCGGGGGCAGCGATGGCTGGTGGACGGCTAGTGCAGGTGCCCGAGCGCGATCTTCAGCGCGATCATGATCAGGCCGAGGCCGCCGGCCGCCAAGGTCATCAGGGCCTGGGCGCGACCATGAAGTCCGGCGGCGCGGCCGGCGTGCCAGCCGGCGGCCATCAAGAGCGCCACCGTCACCAGCAGACCGACGATCGCGGCCTGGTACGACGTGGCGCCGAGCAACCGGGCCAGCAGGATGGAGGCGAGGGGGACGAACGACACGGTGATCATCTGCCAGCGGGACCGTAGCTGGTGGCGGGCGTGGGCGCCGGACGGCGCGTTCCCGTTGGCGAGGTGTGCTCCGAACTCGGCGTACTGCTCCGCCAGCCAGTAGACGACCAGCGTGACCACGACCGCCACGACCAGGGCGGTCGTGCGCAGCGTGTCGCCGCCCGTGGCGATGACCGAGGCCGTGACGATCAGGCCGTAGATGCCCGCGGCGTCGAGCCGCGAGCTCGCCTCGTCATCGTCACGGTGGCTGGGACTCGGGGAAGCGTGGGTCACGCACGCATCGTGTCCCACGCCGAGGTTCCGGGACAGGTCGGATCGCCGGGCCGGCCCCGTCACCCTCGCGGGGAGGGACCCGAGGAGGTCATCCATCCCGGGTGATGCCGTCACTCCGGGCCTGCCGCATGGTGGAGGAATGACGCGCGAAGAGCTCCCTCGACGGTTACTCCCCCGACGGTTCCGGGCGGTCCTGCTCGCGGTGGCCGCAGGTGCCCTGCTCGTCGGGTGCGGCTCCAGCGACAGCAGCTCCACGGCTGCCGAGACCTCGCCGACCCCGTCCGCGACCAGCACCACGCCCGCGGGCTGCGACGACGTGGCCGCGCTGAAGACCTCGATGCAGGCCCTGACCGAGATCAGGCCGCTGCAGGACGGGCTCGACGCCACGGAGGCGGCGGTCGCCGACGCGAAGGCAAGCCTGGCGGCCGCGGTGGCATCGATCGGTGCCGAGCTGAAGCCGGCCGTCGAGGAGATCACGACCGCGTTCGACGCGGTGCAGACGGCGGTGGACGGGCTCACCTCGGACAACATCCGGGACCAGGCACCCGCCGTGCTCACCGCCCTGCAGGGGCTGGGCACCGCGGTCACGTCGTTCACCACCACCGTGTCGCAGGACTGCCCGCAGTAGGTCAGCCGCCGGTCTCCTTGGCGATGTAGGACCGCCCACCCTCGTGCAGTCGAGGGCGGGCGGCAAGGGAACTGGGTAGGTCCCCCCAACGCCTCGGCATCCTTGGCGGGCAGGGATGCCCAGGCGTCATCGACAGTACGCCCGCGCACCGCTCCGGGCCAGGGGCGGCGCCGGAACCAACGAACCGCCCACCCGGCACTAGCGGGATGGGCGGTTCGTTGGTGAAGCAGGTCGACCGAGGAGCACTCGCCCCGAACGAGTCCTCCTCGTGCGACCGGTTGCCGGAACTCAGTTGCCGGAGATCGAGGAGTTGGTGCTGGTGAAGACGCCGTTGAGGGTGTTCCCGAGGAGGAACACGACGGCAACGATGACGGCCGGCCGATGCCACGGCGATCATTGGCGAGGAGGCCGTACTCGACGCGCCGAAGGCGCCACGGTCATCCAGTCTTGGCACGAGGCGGGCGAGATCGCGCTCGACGTTCGCCACACGGTCCCCTCCGCATGGTGATGTCGGTCCGACACGTAAGACCGTCGCGCTCACCCGCTGAGTCGGCCGATGGGCAGCACATCCGTACCGTCGCGGGCCCCGTGATTCATCATGATTCGCAAGTAGTCCAACACGTGGGTCTCCTCAGTTCAATCGAGCGGTGTTGGGACACCCGACCCCCGTCCCGCACACGGCGCTCCCCGACCGGCGCGGACGTACTGACCGACGAGAGGCGCGTCGCCGCGGCGTGATCGACAGGTCCTCGGAGTGCCCCCCCGTGGCTCAAACGGTCCTCTTCTCGCCGGTCCCCGGGGGTCGTTTCCCGGAAATGGAGAGACCGACCAGCGCGGACGTACAGACCGGAGCGAGCGGCGCGTAGCCGCGGCGTGATGGACAGGTCCTCGGGCACGTCACTGGGGCCGTCGACAGGGTGAGCCGCCCACCGGTCTCGGGTCCGATGGGCGGCTCGAGAGCAGCATGATCTCGCGCAGGTGGCGGCGTCTAGGGGTCCCCAGGACCATCCCGGACAGTCCCGCGGAGTAGGTCAGCGACCTGCTGGCGCGTTCAGGCCTTCTTCGTCGCCCAGAAGATCTCGGCGATCTCGTCGATCTTGGCGAGCAGCTGGTCCGCGACGTCGGCGTCCATCGAGCCCTTGGTGCCGGTGGCGCCCGCCAGCTTGGTGGCCTCGTTCACGAGCGTGTGCAGCTGGGGGTACTTCTCGAAGTGCGGCGGCTTGAAGTAGTCGGTCCACAGCACCCACAGGTGGTGCTTGACGAGCTCGGAGCGCTGCTCCTTGATGATCACCGCGCGCGTGCGGAAGTCGGGGTCGTCGTTGTCGGCGAGCTTGCCGATGATCGCCTTGATCGACTCGGCCTCGATGCGGGCCTGAGCTGGGTCGTAGACACCGCAGGGAAGGTCGCAGTGGGCCGAAACCTCGACGGTGGGGGCGAACAGTCGCGCGAACATGCACAGTCCTCTCGGTCGGCGGGTGTGACGTTGCCTGCGACACTACTCACCGTGTCGGAGGCGACTACGCCCAGCCGGGTGAGCAGTGGGATGAGCGGTGAGATGAGCGTCGGGACTGTCGGCTTGGCCCGGGTCCGCGGCGACTCGATGCGGCCCACCTTGGCGCCCGGTGACCGGTTGGTGGTGCGGTACGGCGCCGCGGTGCGGCCCGGACGCATCGTGCTGGCCCGCCTCGCCGACGGCACGTTGGCGGTCAAGCGGGCGACCGGCCGTCGTACCACCGCGTCGGGCGCCCCCGGCTGGTGGCTGGCGAGCGACAACCCCGAGGTGGGAGTCGACTCGCGGCACCGGTGCCGGAGCCCGACGCGGTGGTCGTCGCCCGGATGTGGCCGCGACCGCGTCCCTGCGGACGACCGGTGCCCCCCGCCGACGGCGACCTGAGAGCCTGACCGAATGGGCGTGCCTCCTTGTCCGTGGCCTGTGCCCCACGGGCGCTCCGCTCGTTGCCGTCACTTAGATGGGCCTACAGCGACTTCGCTCCGGCGCCAAGCGCCCACCCCACGAAACCGTTCGCGTCCCCCGCTTCGCTCCTCCCGCTCACGCTTTCGCGGGGACCCCGGACGAGCTCCGCATCCCGTGGATGCGACGCTCGCAATGAGCGCACGCCCATGACCCACCCCTTCGAGGGTGACCCCGTCTTCGACCTGCACGTCGGCGGCAAGATGGAGATCCGCTCGACCGTCGGGCTCGGCAGTCGCGACGACCTGTCGCTCGCCTACACGCCAGGAGTGGCCCGGGTGTGCGAGGCCATCGCGGCCGACCCGAGCATGACGCGGCACTACACCTGGGTCCCCAACACCGTCGCCATCGTCACCGACGGCACCGCCGTCCTCGGGCTGGGCGACATCGGGGCCGCCGCGGCGATGCCGGTGATGGAGGGCAAGGCGGTGCTGTTCAAGCAGTTCGGCGGCGTGGACGCCGTACCGATCTGCCTGGCCACCACCGACGTCGAGGAGATCATCGAGACGGTGGTCCGGCTGGCGCCGAGCTTCGGCGGCATCAACCTCGAAGACATCTCGGCACCGCGCTGCTTCGAGATCGAGCGGCGGCTCAAGGAGCTGCTGGACATCCCGGTCTTCCACGACGACCAGCACGGCACCGCCGTGGTGGCCCTGGCGGCGCTGCAGAACGCCCTGCGCCTGACCGGCCGCTCACCCGCGGGCACCCGGGTGGTGATCCAGGGCGCCGGCGCGGCCGGCGTCGCCGTGGCGCGGATCCTGCTCGAAGCCGGGGTGCGCGACCTTGCCGTGCTGGACCGGCAGGGCGTGCTGAGCGCCTCGCGTCAGGACCTGACCCCCGTCAAGCGGGCGCTCGCTGCGGAGACGGCCGACGTCTTCGGCCGCAGCGGCAAGCTCGCCGACGTGATGGCCGGGGCCGACGTCTACATCGGCGTCTCGGGCGGCACCGTCCCCGAGGAGATCGTGGCGTCCATGGCCGACGACGCGATCATCTTCGGCCTGGCCAACCCCAATCCCGAGGTGCACCCCGACGTCGCCCACCGCCACGCGCGCGTCGTCGCCACCGGCCGGTCGGACTTCCCCAACCAGATCAACAACGTGCTGGCCTTCCCCGGGATCTTCCGCGGCGCCTTCGACGTCGGCGCCACCGCGATCACCGAGGGCATGAAGCTCGCCGCGGCCACCGCCCTCGCGGGCCTGGTCGGCGACGACCTCACCGAGGAGCTGATCGTCCCCTCGCCCTTCGACCCCCGCGTCGGCCCCGCAGTGTCCGCCGCCGTCTCCGCCGCCGCCCGCGCCGACGGGGTCGCCACCCGCTGAGCCCCGAGGGGGCGGTGAGTGAGGGTTGGTTCCTGCCCCGAGGCGGTGAGTGAGGGTTGGTTTCCGACCCGAGGCGGTGAACCTCACTCACCAGCGCCACCCCGCGTGAACCAACCCTCACGCACCCCCACCCCGCCTGAACCAACCCTCACGCACCGCAACCCCGCCGGCCGGGCGAGCCCGTGGATAGGGTCGCGGCATGTTCGCCGTGTACGCCGAGTCGTTCTCGCCCGAGGATCCGCTGAGTGGGCTGGTGGTCGGGGAGCGGCCCGATCCCGAGGTCCCCGACGGGTGGACGACGGTGACCGTCAAGGCAGCGGCGCTCAACCACCACGACCTCTGGACGCTGCGGGGCGTGGGGATCAAGCAGGAGCAGCTGCCGATGATCGTGGGCTGCGACGCCGCCGGCGTCGACGAGGACGGCAACGAGGTCGTCGTCCACTCGGTGATCAGCGACCCGGGGTGGACCGGCGGACGAGACGCTCGACCCGCGGCGATCGCTGCTCAGCGAGCGCTACCAGGGGACGTTCGCCGAGCGGGTCGCGGTGCCCAGGAGCAACGTGATCCCGAAGCCGGCGAGCCTCACGTTCGAAGAGGCCGCGTGCCTCCCGACGGCCTGGCTGACGGCGTACCGGATGCTCTTCGTCCAGGGCGGCTGCAAGCCGGGCGACACGGTGCTCATCCAGGGCGCGGGCGGCGGGGTCGCCACGGCCCTGATCAGCCTGGCCCGCGCCGGCGGGCCTGAAGGTGCTGGTGACCAGCCGCGAGGAGACCAAGCGGCAGCGGGCGCTGGAGCTGGGCGCGCACGAGGTCTACGAGACCGGCCAGCGGCTGCCCACACCGTCGACGCGGTGATGGAGACCGTCGGGAAGGCCACGTGGCTGCATTCGATCCGCTCACTGCGGCTCGGCGGCACCCTGGTGACCAGCGGCGCCACCTCCGGCAACGACCTCGCCGGACGCCGGCCTGACCCGGATCTTCTTCCTCCAGCTCCGCGTCATCGGCTCGACGATGGGCACGCGCGGGGAGCTGGCGTCCCTGGTCTCGATGCTCGACGCCACCGGCGTCCGACCGCTGATCGACCGCACCCTGCCGATGGACCGGGCCCGCGAGGGGTTCGCGGCGATGTACGACGGCGAGCTGTTCGGCAAGGTCGTCCTCACCCGATGAAGGTCCTGGTCACCGGCGCCGGCTCCGGCATCGGCAAGGCGATCGCCGACGCGCTGCAGGCCCGCGACGACGAGCTGGTGCTGCTGGCCCGCAACGAGCAGCGGGCCCAGGACATCCGGGACCGCTTCGCCGGCGCCGACGTCCGCGCCGCCGACCTGTCCGACGCCGCCGAGCTGGCGTCGGTCGTGGCCGACCTCGACCGGCTGGACGCGGTGGTGCACGCCGCCGGCGTCGTCGAGCTGGGCCCCGGTCGCCGAGACGAAGCTCGAGGACGTCACCGAGCAGCTGGGGGTCAACCTGGTCGCCCCGACCGAGCTGACCCGTGCCCTGTTGCCTGCCATACGCGCGGCGCGCGGCACGGTCGTCTTCCTCAACTCCGGCGCCGGCCTGATTGCGCACGCCGGGTGGTCGGCGTACGCCGCCTCCAAGTTCGGCCTCGCGCGCCGTCGCCGACGCCCTGCGCGCCGAGGAGGCGGCGCACGGGGTGCGGGTGACCAGTGTCTACCTCGGCCGGGTCGCCACCCCGATGCAGGAGAAGGTGCACGAGCAGGAGGGCAAGGAGTACGACGCCAGCGAGTGGATCTCGCCGGTGTCGGTCGCCTCCACGGTGCTGCACGTGCTCGACCTGCCGGCCGACGTCACGGTCCCGGACGTCACCGTCCGGCCGCGGCCCCGCTGACCGGCTGGTCCCCGGCGGTGGCCAGGGCGCCGGCGAAGGCGGCAGCGATCGCATAGCACCATGGGAGCGCGAGGGCGACGACGATGCCGGTCACCATCGAGGCCGACGGGATCGCCGACCCCAGGTCGGGATCCGATGCCCGGCCGTGCCAGGTGACGAACAGCACCACCATCAAGGCCGTGCCGACCCAGCTCCACACGTGCAACCAGGTCGGCGCCTTGCTCACCCAGGCCGTGATCGCCGCCAGCAGGAGCCATCCGATGCCCACCAGCGCCACGCCGGACACGGTGAGGTAGTCGCCCTGGTCGGCGACCTCGCCGAAGAACTGGAGCTCGAGCCACAGCCAGCCCAGCACCGGGATGCTCAGGGTGGTGCTCACCACGCCCAGGCCGAGGAGGACGGCGATCCATCGGGGAGCGGGTCGGGCGGGTTGGCTCGTCATGCCTTGATCGTGCCGTCCCGAGGGCCACCCGCTCGTGAGTAGCGGAACTCAGCGGTACTGGTCCAGCCGGGTGGTTCTGGCGCGAGGGTCCGGGCCGGCCGTTTCATCAAGGTCAGTGGGTCGAGCGTCACTTCCCATGGTGCGCACACCGTGAGAAGCGCAGGCCCAACCACTTACCTTGATGAAACGTCGTACCTTCGCCACCGACCCGCCGGGACGCGGACGGGCGGAAGGGCTACTCGTCGTCGGGGTCGTCGAGCCGGGCCAGCCAGGTGGAGAAGCGCTCGACGGCGGTCTCGAACTCGGGGTGGATGTCGGTGAACTCCTGGAGCCGTTCGGCGACCCAGGCCAGGGTGACCTCCTCGTCACCCCGGCGCCGGTCGAGCTCCTCGATCCCGCGGTCGGTGAAGTACATCTCGCCCCTCACGCACGGTGGTCAGGTGACGCTCGCCGCGCGAGCATCTCGACCACCGAGCCTCAGTAGTGGTGCTGCTCGTCCGTGCCGACCCGCTCCGAGGCGGGCTCGAAGGCGGCGGCCATCAGCTCCTTCTGCTCCTCGGCGTGCCGCTTGGCCGTCCCGACCGAGGGCGAGGACAGCGGCGGGCGGGTGATCGGCCGGACCGGCCCCACACCCGTCGACAGCTGGTGCCAGATGTTGAGCTGGTAGTACGGCCACGGGCCCATGTTCTGCGGCTCGTCCTGGACCCAGCGCACGGCCCGCAGGTTCGGGTACTTCGCGATCTCGGCCTTGATCGCCTCGATCGGCGAGGGGTAGAGCTCCTCGATCCGGGCGATCGCGAACCTCGCGCCGTCCTCCCGCTTGCCCCGCTCGACCATCAGGTCCCAGGTGATCCGGCCCGAGCAGAGCAGCAACGTCTCCACGGCCTCCGGGTCGGCCTGGGCGTCCCCGATGAACGAGCGGAACTGCCCGGAGGTGAAGTCGTCCGGCTGCGAGGCGGCCTCCTTGCGCTTGAGCATCGACTTCGGCGTGAACACCACCAGCGGGCGGTGCTCCTCGCCGAGGGAGTGCCGCCGCAGCAGGTGGAAGTACGACGCCGGGGTCGACGGCTGCGCCACCACGAAGGCCTCGTCGGCGCACAGCAGCAGGAACCGCTCGATGCGCGCGGAGGAGTGGTCCGGGCCCTGCCCCTCGTAGCCGTGCGGGAGCAGCAGCACGACGCCGGACTGCTGGCGCCACTTGGTCTCACCGGAGGAGATGAACTCGTCGATGATCGTCTGCGCGCCGTTGACGAAGTCGCCGAACTGCGCCTCCCACAGCACCAGCGCGTCCGGACGGGCCACGGAGTAGCCGTACTCGAACCCGAGGGCGGCGTACTCGCTGAGCAGCGAGTCGTAGACGTGGAACTTCGCCTGGTCCTCGGTGAGCGACGACAGCGGCGTCCACTCGTCGGCGTTGTGGCGGTCGATGATCGTGGCGAACCGCGAGACGAACGTGCCGCGCCGCGAGTCCTGGCCGGCCAGCCGCACCGGGCGGCCCTCCATCAGCAGGGAGCCGAAGGCGAGGATCTCGCCGGTGCCCCAGTCGATCGGGCCGTCGGCGATCGCCTGCGACCGGCGCTGCAGCTGCGGCATCACCTTCGGGTGCACCGTGAAGCCCTCGGGCGGGGTGACGTAGGCGTCGGCGATCCGCTTCATCACCTCGGGGGTGACCCGGGTGGTGGCCTCGCCGACCGGCTTGTCGGGGTAGTCCGGGACGGTGGTCCACTCCGAGGGTTGCGAGTCGGCCTCGCGCACCTCGGTGAACACCCGCTCGAGCTGCTGCTGGTAGTCGGCCAGCACCTGCTCGGCCTCCTCGATCGTGATGTCGCCACGGCCGATGAGGGACTCGGTGTAGAGCTTGCGGACCGAGCGCTTCTGCTCGATCAGGTCGTACATCAGGGGCTGGGTGTACGACGGGTCGTCGCCCTCGTTGTGTCCCCGGCGGCGGTAGCAGACCAGGTCGATCACGACGTCCTTGTTGAAGGCCTGGCGGTACTCGAACGCCAGCCGCGCCACCCGGATGCAGGCCTCGGGGTCGTCGCCGTTGACGTGGAAGATCGGCGCCTGCACCATCCGCGCGACGTCGGTGCAGTAGAGGCTGGAGCGGGACGCACCGGGCGAGGTGGTGAAGCCCACCTGGTTGTTGACGACCACGTGGATCGTGCCGCCGGTGCGGTAGCCGCGCAGCTGGGAGAGGTTCAGCGTCTCGGCGACCACGCCCTGGCCGGCGAACGCCGCGTCGCCGTGCACGAGCAGCGGCAGCACGGGGTACTCGGCGCCCCGGTCGAGCACGTCCTGCTTGGCGCGGGCGATGCCCTCGAGCACCGGGTCCACCGCCTCGAGGTGGGACGGGTTGGCCGCGACCGACACCTTGATCCGGTCGCCGAGCCCGGAGAGGAACTCGCCCTCGGCGCCCAGGTGGTACTTCACGTCGCCGGAGCCCTGGACCGTGCGCGGGTCGATGTTGCCCTCGAACTCCCGGAAGATCTGGGAGTACTTCTTGCCCACGATGTTGGCCAGCACGTTGAGCCGGCCGCGGTGCGCCATCCCGATGCAGACCTCGTCGAGCGCGGCCTCGGCGGCGGCCTCCGCGATCTCGTCGATCAGGGGGATGGTGGTCTCGCCGCCCTCGAGGCTGAACCTCTTCTGGCCGACGAACTTGGTCTGCAGGAAGGTCTCGAACGCCTCGGCCTGGTTGAGCTTGAGCAGGATCCGCAGCTGCTCCTGACGGGGCGGCTTGCTGTGCGGCTGCTCGACGCGCTCCTGGATCCAGCGGCGCTGCTCGGGATCCATGATGTGCATGTACTCGATGCCGGTGGTGCGGCAGTAGGAGTCGCGCAGGATGCCGAGGATGGTCCGCAGCTTCATGAACCGCCGGCCCTCGCCGCCGAACGACCCGGTCGCGAACTCGCGGTCGAGGTCCCACAGGGTCAGCCCGTGCGACTCGATCTCGAGGTCGGGGTGGCTGCGCTGGCGGTACTCCAGCGGGTCGGTGTCGGCCATCAGGTGGCCGCGCACGCGGTAGGCGTGGATCAGCTCGAGGATGCGCGCCTGCTTGCTGATCTCGTCGTCGTGGCTGGTCGCGATGTCCTTGGCCCAGCGGATCGGCTCGTAGGGGATGCGCAGCGCGCGCGAAGACCTCGTCGAAGAAGTCCTCCTCGCCCAGCAGCAGGGCGTGGATGCGACGCAGGAAGTCGCCGGACTGGGCGCCCTGGATGACCCGGTGGTCGTAGGTCGAGGTGAGGGTCATCACCTTGCTGATGGCGTTGCGGGCGATCGTCTCCTCGGCCGCACCCTGGTACTCGGGCGGGTACTCCATCGCGCCGACGCCGATGATCGCGCCCTGCCCCTTCATCAGCCGCGGCACCGAGTGGTTGGTGCCGATGGTGCCGGGGTTGGTCAGCGAGATCGTGGTGCCCTGGAAGTCCTCGACGGTCAGCCGGTTGTCACGGGTGCGCCGGACGATGTCCTCGTACGCCGTCCAGAACGCCGCGAAGTCCATGCCCTCGGCGGCCTTGATGCTCGGGACCAGCAGCTGGCGGGTGCCGTCGGGCTTCTGCACGTCGATGGCCAGGCCGAGGTTGATGTGCGCGGGCGTGATCAGGTTGGGCTTGCCGTCGACGGTGTCGAAGCCGTTGTTCATCTCCGGCATCGACTTGAGCGCCTTGATCAGGGCGTATCCGATCAGGTGCGTGAACGACACCTTGCCGCCGCGGGCGCGGGACAGGTGGTTGTTGATGACGATGCGGTTGTCCCACAGCAGCTTGACCGGCACCGAGCGGACGCTGGTCGCCGTCGGCACGGTGAGCGAGGAGTCCATGTTCTGGGCGGTGCGGGCCGAGGCGCCGCGCAGGATCGTGTACGTCGCGTCGGCGCTGGCCGAGGCCGGAGTGGGCGGCTTCGACTCCTTCGGCACCGGGTTGGTGGTGCCCTTCGCCGGCTCCGCGGCCTTCGCCTCCGGGCGCGGCTGTGGCCACCGGCTTCGCGGGCGCCGGCGCCTTGGCGGAGGCCTGCGCCGGGGCCTGGGCCGGAGCCTGGGTGGGGGGCTTGACGTGGGCCGCGGCCCCGCCGGTCGGGCCGGCCGGGACCCCGTTGCTGGGCGACGGCGAGGGTGCCGGTGCCGCGGTCGCGGTGGTCGACGTACGGTTCTCTGATGCCTGGCCGGCCGGACCCGCCGCAGCCTGGGCGCCGTTGCCACCCTGCGGAGGAGAGGTCTTGAAGTACGCGACCCAGACCGGATCCACGCTCTGCGGGTCCTTGGTGTACTGGTCGTACATCTCCTCGACGAGCCATTCGTTGGCTCCGAAGTCGGTGGAGGGCCCGGCCGGTGCGGGGGCAGATGACTGGTCGGACGGGCAGCCGGAAGGCTGCGGCACGGCGGGCTTCGCCTCTTTCTCGAGAGCGTGCGAACGAAACATGAAGTCGGAACCTCAGGTTAGTCCCCGACACGAGCAAATGCCGACCAGCGGGCCGCCGTCGGGCACGGTTGGCTGTGACGTTGATCCAAGGAGTCCCCTGACGATGCGAACACCCCCCACGCGCGCCCCGCGCACCCCCCGGTCGGTCGGCCTGACGGCCGCCCTGGCAGCCCTCCTGCTCGCGCTCGGTCTGACCGCCTGCAGCGGCGGCTCGGGCGACTCGAGCGGCTCCGCGGCCCAGCCGGCGGACGGCGCGTCCAGCGCGACCGAGGCCACCGACGCACCCCCGCCGCTCGCGACGACGGCGACCCTCGGCCGGGTGACCGGCAAGCTGCCGAAGGAGAAGCGCAGCAAGGTGCGCAAGCAGGTCGCGCACGCGGTCGACGAGTGGTTCGACGCGGCGTACGTCGGTGGCGACTACCCGCGCAACGACTTCGCCACGTCGTGGCCCGGGTTCACGGCCGGCGCCAAGGCCGACGCCCAGGGCGACAAGGCGTTGATGAGCAACCAGGACATCGGCGCCGACATCGACGGTGTCGAGGCGACGGACCGCAAGGTCACCGTCGACGTGCTCGCCGTGAAGGGCCACCCGGCGGGCGCAACGGCGCGCTTCGTGCTGAAGTTCCACACCGAGCGGCGACGTCCAGCGCAAGATCGAGGTCCGCGGCCGGCTGTTCCTGACGCCCGGCGCCGACGGCTGGCGGATCTTCGGGTACGACGTGACGAAGGGACGTGCGGCATGAGGTCCCGACTCCGCTGGGTCAAGCGAGGGGTCACCCTCGCCGTCGTGCTCGGGATCGCGGCCCTCGTCATCCCCGACTCGGCCGTGAAGCCGACCGAGATGGAGCTGGTGAAGATCAACCGCGCCACGGGCGTCGACTACGACGAGGCCCACAACAAGGACGTCGTCTGGATCCTGGCCGTCGGCTCCGACGCGCGCCCGGGCGAGGACATGACCCACACCCGCGGCGACGCCCTGCAGCTGATCGGGATGAACCTGCGCACCGGCGCGGCCTCCGCGATCGGCGTACCCCGCGACTCCTGGGTCTCCATCCCGGGCTACGGCTCGAACAAGATCAACGCCTCGCTCTACTACGGCGGCCCGCAGCTGCTCGGGGAGACGGTCGGCAACCTGGTCGGCATCCAGCCCGACTACGTGTTCGTGACCCGGTTCAAGTACTTCCAGGCGCTGATCGGCTCTATCGGCGGGTCGACATCACCAACCCGGTGGCGTTCAGCGACACCTACCTCAAGCCCGAGGGCTTCCCGTCCGGCCACCTCCACCTGGGTCCCTACGACGCCATGGCGTTCTCCCGGATCCGCCACAACCTGATCCGCGGCGACTTCGACCGGTCCGCCAACCAGCAGCGGGTGATCCGCGGCATCCAGGCCAAGGTGCGGGCCGGGCCGACGAGCCGGGCTTCCTCGAGCAGGGCGTGCTGCACGTGATGCAGTACCTGCACACCGACCTGCCGCCCTCCGAGCTGTTCCGCCTCGCCCAGGCCGTCGCCCAGGTCGACCCGTCGAAGGTCACCACCTGCGTGGTGCAGGGAGGTATCGGCGACATCGGCGGCGCCAGCGTGGTCCTGCCCTACACCGACCAGGCCGCCCGCCTGGGCGACCGTGCGCGCAACGACGCGACCCTGGAGTCCTGTCTAGCCTTGCACTGACCCGTGGTGGTCGAGGAGGTTGCGCTAGCAACTGTCACGAGACCCGGTGAGGGACCGCGGACCGCTTGCGGGGTCTCGTGACGGGCGCCGGGGCCCTCCTCGACCAGCGGGTGGGTGTCGGTGGTCGAGGAGGTTGCGCAGCAACTGTCACGAGACCCGGTGAGGGGCCGCGGTACCGCTTGCGGGGGTCTCGTGACGGGCGCCAGGCGCGCCCTCCTCGAGCGGGTGGGTGTCGTTGGTCGAGGAGGTTGCGCAGCAACCGTCACGAGACCCGGTGACCCGACAGCCCGCCTTAATCCACGTCCCGACATCGAGGTTGTCCCCGCCCGCCACACGAACGACGCTGCCGGATGCCGTGGGTGTACATCGTGGAGTGCCGTGACCGCTCGTTCTACGTCGGGAGCGCCTGGGACCTCGAGGCGCGCGTCTGGCTAGCACAACGAGGGGTTGGGCGCGGCGTACACGCGTCGCCGGAGGCCGGTGACCCTGCGAGTGGTCCGCGCACTACGACCGGGTCGAGGATGCGTATGCCGTGGAGAAGCACCTGCAGGGCTGGGGCCGGCCGAAACGGCAGGCGTCTCATCGATGGCGACGTCCACCTGCTGGCGCGCCTGGCCTCGCGGGGCCTAGCAAGCGAAGCGACTCGAAGCCGATGAGGACCTGATAGTCAGCTCGAGTCATCGTGACGGCGACCTGGAGGCGGGGGCTGGATGATCCGGGAGGCCGGCCGGTCGTTGGTCGAGGAGGTTGCGCTAGCTGTTCTGTCCTGGGACGTTGGGCACGCGGTCGATGGGTGACTTGCCCTTCAGCGCGGTGTGGCCGCGGTGGTGATTGTAGAAGTGCAGCCAGCCGGGGTAGGCGGCGACGCGTTCGGCTTCTGAGCGGTACTCGCGGGCGTAGGCCCATTCCTCGAGCAGGGTGCGGTTGAACCGCTCGACCTTGCCGTTGGTCTGGGGCCGGTAGGGCCGGGTCCGCCGGTGCTTGATCCGCTGCCGCCGAGGGTCTTGGCCCACAGCTTGGAGCGGTAGCAGGACCCGTTGTCGGTCATGACTCGCTTGCACGGTGATGCCGTGGGCGGCGAAGAAGGCGCTGGGCGCGGCGCCAGAACGCCGACGGCGGTCTCCTTGCGCTCATCGGCGTGGATCTCGGAGTAGGCCAGCCGGGAGTGGTCGTCGACGGCGTGGTGCAGGTAGGCGTAGCCCGGGACCGCTGGCGCCTTGTTGCTGCCGAGTTGCCGATCGGTCCTGGCGGCCTCGCTTGTCCGCCAGCCGCCGCCGTCGGGGATCCGGCCGAGCTTCTTGATGTCGACGTGGACCAGGTCCCCGGGGGCGGCGTGTTCATAGCGGCGGCCTTGGTCGATGCGCTTGATCCGGGTCCCGGTGGCCGGGTCGGTCCACTTCAACCGCGGGCACCGGTAGCGCTGGCAGGACCTTGTGGACCGTCGAGGGGTTCAGACCCAGGTGGTAGGCGATCCGGCCGGCCCCCACCGACGGGTGACCCGCAACCCCACGATCCGACGCTCGGTGCGGCGGTCGAGCTGGTGCGGGCTGCGTCTGCGGCCGCGAGGACCGGTCGTCCATCCCGGCCGGCGCCCAGCTCGCCGGTAGCGATCGGCCCAGCGGCGCGCCGTCGTCGTCGCTGACCGAGAACCGCTCCGCCGCCCGGGCCTAGAGCCAACCCTTGACCACGACCAGCCGTGCCAGCTTCAGACGACCAGCCGGAGTCAAGGGTCGCGTTTATGGTAGCGTGGGACATCGAAGGCCTCCGGTCGTGAGATGTGGTTGCTGTCGACGCTCCACACCTCACCGGAGGTCTTCACCCATCGCAGCAGCCACGCCGTACACAACCTCCGTGGTCAGTACAGCTAGCAACCGTCACGAGACCCGGTGAGCGGACGGCGGACCGGTTGCGGGGTCTCGTGACGGGCGCCAGGGCGCCCTCCTCGACCAGCGGGTGGCGCGGGCGCCGGGGCGCCCTCCTCGACCAGCGGGCGCAGGGCGTACGGCGTTGGTCGAGGAAGTCGCGCTAGCAACCGTCACGAGACCCGGTGAGGAGGTCGCGGACCGCTTGCGGGGTCTCGTGACGGGCGCCAGGGCGCCCTCCTCGACCAGCGGGTGGCGGGCGCCGGGCGCCCTCCTCGACGGCGGGCGCGGGCGCCCTCCTCGACCAGCGGTGGCAGGTCAGTGCACGAAGCGCTCCCAGTCGTCCGGGACGCGGCCCTCGGGGCCGGGGACGTCCTGGGCGACGGGGTGGTGCTGGGGGCGGCGCCAGGGGGGGGCCGTCGAGGACGTCGTTCGTGGGAAGTCCCAGAACCACTCCTCGCCGGGCTCGTACGACCGGATCACCGGGTGGCCGGTCTCTCGGAAGTGGGCGGTGGCGTGCTGGCTGGGGGAGGTGTCGCAGCAGCCGACGTGGCCGCACGCGCGCACCGCCGCAGGTGCACCCACCAGCCGCTGCTCGGCCTCGCACTCGACGCACCCGGGGCCGCTGGGCGGGACGGTCGGGTCGATGCCGGAGGTGGTCATGAGCCGAACGGTTCGTAGCAGTCGTAGGTCTCGTGCTCGGCGATCAGCCCGTCGCGCACCGTGAGGAAGCCACCCATGTGGGCGACCAGCTCGTCGCCGGGAGAGAGCGACCCGGCCTCGATGCCGACGGTGCCCCGCCAGGTGGAGCGGACCGCGACCCGCTCCCCGAGCACGAGCACGTCGTGGACGTCGATCGTCTGCGGCCGAGAGGAGCGTCTTGCCCGAACCGAACCCGGCGACCGTCTCTTCCGTCGTACGCCGCTCGCCGGTGGGCGAGATCGGGTTGGGGTGCTCCACGAACACCGCGTCGGCTGCCAGCAGGGGGCGCAGGTCGTCATCGGTGCTGTCGAGGTCGGCCACGATCGCGAAGTAGTGGCCTACGACGGCCTCCACGTCGTCGGAGTCGCTGTTCATACCGGCCAACCTAACCCGCGACCGAGGGCGCCGAGTCGTGCCGTTGGATGACCCGGTCGGACTATTACTGCACCCGCGGGCGGTCCCTAGGATGGCGAGCGTGCGACCCCGGCCGCAGCTCCCGTCGCTCATCAGCCGGGAGTTGACTACGATGACCAAGCCCTCGTTTGCCGGTCGCACCCTCGTTCTCCGGGTTCACCCGGCTCAACCGCCGCCGCCCGTGGCACCGGCTGCCGCTCCCGTGGCGCTGGTCAACATCGATCGCGCTGCGCATCCAGCTGCGGGAGAAGAACCTCGACCGACACACGGACGCCCGACCCGAGCACTGCGGCGACCGGGCGTGACGCTCGACCAGTGCCCGCACCTGAGCGCCGCGCGGTTCCGCACGCCGGACGGCTCGTACAACGCCCTCGAGCGACCCCGACATGGGGATGGCGGGCACCCGGTTCGCGCGCAACGTCGCCCTCGACCAGGCCTTCCCGGAGGCGATGCCGGGCCTGATGAGCCGAACCCGCACACGATCAGCCGCACCCTGATGCGGCGCGAGACGTTCACGCCGGCGACCACGCTCAACCTGCTGGCCGCGTCGTGGATCCAGTTCCAGACCCACGACTGGTTCGCCCACGGCCGCGAGACCGACGACGCCATCGAGGTCGAGCTGCCCGAGGGCCACGCCTGGCACGAGGACCCGATGCGGATCCCGCGCAGCCGCCCGGACCCCACCCGCTCCGACAAGGACCAGGGCCTGCCGCCGACGTACCTCAACCGGCTGACCCACTGGTGGGACTCCTCGAGCATCTACGGCAGCTCGGTAGAGGAGCAGCAGCGCGGTGCGCACCTTCACCGACGGCAAGCTGCGTGGTCAAGGACGGCCGGCTGCCGCTCGACCCGAAGACCGGCACCGCGCATCACCGGGTTCAGCGAGAACTGGTGGATCGGGCTCGGGCATGCTGCACACCCTGTTCACCCTCGAGCACAACGCGATCTGCGACGCGCTGAAGAAGAAGCACCCAGAGATGTCCGACGACGAGCTGTTCGGCACCGCCCAGCTGGTCACGCCGCGCTGATCGCCAAGATCCACACGGTCGAGTGGACGCCGGCGATCATCGCCCACCCGGCCCTCAAGATCGGCATGCGTGCCAACTGGTGGGCCTGCTGGGCGAGCGGCTGCACCGGCTGGTCGGCCGCGTCGGCTCCAACGAGGAGATCAGCGGCATCCCGGGCTCGCCCGCCGAGCAGCACGGGTCGCCGTACCAGCTGACCGAGGAGTTCGCCTCCGTCTACCGGCTGCACCCGCTGCTGCCCGACGAGCTCGAGGTGCACTCGCTGGCGGACAACGCGCTGATCGACACGATGGCCTTCGAGGAGATCATCCTGCATGAACGCCGAGAAGGTGCTCGCCAGCGGCGTGAAGCACGGCCGACCTCTTCTACTCCTTCGGCATCCAGCACCCGGGCGCCGTCTGCCTGCACAACTACCCGCGCTGGCTGCAGGACATCACCCTCCCCGACGGCGTCCGCCTCGACCTCGGCGCCGTCGACATCACCCGCGACCGCGAGCGCGGCGTGCCCCGCTACAACGAGTTCCGCCGCCAGCTGCACCTCGACCCCGCCACCAGCTTCGCCGACCTCACCGACAACCCGGTCGTGGGCGAAGGAGCTCGAGGAGATGTACGGCGACGTGGAGCGCGTCGACCTCCAGATCGGGATGCACGCGGAGACGCCGCCGAAGGGCTTCGGGTTCAGCGACACGGCGTTCCGGGTGTTCATCCTGATGGCGTCGCGTCGCATCAAGAGCGACCGGTTCCTCACCGACTGCTACACCGAGGAGTACTACACCAAGACCGGGCTGGACTGGATCGCCGACAGCAGCATGATCGCGGTGCTCACCCGGCACTACCCGGAGCTGGCCAAGGCCCTCGACGGCGTCGACAACGCCTTCGTGCCGTGGAAGCAGAGCATGGCGACCAAGGGCACCGTGCCCACCAACCCGGGCGTCGTCGCGGGGGCGCCCACTCCCGCTGAATGACCCGCCGAGGATCCTCGACCTGACCCGAGCATGAGGACAGCCATGACCGAGCTCAGCGAGGTCGAGCGCGACCGCCAGGCGCGCATCGACCTGATCAAGACCTACTGGGAAGCGCTGATGTCCGCGGACCTGGTGACGTTCCGCAGCCTGCTGGCGCCGGGGGCGGTGATCCACTACCCGGGGCAGAACTACCTCTCGGGCGACTACACGACCACCGATTCGATCGTGGAGCTCTACCGCCAGCTCACCCAGTTCATCAAGGACGGGGTGTTCGTGGGGGAGGTGCTCGACATCACGGTGGGCGAGCGCTACACGACGGTGGTCCTCAAGTACGACCTGCACCTGCCGATGAAGACGCTGCACGGACGGGCCACGGGGCTGTTCCTCCTCGACGAGAACTACCTCATCAAGGAGTACTGGCTGCACGAGTGGAACCAGGTCATGATCAACCGCGTGCTGCGGGCGACCTGGGCATCCAGGCCCCTCATGGGCCTGGTCGACAAGCTGAAGAAGGACAAGAAGACGTGACCGCACCCCTCCCTCCGGGCAAGCTCGGGCTGCCCTGGATCGGCGAGACGATGGCCATAGCCCGCAACAACCACCAGTTCTACCGGGACCACTTCGCGAAGTACGGCCCGATCTTCAAGACCCGGCTGTTCGGCTTCAACTTCGTCATCGTGTCCGGGCACGAGGCCTTCCACCAGTTCGCCACCGACCCGCGCGTCGAGCGCGGCGGCACCGACCCGGTGTCCATCGAGCAGATGTTCTTCCAGTCCCTCGCCCTGATCGACGGCGACGAGCACCACATGCGCAAGGACGTGATGCTGCACGCCGTCCGCACCCACGAGGCGATGGCCTCCTACCTCGACGAGATGCAGCGCGTCTGGGGCGCCCACGTCGACCGGTGGGAGCGGGACGGCAGCGCGACGCTGCGCCCCGACCTCACGCTCGCGTCGGCGCAGATCACCGGGGCGCTCTACACCGGAGACGAGTCCAAGGCGCACATCGCCGAGCTCAACGAGATCCTCGCGGCGATGCGCTACTCCCTCCAGATCCTGCCGATCCCGATCCCGGGCACGCCGTACGCCAAGGCCCTCAAGGGCCGCAAGCGTCTCGACGTGATCCTCAAGGAGGCGATCGCCGAGCACCAGCGGCACCCGGAGAAGTACGACGACATCGTCTCCCGGATGGTGGCCGCGGCGCCGGAGCACGGCGTCTCCTACGACAAGCTGTTCGGCGACGTCCGGCACCTGATCTTCGCCGGGCAGGCGGGCTTCTTCGTGCCGTTCATCCTGCTCACGATGGTGCTCGCCCAGCGGCCCGAGCTGCGCGAGCGGGCGCGCGAGGAGGTGCTGGCCGTCTCGCCCGAGGGGCCGATCACGATGGAGCAGATCGACCAGCTCACCTTCCTGGGGCAGCTGTCCAAGGAGGTGCGCCGCATGTTCGCGATGAACTCCGCGACGTTCTTCGGCAAGGCCACCGCGGACATGGAGATCGGCGGCTACCAGGTCCCGAAGGACTGGGGGCTGATCGGCGCGATCCACATCACCATGCGCAACGCCGACGAGTTGGCGGACCCCGACACGTTCGACCCGGACCGGTTCACCGCCGAGCGCGAGGCCGCGTTGCCTCCCGGGAGCTACGTGCCGCATGGCGACGGCGAGCGCAACCACCACCGCTGCCCCGGCGAGGACATGGTCACGATCGCCGTCAAGATGTACCTGACGCTGCTGCTGCGCAAGCTCACCTGGACGTTGCCCGCCCAGGACCTCACCCTCACCAACGAGCTGTTCCCGCTGCCGAAGTCGGGCCTGCAGGTCACCTTCGCCCCCGTGAACGCGACGGTGCCGTCGTGAAGGCGCCTCGGCTCCTCGTCCTCAGCAAGCTGATGGTCGTCGGCGCCCGGCTGCCGATGACGCGGACGCCGGCCGAGGCGGGCCTCGCGTTCGAGGACGTCTCCTTCAACTCCACCGACGACGTGGAGCTGAAGGGCTGGTTCGTGCCGGCCGACGACACCGGGAAGCCCGCTCCCACCGTGCTGTTCGTGCACGGCTGGCTGTGGAACCGGATGGGCAACGTCGCAGGCCGGGTGCCGTTCACCGACCGCGACGTCGACTTCCTGCCGCCGACCAAGACGCTGCACGACGCCGGCTTCAACGTGCTGCTCTTCGACCTCAGCAACCACGGCGAGAGCGGCCGGCGGCTGCCGATGACGTTCGGGCCGCTGGAGGCCCGCGACTACGTGGCGCGGTCCGCTACCTGCGCACCCGTCCCGACGTCGACGGCGAGCGGATCGGGGCCGTCGGCACGTCCATGGGCGGCAACGTCGCGCTGATCGGCAGCGTCGAGGTGCTCCCGATCAAGGCGTTGCTGCTCGTGCAACCCACGCGGCCGTACAAGTTCTCCGAGAAGTTCTCCGCCGACGTGATGGGCAAGCTCGGCTCCCTCAGCCTCCCGCTGATCGACCAGAGCTATCGGCTCGCCCGGGCCCCACGCCCGAGCACGATCGACCCCGGCGTGTACGCCGCGCAGCTCACCGACACCCAGCAGAAGTACGTGCAGGGCACCGGCGACCCCTGGGGCACGATGCAGATCGTCCAGGACTTCGTCGACGCCTCACCCAAGGCGCTGCCGCTGCTGAAGTACCCGTCCACCGGGAGGTACGAGGGCTACCGCTACGTCACCGAGCAGGCGCCCGACGTCGCGGCCTTCTTCGCCGAGTACCTGTAGGCATGACCGCTGGTCGAGGCGGTCGCGCAGCGACCGTCACGAGACCCGGTGAGAAGGAGAGCGGTCCCGTTCCGGGGGTCTCGTGACAGGCGCTAGCGCGCCTTCCTCGACCAGCGCTCAGGGGTGCCAGAGGCCGTCGTGGGCGGCCTGGCGGGTGTACTGGGAGGGGTCGAAGAAGCGGTCGTAGTACTCCATCTCGAGGTGGCGAGAACTGCAGCCACATGCCGGGGGCGTAGAAGGCGTCGACGTGGGCGGGGAAGCGGCCGTAGGTCTCGTAGAGGTAGTTGCACGCGTCCTTGACGTACTCGACCTGCCGCGGCCCGATGTGGGTGCCCTTGTCGGCGTACGCCTGGGCGTCGGCCTTGTTGCGGTAGGGCGCTGGACCAGACCTCGGCGTTGCCGTAGGCGGAGCCGTCGGCGCCGTACTTCATCTCCATGACGCGGTCGACGGCCTCGTCCATCGACTTCACGTACGGCGGGGTGAGGCCCTCGAGGACGCCGTCGATGCCGACGGGGTTGGGCTGCGAGGCCGGGACCGGGCGCCCACGGCGAGAGGGTCTTGGGCTGCTCCATCCGGAAGCCGAGGCCGTGCCAGTCCTTGGCGGGCTCGCGCTGCCACATGTACGGCGTGAAGACGGCGCCGTGGATCCACCCGCCGAGGCCCATGGCCTGGCCGAGCAGCATCAGGTTCTGGAAGTAGAAGAACGACTCGTAGTCCGTGCGCAGCGTGTGCGCGAAGCCCAGCGGCGCCGACGTTGTCCTTGGTGACGAACTTGTTGCGCACGTACTTCAGGCCGCCGATCGGCTGGTAGGGGATCTTCTCCATCAGGTGGACGGTGCCGCCGATCTTGGCCATCCACTCCACGAAGCCCTTGGGGTGGAAGGGCCGCCAGTCGTCCATGAACATCGAGCGCTTGCCGTCGGGCTCGTTGGCCAGGATCAGCAGGGCGTTGATGTACTGCCAGGTGCAGTCGACGACGGGGTAGAACAGCGTGGTGCCGGCGACGTTGGAGGCCTGGGCGTTCCAGCCGAGGTAGTAGGGCCACTCGCGCGGGAAGCTCAGCCGCTTGTCGGAGATGCGCACCTTGCACTGCTCGGCGTAGGTCAGCCAGTCCTCGTCGCTCCAGTCGGCCCACTTGCGCGGCCGGGCGTGGAAGGCCTCGAGCGCCGCGGTCCCGGTCGGGTGCTTGAGCAGGAAGATGCCGTCGTCGTTGATCATGAAGAAGTGCGTGGCCTGGCAGTTGTCGGCGCTGCTGCCGGTGCGGGCGAGCACGTTGAGGAACGGCGTGCCGAGCTCGGGGGAGCCGTTGGCCTTGGTGAGCGGCCCGTCGTGGGTGGTGATGCCCGTGATCCCGGTGATGCAGGTGACGAGGATGGCCTCCTCGAGCGGCGTCAGCGGCTCCGGCTGGTTGCTGCTCTCGTAGCTGAGCGGGCCCGCCTTCACCGAGAAGCCCCGCGGGATGCGACGGGTCCGACGCTCGGTCAGCGCCGACATCAGCGGGTAGGAGAACAGGTCCTGCATGGACGGGTGCCCGTGCGTGCTGCTGGCAGAGTCGGTAGCGGGCGCGCCTGCGGTGTCGGTCATCGTGCTCCCAAGGGTGGCCAGTGGGTTGTCGGGTGGTGTGGGCGGTTCAGTTGAAGCGGTCGAGCTCGGCCGTGATGACCGGGTAGACGTCGCGGGCGGCGTCCTTGCCGATGAACAGGTCCATGTGCGCGTAGCCGGGGACGACCGTGCGGGTGTAGAGGTCGTCGCCGTTCTTCTCGCGGAGGTAGTCGTAGGTCAGCTGGCTGCCCTCGGGCTTGAAGAGCCGGTTGTTCTCGCCGTGGAGGAAGGAGATCGGCAGCTTGAGGTTGTCGGTCGCCGGGCAGGTAGACGTCGGCACCGTCGGCGGCCACCACGTGCCCCTCGCGCAGGGCGAGGGTGATCTGCCTGAACGTCGTCATGTTGGCCACGCCGAACGCCTCGTGCAGGTGCTCGTGGGTGGCGTCGTTGAGCTGGTCGTGGTCGTAGACCTCGCCGTAGAGGAACATCACCCGCCGGCAGAAGGGCAGCCCGCACTCCTCCTCGCCCGCGGGGTAGAGCTGGAGCGCGCGGTCGTAGAGCCGCTCGGCCCAGGACAGGTCGCCGTCGCGGTCGGTGGTCAGGGTGTCCACGCCGAGCGCCTGGATGGCGTTGCCGGCGCAGATGCCGGCCCGCAACTCGTTGAGCGCGCCGGCCCGCGGGTGCAGCGTGACCTGGGAGGCGACGGCGTGCCGGACGCCCTGGAGCCCGAGGGCGAGGGCCATCAGCATGGTCACCGAGCCGATGCAGTGGGCCATGATCTGCACCGACTCCGCCCCGCTGACCTCACGGACCTTCGCCACGGCGGCGGGATAGTCGTACTGTCGCGATGTCGTCGAGGGTGAACTGCGTCGCGCCGGACGCCAGCGACGGGCTGGCGCGGTAGTCGAGCATCCAGGTGTCGTAGCCGTGCTCGTAGAGGTACTCCGGGTAGTTCGTGTCCGTCGTGTCGATGAGATAGGCGTACGACGACGTGCCGAAGCCGGGACTGAGGATCACCGGTCCCTTGGCGCCGCCGTTGAAGCGGGTCAGCCGCAGCTCCACGCCGTCGTCGGTGGTGAAGTGGTGCACCTCGCTCGGGCCGCAGCGCAGCGGCGCGGTGCTCGCGCGGCGCCGCGTCGGGGTTGAATGTGCTGGGCCGCGCGAAGACGCCGCCGAAGGTCTCGTTGAGGGAGCCCGCGAACATCCGGCCGAACTTGGCGAGGGCGCCGAGCTGGTCGGCCTTGCCATCGCCGCCGATGCCCTTCATCGTCGTCAGCTGCTTGGCGAAGTCGCCCATGTGGATCGTCGCGATCCCCTTGGCGGCGACCGGTCCGGCGGCGTCGCCCTCGTGCACGGTGACGTAGAGGGTGGTGGTGTCCTTCCAGAGGTCCAGGCCGTCGTCGTCGTGGATCTGCTTGAAGCCCTCGAGGTGGAACCGCCGGCCGTCGTCGGTGACGAGCGGCATGGCGTAGAGCATCTGCCGCGCGCCGGCGTGCTCCGCGTCGCGGACCAGCAGGTTGAACCGGCCCCCCTCGACCTTCAGCGGCGTGGGAGAGAGCGCCGGTGCCGTGACCGTGCCGGCCAGGTCGGCCTCGTGCGTCGCGGTCGTCGACGAGCCGGTCGACGTCGTCGGCGGTGACCGTGACGGTGAACTCCAGTGGCGACCCGTCGGCCTTCCCCTTGTCGAACCCCGCCTGGTAGTCGTCGAGCTGCCGAGGTGGACGCGAAACCCCGCATCGTCTCGGTGAACTGGACCCCGGAGCCGCTCATCCTCACCCGCCGTTCTGGGCCGCCTGAGGGTCGGTCGGGCACCTTCCCCCGGCGCAGCGTATCCACGTTTCGGCGCGCTGTGGGGGAGTGCGTCGTCCGCCCACTTTGCGCAATGGTCATTTCGGGCCGTTGGCCTCCGGCGCGCCTGGTCGCAACCATGGTCACCGAGCGTCCCGAGCGAGTAGCGTCCGGGTCGACGAGATCCCTCTGAGCGGAGTCGCGCACGATGGCCCTGAGCCCCTCCACCGAGCACGTCGATGTCGTCGTCATCGGGTCCGGGTTCGGCGGATCGGTGGCGGCCTACCGGCTGGCCGACGCCGGCCGGTCCGTCGTCGTGCTCGAACGCGGCCGGGCCTACCCGCCCGGCAGCTTCCCGCGCACGCCGAGCGGCATGGGGCGCGAACTTCTGGGACCCCTCCGAGGGCCGGCACGGCCTCTTCGACGTGTGGAGCTTCGACGGCATCGACGGCCTGGTGTCCAGCGGGCTGGGCGGCGGCTCGCTGATCTACGCCAACGTGCTGCTGCGCAAGGACGAGAAGTGGTTCGTGCACGAGCAGCCCGTGCCCGGTGGGGGTTACGAGCACTGGCCGATCTCGCGCGCGGACCTCGAGCAGCACTACGACGCGGTCGAGGAGATGATCGGCGCGACGACCTACCCGTACGCCGACACGCCCAAGACCGCGGCGATGCGCGAGGCCGCCGAGGGCGCCGGCATGCGACCTGCAGCCTCCCGCCGCTGGCGATCAGCTTCTCGCGGCGGCGCGGGGAGGAGCCGGTGCGGCTCGGCGAGATCGCGACGCCGTCGTACGGCAACGTGCACGGCCTGCCGCGGGCGACCTGCCGGCTCTGCGGCGAGTGCGACCTCGGCTGCAACGACGGCGCCAAGAACACCCTCGACCACACCTACCTGTCGGCCGCCCAGCACGCCGGCGCCGACCTGCGCACCCGCCACGAGGTGAAGGGCTTCCGGCCGCTCGACTCCTGACGAGGGCGGCGGCTACGAGGTCACCTACGTCGTGCACACCGGTGCCAGACGGCGAACCCGCCGTCGACCTGCCGACGCAGACCATCCGGTGCCAGCGCCTGGTGCTGGCCGCGGGCACGTTCGGCTCGACGTACCTGCTGCTCCGCAACCGCGCCGCCCTGCCCGGCCTGAGCGCCGCGCTCGGCACCCGCTTCACCGGCAACGGCGACCTCCTCGGCCTGATCCTGAACGCCGCCCGCGACGGCGTCGGCCGCGACCTGGACGCCAACACGGGCCCGGTGATCACCAGCGCGATCCGGGTGGCCGACGAGGCCGACGGCAACGGGGTCACGGGCAGGGGCCACTACATCGAGGACGCCGGCTACCCCGCGTTCGGCGCCTGGCTCGCCGAGACCGGCAAGGGCGGCATCGGCACCCTGGCCCGGGCGTTCCGCTTCGGCTACCAGCGCGCCGTCGAGGACCTGATGAACGTCAGCGACAGCACCGTCGGCGGCGACATCGCCGGCCTGCTGGGGCCGGCGTCGTTGACCGCGACGTCGCTGCCGCTGCTGGGCATGGGCCGCGACGTCCCGGACGGCGTGATGCGGCTGAGCGAGGGCCGCCTCGAGGTCGACTGGACGATCGAGACGTCGCTGGAGTACTTCGAGAGCGTCCGGGCGGGCATGCGGGCCATCGCCGGTCAGCTCGGCGGGACCTACGCCGACAACCCGCTGTGGTGGGCCAAGCGGGTCATCACCGTGCACCCGCTGGGCGGCTCCCCGATGGGCCGCACGCCGCAGGAGGGCGTCTGCGACCAGTACGGCGAGGTGTTCGGCCACCCGGGCCTCTACGTCATGGACGGGTCGCTGCTGCCCGGACCGGTCGGCGCCAACCCGTCGCTCACCATCGCCGCCACCGCCGACCGCGCCTGCACGCACCTGCTGGAGTCGGACGCCGCGGCGTCCGCACCTCGCGCCGCGCTCGCCGGTCGGTCGAGGACCTCGACCGCAGCGCGCACCGTCACGAGACCCGGTGACCGAGGCGCCGCCGGTAGCTTCCGAGGGTCTCGTGACAGGCGCCGAGCGCGCCTCCCTCGACCAGCGGAGTGGGCGGCCTGAAGTTCACCGAGCAGATGAAGGGCTTCGCCGCCCTGGGCGTGGACGACCCGACGGCCGGGCACGACCAGGGCAAGGACGCCCGCGACAAGCTGATGTTCGAGCTGACCATCAGCGTCGACGACGTCGACCGCTTCGTGGCCGAGCCCGGCCACCAGGGCTCGGCGATCGGCTTCGTCGAGTGCCGACCTGCTCGGCGGCCGGCTGGAGGTCGAGCGCGGCTGGTTCAACCTGTTCGTCGACGGCCGACGACCCCGACCAGCGGCAGATGCTCTACCGGCTGTGGCTGACCGGACCGGGCGGCAACCCGATGACCTTCGTCGGCTTCAAGGAGGTCCGCGACGAGCCGGGCCTCGACGTCTGGCGCGACACCTCGACGCTCTACGTCCGCATCCACGACGGCCACGTCGAGCCGGACGCCGGCGACGACGGCGACCCGTCGTCGGCGGCCGGCATCATCACCATCCACATCCCCGACTTCATGAAGCAGCTGACCACCTTCCGGACGTGGGGCGACCAACCGGTCGGCGCCATGGAAGGCTTCGGCAAGCTGTTCCTCGGTCAGCTCTGGGACGTCTACGGCAGGTTCGCTTCGCACGCGACGAGCCAGGGATGACACAGTGAAGCGGGAGGAGCTGACCGAGCACTTCGTCGAGCTCAACTTCGTGCCCCAGGACGCGTGCCGCTGGCTCTCGCCCAGCGAGCTGCGCACCTTCGCTGGCCTCGACGCTGTCGATGCTCTTCGGCAACTACGCCGACAAGCGCGAGCTGCAGAAGGTCTTCGAGACCAACCTGATCACCATCCCGGCGCCCGGGCGAGGAGCTCGCCGAGGGCGAGGACCTCTGGTTCGACTACACCGCCGACGTCGGCGACGGCTTCGACGCGACCTACACCGTGGCCGCCCTGCATCGGGTCAGGACACGCTCCGCGTCGACGGCTACGACGGCGAGCTCCCGCGCGGCAAGCTGCTGGTGCTCGGCGGCGACGAGGTCTACCCGCGGGCGTCGACCAAGGCCTACGACGACCGCACGGTCGGTCCCTACCGCTCCGCGATGCCGCGGGCGACGCCGCAGCCGCTGATGCTGGCGCTGCCGGGCAACCACGACTGGTACGACGGCCTCACGTCCTTCCTGCGCCTGTTCACCCAGGACCGGATGATCGGCGGCTGGCGCACCGAGCAGAAGCGCAGCTACTTCACCGTCCAGCTGCCGCACCGCTGGTGGCTCGTCGGCCTCGACAGCCAGCTCGACTCCTACTTCGACGACCCGCAGCTGAAGTACTTCGAGGAGACCCTCACCGCCCACCTCCAGCCCGGCGACAGCGTGATCGTGTGCGCGGCGACGCCGGCGTGGCTCAAGGCGTCGTCCGGGCACCCCGACGCCTTCAACGGCTTGGAGTGGTTCGAGCGCAACTTCGTCACCAGCCGCAAGGTCGGGGAGGGCAAGGAGCCCGAGCTCGACCGGCGCCCAGGTCCGGCTCTGGCTCAGCGGCGACAAGCACCACTACATGAGGTACGCCGAGGGGCTCGAGGCCGGCGCGTCCCCCGAGACCGCACGCCAGATGGTGACCTGCGGGCTCGGCGGCGCCTACCTCGACACCACGCACGAGCTCGCCACCGAGCTCAAGCTGCTGCCCGCCGGCGTCCCGCAACTGGCGCGAGGGCGACGGCGACGCGACGTTCGTCCAGCAGCCCGCCACCTACCCGACCATCGACGACTCGCGCTCCTGGGTGAAGCGGCTCGGCCATGCCGTGGCGCCCGGAGTGGATCGTGCGCCGCAACCCCGGTGTGTTCACGGTCTTCGCGATCACGCACTTCACGATCTTCCTGATCCTGCTGCTGATCTTCTGGCAGGGGATCCAGGCCAAGAACAACGGCCGGATCATCGACGCCTACATCTCCGCCTCGCCCGGGACGCTGCTCCGCTTCACGGGCGGGCTGCTGGCCGTCGTGCTCCTCGGCTTCGCGATCTGCCTGCTGCCCGATGCTGCGTCGGCGACCACCGTTGCTGGCCATCAAGGTGATGGTGCTGGCGCTGACCCAGCTGGTCACCGCCTGTGCCTGCTTCGTCGTCTTCGGGCTGCTCCCCGCCGGCGCGTTCGGCGAGCTGGCCGCCTGGCTCAAGTTCTTCATCGTGATCGTCGGGGTGTCCGTCATCGGCGGCGTGGTCGGGGCGTTCTTCCTCGGCGTCTGGATCGTCGTCTACATGAGCCGGGCCTGACGGCGTGGGCGATGATGGGCCAGGCCATCGAGGAGGGCAAGGGCTTCCTGCGCATCAAGCTCAGTCCCGACGGCGCGCTGACGATCTACCCGATCATCAGCGACCAGCTCGTCCGCGACTACGCGATCTGCGACGGCCAGGTGCTCACCTCGAGCGGGCGCTTACACCAAGATCCCCGTCCCCGACCGATCCGCTCCCGAAGGCCCGCCTCATCGAGCAGCCCTACCGGGTGCTGCCGACCCCGCCTGCCTGAGGGCGAGTCCCGTCAGCCCGCACCTACCTTCGGCGGGCAGCGACCTGCGCGTACGACGCGCCGCGTCGCGACCCAGGCCGCGGAGCGCCTCGTCGTCCTCGACGGCGCCGGCCTCGACCCGCAGCCAGCCGCGCATCTCCTTGCCGCGCATCACCATCGGCTGCCGCGCCCGGCTCGCCAGCAGGCTCTCGGTCTCGTCGGGGTCGCAGCGCAGCATCAGGCCGCCCTGGCCACTGGCCGCGACCGCCATGTGGCCGCCGATGAGGAACGCCAGGCCGCCGAACATCTTCTGCTCGGTCACGCCCCTCTCGCCCGCGACCTCGGCCCGGATCCGCTCGGCCAGCTCCTCGTCGTACGCCATGGCTCCACCCTCCTCTAGCGGTCCAGGTCCGCCAGGACCTCGCCGACGATCGCGATCGACTCGGCGGTGATCGGGTCGAGGACGAGCTGGAGGTGGCCGGCGCCCAGCTCGGCGAGCGCACGGGCGTGGTCGGCCAGGTCGTCGGGTGTCACGACCGCGACCTTCGCGTCGTAGTGGTCGCCCATCAGCCGGCCCTGACCACCGTCCAGGGTGACCATCACGGCCGCCGTCGCCTCGACGTCCCTGCCCTCCGGCATCGCCGCGTCGACCCCGGCCTTGACCTCGGCGAACCGGTCGACGGAGTTGTCGTAGATGCTCCACCAGACGTTCCAGGAGTCGACGACGGGCAGGCCGATGCCCAGCATCCGGGGGCTGTTGGAGCCGAGCATGATCGGCGGGCCGCCCGGCCGGACGGGCCGCGGGTCGAGCACGCAGTCATCGACGTCGTAGAACTCCCCGTGGAACGTGGTCCGCCCGTCCCGCAGCAGCGCCACGATGACCGCCAGCGCCTCCTCGAACCGCGAGACCCGGCGGTCGTAGGCGAACCCGAAGGCGTCGTACTCGCGGCGGTTCCAGCCGGCGCCGAGTCCCACGATGAGCCGACCGCCGGAGATCGCGTCGACGGTGGCCGCCTGCTTGGCGAGCATCGCGGGCGAGTGGAAGCTGGTCGAGGCCACGAGCGGGCCGATCTCGACCCGGGTCGTCGCGGTCGCGATCGCGGCCAGCGTGGTCCACGCCTCGTAGGGCCCGCGGGTGCTGCCGTCGGGCAGGTCGTAGAGCAGGTGGTCGCCGACCCAGACCGAGTCGTAACCGCGATCCTCGGCGAGCCGGGCCAGGTCGAGGTACTCCGGCCACGGGACGTACCGCTCCACCTCGGGCAGCTGGACACCGATCTTCAGAGGACGCGCCACGCCCGCGACTCTACGAGGCGGGCTCAGCGGGAGGGTTCGCCACACGAGCACACCAAGCCTCGTCGCGCGTATGCTCGGCCCCTTGCCCCACCCAGCGAGAGGGGTGCCACTCGTGGCGCGTCGCCTGTTCGCCCTCGCTGTCGCCGTCGCCGTCGTCGCCCTCGTGGCTCCCGCTGCCGCGGGGAGCGGGTCGGGCGGCTGGGACCACTTCGGCCACGGTGGCTCGCCCGCCGCTCCCGCGCTCAACGGGCACGTGACCGCCCTGAACGCCGACGACCCGGGCGTGCTGTTCGTCGGCGGGCCCTTCACCAACGCCGGCGGGAACGCCGACGCCGACTACCTCGCCAGGTGGAACGGCACCAAGTGGGGCGCGGTCAACGGCTCGGTGACGCTCAACGGGGCCGTGGACGCGATCGCCTACCACGCCGGGCACCTGTACGTCGGGGGCGAGTTCACCAACGTCGGCGGCAACCCCGGCATCAACTACCTCGCGGAGTGGACGGGCACGGCCTGGCAGTCGCCGTGCCTCGGCTCCAACCCGATCACCGCCCAGGTGGCCGCGCTGCAGATCATCGGCAACACCTTGTACGTCGGAGGCGCGTTCGCGGACGGCGGCAACCTCCCGGCGGCCGACTTCCTGGTCGCCTGCGACCTGACGAGCCGGGCACCCACCGCGACGGTCCCGAAGGACGGCGACTTCAACTCCGGCATCTCCTCCCTGGCCGCCGACAGCAACGGCACCCTGTACGCCGGCGGCTCCTTCATCAACCTCGGAGGCGTGGTCGGGCTCGACCACGTCGCCTACCTCAGCGGCGGCACCTGGCACCAGATGGGTGCCCCCCAGGCGCTCAGCGACGGGGTGCGCTCGCTCGAGGCCCGCGGGACGGACGTCTACGTCGGCACCGACAGCATCAACATCGATGGCATCGAGAACGCCGACCACGTCGCCCGGTGGGATGCCGCGACCCAGACCTTCAACGCGATGGGTTCCGACAGCGCGGGCAGCAACGGCTGGTTCAACAGCTTCGCCTTCCTCACCGGCATGACGACGTACGGCCCTCTGGTCTTCGTCGCCGGTTCCTTCCAGAACGCCAACGGCGTCGCGACCGCCGACGACGTCGCCTACTTCGACGGCACGACGTGGCGGCCCCTCGGCTCCGACGGCGCCGGCAACGGCCCGCTGAACTCGCCCGTCAACGCGCTCGCGGTCTACGAGGGCCAGCTCGTCGCCGGGGGCGGCTTCACCAACGGTGGGGGCGACTGGCTCGCCGACTTCATCGCCGCGCACCCGATCCGGCGCCCCGACGCGCGGATCGGCACCCACGCCGGCGGTCCGTTCCTCGGCAACGACGTCTACAGCACCGGCGGCCCGAGCCAGAACAAGACCATCTCGGTGGCCCGTGGGCACACCGGCGTCCTCTTCGTCTCGGTCCAGAACGACGGCCTGGTGGCGGACACCCTCAAGGTGACGGGCAACGCCGGCGCGCACGGCTTCCACGTGAGGTACTTCCAGGGCTCCCACAACGTGACCTCACAGGTGGTCACCGGGACGTTCAGCACCGGCAGCCTCGCCCCGCAGACCCAGGTCAAGCTCAAGGTGGTCATCAAGGTCTCGCCCGGGAGCGACTCCTCCGCGACCTTCGTGATCGCCCCCCGGAGCCCGGGCGGGCTCGTCGACGTCGTCCGCGCGAAGGTGCACGCGAAGTAGCGGGGTTCGGTGGTTGAGGTGCGAGCTTGCGAGCCTCGAAACCACCTCACAGCGACCAGTCCACCGACAGTGGTTTCGAGGCTCGTCGTTGGCGCTCCTCGCACCTCAACCGGCGATGAGCGCTCAGCCCGTGGCGCCGAACTGCTCGACCCGGATCGCCGGCATGGGGAACCCGCACTCCTGGAGCAGCGACTCCCCGAGCGTGGCGAACCGCGACGACCCGCAGACGTAGGCCAGCTGCTTGCCGGTCAGCAGCGGGGCCAGCTCGTCGGCGCGGGGCGGCCCGGCCGGCCGCTCGTCCGTGGCCTGCCGGGTGAAGGCGATGAACGCGCCCGCGCGCCTCAGCTCGTCGACGTACGGCAGCTCGTCGTGGCTGCGCCCGACCGCGACCACGGTGAGGAGGTCGGCGCGTCCGGCCTGCCGGGCGGCGCGGGTCATGGCGACGGCGGGTACGACGCCCGTGCCGCCGACCAGGCAGAGCGCGGGGGTGCGCACGTCCCAGATGAACCAGCGCCCGATCGGCCCGCGCATCTCCAAGACGTCGCCCACCTCGGCGACGTCGGCGAGGAACTCCGACACCTCCCCGCCGGGCAGCTTCTCGACGAGGAGCTCGAGCAGCGGGTCGCGGTCGTCGGAGGCGACCGAGTAGGACCGCTGGGCCGTGTAGTCGTCGGGTGCCCGCAGCCGGACCAGGTAGTGCTGGCCCGGCCGGTGTCGCTGCCGGTCCTCCACGTGCAGCCGCAGCCGGACCGTGGTCGGCGTCGGCAGCTCCTTCTCGATGATCCGTCCGGTCGTCCAGGCTGTCGCCTGGGGCGTGACCTCGTCGATGGCCCCCATGGGTCGCGGATCAGTCGCCCTGGTAGCGCTGCTCGCGCCACGGGTCGCCGCGGTCGTGGTAGCCGTTGCGCTCCCAGAACCCCGGCCGGTCCTCGGGCATCAGCTCGAGGCGGGTGACCCACTTCGCCGACTTCCAGAAGTACAGGTGGGGGACCAGCAGCCGCACCGGCCCTCCATGCTCCCGTGGCAGCGGCCGGCCGCCGTAGTCCCAGACCACCCAGGCCTTCCCTCCGGTGACGTCCTCGAGGGGGAGGTTGGTGGTGTAGCCGGTCGTCGAGTGGGCCATCACGAACCGGGCGCCGGGGCGCGGCCGGGCCTGCTCCAGCAGGGCGTCGACGCTCACGCCGGAGAACGTCACGTCGAACTTCGACCAGGTCGTCACGCAGTGGATGTCGCCTGTGTACGCCGATGCCGGCAGCGCGTGGATCTCGTCCCAGGTCCATGTCGTGGGGTGCTCGACCAGGCCGTCGACCGTCATCGTCCACCGGGCGGTGTCGAGGCGGGGAGTGGCCTCCGCGGTGAGCACGGGCCAGCCGCTGCCGGTGTCGTACTGGCCGGGTGGCAGCCGCCCCTCGGGGCCCTCGGGACGTTTGCGGAAGAAGCCGCGGGTGATCGGCACGGTGGCCTCCTGGGTCGACGGCGATGACCTGGGAACGTCGGCAGCCTAGTGCGGGTCCGGCTCAGGAGTAGCGGTGGCTCTTCGCCGCGTGCCCCTGCTCGCGGGTGCAGGTGCGACCGCTCATGTTGCGGTGACCGCACAGCTCCTCGTCGGGTGCCAGCGTGGAGGCCACCTCGTGGGGCACGTCGGCGGGCTCCGGGCGCACGACCAGCGGCTTCACGGGCTGCGTCGGCCGCGACGCCACGCTCGCCCGGGTCGGCGCCGCACCGCTGGCGCGGGCGGCGTAGCTCGCCTCGCGCATGGCCCGCATCTCGTCCATCTTGCTCATCGTCGACTCACCCCACGAACCTACGGGCCGGCACCCCCAGCCCTCGGCAGGCGCCCCGGGCGCCATCACCTCGGCCGCTCCTGCGTTGGGACGCGGGACATGTCGGGCCGGGACCTTGGCCCCTGCTCGGGCGCGGTGGATGAGCGCAGTCTGGAGGTGGTCGCCCGGGCGCACGCCAGTGCTCGGCAACGACCCCGACGAAGGAGTCACTCATGAAGGCGCTGGTCTACCACGGTCCCGGTCAGAAGGCTTGGGAGGAGGTCCCGGATCCCACGATCCTGAAGCCGACGGACGTCATCGTCCGCATCGACACCACCACGATCTGCGGCACCGACCTCCACATCCTCAAGGGCGACGTCCCGGCCGTCACCGACGGACGCATCCTCGGCCACGAGGGCGTCGGCACGGTCACCGAGATCGGCTCCGCCGTCTCCACGATCGAGGTCGGCGATCGGGTGCTCATCTCGTGCATCAGCGCCTGTGGCAGCTGCTCGTACTGCCACCAGGGTCTCTACGCCCACTGCCTCGCGGACGAGGGCGCGTCCGGCATCGGCTGGATCCTCGGCCACCTCATCGACGGGACCCAGGCGGAGCTCGTCCGGGTGCCGTTCGGCGACAACTCCCTCTACAAGCTCCCGGCCGGCGTCACGGACGATGCGGCCGTCATGCTCTCCGACATCCTGCCCACCGGCTTCGAGATCGGGGTGCGGTACGGGCGGGTGAAGCCCGGCGACGTCGTCGCCGTCGTCGGCTCCGGGCCGGTCGGTCTCGCGGCCATCATGACCGCGGGCCTGTACGGCGCCGCCCGGATCATCGCCCTGGACCTCGACGCCAACCGGCTGGAGAAGGCCAGGTCGTTCGGTGCGACCGACGTCGTGAACAGCGGCGACGCGGACTGGATCGACCAGGTCAAGGCGATGACCGACGGCTTCGGCGTCGACGTGGCGATCGAGGCCGTGGGCATCCCGCAGACGTTCGACGCGTGCACGAAGATCGTCCGCCCGGGCGGCACCGTGGCGAACGTCGGCGTGCACGGCGCGCCGGTGGAGCTCGCCCTCCAGGACCTCTGGATCATGGACGTCGCCATCACCATGGGCCTGGTCAGCACCAACACCACGCCGATGCTGCTGAAGCTGGTCGCCCAGCACAAGCTCGCCGCCGAGTCCTTCGGCACGCACCACTTCACCATCGACAACATGCTCGACGCGTACGACACCTTCGGTCGCGCCGCCGAGACGAAGGCGCTCAAGGTGGTCATCAAGCGCTGACGTCCCGACAAGTCGGCCGCCGCGCTCCGACGGGTTCTCCCGTCGGGGCGCGCGGCGGCCTGATCCGGCAGCTCGACTCCTACGTCGTGCCGCTCCCGGGCGCCGGTCCCGGCTGAGGGGGACGCAGCGCGGACTCGAGGTCGGTGACCACGGCGTCCAGCTCCGTCGACAGGCTCTGGTCGGTCCCGGGCGTGGCCAGGGCGTCCAGGCGGGTCCGAGACGCTCGTACGGCGTCGCGCAGGGTGGTGGCGCGCTGGAGGGCGGGATCGTCGGGCGCGGTCGCCGTCAGCGCCGTGAGCCGGTCCTCGAGGGTGCCGACCCGTGCGGAGGAGACGGCCCAGCCCCCGGCGGCCTGCTCCCGCGAGCCCGAACGGCGCAGCTCGGGCACCAGGTCGCGGGCCAACCACGCCACCTCCTCCTCCGTCGAGGCGAGCTCGGCCTGCCACGCGCTCCGCCGGCGTGACCTCACGAGCAAGGGGATGCCGACGGCGAGGGCCAGGACAAGGGCCGCCAGCAGCCACCAGAGCCAGGCCGGCACGCCCGAGGAGTCCGCGTCCGTCTCGTCGCTCTCCGCCTCGGGCGCCGTCGTCGGAGACTCCTCCGCCGTCGGCGACGGCGACGAGGTCGTCGCGGACTCCGTGGGAGTGGGCGTGGCGGAGGGCGTCGGAGAAGGCGTCGGCGTCGGCGTGGGGGTGCGGGAGGGCTTCGGCGTCGGCTTGGGCGTCGGCGACGGCGTGGGCGTCGGCGTGCGACTCGGCTTCGCCGAGGGCGTCGGGGTCGGGGTGTCGCTGGGTGACGGCGTGGGCGCCTCCGAGGTCGACGGTGCGACCGAAGGCTCGGGGGCCGACTGGGTCTCCTCCGGGGTCTCCTCCGGGGTCTCCTCCGGTGTCTCCGAACGGGATCGCGTCGGGCTCGGGAGGCCGGCCGTCGGGCTCGGGAGGCTGGCCGTCGGGCTCGGCAGCCCGGTCGGCAACCGCGACGGGTCCACCGAGGGCCGGCTCCCGTCGCCTCCGCCGCAGGCCACGAGGACCAGGGCGAGGACGGCCATCGCGACGGCTCCGGCTCGTGCTCGATGCGAGGTGCTCATCGCGTCCCCTGCTCCGTCGTCGTGATGGGTGATCGGCAGCCTGTGTCTCCTGTACTGCGAGCAGCCTGGTGCGCGAGGTCGGCCGGGGGCATCATCCACATCGGGTGAGCTGGTCACCGCCGGCGGCGTCTACTCCGCCTGGCTGCGGGACTGCTCGGGCATCATGTGGCCGGCGGTCGCCGGAAGCTCCTGTGCCGGTCGCTCGGGTCGCCGTACCGGTGGGTGCGGTCGGTTGAGCGCCCCCGTCATCCCGCTGAGCACGTCGGACTCCCTACGCTGATCCCATGCGCACGCCGCAGGACCACCTGATGATCGGCCGCCTCCCTGGAGGCGGCCGATCTCGGTCCGAGCACACCGGGCATCGCGTCCGTCCCGCGGTCACGGGCTGACCGGACGATGGCATCGCAGGCCCCGCGGCGGTCGTGGCTGCTCGTGGTCGGAGCCGGGCTCGCGCTGGTCGTAGCCGTGGCCGTGGTCGTCGTCCTGGTGCAACGGACCGGCTCGACACGGGTGTGCAACGGTGCGGCCCGGCTCTGCGACCTTCGGCTCGACGAGGTCGCCCTCGCGACGACGCACAACTCGATGAACGCTGCCGACGACGGGTTCCTCTACCCCGACCAGCAGCACGGGATCGCGGCCCAGCTCGAGGCGGGCGTCCGGGGCTTTCTCGTCGACGCCTACCGGGGGTCGGTCCGTCCCGTCGGTGACGACAGCGTCGTCTACACCGACCTGGACCGGAGTCGGCTGGAGACCGCGATCAAGGCCGTGACGTCGGAGGCCTCCGCGCGCGCTCTCGAGCTGCGCGAGCAGGCCGGCCCCCCGCCGGACGACGCCCCGGCCGACGTCTACCTCTGCCACGAGTTCTGCGAGCTCGGCGCCGTCCGTTTCGCCGACGTGGCCGAGGAGCTCCGCGACTTCCTCGACGACCACCCCGGAGAGGTCGTGGTCATGATCGTCCAGGACGAGCTGGCCGCCGCGGACCTGCTCCCCGTGCTGGAGGACGGGGGCCTGGACCCCTTCCTCGCCACCCTCGACCCGGACCAGCCGCTCCCGACGCTGGGGTCGATGGTCGACTCGGGTCAGCGGCTGGTGGTGGGGCTCGAGAACGGCGACCTCGGACCGCAGATCCCCAACGTGTACGACGGTGGTCTGGTCCAGGAGGTGCCCTACGACTACGACACGTGGACCAGCTCGAGAGTGTTGCGTCGTGCCGACGGCACCGCGGGCAGGACGACGCGCCGCTGTTCCTGCTCAACCACTGGCTCTCCCCGGAGTCGTCGGAGACCCCGGCCGACGCGAACGCCGAGGAGGTCCTGCTCCCGCGAGCCGAGCGCTGCGCGGCCGAGCGCGGCCAGCCGGTCAACCTCGTCGCCGTGGACTACTACGACACCGGCGACCTCTTCGAGGTCGTCAACACCCTCAACGACGTAGCTGCGGGGAGCGGGTAGCGCCGGACCGCCGACCGCACACCTCGTCGGTCCGCTGGTCGAGGAGCTCGCGCAGCGAGCGTCACGAGACCCCCGCACCGGACCGCCGACCGCACACTCGTCGGTCCGCTGGTCGAGGAGCTCGCGCAGCGAGCGTCACGAGACCCCCGCACCGGACCGCCGACCGCCTCGGGGTCTCGGGACGGGCGCCAGGGCGCCCTCCTCGACCAACGACGCCTTCCTCGGGACGGGCGCCAGGGCGCCCTCCTCGACCAACGACGCCTTTCTCGGGACGGGCGCCAGGCGCCGCGCCCTCCTCGACCAGCGGCGGTGGTCGGGGTACTCAACGGAGCGTCCCCAGGGAAATCCGGGGTCTTTGGAGGGCTGTGCCGCGGGGTGCCGCGGGGCTACAGTGCAGCGCCCCCCGTGCACGCACGAGGAGAGGCACGCCCATGACCCAGACCGCCGACGCCCCGATCGCCGACCTCCGCAGCGCCCTGCGCGGCGACGTCGTCGAGGCGGACCACCCGACGTACGACGAGGCACGACGGGTGTGGAACGCCGACATCGACCGCCGCCCTCTCGCGGTCGCCCGGTGCGCCGACGAGTCGGACGTGCAGGCGGCCTTGCGGTTCGCCGCCGCGCACGGTCTCGAGGTCGCCGTCCGGGGCGGTGGGCACAGCATGTCCGGCGCCGGCGTCATCGACGACGGCCTCGTGATCGACCTCAGCCGGATGAACCAGGTCACCGTCGACCCGGACGCCCGTCGCGCGAAGGTGGGCGGTGGGGCCCTGCTCGGCGACCTCGATGCGGCCACCCAGGCGCACGGGCTGGCGGTGCCCGTCGGCCTGATCAGCCACACCGGCGTCGGCGGCCTGACGCTCGGCGGCGGGATGGGGTGGCTGAGCCGGAAGTACGGGCTGGCGATCGACAACCTGGTCTCGGCCCGGGTCGTGACCGCGCAGGGAGACCTGCTGACGGCGTCCGATAGCGAGAACCCCGACCTCTTCTGGGCGCTGCGCGGTGGCGGCGGGAACTTCGCGATCGTCACCGAGTTCGAGTTCGCGCTGCACGAGGCGGGCCCGATGGTGCACTTCGGCTTCCTGTTCTGGGGCCTCGAGCAGGGGGCGGAGGCCCTCCGCCACGCGCGCGACGTCATCGCCACCCTTCCGCCCGACGTCAACGTCGTCGTCGGTGGCCTGAACGCACCCCCGGCGCCGTTCGTCCCCGAGGAGCTCCAGCTCCAGCCCGGCTACGCGATGATCGTCGTCGGGTTCGGCTCGCCCGAGGAGCACGCCGCCGTGCTCGACCAGGCCCGTTCCGCCGTGCCGCCCGCCGTGGACTTCGTCTCACCGATGCCCTACGTCCAGCTCCAGAAGATGCTCGACGAGGCGAACGCCTGGGGCTTCTACTGCTACGACAAGGGCTTCTACGTCGAGGAGCTGTCCGACGGCGTCATCGACGCCCTGGTCGAGCACTTCCCCCGCAAGGCCTCCCCGCTCTCGATCATGCTCTTCTACCGGCTCGACGGCGCCTACAGCGGCGTCGCCGAGGACGCGACGGCCTTCAGCGGCGGACGATCGCCGCGGTTCGGTGCGTTCGTCATCGGCGTCTGCCCGGCCCCCGAGATGATGCCTGCGGAGCGCGCATGGGTCCGGTCGATCGCCGAGGCGATGCGCCCGTACGCCGCCAGCGACGGTTCCTACGTGAACGGTTCCACCGACTTCGACGACGTCGACCCGGTGGCCGCGGCGTACGGCGCCACCAAGTTCGCCCGGCTGGTCGAGCTCAAGGCGAAGTACGACCCTGACCGACCTGCTGCACGGGAACGCGAGAGTCGCGCCGCTGGGCTGAGGTACGAAGCCGTCGTACCGCACCAACATGGTGCGATCGGACGAGGTCGACGGGGGATTCTTGTCGAAGGCGACCAACGAGGGAGGGTGTTGCCTTCGTAGGTTGTGCGGCATGACCACCCTGCACGAGGTGAAGACCTGGATCGCCGACGAGCTGCCCAGGCTGATCGAGAAGTACGGCGTCCCCGCCGCCGCCGTGGCCGTCCTCGAGAACGGGGAGGTGATCGACGACGCCGCGGGCCTGCTCAGCAAGGCCACCGGCGTGGAGGCCACCCCCGACTCGGTCTTCCAGATCGGGTCCATCACGAAGCTCTGGACGAGCACCCTCGTGATGCAGCTGGTCGACGAGGGCATGGTCGATCTCGACGTCCCGATCCGCACGTACCTGCCGGACTTCCGGATCCTCGACGAGCAGGCGGCCGCGGAGATCACCACCCGCCAGCTCCTGTGCCACACCGCCGGCTTCGAGGGCGACATCTTCACCGACACCGGCCTCGGTGACGACGCGGTGGAGAAGTACCTCGGCGTGCTCCACGAGGTCCCCCAGCTGTTCGCGCCGGGAGAGCAGTTCTCCTACAACAACGCCGGGTTCTGCGTGCTCGGGCGGCTCGTCGAGGTGCTTCGCGAGAAGCCGTACGACGCCTGCCTGCGCGAGTACCTCTTCGCCCCGCTCGGCCTGACCCACGCGGCGACCAGCCCGTACGAAGCCATCCTGTTCCGTGCCGCCGTGGGCCACATCGAGACCAGTCCCGGCGCCGGGTACGAGCCGGCCCCGGTGTGGGCGCTGGCCCGCTCGAACGCACCGGCGGGAGCGATGCTCGCGATGCGGCCCCGCGACCTCCTGACGTTCGCCCAGATGCACATGAACGACGGCCGGGCCGCCGACGGCACCCAGGTGCTCGAGACCGGCACCGCCGCGGCGATGCACGCCCGCCAGGTCGACCTTCCCGACCTCGGCCTGATGGGGACGTCGTGGGGCCTCGGGTTCGAACGGTTCGACACTCCCGAGGGCGCGATCATCGGCCACGACGGCGGCACCATCGGCCAGTCGGCGTTCCTGCGCATCGTGCCCGAGGCGGGCGTCGCCGTCGCCCTGCTGACCAACGGCGGCGACGTCATCTCGCTCTACCGCGACATCGTCGGGCACGTCATCGAGCAGCTCACCGACAACCGCCTTCCGGCGCTTCCCGTACCTCCGGCGCACCCCGAGGCCATCGACGCCGCCCGCTTCGTGGGCACCTACTCCTCCGAGGTGGCCGACCTGACGGTCACCCAGGACGACGAGGGTCGGATCTGGCTGGAGCAGACCCCCAAGGGCATCTTCGCGGAGCTCGGGGAGAAGCCCGAGCTCCAGGAGCTCGTCCACTACCAGGGCGACAGCCTGATCCCCGCCAAGCCCGAGCACGGCATGCACATGCCGCACGCCTTCGTGGGCGATGACGGCGAGGGCCACGCCCTCTACCTCCACGTCGGCCGCGCCGTCCGGCGCGCCGGCGCCTGACCATCACAGCACTGCCATCACCGCACTGACATCTCCAGGAACAGGAACCGCTACATGAAGCTGATCGCCACTGCCGTCGGACTGTGCGTCACCGCGTCCCTCCTCGCCGGATGCGGCGGGAGCGACAGCTCGGAGAGCAACGGAGGAGGAGGCGGCGAGGCGTCGAAGTACGTCGACGGCGCCACCTTCAGCATGGCGCTGTCATCCGATCCCGGGAACCTGGACCCGCAGATGGCCGCCGGCAGTGCCCTGTTCACCATGTCGCAGCTGGCCTACGACTCGCTGGTCAGCGTGAACGCCGACTCCGGGGCCATCGAGTCACAGCTGGCCACCGACTGGAAGGTCGACGGCACCAAGGTGACCTTCACCCTCGCCGACGGGGTGACCTGCGCGGACGGCTCCAAGCTGACGCCGACGGTCGTCGCCAACAACATCGCCTTCGTCGGTGACCCCAAGAACCAGAGCCCCTTCCTCGGCACCTTCCTCCCCGTCGGCGCCACGGCGAAGGCCGACGACGCGGCGGGCACGGTGACCCTCAAGCTGGCCGCTCCCGCGCCGTTCGTGCTCAACGGCCTGGCCAGCCTGCCGATCGTCTGCCAGGCGGGTCTCGACGACCGCAAGTCGCTGGCGCAGGGCACGGATGGCACCGGACCGTACGCGCTCACCGACGCCAAGCCCGGTGAGTCGTACACCTACCAGGTCCACGACGGCTACACCTGGGGTCCGAACGGTGCGACCACCGCGACCCAGGGCATGCCGGCCACCGTCGTGATGAAGATCGTCCAGAACGAGACGACCTCGGCGAACCTGCTGCTGTCCGGCGACCTCAACGCCGCGTCGATCATCGGTCCCGACGCCGAGCGCCTGGACAAGGCCGGCCTGTTCTCCGCCGAGACCCCGGCGCTGCTGGGCGAGCAGTGGTACAACCACGCCGAAGGCAGGGCGACGAGTGACCCCGACGTGCGGATGGCGCTGACCCAGGCGCTCGACCTGCCCGAGCTGGCGAACGTGCTGACCTCCGGGAAGGGCACGCCGGCCACCACGCTGACGACCCTCGAGCCGACGGCCTGCCCCGGCGACTCCGTGTCCGGCTCGGTGCCCGCGACCGACACCGCCGCCGCCAAGGCCGTCCTGGACAAGGCTGGGCCGCTCCAGCTGACCTTCCTCTACAGCACCGGCGGCGGCAGCGGCGTCGCCGCGGCCGCGGAGCTCGCGGTCCAGGAGTGGGAGGCCATGGGCATCAAGGTGACGGCCAAGGGCCAGGACGACACGGCGCTCCAAGGGACGATCTTCGGAGCCGGTGACTGGGACATCGCCTGGGTGCCGCTCAACGTGAACAGCCCCGACCAGGTGGTCCCGTTCCTCTCGGGCGCCGCAGCGCCGAACGGCACGAACTTCTCCGCCATCGAGAACTCCGACTACGACGCCAAGGTCAAGGAGGCGTCGGCCATGAACGGCACGGACGGCTGCGCCACCTGGCTGGAGGCCGAGTCAGCGCTGTTCGCCGCCGCGGACATCGTGCCGTTCGCCAACAACGTGGTGCAGACCTTCGGCGCCGGGGCCGAGTTCGAGACCCCCGGCCAGCTGGTCCCGACCAGCATCCGGATGCTCGCGAAGTAACGATGACGATGGCGAGCTCGGCGATCGCACCGGACCCACCGCTGGGTGCACAGGTGGGCGGACCCCGGACCGGGGTCCGCTCCCACGTGTGGGCCCGGTTCGCGGTACGGCGCACCTGGCGCCTGCTGGTGTCGCTCTGGGTGCTGATCACGGCGTCCTTCCTGATGATCCACCTGATTCCCGGCGACCCGGTGCGGGCCGCCCTGGGGCCGACGGCGCCGGCCGACCTGGTCGCCGCCCGCCGGGAGTCGCTGGGCCTGAACGACCCGATCTGGCAGCAGTACGTCGACTACCTGCACGGCCTCTTCACCGGGGACCTCGGGACCTCCCTCGTCTCGCAGCTCCCGGTCGCCGACGTGATCGCGCAACGGCTGCCGGCCACGCTCTCCCTCGCGCTGCTGGCGTTCGTGACGGCCGTGGTCATCGCCGTCCCGGTCGGCGTCACGATGGGCGTGCTCACGCGGCGTGGGCACGGCCGCCGCACCGAGCTGGCGTTCACCACCTCCAGCGTCGTGCTCGGCACCATCCCCGACTTCCTGCTCGGAGTCGTGCTCGTCTACATCTTCGGCGTCAGCCTCGGCTGGCTGCCGGTCGCCGGCAACGACAGCCCCGAGGCCTACGTGCTGCCCGTCCTCGCGCTCGCAGTGGGCACGGCGGCGATCCTGGCCCGGATCATCCGCGTGGAGATGGTCGCGGTGATCGAGGCCGACTTCGTGCGCACGGCTCGTGCCAAGCGACTCCCGGCCCGCACCGTCTACCTCGGCCACGCGCTCCCGAACGCCCTCACCGCGTCCCTCACGCTCGGTGGCCTGATCCTCGGCGCGCTGGTCGCCAGCACGGTGCTCGTCGAGAACGTCTTCGCGTGGCCCGGCCTCGGGAGCACGATCGCGCAGTCCATCCTCAACAAGGACTACCCGCTCGTGCAGGCCATCGTCCTCGTGTACGGCGTGGGCGTGCTGCTGGTCAACACCGGCGTCGACGTCGCCCTGGCCGTGCTCGACCCGCGCTCGATGATCCGGGAGGACTGACGTGGCCCGGCGCTGGCTCCGCGTGCTGCGCACGCCGATCGGCATCACCGCGACGGTGCTGACGCTCGGCGTGCTCACGCTCGCCGTCGTCGCCCCGATCCTGTGGACCGACCAGGCCAACGCGATCGACACCGGCGACATCCTCGCCGGCCCCTCGCGTGAGCACTGGGCGGGGACGGACAACCTGGGTCGGGACATCTTCTACCGGGTCCTGGTGGCGACCCGGCTGTCGGTCGAGCTCGCCCTGCTCGCCACGGCCATCGCGGTCGTCGTCGGGCTCGTGCTCGGCACCGCGCCGTTCCTGCTCGGCCGCCGCTCCGGGCGCACGGTGTCGGCGTCGGTCAACCTCGCGGTGGCGTTCCCCGGACTCCTGCTCGCCCTGTTCTTCGCCGTGATCTTCGGCGTCGGCGCCAAGGGTGCGGTCCTGGCCATCGGCCTGGCAGGAGCGCCCACCTTCGCGCGGCTGACGCAGACCCTGGTTGCCGGCGTGGCAGCCCGGGACTACGTGGCGGTCGCGCGCACGATCGGCGTCGGGCGGTTCCGGATCCTGCTGCGCCACGTGCTGCCCAACGTCAGCGAGCCGCTGGTCGTCAACGCCACGATCGGCGCCGGGGGAGCGTTGCTCGCCTTTGCGGGCCTCTCGTTCCTCGGCCTGGGTGTCCAGTCCCCGAGCTACGACTGGGGTCGGCTCCTGTACGACGGCATCAGCGCCATCTACGTCAACCCCGCGGCCGCCCTCGCGCCGGGACTTGCCGTCCTCATCGCCGGCCTGGCGTTCAACCTCTTCGGGGAGTCCGTCGCCAAGGGCCTCGGCATCGGCACCATCGGCGGCGTCCTCCCGCTGCCCACCACGCCGGCCGCGACCGCGGCGCCGACGACCGCGGTGACCGACGCGCCCCACGACTCCTCCGACCTGGTGCTCGACGTCCGCGACCTGCACGTCACCTTCCCGGGGGCCAGTGGCCCGATCCGCCCCGTCCGCGGTCTGACCTTCTCCGTCCGCCGGGGCGAGGCGCTCGGCATCGTGGGCGAGTCAGGGTCCGGCAAGTCGCTCACCGCCTTGGCCGTCTCGCGCCTCGTCGCCGACCCGGGCCGCGTGGACGCCACCCGGCTCGAGCTGCTCGGCACCGACCTGCAGGCCCGGGACGCGAAGGTGCAGCGGCGCCTGCTCGGCACCTCACTCGCGATGGTGTTCCAGGACCCGATGACCTCGTTCAACCCGACCCGTCGCATCGGTGGCCAGCTCGCGGAGGTCTCCCGCTACCACCACGGCCTCGGCCGCAAGGCGGCGCTGGCGCGTGCCGTCGACCGGTTGGCGGCGGTGCGGATCTCGGAGGCCGAGCGGCGTGCCCACCAGTACCCGCACGAGTTCTCCGGCGGCATGCGGCAGCGCGCCATGATCGGCATGGGCCTGATGGGGACGCCGGCGCTGATCGTGGCCGACGAGCCCACCACCGCGCTCGACGTCACGGTGCAGCAGCAGGTGCTCGACCTGCTCGCCTCGATCCGTGAGAGCGACGGCGTCGCCCTGGTGCTGATCAGCCACGACGTGACCGTGGTGAGTGAGGTGTGCGACCGGGTGCTGGTGATGTACGCCGGCCGGATCGTCGAGGACCTGCCCGGCAGGCGAGCTGGCCACCCACGCGCGGCACCCCTACACCAGGGCTCTCGTGGCCGCCGTACCCGACATGGACACCGACCTGGACCGGCCGCTGGCCGTCATCGCGGGTCGCCCCGTCGACCCCGCGGACCTGCCGCCGGGCTGCGCCTACGCCGCCCGCTGCCCGCTCGCCTCCGCGCGTTGCCTGACCGAGGACCCGCAGCTGGTGTCGGACGGGTCGGGTCGCCGCGTCGCCTGCTGGCACGCCGGCGAGCCGATCACCCTCGAGATCGAGGACCGGCCCACCCTCGTCGAGGCTCAGCCGCTGGCTTTCGAGGGGATCCCGAAATGAGCGAGCTGCGTTTCGCCGACGTCACCGTCCGTTACGGCGACAACACGGTGGTCGACGGCGTCAGCCTGACGGTCCCCGCGGGCCAGGTCGTCGGGCTGGTGGGGGAGTCCGGGTCCGGCAAGTCGTCGCTGGCGCGCGCCGCCGTCGGACTGGCGCCCATCGCCCACGGCGAGATCCTGCTCGACGGCAAGCCGGTCCCGATGCGCGGCCGACCCCGCCCGCTCCAGATGGTCTTCCAGGACCCCTACTCGTCGCTGGACCCGAGGATGACGATCGGCGAGAGCATCGCCGAGGCGTTGCCGCCCGGAAGCTCGCGCGCCGACCGGCGGCGCGAGGTCGCCCGGCTGCTCGAGCTGGTCCACCTCGATCCCGCCCGAGCCACCGACCGGCCCGCCCAGATGTCCGGCGGACAGCGTCAGCGCGTCGCCCTGGCCCGCGCCCTCGGCGGTCGCCCGCAGGTCGTCATCGCCGACGAGATCACCTCGGCCCTCGACGTCTCGATCCAGGGCGCGGTGCTCAACCTGGTCCGCGAGCTCCAGCGCGACCTGGGACTGTCGATGCTCTTCATCTCGCACAACCTCGCGGTGGTCCGCTACGTCGCGACCCACGTCGCGGTGATGCACCGCGGCCGCATCGTCGAGGAAGGCCCCACCGACCAGGTGCTGGGCGACGCCCAGCACGAGTACACGCGCGAGCTGCTCGCGGCCGTACCCGGAACCAATCCCGGAAACCCAAGGAGAACCCCGTGACCCGACGGATGCGTATCGACGACCTCATCGACCTCGCGGTGGCGTCCCAGCCGGCGCTCTCGCCCGACGGCAGCCGGGTCGTCTACGTGCTGCGCACGCTGGACGCGGGTGAGGACCGCAACGTCGACCAGCTGTGGACGGTGCCGACCTCCGGCGGCACCCCGCGTCGACTGACCGCGGGCCCCTCCGACACCTCGCCGGTCTGGTCGCCGGACGGTTCCCGGATCGCGTTCGTCCGGGACCGACAGATCCACGTGCTGGCCACCGACGGAGGCGAGCCCGAGGGCGTCACCGACCTGCCGCTCGGCGCGGGGGCTCCGGTGTGGAGCCCGGACGGTGCCCGTCTCGCGTTCGCGGCACCCGTCGACCCCGGCACCGGTGGTGGTCCGCTGGTCTCCGACCGGCTCGACTACCAGGCGGACGGCTCCGGCATGTTCGGCCCGGTCCGCAGCCAGGTGCACGTGGTCGAGCTCGCCTCCGGTGACTGCCGGCAGCTCACCGACGGCACCGAGCACGCGGGCGCACCGGCGTGGTCGCCCGACGGCGGCACGGTGGCGTTCACGCGTCCGGTCGGTGCGGACACCGACCTGCGGTTCCGCCTGGCGGTGCACCTGCTCGCCGTGGACGACCCGAAGGCGCTGCCGCGGGTGGTCGCGTTCGCCGACGGTGTCGCCCGTACCGTCGCGTACGCCGCCGACGGCCAGAGCCTGCTCGTCGTCGGCTGGGCCGGGGACCCCGTCGGCCACGCCCGGCTGTTCCGCGTGCCCCTCGACGGCGGAGCCCCCGCCGACCTGACCGCGTCGCTGGACCGCAACGTGATGCCGGGTGCCCCGGCCTACCCCGGCGGGCTGCCGCAGGAGACGGCCGACGGGCGGATCCTGTTCTGCCTGCGCGAGCGCGGGTGCACGCACCTGTGGTCGATGGCCGCCGACGGCTCGGACGCCCGCGCCGTCCTGGACGGCGCCGGTCGCGTCGTGTCCGGGCTCTCCGTCGTCGGCGACCGTGCCGTGGTGGCCCTCGGCACGCCCACGTCGTACGGCGAGATCGCGCTGGTCGAGGTGCCCACCGCCGCCACGACCGTGCTCACCGAGCACGGCGCGGACCTCGCCGACGTGGAGTGGTTCGAGCGGGTGGAGCGCTCCTTCACCATCAGCGACGGCACCGAGGTGCAGGGGTGGCTGGTCCGCGACCCCGAGCGCACCGGACCGCTCCCTCTCCTCGTCGACATCCACGGAGGGCCGCACAACGCGTGGAACGCCGCGGCGGACGAGATCCACGTCTACCACCAGGAGCTCGCCGCCCGCGGCTGGGCGGTCCTGCTCGTCAACCCCCGCGGGAGCGACGGCTACGGCGAGGAGTTCTACGACGCTGTGCACGGCGCCTGGGGCGTCGCGGACGCCAACGACTTCCTCGAGCCCATCGACGAGCTGGTGGCCGAGGGTCTCGCCGACCCGGAGCGGCTGGCGGTCGCCGGCTACAGCTACGGCGGCTTCATGACGTGCTACCTGACCGGCCACGACGACCGGTTCGCGGCGGCCGTCGCCGGCGGGGTGGTCAGCGACCTGGTCAGCATGGGCGGCACCTGCGACGACGGCCACTTCCTCTCGGCCTACGAGCTCGGGGGCACGCCGTGGCAGAGCCCGACCCGCTACGCACAGATGTCGCCGCTGACGAAGGTCGCTGACGTGCGGACGCCCACGCTGGTCATCCACGGCGCGGCCGACCTCACGTGTCCGGTCGGCCAGGCGCAGCAGTGGCACACCGCCCTGCGCGAGCTCGACGTCCCGACCCGGCTGGTGGTCTACCCGGACGCCTCCCACGTGTTCATCCTGCTCGGGCCCCCCTCGCAGCGGCTCGACTTCAACCACCGGGTCCTCGACTGGGTCGAGCAGCACGCCGTGCGCGGCGGCCGCGCCCGGGTCGACACCCAGCACTGGGAGCACCGCCTCGCGGCGCTGGCGAAGCGGCACCACGTCCCCGGCGCCCAGCTCGGCATCCTGCGCTACGCACCCGGTCGGGAGGACGAGCTCGTCGCGGCGGCGTACGGCACCCTCAACCTGGCGACGGGGATCCCGGCGACCACCGACTCGCTGTTCCAGATCGGATCCATCACCAAGGTCTGGACGGCCACGGTCGTCCTCCAGCTGGTCGACGAGGGCCTGGTCGAGCTGGACACCCCGGTCTCCGAGGTCGTGCCCGAGCTCCGGCTCGCCGACCCCGACGTCACCAAGAGCGTCACCATCCGGCACCTGCTCACCCACACCAGCGGCATCGACGGCGACGTCTTCACCGACACCGGTCGTGGCGACGACTGCCTGGAGAAGTACGTCGACGTGCTGGCCGACGCGGCACAGAACCACCCGCTGGGCGCCACCTGGTCCTACTGCAACTCCGGCTTCTCGCTCCTGGGCCGGGTGATCGAGAAGCTCACCGGCACCACCTGGGACCAGGCGATGCGCGAGCGCCTGTTCACGCCGCTCGGGCTCGCCAGGACGGTCACCCTTCCCGAGGAGGCGCTGCTGCACTCGGCGGCCGTCGGCCACCTCGACGTCGACGGCAAGCAGGTCCCGAGCCCGACGTGGGGACTGATGCGCTCGGTCGGCCCGGCCGGGCTGGTCACGTCGACCGTGGCCGACGTGCTCGCGTTCGCCCGTCTGCACCTGACCGGCGGCCTGGCCGCCGACGGCACCCGCGTGCTGTCGGAGGAGTCCGCCGCCGCCATGACCGCCCACGAGGCCGACCTCCCGGACAAGTTCATCCTGGGCGACTCCTGGGGCCTGGGCTGGATCCGGTTCGGGTGGGACGGCCAGCGCTTGATCGGACACGACGGCAACACCCTTGGCCAGGCCGCGTTCCTCAGGATCCTGCCCGAGCAGGGCCTCGCGGTCGCGCTGCTCACCAACGGCGGTCACACCCGCGACCTCTACGAGGACCTCTACCGCGAGCTGTTCGCGGAGCTCGCCGACGTCGAGATGCCGCACCCGCTGACGCCACCCGAGGAGCCCGTCACGGTCGACATCACGCCGTACGTCGGGAGGTACGAGCGTGCGTCGGTGCTCATGGAGGTGCTGGCCGACGGGCCCACCCTGCGCACCACGGTCACCGGACCGCTCGCCGAGATGGTGCCCGACCCGGTGGAGGAGTACCCGATGGTTCCGGTGGGCCCGGCGCTGTTCGTCGTCAAGTCGCCGGAGGCCGAGACCTGGGCGCCGGTCACCTTCTACGAGCTGCCGACCGGCGAGCGGTACGTGCACTTCGGCGTTCGCGCGACACCGCGGGTGGACTGATGGACCTGTCCCTGGTCCTCGCGGACCTGCGCGAGCTCGTCGAGTGCGAGTCGCCGTCCGACGACCTGGCCGCGGTGGCACGCTCCGCTGACGTCGTCGCCCGGATCGGCACGGCTCGTCTCGGCGTAGCCCCGGACGTGATCGTCGTCGACGGCCGCACCCACCTGCGCTGGCGCCTCGGTGCCGGCCCGTCGCGGGTGCTGGTCCTCGGCCACCACGACACGGTCTGGCCGCTGGGATCGCTGACGACGCACCCGTGGTCCGTGCAGGGCGGCGTGGTGCGCGGCCCCGGCTGCTTCGACATGAAGGCCGGTCTGGTCATGGCCTTCCACGCCCTGGCGGGACTGGACGACCGGGACGGCGTCACGGTGCTCGTGACGGGGGACGAGGAGCTCGGCTCACCGTCGTCACGCGTGCTCATCGAGGAGGAGGCCCGGATGGCGTCCGCCGCGCTGGTGCTCGAGGCCTCGGCCGACGGCGGCGCCCTCAAGACGGCACGCAAGGGGGTCTCGTTGTACGACGTCCACGTGCTCGGCCGCGCCGCGCACGCGGGGCTCGAGCCCGAGCGGGGTGTCAACGCCACCCTCGAGCTGGCTCACCAGGCGCTGGTCGTCTCGGCGCTGGCCGAGCCGGGCCTGGGCACCACCGTCACGCCCACCGTCATGCGGGCCGGGACCACGACCAACACCGTCCCGGCCGAGGGGTCGTTCGCCGTCGACGTCCGCGTCGAGACCCTCGCGGAGCAGGCCCGGGTCGACGCGGCCATCCGCTCCCTGCGCACCGTCGTGCCCGGAGCCTCGGTGGAGGTCTCCGGCGGCCCCAACCGACCGCCGCTCGAGGCGGCGGCGTCGGGCGAGCTGTTCGAGCGCGCCCGCCTCCTGGCGAGGCGGCTGGGTCAGCCCGAACCGACGTCCGCCGCGGTCGGCGGGGCCTCGGACGGGAACTTCACGGCCGGCGTCGGCACGCCGACGCTGGACGGCCTCGGCGCCGTCGGCGGCGGCGCCCACGCCGACGACGAGCACGTCCTCGTCGCCGCGATCCCCGCTTGCATCGCCCTGCTCGGCGCGCTCGTCGCCGACCTGCTGGCACGTCCGACGCACGTCCTCGAGACGACGGGGGTCCACCGACCATGACGGATGCCGGGAGCTTCGGCAGGGATCCGCTGACGCGGCTGACCCTCGTCGGCACGGAGTCGGACGAGGCGGTGCAGGCTGCGGATGCCGCGGCCTTCGCCGCCGGTGTCACCGTGCGCGAGGCCACCGCTCTCGCCGAGCTCGAGGACGTGGTGCAGCTCTTCGCCAGGATCTGGGGGCGGGACACCAACCCGCCCGTCACCGTCGAGCTGCTCCGCGCCTTCAGCAAGGCGGGCAACTACGTGGGTGCGGCGTTCGACGAGGGCCGGCTGGTCGGTGCTTGCGTCGGCTTCTTCCACGCCCCGGGCGACGATGCCCTGCACAGCCACATCGCCGGGGTCGAGAGGGGTCTGGACGGCCGGCACGTCGGGTTCGCCCTCAAGCTGCACCAGCGCTCGTGGGCCTTGCGCCACGGGGTCTCGGAGATCGCGTGGACCTTCGACCCGTTGGTGAGCCGCAACGCGTACTTCAACATCATCAAGCTGGGCGCCCAGCCGGACGAGTACCTCCCGAACTTCTACGGCACCATGCTCGACAGCATCAACGGGAACGACGACTCCGACCGGTTGCTGGTCCGCTGGCGGCTGCGCTCGCCCGAGGTCGTGGCGGCCTGCCGCGGCCGCTCCACGTCGACGCTGGCAGCCGATGAGCTCGCCGCCGGCGCCACCGTCGGGCTGAGCGCCTCGGCGGACGGTGCGCCGGTGCCGGGTGACCTGGACGGGTCGACCGTGCTGGTCGCCGTACCCTCCCACGTGGGCACCCTCCGGTCCGCGAACCCGGCGCTCGCGGCAGCTTGGCGGTCCTCGGTGCGCGCGACCCTGATGGCCCTCCTGGCCGACGGCGCCCGGATCGAGGGGTTCGACCGAGCCGGCTGGTACGTCGTCAGGAGGCCCCGATGAACGGCCCAGATGAATGGCCCAGTGAACGCAGCCGTGAAGCTCACCGGTGTCGAGCTGCGCCGCATCACGATGCCGCTCGTCGCGCCGTTCCGGACGTCGTTCGGCACGCAGACGAGCCGCGACATCCTCCTGCTCCGGGTCGTCACCGACGAGGCCGAGGGCTGGGGGGAGTGCGTGGCGATGTCCGACCCGCTCTACTCCTCCGAGTACGTCGACGCCGCCGCCGATGTCCTCCGCAGCTTCCTGGTGCCGGCCCTGGCCGCGGCGGGTCCGATCGACGCGAACGCCGTGGCCGGCATCCTGGCGCCCTTCAAGGGACATCGGATGGCCAAGGCGGCCCTGGAGATGGGTGTCCTCGACGCCGAGCTCCGAGCCGCAGGCCGGTCGTTCGGCCGCGAGCTCGGGGCGGTACGGGAACGCGTGCCCTGCGGAGTCTCGGTCGGGATCATGGACAGCATCCCGGCCCTGCTCGACGCCGTCGACGGGTACCTCGCCGAGGGCTACGTCCGGATCAAGCTCAAGATCGAGCCGGGCTGGGACCTCGAGCCGGTGCGCGCCGTGCGCGAGCGGTTCGGTGACGAGGTGCTGCTCCAGGTGGACGCCAACACGGCCTACACCCTCGCCGATGCCCGCCACCTGGCCCGGCTGGACCCGTTCGACCTGCTGCTGATCGAGCAGCCCCTCGACGAGGAGGACGTGCTGGGCCACGCCGACCTGGCGCGGCAGCTCAAGACGCCCGTCTGTCTCGACGAGTCGATCGTGTCGGCGCAGTCCGCTGCCGCCGCCATCCGGCTCGGGGCCTGTCAGATCGTGAACATCAAGCCGGGTCGGGTCGGTGGCTACCTCGAGGCCCGGCGCATCCACGACCTGTGCGTCGCCCACGGCGTGCCGGTCTGGTGCGGCGGGATGCTCGAGACCGGGCTCGGTCGCGCGGCGAACGTCGCCCTGGCCGCGCTCCCCGGCTTCACGCTGCCCGGCGACACGTCGGGGTCGGGGCGGTACTACCGCACCGACATCACGGAGCCGTTCGTGCTGGACGACGGCCACCTGACGGTCCCGACCGGACCGGGGCTGGGGGTCGCGCCGCTGCCGGACGAGCTCGCCGCCGTCACCACCTCCACCGAGTGGCTCCCGGCCTGAAGCATGAACCTGGCTCGCCCACCGAAGGTTGATCGTTGGTCGAGCCGGGAGGCCGGCCACGGCCGATCGTGTCGAGACCCCGTGAGCCTTGCGCGGTCTCGACACGGGCTCGCCCAGGGGCTCGCCCGGCTCGACCAGCGATCGTCGACGTGCCGACGGGAGCCGGTCGTCAGCGCGCTCGGTTCCGGCGTACCTGCGCGCGCAGCCCCGAGACCAAGGTCTCCAGGGTGAACGACCAGGCCGCCTCCGGGTCCACGACGCCGGCGACCCGCCGGATCTCCGGGAACGTCTCGGGCGGGAGGTCCTCGATGACGGTCTCCGTCGGCACGCCGTGTGCGGCCATCCCGCGCTCCAGTGCGACCGCCAGTGAGGTCAGGGAGGCCGCCTTCAGGGCTCCGTAGGCGTCCTCGGGCGTGAGCCCCGCCCTGGTGAACGCCTCGAGAGCCACCTCGAACGACGCCGCCGCACGCGGCCCCTGGACCGAGCGGTGCTGGAGCGCGGCGAAGGCGCCGGGATGCGTGGTCGCCACGGTGCCCATCGCGGCGAAGAAGCCGCGGACCCACTCCTCCCAGGAGACGGGGGACGTCGGCAGCTTCGCCTCGTCGATCAGGCGCTCGACGATCCCGTCCGTGACCGCGTCCCGGGTGGGGACGTGGTTGTACAACGAGGTGACGTGCACGCCGAGCTCGGTGGCGATCCGTCGGAGCGTGACGGCGCCGAACCCGTCGCGGTCGGCCATGGTCACGGCGGTCGCGATGATGCGGTCTCGGGTCAGCGGCACGGCGTCATGGTATCGCTCTTGACAGCAGAACCTACAGTGTAGGTAAACTGACCTACACTGTAGGTAATCCTAGGAGGCGAGCCCCTTGTTCTCAGCAGCCGAACTCGAGAAGAAGCTGTCCGAGCTGATCGATGCCCATGGCGTGCCCGGCGCGCAGCTGAGCGTGCTGGACGGCGACCACCTCACGGAGGTCGCCGCCGGCGTCCTCAGCCTGCGCACGGGTTGCCCGGCCCGCGCCGACGCGCTCTTCCTGCCCGGGTCGATCGGCAAGCTCTACACGGCGACCCTGGTGATGATGCTGGTCGACGAGGGCAAGCTCGACCTCGACACCCCCATCCGCCACTACCTGCCGGACTTCGAGGTCCGCGACGCGCACGCGCGGGACACCGTCACGCCCCGGCACCTGCTGACCCACACGAGCGGGTTCGACGGCGATCACTTCACGGACACCGGGCGCGGCGACGATGCGCTGGAGCGGTACGTCGCGGGCTGCGCGGACCTGCCGCAGATCGTCGACCCGGGCAGGATCTGGAGCTACAGCAACAGCGGGTACGCCGTCCTCGGCCGCATCGTCGAGGTGCTCACCGGCCTGACGTTCGAAGAGGCGCTGCGCGAGCGGCTGTTCACCCCGCTCGCGCTCGCCTCGACCGTCTCGTTCGCCGACGAGGCGATCGTGCACCCCGTGGCGGTCGGCCACGTGCCGGACCTCGCGGACCCCTCGACGCTGATCGTCAGCCCGGTCTGGGGGCTGCACCGCGCCTTCGCCGCGATGGGCAGCGCCGTCGTCGCGAGCGCTGGTGACGTCATGCGGTTCGTCGGTCTGCACCTGGCGGGTGGGCTCGCTCCGGACGGGTCCCGGTTGCTCGACGCCGCGCTGGTTGAGGCCATGCAGGTCCCGCAGATCGGGCTCGTCGACGACACCGTCCTCGGCGAGGCCTGGGGGCTCGGATGGATCCTCGACCACTTCGGCGACGTGGCCGTCATCGGTCACGACGGGAACTCCATCGGGCAGAACGCCTTCATGCGCGTCGCGCCGGCCGAGCGGTTCGGGTTCTGCCTCCAGACCAACGTCGAGAGCGCCCTGAGCCTCTACCGGGAGCTCGCCGACTGGCTCTTCGGTGAGCGCCTCGGTGTCACGCCGCGCCGCGACCCCGACGTGCGTGAGGACGAGACGGTGACCGACGCGGACCGCTACGTCGGGAGGTACGCCCGGGTGGGCCTCGACATCGACGTGCACCTCGACGACGCGAAGTCACTGGTCGCCACCGTGACGCCCAGCCACGGCATCGCCGAGGAGCAGGGATGGCCGCCCATGGTCGACCTGCCGCTCCAGCCGGTGACCCGCGACGACTCCTTCCTGCTCAAGCTGCCCATCGCCGACGCCGATCTCCTCGCGGTCTTCTTCAACCCGGACGAGGGTGGGGATCGACCGACCTACCTCCACTACGGAGGGCGCGCCCACCGCCGCACGTGAGAAGTAGGCTCGGGCCCGTCCACGACCCACTGCGAGTGCCCCCGAGAGTCGAACCGCCCTTGCCTGCCAGCAGCTCCAAGCCGCGCGCCAGCCTCGGTCGCGTCCTCGACGACCTGGGAGCCACGCTGCTGGACCTCGTCCACGGCGTGCCGGAGGTGGCCGAGGAGATCGGCGGCGTGGTGATCCACGATCCCGTGGACGACCCGGTGCTGCCGCCCCACGCACTCGTGCTCGGTGTCGGCCTCGCCGACCCCGCCGAGGTGGCCGCGCTGCTGGGCGAGCTGGGCCGGGCCGGCGCCGCAGCGCTCGTCGTACGCGCCCCGGTGCCGTTCACCCCGGAGGTCCGCGAGGCCGCGGAGGCGTCGGGCGTGGCGTTGCTCGGACTCAGCCGCGGTGCGCCGTGGGCGCACCTGACCGCGATGCTGCGCTCCCTGCTCGCGGAGGGTGACGTGGGAGCCGAGGAGGGTCAGTCCCTGGGCGGGTTGCCGTCCGGCGACCTCTTCGCGGTCGCCAACGCCATCGCCTCACTGCTCGACGCCCCGATCACCATCGAGGACCGCAGCTCGCGGGTGCTCGCCTTCTCGGGGCGCCAGGACGAGGCGGACCTGTCCCGGGTCGAGACCATCCTGGGCCGCCAGGTGCCGGAGCGGTACTCGCGGATCCTCACCGAACGCGGCATCTTCCGCGAGCTGCACCGCAGCGACCGCCCGGTGTTCATCAGCCCGATCCCGGACGGGCAGGATGCCTTCTCCATGCCACGCGTCGCGATCGCCGTACGGGCGGGCGACGAGGTGCTGGGTTCGATCTGGGCCGCCGTCCCGGGACCGCTGAGCGAGGAGCGCAGCGAGGCCCTGTGCGAGTCCGCGAAGCTGGTCGCCCTGCACCTGCTCCGGCTGCGCGCCGGAGCCGACGTCCAGCGTCGGATGCGCGCGGACCTGATCAGCTCGGCGCTGGAGGGGGGCACCGGGGCCCGGGATGCGCTGGACCGGCTGGGCCTGACCGGCCAGCGGCTGATGCTGCTCGGCGTCGCGATGTCCGGCGCGGGCGACGCCTCCACCGAGGCGGGCGCGGCCGTCGCCCACGAGCGCCAACGCCTCAGTGACGCGTTCGCCCTGCACCTGAGCGCGGTCCACCCCGGCTCGGCGGCCGCACTGGTCGGGGGAGTCACCTACGGCCTGGTGCCTCTGGCCGGGACGGGTGCCGACGGTGAGGAGCGGGCCGCCCGGATCGCTCACGACTTCCTGGACCGGGTGGGGGACCGGATGCGCCCGGTGGTCGGCATCGGCCCCGTGTCGGCCGACCTGCCGGGTCTGGCCCACGCGCGCGCCTGCACGGACCGGGTCCTGGGCGTGCTCCGTGCCGGACGCGGGGAGCGCCGGGTCGCCCGCCTCGAGGACATCCAGGTCGAGGCCCTGGTGCTCGAGCTCCGCGACCTCGTCGCCGCCCGCGGCGACCGACCGACGGGTTCGCTGGCCCGCCTGATCGAGTACGACCGTCAGCACCAGAGCCACCTGGTCGAGACCCTCCAGGCCTGGCTGGAGGCGCTCGGTGACGTGAGCGCGGCCTCCGAGGCGCTGTTCCTGCACCCCAACACCTTTCGGTACCGGCTGCGCCGGGTCGCGGAGGTGGGGGAGATCAACCTCGCCGATCCCGAGCAGCGGTTCGTCGCGCAGCTCCAGCTCCGGGTGCTGGGGCCGCGGGTCGAGCCCGAGGGCTGATCGTCGGGAGGCCTACGGACGGTTCCCCGGGAACACCGGTGCTCGGAACAGGTCGGCCACCGCGGCGTCGCGTGAGGTCAGCGGCTCGAGCCCGAAGCGGCGCTCGATGGTGGCCAGGATCGAGGTGGTGTCGTGCTCGGTCTCGTCCACGGCGAAGGGGTGCTTCAGCACGGGCGAGACGAGCAGCGCCGGGATCCGGGTGCCGGGACCCCACCGGTCGCTGATGCCGGCGATGCCCTGCGGCGGCGCGACGTGGTCCCACTGCCCGCCGAACTCGTCGTACGTCACGATGACGAGCGTGCTGTCGGCGTCCGGGCCGCCCTCGATCGCCTGGAGGAGGTCGACGAGGTGGCTGCTCCCGGAGTGCTCGCTGGCGTAGCCGGGGTGCTCGTTCTCGGCGCCGATCGGCTTGATGAAGCTGACCGGCTTGAGGTCGCCGCTCTCCGCCGCCGCGATGAACTCCTGCTCGTCCCGGAGGTGAGCGGTGCGGGCCGCGGTGCCGGGCGCGAAGCTGGCGTAGTAGTTCAACGGCTGGTGGTGGAACTGGAACAGCTTGTCCGCGCAGTTCGGGTACGTCGCTGTCGCGAGGGTGTCCGGGTCGGTGCAGGTGCCCGGGTGTGCGTGCCGTTGGTCCAGCCGGGGGCGCCGACGTCGCCGTTGGCGTTGGACCAGCCGCCGGAGTACCACGCCCAGTCGACCCCGGCGCCGGACAGCCGGTCGCCGATGGTCGGCGCGGTCTGCGGCGGCAGGCGGCGGGTGACGGCGGTGCCGGGCGCGTAGGGCTGGTAGGCGGGCTGGATCGTGTTGATCGCGTAGTCGCCGCACACCGTCCCGGCCGGCGGGGTGGGCCCGGTGGCCGGCACCCGGCAGGAACCGTCCGCGTTGGCGGCCTGCGTCAGCGCCGCGTCCTTGGTGCCGGGCGTCGCCGGGTGCAGCGGGGTCCCGGCGGGGAAGCCGTCGGGACCGACGATCGAGTGCAGGTCGTTGGCGCCGTTGTCCGCGACCGCGCCCGGCCAGGTCGGCGTGCGCGCGGCGACCAGCCACTGGTGGTTGAGGAACGACCCGCCGAAGGCCCCCTGGAAGAAGTTGTCGGCGATCGCGTAGTGCGGCGCGTCGGCCGAGTGCAGGTACTTGTAGATGGGCAGCTCGGTGGTGTCGTAGGTGCCCATGGTCAGGCCGACGGCGTCACTGCCGGTGACGTAGCGGTCCTGCCGGCCCCCGTCGATCTGGTACTGCTCGTTGTAGAAGCGGTGCACCAGGTCACGCGTGCAGCCGCCGGGCAGGCCGGCTGCCGTTCAGCACGCCGTTGGCCGCGAACACTCCCGGGGGCGGACACGTGGTGTCCTCGGGCTGGATGTAGTCGTCGATCCGGAACGGCGCGTTGCCGAACGCCGAGCTGATCGTCGTCGTACCTGAGGTGCCGCTGCAGGTGATCGGCAGCGGCGGCGACGTGAGGTTGACGTCGACCTGCGGCAGGCACGGCAGCACGCTGCCGTCGGCGGCGACCTGTTGCTGCGGGGTCGCGTCGTCCAGCCCGTTGACGCGCTCCCACCCGCCGAACACGTTGTCGAAGCTGTGGTTCTCCTCGTAGATCACCACGATGTGGTCGATCTTCGGCCCCTTCGGGGGCGGCGCGGAGTGGGCCGGAGTCGCGAGGACTCCACCCAGGACGAGGACGGGCACGAGCAGCAACGCCGAACGAGACATGGGAGCCTCCGAGGTGAGCCTTTTCGGCAACGTACTCCGGACCGGGCCGGACGGGAACCCCCGGCATTTTCCCTGGTTGCGTCAGCCCTTGTGGCGCGGCTTGCGGGGCTTGGTCGGCCCGGCCGACCGGTTCGGCGCACCGTCGTCGCGCCTGAGCTCGATCAGCTTGCCGGAGATGCGGGTCTTCGCCAACGCCGCCTCGGTGCCCGGCGGCAGGTCGGCGGGCAGCTCGACGAGCGAGAAGTCCGGCCGGATCGAGATGTGCCCGAAGTCGCGACGGCTGAGCCCGCCCTCGTTGGCGAGTGCGCCCACGATCTGGCGCGGCTCGACCTTGTGCCGCTTGCCGACGGCGATCCGGTACGTCGCCAGCGGGGCGCCGTCGGGTCGGCTCGAGCTGCGCCGTTCGGGACGCTCGCCGCGCTGACCCGGCTCGCTCCCGCGGGTGCGGTCGGGTCGCTCGGTGCGCGGGGGACGCGCGGGCTCGGGCTCGAGGAGGAAGGGGGTGTCGCCCTGCATCACCACGGCGAGCGCGGCGGCCACGTCGACCTCGGGCACGTCGTGCTCGCGCACGTAGTGGGAGACCACGTCGCGGAAGAAGGAGACCCGTTCGGCCGCCGACAGGGCCTCGGTGATCGCGTCGTCGAAGCGGGCGAGCCGGGTGACGTTGACGTCCTCCACCGTCGGCAGCTGCATCGGGGTGAGCGGCTGGCGGGTGGTCTTCTCGATCGACTTCAGGAGGTAGCGCTCGCGCGGCGTGACGAACGAGATCGCATCGCCGCTGCGCCCGGCGCGGCCGGTGCGGCCGGTGCGGTGCACGTAGGACTCGGGATCGGTGGGGATGTCGTAGTTCACGACGTGGCTGATCCGCTCGACGTCGAGCCCGCGGGCCGCCACGTCGGTGGCGACCAGGATGTCGAGCTTGCCGTCGCGCAGCTCGCCGATGGTCCGCTCGCGCTGGGCCTGCACGATGTCGCCGTTGATGGCGGTCGCGGAGAACCCCCGGGCCCGCAGCTTCTCGGCCAGCGTCTCGGTCTCGTTCTTGGTGCGGACGAAGACGATCATCCCCTCGAAGTTCTCCACCTCGAGGATCCGCGTGAGGGCGTCGACCTTCTGCGGGTAGGACACCATCAGGTAGCGGTGCGTGACGTTGGGGGCCGTCGACGTCTTGTTCTTGACGGTGACCTCGGCCGGGTCCCGGAGGTACTTCTTCGAGATCCGGCGGATCTGCGACGGCATCGTGGCGGAGAACAGCGCGACGTTCTTGTCGGCCGGGGTGTCGGCGAGGATCGTCTCGACGTCATCGGCGAAGCCCATGTTGAGCATCTCGTCGGCCTCGTCGAGCACCAGGAACCGGAGCTCGGTGAGGTCGAGGGTGCCCTTCTCGAGGTGGTCCATGATCCGACCGGGCGTCCCGACGATGACGTGCACGCCGCGGCGCAGGGCGCTCAGCTGTACGCCGTACCCCTGGCCGCCGTAGACGGGGAGCACGTGCACGCCGGGCAGGTGGGCGGCGTACTTCTCGAACGCCTCGCACACCTGGAGGGCCAGCTCGCGGGTCGGGGCGAGCACCAGCGCCTGGGGCTTCTTCTGCTTCAGGTCGAGCCGGGACAGGATCGGCAGCGCGAACGCCGCGGTCTTGCCGGTGCCGGTCTGCGCGAGCCCGACGACGTCGCGTCCGGCCAGCAGCGTGGGGATGGTGGCGGCCTGGATCGGCGACGGGGTCTCGTAGCCCACGTCGTGCACGGCCTCCAGGACGCGGGGGTCCAGGCCGAGCGCGGCGAAGGTGACGCCTTCGTCTGGCGTGGTGGCGTCGTCCGACATGGCCCCAACGGTAGGGCCTCGGTCGTACTTTCCTCATCCAGCGCCTCCGCGGGACGAGCGGGCCCGTGCGAGTGCGCCTCCGCTGCGGGGCCGAGAGGACTCCTGACAGCGAGGAGGGGCGAAGCCCTGACGGGCGCCGCCCCTCTCGCGACGAAGCCCCCGGGAGCTTCGTCGTGGTCCGACCGCGCCTTCCCCGTGACGCGTCGGAGGCTCGGTCAGGACGGCGGGGCGAAGAACTCCAGAGCGATCCCGTCCGGGTCGCGGAACGAGAGTCCCGATCCGTAGGAGGCGTCGACGATCTCCCCGTGGGCGATCCCGAGCTCGTCGAGCCGGCTGCTCCACTTTTCGAGCTCGGCACGGTCGCCGCAGCCGAACGAGACATGGTCGAGTCCGGGGCTGTGTTCGTCGAACGGCGCCGCGCTCGGCCTCTCGTGCCGGTGCAGGCCGAAGAGGTTGCCTCCGCCGAGCGCGAACACGGTGTGGTGGAACGCGCCCGCTTCGACGTCCTCGTCGAGGACGGGCCCACTGCCGAAGAGCTCGGCGTACCAGGCGGTGCTGCGGGCCAGGTCGCTGACGGTGACGGCGACGTGGGTGAGGGCGGGGAACTCGGGCATGGTGGTCTCCTGGGTGGTGTCGTGGTGGGGGTGGGGTGTGCTGGTCATGACTGCTCGGCCCCGAGGTCCGGCACGATGTCGAGCAGGGCACGTGCGCTGTCGGCGACCGTGACCCGGTCGTCGCCGCCCAACGTGTCGACGAGCAGCCGGTCCGTGGTGTCACCACCGGTGACGCTGGTCTGGGCGGCCAGTCCGGTGACCTCGACGGCGGTGCCGTTCCCCGTCACGTCGACCCGGTCGGCACGGTCCGAACCGTTCACCTGGACGGTGTCGTCCTTGGTATCTGCAGCGCCCGTCGTGGAGGCGAGGTCGATGTCCGCCTTCGTGACCTCGGTGCCGGTGAGGTCGCCGACCGTCACGGTGTCCGCCCCTCCGAAGGTGGCGAGGTTCAACCGCTCCACGCCGTCCAGGTCCATCCGGATGTTTCCCTGGGCACGCAAGAAGACCGCGCTCGGACCATTGGCCGACAGGGACATCTGCTCGTCCGCGTTGGAGCCGTTGAAGGCCAGGGTGTCCTGGCCGAGGCCGCCGTCGATCGCGTCGTTGCCCTCACCGGGGTTCCAGGCCGCGGTGTCGTCGCCGTTCCCGAGCCGCTCGACGTCGGTGCCCACGCCGCCGTTGACGACGTCGGTCCCGTTGCCGCCGACAACGAGGTCCGTCCCGGCGCCGCCGAGGAGGAGGTCGTCCCCGTTGCCGCCGTCCAGGATGTCGCTGCCGGCGCCGGTCGTGGCGACGTCGTTGCCGTTCCCGGTCGTGACGATCATCGGTACGTCGGCGAGGGAGCCGCCCGAGGCCGTCCGGAAGTCGTCGTCGCCCGCGCGCAGGTCCACGGACGCGGAGTGGAAGCTGCCCGCTGCGAAACGACGGGTGCCGTTGCTGCCGCCCAGGTCCACCACGACGGAGTCGAGCGGTGTGAAGTCGACGCTGATCTGGTCGCCGGCGTTGGTGCCGACGATCGTGAGGACGCCGTCGACGACGGCGGCTCCGGCTCGCGGAGCCGCCGCGTGCGCGGGTCCTCCCACCAGCGTCGCCGCCGTGACGATCGCGGTGGCCGCCGCCGCTGCCGCGGCCCGCCCGTGTGGCCTCCGGTTCCTGTTCTGCACTCTCATGGTCTGCTCTTTCTCGTCCTCGGGCCGGCGGGTGCCGACCTCTGGCGCTCCTACGGCGACTCCTCGCCGGTGGTTCCCTGCGAACCGATCCGCGACCGGTTGCGTAACCAGGCAGTGGGACTGAGAGCCGCCGCTTCGGAGGCGGCCTTCGTGCGCGCGAAAACCGGAGAGTCCGGCACCGAACGGTGGGCTAGCGTGACGCCCGTGGCCATGGACGACGCCGCACTGGCGTCGCGGTTCGCATCCGGTGACGCGGACTCCGTCCGCGTCGTCTACCAGTCCTACGGCCGGCTGGTCTTCTCGATCGCCTTCAAGGTGCTCGGCGACACCGGGCTCGCTGAGGACGCCACCCAGCAGACGTTCGTGCAGGCCTGGCGCGCCGCTTCGACGTACGACCCGACCCGGCCCCTGGGCGCGTGGATCAGCACGATCGCCAAGCGGGTCGCCATCGACGTCTACCGACGCGAGCGTCGGCACCGCAACCTCGCCGACATCGACACCGCCGACAGCTCGTCACTCGTCACCTTGCCGCCGTCGGTCGACCAGATGGAGGACGTGGCCGAGGTACGTCGGGCCCTCGACCAGCTGCCGCCGACGGACCGCAACCTGATCCGCATGCAGCACTTCGACGAGCTGACCCACTCCGAGATCGCCCGCGAGCTCGAGATCCCACTCGGCACCGTGAAGTCGCGTACCTTCCGCGCGCACCGTCGCCTGGCGGGCCTGCTGGCCCACCTGCGGGACGAGCCGGGAGAATCGGCACCTGCCGCTGGGATGGGAGGGGGTTTTGATGGCTGACTCGGACCTGACCCCGGCCGAGCGAGCCGAGATCGAGCGCGTGCAGGACGTGCTCGCCGATCCCGCCGTGTGGATCGAGCCGCCGCCCGCCCTCCAGGAGTCGGTGGTCGCGGCGATCGCCGAGGAGGCAGGTGCGGGGCGGCGCGCGCCGCCTTCGCTTCGCGGTGGTCGGTCTCGCAGCAGCGGTGCTGCTCGCCGTGGGCGTGAGCATGGGCGTGTACCTCAACCGCGAGCAGCCGGTCGAGTTCGCGGCCACCCTCAGCGGCACCGAGCTGGCCCCGACGGCCACCGGTGACGTGACCCTGACCAAGACCCCCAGCGGATGGGACATCCGGCTGCACGCCACCGGGCTTCCCCGACGAGAGAACGGTGAGTTCTACCAGGCCTGGCTGAAGAACGACGCCGGACTGCTCGTGCCCATCGGGTCCTTCAACGACGGCCGCGACGTCACCCTCTGGGCGGGCGTGCCCCCGAGCACCTTCTCCACGCTGACCGTCACCCAGGAGGTCGCCGATGGTGACCAGGCATCGTCCGGCCAGGTGGTGCTGACCGGCGTAGCGGACGAGTCCTGACGCATGGCATGCAGGAGACCCGTCGGCCGGGGTCCGGTGCAGGCGACCTCGTCCACGAGCCGAGCGCAAGCGCCTGACCAGGCGTCGGCGTCCCTTCTCTTCAGAGCTCGCAGCCGACCTCGACCTCGGCGCGGCACAGGTCCTCACGGCATCTGGGACGCCGTGCGCGGCTGTTGGTTCGCTCCACGTGTGCCGCGACGCCTCAGCCGGCGGCCTCGCAGGTGAAGTTGCCCGGCGCGCCCGGCGAGGGCTTGCTGTTGGAGCCCTTGTCGGAGTTGTTCACCAGGCCGAGGTCGAACCACCCGCCCGAGCTGGCCGTGGTCAGGGCCGTGGCGCCTGCTGCCGTCGCCACGTCGCCGAGCAGCGTCATCAGGTCCGGGCTGCTCTCGCGGATGGTCCGGCCGGCGCCGTACGCCCCGTTGCAGACGTAGTAGACGTTGTGGTTGCCCACCCAGTCGATCAGCTGGTCGCTGCCCGCCGTGGGTCCGGCACCGCCCTGGTCGGCCTGCAGCTCGTCGGGACCCCAGCCGCCGTAGACGAGGTCGGCGCCGTTGGTGGTGGAGATCCGGTTGTCCCTGTCCTCGACGCCGGCGATCGTGGCGTAGATGGCCGGGTCGCCCGCGCGGGCCTTGAGGTCGAGGTCGTCCGCGCCGTACCCGCCGAAGAGCCGGTCGTGGCCGATCCCGCCCCACGCGGCGTCGTCGCCGTCGCCACCGAGCACGACGTCGTCGCCGGCCCCGCCGTTGGCGAGGTCTGCCCCCGCGCCCCCGCGGAGCACGTCGTTGCCGGTGTCGCCCAGGAGCACGTCCTGGCCTCCGAGCGTGGCGAGCGGAGCGAGCAGCGTGGTCACGGGGACCCAGCCGGTCGCCGGGTAGAGGTTCTCTCGGATCATCCCGCTGTTGTCGGTCACCGTGCGGGGCGCGGACAGCGCGGCGGCGGCCTTCACCGTCACCACGCCCAGGTCTCCGAGCAGGGCATCCTGGTCGGCGCCGCCCTCGATCCGGTCACCGGTGCCGAGTGCCGTCGTCGCGTCGTCGAGCTGGCCGTAGAGGACGTCGTCGCCCGCGTCCCCGAGGATCCGGTCCGAGCCGGACGTCGTGTCGGCCACGATGTCGGCCATCGCGACGTCGCGGTAGGCCGGAGCCGGGCTGGTGCTCGTCACGCCGGTCGGCCGGGTGATCCGGCCGTTGTCGCCGAGCACCACGTCGTTGTCGTCGCCGCCCTCGATCAGGTCCACCCCGTCGAGCACGCCGGACGCGGAGGTGTCGCGGTCAGCGACGGCCACGGTCAGCCTTGCCAGCTCGGTGGGCCGGCCGACGTTGCTCGAAGAACCACCGACGATGTCGTCGTCGCCGGCGTTGCCGAGCAGGTGGTCGGCGCCGTTGTTGCCCTCGATGTAGTCGGCGTCACTGCCGCCGGAGACCACGTCGTCCCCGCCCTGGGCGAAGATCCGGTCGCGGTCGGCGCCGGAGCTCAGTGCCACGTCGCCGCCGTAGATCGTGTCGCTGCCGTACGTCGCCGTGGGCGCCGTGGAGGTCGTCGTCGAGACGTCCCAGAGCGTGATGTCGTAGGTGCCGTCGGCGCGCCGCACCGGGGTGGCGTTGTCCCCGGCCAGCAGGTCGGCGCCGTCCTACCCGTCGGGTCCGCCGTCACCGCGGATGACGTCGCCGCGTCGGGGACGCCGGCTCCGTCCTGGTCGACGACCACCTGGGGACGCAGGGTCCGCGACGTGGTGCTGCCGCCGACCACGACGTCGTCGCCGTCGTCGCCGTAGGCGATGTCGGCACCCGGGCCGGCCTTCGACGACGTCGTCGTCCTGGCCGCCGCGCACGAGGTCGTCACCGGGCGAGCCGAAGACGAAGTCGCAGTCGTCGCCGCCGTACAGCTCGTCGTACGCCATCGGGGTGCCCGGCGACGCGACCGGCACGCCGGCCTCGCCGTCGTCGCCGGGCCGCATCGTGAGCCAACGCGTGGCCGCGGCTGCGTGCCGCAGACCACGGCGCTGTCGTCGAAGACCGAGCGCGGAGCCCGGACCCGCGGTGACCGCGGCCGGCGACCAGGCGTCGGGTGCGCCACGGCACCGCGCGTCGCTCACCGCGGCCACGATCGAGCGCCGAGACGGCGAAGCCGTTCTCGGCGACCAGCACGTCCTGCGACGCGGCCGCCGAGCAGCACGTCCTGACCGTCGGTCGGCGCCGCCGGTCGTCGCTGCCGCCGACGAGGTCGTCGGCGCCGTCGTTGCCGCGCAGCCGGTCGTCGCCGTCGCCGCCGACCAGGTGAGTCGTCGCCGGTGCCACCGACGAGCACGTCGGGTGCGGGCCGCCGAGCAGCACGTCGGTGCCCGTCGTCGCCCAGCAGCAGGTCGTTGCCGTCGCCGCCGTCGACCAGGTCGGTGCCGTCGCCGGCGCCGAGGTAGTCCGACGCCGGTGCCGCCGCGCGAGCTGGTCGTTGCCGTCGCCGGCCAGCACGCAGTCGCCGTCGGCGTTGGCTGGCGGTCGTCGATCATCGACGGCAGCGTCGACGGTCCCGGTGTCGTCGGCGTCGCCGACGACCTGCCGTCCCGGTCGAGGTCGACCGGCCGTCGATCACGACCACCGAGTCGCCGAGCAGCCGCTGGAAGGCGTGCCGAGCCGGGCGCCAGGATCGCGCCGTCGACCACGTCGAGGCCCGCGAGCCGCCCGGTGTCGGCAGCGATCGCCGTCAGCCCGCCGGGGCCGGCGAGCAGGTCGCCGTTGAGGTCGACGCAGGCCGCCCACCACCCGGGTGACCGGGTTGCACGCGAGCAGCCGCTGCGGAGACCGGCGAGGCCTGGTGCCGTCGCTCGCCACGGTGTCGCGACCCTCGCCGAACATGGCGTCGTCGCCCGCGACGCCGAGCAGCAGGTCGGCGCCGCCGCCGCCGGCGAGCACGTCGTCGCCGTCACCGCCGTCGAGGTAGTCCACGCCCGTGCCGGTCGGCGCCGGAGCCGAGGGAGCCGTCGAGGACGCGCGTGCCGTTGCGCACCAGCGTCACGTCGTCGCCGAACGACCACGTCGTCGCCGGGGCCGCCCGTCGACCCGGTCGTCGCCGGTGCCGCCGCGCATGACGTCGATGTCGTCGGCCGAGTTGTCTGCCGGGCTCGGCCGAGCCGTCCGCCGGAGATCTGGTCGTCGCCGTGCCCGCCCGCAGATCTCGTCCGGATCCCGCGCCGCCGTCCAGTGTCGTCGGGGCCGTCGCCGCCGATGACGACGTCCTCCTCGGGGCCGCCCGTGACGAAGTCCTGGTCCGCCGGCCCGAGGCCGCGAGGGTCCCCGACGCACAGAGGGCGTCGAGCTGCGGCGTCGCCGGGCACCTTCGCCGTGGGCGTCGCACGACGCGTGCCGATGCCCGCCGGGTCTGGTCGTGGCGCCCTGGATCGAGCGAGTTGACGGTGCGTGTCGCCGTCGTCGAACTGAGCTCGCGATGGCGCCGCCCGTGAGCGTCGGGGCCGTGCCGCCGACGACGACGTCGGAGCCGTCGCCGCCGTCGACGTTGTCGACGCCGGGGCCGCCGACGAGCACGTCGCCGCTGTCGAACCCGAGGCGGACCTGGTCGGCGACCTCGCTGCTGCGCGTGGGCGCGTGGTCTGGCCACCAGCACGGCGCGGACGTCGCGACCGGTTCCGCCGACGAGGCTGTCGTTGCCGCTCCCGCCGTTCACCCGGTCGGCGCCCGGACCGCCCTGGAGCCGGTCGTCGCCGTTGCCGCCGTGCACGTCGTCGCGGCCGGCGCCCGCCGTTGACGTGTCGTTGCCGTCGCCGCCGGTGGCCTGGTCGTCGCCGAGGCCGGTGTCGATGGCGTCGTTGCCGAGGCCGCCGTCGATGCCGCGTCGTCGCCGTCACCGGTGGTGAGGCGTCGTGCCCGGGCCGCCGGTCAGGGCGGTGACGCGGGTCGATGAACGGCGTGCTGCTCAGCCGAGCTCGCCGCGTCGTCGTCGACGGTCCTCACCGCCGAGGAACTTCAGGTTGTCGTCACCCGTTGCCGCCGTCTGCCTGGAACGTCAGTCGGCGAGCGATGGACGTGTAGGTCTCCTTGACCTCGGTCGCAGGGCTGACGGCGGACTTGAAGATCGTGACCGGATAGCCGTCGGCCGTGGCCGTGCTTCTGCACCTCGACGGTCTGCACGCGTACCGAAGCCGCTCACCTCGTAGGCCGTGCGTCCGCTGCCCTTGTCGAACTGGCGCACCTCGTAGTCGTCGGCGGCGTCGACGGCGCCGGAACCGCTGCCGCGTGGTTGCCGCTGGTGAGGACCAGCTTGCCGTTCTCCGAGCACGACCAGGCTCGGGACGACGTCGGGCGCAGCCGTACTCGAACAGCTGTAGGGGCCGAGACGAGGAGGTCGTACTCGTACTCTAGCGAGGTGAACAGCAGCTCGATCTCGATGAAGACGGCGATCGAGGCCTCGATCGTCGGCGCTCGCGTCGAAGATGCAGGCGGCGTTGCCGCGAACACGTCCGGATCTCGGCCGGTCCGCAGCCGGCCGTCGTCGTTGGGGTCGTTGAGGTCGAGGTTGATGGTCAGGGTCACGCCGCCCTTGAGGCCGGCGGTCACGATGCCGATCGAGACGCCGGCACCCGCCTCGAGCGTGGTGACGAGCTTGACCTCGGGCACGTCCTCGCCCTCGGCGTCGAGGTCGTCGATGTAGAAGCCCTCGCGGATCACGTCGCCGCCGTCGAAGTCGTGCGTAGCCGTCGAGCAGCGCGTCGACGTCACCGGGCTGCGACAGACCGCGACGGCCAGGGTCTGCGGGTAGGAGTCGAAGCCCATGGCCAGCCGGCCCTCGACGGAGATCGAGCCGCCGACGAACGGCTTGATCGGCACGGGGCCGGCCATGATCGGGCCGAAGGTCTGCGTGTAGGCGCACCTGGGCGGCCAGGCTGCCGAGGTCGAGGCGGAAGTACGACGCCTCGCCCTCGCCGGTCAGCAGTGTCGATGAGCTGGTCGGGGTCGGCCAGGAACGGCAGCGAGAAGCCCGGGAGCGAGCCGGTGAGCTCTCGGGTCTTGGTGGCGACGCTGCTCCTTGGTCTGCCGGGTGCCCGGCGCGCTTCTCGTTGGTGGTCTGGCCGCGGGCGCCCGCGGCGTCCTGCTCGTCGGCCGCTCGTCGGCCGTCCGGGCAGGGCTCGGGAGCCTTCCGGGTGACGGTCGTGGTGCGTCACCGTCGGGGTTCGCCGTCGTCGGTGGTCGTCTTGACCGTCTCGGTGCACTGCCGTGCAGCGATCTCGGCCTCGGCGGGGTCGAGGCTGAGCAGCGCGCCGGCGTCGGCGAGGTTCTCCAGCGCGACGTCCGCGTCCGCGAGCTGCCACAGGCGCGTGGATCAGTGTCGGTGATCCCGCCGACCAGGCCGATGACCCGCTGGGCGAGCTCGAGCTGCGGCTTGCGGTCGCCGCCGACGAGCGTCTCGAGCAGGCTCAGCAGCGACACCTCGTCGCCGCCGCCGAGCTCGGACAGGTCCGAGACGACCGGCATCGGGGTGCGCAGGACGTCGACGACGTCGCGGACCGGGCCGAGGTAGGGGTCGACGACCTTGAACGGGGTCGCGACGCGCGGAGACCACGTCGCCCACGTCGAGCTTGACGTCCTTGTAGGTCACTCTCGCTGAACCCCTCGGGCGCCGTCCACGGGATGTCGATGTGGCCGGCCAGGCCGAAGACGCCGGCGTCCTGAGGCCAGGTGTCGAAGCCGAGGCTCAGGCCGGTCTCGTCGGCGAGGTCGCCGTCGTGCGGAAGCTCGGCTCGGCGGTCAGCTCGCCGTCGTACAGGTCGAACAGGTCGTAGGTCGCCGACCCCCGGTCGGGTTCACGGATGACGCCGACGTCGACGGCACCGTCGCGCGTCGGCCTCGTCGGGCGTGAGCAGGGCCGGGCAGGTAGCCGATGACGGCGTCGATGCCGCCGTCGGGCAGGCTGGCGGTGGTGTCGAGGCTGCAGGGCGTCGCCGCGCCGACGACGACCTGCGGGCCCGACGCCGCGCTTGAGCCGCAGGTGACCGGCAGCGTCCAGGTGGTCGTGGTGTCCACCTCCTTGTCGGACCGCACCTTGAGGCCGGCCAGGCCGATGTCGAAGGTCGGGGTGGCGTCGACCTGGTCGCCGGTGAGGCCGAAGCGCACCGTGACCTTGTCCCACCCCGTGGGTCCGTCGTCGTCCTTGCAGGGCCCTGGCAGTCGACGGTCGCGACGGCGGCACCGTCGGCACCGACGCCGTCGGCGCCGGCCACGGCGGTGTCCACGGCGTCCTGCAGCTCGGTGACCAGGGTGTCCGGGGTGGTGGCGTCGAGCCCCTCGAGCGCGTCGCGGAGCGAGCTGGTGAGCCCGGTCAGCGTGCCGGCGACGCCGGCGCCGGCGTCGAGGTCGGTGCCGATGAGCGGCGCGGCGACGGGTGCGCCGTCGGGGCCGAGGTTGCGGACGGCGCCGCCGTCCATGGCGTTGCCGAGCGCGGTGGCGAGACCGTCGAGGCCCTCGGCGATGTACTTCACCTGCATGGCCTCGGGGGCGGGCTGCGTGGCGCCGCCGCCACCGGAGGAGTCGGTGGGCAGCGCGGAGTAGGTGAGGTGCTCCGGGTCGCCGTCCGCGTCGGTCGTGGTGAGCACGAGGTCGGCGTTCGCGGCGAACCCGTTGCCCCGGGTGGTGGACCGCGTGGTCTTCAGGACGCCGGTCGTGTCGTCGTACGCCGTGGTCACGTCGATGCCGAGCGTGGCCGTGGAACCCGAGGCCGCCAGGCTGAGGTCGCCGACGCCGGCCTGGAGGACGTCGTCGTCGAGGGCGGTGCTCAGGTCGAGGTCGGCGTGCGACACGGTCCGGGTGTCGGCGGAGATGGCCGGGCGGGCGGTCGAGGTGCGGACGTCGACCGCGAGCGTGGTCGTGGACGTCGAGGGCACGGTCACGGGGGCCTTGCCGAGCACCTGGCCGGTGCCGGCCACCTGGAAGCGGAGTGGTGCCGTCAGCGGCGCGGCGACGGAGTGACCGGTGAGGCTGACGCCGAGGCCGTCCTGCCCGAGGGTGAAGTCGAGGCTGTCGAACCCGTCGAGGACGGTGGGGCCGGCGGCGGCCATCTCCTGGGCGCTCGAGACCGAGGGCAGGGCCGCGCCGCCGGTGCCGCCCTCGTCCTGGGTGGCGGCGTCGGTGAACGCGCCGAGCGCCTCGCGCAGGGCGGGCCGTTCGCCGGCCAGCTGGGCGGGCGTCAGGCCGACCAGAGGGAGGGTCGAGGTGTACTGGTCGTCGGTGAGGGCTTCGGCGACGTTGTCGCTGTCGATCCGGTCGAAGGAGTTCAGGGCACGTGGAGAGGCCCTCGATGATGCGCGTCGCGCAGGGCGAACGGGTCGCCGAGCACGATCATCCGGACCGTGTCGCCGTCGGCCAAGGCGGCGTCGCCCTCGGGCGCGAGCCCCTCGCAGGTGAGGGTGTCGGCGTCGACGAGGGTGACGTTCTGGCAGCCGACGCCTCGGGGACATCAGCCGGCGGGCGACCTCGGTCGCGCCGTGGCCGGCGTCGGCGACGCCAGAGCTCGGCGAACAGGCCGCCGCCGTCGACGTCGACGCTCACCTGGTCGGTGCCGCCCGGGTCACGCGGGCCGTGCCCTCGAGGAAGCGGGCCGGGACCGGGTCGAAGACGCGCAGCGCCGTGGTAGCCCGGCGTCCGAAGCCCACCTCGGGCAGGCCGGTGGCGTCCCAGCGGACCGTCGCGGACCCGCTCGCCGGGCCGGACGCTCCGGTGGCGTAGGCGCCGCCGGGCAGGGGCTGCTCGGTGGCGGTGAAGCCGACCGACGCGGTGAGGGTGCTGGTCAGGTCGACCACGCCGGAGTCGAGGGTGCCCTCGTCGCCGAGGATGTCGTCGAACGACACGGGCGAGCCGTCGTACCCGTCGAGGTCGAGGGAGACCGCGGGCGCGCTGCCCGCGCTGACCCAGGGTCACGTCGGTGACGTCGGCGAGCACGCCGAGGAAGCCGATCCGCGCGGACAGGTGGTTCAGCCCGGTCGGGGTCGGCGGCCGAGACGCCCTGGACGGTCAGCAGGCTCGCGTCGCGGGGGATCAGCACGGTGGCGCGGTCCTCGTCGGCGGCGGGGGTGCCGGTGGAGACGCCGAAGCCGACGTCGAACCGGCTGCCGGTGGCCGTCGCCGGGACGCTCGCGTTGTCGTCGCTCTCCAGCCCGGTCAGGCCGACCAGGGTGCCGAGGGTGCCCGGGTTGCCGAGGGGCAGGGACTGGCGTCGCCGAGTCGTCCTGCGGATGTCGACGGCGATGTCCAGCCGCTGGGCGGCCACGTCGAGGGAGGCGGCCGAGGCGCTCGTGCCGCCGTCTCCGTCGAGCGGATCCGGGAGACGACCTGCTGGACGGTGTGGGGGAGGGTGCGCGCCGTGTAGGACTTGCCGCCGGCGACCAGGGTCACGGTCAGGTCGGGCTCGCCGTCGGTGCCGTCGAGGCGGACCACGCCGTCGGGGTCGGCGCCGACGGCCGAGACCTGGCCGGCGGCGGGGGTCACGACGGTGCCGGCGCCGTGGAGGCTCCAGGTCGCGGACGTGACGGCGCCCAGGTTGGCCGGGGTGACGGCGTCGCAGTAGACGGTGTCGCCGGGTGCCGGGGCGCCGGTGGGCGGGTTGCCCGGCGCGACGCCGCAGCAGATCTGGGCCGACGGCGGACGTCGCCAGCAGGTCGAGCAGCCGGTCGCCGGGGGCGAACAGGTCGCCGGTGCCGCCGCCGAGCTTGCGGGAACTGCACGTCGCCCGCGTCCTGCAGGCGCGACGCTGACGCCGGTGTACTTCGACAGCGGACGAGGCCGTCGACCGAGGTGAGCCGGGTGCGCCTGGTCGAGCGCGCGCCGTAGGTACGGGTGGCGTCCTTCGCGGCCGGCCACACCTGGTCGGCCGGGGCTGGCGCCTCGCTCGAGGGTCAGGCTGCCGGTGCGCTCACTGGCGCTCCCGCCGACGACGCCGACGTTGGCGGGCAGGGCGAGGTCGAGGGCGATGTCGATGTCGTCCGCTCCCGCGTGGTCGCGAAGAGGTCGGGCAGCGTCGAGTAGCGCAGGTCCTCGAGCGTCAGCAGGCCGCGGCCGTCCGGGTCGCGCAGCGTGACGTCGCTGGTGCGGTGCAGGCGGTAGTGGCCGCCGGTCACCGTGACGTCGGTGAAGCCCTCGCGGGCGCCGAAGGCGTGCAGGTGATCGGTGTCGATGTCGACCGAGAGCTCCAGCTCGGGCTCGGTGATCAGGGCGAACCGCAGCAGCGGGTCGGGCTGGCTCTGGGTCCACCCGCACCTCGAACCGCTCACCGCCCGGCGGCGTCCTCAGCGTGACGTCCAGGCTCCCGGCCGTGGCCTGCTCGGTGAAGCGCAGCGTGCCGTCGTCCTGTGCCAGCGGCAAGGCCGGCACCGTGACGTGCTGGTCGTAGCCGAAGCTCAGCACGTCGCCGGTGAGGGTGGCGTCCACGACCCCGGGCACCTGCTCCATCGCCGCCGCGAGCCCGTGCTGCTCCAGCGCGTCGACCAGCTGGGCGACGACGACGTCGTCGAGGTTGAGTACCTGCGCGAGGGAGGTACGGGTGTAGGGGAGCGGCTCCGCCAGCTCCGGCGTCTGCCCGACCGCCGCGATCGCGTCCGCCAGCGCGAGCACACCGATGCGCATGTCGGGCTCTCGTCCGGCGGGGGCGTCGCGGACGCCGGCGCGATCAACGCGTTGCTGCCGAGCCCGATGACCACCGCCAGCGACGTCAGCGCCGCGACCGGCAGCCTCAGTCGGCCTGCCGTCCTCGTCGTCGAAGTGATCCAGCTGGCCGACCGCGCACCACGCATGTGTTGCCCCCGTGTCTGGCGCCCCACCCCCGAGCCGGGGTCGTGGCAGCGAGCGACAGGGTGTCAGCAAGTCGGCAGGTACGTGGGAAGCTGCGCGAATCTTTACTCGAGGGAGCCGCCCGAACCGTTGATTGCCGCGTTCCGTGGGCACCCGGCCCCACCGGGCGAGGCTGGCAGAAGCCCCCGCCCGCCCTCGGGGTCTCGCTGCCGCCTTGGTGACGTGTGACATGCGTGGGGCCGGTTCGTCAGAACCGGCCCCATGCAACGGCGTCCTGCTCCGGCGTGCTAGGCGGCGTCAAGGACCAGCTCGGCCTCCGGCTCTGGAACGGAGTCCGCCGCCAGCTCGTTGCTGCGGACCAGGGTCAGCGCTGCGACCACGCCGAGCGCGGCGACGATCGCACCGACCAGGAACGCCGCCGAGAACCCGTCGACCATGGCCTCGGGGAGGACCGAGCCACTGACCAGGGCGTCCTGGGTCTGCGACGTGGCGATCGTGGAGAGCGCGGCGATGCCGAGCGCGCCCCCGATCTGCTGCGAGGTGTTGATCAGGCCCGAAGCCAGCCCGGCCTCGGCTGCGCTTACCCCGGCGAGCGCGGCGATCGAGATCGGCACGAAGGAGAACCCGATGCCGACGCCGGTGATGAGGAACCCGGGCAGAAGGTCGCCGACGTAGCTGCCGCCGACCGAGACCTGGGTGAAGTACAGCAGGCCTCCTGTCAGCATGGTCATCCCCACCACCAGCACCGGCTTCACCCCGATGCGGGTGACCAGCTGGCTGGCGACCGCCGACCAGATGATCGCCGTACCGGCGACCGCGAGGTAGGAGACGCCCGTCTTCATCGCGGAGTAGCCCAGCACCTGCTGCATGTAGAGCGTCAGCATCAGGAACATCGAGAACAACGAGGTGCCCATGATGAACCCGGCAACGTTCGCGCCGCTCAAGGTCCGGTTCTGGAGAATGCCGAAGCGCATCAGAGGCTCGGGGTGGCGAAGCTCCCAGGCGACGAAGGCGACCAGCAGGGCCAGGGAGATCCCGAACACGGCCAGGGTCTCCGCCGCGAGCCAGCCGTCCTGGCCGGCCTGGGTGATCGCGTAGACCAGCGATGACAGCCCACTCGTCACCAGGACGGCACCGGCCACGTCGAACCTCTTGACGGCCGCGTCCCGGCTCTCGTGCAGGAGGATCGGCGCCAGCGCCAGCCCGAGGAGGCCGACGGGGACGTTGACGAAGAAGATCCACTCCCAGCTGAGCGCGTCGGTGAGGATTCCCCCGAGGAGTACGCCGGCCACGGCACCGAAGCCTCCGACGGCGCCCCAGGCACCCAGGGCGATGTTGCGTTCGCGGCCCTCGGCGAACGTCGTGGACAGGATCGACAGCGCGGCCGGCGTGATGATCGCCGCCCCGAGGCCCTGGAAGGCGCGGGCGCCGATCAGGGACGGCTCGGACCAGGCGAGCCCGGCCAGCAGCGAGGCCACGGTGAACACGGCGATCCCGCCGAGGAAGACGCGGCGGCGGCCCAGCATGTCGGCGGCGCGCCCGCCGAGCAGGAGGAACCCGCCGAACACGAGTGCGTAGGCGCTGATCACCCACTGCAGGTCCTCTTGGGAGAAGCCGAGGTCGACCTTGATGGAGGGCAGGGCGACGTTCACGATCGCGATGTCGAGGACGACCATGAACTGCACGACGCACAGGAGTGCGAGGGCCAGCCACTTCCGGCGGTCGGAGGACACCGCCTGAGTTGCTTGCATTTCTGAAGTCATGCC
>CAVZFO010000012.1:0-148410 GCA_963774575.1 uncultured Actinomycetota bacterium | reverse complement strand
CCGGCGGCCGTAGAGCACGCCCTCGGGGTTGTGCACCTCGCCGTGGCGGAGGAGATGGACGATCGTTTCGTCGCTTTTCGGGGTCCCCGCGGAATCGCGAGCGAAGCGAGTGATTTCGTGGGGTGAGGCCACTTTCAGCCGGCCTTTCGGGTCGTGGCGGCGGCCGCCTCGGCGGCGTACGGGAGGGCGTCGAGGATCGCCTCGACCGCCCGGTCGTCGTGGGCGCTGGAGACGAACCACGCCTCGTACGCCGACGGCGGCAGGTGCACGCCCCGGTCGAGCATGGCGTGGAAGAAGGCGGCGTACGCCGCGGTGTCCTGGCGGGAGGCAGCGGCGAAGTCGGTGACGGGCTCGCTCGTGAAGAAGACCGAGAACATGGTGCCGGCCGACTGCACGACGTGCGGGACACCGTGCTCGGAGAGGGCCTTGGCCGCGGCGGTCTGCAGGGTGTCGGCGACGAGCGAGATCCGCTCGTACACCTCCGGGGTCGCCAGCCGGAGCGTGGTCAGGCCGGCGGTCGTGGCGACGGGGTTCCCGGACAGCGTGCCGGCCTGGTAGACGGGTCCCTCCGGGGCGAGCCGCGCCATCACGTCGGCGCGGCCGCCGAAGGCCGCGGCCGGGAGGCCGCCGCCCATCACCTTGCCGAAGGTCATCAGGTCGGGCGTCCAGCCTTCGTGCGCGCCGTCGAGGCCCCACTGACCGAGCCTGCTGGCACGGAACCCGGTCATCACCTCGTCACTGACGAACAGCGCTCCGTGGGCCGCGCAGGTGTCGGCGAGGAAGGCGTTGAAACCGGGCTGCGGCGGGACCACGCCCATGTTGCCGGGGGCGGCCTCGGTGATCAGGCAGGCGATCCGGTCGCCGTGCTCGGCGAAGGCCCGCGTGACCGCGGCGGGGTCGTTGTAGGGCAGCACCAGGGTGAGCGCGGTCGAGGACGCCGGGACGCCCGGGGTGCCGGGCAGCGCGAAGGTCGCGAGGCCGGAGCCGGCCGCGGCGAGCAGGGCGTCGACGTGGCCGTGGTAGCAACCGGCGAACTTCACCACGACGTCGCGGCCGGTGAAGCCGCGCGCCAGGCGGATCGCCGACATCGTCGCCTCGGTGCCCGAGGACACGAAGCGGACCCGCTCGACCGGTGTGCGATCCACGATCTCCTCGGCGAGCTCCACCTCGGGCTCGGTGGGGGTGCCGTACGACGTGCCGCGGGCGACCGCCGCGAGCACCGCCTCCTGGACCTCCGGGTGGGCGTGCCCGAGCAGCATCGCGCCCCACGAGCAGACCAGGTCGACGTACTCCCGGCCGTCCACGTCGGTCAACCAGGCGCCGCGGGCCGAGCGGATGAACCGCGGGGTGCCGCCGACGGCGTTGAAGGCCCGGACCGGCGAGTTCACGCCTCCGGGGGTCACCGCTCGGGCCCGCGCGAACAGGGCCTCGGATGCGGGGGCGGGGGCCGGGCCGGACGTCACCGGGTCATTGTCCCCAACGGCCGGTGAGACGCCACATCGCCCTCCTGGCCGGGGCTCAACCCCGGCCGACCCGGGTGTGACCCAGGTCACATCGAGGGTTGACCGGCGTAACCCGTGGGTAACCCTTCTCGTTGGAGGGGTACCGCGGGCGAGGGATGCGCCCCAGGCGACGGTCGGCGTGACTGACCGTGACTGATACTGACGAGGAGGGAGATCCCGCAGATGGCCGATGCGCGGTTCGGTCGCCTCCAGATGACCGCCACCCTGCTGCCCCTGGCCCTGCTGTCCGCCGCGTGGAGCGTGAGCATCGCCGGCGCGGGTGTGGTCAGCAGCAGCGCCGGCGCGACGAGCGACGGCACCCTGCCGGACGGCAGCACCGTCCCCGAGGAGGCCATCGAGGCCCCGGCCAGCCTCTCGGCGCCGGGTGCGCTGTTCCCGGGCGTCTCCGGCGACCCGGACGCCGCCGTGGGCAACGCCGCGACCAACGGCATCCCGTCGGCGGCCCTGACCGCCTACCAGCGCGCCGAGACCGTGATCAACGCCGCCGACACGACCTGCCACCTGCCCTGGCAGCTGGTCGCCGCGATCGGCCGGGTGGAGTCCGACCACGGCCGCGTCAACGGCAGCCACCTCGATGGCAACGGGCTCGCGCGGCCCGCCATCTACGGCATCCCGCTCGACGGCTCCGGCGGCACGTCGACCATCGCCGACACCGACGCGGGGCTGCTCGACCACGACGCGACGTACGACCGGGCGGTCGGCCCGCTGCAGTTCATCCCGTCGACCTGGTCGGTCGTGGGCGTGGACGCCGACGGCGACGGGCAGCGCAACCCGCAGGACATCGACGACGCGGCGCTCGCGACGGCCGTCTACCTGTGCTCCGGGCCGGACGACCTCGCCACCGACGCCGGGCAGCGGGCCGCGGTGTACCGCTACAACCACAGCCAGGAGTACGTCGCGCTGGTGCTGGCCTTCTACCGGGCGTACGTCGCGGGCGAGTTCACCGCGGTCCCCGACGGCGCCGGCACGACGCTGCCCAGCGCCGGGCCGGGTTCGGGCGGCGGTGGCGGCGGCGGAGGCGGCGGAGGCGGCGGCGGCCTCCCGACCGCGACGCCGCTCCCCACCAGCGGCCCCACGGACAAGCCGAGCCCGGGACCGACCGGCAAGCCCACGCCGACCCCCACCGGCCAGCCGAGCCCCACGGCGGCCCCCACCAGCCAGCCGCCCCCGACGAAGGACCCGACCCCGACGGCCGGGCCGACCACGGCGGTCCCGACGGCCGTGCCGACCGTGGTCCCCACGATCCTCCCGACGGACCTGCCCACCACCGTGCTCTCGCCGATCCTGACCGTGGCCGAGGCGATCGTGCAGTGCACCGCCCAGGGCCTGGTCGACAACCCGCTCGACAACAACGACGCCTTCGACCAGTGCGTCACCCACCTCACGGGCGGCTAGCGCAGGCCGGTGATGGATTCACCGGCTGACCGGTGAATCCATCGGTTGGCACGGCATGCTTCAGCGGGCAACCCAGAGATTCACCGGCCGGCCGGTGAATCCCATCCCCGGACCGCGACGCGCAAGAACCTCAGCGAGAAAGCAGCCGGGCGGCCTCGGCGGCCCAGTAGGTGAGGATCACGTCGGCGCCGGCACGGTGGATCGAGGTGAGGGCCTCGAGGATGGCCGGTTCGCGGTCGATCCAGCCGTGGGCAGCGGCGGCCTCGACCATGGCGTACTCGCCGGAGACGTTGTACGCCGCCACGGGCACCGAGACCGCGTCGCGCACCCGCCGGACGACGTCGAGGTAGCCGAGCGCGGGCTTCACCATCACCACGTCGGCGCCCTGCTCGACGTCGAGGAGCGCCTCGCGGACGCCCTCGAGGGCGTTGGCGGGGTCCTGCTGGTAAGTCCGTCGGTCGCCGATCAGCGTCGAGGCGACCGCCTCCCGGAAGGGCCCGAAGAAGGCGGAGGCGTACTTCGCGGAGTACGCCAGGATCGCCACGTCGTGGTGCTCGGCGGCGTCGAGCGCCGACCGGATCACCCCGACCTGGCCGTCCATCATCCCGCTGGGGCCGACCATGTCGACGCCGGCCTCGGCCTGGGCGCGGGCCATGTCGGCGTACGCCGCGAGGGTGCGGTCGTTGTCCACCCGCCCGTCCGGGGTGAGCAGTCCGCAGTGTCCGTGGTCGGTGAACTCGTCCAGGCACAGGTCGCTCATCACCGTGAGGGTGTCCCCCACCTCGGCCACCACGTCGGTGATGGCCAGGTTGAGGATCCCGGCCGGGTCGACCGCGCCGGACCCGGTGGCGTCCTTGGCCTCGGGGATGCCGAACAGCATCACCCCGCCGAGCCCCAGCTCGGCGGCCTCGTAGGCCGCCTTGAGCAGCGTGCTGCGGGTGTGCTGGACGACCCCGGGCATCGACGCGATGGGGTGTGGCTCGTCGAGGCCCTCGCGGACGAACAGCGGCAGCACCAGCTGGCGCGCCTGCACCGAGGTCTCGGCCACCATCCGACGCAGGGCCGGGGTGGCGCGCAGCCGCCGCGGCCGTACGACGGGCGGTTCGACGCCCGGATCCTCGGCCGGCTGCTCGTTCATCCGCGCGCTACTTGGCCGTGGCTTTCCGCCGCGAGGCGGGCTTGCGCTCCGACGGCTTCGCGACCGGCTGACCGGCCTCGATCATCGCCAGCCGACGGGAGGCCCCGAAGTCGGCGAGCGCCTCGACGAGCAGCTCGACGTCGGGCCGGGGCGCCAGCACGTCCACGCGCAGCCCGTGCTCCTCGGCGGTCTTCGCGGTGGCGGGACCGATCACCGCGATCACGGTCGAGGGGTGCGGCTTGCCGGCGATGCCGACCAGGTTGCGCACCGTGGACGAGGAGGTGAAGACGACCGCGTCGAACTTGCCCGCCTTGATGGCGTCGCGGGTCGGCGCCGGCGGCGGGGCGGCCCGGACGGTGCGGTAGGCGGTGACGTCGTCGCACTCCCAGCCCAGGTCGATCAGGCCGGCCACGAGGTTCTCGGTGGCGATGTCGGCGCGCGGCAGGAAGACCCGGTTGATCGGGTCGAGCATCTCGTCGTACTCCGGCCAGTCGGCGAGCAGGCCGGCGGCGGACTGCTCCCCGGACGGCACCAGGTCGGCCCGCAGGCCCCAGTCGGCGATCGCCTGCGCGGTCTTGTCGCCGACCGCCGCGATCTTGAGACCGGAGAAGGCCCGGGCGTCGAGGCCGTAGTCCTCGAACTTCTCCCGCACCGCCTTGACGGCGTTGACGGAGGTGAACGCGATCCACTCGTAGCGACCCTCGACCAGGCCGCGCACGGCCTTGTCCATCTGGAGCGGGTTGCGGGGCGGCTCGACCGAGATGGTCGGCACCTCCTCGGGCACCGCGCCGTAGCCGCGCAGCCGCTGGGACAGCGCGCCCGCCTGCTCCTTGGTGCGCGGCACCAGCACCCGCCAGCCGAACAGCGGCTTGGTCTCGAACCACGACAGCGTCTCGCGCAGGTCGACGACCGCACCGACCACCGTGACGGCGGGCGGCGCCATCCGCGCCACGCGGGCGTCGGCGGCGATCCGGTCCAGCGTGGACACGACGGTCGTCTGGTCGGTCGTCGTGCCCGAGCTGGTCATCAGCACCGGCGTCTGGGGCGAACGGCCGGCGGCGACGAGCTGCTTGGCGATGTCGCCGATGCTGCCGACCGCAGAGAGCAGCACGAGCGTGTCGGCGTCGGCGTAGCGACTCCAGTCGACCTTCTCGCGGCAGGTGACCACGGTGAGCTCGCGGTGGTCCTTGGTGGTCAACGGGATGCCGGCGTAGGCCGGGACCGAGCCCAGCGACGAGACGCCGGGGACGATCTCGAAACCGAGTCCTGCCTTGGCGCAGGCCAGCGCCTCCTCGGGACCGGAGGAGTAGAGGAACGGGTCGCCGGTCATCAGGCGCACGACCCGGAGGCCGCGCTTGGCCTGCCGGACGACGACCTTCGCGCGGGCCGCGTGGGTGAGCGGCTGGCCGTCCTCACCGAAGCCGCCGTCGACGAACTCCGGGCCGCCCTCGCCGCTCACGCCGAGCACCGACCGCACCAGCGGCTCGTGCTCGGGTGACTCGGTCACCACGACGTCGGCCTCGCGGATCAGTTCCACGGCACGTACGGTCAGCAGCCCCGGGTCACCCGGTCCGCTGCCTACGAAGGCCACCCATCCGCGACCGCTCGAAGGAGGTCCCGAGGTCGAGGTGGCGTCGGTGCTGGTCTTGCCTCGCGTCATGCGTTATTGCCTTCTCACTGGTTCTACTTCTGGTGCGTCGGTGAGTTCGCCTGCTCCCTGCGCGAGCATGTCGCGTGCGAGCCGTGCGCCCAAATCGGCGGCCCCCTGAGGGGTTCCGGTGGCCGACATCCGGACCGCGAGGGTGCCGTCGGGCGAGAGTGCGACGGCCCGGACCCAGAGCTCATCGCCGTCCTCGCCCTCGACCACCTCGGCCAGCGCGCCGATCGGCGCGGAGCAGCCGCCCTCCAGGGTCGCCAGCAGCGCCCGCTCGCAGACCACGGCCGCGCGGGTGGCCGCGTGGTCGAGGGCGGCGAGCTCCGGGACGAGGGGATCGTCGGCTCGCGCCTCGACCGCCAGGGCGCCCTGCCCGGGCGCGGGCAGCACCTGGAGCGGGTCCAGCACCTCGGTGACCTCGTCGAGCCGGCCGATGCGGGCCAGCCCGGCGCGGGCGAGCACGACGGCGTCGTACTCCCCCGTCGCGACCTTGGCGATCCGCGTGTCCACGTTGCCGCGGATGTCCACGAGCTCGAGGCCGAGGCCGAGCGCGTGCAGCTGGGCGACGCGGCGGGGCGAGCCGGTGCCCACGCGGCTGCCGACCGGCAGCCCCCCGAGGGTCAGGCCGTCCCGGGCGACGACCACGTCACGGGGGTCCTCACGGAGAGGTACGGCGGCCAGCGCGATCCCCGGCTCGGGCGCGGTGGGCAGGTCCTTCAGCGAGTGCACCGCCACGTCGACGCGGCCGTCGAGCAGGGCCTCGCGGAGCGCGGTGACGAAGACGCCGGTGCCGCCGAGCTGCGCGAGGGGGGCGGCGCTGCGGTCGCCCTCGGTGCTCACCTCGACCAGCACGACCTCGCGGCCCAGGTGCGCCGCGACGAGGTCGGCGACCAGGCGCGACTGGGTGGTCGCCAGCAGCGACGCGCGGGTGCCGACCCGGATGGCGCTCATGCTGAGCAGCCCTCGGGCCGGGTCACGGCCTCGACCGCATCCGGGTCGAGGGCGAACAGCTCGGCGAGGGCGGCGGCGTAGGAGACCGCGGCGGTCTCGTTGGCGAGCTCCTTGACGCGCACGGTCGGCTCGTGGAGGAGCTTGTCGGCCACCCGGCGCAGGCTGTGCAACACCTCGGCGCGGGTGGCCTCGTCGAGGTCGGGCAGGCGGGTCAGCAGGCGGGCCAGCTCGGCGTCGACCACGCCGGTCGCCATCGAGCGCAGCGCGACGACCGTCGGCGTGACGCTGGCCTGGTGGCGCGCCGAGAGGAAGGCGGACACCTCCTGGGTGACGATCTCGCGGACGGCGTCGACCTCCGCGCCCGCCTCGCTGTCCCGCAGGTCGTCGGCGAGGTCGGCGAGGGTGACGAGCGTGACGCCGGGCAGGTCACGTACCTCCGGCTCGATGTCGTGCGGCAGCGCCAGGTCGACCAGCCCGACGGGCCTGGCCAGCGCCTCGATCATGGACCAGGTCACCAGGGTGCCGGTCGAGCCGGTGCAGGTGACGACGAGGTCGGCCGCACGGACCTCCTCGCCGAGCGCGCTGAGGGGCGCGGCGCGGACGCCGTGCTCGCGGGCCAGCCGGCCGGCGCGGTCGGGGGTGCGGTTGACGACCACCACGTCGGAGGCTCCACGGCGGACCAGCGTGGCGGTGGCCAGCCCCGCCATCGACCCGGCGCCCACCACGACGGCCCGGCGGCCCCGGACCTCCCCGACGCGGTCCAGCGCGGCCGACACCAGGGTCGGCGCGGCCTGGTCGATGGACGTCTCGGCGTGCGCGCGCTTGCCGACCCGCAGCGCCTGCTGGAACAGCAGGTTCAGTGCGGGCCCGGCGGTGCCGGCCTCCTGGGCGCGAGCGAGCGCTTCGCGGGTCTGTCCGAGGATCTGGCCCTCGCCGACCGCCATCGAGTCGAGGCCGGCGGCCACCTGGAACAGGTGCGAGACCGCGCCGTCGTCGTAGTGGACGTAGAGGTGCGGCAACAGCTGCTCGGTCGACAGCCCGGCGCGCTCGACCAGCAGCACCGACAGCTCCTCGACGCTGCCGTGGAAGCGGTCGACGTCGGCGTACATCTCGAGCCGGTTGCAGGTCGCGATGATCGCCGCCTCGGAGACGTGCTCGCCGGCCGCGACGTCGCGGAGCAGCTTGGCCGCGCCGTCGCCGTCGACGGCCACCCGCTCCAGCAGCGGGACGGGGGCCGAGCGGTGGGAGATGCCCACGACGAGGACGCTCATGCCGGGGTCCCCTGGGCGCCGATCGACGACTTCCGCTGCTCGTGGTACGCCAGGATCTGCAGCTCGATGGAGAGGTCGACCTTGCGGACGTCGACCCCGGAGGGCACCGCCAGCACGACCGGCGCGAAGTTGAGGATGCTGCTGATGCCCGCGGCCACCATCCGGTCGGCGACGTCCTGGGCGGCGTGCGCCGGGGTCGCGATCACGCCGATGGCGACCCCCTGCTCGGCCACGATCTTCTCGAGGTCGTCGAAGGGACGTACGTCGACCCCGGCGACCACCTCCTGGTGGCGCTGCGGATCGGCGTCGAGGAGCGCCACCACGCGGAACCCGCGGCTGCGGAAGCCGGAGTAGTTGGCGAGCGCATGGCCCAGGTTGCCGATGCCGACGATGACGACGTGCCAGTCCTGGGTGACCCCGATCTCGCGGGCGATCTGGTAGCGCAGGTAGTCGACGTCGTAGCCGACCCCGCGGGTGCCGTAGCTGCCGAGGTAGGAGAGGTCCTTGCGGAGCTTCGCGCTGTTGACGCCCGCGGCCGCGGCGAGCTCCTCGCTGGAGCAGGTCGAGGTGCCGCCCTCGCTGAGGGTGACCAGGGCCCGGAGGTAGACGGGCAGCCGCGCGACGGTCGCCTCGGGGATGTCCCGGGCGCTCTCGCTGGGCGCTTTGGCGGTCACGATGCTCGTCTCCAGCCGGCGAGCGACGGGCCTAGCGGCACCGGTCTCGGGTCTCGCGCGACGCCGCCACTCTAAGAGCTTGTGAACGCGAGAACAAATTGCTCGCCCGGTTCTGGCGAGCCTGCGAGCCAGGCACGGAGAGGCGAGAAGGTTGAGGAGACTTGGCTCACACCGGAGCGCAGCGACGGGGTGAGCAAGGCGTCTCGAAACCCCCGGGCGACTCAGGGAGCCGGCGTCAACGCGGCCCGCAGACGTGCCTCGTCGACCCGCCAGAAGTCGTGGCGCCGACCGTCCACGAGGGTCACCGGGATCTCCTCGCCGTACTCCTCCAGCAGTGCCGGGTCGTCGTCGATGGAGATCTCGGCGTACTCCTCGCCGAGGTCCTCGCACACCCGGGCGATCACCTCGCGGGCCTGCTCGCACAGGTGGCAGCCCGGCCGCCCGTACATCACGACGCGCGGCCCCGCGGCGCGGACCGGGCCGGTGGTCACTCGAGGATCCCGAGGGCCCGGCGGCGGTCGAGCTGGCGCAGCGCCCCCTTGCGCACCCGGCCGGCCAGCGTGGTGGGCAGCTCGTCGACCACCTCGACGCGGGCCGGCCGCTTGAAGCCGGCCAGCACGGCCTCGGCGTGCGCGCGGACCGCGTCCGCGACCTGCGCCGGGTCGCGGCCCGGCGCCCGGACGTAGGCGACCACGGCGTGGCCGGTGGCGTCGTCGGGGACGCCGATCGCGGCGGCCGCCTCGACGCCCGGCACCTGCAGGATCGCGGCCTCGACCTCGTGCGGGTAGACCCGGAACCCGGTCACCACGATCACCTCGGCCGCCCGGTCGACCAGGGAGAGCTCTCCCTCGTCGTCGAGGAAGCCGACGTCACCGGTCGGCCACCACCCGTCCGCGCCGGGACCGCCCGAAGCGTCGGGCCAGTAGCCGTCGAAGAGGTTCGCGCCCCTGACCTGGATCTCGCCGGGGTCGCCCGGCTCCGGCTGCTCACCGTCGTCGTCGACCAGGCGCAGCCCGACACCCGGGAGCACGACGCCCAGCGAGCCGGGCACGGGCGCCGTCGAGGCCAAGGTGCTGGTGACGACCGGCGCCGCCTCCGTCAGCCCGTACCCCTGCTGGACGGTGAGGCCGGTCGCCGCGAAGAACTCCTCGATCACCGACCGGGAGAGCGGCGCGGAGCCGGACAGCACCAGTCGCACCGGGGCCAGGGCCTCGGCGAGGTCGGGCAGGCCCAGCCAGTGCGGGAAGACGGCGGGCGCGACGGGGACGACGGTGACCCCGTGTCGGGTGATCGCGTCCAAGGTGCCGTGGGGGTCGAAGTGGTCGACCAGCACCAGCGTGGCGCCGTGCCGCAGCACGCTGCCGAGCACGGCGTTGAGGCCGTAGACGTGGAAGAGCGGCAGCACGCCGAGGACCACGTCGTCGGAGCGCACCATCGGCGGCACGACCGCCGTGGTCTGCTCGATGTTGGCGAGCAGTGCCCGGTGGCTCAGCATGGCGGCCCGCGGGAGGTCGGTCGTGCTGCCGGTGTAGAGGAGGCAGGCCAGCGTCTCGGGATCTGGCCGGGCGGGCATCGTGCGAGCCGCATCGGCGCGCAACGCGTCGAACGCGAGCTCCCGGTCCTGGGGCTCGGAGTCGACCACGACCAGGCGCGGCTCGCGCGCGCGGGTGACCACCTCGTCGTCCAGCACGTCCCGGGCGCCCTCGATCGCGGCGCGCACCACGGTCGTCGCGGCCCGCGCCTGGGCCACGGTGGCCGCCTCGGCCACCACCAGCCGGGCGCCGGAGTCGGCGATCATCCAGGCGAGCTCCTCGACCTTCGCGGCCGGGTTGACCGGCACCGCGACGAGCTGGGCGCGCAGGATGCCGAGGTACGTCGTCACCAGCTCGATCCGGTTGCCCAGGACCAGCAGCACCCGCTGCCCCGCGACCAGCCCGGCGTCACCCAGCCCGGTGGCGACCCGCGCCACCTCGGCCTCCAGGTCCGTCCAGGTCAGCCGGCGCCCGGAATCCTCCACGAGCGCCGCGGGCGAGCCCCCCGTGACGTTGCCCGGACGTTGCCCGGACGTTGCCGGGGTCCCGGAAGCGTGCGGCCGCCAGCTCCACCAGGTCGGGGACCAAGGTGGGCCGGAGGGCCCCCCGTCCAGCGGGGCCGAGGACGTCCGCGGACATCCGTCCATGGTTCCACAGGGTCTGCGGCCGCACTGGCGTAGTGAGCAGAACGTCCCGGCGGGCCTCGGTACCCTCGGGAGCGTGACCCCACCCCGGCGACGCGACCTCCAGCGGCGTTCGACCATGGCCGGCGAGGCGGCTGCCTCCCAGGCGGAGGTCGAGGACGCCCTGGCCATGCCTGAGGAACCCGAGGTGGCGGCGTTCTTCGACGTCGACAACACCCTGATGCAGGGCGCGAGCATCTTCTACTTCGCCCGCGGGCTCTACCGGCGGCGCTTCTTCACCAGCCGGGAGATCGCCGCGGCCGCCTGGAAGCAGGCCAAGTTCCGCTTGGTCGGCTCCGAGGACCCCGCCCATGTCGCCGACGCCGAGGCCTCCGCGCTGGCCTTCATCGCGGGGCACACCGTGCTCGAGCTCGAGCAGCTCGCCGAGGAGATCTTCGACGAGGCCATGGCCCAGCGGATCTGGCCGGGGACCCGGGCCCTGGCGCAGCTGCACCTGGACCAGGGGCAGCGGGTGTGGCTGGTCACCGCGGCCCCTATCGAGATCGCGGGCATCATCGCCCGGCGCCTCGGCCTGACCGGCGCCCTCGGCACGGTGGCCGAGCACGTCGACGGCGTGTACACCGGGCGGCTGGTCGGCCACATGCTGCACGGTCCGGCCAAGGGGGAGGCGATCAGCGCGCTCGCGGAGCGGGAGGGGCTCGACCTGGCCCGCTGCTCGGCGTACTCGGACTCCGCCAACGACCTGCCGATGCTCTCGCTGGTCGGGCACCCGTTCGCCATCAACCCCGACGCCCGGCTGCGAGCCCACGCCAAGACGCACGGCTGGCGGGTCTACGACTACCGCACCGGGCGCAAGGCCGCGCGCGCCGGACTGGTCGCCGGGGGCGTGGCCGGGGGTCTGACCGGTGCGGTGGCCGCGGCACTCGCGCTGCGCGGCAAGGCCGGACACCGCGGCTGACCTGCGAGGACGCGCCGCTGGCCGTACCCAGCGCCGCTAGGGGTGAAGTGGCCTACTCCACCCCTGACGGCGGTTCACAGGACCAGAGGTGTCCGCCTACCCTGGGGCGGGCACAGACATGGGCAGAGAGGTGTCTCGGTGACGTCAGGTCCGGGCAAGGCTGCGGCGCGCGGGCTCGACGCGCTCCGGACGCTGGTGCTCGCTGCCCTCTCCGAGGACCGGCTGCTCATGGCCGGCGACGTCCGCGTAGGCACACCTCCACGCGACCGCGACCGCCAGGTCGGCCCGGGGGACGCCGGCGGCACCGGGAGCGACGACCACCAGTACGCCGCGTCGGACGGTGACTCCGCGGCCGAGCGCGATCGGCTGATCGCCCTGGTCGAGCTGGCCCGCACCGGCGACTCGGAGGCGTTCGGGCTGCTGTTCGACCACTACCACGGCTCGGTCTACCGCTTCCTGGTGCACCGCACCCGCTCGACCACGCTGGCCGAGGACCTGACGTCGGAGACGTTCTTCCGGGCGCTGCGCAGCATGAGCAGCTTCCGGTGGCAGGGCAAGGACTTCGGGGCCTGGTTGATGACCATCGCCCGCAACCTCTGCACCGACCACTTCAAGGCCGGCAAGACCCGCCTGGAGCTGACGACCGAGGACATGAGCCTCCACGACGACAGCACGACGGAGGGTCCCGAGGACACCGTGCTGGCGAGCCTCACCAACGAGGTGCTGCTGGAGGCGATGACCGAGCTGCCGGCCGAGCAGCGCGACTGCCTGGTGATGCGGTTCCTGCAGGGCCTGAGCATCGCCGAGACCGCCGCCGTGCTCGGCCGCAGCGACGGAGCGGTCAAGCAGCTCCAGCTGCGCGGCGTACGCAACCTGGCGAAGCTGCTCCCCGAAGGGATCCGGGGCTGATGACCTCCCCATCTGCTCGCCCCGGCGCCGTAACCACGGTGCCCCTGTGGTCGTTGAGGTCGGTGTCCGGTGGGGGTGCCGGGCCCCGTGACCTGACAGGACGTCCGTGATGAGCCCGGTCTTCGTGACCCGTCGTCGCGCCGAGGAGTTCGACGCGGCGCTGGCCGCGCGCTCCACGGAGGCTGCGGGCGAGGGTCGGTACGACGACCTGCTGGCGCTCGTGGGCGCGCTGCGGGCCGTGCCGCAGCCGGAGCCGCGGGCGGACTTCGTGGCCGACCTGCGCAGCCGCCTGCTGGCCGAGGCGGCGACGCTGCCCGCCCCCAACCCGGCGGACGCGGAGGCCGATCGGCTCCGACTGCGCCCGGCCGACCCGGGCCGACCGCGCCGGCCACGCGAGCGGCGGGTCAGCCTCGCCCTCGGCGGGCTGGCCCTGGTGGGCGCCACGGCCACCCTGTCCGTCGTGGCGCAGTCGGCCCTGCCCGGCGACACGCTCTACCCGCTCAAGCGCGGCATCGAGAGCGCCCACGCCGACCTCAGCGTGAGCGAGGGCGGCAAGGGCTCGACCCTGCTGTCCAGCGCGTCCACCCGCCTCGACGAGGTGTCGCAGCTCGACCCGCAGCAGCAGCCGACCGAGATCGCCGACACCCTGGACGACTTCACCGAGCAGGCGAGCCAGGCCTCCGACCTGCTCCTCGGCCAGTACGAGCAGGACGGCGACCAGGCGAACGTCACGAAGGTACGCACGTTCGCGGAGTCCTCGATGAAGTCGCTCGCCGATCTCGGCGGCACCCTGCCCCCCGAGGCCCAGGACGAGTGGGTGCACGCGGTGACGACCCTGGTCCGCATCGACGACGAGGCCGCGCTGACCTGCCCGACCTGTGCGGGCACCGACCTCGACGCGGTCACCCCGACCTGCCGACGGTCGGCACCGGGTTCGGCACCGGGCATCCTGCCCGCCGTCAACCTGCCCTACCTCGGCCCCGGCCTGGTGCTGCCGTCGGTCGACGCCACGGGCCTGCCGCCGGGCAGCGTGACCAAGCCCAGCCCGACCGCGGGTCCGGGCGCGGGTCCCACCGGCCAGCCGACCGGTCGGCCCACCGGCGGGCCCACCTCGGCGCCGCCTACGGGCGGGCCCACCGGCGAACCCACCTCGGCCTCGCCGACGGGTGCGCAGCCGACCTCCGCCCTCCCGACCGTGCTGCCGTCGGTCGGCGTCTCGGGGGTCATCGACACCCTGACCTCGGGGCCGTCGCTCCCGATCCCGCTGCCGTCGGTCGGCGTGACCCAGCTCCTCGGCGGCGTGGGCAGCGCCCTCCCGACCGCCGTCACCTCACCGCTCGACGACCTTCTCCCCTGACAGCTCCCTCGGTGGTCGAGCCCGCGAGCGCCAGCGAGCGGTGTCGAGACCCGGTCAGCTGCGGTATTCCCTGACGTTTTCGCCCGTTCCGGCGCGGAGAACGGGCCCGAACGTCAGGGACTAGCGGAAACTTCGGCGACCACGGCGGGTCAGCGCCAGACGGACTCGCGCTTCATCAGCAGGTTGTAGAGGGTCTGCTGGATGGTCTCGCGGACCTGGTCGGTGACGTTGAAGACCAGCATCGGGTCCTCGGCGGCGCCGGCACCGAGCTCGTCGGTGCGGATCGGCTCGCCGAACTCCAGCAGCCACTTGGACGGCAGCGGCACCAGGCCGAGCGGGCCGAGCCAGGGGAAGAGCGGAGTGATCGGGAGGTACGGGACTCCCAGCAGCCGGGCCAGGTTGGGGAGGTTGCCGACGAGGGGGAAGATCTCCTCCGCGCCGACCACGGACAGCGGCACGATGGGGACGCCGGTGTTCAGCGCCGCGCTGACGAACCCGCCCCGGCCGAACCGCTGCAGCTTGTAACGCTGGGAGAAGGGCTTCCCGATGCCCTTGAAACCCTTCGGGCCAGACGCCCACGAGCTCGCCCTGGCTGAGCATCCGCTCCGCGTCCTCGTGGCAGGCCAGGGTGGCGCCGCCGCGGCGGGCCATCTCGCCGATGAACGGCATCCGGAAGACCAGGTCGGCGCCCAGCGAGCGCAGGAACCGGCCGGTGTGGTCGTGCACCACCACGCTGGCCATCAGGGCGTCGACGGGCAGCGTGCCGGAGTGGTTGGACACGATCAACGCGCCGCCCTCGGCGGGGATGTTCTCGATGCCGCGGACCTCGATCCGGAACCACTTCTCGGCCAACGGCCGCAGCGCCGCGAGCAGGAACTTCTCGGTGACCTCCGGGTCGAACCCGAACTCGTCGACCTCGTAGTCGCCGGTCAGCCGTCGCCGCAGCAGCGCCAGCATCTCGGCCAGCTGCGGCTCCCACTGGTCGCCCCAGATCTCGCGGGCGCCGTGCTGGAGCGCCGCCCACCAGGCGTCGGGGGACACCGCACCCAGCGCACCGAGGACCCGGTCGGCGGTCGTGGCAGCGGGCCGCGCCGAGGCCGCCTCGGTCAGGGGCTCGGTGACGGGCTCCGTCGCCTCGGTGAGCGGCTCGACCGGCACCGCCTCGGTGGTGACCTTCTCGGCGACCTCGGCCGGCGTCGTACGGCGGGAGCTCGCGGCCCGGGTCGGCTTGGCGGTGGGTGCCTTCGGGCGGGAGGTACCGGCCAGGCTGCGGGCGGCCGAGGACGGCTTCGCCTTGCCCGTACCCCGGCCCGGACGGCCGCGGGTCCCGATCGGGATGATCTCGGCGTCAGCCACGGGGGCTCCCGACGCTTGCGGTGGCGACGCGGGTCTCGGCCTGCGGGTCGGGCAGGAGACCGGCCAGCCCGGCCACGGCGCGCTCGGACACCCGCGACGTGGCGGGCATCGAGGCCGCGAAGTCGGCGAAGGCCTCGGCCGTCGTGAAGTCGGGCTCGAACCCGAGCACGGTGCGCATCCGGGTGGTGTCGACGCCGCGGCCGTAGGTCAGGAAGGTGAGCTGCTCGGGCGAGAAGTCGGCGAGCCGGGCCTGGCGGAGCACCGAGCCGAGCTGGCCGACGGCGAACCCGGGGAGCGCGACGCTGGCGCGCTGCAGCCGCCGGACGGCCTGGGACAGCATCAGCATCCCGTCGCCCGCGACGTTGAACGTGCCGGGGATGTCGGAGACGACGGCGTGCTGGAGCACCCGGTTGAGGTCGCTCTCGTGCACGAACTGCATCCGTGCGTCGAAGCCGAGGACGGTCGGGATGACCGGCAGCCGGAAGTACGACGTCATCGGGCTCACCACGTGGGGGCCGACGACGTTGGCCAGCCGGAGCATGGTGACCCGGACGTCGGGGCGGCGGCGGGCGAAGCCGCGCACGTAGCCCTCGACCTCGGCGACGTCCTTGCCGAACCCCGAGCGTGGGTTGCGGCGCGGCCCCATCTCCTCGGTGAACATGGCGGGGTCGCGCGAGCTGGCGCCGTACACGGTCGACGTCGACTTCACGACCAGGTGCCGGACCGATGGCGCCTTCTGGCACGCAGCGAGGAGCTGCATGGTGCCGATGACGTTGAGCTCCTTCATCGTGCCGCGCCCGCCGGCGCTGCCGGGGGTGGCGATGACGCTCATGTGGACGACGGTGTCGACGTCCTCCTTGGCGATCACCTTGGCGATCACCGGGGCGCGGATGTCGGCCCGGATGAACGACATCGCGCCGACGTCACCGCGAGGCGGTACGACGTCGACGCCGATCACCCGGTCGATGCCCTCCGTCGCCGCGAGGACGCGCGCGAAACGTCGGCCGAGGTCGCGTGAGACCCCGGTGACGAGCGCGACGCGACCCATGCGGAAACCTGGGACCCGAAGGGCTACTTGCCGAGCTTGCGGCGCTGGACGCGCGTCTTCTTGAGGAGCTTGCGGTGCTTCTTCTTCGCCATGCGCTTGCGCCGCTTCTTGATGACAGAACCCACGAAAAACCTCTCACCCTGCTGGACGGGCCCCAAGGAACAGCCCGTGGGACCTCGCCAGCCTAACGGCGCGCCTGTGGACGGAGCGAACTGGTGAGCCCGGGTGAGCGGTGGGCGGCCCGGAGGCGCGCCTCAGCCGGCGGAGTAGAAGGACTTGCGGAGGTACTCGTTGACGTCGTCCTCGGTCACCCGGAACGAGCGGCCGACGCGCACCGCCGGCAGGTCGCCGCCGTGCACGAGCCGGTAGACGGTCATCTTCGAGACCCGCATGGTCGCAGCGACCTCGGCGACGGTCAGGAACTTCACTTCCGAGATGTCTCCACGGTTGTCTCCAGTGGCAGGCATGGCGCACCGATCTCTCTGTGCGGTACGGCCGCCGGCTTCCCCACCGGTGGCTCCACGTCCCGCGCACGGTGAACATAGCGCCTGGTGTGACTCGTGGGGAAGGGTTCTACTAGAGAAACCTGAGAGGTACGGCGTGTCGGCTTGCCAAGTGTCCCGCCGGTCTCGACCAGTCGCTCCCGACTCACATCTCTGTGATTCGTCGGTGGGCCCTCACGGCTCCGGGTCGAGGCCGTGCCAGGGGAAGATCTCCTGACGGGTGGCGTGGATGCTGCGGTCCAGCCAGGTGTCGGGGTCGTAGCCCTCGGACCAGTCGCGGAAGTGAGGGGTGCGGCCGTCGGTCATCCGCAACGGCGCCCGGCGGCCCAGCGAGGTGAGCACGTGCTCGCGCCATGCGGTCGGGGTGTCGGTGAGCGGGTCGACCGGCCGTCCGCCCAGGATCGCGAGCAGGTGGGTCCAGGCGCGGGGCACGACCTCGACCAGCGCGTACCCCCCACCGCCGGTGGCCACCCACCGTCCCTCGCAGACCTCGTGGGCGAGCTCGTGGAGGGCGAGGTACGACGCCCGCTGGCCGTCGACGCTCAGCATCAGGTGGGCGAGCGGGTCCTCCATGTGCGAGTCGCAGCCGTGCTGGGTCACCAGCACCGTCGGCGCGAACGCGCGCACGAGCGGCGGCACGACCGCGTGGAACGCCCGCAGCCAGCCGGCGTCGGCGGTGCCGGGAGGCAGCGCGACGTTGACGGCGGTGCCCTGCGCCTGCGGACCGCCGGAGTCCGTGGGGAAGCCGGTGCCGGGGAACAGCATCTGGCCGGTCTCGTGCAGGGAGATGGTGAGCACCCGCGGGTCGTCGTAGAAGATCGCCTCGACGCCGTCGCCGTGGTGCACGTCGACGTCGACGTAGGCCACCCGCTCGACGCCCTGGTCGAGCAACCACTGGATGCCGACCGCGATGTCGTTGTAGATGCAGAAGCCGCTGGCGCGGTCGCGCATCGCGTGGTGCAGGCCTCCGGCGATGTTGGCGGCGTGCAGGCTCTCGCCGCTGTGCACCTGCCGGCAAGCCTCGAGACTCGCGCCGACCACGTGTGCGGCGGCCAGGTGCATGTCGGCGAAGACGGGGTTGTCGTCGGTGCCGAGGCCGTGGTCGTCGACGGCGATGGACCCCGGGTCCTTGCCGGCCCGGGTCACCGCGTCGATGAGCCCGTCGTCGTGGATCGTCGCTATCTGCTGGTCGTCGGCGAACGGCGCCGGCACCAGGCGCAGGGTGTCGAGCACTCCCAGGTCCCGGGCCAACCGCATCGTCAGGTCGACCCGGATCGGGGACATCGGGTGCGCCGGACCGAAGTCGTAGGCCGTCAGCGACGAGTCGAAGACGACCGTTGCGGGGCCGGCGCACTCCATGGCCGAAACGTACTCCGTGGGGTTACCCTGGTTTCGTGCGCACTTCCGCCAACCTGAGCTGGTGGCCCGCCTCCTAGGCGGACCACCCGTTGACGCACACCTCAACCACGGCCGCCTCCGGGCGGCCGTCGTCGTTCCCGACTCCTCGTCGCGGACCGTCGTGACCCTCCGGGGGCCTCATCCCAGGAGCACGACATGGACACCCGACACCTCTCTCTGATCACCCCGACCGGCCGGCTGACGCTCGGCAACCTGCTCGGCGCCTTCCGCGGCATGGTCGCCGCCCAGGAGGCCGGTGAGTGCTTCTACGGCATCGCCGACCTGCACGCCATGACCACGCCGCACGACCCGGCGGTGCTGCGCGACACCGTCACCGAGGTCACCACGCTCTTCCTCGCTGTGGGGCTCGACCCGCGGAAGGCCGTGCTCTTCCGCCAGTCGCAGGTCCCGGCCCACCGCGAGCTGGCCTACCTGCTGGAGTGCACGGCGTACACCGGCGAGCTCGGCCGGATGATCCAGTACAAGGAGAAGGGTCGTGGCAACGCCTCCACCCGCGTCTCGCTGTACACCTACCCGGCCCTGATGGCGGCGGACATCCTGCTCTACCGGCCCACGCAGGTGCCGGTCGGCGACGACCAGCGGCAGCACGTCGAGCTGACCCGCGACCTGGCGACGAGGTTCAACCACCTGTACGGCGCGGTGTTCACCGTCCCCGAGATCGTCACCCCCGCGGCCGGGGCCCGGGTGATGGACCTGCAGGACCCGACGCGCAAGATGAGCAAGTCCGCGGCGCCGGGCGCGGACGGTGGGGTGATCCGGCTGCTCGACCCGCCGGACGTGGTCCGCCGCAAGATCGCGCGGGCGGTGACGGACTCCGACACCGGCCCGGACGCCGTACGCGTCGCTGCGGACAAACCCGGCGTCGGCAACCTCCTCGACATCCTCACGGCCTGCGGCGGCTCTGCAACCGGCCTGAGCACCTACGGCGCGCTGAAGGCGGCGGTCACCGACGCCGTGGTCGCCGAGCTGGAACCGCTGCAGAAGCGGTACGCCGACCTGGCCGCCGACCCCGACCACGTCGCCGCCGAGTTCGCGGCCGGCTCGGCCCGCTGCCGCGAGGTCACCGCCCCCGTGCTCGCCGCCGCCGAGGCCGCAGTGGGCCCCCCGTGCGAGGAGGTTGCGCAGCAACCGTCACGAGACCCCGCAAGCGGTCAGCCGCCTCTCACCGGTCTCGTGCGGGCGCCGAGCGCCCTCCTCGACCAACGCCGCTCCGAGCGGAGGCCGCGTCGGGCCTGGGTCCCCGCTGGTCGAGGAGGTTGCGCAGCAACCGTCACGAGACCCCGCAAGCGGTCAGCGCCTCTCACCAGGTCTCGTGACGGGCGCCAGAGCGCCTCTCGACCGACGGCTGATCAGCTCGCCTCGAGCTCGCCGAACCCGCCCAGCACCAGGTCGCGGACGGTGGCCACGGCCTGCTCGGCGTCGGCTCCGACCGCGGACACCGTGATCTCCGTACCTTGCCCAGCACCCAGCGTCATCAGCTCCAGGGAGCTGGACGCGTCGGCCCGCCGGCCGCCGGCCTCGACGGCCACGTCGGCCTCGAGCACCCCCACCGCGGTCGCGATCTGGGCGGCCGGGCGGGCGTGCAGGCCCTGCGGGTTGACCAGCGTCAACCGCGCCGACGCGTCCGCCTCGACGGCCTCCGGCAGGGGCGCAGGCGTGTGCTCGGCCAGGCTGGTGATCTTCGGCAGCAGCGCTCCCTCGGCCTCGCGGGCGACGGTGTCGAGGTCGGCCCCGCCCGCGGCGCGGACGACCGCGGCGACCAGGCCTTCGACCATCGGGGCGGCGCTGAGCCGCACCTCGAACCCGTCGAGGGGACCGAGCTCCAGTGCCAGCTCGGCGCTGAGCACGGCCGAGCCGAGGTCCATCAGGACCAGGACGCCGTCCGGCGAGGCGGCCTTGTCCAGCGCCCGCCGTACCTCGGTGGCGTCGGTGCCGAACCCACCCGCTGCCCCGGCGGCCACCGCGACCACGGGTCCGTCGCCGTGCACCATCTCGTCGGCGAGGGCGACGGTGGCCTCGGCGAGGGCGGCGCTGTGCGAGACGACGACGATCCCGATCATGTCGACCCCCTCAGCCCTGGAGGGTGTCGGCGAGCGCGGCCAGCAGCAGCGCCGACGACGCGGCGCCGGGGTCGACGTGGCCGATGCTGCGCTCACCGAGGTACGACGCGCGCCCCTTGAGGGCGAGCATCGGCTCGGTGGCGTCGCGACCGGCAGCCGCGGCGTCGGCGGCCGCACGGGCGGCCGTGCCGAGGTCCGCGCCGGCACCCAGCGCCTGCTCGTACGCCGCCAGCGCGGGCGCCAGCGCGTCGTACATCGTCTTGTCCCCGGCCTCCGCCTTGCCGCGCGCCACGATCCCCTCGAGCCCGGCCCGCAGCGCCGCGAGCAACGACTCGGCGTCCAGCGACGTGGCGTCGCCCGCGGCCGTGGCCATGCGCAGGAAGAAGGTGCCGTACAGCGGGCCGCTCGCGCCGCCGACCGAGGTCACCAGCGTCATGCCGACCTTCTTGAGGAGGTCACCGGTCGTCGCCGGGGCCGCCTCCCCCGTCGGGCCGACCGCCGCCATCACCGCGTCCATGCCGCGGATCAGGTTGGTGCCGTGGTCCGCGTCCCCGATCGCCGAGTCGAGCTCGGTGAGGTGGTCGCCGTGCTCGTGCACGGCGTCGCGGAACGCGGACAACCACCCGACCAGACGGTCGACGGTGACGTCGGCTTCGACCACGCTCAGACTCCCCATCGCAGGCCTGCGGTCTCCACGGGAGCATCCCACAGGCGGATGAGCTCGTCGTCGGCCTTGAGCACGGTCACGGACGCGCCGGCCATGTCGAGGGAGGTGATGTAGTTGCCGACCAGGGTGCGGGCGACCTGGACGCCGGCCTTCTCGAGCAACGTCGCCACCTCGCCGTACATCAGGTACAGCTCGATGAGCGGCGTGCCACCCATCCCGTTGAGCATCACGATGCCCGGCCCGCCCGTGAAGTCGAGGTCGGCGAGCACGGGCTCGACGAGCATCTCGGCGATCTCCGCGGCGCCCGCGAGCGGGACCCGGCGACGTCCGGGCTCGCCGTGGATGCCGACACCCATCTCCATCTCGTCCTCGGGCAGGTCGAAGGTCGGCTTGCCGGCCGACGGCACGGTGCAGCTGGTCAGCGCCATGCCCATGGAGCGGCCCTGGCCGTTGACGCGCTTGGCCAGCTCGAGGATCGCGTCGAGGTCGCGGCCCTCCTCGGCCGCCGCGCCCACGATCTTCTCCAGGAGCACGGTGACGCCGACGCCGCGGCGACCTGCCGTCCACGTCGAGTCCTGGACGGCGACGTCGTCGTCGGTCACGACCGTCTCGACGCGGACACCGGAGTCGGCGGCCGCCATCTCGCCGGCCATCTCGAAGTTCATCACGTCGCCGGTGTAGTTCTTCACGATGTGCAGCACGCCGGCGCCGCGGTCGACGACGGAGGTCGCCTCCTGCATCTGGTCGGGCGTCGGCGAGGTGAACACCTCGCCGCAGCACGCGGCGTCGAGCATGCCCGCACCGACGAACCCTCCGTGCAGCGGCTCGTGGCCGGAGCCGCCGCCGGAGATCAGCCCGACCTTGCCGTCGGCCTTGGGCCGGCCGCGATAGATCACGCGGTGCTGGTGGTCGACCCGGAGCTCCGGGTGGGCCGCGTCGATCCCCTTGAGGGCGTCGGCGAGCACGTCCTCGGGACGGTTGATGAGCTTCTTCATGTCTCAGACCTCCGCAGGTACGGCGGCGGCGGGAGCGGTGGCCTCGACATCGTCGGTGGCCCCGTCCTTCGCCGTGTGGGCGATGAAACCGAACGCGATGGCGGCCGCGGCACCGGCGACCAGCTCGGCGATGATGTACACGGGCCACTGCTCCCATTGGACCTGTCCGCCCATGACCTGCTGGACGAGCATCGGGCCGGTGGTGCGCGCCGGGTTGATCGAGGCGCCGGTGGTGGGCGCGACCGGGATGATCGCGGCGAAGACCATCATGCCGATGGCCAGACCGGCCCAGCCGGGCGCCGCCTTGCGGTAGATCACGCCGAACACGGCGAACACCAGCAGGAAGGTGCCGATGAACTCGGCGAAGAACGCCTGGTACCACGGGGTCGCGTCGCTGTACGACGCGACGCCCAGCCCGATGTCGCTCGCGGCCTTGCCGAGCACGCCGACGATCGCGAAGGCGCCGGCGACCGCACCGGCGACCTGTGCCGCGACGTACGACGGCACCTCGGACCACGGGAACTTGCCGGTCGCGGCGAGCCCGAGCGTCACCGCCGGGTTGATGTGGTTGCCGCTGATGTAGCCGAAGACGTAGACGGTGACGATCACGACCGACGCGAAGGCGAGCGAGATCATCCCCAGGTCCGAGCCGCTGAACGTCGATCCGTTGGCCTTGTTGACCAGGAGCAGGGCCGGGACCGACCCGACTCCGACGAAGACCAGGAACGCGGTGCCGAGGAACTCGGCAGCGAGCTTCTGCCACATCGTGTTTTCATCCATGCCTGTAACCTTCCGTGTGATGCGAAGCACATTCGACAATGTCGAATAGTGGTCAGAAAATGCCCCTCAGGTCAAGAGGTTCGCGAAAATCGTCCGGGTCGGTCTATCCTCGGGGTCCGGGAGACAGATCGAGGGCGGATGGCCCGAGGTGCGCGGAAGGAGACTCGGGTGATCCAGGCGATCGACCGTGCCGCGCGGGTGCTGGCCGCGCTGCAGGGCTCCCGGCACCTCGGGATCACCGAGCTCGGCGCGATCCTCGAGCTCCCGCCCTCGACGGTGCACGGCATCGTGAAGTCGCTGCTGGAGCACGGGCTCGTGGTCAAGGAGCCGCACGGCCAGCGCTACATGCTCGGGCCGACGCTGCTCCAGCTCTCCAACGTCTACCTCGACACCCTCGACGTCCGCGCCCGGGCCATGCGCTGGACCGGCGACCTCAGCGAGCGCACCGGGCTGGCCGTCCGGCTCGGCGTCGAGTTCTTCGACCAGGTCATCGTGATCCACCACGAGCCGCGGCCCGACGGCTCCCGCCAGATGCCCGAGACCGGTCTCACGATCCCCGCCCACGCGTCGGCGCTGGGCAAGGTGCTGCTCGCCTACCAGCCGGCGTATCTCCAGTCCCTGCTGGAGAAAGGGCCCCTGCGCAGCCTGACCGGCGAGACCATCGTCGAGCCCGACGCCCTCGAGAAGGCGCTCGTCGACGTCGTGGAGAAGGGCTACGCCATCGAGGACGAGGAGGCCGTCCTCGGCGAGGCGTCGATCGCCGTACCGGTGGCCGACCGCGACGCCGAGGCGATCGCCGCCATCGCCGTGGTGCTTCCCGCCAGCCAGCAGCCCGTCGCCGACTCGGTGCTCACCCTGCTCCGCGAGGCCGCCCGCAACGTCTCGCGCGAGCTCGGCTCGTCGACCTGGCCCCCGGTGGTGGCGCCACAGATCCGGTGATCTCCCGTGGGTGACTGAACGGCGGTTCAGGTGCCATGCTCGGCTGGTGCGCGCGGCCCGTCCGACCGTCCTGGCGATCTTGGCCTTGCTGGCGACCCTGGTCGCGGCCCCACGACCGGCCGCCGCGGCCCCCGCAGAGGCGGTCACGCCCACGGTCCGGCTGAGCGTGATGTCGCTGAACATCTTCTACGGCGGCGACGACTACGACCTGGCGACGGCCGACTGGTGCCCGGTCGCCAACCACTGCCCCCAGGCGCTGCACCGGCTCGCCCGCATCATCGAGAAGAGCGGCGCCGACGTCGTCGGCGTCCAGGAGGCCGAGCGCAACACCCGCAGGCTGGCCGACCTGCTCGGCTGGTACGCCAGCCCCCAGGCCCACGTGATCTCGCGGTTCCCGGTCCTGGACCCGCCCGACGGCGACGGCCTCTACGCCTATGTCGCTCCGGCCCCCGGGCAGGTGGTGGCGGTCGCCAACGTGCACCTGCCGTCCACGCCGTACGGCCCGTACCAGGTGCGCAAGGGCTGGTCCCGCCAGCAGGTGCTGCACCTCGAGCGCACGCTCCGCCTCCGTGCCCTGCGCCCCGTCCTGCGCGTGCTGCCGGACCTGGCCGGCAGGATGCCGGTGTTCCTCACCGGCGACTTCAACAGCCCCTCCTACCTCGACTGGACGCCGGCGGTGGCCGCGAGCCGACCCGAGGTGCCGTACGCCGTCAAGTGGCCGGCGAGCAAGGCCCTGGCCGACGCGGGGTTCGGCGACTCCTACCGCGACGCCCACCCCGACCCGCTCCTGGACCCCGGCTACACCTGGTCGCCCGGCGGGCCCGAGACCCTGGCGCACGACTTCTACGACCGGATCGACTGGGTGCTGCACGCGGGCGCCGCCACGACCGTCTCGAGCAGGCTGGTCGGCGAGCGGGGCAACCCGCAGGTCGACCTCGCGTTCGCCAAGCCGTTCCCCACCGACCACCGCGGCGTCGTGTCGACGTTCGACGTGACACCCGGCGAGTCGCCGATGATCGTGGCCCCCGAGCACCGTCGGGTCGTCGTCGGCGACGCGCCCCTGCGGGTGCGGTTCCACGGCACCGGATCGGCGCACGAGGTGGTCGCCCTGGTCCGCGGCACCGGTGCCGCCTCGCCGTTGCTGTCGCCCGTGTCGACGGGCGGCCGCACGGACGGCGTGGTCCGGTTGCCGAAGGCGCACCTGCGCCCCGGCCGCTACGACGTCGTGCTGGTCGACGCGCGCACCGGAGCCTGGGACGCCCGGGCCCCGGTCTGGGTGTACGGCCCCGGCAGCCGGCCGCGGCTGCGCACCGACGCGTCGTCGTACGACGTGGGCGAGGACATCCGGGTCCACTGGACCGGCGCGCCCGGGGAGAACCTCGACTGGATCGGGCTGTTCCGCTGCCACCAGACCTGCGACGGGCCCGGTGGCTACCTGGTCTACCGCTACACGCGGACCCGCATCGTGGGCTCGGTCGTCTTCGGTGCCGACACCTACCTCGGCGAGGGCGTGGCGCCCTGGCCGCTGCCGCCCGGCACCTACCTCGCGCGGCTGCTCGTCGACGACAGCTACCACGCGATCGGGAAGTCCAACCGGTTCACGATCACGCAGTGACGGCCCACGCAATGGTGTCTCTAACTCCAGGTCTGTCGGGCCCCGGGCGCTCCGCGGTGCCGTCGCTCGTGATGAGCCAAACGCCGTCGGCGCTCGCGGAGCGCCCGTGGATGCGAGCTCGCGACGGCCAGCGTTGCGGACACGCCCTAGTTGCCCTCGGCGAGCGACCGGGAACGGTCGCGGGCGGCCTCCATGGCGGCGAGGAAGGCCGCGCGCACCCGGTGGATCTCGAGCTCGCGCAGGGCGGCGGCCGTGGTGCCGCCGGGCGAGGTGACCTGCTCGCGGAGCACCGCGGGGTGGGTGCCGGTCTCGCGCAGCATCTTCGCCGAGCCGACGACGGTCTGGACGACGAGCTCGGTGGCGGTGGCGCGCGGCAGGCCGAGGTGCACGCCCGCCTCGATCATCGACTCGACGACGAAGAAGATGTAGGCGGGACCCGAGCCGCTGATCGCGGTGACGGCGTCCATCTGGCGCTCGGGGATGCGGAGCACCCGCCCCGTGGAGCCCATCAGCTCCTCGGCCTCGGCGAGGTGGTGGTCGTCGCAGTGCGAGCCCGGCGCGATCGCGGCCATGCCCTCGTCCACCAGGGCGGGGGTGTTCGGCATGACGCGCACCACCGCCACGCCGGCAGGTACGCGCGACTCGATGAACCCGGTGGTGATGCCGGCGGCCAGCGAGACGACCAGCTGGCCGGGCCTCAGCGCGGGGGCGATCTCGTCGAGGAGGTCCCCCATGTCCTGGGGCTTCACCACGAGGGCCAGGGTGTCGGCCTTGCGGGTCGCCTCGAGGTTGGAGACGACCATGACGCCGTACCGCTCCTCGAGCTCCCGTGCGCGCTCGGGCCGCTTCTCGCCGACGAGCAGGTCGTCGACCCGACGGCCGGCGCGGACCAGGCCGGAGAGCAGGGTCTCGCCCATCACGCCGGCGCCGAGGATGGCGGTCTGGGGCATGGCTTTTCCCTTTATTTCTTGGACACCAGGGACTTCACGAAGAATGACAGGTTCTGCGGTCGCTCCGCGAGACGTCTCATCAGGTACCCGTACCACTCCTGGCCGTAGGGCACGTACACGCGCACGATCTCGCCCGACTTCGCCAGCCGCTTCTGCTCCTCGGGCCGGATGCCGTAGAGCATCTGGAACTCGTAGGAACCCTGGGCGCGGCCGTAGCGACTGGCCAGGGACGAGCCGATCTCGACCAGCCGCGGGTCGTGGGTCGCGATCATCGGGTAGCCCTGGCCGGCGAGCAGCACCTTGAGGCAGCGCACGTAGGAGCGGTCGACGTCGAGGCGGTCCTGGTAGGCGACCTCCTCGGGCTCGTTGTAGGCGCCCTTGCAGAGCCGCACCCGCGAGCCCTCGTAGGCCAGCGCCCGGCAGTCGGCCTCGGTCCGGTGCAGGTAGGCCTGCAGCACCGCGCCCGTCTCGGGGAAGTCCTTGCGGAGCTCGCGCAGGATGGCCAACGTCGAGTCGGTGGTGGTGTGGTCCTCCATGTCCAGCGTGACCGTCGTACCTGCGTTGCGCGCGGCCCGGCAGATCGTCCGGGCGTGCTCCAGGGCGATCTTGTGGCCCCCGCCGGCGACCGAGTCGGGGAGCGCCTGCCCGACGGCGGACAGCTTCACCGACACCTCGGCGCTGCGGCTCAGGCCGTGGCCGGACAGCTGCTTGAGGAGGTCGACGTACGCCGTCACCGTCGCGTCCGCCTGCTCGACGTCGAGGGTGTCCTCGCCGAGGAAGTCCAGCGACACCTTGAGCCCGTCGGCGATCAGCCGGCCGGTCGCGTCCACGGCCGTCTCGGTGGTCTCGCCCGGGACGTAGCCGTGCACGATCCCGGCGGAACCCGGCATGGTGCTGACGAGCTGCTTGACCGTGCCGCTGCGAGACAGCAGGAGGAGCGGTTCGCGCAGGAAGTGCATGCGGCCAGACTATTCCCCGACTGTTCCCAGGGGTCAGGGCGTACGGCGCCGCAGGGTGGCCGCGCCGAGGCCCAGCGCGGCGACCGCGAAGGCGGTCACGATGAGGACGTCGCGCCAGACGTCCGCGGTCGCGCTGGTCGACACCAGGGACTGCATCGCGTCGACGGCGTAGGAGAGCGGCAACACGCTGCTCACGGCCTCGAGGACGGGCGGCATCTTGTCCCGGGCGATGAAGAGCCCGCACAGCAGGATCTGCGGGACCACGAACAACGGCATGAACTGCACCGCCTGGAACTCCGTCGTCGCGAACGCGCTCACGAACAGTCCCAGCGCCGAGCCGAGGACGGCATCGGCGATCGCGACGACCGTCAGCAGCCACACGGGGCCCTGGACATCGAGGCCCAGCACACCGACGGACAGCCCACGGCCAGCGCCGACTGCACCGCGGCGACGAGGCCGAACGCGATGGCGTAGCCGAGGAGGAAGTCGAGCTTGCCCATCGGCATCGCCAGCAGGCGCTCCAGCGTGCCGGAGGAGCGCTCGCGGAGGGTCGTCACGCTCGTGACGAGGAACATCACGATGAACGGGAAGATCGCGAGCAGGGCAGGTCCGACCTGGTCGAAGACCACCCCGACGGCGACGTCCTTGAACATCCACCACAGCAGGGTGATCAGCAGGCAGGGCAGCACGAGCAGCATGGCCGCCGTACGGCGGTCGCGCCGGATCTGCGTCAGCACGCGGGTCGCGACGGCGAGGGTGATCCGAGGGTTCATCGCTGGTTCTCCGTCTGCTCGACGAGCGCCAGGAACGCGCTCTCGATGTCATCGGTGCGGGTCTTCTCCCGGATCCGGTCCGGGGTGTCGTCGGCGATGATCACGCCGTCGCGCATGAGCAGCAGGCGGTCGCACCGGTCCGCCTCGTCCATCACGTGGCTGGAGACGAACACCGCGGCGCCCCGCGCGGCGATCTCGTGGAAGAGCTTCCAGAGGTCGCGCCGCAGCACGGGGTCGAGGCCCACGGTGGGTTCGTCGAGGACCAGCAGGTCGGGGCTGCCGAGCAGGGCGACCGCCAGGCTGGCCCGGCTGCGCTGGCCCCCGCTCAGTGGCCGACGACCTGGTCCGCGTGGCTGCGCAGGTCGACCGCCTCGATCGCCGCTTCGACGCTGCTCGCGTCGACACCCAGCACGTTCGCGAAGAACCGGAGGTTCTCGGTGACGGTCAGGTCGTCGTACACGCTCGCGGCCTGGGTGACGTAGCCGATCCGGTGCCGCAGCGCCTTGCCGCCCGCCTCCTCGCCGAACACGGTCACCGAGCCGCTCGTCAGCTGCTGCACCCCGACCAGGGAGCGCATCAGCGTGCTCTTGCCGCACCCACTCGGACCGAGCAGGCCGGTGACGCCGCCCGACTCGATGGTGAGGCTGATGCTCCGGAGGACGTCGCGGTCCCCGCGGCGGACGACGAGATCGCGGATCTCGACCGCGTTTTTCATCATGTGATGAATTATTGCCCGCTCCCGGCGGCTCCGTCAACCCGTCCACAGGGACGGGCCGCGCGGTTCCGGGGCGACGGATTTCCGGCTAGCGTCGAGCCCGACGTACGCCTCGGATCTCGGGAGGGTCTTCGTCGTGGTGACGCGCTTCCTCGCCGTCCTGGCCTGCTGCGGCCTGCTCTCGCTCGCCGCCTGCACCGACGGGTCCTCCTCCGCCACCGACCCGCCCACTCCCTCGGTAGCTCCTCCAGCGCCGACCCGACGCCCACGGAGGAGGCCGAGACGCCGGAGGAGTTCGTACGGCGCTGGGTAGACGCCGATACCGCGATGCAGAACTCGGGCGACGGCGCCGACTACCGCGCGATGTCGACGAAGTGTCCGAACTGTCTCGACTACGCCGACTACATCGAGGGCATCTGGAAGGCCGGCGGTTACGTCAAGACCGACGGCTGGAGCATCAAGTCGTCGCACACGTCAAAGCCGACATCTCAGGGTCAACTTGAGGTCACGATCGCCGTCGATGCCGCACCTACCGAGTACAAAGAGACGGCCAGGGGCGACGTCAAGCACCATGCGGGCGGTAAAGCGGACTTCATCATCACGGTGGCCGACGAGCACGGCGAGAGTTCTCGGTCCTGACCTTTGCCCAAGTCGCGTCATGAGGTTCTTCATTGCGCTGACGTTCCGTCATCGCCCTTTGGGCAGTTCCAGCCGCGAGTGCCGCCGACCCTGACGGGCGGCACCTGCCTGAGTGATATCGGAATGCAAACCGGCTACCAGAACTGTTTCGTGCCGGGCGAGGTCCTGAAGGAGATCTGGGCCGTTGCCCCGCCAACCACGAGGTACATGGTCCGACCTATGTGCGCTGTCGCACCCGATCACCCCGAGCAAACCTGCGCCACCGCCAAATCGAATGTCCCAGCCCTCCCGACTCCTACAAGTACTGGGTCTATCGGAGCACGGATGGCGGACCCTTTCGAACCGGTTGCTTCGACGTGTCTGGGGCCCGGCGACGCAGGCGGCTTCGACGTGATCACGCCGGGCAAGGTGTTCCAGGAGATGCGGAAGCTGGACTGGCCGGAGGCGACGCTGCTCATCCAGCCACCGGACGGCCGGACGCTGGTCAACCTGGAGACCAACTTCCTCACCACGACGACCGGGGCCACGACGCAGACCGTGACGCTGCTCGGGCACCAGGTGGAGATCGAGGCAACCCCGGCGGACTACGCCTGGCACTTCGGCGACGGGGCTGAGCCAGAGCGGCGCGGACCCGGGGGCGGCGTACCCGGACCTCCGGATCACCCATGTGTACGAGGAGGCGGGGGTGACGGTGAGCCCGAGCGTGGACGTGACCTACCAGGGTCGGTACCGCGTCGACGGCCAGCAGTGGGTGCCGATCCCGGACACGCTCACGGTCGCCGGCACCCCGGTCGCCCTCCAGGTGCTGTCGGCGACGCCGCACCTGGTCGGCTGACCTTCGGCGAGATCCGGCTCCGGCTACGGCAGGTCGCCCGTCAGGTAGCGCTGGATGGTGGGCGCGAACGTCGCGATGACCTGGTCGGGGGGCATGGAGGCGAGGGGTTCGACGGCGAGCACGTACCTCATCAGGATCAGGCCGATCACCTGGGAGGCGACCAGCGGCATCCGGAGGTGGGGGTCGTCGATGCCGAGGGCGACGCCGATGGGTTCGATCACGACGGGCAGCACGCCCTCGGACAGCAGCCGGTTGGCCGAGGGGTCCATGATCCCGCGGGCCACGGCGACCAGGGACGGGCGGATGTTCGGGTCGTCCCAGACGGAGAGGAAGACGCCGAGGAAGCGTTCTGCGGCCTGGTCCACCGGACCGGCGACGGCGGGGGCGATGAGGACGCGCGGGTCGACGGGCAGCTCCAGGGCCGCGAGGAACAGGTCGTCCTTGGTGCCGAAGTAGTGGTGCACCAGCGCGGCGTCCACACCGGCGGCCGAGGCCACGCCACGGATCGTCGTACCCGCGAAACCGTGCCTGGCGAACGACGCCCGGGCCGCGGCGAGGATCGCGGACCGCGTGTCGGGCGAGCCCTTGCGTCGGCCGCGGGGCGGGCCCGACGAGACGACGCGCTCAGCCATGGGCCGTGGTCACCACGAAGTGCTCGCGGGCGAACTCCAGCGACTCGACGAGGTCGCGCTCTCGCTCCTCGCGATTGGCGGACTTGCGGGTGTTGATCTCCAGCACGATGTGGCCGTCGAACCCCGTGTCGGCGAGGTGCCGCAGGAAGGGTCCGGCTTCCATCACGCCCCGCCCCGGCACCAGGTGCTCGTCCTTGGCCGAGCCGGTGCCGTCGGTGAGGTGGATGTGCTTGAGCCGCCGCCCCATCCGCTGGGCCATCTCGATGACGTCGGAGCGCGCGATGGCGGCGTGCGAGAGGTCGATCGTCATGTGCGCGTAGGACTCCTCGGAGGGGTCCCAGCCGGGCACGTACATCTCGAGCCCCAGGTCCGCGCCGCGCCGCGACGAGGCCCGCCAGGGATACATGTTCTCGACCGCGAAGGCGATCCCGGTCTCCTGCTCCAGCCGCTCGATGCCCTCCACGAAACCGGCGGCGTAGTCGCGCTGCCACCGGAACGGCGGGTGCACGACGACCACCTCGGCGCCGACGGCGTCCGCCATCTCCGCGGAGCGTTGCAGCTTGCCCCACGGCTCGGTGCCCCAGACGCGCTGGGTGAACAGCAGGCAGGGCGCGTGCACGGCGATGATCGGCAGCGCGTGGTGCTCCGAGAGCTGCCGGACCGCCGAGACCTGCTGGCTGAGGGCGTCGATGCCGACCATCACCTCGACGGCGTCGTACCCCACCTTGGCGGCGTAGCCGAAGGCGTGGGCGGTGGACTCGGGGTACACCGAGGCGGTCGACAGGGCGACGGTCGGGGCCACGTCAGTCCGGGGTGCGTTCGATGAGCGGGATCTGGTCGATGCGCTCGAGGATCACGCCTTCGCGCAGCGCCCACGGGCAGATCTCCAGCTCCTCGAGGTCGAAGATGTCCATGCAGGCCTCGGCCACCAGCGCCCCCGGCACGACCTGGTGCGCGCGCGACAGGGAGACGCCCGGCAGCACGGCCAGCTTGTCGTCCGACATCGAGACGAGCTTGGGGATCCACTCCGCCAGGTCGGCGAGCGGCAGGGTCCGCGGCACCAGGACGCCGTCGCCGGAGGGGCGGCACCGCAGATCCGGGCCAGGGAACGGAAGGTCTTGGACGTGGCCGCCGCCTTGTCGGGTCGACCGGCGCGCAGCAGCTGACCGGCGTCGCGGGCGATCTCGGCGCGGATCCGGCGGCGCAGCTTCTTCAGGTCGTCCTCGTCCGGCTCCCCCTTGGAGAAGAACTCGCGCGCCAGCCGCGCGGCACCCAGCGGCAGCGACCAGGCGACGTCGGGCGACTCGTCGGCGCCGCCGGCGATCTCCAGCGAACCGCCCCCGATGTCGAAGACCGACAGCCGGCCGGCCGACCACCCGAACCAGCGCCGTACGGCGAGGAAGGTGAGCCGGGCCTCGTCCTCACCGGAGAGCACGTCGATGCGCACGCCGCTCTTCGCGTGCACGTGGGCGAGGACGTCGTCGCTGTTGGTGGCGTCGCGGACCGCGGACGTCGCGAAACCGACGATCTCCTCGCAGCCCTTGTCCTCCGCGACCAGCACGGAGGACGCGCACGAAGTCGGTGAGCGCGTCGCGCCCGGCCTTCGACACCTTCCCCTCGTCGTCGAGGTGCTCGGCGAGCCGCAGCGGCTCCTTGTGGGAGAAGGCCGGGAGGGGCGCGGCGCCGTCGTGGGCGTCGAACACGAGCAGGTGCCCGGTGTTGGAGCCGATGTCGAGGACGCCCAGGCGCATGGGGCAACGGTATAGCGCCGCCGGATGAGTCTTGGCACCCTCGTACGCTTGCGGGATGCCCGAGGTCGACCTGGTGTTCCCGCGTGCGTTCGTCGAGTTCGTCGACCCGGCTGACGGCGACCAGGTCTTCAAGTGCGACCTGACCTGGTTGACGTCCAGCTATCTGTGCATCTTCGGCCAGGGCTGCCAGGGGATCTACAAGGAGTCGCCCGACACCGGGTGCTGCACGCTGGGCGCCCACTTCGCCGACAAGGACGACGAGAACCGGGTCGCCGGGTACGTCGACCAGCTCACGCCCGAGCTGTGGCAGCTGCACCCAAGCAACGCGTCCGCCAACGGGTCCGGCGACCGGTCTGGCAAGGGCCGCAAGAAGGTGCGGCGCAAGGACTGGGTCACCACCGACGACGAGGGCGCCCGCAAGACGCCGGTCGTGGAGGTGGACGGCCAGTCGGCCTGCATCTTCCACAACCGCCGCGACTTCCACCTCGGCGCCGGCTGTGCGCTGCACGCACTGGCCCTCGACCAGGGTCGGCATCCGCTCGAGACCAAGCCGGACGTGTGCTGGCAGCTGCCGATCCGCCGTACCTTCCGCACCGTCGAGCGGCAGGACGAGACGTCGTACACGGAGGTCACCATCGGCGAGTACGACCGCCGGGGCTGGGGACCGGGTGGCCACGACCTCGACTGGTACTGCTCCGGCAACACCGAGGCGCACGTGGGCGTCGAGCCGGTCTTCATCACCAACGCACCCGAGCTCACCGAGCTGATGGGCGCGGCGGCGTACGCCGAGCTGGCCCGGCACTGCGACGCGCACCTGCGCTCCCGGTCCGCGCTGGCACTGCACCCCGCCGACCCGCACTGAGGGCTACTGGCGGTCTCCCGGCGATCTCTCGACGTCAAGAGATGCCGACCCCCGTGTCCGGGCATCCTGAGAGACAGTTGAGAATGACCGGCATGCGCTTGGACCACCTCTCGTACGCCGCCGGGCCGGACGGCCTCGCCGGAACCGCCCAGCGCATCGGGGGACTGCTCGGGAAGTCGTTCGCCGATGGGGGCATGCATCCGCGGTTCGGGACCCGCAACATGATCCTGCCGCTCTCCGACCACACCTACCTCGAGGTCGTCGAGGTGCTCGACCACCCGGCGTCCGACAAGGCGCCGTTCGGCCAGGCCGTGCGGGCCCGGTCGGCCCTCGGGGGCGGCTGGCTCGGCTGGGTCGTGGCCGTCGACGACATCGCGGTCGTCGAGCGGCGGCTGGGTCGTGAGTCGGCTGCCGGCAACCGCTACCTGCCGGACGGCACCGAGCTGACCTGGAAGCAGATCGGCATCAACGGCCTGATCTCCGACCCGCAGCTGCCGTTCTTCATCGAGTGGTCGGTCCCCGACTCCCTGCACCCCAGCACCGGCGGCGACGGCGACGTCTCCCTGGCCTGCCTGGAGATCGCGGGCGACCCGCAGCGGGTGAGCGAGTGGCTCGGCGAGACCGTCGAGGCGCCGCTGGAGGACGTCAAGGTCGAGTGGGTCGCCCCCAACGGCACCCCCGGCATCATGGCCGTCCAGTTCCAGACGTCCGCCGGCCTCGTCCGCATCTAGCCCCGGAGCCATCGTTGGTCGCTCCCCTCCCCCGCGGCGCCGTCCCCAGCCCGAACATCTGGGACCACCCCGCGACCTACGAGGTCGAGAACCGCGCCTTCGACCCCGACGGTCTCGTGTACGCCGCGATGGCCGCTCGCGCGTCCTGGGCCGGCCGCGTCGTGCTGGACCTCGGCTGCGGCACCGGCTTCCACCTCCGCCACTTCGCGGCCACCGCCGCGTTCGGTGATCGGCGTCGAGCCGCATCCCGACCTGGTCGCCCTCGCCCGGCGACGTACGCGGGCCTGGCCGACCGTCTCGGTCATGACGGGCACCGCGCAAGCAATCCCCCTGCCCGACGCGCTCGGTCGACGTGGTGCACGTGCGGTGGGCGTACTTCTTCGGGCCAGGCTCCGAGCCCGGCCTGCGCGAGCTCGCGCGGGTGGTCCGGCGTGGAGGCACGGCGTTCGTGATCGACAACGACGGCACCCGGTCGACGTTCGGCCGCTGGTTCTCGCTGGGGTACCCGAAGATCGACGCCGGCGCCGTCGAACGGTTCTGGGCCCGCCACGGCTGGACCCGGACGCCGGTGCTGACCCGGCTCGCCTTCACCTCCGAGGCGGACCTCGAGGACGTGGTGCGGATCGAGTTCGACGCCGCCTCCGCCGCACGCATCCTGGCCGAGCACCGGGCTGCTGGCGGAGGTACGGAGGTCGAGTACGCCGTCAACGTGTGGTCACGCGACTACTGACCCGCGGCATCCGCGGACGGCGGCTCCTGGGGACCTCGCTTCCAAGGCAATCGCTCCGCTTTCGGCCCATCCGGTGCCTTGGCAGTGACGCGATCCCGCGGTGAGCCGGGGATCGCCCGAACGCCCTCAGCCCGTCTCGCGGACCGCGAGGGTGGGGGTGAGCAGCACGCCGGGGCTGACGACGGGCGGGTGACCGAGCAGACCCTCGAGGGCGCGGACGATCTCGACGGCGACCTCCTCCAGCGGCTGGCGCACCGAGGTGAGGCCGGGCTGGACGACCTGGGCGACCATCGAGTCGTCGAAGCCGACGACCGAGATGTCCTGGCCCGGGGTCAGGCCGCGGTCGCGCAGCGTGTGCAGCACGCCCATGGCCAGCGTGTCGGAGGCGCAGACGAACGCCGTGGGCGAGGCCTCGTCGAGCAGCACCGCCGCCGCCTCGCGGCCCGACGTGACGGTGTCCTCGGTGCGGGAGGCCAGGCCGGTGGTGGAGAGGTGGCGGCCGTGCATGGCGCGGGTCCAGCCCGAACGGCGGTCCTCACCGATCCGGGAGTCCTTGCGCCAGCCGATCCAGGCGACGCGCTCGTGGCCCGCGTCGAGCAGGTGGCTGGTGGCCAGGTCGACGCCGGCCGCGCCGTCGACGTCGACCCAGGGGTGGTCGGCGGCGTCGTCGTCCCACGGTCGCCCGAACGCCACGAACGGCGCCCTCCGCTGCCGCAGCCAGGCCGCCTGCGGGTTGCCGAGGTAGGTGTCCGTCACGATGAAGGCGTCGACGGCCGTCGGCCCGCAACAGCTCGTCGTACCCCCGCAGGTGGTCCTCGTCCTCGCCGACCGCGAACAGCAGGATGTGGTAACCCGCCCCGCCCGCGGTCTCGACCAGCGAGTGCACGAACCGGTCCATCGCCGCGTTGGCGGTGCCCTCCTGGGCGGGCTGGAACTTCAGGCCGATCAGGTGCGAGGCGCGGGTGCGCAGGTTGCGGGCGGCGCGGTTGGGCGAGTAGCCGAGCTCCGCGACCGCGTCCTGCACCCGCGCGAGGGTGTCGGCGCGCAGCAGGTCGGGGTTGTTGATGGCGTTGGAGACCGTCTGCCGCGAGACGCCGGCACGCTCGGCGACGTCGGCCAGCGTGGGGGGCGCGACGGGGTAGCGGATCGTCACGCACACCTCCCATCGCAGCACCGGGATTGATCGATCCAAGACCGGCGAACCCAGCATAAGTGAGGAGTACGGCGACCCCTCCCACCGCCGCCAAGTCCGGGCCCCCGCGAGGCGGCGCCGGGCCGTCGGTGGGCTGGCCTAGCGTGACCGCCATGGCTCCCTCGCCCTCCAAGCACGCCCGTTCCCCGCGCCCGGCCCACCGCTGCTCGGAGTGCGGGTGGGAGACGCCCAAGTGGGTCGGCCGCTGCGGCGAGTGCCAGGCCTGGGGCTCGGTGGTCGAGGCCGCCACGCCGATGCTGCGGGCCGCCGCCACCCCGGTCACCCGCCCGGCGGTGCCCATCGGCCAGGTCAGCGTGCAGGACTCCCAGTTCCGCTCCAGCGGGGTGCCCGAGCTCGACCGGGTGCTCGGCGGCGGGCTGGTGCCCGGCGCGGCGATCCTGCTCGCCGGCGAGCCGGGCGTCGGCAAGAGCACCCTGCTGCTCGAGGTCGCCGCGCAGACCGCGCGCGTGCACCGCCGCACCCTCTACGTCACCGGCGAGGAGTCCGCCTCCCAGGTCCGGCTGCGGGCCGACCGCACCGGCGGCGTGCACGACGAGCTGTTCCTGGCCGCGGAGACCGACCTGGGTGCGGTGCTCACCCACATCGAGGAGGTCCGCCCGAGCCTGCTCGTCGTCGACTCCATCCAGACCATCTCCGCGCCCGGCCTCGACGGCACCCCCGGCGGCGTCAGCCAGGTCAAGGAGGTCGCCGCCGCGCTGATCCGGGTCGCCAAGACCCGCAACATCACCACCGTGCTGGTCGGCCACGTCACCAAGGACGGCTCGATCGCCGGCCCGCGGGTGCTCGAGCACGTCGTCGACGTGGTGCTGCAGTTCGAGGGCGACCGCAACTCCCGGTTCCGGATGGTGCGGGCGATGAAGAACCGCTTCGGTCCCATCGACGAGGTCGGCTGCTTCGACCTGGGCCCGGAGGGGATCACCGCGGTCACCGACCCCACCGGCCTGTTCGTCGAGCACCACGGCCGCCAGGTGGCCGGCACCTGCGTCGCGGTCTCGATGGAGGGCCGCCGGCCGCTGCTCGCCGAGATCCAGGCGCTGGTGACCCCGACGCCGGCCGAGCGCCCGCGTCGTACGACGTCCGGGGCTCGACGGCTCCCGGGTCGCGATGGTGCTCGCCGTGCTGCAGCAGCACTGCGGCATCCGGCTGCACACCCACGACGTGTTCGCCTCGACCGTCGGCGGGGCGCGGATCACCGAGCCGGCCAGCGACCTGGCCGTCGCCGTGGCCATCGCGTCGGCCACTCGCGACCAGCCGGCGCCGCTGGGCGTGGTGGCGATGGGCGAGATCGGCCTGGCCGGCGAGCTGCGCCGGGTCCGCGACCTGCCCGCAGCGGATCGCCGAGGCCGCGCGGCTGGGGTTCGCGGTGGCGGTGGTCCCCGCCGAGCGGCACGAGGTGGGCGTCGCGCCCGTCCCGCGCACCATCGAGGGCATGCGGGTCATCGAGGTGCCCGACATCGCCTCGGCCCTGCGCCTGCTCGGGGTGACCGGCGACTACTCCGCGGAAGCCGTCTGACCTGGCCCAACGCCCTAGACTTCCCGCCGTGGCCGGCATCGAGCGCTCCGACGACGTGCTCCGCCTGCGCGCCACGCTGGCGTTGATCGCGCCCGGCACCTCGCTGCGCGACGGGCTCGAGCGGATCCTGCGCGGCCGCACCGGCGCGCTGATCGTGATCGGCAACGACCGGACGGTCGAGTCGATCTCGACCGGCGGCTTCGCGCTCGACGTGCCGTTCACCGCGACCGGGCTGCGCGAGCTCGCCAAGATGGACGGCGGGATCATCGTCGACAAGGACCTGACCCGGATCCTCCGGGCCGCCGTACACCTGATGCCCGACCAGAGGATCCCCTCCGACGAGACCGGCACCCGGCACCGCACCGCCGACCGGGTCGCCAAGCAGACCGGCATCCCGGTGATCTCGGTGTCGCAGTCGATGCAGATCATCGCGGTGTACGTCGGCGACACCCGCCACGTCCTCGAGGACTCCGGCCAGATCCTGTCGCGCGCCAACCAGGCGCTGGCCACCCTGGAGCGCTACAAGATGCGCCTCGACGAGGTGTCCAGCACGCTGTCCGCCCTGGAGATCGAGGACCTGGTCACCGTCCGCGACGTCGCCGTCGTCGCCCAGCGCCTCGAGATGGTCACCCGGATCGCGCGCGAGATCGAGGACTACGTGCTCGAGCTCGGCACCGACGGCCGGCTGCTCTCGCTCCAGCTCGAGGAGCTGGTCACCGGCGTCGACGCCGAGCGCGAGCTGGTGATCCGCGACTACCTGCCGGCCGGCCGCAAGACCCGGAGCCCCGAGGCGCTGCTCGCCCGCCTGGAGTCCCTCTCCCCCACCGACCTGGTCGACCCGGTCGCGGTCGCGAAGGTCCTCGGCCTCGGCGAGCAGCTCGACGGCGCGGTCGCGCCGCGCGGCTACCGCCTGCTGGCCAAGGTGCCCCGGCTGCCCACGCCCGTCGTCGACCGGCTCGTCGAGCACTTCGGCACCCTGCAGAAGCTGCTCTCCGCCGGCGTCGACGACCTGCAGGCCGTCGAGGGCGTCGGCGAGCTGCGCGCCCGCAGCGTCCGCGAGGGGCTGTCCCGCCTCGCCGAGTCGACCATCCTCGAGCGGTACGTCTGAGCTTCGGCGTCGTTCCTGACCGTTTGTGGTCGTTGCAACGCGCACGAAGGGTCGGAACACCCGGTCGACCGGGTGTTCCGGCTCCCCGCCGGGCAGCCCTCAGTGACCCTTGGGCTTCTTGGTGTGCTTCGGGGGGTCGGGGGTGACGGTCTCGGTGACGGTGGCGGGCTGGGGCGCGGCGAGCTCGAACTGCTCGTCGGCGGGCTCGCCGCCGAGGGCGGCGACGCGGACGTGGTACCAGCCGGGCAGCGCCCACGACGTACGCGGGGAGCAGGTGTCGTCGGAGCGCTTGCCGTTCCACGTGACGTAGACGTAGGTGGCCAGGTCGTTGCGGGCCACCACGTTGGTGGTCGGGATCACCGCGCGGGCACTGCCGGCTGGACCAGATCGGGTCGTGGCCGGAGGTGATGTTCATCGTGACGCTCGCGGCGGAGACGTCGAAGGTGCAGGCCGCCGAGACCTGGGTCCGGAACTCCAGCGCGACCACCACGTCGCTGCCGCCCACGGGGTGCGCGCCTCGGGCGTCACCACGACGTCCTCCGGCGAGCACGGCCCGCTCGGCTGAGCCAGCGGTGTGGGCGTCGGCTTGGGCGGCTTGGACTTCCGCGGCTTCTTGGTGCCCTTCGGCATCTGGATCTCCGGGCCGCTCGACGTCACCGAGGGGGTCAGGTTCGCGGCGGCCTGCACCGCGCCCGCCTGGTCCGGTCCGGAGTCGCTGCCGTCGCTCGACCCCACCAGCATCCGGCCGACCGCGAGACCAGCAGGCCGGCCGTGCCGAGCACGGCCGCCCGCCGCACCCAGTAGACCCGCGCCGGCACCCGCCGGGCGGGCGGGCGCGGCCGGTCGGGGGTCTGGGGCACGTCGGAAACGCTAGCCAGCGGCCGCGGCCGCCTCGGGGTTGCCACACCGGCCGACCTACGATCACCCGCGATGACCCAGTCCTTCGAGGGCCTCGAGGCCTGCACACCGCGCTGCTCGCGTGGTACGACGAGCACGCCCGCGACCTGCCCTGGCGCGGCGCGGCGGCCACGCCCGTGGTCGGTGATGGTCTCGGAGTTCATGCTCCAGCAGACGCCGGTCGCGCGGGTGCTCGCCGGTGCACGAGCCTGTGGCTGGAGCGCGTGGCCGACGCCCGCCGACCTGGCCGCCGAGCCGACCGGCGAGGCGGTGCGCGCCTGGGGCCGGCTGGGCTACCCGCGACGGGCGCTGCGGCTGCACGCCGCGCGCCGTCGCGATCGTCGGCCCGGCACGGCGGCGAGGTGCCGTCGTCGTACGACGACCTGCTGGCGCTGCCCGGCGTCGGCGACTACACGGCGGCGGCGATCGCCACCTTCGCGCTTCGGCCGGCGCCACGTCGTGCTCGACACCAACGTCCGCCGGGTCCTCGCGCGGCTGGTCTCGGGCGTCGAGCATCCGCCGGTCGCCGGCGACGGCCGCCGAGCGCGCCTCGCCGCCGGGCTGCTGCCCGACGACGAGGCGACCGCCGCGACCTGGTCGGTCGCGCTGATGGAGCTCGGCGCGCTGGTCTGCACGCCGCGCCAAGCCGCGCTGCGGGGCCTGCCCGGTGGCCGACCGGTGCGCGTGGCGCGCGGCCGGCTACCCGGCGTACGACGGTCCGCCACGCAAGGCGCAGACCTGGGCCGGCACCGACCGGCAGTGCCGCGGCCGGCTGCTCGCCGTGGTCCGCGACGCCGAAGGTACGGTGCACCGCAGCGCCTCGACGCTGGCCTGGGACGACGCCACCCAACGGGACCGCTGCCTGGCCTCCCTGCTCGCCGACGGGCTCCTCGTCGCCGCCCCCGGGGGTTACGGCCTTCCCGGATAGTCCGTGACGAAATCGACCGTCGGGACGCCTTTCGATGGTCGAGTTCGTCGCGGACTATCGGAAATCAGCGCCGCAACAGACCCTTGAGGCCGGAACCCGAGGAGGTCAGGCGGTCCAGGATCTTGCGGACCTTGTCGGCGGGGGTGCCGGGGTGGAAGGGGCGCTTGGGTTCGCCTCGTACGGCGTCGAGCAGGGTGGTCAGGGAGTCGTCGGGCAGCGGGGCGGGGACGTACGTCCCGGCGCGCGGGTCGACCTGCTCCAGCAGGTCGAGGTCGCGGAGGGTGTCGAAGTCGTCCTCGGTGGTGTTCTCGAAGATCCGCATCAGGTAGGGCTGCGCCTGCTCGGCGGTGAGCCCCTTGCCGATCAGGGTCTGCAGCGCGATCGCGGTGGGCTCCCGACCGGGACGGAAGCTGGGCTTCGGCCCGGCCGCCAGGATCGACGTCCACTTGCGCACGAAGTCCTCCCCCGAGAACGACTCGTAGTGCAGCAGCCGGAGCCCGGCGGGGTCGGTCCAGGGCTCCACGTCGTTCTTCTCCGCGTCGACGCACCTTGTGCAGGGTCAGCCAGAGGTCGGGGGTGGGGCGGAGCCCGGACTTCCCCTCGACGTGGCCGTGGAAGTACGCGCCGTTGGCGGGCCGGTCGATCACGCCCAGGGTCTTGAGCAGGGTGAGGTCGTCGGCCTCGAGCATCCGCTTGAACCACGTCGGGTCGCCGTCCCAGTGCTTGCGGCGAGACCGCCTCCAGCGGTGTCAGGCTCACCGCCGCCCGGGAGCCGGGTACGGCGTCGAGCGCGCCGCGGTCGAGCTGGACGATCTCGTCGGCGTCGACGTGGAAGACCCAGTCGGCCCAGTCCACCGTCGACAGCAGCGCCTTGACGACGTTGGCGTTGATCCGCTGGCGGGTGTTCAGGTGCTCGGGCCGCTTGTCGGTCCACCACGTGTCGTCGGTGACCACGCAGGTGACGTGCGGGTGCGCCTCGAGCCACGCACGTACCTCCGGGGTCGCCGCGTCGTCCGGGGCGTCGAGGAAGACGACCAGGTGGTCGGCCCCGCCGGCGAGGTTGCCCTCGACGTAACGCTGGACGTTGCCGACGGTGTCCTTGACCGTGCTCGCCAAGACGACGAGGCCGCCGCTATGCGCGGCGGCCTCGCTCGTCGTCGGTCACCTGGTGCAGGCTAGTCAGTCCCCGCCGTCTTCTCGACGTCGGTCGGACCGGGCGTGGCCTCGTCGCCCTCGCCGCGGATCGGGTCCGGCCCGAGGGCCGGCGCCACCTCGGCGGTCTCGAACGGCGGCAGGTCGGGCAGCTCGCCGACCTTCTGGCCCGTCGAACGTGAACTTCGCGGTCGGGCCCTCGCCCTCGACGTCGACCAGCACGATCTGGCCGGGGCCGACCTCGCCGAAGAGCATCTTCTCGGCGAGCACGTCCTCGATCTCGCGCTGGATCGTGCGGCGCAGCGGCCGGGCACCCAGCACCGGGTCGAAGCCCCGCTCGGCGAGCAGGTTCTTCGCGGCCTGGGTCAGCTCGAGCCGCATGTCGCGGTCGCGCAGCCGCAGCTCGACCGAGCGCGATCATGTTGTCGACCATGTGCGACGATCTGCTCCTGCGTCAGCGGCGGGAACACGATGATCTCGTCGACACGGTTGAGGAACTCGGGGCGGAAGTGCTGCTTGAGCTCCTCCTGACACCTTGCTCTTCATCCGCTCGTAGGAGCCGGCCGCGTCGCCGGACTGCTGGAAGCCCAGGTTGACGCCCTTGGAGATGTCGCGGGTGCCGAGGTTGGTGGTCATGATGATGACGGTGTTCTTGAAGTCGACCACCCGGCCCTGCGAGTCGGTCAGGCGACCTTCCTCGAGGATCTGCAGCAGGCTGTTGAAGATGTCCGGGTGCGCCTTCTCGACCTCGTCGAAGAGCACCACCGAGAACGGCTTGCGGCGCACCTTCTCGGTGAGCTGGCCGCCCTCTTCGTAGCCGACGTAGCCGGGAGGCGAGCCGAAGAGCCGCGAGACGGTGTGCTTCTCGCCGAACTCCGACATGTCGAGCTGGATCAGCGCGTCCTCGTCGCCGAAGAGGAACTCGGCGAGCGTCTTGGACAGCCAGGTCTTACCGACACCGGACGGGCCGGCGAAGATGAACGAGCCGCCGGGACGCTTCGGGTCCTTCAGGCCGGCACGGGTACGACGGATCGCCCGGCGAGAGCGCCTTGACGGCCTCGTCCTGGCCGATGACGCGCTTGTGCAGCTCGTCCTCCATCTTGAGCAGCCGGGTCGACTCCTCCTCGGAGAGCTTCACGATCGGGATGCCGGTCGCGACCGCGAGGACCTCGGCGATCAGCTCCTCGTCGACCTCGGCGACCTCGTCCATGTCGCCCGCGCGCCACTGCTTCTCGCGCTCGGACTTCTTGAGGATCAGCTGCTTCTCCTCGTCGCGCAGACGAGCGGCGGCCTCGAAGTCCTGGCCGTCGATCGCGGCCTCCTTGCGCTGGCGCACCTCGCCGATCTTGTCGTCGTACTCGCGCAGGTCGGCGGGCGCCGTCATCCGGCGGATCCGCAGCCGCGAGCCGGCCTCGTCGATCAGGTCGATGGCCTTGTCCGGCAGGAACCGGTCGGAGATGTAGCGGTCGGCCAGCGTCGCGGCCGAGACCAGCGCCTCGTCGGTGATCGTGACCCGGTGGTGCGCCTCGTAGCGGTCGCGCAGGCCCTTGAGCATCTCGATCGTGTGCGCGATCGACGGCTCGGCGACCTGGATCGGCTGGAAGCGGCGCTCGAGCGCGGCGTCCTTCTCGAGGTACTTGCGGTACTCGTCGAGCGTGGTCGCGCCGATGGTCTGCAGCTCGCCGCGGGCCAGCATCGGCTTGAGGATGCTGGCGGCGTCGATCGCGCCCTCGGCCGCGCCGGCGCCGACGAGGGTGTGGATCTCGTCGATGAACAGCACGATGTCGCCGCGGGTGCGGATCTCCTTGAGCACCTTCTTCAGGCGCTCCTCGAAGTCACCGCGGTAGCGGCGAGCCGGCCACCAGCGCGCCGAGGTCGAGGGTGTAGATCTGCTTGTCCTTGAGCGTCTCGGGCACGTTGCCCTTGACGATGTCCTGGGCCAGGCCCTCGACGATCGTCGTCTTGCCGACGCCGGGCTCGCCGATCAGGACCGGGTTGTTCTTCGTGCGGCGCGACAGGATCTGCATGACCCGCTCGATCTCCTGCTCGCGGCCGATGACCGGGTCGAGCTTGCCCTCGCGGGCGTCCTGGGTGAGGTTGCGACCGAACTGGTCGAGCACCAGCGAGGACGACGGCGCGTCGCTGCCGGAGCCGCCGGCGGCGGCGGCCGGCGCCGGACGACTCCTTGCCCTGGAAGCCGGAGAGCAGCTGGATGACCTGCTGGCGGACCCGGTTGAGGTCGGCGCCGAGCTTCTGCAGCACCTGGGCGGCGACGCCCTCGCCCTCGCGGATCAGGCCGAGCAGGATGTGCTCGGTGCCGATGTAGGAGTGGCCGAGCTGCAGCGCCTCGCGCAGGGACAGCTCGAGCACCTTCTTGGCGCGCGGCGTGAACGGGATGTGGCCGCTGGGCGCCTGCTGGCCCTGGCCGATGATCTCCTCGACCTGGGCGCGCACGGCCTCCAGCGAGATGTCGAGGCTCTCGAGCGCCTTGGCGGCGACGCCCTCGCCCTCGTGGATGAGGCCGAGCAGGATGTGCTCGGTGCCGATGTAGTTGTGGGAGAGCATGCGGGCCTCTTCCTGGGCCAGCACGACCACCCGTCGGGCTCGGTCTGTGAACCGCTCGAACATGCGCATCGCTCCTGAAGCTTCGTGGGGCCCTCCCGCCCGGGGCGGAGGGGAGGTACGAGAGGACTAACCCCGCTGACAGCCTACGCGTTCCCCGTCAGGGCCCAACGGCAGTCCGCTGAGAGCGAACAAGGCGGACCCGGCACGAGCGTGCCGAGCGCACCCGAGTCGCGCGGGCGGTGACTGCGCCGCTGCGTGCGAGGACGTCAGTGCGCGGCGTCGAACGCCTCGCGGACGTCGGCGGAGACCCGGCCGCGGTCGGGGACGTCGTGGCCGTTGGACGCGGGCCCAGTCGCGGATCTCGCGGGCGCTGGGGCCGCCGGTGGCCGCGGCGGCGGACTTGCGGCCGCGACGCGGCGCGGCGCCGACCTTGCGGCCGTGGCCGACGTAGCCGGCGAGCGCGTCGCGCAGCTTGGCGGCATTCTTGTCGTTGAGGTCGATCTCGTACGTCGTGCCGTCGAGACCGAAGGTGACGGTCTCGGTCGCCTCACTGCCGTCGAGGTCGTCGACGAGAACGATGTTGACCTTCTGCGCCATGTGTCGTGCTACCTCGATCATCGAAATGTCAGAACATTCGTGCGTGACCGATTCGCATCATGCCACGGATTCCGTCGATCGAGTATCGCGATGAATAGCGAAATCGACCGATCGGACAGTGTCAGGTATTGCGCGCGAATACCAGCTCCAGGCCGCGCAGCGTCAGCCACGGGCGCGTGGTCGGTGAAGCAGCGGCACTCGTCGACGACCAGCGGCGCGAGGTATCCGGTGGCGATCGACGCGCACGTCGGCGGGCTCGGCGCCGAGCTCGGCGATCATCCGGGCGACAATTCCCTCGACCTGGCTGGCGACGCCGAAGACCATGCCCGACTGCAGCGCCTCGACGGTGTTCTTGGCGATCACCGAGCGCGGCCGCAGCAGTTCGACCTTGCGCAGCTGGGCGCCGCGGCGGCCGAGCGCCTCGAGCGAGATCTCGATTCCGGGCGCGATCGCGCCGCCGACGTACTGCCCCTTCGCGCTGACCACGTCGAAGGTCGTGGCGGTGCCGCCGAAGTCGACGACGATCGCCGGGCCGCCGTACTCGTGGACGGCGGCGAGCGCGTTGATGATCCGGTCGGTGCCGACCTCGCGCGGGTTGTCCATCAGCACCGGGACGCCGGTGCGCACGCCGGGCTCGACGACCACGCTGCGGCACGTCGGCGAAGTGCCGCGCCAGCATGTCGCGCCACTCGTGCAGCACCGCCGGCACGGTCGCGCAGACCGCGATCCCGTCGACGCTCGTCGAGCGCCGGCCCGAGCAGGCCGCGCAGCAGCACCGCCCACTCGTCGGCGGTGCGCCGCTCGTCGGTCGCCACCCGCCAGTCGGCGGTGCACCTCGCCGTCGTCGACGCAGCCCGAGCACGGTGTGGCTGTTGCCGATGTCGGCGGCGAGCAGGGCATCATCAGTCCTCCGGAGGTCCAGGCCGAGGTCGAAGACCTTGACCGAGTGGGTGAGCGCGCCGACCGAGATGAAGTCGACGCCGGTCTCGGCGACCTCGCGGGCCCGCTCGAGGGTCAGCCCGCCGGAGGCCTCGAGCGTCGGCCCGGCCCGTCGGTGATGCGCGACCGCCTCGGCCATCGTCGGCGGAGTCCATGTTGTCGAGCAGGATCTCGGTGCAGCCGGCGTCGAGCAGCTCGCGCAGCTGGTCGAGGTCGGTGACCTCGACCTCGACCGCGCAGGTCGGGGTAGGCCGCGCGCACCGCCTCGTACGCCGGCACCACGCCGCCGGCGGCGACCACGTGGTTGTCCTTGACCATCGCCCGGTCGCTGAGGCTGAACCGGTGGTTGACGCCGCCGCCGCAGCGCACGGCGTACTTCTGCAGCGCGCGGTAGGCCGGCAGCGTCTTGCGGGTGTCGAGCACCCGGGCGCGGGTGCCCTCGAGGGCGTCGACCCAGTGCGCGGTCGCGGTGGCGACGCCGGAGAGGTGGCAGGCGAAGTTGAGCGCGGTGCGCTCGGCGGTGAGCAGGCCGCGGGTCGGGCCGGCGACCCGCATCACCACGTCGCCCGCGCGCGACCCGGGTGCCGTCGGGCACCCGGTCGGTCGACCGTCGACGGTCGTCGCCCATGACCTCGTGGAAGACCAGCGCGGCGACGCCGAGCCCGGCGACCACGCCGGCCTCGCGGGCGGCGAAGACCGCCGCTGCCGCGGGCGTCGGCGGCGATGGTGGCGCTCGACGTGACGTCGACGCCGCCGTCGGGCAGGTCCTCGGCCGAGCGCCGCGCGCGACCTGCGCGTAGACGTCGAGCGCGTCGAGCCCGGCGTCGGCGAGCTCCTCGACCAGGTCGCGGCAGCTCGGCGTGCGTCGTCACGCGCGCTCATGCGGCGCCACCGTCGGTCGGTCGCGGCGCCGGCCGAACGCGACCGTCGGTCGCGCCGTCGGCCATCACGACGTCGAAGTGGCCGGCGAAGTGCGGCGTCGTCGCGCTCGGGGAAGTCCTCGCGCCAGTGCGAGCCGCGGGTCTCCTCGCGCAGCGCGGCGGCGTCGGCGAGCGCGGTGCTGATCGTGAGCAGGTTGGTGGTCTCCCACGACTGCCTGGTCGACGACGTCGGCCGCGACGCCGGTCGAGCTTGTCGAGCAGCCGGCGGTCGCCTCGGCCAGCCCGTCGGCGCTGCGCAGCACGCCGACCCGCGACGGTCATCACCTCCTGCAGCTCGCGGCGCAGCGCCGCCGGGCACCAGGCCCGGCGGTGCGGCGCGTCGGGCGCCGGCGGCGGCCAGCGGCCGCAGCTCGCCGGGCAGCACCGTCGGCGATCCGGCGGGAGAAGACCAGCCCCTCGAGCAGCGAGTTGGAGGCCAGCCGGTTGGCGCCGTGCACGCCGGAGCAGGCGACCTCGCCGGTGGCGTAGAGGCCGGGCACGTTGGTGCGGCCCCACAGGTCGGTGCGCACGCCGCCGGAGGCGTAGTGGCAGGCCGGGCGCGACCGGGATCAGGTCGGTGACCGGGTCGACGCCGTGGCTGCGGCAGGTGGCCAGGATCGTCGGGAACCGGCGCTCCCAGAACGTCGCGCGCCGAGGTGGCGGGCGTCGAGCCACATGTGCGGGCGGCCGGTCTCGATGCATCCGCCGCATGATCGCCTTGGCGACGACGTCGCGCGGCGCCAGGTCGGCGAGCTCGTGCACGCCCTGCATGAACGCGGTTGCCCTCGAAGTCGACGAGGAACGCGCCCTCGCCGCGCACCGCCTCGGAGATCAGCGGCTGCTGGCCGCGGGAGTCGGGGCCGAGGTACATCACGGTCGGGTGGAACTGCACGAACTCCAGGTCGCGCAGCACCGCGCCGGCGCGCAGCGCGAGCGCCATGCCGTCGCCGGTGGAGACCGCGGGGTTGGTGGTCTGGGAGAAGACCTGGCCGAGGCCGCCGCTGGCCAGCACGACCGCGCGGCAGTGCACCGCGCCGACGCCGTCGCGCTGGCCCTCGCCCATCACGTGCAGGGTCAGCGCCGGCGACGCCGCCGTCGTCGGCGAGCAGCAGGTCGACGGCGAGCGCGTGCTCGATGACCTCGATCTCGGGCGCCGCGCTCGACCGCGGCGATCAGCGCGCGCTGGATCTCGGCGCCGGTGGCGTCGCCGCCGGCGTGCGCGATCCGGTCGCGGTGGTGGCCGCCCTCGCGGGTCAGCGAGAGCTCGCCGTCGGGGTCGTGGTCGAAGTTGGTGCCGAGCGCGATCAGCTCGCGCACGGCGTCCGGGCCCTCGGTCACCAGCACCCGGACGGCGTCCGCGTCGCAGGCGCCGGCGCCGGCGACCAGGGTGTCGACGCTCGTGCTCGGCCGGGGTGTCGCCCGGGCCGAGCGCGGCGGCGATGCCGCCCTGCGCCCACTGGGTCGAGCCGGCGGCGAGCACGTCCTTGGTGACGACCAGGACCTTGTCGACCTGGCCGGCGCAGCCGCAGCGCGGCGGTCAGCCCGGCGATGCCGGAGCCGACGACGACGACGTCGGCCGTGGTGGTCCAGCCGGGTCGGGCGCGACGAGGCGGCCGGGGACGCGGCGACGGGAGCGGTCGGGCATTGCGGCAGGCTAACGGGCGACGAGCTGGTCGCCGCGGACCAGGCCGGAGCCCGCGGACGCCTCGGCCGGGTCGAAGCCGGTGGCCAGGATCCTGTTGTCGGCGTCGACGAAGACGACGTGCGGCTGGAGCTCGCGCGCCTCGGCGGTGTCCATCTGGCCGTAGGCGATCAGGATGACCAGGTCGCCGGGGTGCACCAGCCGGGCCGCGGCGCCGTTGATGCCGATCACGCCGGAGCCGCGCTCGCCGGCGATCGTGTAGGTCTCGAGCCGGGCGCCGTTGGTGATGTCGACGATGTGCACCAGCTCGCCGGCAGCAGGTCGGCGGCGTCGAGCAGGTCCTCGTCGACGGTGACCGAGCCGACGTAGTGCAGGTCGGCCTGGGTGACGGTGGCCCGGTGGATCTTGCTCTTCATCATGGTGCGCAGCATCGGAGCTCCTCCCGCGTGCCCGGGACCCGAGGACGAGCGGCAGGTTGTCGATCAGGCGGGTGGTGCCGACCCGGGCGGCGACCAGGACCCGCGCCGTCGGTGCCGGGAGGTACGACGTCGGGCAGCGCGCCCAGGTCGGGTCGGTGACGACGAGGTAGTCGAGGTCGACGCCGTCGGCGGCGCGCAGCTCGGCGCGGGCCGCGGCGAGCGCGGCGTCGACGCCGTAGCCGGCGCCTCCTGGGCGGCGCGCAGGGTCCGGCTGAGCGCGGCCGCCTGATGGCGCTGCTCGGCGTCGAGGTAGCGGTTGCGGCTGGACAGCGCGAGCCCGTCGGGCTCGCGGACGGTCTCGGCGCCGACGACCTCGACGCCCAGGTAGAGGTCGGCGCCATCCGGCGGATCAGCGCGAGCTGCTGGTAGTCCTTCTCGCCGAAGACCGCGACGTCCGGGCGGACCAGGCCGAACAGCTTGGCGACCACGGTGAGCACGCCGCGCGAAGTGGCCGGGCCGGGTCTCGCCCCTCGAGGATCGTCGCCGAGCGGGCCGGGCTCGACCGTGACCTGCGGCGTGCCGCCCGGGTAGACCTCCTCGACCGACGGGCGCGAAGACGATGTCGACGCCCTCGCGCGTCGCAGAGCTCGAGGTCGGCGTCGAGGGTGCGCGGGTAGCGGTCGAGGTCCTCGCCGGCGCCGAACTGCAGCGGGTTGACGAAGATCGAGACCACCACCGGGCCGTCCGTCGCCGATCGCGCTCGCGGGCCGTGCGCATCAGGCTGGCGTGGCCCTCGTGCAGCGCGCCCATCGTCGGCACCAGGCCGACCCGCTGCCCGGGGCGCGGCGCGGCGCGAGCAGCGTCGGCGAGCTCCGCGCGGGTGCGCGCGAGCGACCGGGGACACGGGTGGTCCCTCACGATCCGCTCGTGATCGCTCGGCGAGACGTCGCAGGCCGCGCGACGGCGTCGTCGAGGACCTGACGGATCCGCCGGCGCGCGGATCGGCAGCACCCGGCCGTCGGTGACCGCGCGGTCCAGGGTGGCGCGGGCCAGGGCGACGTACGACGGCAGCGTGTGCGGCGCGTTGGCGGCGATCTCGGCGAGGTGCGCCGCGGACGGTGCCGACGTCGCCGCGCACGATCGGGCCGGTCAGCGCGGCGTCGCCGTGCTCGAGCGCGTTGTCGAGGGCGGCGGTGAGCAGCGGGCGCAGCGTGCGCGGCCGGGTCGTCGGCGCCGGCGGCGGCCGAGCAGCTCCATCGCCTGGGTGACCAGGGTGACCAGGTGGTTGGCGCCGTGCGCGAGCCCCGCGTGGTAGAGCGTGCGCCGCTCCTCGGGCACCCACATCGGGCGGCCGCCGAGGTCGGCGACCAGGGCCTCGGCGAGCGCGCGCTCGCCGGGCCGGCGGTCAGGCCGAAGACGCAGCCGCGCGAGCGCGGTCGAGGTCGACCGCGGTGCCGGTGAAGGTCATCGCCGGGTGCATCGCGACCGCGCGGGCGCCGACGGCGATCGGCGGGCGTCGAGCACGGCGAGGCCGTGCCGGCCGGAGGTGTGCACGACGTACTGGCCCGGGCGGATGGCCCCGGCCGTCGCTCAGCATGGTGACGACGTTGCCGAGCATGTCGTCGGGGACGGTCAGCAGCAGCAGGTCGGCCGGCGCGGGCGACCTCGGTCGGCTTGAGCGAGCGGGCACGCCGGGCAGCAGCGCGGCGGCCCGGTCGCGGGAGGCGTCGGACTCACCGGCGGCGGCGACGATCTCGTGGCCGGCGGCGCGCAGGGCGGCGGCCAGGACGGCGCCGACGCGGCCGGCGCCGACCACGCCCACCCGGTAGGCCGGGCTGCGGGGCGCGGGATTGCGTCATAGGTTGTCGAACCTCTCGTTCCAGTCCCTCCGACCACTCCTCCTGGACTGCTGGAGGAGCCGGAGTGGGTACCGGACGATGTGCTCGTAGTGGTCAACCCGAGGGTACGGCGGTGTCTTCCGCTCGCCTACTGCCGCATCACGTGACGTACCCGACATTGCGCTCGCCTCGGTGGCTGAGGTGCGAGGCGGCGGGTGGGCGGAACACCCGGTCGACCGGGTGTTCCGACCCTTCGTGAGCGTTGCAACCGGCACAAACGGTCAGGAACGACGCCGAAGCTCGGGGCGGGCTGGTCAGCCGACCTCGAGGGGCCGCGGGGCGCGCGGCAGCCACTCGTGGGTGACGTGGTCGACGATGTGGGTGCCCTCGGGAGCCTCGATCTCGTGCACCCCGGCCGGGACGACGCCCTCCTGGAGGGCGTTGAAGACCTCCCACTCGCGGCGCTTGCGCTTGTTGCGGAAGCGCGTGGCGAACGACGCCGGGTCGGTCCAGTGCGCGAACTCGTCGCCGTCGAGGTACTTCAGCTCCACGCAGAGCCCGTGCGGCAGGCCGATCGAGCGGACGCCGACGGGCGTCGTCCGGATCTCCCACTCGAAGGCCTTGGTGAAGACGAAGTCCGGGCCGATCGGGAAGCCCCACTCCTCGGCGTTGCGCAGGCCCAGGTCGAGGTAGCCCTGCCGCTCGTCGGCGAGGTAGAGCCCGTGCCGCGGCACCCGGATGATCGACTGCACGTCGCCCACCTGCCAGCCGAGGTCGCCGATCGACACCTCGCCCTCGGTGGTCAGCACCATGTCGCCGTCCCACTTCCAGGAGTAGCGGGTGGTCACCTGGGCGAAGCACCAGTTGTAGAAGTACGACAGCGAGTGCACCGACAGCTCGTGCTGGGCGAGGTGCTCGGCGCCGGCGCGGGCGACCGCGAAGGGGTACGACGTCTGGCGTGAGCTTGTCGGCGTGCCCCGCCGTCGCCGCGGTCTCGGCCGCGACCTCGGGGGTGCCGTCGGTCGAGCCGTTGTCGACGACCAGCACGTGGTCGCAGGCGCGCAGCAGCGGCGGCAGCACCCACGGCAGCGACGGCGCCTCGTCCTTGACCCGCAGCACGGCGGTGTTGCCCGGCCGCAGCCCCGCCGGGCCGGGTCCAGGGCCAGACGATGTCGAAGTCGGTGTGGCCCTCGAGGTTCTGCAGACCGGTCGCCCGTGGCGGGGACCGTCATCGCGCTTGCCCAGCGCCTTGCGGACGCCGCGGCGCACAGCCGGCCGGGACGGCCGCGCGCAGGCCGTGCGGGATCCTGTCGGCCATCGACTCCCGCGGCGGCCTCGGGAGCCGCGGCGCGGGCCGGCCTGGCGGCCACCGCCCTTGAGCTCCCGCTTGACCCGCTGCTCGGCCGCGACGACGGAGGACCGGGAGATCGCCTCGGCCTCGGCGTAGAGGTCGACGTACGCCTCGCGCAGCTGGTCGAGGGTCGCGTGCACGTCGGGGGTGTCGCCGCCGGGCTCGGCGAGCTTGTTGAGCTCCGTCCAGGTCTGCTCGGTGAGCTCGTGCAGCCGCGGCGGCAGGTCGAGGTCGGCCAGGCTCTGGGTCATCCGGCGCAGCCCCGGGTCGACGAACCGGTGCCCGTCGCGGATCTGCTCGCTGCTTGGCGTGCAGCACGTGCTGCAGCTGGAGCTGCTCGGCCGACGCCATCACGACGCGGGTCCAGTCGTCGAGCAGGTCGCCGTACCGCACGAACACCCGGCCGCCGTCCGCGACGGACTCGCGGGTGGCGCGCTCGGTGTGCAGCAGCATGTTCAGCCAGCTCGCCGCGAGGTGCGCCGAGCCGAGCCGGTTCGCGTAGTACGTCTGCTTGCTGCCGACCACCTCCGCCGGCGGGCGCAGCATCGTCGCGAACACCGGCGTCGCACCGTGCGGATCGCCGCCACCCGCCACAGGCCGAGGAACCAGCGCAGCCGCGGGTCCTTGACGACCAGCTCGGGGTTGACCGCGAAGTGGCCCTCCAGCCAGTCGGCGGTGCGGATCCGCTCGGGCTCGCGGGTGGACGACCCGGCCGGTCTCGAACCACGCGTCCGGGCGGGCGTCGCTGACCTGGACGCCGGCCTCCTTGAGCAGCCGGTCGTGGTGGTCGACGACCCAGCGGGCTCGCCGAACCCCTTGGGGTTGGACTCGTCGGCCACCACCTCGGGCTGCGGCACGTGCAGGCCCATGATCTGCATCAGGCCCGCGATGGTGCTGGTGCCGCTGCGGCCCGCGCCGGCGACGAAGAGCACCTTGCGGGGGTAGTCGCGGGCTCGAGGTCGCACGGCCTCGACTCGTCGGCGTGTCGGCGGTGGGGTGCCTACGGCAGGAAGCCTACCGCTGGCGTCGCTGCCTCGCCGCGTGAAGTGGGCTGCCGGCGAGCGTCGGCGGCGCCGACGCCGCGGCTCGTCGTGGTGCCCGCCTACGACGTCGAGCACTGCTGCCCGAGGCGCTCGACAGCCTGCTCGGCCCAGGACGGTGTCGACCTCGAGGTCGTCGTCGTCGACGACGGCTCGCCGGACGGCGTCGGGGGCGATCGCCGACGGGTACGCCGCCCGCGACGACCGCGGGTCACGGTCGCTGCACACCGGCCAACGGCGGCCTCGGCGCGGCGCGCAACGACGGCGACGCGAGCAGCGTCACCGGGCGACTACCTCGGCGTTCGCCGACTCCGACGACGTGGTGCCGCCGGAGCGTGCGCCACCCTGGCCGGCGCCGCTGAGCCGCACCGGGCTCCGACTTCGTGACCGGCTCGATCGTGCGGCTGGGAGGGCGGCGCGGCCTGCACGAGCCGCCGTGGATGCGGCGGCTGCACCGCGAGCGCCGGCTCGGCATCACCGCCCGCGAGCACCCGCGAGATCCTGGGCGACGTCTTCGCCTGGAACAAGCTGTTCCGGACGCGTTCTGGGCGACCAGGGCCTGGCGTGGCCCGAGGGCGTCCGCTACGAGGACCAGCCGACGACGACCGCGCCTACCTCGCGCGGCAGCTTCGCGTGGTGCCCGAGGTCGTCTACCACTGGCGGATCCGCGACGACGGCACCTCGATCACCCAGCAGCGCTGCGTCGCTGCCGGACCTGACGGACCGCTGGCGACCAAGCGGATGGCGCTCGACGCCGTCGAGGAGTACGGCGCCCCGGAGGTCGGCGGTCTTCCGCGACCGGGTGCTCGCCGGCGACCTGCACCGCTACTTCGCCGAGATCCCCGGCTGCGCCGACGAGTGGTGGGCGCTGCTCGTGGGCGGCGTGCGCGAGCTCTGGGGCGCCCGCTCGCTGGTGCACAGCGGGCTGCCGCCGGTGCACCGGCTGGTCGGCTGGCTGGTCGAGCAGGACCGCCGCGACGACGCCGCCGCCGTGGTGCGCGTGGCTGCTCACCCTCGACGCCCCGGCGCCCCGGGAGGGCGACCAGCTGCGTCGTCCCCGACCGGGCGTGCTCGACGCGCCCACCGTGGACCCGGCAGCGCTGGCGCTCCGGGAGCACGAGCGCCTGAATCCGCCGGTCGAGGAGGTTGCGCAGCAACCGCCACGAGACCACCGTGAGCGAACCACTCACCGGGCCTCGTGGCGGGCGCCGGTGCGCCCCGCTCGACCAGCGGGTCGTGCTAGAGCAGGCCCTGGTCGGTCAGGAACTGCTTCGCGACGTCCTCGGGCTTCTCGCGGTCGACGGACACCTGACCGTTGAGCTCGGTGAGGTTCTCGGTGGTGAGCGCCGCCATCAGGGCGTTGAGGGTGTCGGCGACGTCGGGGTGGGCGTCGAGGAACTCGGTGGAGACCGCCGGCACCAGGTTCTGGGCCGGCTGGATCTGCTTGTCGTCCTCGAGCAGCGACGAGGCCCTGGGACTCCAGCGTGCCGTCGGTGGTGCTGGTCTCGCCGAGCTGGGACTCGCCGTTGATCACCGACTGGTAGGTCTCGGTCGCTGGCGTAGCCGAGGGGCAGCACCTAGGTGACGTCGATGCCGTACTCGTCGGACAGGCCGCCCTCGCAGTCGAGTCCGGCCCTCGCAGTCGGGTGCCGCGGCGAGCATGACCGACTTGCCCTCGAGGTCGGAGAGCTTGGTGACGCCCTTGTTCTCGGAGTACTCCTTGGTGACGAAGAAGGCGTTGGTGTCGGTGGCCTCCGAGAGGTTCGAGCAGCGAGATGCCCTGCTTCTCGAGCAGCGTCGGCCGCGTTGCTGATCGACTCCGCCGCCGTCGCTGGTGGTCAGCGGCGCGGCATCGGCGCCGTTGGCCTTCGCGTTGAGGAAGTCCGACGATGCCGCCGATGTATTCGGGGACGACGTCGACGCCGCCCGGGAACGGTCGCCATGTAGACGTCGCGGGTGTCGACCAGCTTGACGTCGGGGTGTAGCCGGCGGCCTCGAGGACCTGGGCGTACATCGAGGCGACGATGGCGGCCTCGGGGAAGTTCTGGCCCGAGATGCTGACCGGGCCCCGGCCGTGCCGCCGCCGACGACTCCGAGGACGCCGGGGTGGAGTCGCCGGCGGCCGAGCTGCTGTCGAGGGAGTCACCGGCGCAAGCGGTGACGAAGAGGGCGGCGCTGGCGGCCACCATGGTCGCGATGATTCTGCGTGCGTGCATGAGAGAGATCGACCTTCTGTGTCCCGTGGCCGTGCCACGCGTGTCCGGTGCTGCAGGAATCGTGCGGTGATGCTGGAGCGACAACCCCGAAGGGCGCGCCGATCATCCCGCGACGAGCTCGGGCCCGGGCTCACCTGGTTACGATTGCCGAACGACCCGGTCCGGACTGGTTGTGCGGCCCGCTGGACGCCGGCAGCGATCAGCTCCAGGACGCAGCGCGACCGCGGCGACGACCACCGCGCCGGCGATGCCCTTGGCGTAGTTGGTGCGGTAGAAGCCGTCGGTGATGATCCGGCCCAGGCCCGGACCCGCCACGAGCGCCGCGATCGTGGCGGTCGCCCACACCTGCACGAGGGCGAGCCGGACCCCGGACATGACCAGCGGCAGCGGCGAGCGGCAGCTCGACGCGGAAGAACTTCTGGCCACCGGTCATGCCCATCCCGTCGGCCGCCTCGCGGACGTCGGCCGGCACCTCGCGGACGGCGACGTAGGCGTTGGTGATGATGGGCGGCAGGGCGAAGAGGGTCAGCGCGATCAGGGTGGCCAGCCCGGCGCGGCCGTAGGGCCCGAAGGGTGCCGTGCCGGGCCAGTCGGCCGTGACCAGGATCGCCAGCAGCGCGAACGTCGGCACCGCGCGCCCGATGTTGGAGACGTTGATCGCGAGGAACCCGCCGCGGCCGAGGTGGCCGAGCCACAGGGCGATGGGGAGCCCGATGACCGACGCGGCCACGAGCGCGGTGATGCTCAGCAGCAGCTGCTCGATGAGCAGCTGCCACATCCCGCCCGGCCCCTGCCAGTTGGCCGGGTCGGTGAGGTAGGCCCAGGTCTCGGCGAAGATGCTCATGCCGTGGCCACCGCGACCTTCCGCCGGGAGGAGCGCCGTCGCCAGGTCCACGGGGTGAGGGCCTTCTCACCCAGCACGATGATCGTGTCCAGCACGACCGCGAGGATCACGCAGAGCACCGACGCCGCCAGGAGCTCGGCGCGGAAGTTGGTGGAGACGCCGTCCTTGATCAGGTTGCCGAGGCCGCCGTAGGACACCGAGGGTGCCGACGGTGGTCAGCGCGACGGTCGAGACCGTGGCCACCCGCAGCCCGGCCATCATCACCGGAAGGCCCAGCGGCAGCTCGACGAGGAGCAGCAGCCGGGTCTGTCCGTAGCCCAGACCCCTGGCGGACTCCCGCACCTCTTCGGGCACCGAGGAGAGCCCCGCCAGGATGCTGCGCACCAGGATGGTCAGGGCGTAGAGGGCCAACCCGATCACCACCGTCTGCGGCGTGATCCCGGTGAAGGGCACGAGCAGCGGGAACAGCGCCAGAGACGGGATCGTGTAGAGGCTCGTGCTCACGCCGAGGATGCCGACCTCGAGCCGCGAGAAGCGGCGGGCCACGAGGGCGAGGGGGAACGCGATGACCACGCCCAGGAGGACGGCGGAGACGGTGATCCAGAGGTGCTGGATGGTGGCGTCGACCAGCTCGGACTTGTAGTCCACGAGGTACTGACCGCAGATCCACTCGTTGGTGAGACGGCTGTAACAGCTCGGCTCGGTCGCGGCCAGAGGCACGTCGTAGCCTCCGAGTAGGGTCACCGCATGGACGCTACCGGGTCGCTCCGACAGCCTTCCCCGGGCCAGTTGTCGGGCCAGCTGGAGGATCCGTCGTCGGCCCCGTCCGCGTCCACGTCGACCGGTCAGGAGCCCCAGCGGGAGCCGATGATCCGCCTCGAAGGCGTCGGCAAGACCTACGAGGACGGCACCGTCGCCGTCCACGAGCTCGACCTCGACGTCGGGCACGGCGAGCTCGTCGTGCTCGTCGGTCCGTCGGGCTGCGGCAAGTCCACGACGCTGAAGATGATCAACCGGCTGATCGAGCCCACGAGCGGCCGGATCTTCATCGACGGCGCCGACGTGACCACCGTCGACGCCGTCAAGCTGCGTCGCGGGATCGGCTACGTCATCCAGCAGGTCGGGCTCTTCCCTCACCAGAAGATCCTCCGCAACGTGATGACCGTCCCCCTGCTCTACGGCGAGTCGACCGCCACCGCCCGGGAGCGCGCCCGCGAGCTGCTCGACCTGGTCGGCCTCGACCCGGCCACCTACGGCGGGCGCTACCCGCACCAGCTCTCCGGCGGCCAGCGGCAGCGCGTCGGCGTGGCCCGCGCCCTGGCGGCCAACCCGCCGGTGCTCCTGATGGACGAGCCCTTCGGTGCCGTCGACCCGGTCGTCCGGATCCGGCTCCAGGACGAGTTCCTGCGCCTGCAGCGCGAGCTCGACAAGTCGGTCGTGTTCGTCACCCACGACATCGACGAGGCGGTCAAGATGGGCGACCGGGTCGCGATCTTCGCGGCCGGTGGCCGACTGGCCCAGTTCGGCACGCCCGTCGAGCTGCTGGCCCACCCCGCCGACGAGTTCGTCGAGGACTTCGTCGGCGCCACCCGCGGCCTGCGCCGGCTGACCGTGACCCCCATCGACCGCGACCGGCTCGAGCCGCTCGACGGCGTCACGGCCGGCGACCTCGGCGCGGCCATCGACGTCGACGCCGACCCTCGAGGAGGCGCTCGCGGCGATGCTCCGCGAGGACAAGGCGGTCGTCGGCGTCAAGGAGGGCGCGAAGTTCCTCGGCGTGCTCACGCCCGCCGGCATCCACCAGCAGCTCCGCGCCTCGCTGCGCTGACCGCCGCGGCTCCGCGTCGCGCACGCTGACTGCATCCGCAGTTCGCGCTCCAGCTCGTGCCGTGCCGGCTCTCACCGCCCGAGCCGGCGCCGTACGCCGCGCACGACGCGCCCGGCGAACCCGCGGGCCGCGTCGGTCGGGTGCCGGGGCGCGGGACGCGGTTCGGGCTCCCGCATCCGGGTCTCGGGTGCCGGTCCCGGGATCAGGGCGATCGGCTGGCCGCGGCGCACGAGCAACCGCGCGTCGACGCGGGTGAAGGTCTCGGCGTCGCCGACGCGGACGGCGATCCGCCACAGCCCGGCGGCCAGCCGGGGCCCCGGTGCGGACACCGTCACGGACCCACCCCGCTCGGTGGTGGTGAGGGTCGCTGGTCGTCGGACGCGCCGCTCCCCGTCGCGGAACCGCACCGCGACGTCCTGCCCGTCCGGCAGCCCTTGGAGTGCGGGCAGGTCGAGCACGACGTGCACCCGTCCCTCCTCGCGCCAGGCGACGCTGTCGAGCAGCCCGACCTCCAGTGCGCTCACCTCAAGCCGCCGGAGGCATAGGCCTCGCGGACGGCGTCCGCGGTGTCGTGGCCGCCGTCGCGGAGCCCGACCACCCGCGCCCAGGCGGACGAGGCGAGCACCCGCTCGGGGTCGACGGCCAGCCGGCGCGTCAGCACGTCGCCGGGGACCACCTGCGGGTCGGGGACGACGTACGCCCGAGCCAGTCGGTCGTAGGCACGCAGCAGCGCCCGGTTCGCCGGATCGGGCACCAGGACCAGCAGGGTGCCGGTCGGCTGGGTGTCGACCTCGAGCACGACCAGGTCGGGACGTAGCTCCCGCAAGGAGGCCGTGATCTTGTAGACGTCGCCCGCCCAAGCGCCGTGCTCGGCCGCGCCGACGCGACCGCGGCCGGCCTCCTCGACCGTGCGCGGCAGCATGTCGTCGAGCACGATCACGCTGCCGGGTCGGCACCACCGCTCGGTGTTGACCAGGTCGCGCAGGGCGTACTCCGCCAGGTGCATGCCGTCGATGAAGGCGAGGTCGACGACGGGCCCGGGCCGATGATCAGGGCCGGTGGTCGGGCAGGTGCGCGAACGGGTGCTCGCGGGCGAAGAACTCGTCGCTGGTCGTCCGGACCAGGTGCACGTCACAACGGATCTCCCGGTCGATCGCGAACGCGGGGTCGACGGCCACGCTCACGGCACGGGAGTGGGTCAGGCTCATGCCGTCGCGCACGCCGATCTCGAAGTACGTCCGCGGGCGCAGCACCTCGTGCAGCCCGCGCAGGAAGGCGTGCCGTCTCACCCGCCCACCCAACCAGCCGCGGGTGGGCGGGAGCCAGCCAGGGTCAGGCGTGCCGGACGACCGGCTGGCTCTGCCAGGCCGACAGCTCGGCGCGCAGGGTGTCGGTCTCGGCGCGGACCACGTCGAGCTCGGCCTCCAGCTCCGCGACGCGCAGGATGGCCTCCGCGGCGCGGGTCTCGGCGTCGTCGAGCCGGCGGGCCAGCGCTTCGCCGTCGGCCTCGGCGCGATCGGCGCGCTGGGCCTCGGTGTTGAGCTTGCGGGTCGCCTCGGCGGCGCGTCGCTGGGCCGAGGTCAGCGCGACCTCGAGCTCCTCGATGGTGGTGGTGTGGGCGGTCATCTGACGCTCCATGCCCGCGACGTACGCCGCGTGCTCGATCGAGCGCTCGGCGGTCAGCTCGCGGTAGTCCTGAGCCTGCTGGGCGCGGTCGCGGTTGGCGTCGCGGCGGGCCTGCATCAGCTCGGAGTGGGTGATCCGGACGGCAGCGGCGCCGAGCACGACGCCGAGGACGGCGGCCGTCGCGAGGAGACCCCACGAGCCGGCCAGGACGGCGCCGAGGACGGCGACCGACGCGATGATGACAAGGGCGACAGCGAGCGTGAGGCGGGTGCTGCGCTGCCGACGACGAGCCTTGGGGGAAGACATGGAGCCAGGCTAGGTGGCGTCCTGGTCTTTCCTGACGCGACACGCTCGCTCCAGGAGCAGCGCGAACACCACCACGCAGACGCCCGCGAGGGCCGCGACGAGCGACCGGACGACCCGTTGCTCGGCCAGCTCGGCGGAGACGCCCACCCAGCTCAGGGCGTAGCCGAGGTAGCCGCCGGCGACGAAGATGCCGACGTACGCGCACGCCCGGGCCAGCACGAGCCGGTTGACCGCCTGGTGCGGCGCCAACCGCTCCCGACGGACGTGGATGCTGCGCCAGGTGGCCCAGGCCGTGCCCGCGAGGATCGCGGCGACCAGGAAGAGCGCCAGCGGCTGGGCCCAGGTCACGATGGGCGGCGCGGCCATCTTGCGGTCGGCGTACGCGTGCAGCAGCCAGCCGCCGACCAGGCCGACGACGCCCCACCCCGTCAGGGCGGCGGGCGACGTCGGCCTCAGTCGTCCGCCGGGGGATTCCCCCTCGGGTCGAGGTTCGCTCATCCGCGCTCGCGGGCGGTCACTGGATCTGGAGCGAGAGGTCCTCGCGCAGCTTCAGGCCGCTGCGGTCGGTCTGCTCGAGCAGCGCCACGATCGGGCCGTGGTCGGGGAGCACGGCGTCCGGCTCCACGTCGCACCAGGGCTGGAGCACGAAAGCGCGCTCCGCGGCCCTGGGGTGCGGGAGTCGCAGGCCGTCCTCGTCGGAGCGACGGTCGCCGACCACGATCACGTCGACGTCGAGGGTGCGCGGGGCGTTGAGCTCCACGCCCTCACCCCGCTCCCGACCGAAGGCGTCCTCGATGGCGTGGGCCCGGTCGAGCAGTCGGCTCGCCGCGAGGGTGGTGTCGATGAGCACGACGGCGTTGAGGAAGGTCTCCGAGCCCGGCGGGCAGTCGACCGGCTCGGTCTCGTAGACCGGGGACACGCCGGTCACCCAGACGTCGGGCGTGTCGGCCAGGGCGTTGACGGCGCCCTGCAGGCTGGTCAGCCGCTCGCCGAGGTTGGACCCCAGGGACAGCACCGCGCGCCGGATCGGTCGCATCTCTCCCGTGAGGGTGTCGGAGTCGATGATGTGCGGGTTGGGCGTCTCCGTCATGTGGTGGCCTCACCTTCGGGGGGCTGGTCGCTGGAGGGTCCGTGCCGGGTGATCGTGAGGGTGACGTCGGCGAACGTCGCATCGATGGGGGCCTCCGGCTTGTGCACCGTGATCCGGGCCCATTCAACACGACCGTCCCTGAGGCAGACGTCCGCGAGCCGCTGGGCCAGGGTCTCGATGAGGTCGACCGGATCGGCCTCCACGGCCTCTTTGACCGCGGCCACGAGACTCCCGTAGTCGACGGTGTCACGCAAGTCGTCCGAGGCGGCGGCCGGGGCGGTGTCCACGCCCAGCGTGAGGTCGACGACGAAGGTCTGTCCCTCGCGCCTCTCGTGCTCGAAGACGCCGTGGTGGCCGTAGCACTCGATCCCCAGCACGGACAGCTCGTCGATCGTCGTGGTGGGGCGGGGCGGGCTCATCGGACCTCCTCGGTCTGGTCCCAGCGCGCCAGGGCGAGCAGGGCGTCGTGCGCCGCGCGTACGTCGTGCACGCGCAGACCCCACACGCCCTGCTGGGCGAGCAGCACCGTGAGCGCCGTGGTGGCGTGCTCCCGCTCCCCCACCGGCCGCGGGCGGCCCTCGGGGTCGGCCAGCAGGCTGCCCAGGAAGGCCTTGCGCGAGGCGCCGACGAGCAGCGGGAAGCCCAGCGCCGCCAGTGGCGACAGCCCGCGCAGCAGGCTCCAGTTGTGCTCGGCGGTCTTGGCGAAGCCCAGGCCGGGGTCGAGCAGGATCCGGCCGCGGTCGATGCCGGCCGCGAGCATCGCGTCCACCCGCTCGGCCAGCTCGTCGCGGACCGCCGTGACGACACCGCCGGGCTCGTCGTACGCCGCGTGCTGCTGCATGGTGGCGCTGTGCGCGCGCCAGTGCATGGCGACGTAGGCGACCTCGCTGTCGGCGACGACCTTCAGCATGTCGGGGTCGGCGAGGCCACCGGAGACGTCGTTGACGATCCGGGCCCCGGCCCCGATCGCGGCCTGGGCCACCTCCGCGCGCATGGTGTCGACGCGAGACCACCGCTCCCGCGGCGGCCAGCGCCTCGATCACGGGGACCACCCGGCCCAGCTCCTCCTCGACCAGCGGGCGGGTGGCGCCGGGGCGGGTCGACTCGCCACCCACGTCGAGGACGTCGGCGCCCTGGGCCAGCAGCTCCAGGCCGTGGGCCACGGCGGTCTCCGGCGTGGCCCAGCGGCCGCCGTCGGAGAAGGAGTCGGGCGTCACGTTGACCACGCCCATCAGCACCGGCCGCAGCCGCCCCGGCCGGACGGGAAGCATCAGCGTCCGCTGCGGCCGCTGCTGATGAGGGCCATCGCCTCGGAGCGGGTGGCGGCGTTGTGCATCTGGCCGCGCACCGCAGAGGTGATGGTGCGGGCGCCGGCCTTGCGCACGCCCCGCATCGTCATGCACAGGTGCTCGGCCTCGATCACGACGATCACGCCGCGGGCCTCGAGGATCCGCATCAGGGCGTCGGCCACCTGGGTGGTGAGCCGTTCCTGGACCTGCGGGCGCTTGGCGTAGACGTCCACGAGCCGGGCCAGCTTGGAGAGGCCCGTGATCTTGCCGCTCTCGGCCGGGATGTAGCCGACGTGCGCCACGCCGGTGAACGGCACCAGGTGGTGCTCGCACATCGACCACAGCTCGATGTCGCGGACCAGGACCATCTCGTCGTGACCGATGTCGAAGGTGGTGGTGAGCACGTCCTCCGGCGACATGTGCAGGCCGGCGGCCAGCTCGGCGTACGCGCGGGCCACCCGCGCAGGGGTGTCCCGCAGCCCCTCGCGCTCGGGGTCCTCACCGATCGCGATCAGCAGCTCGCGGACGGCCGCCGCGGCGCGCTCGTGGTCGAACGGCGGGACCTCGGCCGGAGGGCGGTCGGCCGAGGACAGCCGGTCCACCGGGGTGGTCATCCGCTTCCCATCAGGCGGGCAGCTCGGAACCGCTGTTGCCCGGCGGCGGCAGGCCCGGGTCGCCGTGGATGTCACCACCGGGGCCGGGCGGGGTCAGCACCGTCGAGGACCCCTCCTCGGGGCTCCAGCCGTTGACCCGGACCCGGTCGCGGATCTCCTGCGGGATCTCGATCGGCGGGATCGTCGACGGCACCCGGTCGGGCGAGCCCGTCCAGGCGGGGCGCACGGGACGCCGACGCAGCGGCACGAAGATCTCCGCGACCTCCTCCTTGTCCAGCGTCTCCCGGTCGAGCAGCGCCAGGACGAGAGCGTCGAGCACGTCGCGGTTCTCGACCAGGACGTCGAAGGCCTCCTGGTGGGCGGTGGTGATGAGCTTCTTGACCTCCTCGTCGACCACCGCGGCGACGGCCTCGGAGTAGTCGCGGCTGTGGCCGATGTCGCGGCCCAGGAAGGGTTCGGCGTTGCTCTCACCGAGCTTGATGGCGCCCAGCCGCTCGGTCATGCCGTACTGGGTGACCATCGCCCGGGCCAGCGAGGTGGCCTTCTCGATGTCGTTGCCGGCGCCGGTGGTCGGGTCGTGGAAGACCATCTCCTCCGCGGCGCGGCCGCCCATCATGTAGGCGAGCTTGTCGAGGATCTCCGACCGCGTCGTGGAGTACTTGTCCTGGTCGGGCAGCACCATCGTGTAACCGAGGGCCCGGCCGCGCGGCAGGATCGTCACCTTGTGCACCGGGTCGGTGCCGGGCAGCGCCGCGGCCACCAGTGCGTGCCCGCCCTCGTGGTAGGCGGTGATCAGCTTCTCGTGCTCGTTCATCAGGCGGGAGTGGCGCTGCGGCCCGGCGATGACCCGGTCGATGGCCTCGTCGAGCGCGTCGTTGGTGATCATCTTGCGGCTGGCCCGCGCGGTCAGCAGCGCCGCCTCGTTGAGGACGTTGGCCAGGTCGGCGCCCGTGAAGCCGGGCGTACGGCGGGCCACCGACATCACGTCGACGTCCGGCGCCATCGGCTTGCCGCGCGAGTGCACCTCGAGGATCTTCTTGCGGCCGTTGAGGTCGGGGGCGTCGACCTGGATCTGGCGGTCGAAGCGGCCCGGCCGCAGCAGGGCCGGGTCGAGCACGTCGGGCCGGTTGGTCGCGGCGATCAGGATCACGCCGCCGCGCACGTCGAAGCCGTCCATCTCGACGAGGAGCTGGTTGAGGGTCTGCTCGCGCTCGTCGTGGCCGCCGCCCATGCCGGCGCCGCGGTGGCGGCCGACGGCGTCGATCTCGTCGATGAACACGATGGCCGGGGCGTTCTCCTTGGCCTGCTCGAACAGGTCGCGGACGCGGGAGGCACCGACGCCGACGAACATCTCGACGAAGTCGGAGCCGGAGATCGAGTAGAACGGCACGCCCGCCTCACCCGCGACGGCGCGGGCGAGCAGGGTCTTGCCGGTGCCGGGCTCGCCGTACAGCAGCACGCCCTTGGGGATCTTGGCGCCGACGGCCTGGAACTTGGCGGGCTCCTGGAGGAACTCCTTGATCTCCCCGAGCTCCTCGATGGCCTCGTCGCAGCCGGCGACGTCGGCGAACGTCGTCTTGGGCATGTCCTTGGTGATCAGCTTGGCCTTGGAGCGCCCGAACTGCATGATGCCGCGGCCGCCGCCGCCCTGGACCTGGTTCATCAGGAAGATGAAGAGGAAGACGATCAGCGCGAAGGGCAGCAGCGTGGCCAGCACCGAGCCGAGGAGGCTGGGCTGCGGGTTCTCGGAGTTGGACTTCTCGATGGTCCCGTCGCTGATGGCCTGGTTGACCTGGGCGATGATCCCGATCTGCTGGCCCTTGACCCAGTGGGCCTGCACCTTGTCGCCGCCGTCGCGCTGGACTCCCGAGTCGAGGGTGGCCTTGATGACCTGGTCACCGTCGACGAAGGTGATCTCGTTGACCTGGCCGGAGGTGATGAACTGTTGCATCTCCGAGGTGGTGACCTCGTCGTACCCGCCGCTGGGGGTGAGGTACTGGAGAGCCAGGAGGACGCCGACGACGGCGACCACGATCCACAGCCAGGGGCCCTTGAGCAAACGCTTCACGAGACTCTTTCCGGAAGGCCTTGACAGGCTTCATTAGGAGTGCCGAGGGTACCGCCCGCCGACAATCACCATTCTCTCAGGCTGAACGCTCGAACGGGAGCCGAACGTTCCTTCGAAGCGGAGACACCGTCCGGCACGGCCTCGCCGGGTGGGCGAACCTGGTGCCTGACGGGCGAAACTTCGCCCATCCAGCGCGGGTTTCACCGGCCGGCCGGTGAATCCGGCAACCGAAACGTGGCCCCGTCACTACGAGTAGACGTGCGGCGCCAGGGTGCCGATGTCGCGCAGGTTGCGGTACCGCTCGCGGTAGTCCAGGCCGTAGCCGACGACGAACTCGTTGGGGATGTCCCATCCGACGTACTTCACCTCGACCGGCATCTGCAGCGCCTCGGGCTTGCGCAGCAGGGTGCAGATCTCGACGCTGGCCGGCTCGCGGGAGGCCAGGTTGGTGCTCAGCCAGGAGAGGGTCAGGCCGGTGTCGATGATCTCGTCGACGATCAGCACGTGCCGGCCGCTGATGTCGGTGTCGAGGTCCTTGAGGATCCGCACGACGCCGCTGGACTTGGTGCCCGAGCCGTAGGAGGAGATCGCCATCCAGTCCATCTCGACGTGGCGCTCCAGGCTGCGGGCGAGGTCGGCCATCACCATCACGGCGCCCCGGAGGATGCCCACGATGAGCAGGTCCTGGCCGGCGTAGTCCCGCTCGATCTCGCCGGCGAGCTCGCCGAGCCGGTCCTGGATCTGCTTCTCGGTGAACAGGACGTTCACGAGGTCCTGCTCGACGTGACTGGCGTCCATACGGCGCAGCCTGCCACAGGTCACGGGCGGCGGTTTCATCAAGGTAAGTGGTCGGACCGGCACTTCTCAGGGCGTGTGAACCCGGTGAACTGGCGGTTCACCCACTTACCCTGATGAAACGTCCACCACCTCAACTCTCGAAGACCAGCACCCCGTCGCGACGTACGGCCCGCACGTGGCCGGGCAGGTCGACGGGGCCCTGGCCGTGCCAGTCCGTCAGCAGCGCGTCGACGGCGCGGACGTGCTCGTGGAACAGCTCCGCGTCGTGGGCGCCGGCGCGGAGGGCGGCCAGGCGGAGCACGCGGGTGCGTACGGCGGGGGCCAGGGCGAGCAGGTCGTCGACGGGTGGCGGGTCGGGGAGCCCGTCGTACGCCGCGTGGGCGAGCTCGTCGAGGTGCTCGACGTCCGCGCGCAGCTGGTCGGCGGTCCGGGCCAGGGCGGCGGCCACGCCGGGCCCGAGCTCCGTCTCGAGGAGCGGGAGCACCGTGGTGCGGACCCGCGAGCGGGTGAACCGCGCCTCGGCGTTGGCCGGGTCGGTCCACCACTCGATGCCCTGGGCCCGGCAGGCCTGCTCGGTCTGGTCCCGGGTGAGGTCCAGCAGCGGCCGCCGGAAGATCCCGAACGCCCGGCGCATCCCCGCCAGCGAGCGGGCGCCGCTGCCGCGGGTCAGGCCGATCAGCACCGTCTCGGCCTGGTCGTCGCGGGTGTGGCCGAGCAGCACGGTCGCCGACGCGTAACGGTCGGCGATCTCCTCGAGGACGGCGTACCTGGCCTGCCGGGCCGCCGCCTCGAGCCCGTGCCCGTCGGCGGCGACGGTGACCCGGATCGAGGCGGTCTCGTCGACCCCGAGCGTCGCCATCTGGCCGACCACGCGGGTGGCCACCGCGTCGGAGTCCTCGCGGAGGCCGTGGTCGACGGTGACCCCGATCACCGGCCAGGGCCGCTCCCGCGCCTCGAAAACCGCCGCGGCGAGCAGGGCGAGGGAGTCGGCGCCACCGGAGCAGGCGACCAGCACGGGCGACGAGCCGGGGTCGCCCGGGGCGCCGGCGGCGAGCAGCCGTCGTACGGCGACACGGGTGGCCGCGACGGCAGGGTCCGGGCCCACGCTGGTCCGCCTCAGAGGACCCGGGTCACCCAGGCGGCCGGGTCGGCGATCTCGGCCTTGGTGGGCAGGTGGCTCGGGGTCCTGCCAGACGGCGTTGAAGTCGGCCATGCCGACCTTGTCGACCACGCCGCGGACGAACTTGGCGCCGTCGCGGTACTGCGCCATCTTGGCGTCCAGCCCGAGGGCGCGGCGCAGCACCCGGTCGAGCGCGCCGGCACCCTGACGACGCTGGTTGAACTTCTTGCGGATCTCCGCCACCGACGGGATCACCTCGGGACCGACACCGTCCATCACGACGTCGGCGTGGCCCTCCAGCAGCGACATCACCCCGGTGAGGCCGTCCATGATCTCGCGCTGCTCGGGCGAGCCGAGGATCTCCAGCAGGTTGCCGCGACCGCCGCTGCGGATCGCCTCGGACAGTCCCTTGAGGCCGTCGTCCAGCAGCCGGGTGGGCTCGACGGTGTCCGCCAGCCGGCCGACCTGGGCGAACAGGTGCTCGCGCATCCAGGGGACGGCGGTGAACTGCACCCGGTGCGTCTCCTCGTGCAGGCAGACCCAGAGCCGGAAGTCCTGCGGGTCGGCGCCGATCTCGCGCTCGACGTGGACGATGTTCGGGGCGACCAGCAGGAGACGTCCGGCCGAGCCGGTGAACGGGTCGAACTGGCCGAGCACCTTGCCGCCGAGGAAGCCCAGCACGGCGCCGACCTCGGCGCCGGTGACGCGTGACCCGACGGCCTTGCCGATGCCGCGTCGGGGGGCCCTTCTTCTCGGTCAGCTTGTCCACGACCGGCGAGAGCAGCACGTCGAAGCTCTCGGTGTTGGCGCGGATCCAGCCGGGCCGGTCCACGACCAGGAGCGGCGCGGCGCCGCTCGTCCCGGTGTCGGCGACCAGGCCCGTGAAGTCCCGCACCAGGCCGGTCGAGCGGGCGGCGTCCTCGCGGAGCTCCGCCACCACGGCGTCCGCCTCGGACCGGGAGACCTCGGGGCCGGAGCCGGCGAGCCGGGTGCCGACGCTGACGGCCAGCTCCCAGTCGATCATGTTGGACGCGCTCATGGACTGGAACCTACCGAGCAGTGGCAACCGGCCAGTGCCGCGGCGGCGTCGTCGAGGGCGTCGCGGGCGGCCACGGTCTTCAGCAGCGCCACCCGGTCCGCGACCAGGAAGAACGCCACCGACGTGCCGTCCTGGTCGGTGGCGATGCCGGCCAACGCGCTCGTACCTGCCAGCGTGCCGGTCTTGGCCCGGACCAGTCCCCGGGCGGCCGGAGTGGCCCCCATCGAACCGGTACGCCAGCGACCCGGTGAACCCGGCCACCGGCAGCCCGGTGAGCACCGGGCGCAGCTCGGGATGGTCGTCGGCGGCCGCCGTCCGCAGCACGGCGAGCACGATGTCCGGGGTCAGCCGGTTCTCACGCGACAGGCCGCTGCCGTCGTACCACTTGCTGCCCGCGACCGGGATGCCCAGCTCGGTCAGGGCCTGGCGCACACCGGCGACCCCACCGGCGAACGACCCCTGGCCCACGGTGGCCACGCCGACCTGGTGGCCGAGCACCTCCGCCGCCTCGTTGTCGCTGACCTCCAGCACCCGTTCGACGATCTGCGCGAGCGGCGCGCTCTGCACCTGGGCGACGGGCGTCGCGCCGTCGCGCGCCCGGTGCGGCTCCGGTGCACCACTGACGACCACGCCGGCCGCGCGCAGGTCCTGGGCGAAGTACGTCGCCGCGGTGAGCGAGGGGTCCGCCACCCGGCCCGTGCCGTCGGCCGGCCGTCCCTCGTCGGCCCAGAGGGCGCGGATCGGCGCGACCACCCCGTCGGGGAGGTAGCCGGCCTCCCACTGGGGGCTGGCGTCGGGACCGGTGAACAGCGTGTCGTCGTACCCCAGCCGGACCCGGTGCACCCCCTCGGCCGCCAGGGCCTCGGCGGTCTGCCTCGACAGGGTGCGCAGGTCGGCGCGCACGGGGTAGGCCGCCTCGTCCGGCGTGGCGGGCTTGCTGGCGAGGTAGGGGTCGCCGCCCCCGACCAGGACCAGCCGAGGTCGCCGGCCGGCTCCCTCGAGCACGACGCTGGTGGTGAACCGGTGGTCTCCTCCCAGCACGTGCAGCGCGGCCGTGGTCGTGAGCAGCTTGGTCGTGGAGGCCGGCCGCCCGTCACGCCCCTGCTGGAACACGATGTCGCCCGACGACAGGTCCGCGACGCCGGCGACCACGTGCTTGCCGAGGTCGGCGTCGGCAGGAGCGGGGTGAGCACCCGGGCGACCTTGCGCGGCGCCATCTCCCCGTCGTCCGCCGTGGCGACGGACGGGGCGACCGGCGCAGGGCTCGCCGGCATCGGCAGGGTGACATCGGCTGGAGGAGGTACGGCGGCCGGTTCGCTGTCGGGTCCGGTGGCGGGGTCGTCGTACCGGTGCCGAACCAGCGGGCGCCCAGGTCCCACTGGTACGTCGCGAACCCGGCCGCCAGCAGGACCAGGACGAGGACGATCGGCCCCCAGGTCGTGAGGACGCGCCCGCGTCGTCGGTCGCGCGCCGCCATCCCTTCCTCCTCCTCGTGGACATTGCCGTCCCGCCGGGCGTCAGTAGCGTAGGCGGGCGGACCAGGTGGTCGACGGCTGAGCGGACTTCGTCGCGGGGTGGCCGGGTCTGGCAGAGTGGCACTCGTGGAATTCGACGTCCTGGTGGAGATCCCGAAAGGGAGCCGTAACAAGTACGAGGTCGACCACGAGAGCGGGCGGATCCGGCTGGACCGGACGTTGTTCACCTCGACGCAGTACCCCGCCGACTACGGCTTCATCGAGAACACCCTCGGCCTCGACGGCGACCCCCTCGACGCGCTGGTGCTGCTGATCGGGGAGCCGACGTTCCCCGGGTGCCTGATCAAGTGCCGGGCGATCGGGATGTACCGGATGACGGACGAGGCCGGCGGCGACGACAAGGTGCTGTGCGTGCCGGTCTCCGACCCGCGGCTGGAGCACCTGCGCGACATCAACCACCTGCCGAAGTTCGACCGGCTGGAGATCGAGCACTTCTTCCAGGTCTACAAGGAGCTCGAGCCCGGCAAGTCCGTCGAGGGCGCCAACTGGGTCGGCCGCGACGAGGCCGAGGCCGAGGTGCGCGCGTCGTTCGAGCGCGAGAAGACCCACGGCCACGGCAACGACCTCGACAACCTCGCCGACGACTCGCTGGGCGAGCGCGAAGGCTGAGCCGGGGCTGGGGCTGGGGCTGGGGCTGGGCCTGGGTCGGGATACCCGGTCGACCGGGTGTCCGGACGTTTGGCGTCGTTGCAACGGTCACGAAGGGGCAGAAACGCCCACGAAGTCGCCCGACGCCGGCGTCGCACCGAGGAGGTCGGGCGAGCGCAGCATGGACGGCGGGATGGCGAAGGCGTCGACGAGGGGTACGGCGATCGGCCGGACCCGGCGGCACAGCCGGTTGACCTCGCGGGAGATCGCCTTGGAGCGGACGACGGTGAGCCGGCCGTGCTCCATGAACCACGCGCGGTCGGCCTCGATCACCGACAGGGCGTGCAGGTCGCACACAGGTGCCAGCGCGCGCTTGCTCCTCGGACATCTCGGCAGGCCGGTCGGCCTTCTCCACGAACGCCTCCAGCACCAGCCGCTCGACGTGGGCCCGCGCGGCGCGCGATGACGTGGTCCTGCACGCGGGAGAAGACCAGGCCCGGCTCCATGCCGTCGTCGATGCCGCGCCGCAGCCGCCGGGCGACGCCCGCCAGCATGTGCTCCTCGCGGAACCGCAACATCGCCAGGTGGTAGTCGGGGTCGAGGATGCCGGCCTCCTCGTCCCACTTCGTCGCCGCCGGGCAGCACGTCCTTGATCCGCTCGAGCAGCTTGTGCACGCCGGTGCGCTCCACCACCGTCTCGACCGCCACGCCGGCGACGAACCGGACCATGCCGAGCTGGTCGAGGTCGTCGAAGTCGCTGGTGTAGTCGGTGAGCAGGCCCTTCGCGACCAGCTGCAGCAGCACGTTGTTGTCGCCCTCGAACGTCGTGAACACGTCGGTGTCGGCCTTCAGCGCGGCGAACCGGTTGATCGGCGAGGTAGCCCGCGCCGCCGCACGCCTCGCGGCACTCCTGGATCGTGCGGGTGGCGTGCCAGGTGCCGAGCGCCTTCGTGCCGGCGGCCCGCGACTCGAGCTCGCGCCGCGACGCTTGCTCGTCGTCGGCGATGCCCGGAGAACACGTCGTGCAGCTGCGACGCGACGACCTCCTGCGCGAAGTGCAGGGCGTAGGTCCGCGCCAGCAGCGGGAACAGCCGGCGCTGGTGCATGCCCGTAGTCCAGCAGCAGCTGCTCCTCGGTCGGGTCGTGGTCGGGCTCGAACTGCCTCCGCCGCACGGCGTAGCGGATCGCGATCGCGAGCGCGACCTTCGACGGCGTTGATGCCCGGCGCCGCCGACGCAGACGCGTCCCTGGACCAGCGTGCCGAGCATCGTGAAGAAGCGGCGGTTCGGGGTTCTCGATCGGCGCTCTCGTAGTGCCGTCGCGCGCGACCTCGGCGAACCGATCGAGCAGCTCCTCGCGGGCACGCGCACGCCGTCGAACCACAGCCGGCCGTTGTCGACGCCGTTGAGGCCCATCTTGTGGCCGTCGTCCTCGATCGCGCACGCCGGGCGGCCGGCTCGCCGGCTCGTCGCGGATCGGCACGACGAACGCGTGCACGCCGTGGCCGTTCGCCGCCGACCGTCCAGCTGGGCGAACACGACCGCCAGCCGCGTCGTGCCGCGGCGGCGTTGCCGATCCATTCCTTGCGCGCCGACGTCGCCGTGGCGTGGTGATGACGAACTCGCCGCGTCGCGGCGTCGTACGCGCGACCGTCTCGAGCGCCTGCACGTTCGAGCCGTGGCCGGTCTCGGTCATCGCGAAGCAGCCCAGAGCCGCCCGGTGACCAGGTCGCGCGAGGTAGGCGTCGTGGTGGCGCTCGGTGCCGAGCTGGAGGATCGCGCCGCCGAACAGCCCGTACTGCACGCCGACCTTGACCAGCACCGACAGGTCGCCGTAGGCCAGCGTCTCGAAGGCCGCGATCGACGCGCCGATGTCGCCCCCGCCGCCGTACTCCTCGGGGAAACCCATCCCCGTCTGCCCCGTGGCCGCCATCTCGACCACCATGTCGCGGACCCGGTCGCGGAACTCCTCGCGCGGCAGCGTCTCCGCCTCCTCGAGCACCGACGCGTACGTCGCGAGGTTGCGGCGCACGAGGTCGCGGACCTCGGCGTACCTGCCGTCGAGGATCGCGGTCAGCGCCGGCACGTCGACTCGGGCGGTGCGGGGCGCCGGTCGGGTCTCGGCGACACGGGCTGGCGGGACGGGCTGGGGGACGGGCTGGGCGGTGTCCGAGGCCATGGACTTCACGCTACCGGCCGGTAGCCGGCCCGCGGGCTTGGTAGATTCGCGCCCGGATCGAACAGGTGAGGAACGTGTCGAGGGACCCCGATGAGCGCGCCGTCGAGCTGCGACCGTGACGAGCGTGCCGGCCTGCCCGGCAGGCTCCCGCCTGGGCCGCCCGACTGGCTGCCCTACAGCTTCTCGATCGTGGGCGCCCAGAAGAGCGGCACCTCCACGCTGTCGACGGCGCTCGACCGGCACCCCCAGGTGGCCCGGGCCCCGCGCAAGGAGCTGCAGTACTTCACCCGCGAGGACATGGACTGGACCCGCCCCGACTACTCCGGCTACCGCGCCCCTCGGCGCAAGCCGCAGCACCTGATCGCGGGCGACGCCACGCCGGCGTACCTCTTCTGGCCCGAAGCGCTCACCCGGATGCACGCCTACAACCCCGAGACCCGCCTGATCGCGGTGTTCCGCGACCCGTTGGAGCGGCTGTTCTCGCACTGGACGATGCTGCGCGGGCGGTGGACCACCTCGCCGGACTGGCCGCGGTTCATCACCGAGTTCCGGCCCCCGACCACGCCGACGTCCCTGCCGGACGTGCCGTCGCTGGCGTTCAAGCAGCGCTCGGGGGTGGCGCGCGGCTACTACGGCGACCAGCTGACGCGGGGGCTGACGGTCTTCCCGCGCGAGCAGTGGCTGTGGCTGGAGTTCCGGGCGATGCTGGCCGACTTCCCCCGCGCGCTGGACCAGCTGACCGACTTCCTCGGCGTGGACCGCTACGGACGCCACCCCGAGGCCGGCCGGCTGATGAGCGGGCCGGAGCGGGTGGTCGGCACCCCGCCGACCGCGGCCGACCTGGCCTCGCTCGCGCAGCTGTACGCCGCCGACCTCGCCCAGTTCCGGGCGGTGTCCAAGCTCGACATCGACGCCTGGCCGACCGTCCGGATCCTGTCCGGGCGGCTGTCGCCGACCGAGCTGGCCGAGCGCTTCGCGTCCCGGGTGGAGCCGCTGCCCGCGACGGCCACGCCCGAGGGGCACGTCAAGGCCGGCTGACCGCCGCCTTCCGCGCTGGTCGAGGAGGTCGCGCAGCGACCGTCACGAGACCCCCCGAGCTCAGGGGCGCGCGAAGAAGTTCGGCGGGATCCAGTAGTCCATCGACACCTGGGCGACGTCCTCGCCGGTCTGCGGCGCGTGGATGATCATCCCGCCACCGACGTAGAGGGCCACGTGGTAGATCGACGACGGGTCACCCGAGGACCCCCAGAACACCAGGTCTCCCGGCTGCAGCTGGCCCTCGGAGATCGGCGTCGACACGTCGTACTGGCCCGCCGAGTAGTGCGGGAGCCCGATCCCTCCGGCCTGCCACGCCTTCATCGTCAGTCCCGAGCAGTCCCACTTGTCGGGCCCGGCGGCGCCCCACTGGTAGGGCTCGCCGATCTGGGCCCGCGCGAAGGCGATCGCCGCCGCCGCACCGCCGGACGGCGTCGGGGGCGGGGTCGTCGGAGGCGGGGTCGTCGGCGTGGCGGTGGGGGTCGGAGTCGGGGTCGGGGTGGCGCTGGGCGTCGGGGTGGGCGTGGGCGTCGGGGTGGGTGCCGCGGTCGGCGTCGGCGTCGCGGTCGGGGTGGCCGCGCTCGTGGGCGCCTGGGTCGGCTGCGGTGGGTCGCTGCGTCGGCGTCGGCGTCGGCCGTCGGCGTCGGCGTCCTGGCGTCGGCGTCGGCGCGGGCGTCGGCGTCGGGCGTCGGCTCGGGCGTCGGCTCGGGCGTCGCCTGGGCCTCCAGCCACTCCTGCCGCTGGCGGGCCAGGTCGACGCTGATGCCCTGGAGCCGGGCGAGCTCGGCGATCAGGTCCGTGCGCTGGCCGGCCACGGAGGCGGCCTCGCCCGCGGCCTGGCGCTGGGTGGCCCGGGCCGCGGCCCGGGCCTGCTTGGTCTGGTCGCGCAGCGCGTCGGCAGCGGTCCGGGCGTCGGTGGCCTGGTCGCTGGCGACACCGGCGAGGAGCGCGGCGGCGTCGTAGTCGTCGTACACCTGGTCGAGCGCCGCCTGGGCGTTCTGGAAGCTGGTGGTGCGGTCCACGACCGTGCGGATGCCGTCGGCGTGGAGGATCGCGGCCATCGTGGTGAGGGAGGGCGACATCTCGTACGACGACACGACGACGTCGGCGTAGCTCTCGCGCATGGTGCCGAGCTGGGCGTCGGAGTCGGCCTGGATGCCTCGGCCGCGCGCTGCTTGCGGCGGGCCTCGCGGTACTGCCAGCGGGCGCGGTTGAAGGCCTCCTCCGCCTGCGCCACCCGGATGGCGGAGTCCTGGAGCCGGCCCTGGGCGGCGGCGAGGGTGGCCTGGACGGCGGCCACCTGGTCGGCCTGGTCGGTGGCGGCCTGCCGGGCGTCCCGTACGTCGGCGCGGCTGGGGTGCGTGTCGTCGGCGGCCATCGCGACCCATCCGGGCGACGTCACCGCAGCGGCGACGAGCGTCAGCGCGACCAGCGCGCTGGCAGCGTGCTTGCGCACGTCGGCGTACTCCTCGACCTCTCGCCCAGGCTCTTCCCCGAAACCTCGGCTCGCGAACCCGGCGGGCTCACTGGAGGTGCCTCGGGCGACTTCCCCATCGCCCGAGGCACTTCCAGGCACGCTAGTGCGATTTCGTCACACAGGGAACATTTTTCCCAATTTTCCCACCAGTCCCCGGCGTGTCGGCTTGACGAACTACAAGGTTGTCATTCTTGCGCTGCAACCATGTAACGCGGTGTTCGGTGACTTCCCCAGTGTTCGAACGCTGGGTAAGTCACACAAACACCGCGTTACAAGCCAGTCCGACCGCGAGCCGGAGCCGGGCGAGCCACGGGGCCGGGGCCGGGGAGAGGGAGGAGGTCAGTCCTCGAGGACCGGGACGGCGGCGCTGTCGGCGGTGGGATGGGAGGACAGGCCATGTCGCTCGAACTTCTGGCCGCTGGCGATCCCTCCGACGTAGAAGGCGACCAGGGCGATCATCACGCCGGCGACGTCGTCGGCGAGGTAGTGCCAGCCGAAGTAGATGGTGGCCAGGACGGTGAGCACGAAGTTCACCCAGAAGACCCACTTCAGCACCCGGTTGCGGACGGTGTACTGCACCATCAGCGCCACCAGCAGGGTGATCGCGGTGTGCAGGCTGGCGAAGCCCGCGATCGACTGGACGGCGCCCTCGATCCCGCTCCACACGATCCGTTGTCGGATGCTGACCAGTGAGTCCATCAGGGCCGAGGTGGGCGTGGCCGGCAGGTCGCTGTAGATCGAGGGGTAGGCCAGGCCCGGGCCCAGGGTGGGCAGCGCGTAGTACGACACCGTGCCGAGGCTCCAGGCGATGCACTGCGAGGTCGCGAACCAGTAGCCGTAGGTGATGTTCTTCGACCAGATCAGCCACGCCGTGAGCGCGAGCGGCACCAGCGGCAGGAACCACAGGTAGACGTAGACAGCACGTGGGCCGAGATGCCCGTGCCGAAGATGTGGTGCAGCAGCACGCCTGGCTCGTGCCCGAACAGCAGCAGCCGGTCGACGAGGTGCAGCGTCCGGTCGTACTTGTGGTCCTCGCCCATCACGAAGGGCAGGAAGGACTTGAGGTTCCGGTAGGACACGTAGGTGACGTAGAAGCAGACCAGGCCGAGGATCACCAGGGTCCACCGCTCGCGCGTCCAGTGCGTGCGCACCCGGGTCATGAACACCCCCGGCATGTCCACGGGCTTGAACCGCGACTGCCACAGCGTGCGGGGCACGAGGTCGAGGGCGAAGGCGGCGCCCACCAACAGCGGCAACCTCAGCCACGACGGGCCGAGGAAGCCCTCGGGGTCGACCAGCCTCTTGTCCAACGAGATCGCCGCGACCACCGCCCAGGTCCCCATGACGACGGCGATGCCCACGAGCAAGGCGTAGGCACGGCGATACACGGCCGTCAGTCTAGGAGGGTGCTCGGGACGGGCGCCGTCGCCCAGACGGCCAGCCGCCCGGGGTCGACGGTCAGCCGGACGGACTGCCCGACCCCCGGATGGCTGTCGAGGGGCGCGACGGCGTCGGCCTCCCCCACGCCCGCGACGTCGACGACCAGCCGGATCTGCTCGGACGTGGCCCGCGAGGACCGCACCACACCGGTCAGCGCACCGCCGGGGTCGACGGCCAGGGCGGAACGTCGTACGGCGACCGCCGGCGCCGGCGGCCGGCCCGCGGCCTCCAGCAGGGTCGCGGCCGCGGCGTCGCGGAAGACCCGCGCGTAGCCCAGGAACAGCGCCGTCTCGGGGTCGGTCGGCGCGCGCCACACCTCGGCGATCGGACCTTCCTGCACCAGCCGGCCGGCCCGCATCACCGCCAGCCGGTCCGCCACGGCGAAGGCCTCCTCGTGGTCGTGGGTGACCATCAACGCGGTCGTGCCGGCGGCCTTCAGGATGTCGCGGAGGTCGGCCGCCAGGCGCTCGCGCAGGCCGGCATCGAGCGCCGAGAGCGGCTCGTCGAGCAGCAGCAGCCTCGGGGCCGCGGCCAGCGCCCGGGCCAGCGCGACCCGCTGCCGCTCACCGCCGGACAAGGTGGCCGGCAACCGGTCGCCGTACCCCGCCAGCCCGACCAGGTCGAGCAGCTCGGCGACCCGGGCGGCCACGCCGGGGGCCCGCTTCAGGCGCAGGGCGTACCCCACGTTGCGGGCGACGGTGAGGTGCGAGAACAGCTGGCCGTCCTGGAAGAGCAGGGCGAACCCGCGCTTGTGGGTCGGTACGCCGGCCAGGTCCGCGCCGTCCCAGGTCACCGAACCCCCCACGAGCGGCTCCAGCCCGGCCACGGCCCGCAGCAACGTCGACTTGCCGCAGCCGGACGGCCCGAGCACGGCCAGCACCTGTCCGTCGGGCAGGGCGAGGTCGACGTCCACGACCGCCGGTACGCCGTCGTAGACACGGAGACTTCACGCAGCGAGAGGCGTCACGTCTGGCCGACCGGCACGTGCAGCCGCTCCACCACGAGCATCACTCCGGCCGTCGTCGCGGCCAGCACGACGGAGGCGGCCAGGGCCATGCCGTAGTTCATCGGGCCAGGGTGGCCGATGAGCCCGAAGATCACCACGGGCAGCGTCGGGTGCTCGTCGCGCGCGAGGAACGACGTCGCCCCGAACTCCCCCAACGACACCGCGAAGGCGAAGCCCGCGGCCGCCAGCAGCGGCCGGCCGATCACCGGCAGGTCGACGGTGAGCGAGGCCCGCCACGGGGACGCGCCGAGCGTGGCCGCGGCCTGCCGGAGCCGGTCGTCGACGCTGGCCAGCACCGGCGCGAGCGTGCGGACCACGAGCGGCAGGGCGACCAGCGCCTGGGCGATCGGCACCAGCAGCGGCGAGTCGCGCAGGTCGAGCGGTGGCCGGTCCAGGGTGATCAGGATCCCGAAGCCGAGGGTCACCGCGGACACCCCGAGCGGCAGCATGAACAGGCCGTCGACCCCCGTCCGCACCCGGCGCTCGACCCTCGAGCGGGAGCGGCGGGTGGCGATGACGGCGACCATGAGGCCGAGCGTCAGCGACATCCAGGTGGCGTCGAACGCGGTCCGCAACGAGATGACCAGCGCGTCGGTGACCGGGACCAGCAGGGCCTGGTGCTCGCCCGTCGTCGTCAGCGCCCGGTAGTTGGCCAGGGTCCAGCCGTCGTCGCCGCGCAGCGAACCGACGACGAGCGCCGCGATGGGCAGGGCCACGAGCAGGGCCAGCAGGACGGTCGCGAGCAGGGCCGGCCCGTCGGCCCGGGTCAGGGACCGCGGCCGCGGGACGACCCGGGCCAGGGACGGATCCGCCGTACGCCGGGCCCGGGCGGCGCCGAGCAGCAGCCCGGCCACCACGACCAGCTGGAGGACCGACAACGCGGCCGCGGCCTGGAGGTCGAGCAGCTGGGTGGTGAGCAGGTAGATCTCGGTCTCCACCGAGCTGTAGCGCAGCCCGCCCAGCGTGAGCACGACGCCGAAGGCGGTGGCGCAGAAGAGGAACACCACGCTGGCGGCGCTCACGATCGCGGGACGCAGCGCCGGCAGCGTCACGGTGCGCAGCACCTGGAGCGGGCGTCGCCCCGAGGGCGGCCGCCGCCTCGGCCGGGCGCGGGTCGAGCGACTCCCAGGCGCCGCCCACCATCCGGATCACCACGGAGGCGTTGAAGAACACCAGCCCGGCGATGATGGCCACGGGCGTCCCGTCGATCCCCAGGAAGCCGAGCGGTCCGCTCTCGCCGACGAGCTGTCGGAACGCCACGCCGACGACGACCGTGGGGAGCACGAACGGCGCCAGCAGCGCTGCCCGCAGCAACCGTCCGGCCGGCAACCGCCGGCGGTAGAGGACGTGCGCGGCCGGCAGCCCGAGCGCCAGCGAGACCGCCGTGCCCACCGTGGCGCTCCACAACGTGAACCACAGCACTCGGTGCACGCGCGGGCGGCCGAGGACCTCGATCACCGCCGCGGGGTCGAAGGAGCCGTCGGTCCAGAAGCCCTCGGCGAGCATGCCCGCCACCGGCAGCACGAAGAAGACGAACAGCACCGTCAGGGGCACGACCGACACGGCCAGCAGCCGGACCAGTCGCGCCCGGGTCTCAGCCTGAGGTGACATCGCTCCACGTCGTCAGCCACTCGTCGCGATGGGCCGCGATCTCGGCGGGGTCGAGGGTGAACGGGTCGTCCGGCTGGACGGCGTACGACGCCCACTCGGCGGGCAGCTCGGTGTCGGAGTCCACGGGGAAGACGTACATGCTCGTCGGCAGCGCGGCCTGCACCTCCGGCGAGAGCAGCCAGTCGACGACCGCCTCGGCACCGCGGGGGTTGTCGGCGCCGGTGAGCACGCCGGCGTACTCGATCTGGCGGAAGCAGGTGTCCAGCAGCGCCTCGGTGGTGCTGGTGCCGCCGTCGACCGTGAAGGCCGGCGAGGAGTCGTAGGAGAGCACGATCGGCCGGTCCCCGTGGCCGCCGCCCTGGGTGAAGTCGACCTCGTAGGCGTCGGACCAGCCGGCCGTGAGCTTGGCGCCGTTGTCCATCAGCCGGGTCCAGTAGTCGGGCCAGCTGTCGCCGTACTTGGCGATCGTCGCCAGCAGGAACGCCAGCCCCGTCGAGCTCGAGGCGGCCCCGGGGAGCACGAACAGGTCGCGGTACGCCGGGTCGACCAGGTCGTCCAGCGAGGCCGGCGGCGTGACGCCGTGGTCGGCGAACCACCCCGTGTCGATGTTCACGCAGACGTTGCCGTTGTCGACCGGCGTGAGTCGGTGCTCGTCGTCGCCGGGCAGGGCGTAGGCCTCCGCGCCGGGCGGCAGGGTCGCGGCGTACGGCGCGAACACGTCGTTGTCGAGGGCCCGCGAGGCGAAGGTGTTGTCGACGCCGAACGCCACATCGCCCTCGGGGTTGCCCTGGCTGAGGACGAGCTTGTTGGTGAGCGTGCCGGCGTCCCCCGATGCCCGCACGACCAGGTCGTAGCCCGACTCCTGCTCGAACTGCTTGATCAGCTTCTTCGGCAGCACGAAGGACTCGTGGGTGACCAGCACGACCTGCTTCGCGTCACCGGCGCCGTTGCCGGCGTCGGTGCTGTCACCGCCGCCCATCAGCGAGCAGGCGCTGAGCGGGACGATCGCGGCGAGCGTGATCGCGAGCAGGCGCGAACGGATGAGGGTCATGGCGGCTGACTCCCTTCGCCGGTGCTAACCGGAGCAGGTTCGAGGGTCTGCGGCTGTCCGCACTCTCAGCCCGCGGCCGCGCCGGAGGTCCGGCTGCGACGACGTGCTCCCCTGTCGTGTGGGTGGTTCGTAGTGAGTGTAGGCCGAGGGCTATCCCGCGAGCGCCGCCACCACGGCCCGCACGGCCGGCGACTCGCTCATGCTGCGTCGATGCACCGCGACGATCGTGCGGGTGGGGACCGGGTCGTGGACGCGTACGGCGACCAGGCCGGCGGCGAGCTCCTCGCGGCCGAGGCGGGGCACCAGGGCGATGCCCAGGCCGGCGGCACCAGGGCCAGGTGGGACTGGAACTCCAGGGACTCGTGGGCGATCCGTGGCTGCCGGCCGGTCCCGTCGTACATCCGGGACAGCCACTCGCGACAGATCGTGCCCTCGGGCGTGGCGATCCAGCCCTCGTCGACCAGGTCGTGCGGCGTGATCCGCCGCCTGCGCGCGAGGCGGTGATCGGCGGGCACGATCACGTCGGCCACGTCGTGGGCCACGGTGGTGGTCTCCAGGTGGTCGGGGATCGCCAGCGTGACGTCCCCCCAGCTGTGGGCCACGCCGACGTCGGCGTGGCCGGCCGCCACCAGCTCGACGGTGTCCCACGGCTCGCGCTCGGTGAGCGCCAGCACCAGGTCGGGGTGGGCGTCGCGCAGGTCCCGCAGCCGCGGGGCGACCAGTCCCCGCATGGCCGTGGAGAACGCCGTGATCCGCAACCGGCCTGCCACGGTCCCGGCCTGGTGGTGCAGCCCCGACTCGATCGCCTCCAGGTCGGCGAGCAGCCGGCTGCCCGCGTCGACCAGGTGGCGTCCCTCCTGGGTGAGCATCACCCCACGCCCCACGCGCTCCAGCAGCGGGACGTTGGTCTGCCGCTCGAGCCGCTTCACCTGCTGGGAGATCGCGCTCGGGGTGAAGCCCAGCGCATCGGCGGCCGCCACGACGGACCCGTGGTCGTCCACGGCTCGGAGGGCGGTCAGCGACGCCAGATCGATCATGAACGAATGCTACATGGACAGGCGCATGATCATTCGCTGGTGTTTCCGTGACTCCCGCGCCAGGCTGGGCCGGTGAACGGACGCGACTCCCTGCTGGCCGCGCTCGTGGCGACGGTGTGGGGCTTCAACTTCGTGGTCATCGACTGGGGGATGCACGACGTCCCGCCGCTCCTGTTCGTCGCCATCCGGTTCACCGTCGTCGTGCTGCCCGCCGTCTTCCTGGTGCCGCGACCGGCCGCGCCCTGGCGCACCGTCGCCGCCGTCGGCCTGTTCATGTCGCTGGGCCAGTTCGGTCTGCTGTACGTCGCCATGGACGCCGGGCTGACCCCCGGGCTCGCGGCCCTGGTCCTGCAGGCGCAGGTGATCTTCACGGTCGTCATCGCCGCCGCGGTCCTGGGCGAGCGGCCCCGCCGGTCCCAGGTCGTGGGAGTCCTCCTGGGCACGGCGGGCCTCGTCGTGGTGGCCGTCGGCAGGGGTGGGCACGTGACCATCGCCGCGCTGTGCCTGTGCCTCCTGGGCGCCCTGTCCTGGGGCATCGGCAACGTCGTGTCCCGCGCCTCCGGTGTCTCGGGCGGCCTCTCCCTCACCGTCTGGTCGGCCCTCGTCGTGCCGATTCCACTCTTCGCCCTCTCCCTCGCCCTCGACGGCCCGTCGGCCGTCGGCGCCGCACTGACGGGGTTCTCCTGGCAGGCCGTCGTCTCGACCCTCTACACCGCAGGCCTCGCCTCGCTGGTCGGCTACGGCATCTTCAACACCCTGCTGAGCCGCAACTCCTCGGCCTCCGTCGTGCCCTGGGTGCTGCTCGCCCCGGTGGTGGCGATGGCCTCGGCCTGGCTGCTCCTCGACCAGCAGCCCACGCCCGCCGAGCTGCTCGGCGGGGCCGTGCTGATCGTCGGCGTGCTCGTGGCCCTGCGGCCGACAGCGTCCTCCGGTCGCCGTGCCGCACGAAGTGCGGCCGGCCCGGCCGGTGTCGGTCGTCCTGTCGGAGCCCTCGGCCAGGATGGTGGTGACGAGAGGAGCTGACCATGGTGGGGCAGCTGAAGACGGTGGTCTGGGACGCGCCGGACATCCGGGGCCTGGCCGACTTCTACGTGGCCATGGCCGGGATGACGCAGCACTACGCCGACGACGAGTGGGTGACGCTGATGTCGGCCGACGGGTGGCGCTTCGGGATCCAGCACGCGCCGGACCACGTGCCGCCACAGTGGCCCGACCCGGCCCATCCGCAGCAGATGCACGTGGACTTCCAGGTGGCCGACATCGACGCCGCGGCCGAGCGGGCCGAGGGCCTGGGTGCCCGTCGGTTGGGCGGCGGGGAGAGCTGGCACGTGCTGGCCGACCCGGCCGGACACCCGTTCGACCTGTGCCAGGCGGACGTCGAGGGCACCAAGGTCTTCGCGGTCACCATCGACACGGCCGACGCACCCACGCTGGGCCGGTTCTACTCCCGGCTGCTGGGCCTGGAGGTGACCTACGACGGCCCCGAGGGCATGTTGATCGGGGCCGAGGGCGAGCAGGTGATGTTCCAGCAGGTCGCCGAGCACCGCCGGCCGAGGTGGCCCGACCCGGCCTACCCGCAGCAGCTGCACCTCGACATCGTGGTCGGCGACCCCGACGAGGCGGAGCGTGCGGCACTGGAGCTGGGCGCGACCAGGCTGCCGGGCGACGGCGAGAACTGGCGCGTCTACGCCGACCCGCACGGGCACCCGTTCTGCCTGCTGACCAACGCCGACTGAGCCGCACCGGCAACCTCGGTGGTTGAGGTGCGAGCTGCAGCTGCGAGCCTCGAAACCACACCCGATGCTTCGAGGGCCGGCCCAGGTCCGACTAGCGCGTCAGCGTGACCGGCTTCTCGAGCCGGGTGAGCTTGGCGGGGTTGCGCACGGCGTAGATCGCCGCCACGACGCCGTCCTCGACCAGGATGCTGAGCACGGTGTCGATCTCGCCGTCGATGACGAAGGCAAGGGCCTCCCGGCCGTTGAGCACGGTCCGGTCGATCCGGTCGACGGGGCCGCCCTTGATGGCGATCCCGGTCAGGAACCGCAGGGTCTTGTCCCGGCCCAGGATCGGGCGCAGGGCCGCCTGCTTCACCCCGCCACCGTCGGTGACGATGACGACGTCGGGGGCGAGCACGTCCATCAGGCTCTGCAGGTCGCCGGTCTGCGTGGCGCTCACGAACCGGTCGAGGATGACCCGGCGCTGGCGCGCGGTCACCTCCTCGCGCGGCTGCCGGGCCTCGACGTGGTTGCGGGCGCGGTGCGCGATCTGGCGCACCGCCGCCGGCGACTTGTCGACGGCGGCCGCGATCTCGTCGTACCCGACGTCGAAGACCTCGCGCAGCACGAACACCGCGCGCTCGGTCGGCGTCAGGGTCTCCAGCACCACCAGCATCGCGGTCGAGACGCTGTCGGCGAGCTCCACGTCGTCGGCCACGTCCGGCGTGGTGAGCAGCGGCTCGGGGAGCCACGGCCCGACGTACGTCTCCCGCTGCCGCGCCAGCGTGCGCAACCGGTTGAGCGAGAGCCGGGTGGTGATCCGCACCAGGTAGGCCCGCTCGTCGCGGACCTCCTCGTGGTCGACCCCCGCCCAGCGCACCCAGGTCTCCTGGAGCACGTCCTCGGCGTCGGCCGCAGACCCGAGCATCTCGTAGGCGACGGTGAAGAGCAGGTTGCGGTGACGCACGAAGGCGTCGGTCCCGGTCCGCTCATGATCCCGACGGTACGACGTGCCACTCGCGGCCCTGGGCCGGGCGGAAGGTGCTGGTCGTCTTGCTGGTCGATCTCGCTGGGCATGATCTCCTCCGAGGAGCTGCAGGTTGTCGTTGGTCGCCCATGAAGACACCGACCCGCGTGCGGTCTGTGACAGGTCGCGGGAGAACAACGTCCCGCAGCGCGCGGTAGTCCGGTGCGGTTGACCGGTGTCCAGGGCCGCCAGACCGGTCAACCGCACCGGAGTACCTCGCCGGGGCCGATGCGACGAGGGCATTGGCTAGGTTCGGGCCATGCCGAGCCGCCGACACGCGCTGATGCTGCGGGTGGTGCCGCGGCTGCGCCACGCGAGCGAGATGGCCGGGGACGAACCGGAGGAGCGGGCCCGGGTGATGGCCTGGCACGCGACCCTGGACCGGACCCTGCCGACCCGGCTGCCCGGGTTCCGCCGGCACTGGTCGGTGGTGCGCGAGGACCTGGGCTCCGGGGAGACCGCCTTCCCGTCGTACACGATCACCCCGCGCCACCGGGCGCCCACGCGGACCCTGTTCTACCTGCACGGTGGCGGCTTCATGGCGCCGGTGAGCCCGTGGCAGGTCCGCTACGCCACCCGGCTGGCCGCGGCGATCGGGGCCCGCGTGGTGCTGCCCGACTACCCGCTCGCACCGGAGCACTCCTGGCGCGACAGCCACCACGCCGTGGCCGACCTGGCCGCGCGCTGGGCCGCCGACGAGGGCGGGATCGTGCTGGCGGGGGACTCCTCCGGAGGTGGTTACGCCCTGGCCGTCGCGCTGACCCTGCGCGACACCGGTCGCGCCCAGCCCACGCACCTGCTCCTGCACGCGCCGTGGGTCGACCTGACCACGAGCACCCCCGAGACCGACGCCTACGACGCGATCGACCCGTGGCTGTTCAAGGGCAAGCTGCGCACGTACGCCCGGTGGTGGGCCGGCTCCCCCGACGACCTGGCCCGTCCCGAGGTGAGCCCCGGGCTGGCCGATCTCGCGGGGCTGCCGCCGGCCTTGATGTTCTACGGCACGCGCGACCTGCTGGCCCCCGGCTGCCGGCTGCTCGTCCGACGGGCCGCCGACGCGGGCTGGCGGCTGACCGCCGTCGAGCGGTCCGGCCTGATGCACGTCTACGGGATCATGCCCTGGCTCCCGGAGGCGGCCGAGGCGTACGACCAGACGCTGGCCTTCCTGCGGTGACCGTCCGGGTGCTGCGCTTCGACGAGCTCGACGCGACGACGGCGTACGACGTGTGGCGGCTGCGGCAGCAGGTGTTCGTCGTCGAGCAGCACTCGCCGTACCCCGACCTCGACGGCCGCGACCAGGAGCCCGGCACGTTGCACCTGCTGGCCGAGCAGTACGGCGCCGTCGCCGGCTACGCCCGGGTGCTCGACGACGGCGACGACGGGCCCGGATCGGCCGGGTGGTGGTGGCCAGACAGTTCCGCGGCCAGGGGCTCGCAGACCTGCTGGTGCGCGCGGCGCTGGAGGCCATCGGTGATCGCGAGGTGCGGCTGGACGCCCAGACCGGACTGCTGGAGTGGTACGCGTCGTACGGCTTCGTCGCCACCGGACCGCCGTTCGACGAGGACGGCGTGCTCCATATCCCGATGGCCCGGGCGAAGCCACCGGAGTAGCCTCGCGAGCGAGCAGGAGGCCCGCCCATGGCCCAGGTGACGCTGTCGGAACCCGACCAGAACGCGTTGCGAGCGCTGCTCGCCGTCGAACCGGTGCCGGGCAGGCCCATTCCCGAGGCCCGCACCTACGAGCTGCTCAACAAGCTGATCCCCTGCGACGTCCTCGGCGCCGGCCGGACCGACCTGCACGGCCACCTCTCGCACGCGATCGAGGTACTTCCCGGCACCAGGACCCGTGTCCGCGAGATCGAGTCCGACCTCGGGCCCTGCCAGGACGAGACCTGCGACGCCTGCCCGCACTACCTGGGTTACATGCATTGGAACGAGCACCCGCGCGAGGCGGAGTGGTGTGACGTCGACATCACCGCGGCTGACGCGCTGGGGATCGGGTTCCGCAACGGGGCCGATCACATCGTGCAGTTCTACTTCGCTCGCATCGGAGGACGCTTCTCCGACTCGGAGCTCGCCCTCTTCTGGACGCTGGGCCCGGTCTTGCAACGACTCTCCCGCGAGCGCGCGACTCCTCGGTTGCCGGCATCACTGACCGTGACCGAGCGACGCATCCTGACGTACGTCGCCGCCGGCATGAGCAACCCCGAGATCGCCGAGCAGCTGACGGTGGCCAACAGCACGGTGCGCAAGCACCTCGAGAACACCTACCGCAAGCTCGGCGTCACCAACCGGGTCGCCGCGATCGCGCGGCTGTGCGGCAGCGACGAGCCGAGCCTCGACCTGCAGGAGCGCGTCCAGCAGATACGCCTGAAGGCGTATGTCCGTCGCACCCTGCTCGGACATATCCAGGGAGTAGCGGAACGCGTGGTCCCGACCGGGGGTCGTCGTTCCATCGAGGGAAGACCCTCGCGACACCCTGGAGGTCATCATGATGCTCACCCGCCGTTCGGTGGCGGTCGGCTCCGCCGCCGTCGCCACCGCGTCTCTCGCCACCGCGTCGCTCGCGGTCGGGCCCGGGGCGGTCGCCGCGCCCGTCCACCGTCGCCGTCGGGCCGTGTCCACCGAGGGCGGACAGGCCGTCCTCGACTGGGAGCAGGTCTCGTTCAACACCGTCTACGGCCTGATCACGTCCCCGCTCGTCACGCCCATCCCGGTCGGCGCCCCCGTCCTCGGGTTCGTCTCCCTGGCGATGTACCGCGCGGTCTGCGGCTCCGCCCACCTGGGGAACAGCTCGGAGTCGGCCGCCGCGGCCGTGGCCGCACACGATGTCCTGCTGGCGTACTACCCGGCCCAGGCCGGCGCCCTGCAGACGGCGCTCGACCAGACGTTGGCCGCCATCGGTCCCGGCCAGGCCCGCACGAAGGGCAGCCGGATCGGCGCCGACGCCGCCCGCGAGATGATCGAGAGCCGGCAGGGCGACGGGTACCTCGACAGCTCGATCCAGTACAGCAAGCCCGCCGGCGCGCCGTACTGGCAGCCGTCGGCGGTCACGTCTCCGATGTCGGTGGGAGGCCCCATGCTCGCCCCCTGGCTCGGCTCGCTCCGGCACCTCGTCGTCGAGGCGGAGCCGATCAGTGGTCCCTACACGCTCGGGTCGTCCGCCTGGGCCGACGACTACGAGGAGGTCCGTGCGCTGGGCAGCAACAACTCGACCGTCCGGACGCCGACCCAGACGGCGACGGCGCTCTTCCACAACACGACCAACGCCGCGCAGAACGCTCGGAGAGTCGCTCATCCGCTACCTCGGCGCCAATCCGCAGGGCATCGTCGAGACGTCGCGCGTCTTCGCGCAGATGCACGGCGCCATCACGGACACGTTCATCTGCACCTGGCAGCAGAAGCGGGACGTGGGGTTCTGGCGCCCCTTCCAGGCCATCTCGGGACAGTACGACGACGGCAACCCGGGCACCACGCCACAGCCCGGCTGGACGCCACTCATCCCCACCCCGCCGTACTCCGACTACCTCAGCGGCCACGCGTCCGGGACCTCACCACAGGTCGAGGTGATCCGCCGGGTCTTCGGCGAGGCGACCTCGCTCGAGCTGCGCTCGCCGACGCTGGGCGCGCGGACCTACGCGCACCTGTCGGAGATCGAGCACGAGGCGTTCCACGCCCGGATCTGGGGCGGCCTGCACTACACCAAGGCGATGCGGGACACCTACGAGATGGGGCACAGCACGGCCGGACGCGTCATGTCGGTCGTGGTCTGAGGGGGGCGTAGGCGCGGCCGTCGGCCGTGTCTGCGGCGGCGGCGTCGCCGCGTGCGACCAGCAACTCCAGGTGGGCCCGGGTCTCGAGCACCGCGAGCGTCTGGTTGAAGGTGTCGAGATCGGCGAGCGGGTGCTCGTGCCGGGTCCAGGTCAGCCGCGCGGCGACGTCGTACGCGCTGCGGCCCTCGGGGGCGAGCGCCTCGCGGCACTGGGCGAGCCGGTCGTCGTGGTGGGCCAGCAGCTCGTCGACCCGGGCGTGCGCCGACGGCGCGATGGGACCGTGGGCGGGCAGCAGCATCGCGTCGGGCATCGACCGCACCTTGGTGAGCGAGGCGAGGAAGTCGCCGAGCGGCAGGGCCGCGGGCACCGGCTCGAAGCCGATCGAGGGCGTGATCGTCGACAGCACGTGGTCGCCGGCGAACAGCAGCCCGGCGTCGGGCTCGGCGAACACGTAGTGCCCCTGCGTGTGGCCCGGCGTCGCCACGGCCCGCAGCGTGCGCGTGCCGACCGTCAGGTCGACGTCGTCGTCGAGCCACTCGTCGGGGTAGTCCCAGTGGGAGAGGTCCGGCCCCGCTCCGTCGAACATGCGGGCCCAGCGTTCGGCGAGCGCAGCGCCGCCGGCCTCGCGGATCAGCGCGGGGATCCGGTCGTCGTCGGTGGGCGCGTGGACGCGGTCCAGGGTCGGCTTGTCGCCCAGGCCGAGGGCGATCCGGGAGCCGAACTCGCGACGTACGACGACCGCCTGCGTGTAGTGGTCCCGGTGCACGTGGGTGACCAGGAACCTCCGGATGTCGGCGGCGCTGTGGCCGATCTGCGCGAGGCCCTTGTCGAGCGCGGCGCGACCCGCCTCGATGGCCCACCCGCCGTCGACGAGCGTGAGCCCGTCATCGGTCTCGATGACGTAGACGTTGACCGCGCGCAGCCCGTCCGTGGGGAGCGGCAGCGGGACCCGGTGCACGCCGGGGGCCGTGGGCCAGGCGCCCTCGTCCGCCCAGTGCTGAGCCGAATCGGGCGAGACGTTGCGGTCGCTCACACGAGCGAGACTAGGGAGTGAGGCCGGTCGCTGGTCGAGGAGGTCGCGCCGCGACCGTCACGGCACCGCGCCCTGCCGCTGGTCGAGGAGGTCGCGTCACCGCGCCCTGCCGCTGGTCGAGGAGGTCGCGCAGCGACCGTCACGAGACCTCGCGACCATCATGGCGGTCCGACCCAGGACCGGGGTTTCGCGACGGGCGCCAGAGCGCCCTCCTCAACCACCGGGACCGTTGGTGCCTACGGCACGAACGCGGCCAGGAAGTCGTCCCAACGCGTCTGCTGGGACAGGTCCAGGGTCCGGTAGTAGTCGAAGTCGGTCTTCTGGTTCCTGGCCCCCGGGCCGTAGATCGTGATGCCGTGCGAGCCGGCGTACTGGGCGACGTGCCGCTCGTGCAGCACCACCGACGGGAACGCGTTCATCACCGCCGTCCCCCGTGCCCGGATCGTCGCGTCGGTCACCTTCGCGTTGATCTGGGTGGCGAGGTCGTAGAGGTCCTTGTCCATCGGCGCCTGCTGGTAGGACCGCGCGGCGCCGAAGGCGCTGCTGTAGGCCTTCTTGTTGGCGGCCAGCCCCGTCGAGAGGGCCGCGGACCACTGGTCCACCGCGGTCACCAGCGGGTTCATCCGAGCATCGACTGCCATCGCGGACCAGGTCTTGTCGGTGAGCGTGGACGCGCTCGAGTTGATGGCGAGCTGGTCGGCGGACATCGCGGGGTTGGCCTTGAGCTGCTTGAGGAAGACGTCGTACTCGAGCCCGTCCCAGCCGACCCATTCCTGCGAGCCCGTGAGCGCGGTGGCGTGGCCGTGCCAGAGGTCCATGATCTCCAGCGACGCCATGTTGCACCCGTCGTAGCCGACCACGTCGATGAAGCCGAGGGAGGGGATGGCGGCCTTGGTCTCGTCGTAGTCGAGGGTGTCGTTGCTGGTGTCGTCCTCCATCACCCAGCCCGGGTGCCAGCTCCAGCCGTGGCCCCAGAAGTACAGCGCGTAGTGGTCGGCGGGGTAGTTGGCCTTGCTCCACGTCACGAAGTCGGTCAGCGTCTGCTTGTCGCCCATGTCGCGCTCGCCCCAGTCGGCGACGGCGCTCGCCGCGTCCGCGGTCATGCCCGGGGTGACGTGGAACAGCTTGGTGGTCTGCCAGTCGCCGCGGCTCTTGTCGTAGCCGGGGCCGCGGTCCGCGAGGGCGACGATCTGGACGTCGGCGTTGGAACCGGCGCCGCCGAGCTCCAGCTCGAGGTCCTTGACGACGAAGTCCTCGAGGTTGTTGTCGCCGGAGATGTAGACCATCACGGTCCACTTCGCCTGCGGCGCTGCCGCGGTGGCCGTCGGGGCCGACGTCGCCAGCCCGGTGGCCGCGAGAACGCCGGCGCTGATGATGGTCAGGACTCGAGATCGCATCTGGGCTACCCCCACTGGTCGGGCCTCACCGGAGCGTGGCAGTCAGGTGAGTGGCAGGCAATAGCCCGCGCCTGGGGTCAGCTGCCCGCGAGCTCGGGGGCCTTGAGGAGCTCGTAGGGGTTCTCGTAGACCGCGGTGGCGCCGTTGGCCATCAGCTCGGCGTCGTCGAAGCCACCGGTGCGGACGGCCAGGCACGGCAGGCCCGCGGCCCGCGCCGCCTGGGTGTCCCACACCGAGTCGCCGACGACGACGGCGTCGGTGCCACCGACCGTCTCGATCGCTGCGTGGAAGAGGTCGGGAGCCGGCTTGCTGCGCACGCTCGGCGAGCCCCACACGATGCGGTGCACCAGCCCCGGACCGCCGTCGACCAGCTCGAGGAGCCGCGAGGTCAGGCCGGGCTCACCGGAGCTGGCGATCACCACCTGGAGCCCGCGCTCGCGCAGGTACGTCAGCAGCTCGCCCGCGCCCTCGGTGGCGGTGATGTCGGGGATGAGTCGTTCGAAGTGCTCGGCGTGGCGTCGCCGTACCTCGTCCCCCACCCCGGCCGCCACGGCGTCGCCCGCGAGGTGGGCGACCACGCGGTCCCCGCCCATGCCGATGGCTCGGTGGATCCGGTGGCTGGGCACCACCACCCCCACCTCGCGGAACGCCGCCTTCCAGGCGAGCGTGCGGGCATAGACGCTGTCGACCAGCGTGCCGTCCACGTCGAGGACGACGGTGTCGATGGTCACGATTCCCCTCCCGGTCGGGACTACGACTCTGCCACGGCGGGTCCACCCAGGACACACCCGAAGGGAGAGTCAGGCCTCCTGCTCCCCGCTCAACCCCTCGTATGCCCAGGTCAGACGGGTGCGGGCCAGGTCGAGGTACGTCGGGTGGGTGGCGGCGAGCTGGAAGGTCCAGGCGGCCAGCGGCAGCAGCTCGAGGGCCGCTGCCCGCTCCCGCAGGTCGGGGTCGTGATCGCCGTACCCCGCCAGGAACGCGTCATCCTCGGGACGCCGGCCGCGGGACCTGGCCGCGGTCTCGTTGCAGGCCAGGTCGAGCTCGCGCGGTCCGAGGCACACCAGCTCGAAGTCGCTCCACACCGGCCCTGCGGGGGTCCGCAGGACGTTGCCCAGCCAGGCGTCGCCGTGGACCGGCTGCAGCGGCGCGTCGAAGGCGGCCACCGCGACCTCGGCGAGCGACACCGCCCGGGCGAGCTGCCGTGCGTCGTCGTCGGCGAGCTCGAGCGTCCGCGACAGCCCGCGGACCTCGTCGAGGCGCGCGAAGTGGGGCAGCCCGGCTCCGTCGAAGGGTCCGAGCAGCTCGTGCACCTCGCGCAGGGCCCGACCGGCGGCCGCACCGTCGAGGGCGCGGCCGGGGTCGTGGTCCACGCGGTCCCACAGCGTGACGACGTGACCCTCGTGGTGGTGCGGTCCCGGGTCGCGCCACGGCCCGGCCGCCGGCGCGCCGGCCTCCGCGAGGTACGCGGTCACGGCGAGCTCGCGACGTACGACGTCCTCGTCACGCTGGCCCTCGGGCCAGACCCGCGCGATCACCGGCGCCGGCCGCAGGTCGACGACCACGGAGCGCGTCTCGCGCACGACCACGGCGCGACGGGCGTCGAGCCCGCACCGGGTGGCGACGGCCACGGCCGAGGTCAACGCGTCCACCCGGACATCTTGGATATCTCGGGGCAGGATGTCGAAGGCGGCCCGGTCCGCCCGACGCATCGGCGTACGTACCTCGAGAGGAGCCCCACATGCGCTACATGGTGATGCTGTCGATGAGGCCCGACGTCGGACCGCCGCCGCCGGACCTGGTCCGGGCGATGGACGTCGCGCTCACCGAGGCGGTGGGCAGCGGCCTCCTGATCGACGCGGGAGGGCTGATGGGCGACCGGACGACGACGTTCACGCTGCGCTCCGGTGCCCTCGCCCGGGTGGACGGGCCGTTCGCCGAGGCGAAGGAGGTCGTGGGCGGGTACTCCGTGCTCGACGTCCGCTCGCACGAGGAGGCCGTCGAGGGCGCGCGCCGGATGATGCAGATCCACCTGGACCACTGGCCGGGCTGGGAGGGCTCCTGCGAGGTACGCCGGATCAGCGGCCGCGAGGAGGGCCCGCCGACCTCATGAGCGTCTCTTGACGACCACCCACGAGGCCGTCGTCGCGGTCTGGCAGCTCGAGTCGGCGCGCGTCGTCTCCGGCCTGCTGCGGATCACACGCGACCTCCAGCTCGCCGAGGACCTCGCGCAGGACGCGCTGGTCGCGGCCCTGGAGTCCTGGCCGGAGGACGGCATCCCGGCCAACCCCGGTGCCTGGCTGATGACCGTGGCCAAGCGCCGGGCCATCGACACGTTCCGCCGCGCCGAGCGGCACCGGGCCCAGGTGGCACGCCTGGGCCACGACCTCGAGGAGGCCACCATGAACGACCTCGTCGACCAGGTCGACCATCTCGAGGACGACGTGCTGCGGCTGATGTTCCTGACCTGCCACCCGGCGTTGACGCCCGAGTCGCGGGCCGCGCTGACGCTGCGGCTCGTCGGCGGCCTGACGACCGAGGAGATCGCACGCGGGTTCCTGGCCAAGGACACCGCGGTGGGCCAGCGGATCTCGCGGGCCAAGCGGACCCTGGCCGAGGCCGGGGCGACGCTCGAGATGCCCGTCGGGGCGGAGCGCACCGCACGTCTCGACGACGTGATGGCGGTGATCTACCTGGTCTTCAACGAGGGGTACGCCGCCACCGCCGGCGCGTCGTGGATGCGCACCGACCTCTGCCTCGAGGCGCTCCGGCTGTCGCGGATGCTGGTCGCGCTCGCTCCCCGGGACGCGGAGGTACACGGGCTGCAGGCGTTGCTGGAGCTGCAGGCCTCGCGGTTCCATGCGCGGATCACCCCGTCCGGCGAACCCGTGCTGCTCGATGACCAGGACCGGGCCCGCTGGGACCACCTGCTGATCCGGCGCGGACTGGCCGCGCTGGCGAGGGCCGAGTCGCTGGGCCGGCCGGTCGGGGTCTACACGGTCCAGGCGGCCATCGCCGCCTGTCACGCACGGGCCCGACGGGCGGCGGACACGGACTGGGTCCGGATCGCCGGCCTCTACGACCTGCTCTCCTCGGCCGGCGACAACCCGGCCGTCGAGATCAACCGGGCGGTGGCCCACGGCCGCGCGTTCGGCCCCGCCGCGGGACTCGCCGTCCTGGACGCGGTCGCCGCCGAGGCCGGTTCGCCGTACCTCGGCCACCAGTGGCACGCCGTCCGCGGCGACCTGCTCTCCCGCTCCGACCACCCCGGCGAGGCCGCGGACGAGTTCCGCCTGGCCGCCTCCCTCACCCGCAACGAGAGCGAGCGGGACCTGCTGCTGCGCCGCGCCGAGCTCGGCTAGTCCGGACCCCACACCACGGGGAGCCGCGTGTCGATCCCCAGGCCCCAGAGGGGGTGGCCGCCGCGGGCGTGGACCTCGGTGGTGTGCACGTCGAGCCGGTAGAGCCGGAGGTCACCGGCACCCGAGACCTCGTCCGCGGTGAACGCGCGGGATCCTCGTCCGGCTACGTCCGCGAAGGCACGCGGCAGCTCCGCCTCGAGGCCAGCCTCGGGGACCTCCGCGGCGGTGCCGGTGAGGTAGACGGCCCGAGTCTCGCGAGACGGCACCGAGGAGTCGAAGACGACCGCGTTCACCCGGGGATCCACCGTGAGGTTGCGCGAGTGCTGGGAGTCCGGCGAGGACACCCAGTAGCAGAGCCGGTACTCGTGGTGGGTGAAGAAGACCGGCGACACCCGCGGCCCGCCGTCGGGGCCGATCGTGCCCAGCACGAAGTAGCGGTTGGCGTCCATCGCTTCGCGTGCCATGGCGGCCAGCTCGACGGCGTACGTCGCCGCAACGGTCTCTTTGTCGGTCACGCCACTGGTGACCGGCCGGTGGGGCCGTAATCATCGCCGAGGCTGTCGGAGCGCGTGGTTACGGTCGCACCATGGCCCGCTTCCTCGAGCTCTGCCTCGACACGACCGACCCGCACAGCGACATCGCGACCTTCTGGGCCGCCGTCTCGGGAGGGCGGGTGCAGCCCTCGACTGCAGACGCCCCGGCCGACGTCGTCGGCGACCACGTCCAGCACGGCATCTCGATCTGTCCCGTCCCCGACGCCAAGACCGTGAAGAACCGCGTGCACCTCGACGTCTACGCCCGGTCGATCGACGACCTCACCGCGCTCGGCGCGAGGGTCGAGCTGCCGGCCGAGGAGAGCGGCTTCGCGTGGACGGTGATGCGCGACCCGGAGGACAACGAGTTCTGCGCGTTCCTGCGCGAGGAGCTGCCGGCCTACCGCATCCACGGGATCGTGGTCGACTCCGCCGACCACGCCGCGGCGGCCGCGTGGTGGGCCGAGGCGTTCGGGGCCAGGGTCACCGACAACGCCGAGCACGGCGGTGGCTGGTCGACGGTCCTCGGCGCCACCGAGGACCCCGTCCTCACCATGGACTTCGTGCCCGTCCCCGAGCCCAAGACGGTCAAGAACCGCCTGCACTGGGACGTGGTCGGCACCGTCGAGGAGTTCCTCGACCGGGGGGCGACGCGCCTGTGGGACACCCGCGGCTGGACCGTGCTGGCCGACCCGGAGGGCAACGAGTTCTGCGTGTTCGCAGAGACCACGTAGGGAGGACGGCGTCCGAGGGGGCCGGGACCCCGTTCCCGTGGGGGAACGGAGCCCGACCGCCCCGAAGGCTCGGCTCAGTGGTGGCCCGAGTTTCCCGACTCGATCTGGGCGCGGATCTCGCCGCCCGGGTAGGTGGCGCTGTGCACGTTGACGTACGCCGTGCCGGAGCGGATCGCCGCCAGCAGCTCGTCGTACTCCGTCGCCGCGATCCCCTGCGTCGCCGGACCGATCACGTCGGCCGGCGTGATCATGCCGCTCACGGTGCCGGGAGCCGCCGGGCAGGCCTGCGTGCCGGTGGGACCGTTGCCGAGGTTGGTGCACAGGAACACGCTGATGCCGCCCACCTGACCGGTGGCGCCGAAGTGGATGTGGGCCTGCGAGACGGTGGCCACGAGGTCGGCGTACGTGAGCGTGTACTCGATGCCGGCGTCGGTCACCTTCGCCCGGAACGAGCCCGTGCCCGAGGTCGAGAGCGCCAGCGGCGCCTCTTCGTAGCCGCTCAGGTGCTCGTGGATGCGGCCGCCAGCCGAGTCGTCGCCGCCGTCGCGACCACCTCCCCCGCCGACCGCGGCGCTCACCGCGGCGGCACTGCCCGCGACCAGGCCCAGCACGACGGCGGCGACACCGAGCCGCGCCGCCCGTCCGGAGAACTTCGACCTCATGCCCATGGAGGACCTCCGATCCTCGACAACTCCTCCACCCGACACCCTGCGCCCCCCGAGCCCCGAGCGGCATTGCACCTTTGGGCAGGTTGACGCCCTCCGCCGCACCGCCGGCCGGGACCGGTACGGCACCTAACCTGGCCGCATGACGTCTGCAGGGGGGGGGGGGGGGGGGGGGGGGGGGGGGGGGGGGGGGGGGGTGTGGGGGGGGGGGGGAGCGGGGGGGGGGGGGGGGGGGTGGGGGGGGGGGGGGGGGGGGGGGGGGGGGGGGGGGGGGGTTGGGGGGGGGGGGGGGGGGGGGGGGGGGGGGGGGCGGGGGGGGGTGGGGGGGGGGGGGGGGGAGGGGGGGGGGGGGGGGGGCCTGGGGGGGGGGGGGGGGGGGGGGGGGGGGGGGGGGAGGGTGGGGGGTTGTGGGGGTTTTGGTTTGGGGGGGGGGGGGGGGGGGGGGTTGGGGGCCCGGATCTCGAGGGCGGGGGGTTGGGGGGGGTGGTGCGCGGGCTGTACAGGGTGTGGGGGGGCTAGTGCCGGGCCGTGGCCACGCCCTGGCACGGGCGAGGGCCAGAGCGAGATCACGGGGGGGTGGTCTCCTATGGCACTGTCCTTCATGTGATATTTTGGTGTCTGTGGGGAGCGCGAGCGCGCACCCTACGGAGCGAGCGGGGGGGGGGCAGTGGTGTTGTTTGGGGGGGGGGGTCTGTCTCGCAGTCGGTTCACGGTGGGGTGTTCCACCTCGTGTTGAGACCCGCCTCACCGCGGCCGCAGGGTGGTGGTGCTGGCCCCGCTGCCCAGGCTCTCGGCGGTGGTCGCCCTGGTCCTGCTCGCCCTGGTGCTCGCGCTGCTCAACGTCGTGGAGTACGTGCGGGTGTCCACCATCGGGTGGCGCGCCGCCTCGAGCGGCGTCGTACGGTGAGCGGATGAGCGATCCCGGCGCCGACCGTCCCGCCCCCGAGCACCGCCGCCCCGAGGGCGTCGACGACCTGACCGTCGAGGCCCTCGGCAAGCTGTCGGAGGCGCTCGAGGTGGTGGAGAACGCCCGCGGCTACCTCTATGCCTTCCACCGCCTCACCGGCATGGGAGACCTGGCCCTGGGCGACGCGGTCGAGCTGTTGGAGGAGGCCGGTCACGACTCGCTGGCCGGCGAGCTCCGCTCCCGCCTGATCGGCCGCAACGTGATCGAGGGGCGCTGGACCTTCCAGGTGGTCGAGGAGTACGACGACGGCTACTACCGGCTGTTCAAGGAGCTGGAGGCGAAGGCGCGCGACAGCCTGGTCCAAGGCAAGCGGCACCTCTTCGAGGCGGAGATGAAGGAGGAGCGCCGCACCCACGGGGACCCGGACCACACGGCGGTCCCCGCGGGCGGAGCTGAACCACCCCCCGGGGTTACTTCCCGAGGAACCCGATCAGCGCCTCGTTGAACTCCCGGGCGTGACTGGCGTTGATGCCGTGCGGGCCGTCCTCGATCACCACCAGCTCGCTGCCCTCGACGGCGTCGTGGGTGCGTCGCCCCGAGCCCTCGAAGGGGACGATCACGTCGGCATCGCCGTGGATCACCAGCGTCGGCACCGTGATGGCGGCGACGTCGTTGCGGAAGTCGGTGCCCCAGGCGTCCATGCACTGGAGGGCCGCCTCCTGGTCTGACTGCTGGGCGATGGCGATCGCCTCCTGGCGCTTCTCCTCCGCCACCTTCAGCTCGCCGTTGGCGGAGAAGAAGTTCGTGGTGAACTCGTCGAAGAAGGCGTCCCGGTCGTCCTCGAGACCTTGGCGCAGCTGGTGCGCCGTCTTCTCGTCGAGCGGGCCGTCGGGGTTGCTGTCGGACTGGGCGAGTGCGGGCGGGATGGCCGCGGCGAAGACCAGGCTGTGCAGCTTGTCCTGGCCGTGTCTGGTGACGTAGCGCGCCACCTCTCCGCCGCCCATGGAGAACCCGACGAGGGTGACGTCCGACAGGTCCAGGTCGTCGATCACGTTGGCCAGGTCGTCGGTGAGGGCGTCGTAGTCGTAGGAGTCACCGGGGTCGGACTTGCCGAAGCCGCGCCGGTCGTAGGACACCACGCGGTACCCCGCCTCCGTCAGGGCCTCGGTCTGTGCCGACCACGACGTGTGGCTCAGCGGCCATCCGTGGATCAGCACGACGGGTCGGCCGTCCCCGCCGGAGTCGAAGACGGAGAGGTTGTGGGACTGTCGGTCCGGTGTCTCGGTCATGTCTTCGACGCTAACCACGGCACTTCGCCCGGCAGTACGCCCGTGCGGGTGGGGCCGCCCCTCCCCCCGCGCTGTCCACAGGCTCTCCCGATAGTCCCCTACGAAAATCATCATCTGACGGGCCTCGGGTGATGATTTTCGTAGGGGACTATCCGAAACGACCGACCCGGCCTTGTCGCCCGTGGCGCCGGTCACACCGCGTGCCTATTCTCGAGGGATGCCTGATCCCGAGACCACGACACCGACGGCGCAGGAACGGGCAGAGGCGTGGTTCCGTGAGTTCGAGGAGGCCCTGCGGGCGAGGGACGTGACGCGCGCGGCGGGGATGTTCGCGGCGACGTCCTTCTGGCGCGACCTGGTCTCCTTCACCTGGAACCTCCGGACCGTCGAGAACCCCGACGGCGTCGCCGACCTTCTCGGTGCGACGCTCGAGACGGTCGACCCGAGCGGGTTCGTGCTGACCGAGCCGGCCGACGAGGCCGACGGCGTGGTCACCGCCTGGTTCGCGTTCGAGACCGCGGCCGGCCGGGGCACCGGCCTGCTCCGGCTCGTGCAGGAGGACGGCGCCGACAAGGCCTGGACCTTTCTCACCTCCCTCTACGAGCTCAAGGGCCACGAGGAGCCGCGCGGCACCCACCGCCCGATGGGCGCCGAGCACGGCGCCGACAAGCAACGGCGGACCTGGAAGGAGCAGCGGCAGGCGGAGGCCGAGAGCCTGGGCAGCACCACCCAGCCGTACGCACTGGTCATCGGCGGAGGGCAGGGCGGCATCGCGCTGGGCAGCCGGCTGCGCCAGCTCGGCGTACCGACCCTCGTGATCGACAAGCACCCGCGGCCCGGCGACCAGTGGCGCAACCGTTACAAGTCGCTGTGCCTGCACGACCCGGTCTGGTACGACCACCTGCCCTACCTGAAGTTCCCCGACAACTGGCCGGTGTTCTCGCCCAAGGACAAGATCGGCGACTGGCTCGAGTCGTACGTCAAGGTGATGGAGGTGCCCTACTGGTCGAGCACGACCGCGACCAGCGCCACCTGGTCGGAGGAGACCCAGGAGTGGACCGTCGAGGTCGAGCGCGAGGGCCAGCCCCTGGTCCTGCGCCCGAAGCAGCTGGTCTTCGCGACCGGCATGTCCGGCAAGCCCCGGATGCCGGAGGTCGCGGGCCTCGACGTCTTCCGCGGCGACGTGCACCACTCCTCGGCGCACCCGGGCCCGGACGCGTACGCCGGCAAACGGGCGGTGGTCATCGGCAGCAACAACTCGGCGTTCGACATCTGCGGGGCGCTGTGGGAGAACGACGTCGACGTGACGATGGTGCAGCGCTCATCGACCCACATCGTCAAGAGCGCCAGCCTGATGGACATCGGGCTCGGCGACCTCTACTCCGAACGAGCGGTGGCCGGAGGGGTGACGACGGAGAAGGCGGACATGATCTTCGCGTCGCTGCCCTACCGGATCCTGCACGAGTTCCAGATCCCGGCGTACGAGGCGATGGCCGAGCGCGACAAGGACTTCTACGACCGGCTGGAGAAGGCCGGCTTCTGGCTGGACTGGGGTGACGACGGCTCGGGGCTGTTCATGAAGTACCTGCGGCGCGGCTCCGGCTACTACATCGACGTCGGGGCGGCCGACCTGGTCGCCAACGGCGACGTGAAGCTGGTGCGCGGACAGGTCGACCACCTGACCGAGGACGCCGTGGTGCTGGCCGACGGTACGTCGTTGCCGGCAGACGTCGTGGTGTTCGCGACCGGCTACAACTCCATGAACGGCTGGGTCGCCGACCTGGTCGACCAGGACACCGCCGACCGGCTGGGGAAGGTGTGGGGGCTGGGCTCCGAGACCACCAAGGACCCCGGCCCGTGGGAGGGCGAGCAGCGCAACATGTGGAAGCCCACCCAGGTGCCGCACCTCTGGATGCACGGCGGCAACCTGCACCAGTCCCGGCACTACTCGCTGTACCTCGCCCTCCAGCTGAAGGCGCGGTACGAGGGGCTCGAGACCCCGGTGTACGGGCTGCAGGAGGTGCACCACACCGGCTGACTCCCACCGCTGGTCGAGGAGGTTGCGTAGCAACCGTCACGAGACCCGGTGAGGGTGCTGCGTCACCGCTGGTCGAGGAGGTTGCAGCAACGGCACGAACCCGGTGAGGGTGCCGGACGCGCCCCACCGCTGGTCGAAGAGTGAGGCCGTCACGGCCGGTGAGGACGCTCCTCGCTAGCCTGCGGCCGTGAGCCGCGTCGTCCTCCCCGTCGTCGAGACCGGGCCCGAGGCGTTGTTCCGCCTGGGCGAGATCTCGGTCGACGGCCCGACGTTCCGCGGCTCGATGGCGGTCGGGTCGTGGCTGGAGGTGGCGGGCCGGACGCCCGCCGGCGCCCTCGCCGTGCTGGTCGACGACGTGCTCGGGTTCGCGATCGTGGAGGACCTGCCCAGCGGGCGCTGGTCGGTCAGCGCCGAGATCACCCTGGACGTGCTCCGGCCGCTGCCACGCGTGGGCGAGGTGCACGTGACCGCGAGCCTGCTGCACCTCGACGACCTCGGCGGGGTGTCGACCGGCCGGGTCACCGACGACGACGGCACCGTGATCGCGCTGTGCACCCAGCGGGGTCGGTTCATCCCCGCACCGCCCGACCTCGTCGAGGAGGGGTCGTGGGGCGGCCCGGTCGCGGCCGGCGACCTCGACCGACTGCTGGCGGCTCGGGCGGACGAGCCGATGACCGCCACCGAGGTGCTCGCCAACGAGGGCGGCAACCTGCACGGCGGGATCTCGATGTGCGTCTCTGACCTGGTCGCCGGCGCGGTCGCCCCGGAGCTGGTCACCGCGTCGGTGCACATCACCTACACCCGCGGCATCCCGCTCGGGTCGAGCGTCACCTGGCGCCCCGACGTACGGCACCGGGGTCGGTCCCTCGCCGTCGTCGACGTCGACGGCGTGGTCGACGACCGGGTCTGCACGACGGCACGGGTTGTCCTGCACCCACCCGGCTGATCACACTCGACCCATGGCCGTGCCCGCCGGCGTCGCCGCCGTCGTCGCCGAGATGCAGACCCGCCTCGACGTGCTGCCGCCGGGGTCGGGGCTGCGGGCGTTCCTCGGCACCTACCAGCGCACCACGACGGCGGTCGGCAAGGCCATCCTCGGCGGGGCCTTCGAGGACGGCGACTGGGTCGAGGAGTGGGACGTGGCGTTCGCCCGGCTGTACCTCGACGCGTACGACGCCCACGTGGGCGGCCGCGCCGTACCCCGTCCCTGGCGGATCGCCTTCGACGCCCCGGCCGACCTCCCGGGGCTGCGACAGGTGTTGCTCGGCATCAACGCGCACGTCAACTACGACCTGCCGCAGGCCCTGCTCGGGGTGATCAGCGACGCCGACTTCGCGGATCCCGCGGTGCTGGCCCGCCGGCAACGCGACCACGAGGCCATCGACGCCGTGCTCGCCTCGCGGGTCGCCGCCGAGGACGACCAGCTGTCCGTGTCGGGCGGCCGGTCGCTGCTCGACCGGGTGCTGCAGCCGCTCAACCGGCTCTCCTCCAAACGGTTCCTGCGCGAGGCCCGCCAGAAGGTGTGGCACAACACCCGCGAGCTCCAGGTCGCCCGGCTGGCCGGCCCGGCGCCGTACGCCGTCCGCCTCGGCGAGCTCGAGGTGCTCAGCGCCGCCCGGGTCGCCGACCTCCTCGCCCCCGGCCAGGTGCTCCTCCGTCTCGCCGTCTCCGGCTTCGGCGTCGTCCTGCCTCCCCCGGCCTGATCCGCCCGTTCCGGATAGTCCGTGACGAAATCGACCTTGGTCACCGGTTACATCGGTACGGAACGTCACGGACTATCCGGGAACCCTGTGGATAGCGCGCGCGGGCGGGAGGTCAGAGCGAGGGGGGCGCGGCCGAGGGTGGCGGAGGCGGAGTGGGAGGTGCCGGAGGCGTCGGTCCAGGGGGGGGGGGGGGGGGGGGGGGGGGGGGGGGGGGGGGGGGGGGGGGGGGGGGGGGGGGGGGGGGGGGGGGGGTGGGGGGGGGGGGGGGGGGGGGGGGGGGGTGGGGGGGGGGGGGGGGGGGGGGGGGGGGGGGGGGGGGGGGGGGGGGGGGGGGGGGGGTGGCGGGCCCGGGGGCGGAGAGGGAGGGGGTGGGGGGGGGGGGGTGGGGGCCGGGGGGGTGGGGGGCGGGCGAGGGGGGGCGGGGGGGGGGGGGGGGGGGGGGGGGGGGGGGGGGGTGGGGGAGCGTTCCCGGGGGTTCCCGTCTCCCGGGGAGGGGGCCCCCCCGGTCCAGGAGCGCGGGGGGGCCGCCCGCCGCCGCGGGGGCCGGGGGGGAGGGGGGGGGGGGGGGCAGCACCGGGCGGCGTGCGGTGGGGGGGCGGGGGAGGCGGCCGGGATCGTCATGCCACCACGGTCACCCCGGTGGCTGTGGTCTTCCTGTGCGTCGTCCCAGACGAGATGAGACATCGGGCGGACGCTCAGACCGGCGCGGCCGCGAGCGCCGCAGCGCGGGCCCGGTCCTCCTCCGCCCAGCGATACATCATGTACGTCGCCACGTCGTCGGCCTCCTGCAGCCCGAACAGCCGGGTGATCATGTGCAGCGCCAGGTCGATGCCCGCCGAGACGCCGGCGCCGGTGACGATGTGGCCGTTGTCCGCGACCCGTACGTCGCGGCGTACGACGGCCGTCGGGGCGGCCTTCTGCAGCCGGTCGTAGCCGCTGAAGTGCGTGGTCGCCTCCAGCCCGTCGAGCAGCCCGAGCTCGGCCAGCACGTAGGCACCGGTGCACACGGACACCAGGTGCTCGACCTGCTTGTCCTGCTCGGCAACCCACGCCATCAGTCGCGGGTTCTCGAGGATCACCTTCGTGCTGCCGCCGGGGATGAGCAGCATCGACAGGGGCGGGCAGTCGTCGATGGTGTGGTTGGGCTGGACGATCATGCCGGTGTTGGCCCGGACCGGGCGTGACTCCTCGGCCACTGTGAAGACGTTGAAGTAGGCCTCGCCGGCCTGGCCGGTGACGCCGAACGCCTCGAACGGGCCGCAGAAGTCGAGCACCTCGACGTCGTCGTGGACCAGGATGGCGAGGTTCCTCGGAGACATCTTCCGCACGCTACCCGGGCCCCTCCGTCGCGCCCACCGCATTGTCGGGCGCGCTCTGCGGGCGCCACTCGTACCGGGCCCACAGCGCGGCCGTGCCGATCAACATCCCGGCCACTCCCAGCACCAGGGGCCACGTCAGGGGCTGGCTCGCGTCGAGCTCGCCGCGGGCGCGCACGGCGGCCACCACCATCAGGCCCAGCATCACGACGGCGACCTCACTCATCAGCCGCAGGGTGATCCACCGCGGATCGATCCACGCAAAGGCGGCCGCCCCGCCCAGGCAGCAGATCGCCGCCATCACCCGGCAGGTCAGCGGGGTCAGCGGCCAGGGCCAGGCATCGATGAACCCCGACGGCCACGCGAACATGACGAGGCCGGTGACCAACGCGCCGACGCCGACGAGCGTCACGGCCGCACGGGCCAACGGTCCCAGCACGGGTTCGCCGGGACCCGGTGCCGCGGCGTACGGCTGGTTGCGCACGAACGCGGCGAGCACGAGCAACGGGGCGGTGAAGTAGAGCCCTGCCCAGAGCCAGAACGCCAGGTGGGCGTGGTCGAACTTGTCCCAGTGCACGATCGTCACCACGCCGAGCAGGCCGGAGAACAGCGACACCGGAGGGAAGCCCGCCCGGATCGCCGCCCAGCGCCGCTGGCGCTGCACGCGCAGGAAGAAGTAGGCGCCGCCGAGGTACGCCGACGCCAGCACCATCGACGTCATCGGGCTCTGGATGGTCCACGCCCACAACCGGTCGGTGCGGGTCGGGAAGAGGTAGAGGATCACGAAGGCCACGAGCAGGAACGGCACGATGAACAGGGACAGACCTCGGGTGAACCCGAGCACCCGGTCGTCGCCGCTGCGGACCGGCCATCGTTGCCTCCCGGAGGAGACCACGGTACGCCGGTGTCAGGCGAGGTGATCGAGCCCGGCGTAGACGCGCAGGGCGTTGCCGCCCAGCACCCCGGCGACCACGTCGTCGTCCAGGCCGAGCCCGGCGACCGCCCGGGCGTTGGTCGAGGTGACGGCGCCCGGCCAGTCGGTGGCGAAGATCCACTTCCGCGCCAGTCGGTTGAGGTCGAACCTCGCGAAGTACTCCGGCAGTCGCTTGGGCGGCAGCCCCGACAGCTCGAGCCACACGGTCGGATAGAGCTGCGCCATGACCGCCGCCGCGTCGTACCACCAGCCGCGACCAGCGTGGGCCAGCACCACGTCGAGGTTCGGGAAGTCCCGGACGACGGGCAGCAGGAGCTCGGGATCGGCGAGCTCGTTCATCGAGCCGGGGAACGACGATGTCCCGCAATGCACGATGAGGGGGACGCGGCGCTCGGCGAGGACGGCGTACGCCGGCCACAGGGCGGGGTCGTCGCACCGGAACCCGCCGTGCACGGGGTGCAGCTTGAGGGCCGCCGCGCCCTGGTCGAGCTGGCGGCCCAGCTCGTCGGCGATCGGGAAGTGCAGGTGTGGGTTGACGTTGGCGACGGGCCGGAACCGCCGCGGGTTGTGCTCGACGATCGGCAACAGGTCCTCGAAGCGCTGGATGCCCGTCACCTTGGGGCTGTACTCGCAGAACAGCAGCGCCGCGTCGACGCCCTGCTCCTCGAACAGCTCGTCGAGTGCCCTGGGGGCGATCCGGCCGTCGGCGTCCCAGGCGCGGTCGAGGATGCCGTCGGGGCCGAAGTCCTTCGCCCACTGCACCCAGGCGGGCTTGAGCGAACCCAGCACGGGGACGTGCACGTGGGCGTCGACCAGCAGGTGTCCGTCGAGCATCGGCTCAGTCTGCCGCCCAGGCGGCTACCAGCTCGGTGTCGGTCCCGAGGTCGCCCACCTTGCGGGCCCCGCCCGGCATGCCCAGCGGAGCGTCGCGGCCCGTCAGCACCACGTCGAAGAACGCCGCGTTGTCCTCGACGAAGGGCTCGTCACCGTCGGCCACCCGACGGTCCTGGGTGATCGCGTCGACCGGGCAGACCGGCTCGCAGGCGCCGCAGTCGATGCACTCCTTGGGGTTGATGTAGCTCTTGCGGACGCCTTCGTAGATGCAGTCGACCGGGCACTCGTCGACGCACGCCTTGTCGTTGACGTCGATGCAGGCGCTGGCGATCACGTAGGGCACGGGTTCTCCTTCTCAGGCGACGGGCTCGCGGGCGGCCAGCAGCTGGCGGACCTTGAACCGCTGGAGCTTGCCCGTGGCGGTCTTGGGCAGCTCGTCGACGAACACCACGTGATGCGGCGCCTTGAAGTGCGCGAGACCCTCGCGGCACCAGGCGATCAGCTCCTCCGCCGTCGCGCCCGGGGCGATCACCACTGCCACCGGCTTGTCGATGCCGTGCTCGTCGGCCACCCCGACCACGGCCGCCTCACGCACGGCGGGGTGCTCGATCAGCCGGCTCTCGACCTCGGCCGGAGACACCCAGATGCCGCCGGACTTGAGCATGTCGCTGTTGCGGCCCAGGCAGGTGTAGTAGCCGTCGGCGTCGCAGAGGTAGGTGTCGCCGGTGACCAGCCACTCACCCTGGAAGACCTGCCGCGACGCGGCTGTCCGTTTCCAGTAGCCGAGCGCGATCGACGCGCCGCGAACCCGCAGCGCCCCGGGCTGACCGGGCAGGAGGGGCAGACCGTCCTCGTCGGCAACCACGACGTCGTACCCCGGCACGGCCCTGCCGGTCGTGCCGGGACGGATGTCGCCGGGACGGTTGGACAAGAAGATGTGCAGGGCCTCGGTGGAGCCGATGCCGTCGATGATGTCGACGCCGAACCGGTCCCGGAACCTCGTCAGCAGGGGCCCGGGCAGCGCCTCGCCGGCCGACGCCGCCAGCCGGACCGAGGCGAACGTGTCGTCCGGCAGGTCGCCCGAGAGCAGCGCGGCGTAGAACGTCGGGACCGCGAAGAAGAGGGTCGGCTGCTCCGCGCCGACGCGCTCCCGGACGATCGCGGGCGTCGGCCGTTGGGCCTCGAGGACCGTGGTCGCGCCGACGGAGAAGGGGAAGAACAGGGAGTTGCCGATCCCGTAGGCGAAGAACAGCTTGGCGACGGAGAACGTCACATCGTCGCGCCGGATGCCGAGCACCTGCTGCCCGTAGGTCTCGCAGACGTGGCGGATGTTGGCGTGGCGGTGCATCGCGGCCTTGGGCAGGCCGGTGGTGCCACTGGTGTAGAGCCAGAGCGCCCAGGCGTCGGCGTCGGTGTCCGCGACCGACCGACGTGCGTCGGGGGCCTCCCGGCCGGTGGCCAGGAACTCATCCCACGACGTCTGGCCGACGGCGGCGGGCGCCGCGAGCGTCGGCTCGCCCACCACGACCAGTCGTTCGACCTCGGGAGCCAGCGGGAGCGCGCCCTCGACGGCCTCGGTGAACTCCGGGGTGCAGACGACCAGCCGGGCGCCGGAGTCGGCGAGCACCGTGCCGAGCTCCTGCGCCGTCTGCATGGTGGAGACCGGGACGGCGACCGCGCCGGCGCGGAAGCAACCCAGGATGGCGGCGAGCATCGGCAGCCCGTCGGACATCATCATCAGCACCCGGTCGTCGGACCGGACCCCCGTCTCGCGCAGCGCGGCGGCGACGGTCCCGCACAGCCCGTCGAGATCGGCGTACGTCGCGGTGTCGGCGCCGGCGCGGACCGCGACCTTGTCGCCGAGCCCTTCGTCGACGTTGCGGGTGACCAGGTAGGTCTGCGCGTTGAAGCGGTCAGTCATCTCACACCCGCTGGTAGTCGTAGGAACCGCGCTGGCCCGAGCCGTAGCGACGCAACGCCCCGTCGGGACCGGAGGCGTTGGGGCGGTAGAAGATCCAGTTCTGCCACGCGGTCAGCCGGCCGAAGATCTTGGACTCGATCGTCTCGGGTCCGACGAACCGGTGGTTGGCCTCCATGCCGGTCAGCGCGTCGGGCGAGAGCGACGCCCGCTCCTCCAGCGCGATCCGGAGGTCGTCCTCGAGGTCGAGGTCGTCGAGCGCCCACGTCACCAGGCCGAGCTCGTCGGCCGCGCGCGCATCGAGGTGGTCACCGGTCGCCTTGCGGGCGGCGGCCAGCTCGTCGTCACGACCCCAGAACCGCGACTCCAGGCGGCTGAGCCCGTTGCCCATCGGGAAGGCGCCGTCGTTGGCCGCGGTCAGCACGATGGTGGCCGGCTCGGCGTCGGGGTCGACGTCCTCGTAGACGCCGTCGAGCATGTACTGCCGGTCGCACGCCAGCGCCAGCTCGGCCAGCATCCCGGCGAAGCAGGAGCCCGGCTCGATCACGGCGATCAGGCTGCGGCTGGTCACGTCGAGACGCTTGAGGGTGCGCTTGTAGTAGTGGTGCACCTCGTCGACGAACCAGTCGCCGGCAAGATCGGCCAGCTGGGCGTCGTACGCCAGCACGGCCTCGGGGTCGCCCGAGGTGCGGAACACCCAGGTGCCCATGCCGGTCTCGTTGGTGCGCAGCCGCAGCACCAGGTCGTCGAGCTGACGGGTGACGGCCATCGGCCACCATGCGGCGCCGAGGGCGCGTACGGCGTCGGCGTCAGCGGGCGGGTCGGTCTCCGGGCCGCGCACCTCGATGTCCACGCGACGGGCGTCGCGGTCGATGGTCGCGGAGACGAAGGAGTAGGCGATCGCGTCGACGGTCTCGGTGCGGTCGAGCGGTGTGAGAGCGACGCCCGGCCCTCCCGGACGGCTCGAGTCCTCGGCGAGCACCCGCGCACGCTCGGCCACGTGCTCGGCGAACCGGTTGCGGGGAGCGGTCGAGTCGACCAGCCCCCAGTCGACGGCGGTCTGGCCGCGGAAGCCCTCGGCCTTGGTGGCGAACAGGTCGGCGCGGTCCTTGCGGACGTGCCTCTTGTCCACGACCCGGGTAAGTCCGCCGGTGCCGGGCAGCACCCCGAGGAGCGGTACCTCGGGCAGCGAGACCGTCGACGAGCCGTCGTCGATCAGCACGATCTCGTCGCACGCGAGCGCGATCTCGTAACCCCCGCCGGCGGCGGTGCCGTTGACCGCGGCCACCGAACGGATGCCCGAGTGCTCGCTCGCGTCCTCGAGGCCGTTGCGGGTCTCGTTGGTGAACTTGCAGAAGTTCACCTTCCACGCGTGCGAGGACTGGGCGAGCATCCGGATGTTCGCCCCGGCGCAGAACATCTTGTCCAGGCCGCCGGTGAGCACCACCGCCTTCACCGCCGGGTGCTCGAAGCGCACCCGCTGGATCGCGTCGTAGAGCTCGATGTCGACGCCGAGGTCGTAGGAGTTGGCCTTGAGCTGGTAGCCGGGGACGATGCCTCCGTCCTCGTCGACCGCGAGCGTCAACGTGGCGATCTCGCCGTCGACGCCGAGCGTCCAGTGCCGGTAGCGGTCGGGCGTCGTGTCGAAGTCGACCACGGGGACGGCATCGGACATGGCGACACTCTACGCCTGGGTAGTGGAACGTCAACAGGTTGTAGCATGTCGCGGGTGACCCAGCTCGGCAGCGCCCGCTCCTTGCTGCTCACGGTGCTGGGTGAGTTCGTGCACCCGAACGGGTCGCCCGTGTGGACCGCCACCCTCGTCGACGCGCTGCAGGTCCTGGGGGTCGAGGAGAAGGCCGCCCGCCAGGCCCTGACCCGCACCGCGGCCGAGGGCCTGCTGAGCTCGGAGAGGCACGGCCGTCGGGTGCTGTGGACGCTGAGCCCGCAGGGACACGCCTTGCTGGAGGAAGGCACCCGCCGCATCTACGGCTTCATGCGCGAGCGCCGCCCGTGGGACGGCCGCTGGCTGGTGGTCAGCGTGCCGATCCCCGAGACGCAGCGGAAGCTGCGGCACCGACTGCGCACCCGGCTGTCGTGGCTGGGGCTGGGCAGCCCCACGTCCGGGCTCTGGATCACGACCGACGCTGCGAAGGCCGACGAGGTGCGCGCCGCGATCCGCGACCTCGGGTTGGCCGACCTCGCCTTCGCCTGGACGGGCCCGACGAGCGGCCTCGGCGAGGAGCGCCGCCTGCTGGCCGATGCGTGGGACCTCGAGGTGGTCGAGGACCGATACGTCGCCTTCCTGTCCGACTACGAGATCCGGGTCGCGCCGACCGACGTCGAAGCGTTCTTCGCGCAGGTCCAGATGATCGAGGAGTGGCGCCGCTTCCCCTTCCTCGACCCGGACCTGCCCGCGGAGCTGCTCGACCACGACTGGCCCGGCCCCCGCGCCGCCGCCACGTTCCACCAGCAGCACGCGCGCTGGCACCGCTCCGCGCAGGCCGCCTGGCGATCGTTCGCCGAGGCCGCTGGCCCGCTGCCCTGAGCTGCCGCCGCTGGTTGAGGAGGGACGAAGTCCCGTCACGAAACCTGCGCCGCCGCTGGTTGAGGAGGGACGAAGTCCCGTCACGAAACCTGCGGGGGTCTCGTGACGGTTGCTAGCGCAACCTCCTCGACCAACGAAGGTCAGTAGCGGTGGTCGTCGACGTCGACGTAGCCGCCCTGCTCCTCGCGGCCCGGCGCCTGGCCGCCCTCGTCGGCCGCCGCGTCGTACGTCGTGACGTCGGGCCGCGGGGTCCGCGCCGGGGTCGCGGGACTGCTGCCGACCCGCTTGCGCAGGTCCCCGTCGACGTCGCCCCGGAAGCCGCGCACCACCAGCCAGTCGTGGACGAGCTCCCGACCCTCGTGCTGACGGATCGTGTTGTAGACGTAGTTGATCCCCCGGGCGGCCGCCTCGTCCTCGAGGCGGGCCAGCACGAAGCTGCCGACGCCGGCCTCCTGCCGTCCCGGGTCGACCGCCAGCAGGATCTCGGCGTCACCACCCCAGCCGATGTCGAGGCGTCCGTAGCCGACGACCGTGTCGCCGTCCTTGGCCACGAACCACTCGCCCGGCAGCGCGTCGCCGTCATGGAACGGGATGACGAACGCACCTTCGGGGGCGCCGCCGATGACGCGCACCTTGTCGGCGTCCCAGACGGGCGTCTCGTCACGCTCCCAGGAGAGCGTCATGGTCTTCCGGGGTCCCTGCGGCGATGCGAGCGCAGCGAGCAGCGTCGTGGGGTGATCACAGCAGCCCTTCCTCCGCGAGGTGCACGTAGTCGAACTCCACCGGCTGGTCGTTGATGCCGGCCAGGGGCGGGGCGATCCAGCCGGCGAACTTGCCGTACTCGTACTCGGGCACCATCAGCGCGGCCACGTCGGCGCGGTCCTGGTCGGACGGCAGGTAGCCGTCCCTGACGCGTTCCCACTCCGCGTCGGTGAGCACGTCCCCCTCCGGGCTGACGTGGTGCTGGGAGTAGGTGCCCACGCGTCGGTTGAAACCCTCGTGCGGGAGGATCAGCCGCTCCTCGAGCCCGGCCTCCTCGAGGGCCTGGTTCCAGCGCCGTACCCCGTTGGCGCAGTCGGCGACGTACTCGTCGCGCAGGTCGAGGTTCAGCGCGCTCAGCATCGGCACCTCCTTCTCGCGGATCTCGCCGTCCTCGACGAAGCGCATGGTCCGGGTGTCGTCGAGCAGCACGTGGTCGTCCTTGCGCCGGGTCTCCTGCCAACGGCCCTTCAGGCCGGAGGAGTAGTAGTTGCCGGCGTTGGTGGACTGCTCGCCCCCGAAGAGGTCCATGGACACCGAGAACTGGAAGTTGAGGTACTTCTGGATCACGTCGAGCGGGATCACGCCGTCCTGGAAGCCGGCCGCACCGCCGTTCGCCTTCATCACCTGGGCCGTGCGCTCCACGATCCGCTGCACGCCGGTCGTGCCGACGAACATGTGGTGAGCCTCCTCCTTGAGCATGAACTCGCAGGTGCGCGCCAGCGGGTCGAAGGCCGACTCCTTGAGGGTGCCGAGCTGGTACTTCCCGTCCCTGTCGGTGAAGTACGTGAACATGAAGAACTGGAGCCAGTCGGTCGTCGCCTCGTTGAACGCTCCGAGGATGCGCGGCGAGTCGAGGTCGCCGGAGTTGCGCTTGAGCAGCTGCTCGGCCTCCTCACGGCCCTCACGACCGAAGTGGGCGTGCAGCAGGTAGACCATCGCCCAGAGGTGGCGACCCTCTTCGACGTTGACCTGGAAGAGGTTGCGCAGGTCGTAGATGCTCGGCGCGGTGTTCCCCAGGACCCGTTGCTGCTCGACGCTCGCCGGCTCGGTGTCGCCCTGGATCACGATCAACCGCATCAGGTCGGCGCGGTGCTCGCCGGGCACCTCCTGCCAGGCCGGCTCACCGCGGTGCTTGCCGAAGCTCACCACGCGATCGGGGTCGCGCTCGGCCAGGAAGATGCCCCACCGGTAGTCCTCCATCGGGACGTGGTCGAAGTGCGCCCATCCGTCGCGGCCGACGGCGATCGCCGTGCGCAGGTAGACGTCCTTGGTCGGCAGCGCGGGGCCCAGCGTCTTCCACCACTCGAGGAACTTGGGCTGCCAGCCCTCCAGAGCGCGCTGGAGCCGCCGGTCGTCCGCGAGGTGCACGTTGTTGGGGATGCGCTCCGAGTAGTCGATCTTGCTCAGCGGTCCCGTCGGCACCGGAGCCGGGCCGGTCCGTCCATCGGTGGTCATTCCAACGTTCTACACTCGAACTGCGAAGTTGCCAACCCTCTGTCGAACGTCAGGGGACGCACTCAGCCGCGTTCAGCCAGCGGAGTAGAGGTTCTGCAGCCGCACCTGGCCCCGCGCCGACAGGGAACCGTCGGCGTCGGCGTGCGACTCGACCAACCAGAGCTGCTGCGACCGGCCGCGGTGCAACGGGGTCGCCGTCGACGTCATCGCGCCATCGCGGACGGCCTTGAAGAAGTCGGTGTTGTTGTTGACCCCCACGACCTTCGCGGTCTCGTCCCGGCCCATGACCCACAGCGCGGCACCGACGCTCGCCAGCGTCTCGACGACGCTGCAGTGCACGCCGCCGTGGAGGATCCCGTAGGGCTGGTGCAGCTTGGGCCCCACGGTCCAGGTCGCGACGACCCGGTCGGGCGTGAGCTCGGTGAACTCGAGGCCCAGGAAGGCCACGAAGTTGCCGATGATGTCCGGGTCGGTGGTGCCGATCATCGCGCTCAGGCCGGCGTGTGGGGCTGCGTCATCAGTCACCCGGCCAGTGTGCCGTGGCCCCTCACGCCCGTACGCTCGCGACCCCGGCACGGCGCACCGGTCAGGCGTTGCCCGGTCAGCCGTTACGCAGGGCCCGGATGAGCTGGGTGCGTCTCATCGTCGAGCGGCCCCGCACGTCCAGCTCGGCGGCGCGCTTGCGCAGCTGGGCGACCGTCCAGTCGTCGTAGGAGCCCGAGTGGCCACCCTTGGCGCTCACCTTCTGGCGCGAGGAGTTGGCGGCCGCGTTGGCGATCCGCGCGGCCTTCTCCTTGCTGGCCCCCTGGTCGCGCACCTTCTCGTACACCTCGTCGTCGCCGATGCTGGCGCCGTGGTCCTTGCGGGCAGGCATCCCGGGCTCCCTTCGCGCGTCGTGTCGTCCTTCCACGGTGCCGCGCGAGCGCCGACGCCGCCTCACCCCTGCGGGTCGCGGAACGTGAGCGGCACGGAAGGACCCTCGACCGCCCTACCCGGTGGCCTGCGGCACCGACGGCTGGCCCCTACGCCCGCGGGTGATCGCGAACGAAAGGAGCGCCATCCCGGCGGCCGCGACCGCGGCCCACCCGTAGAGCTCGGGCAGTGACACGCCGTGGTCGAGGAGCGGGCCCGCGCCGAAGGCGGCGATCCCGTAGCCGACCTGGTAGCCGGCGATCACGACACCCGCCACGCGCCGCCGACATCCGGGGAAGGGCACCTTGGCCCGAAGCTGATCGTCAGGGGCAGCAGCGCCGAGCAGCCCGACCCGGCGAGGGCGAAGACGGCGACCCCCGCGCCGGATCGGCGTCCCCGAGCAGCGCGGGATGAGGCGCGAACGTGCCGACCAGCACCAACGGCAGCACCCGGAAGACGGTCCGTGGGGGAAGCCAACGCCCGATCGCGGCGAACAGCACGCGGCCCACGGTGACCATCGCCCAGAAGGCGGTGAGGGCGAGCGCGGCGTCGGTCGGTCGAGGCGCCCAGCTCGGTGGTCATGTCGAGCTGCGACCAGTTGCCGTTCATGCGTCTCGCAGATTCCGTAGAGCACGGCGAACCCGGCGAACAGCCAGAACCGCGACGGAATGCCGCCGCGCTGGTCGCGGTCGCGGCCGCGACGGCCGTCGCGGTGCGCAGCGGCAGGCCGAGGCTGCACGAGCAGCAGCCGGCGAGCAGCAGCGTCGACAGCACCGGCAGCCCCCACCAGAAGCCGAGGCCGACGAAGATCGGCGACGAAGACAGGAGCGAGGGCGGTGCCCAGCCCCAGCAGCGCGTTGAGGACGAGGACCGCTCGGTCGACACGGTCGGGTTGGAATGCGGCGGTGAAGGTGTTGAGGACGGGAACCGTGAGCCCGAAGCCGGCACCCAGGAGCCCGGTGGCGACCAGCAACAAGGCGTACGCCGCGGCCTCGCCGCTCGAACGCGGTGGTGAGGACGAGGAGCAGCATCGACGACGATGCTCGCCGTCAGACCGCCAGGTAGACCCGCTTGCCGCCGAACCGGCGGGCCAGCCGCGCCCCGAGCAGAGAGCTGGTGATCGCGGTCACCACCTGCGGCAGGAACATGGCGCCGTACTGGGTGTTGCTGACAGGTCGTACTCCGTCGGGGTCGGTGAAGATCGTGCTGGCCGCCGGGAACGTCACCAGCATGATGCCCTGGACCAGACCGGCCAGGTTGACGACCCGGGTCTCCGCCCTCGATGCCATCTCGGTCTCCCCGACTACCCGTCAAGGCCGCCGAAGGAGGGGATCAGACTTCCGTTCCACCCGACGACCCCCGGCTCAGTGGGACCGCCGACATCTACCGAGGCCGGTCCATCCACCTCGTCACCTTGGCCCCGGCCGCCGGCGGTGGCATCAGCCCATCGGGGTGATCTCGCACGGCAGCGGTCTCGACGGTCGGTGGCAGCTCCCACCGGAGCGCGGCGGTCACGGTACGGAGCGCGAGCCGCTCGTCGCGACGTCATCCTGATGGGGTGATGCCCGTCCGGCGGCCGTGGGTCAGGCTCGGGAGCCAGGCGGCACTGACGGAGCGGCGCCCTTGGTCGGGTGCGGGAGGAGGCCGACGTGGTCGTGGACGCAGCCGTCCAGGCGATCGGGGCGCTCGCCGTCAACCCGGTCCCGTGGGCCCGGGCGCAGATGGCGTTCACGCTTGATGTTCCACATCATCCTGGTGCCGCTCGGTGTGTCGTGGGCCTTCATGACCTTGATCGCCAACTATCGGGCGGTCAAGCACGGTGACCGGGATGCGCTGGTGCTGGCCCAGCGCTGGTCGAAGTACATGGCCGTGACGTTCGCGGTGGGCGCGGTGACCGGCACGGTGTTGAGCTTCGAGTTCGGCCTGTTGTGGCCGCGGTTCATGGGCCAGTGGGGCGCGGCGTTCGGCGTGCCGTTCGGCGTTCGAGGGTGTGTTCTTCTTCACCGAAGCGATCTTCGTCGCGATCTATATCTTCGGCTGGCGCCGGCTGAAGCCGTGGGCGCATTTCTGGACCGGTGTGCCCGATCGTGCTCGCCGGGATCCTCGGCAGCATGTCGGTGGTCGCCGCCAACGCGTGGATGAACGCGCCGTCGGGCTTCACGCTGAACGCCGCGGGCACCGTGGTCGCCGTCGACCCGATGAAGGTGATCTTCAACGACGCGATGCCGCTGCAGGCGGCGCACATGCTCGTCGCCGCCTATCTGGTCGGTGGGTTCCTGGTCGCCTCGGTGTACGCCATCGGCATGCTGCGCGGGCGGCGTGGACCGCTACCACCGGCTGGGGTTCATCATCGCGTTCACGGTCGCCGCGGTCGCCACCCCGATCCAGATGGGCGTGGGAGACTCGCTGGCCCGCTGGGTCTACAACAACCAGCCGGTCAAGTTCGCCGCGATCGAGCTCGTGCCCGACCACCGCCAGCGACGTCCCCGAGACGCTGCTGGGCCAGCTCAACGACAACGGCACGGTCAGCGGCGGCATCCCGATCCCGGGCCTGGCCTCGTGGCTGTCCGACCCGAGCACGGGACGGTCGACCGTCGTGCAGGGTCTGGACACCGTGCCCGCGGACGACGGCCGACCATCAGCGAGGTCAACATCGTCCATCTCGCCTGGGACGTCATGGTCGGCCTGGGCACCCTGCTGTTCCTGTTGTCCCTGTGGTGGTGCGGCCTCAGCTGGATCTTCCGGCGCAGGATGCCGCACGAGCCGCTGGTTCCTGCGGGTCGCGGCGGCCGCTCGGGTGTCCTGGCCGTGGTCGCCATGGAGGCGGGCTGGATCGTGACCGAGGTCGGCCGCCAGCCGTGGATCGTCTACGAGAACATGAAGGTCGAGGACGCGGCCACCGGCAACACCGGGGTCTGGATCTCCTTCAGCGCGGTCGTCGTGCTCTACCTCGCGCTGGGCGTCACCACGATCCTCGTCCTGCGCGGCATGAGCAGGCGGTTCCGCCGAGCCGGCGGCTTCACCGACCACGACGCGCCCCTACGGCCGCCGAGCGCGCCGCCCGAGGAGACTCCGCGACGCCGGAGGAGGCGGTCCGGTGAGCACCGCGGTCGCCGTGGTGCTGCTGCTCGGCGGTGGTCGGCGTACGCCGTGTTCGGAGGCGCCGACTTCGGGGCCGGGTTCTGGGATCTGACCGCAGGCGGACCCGAGCGCGGCGCGCGCCCGCGCGCGCGTCATCGAACACTCGATCGGGCCCGTGTGGGAAGCCAACCACGTCTGGTTGATCTTCATCTTCGTCATCCTGTGGACCGCGTTCCCCGAGGCGTACGCCTCGATCACGCTGACGCTGTTCGTCCCGCTGATGATCGCGGCCCTGGGGATCGTGCTGCGCGGAGCGAGCTTCGCCTTCCGCAAGGCGGTCGTCACCACTCCGCAACCGGCGCGTCTTCGGAGCCGCGTTCGCCGCTCTCCTCGGTGCTGGTCCCGTACTGCATGGGAGCGATCGTGGGCGGGATCGCCTCCGGACGGGTGCCGGCGGGCGGCCAGGCGGGGGATCCGGTCGACAGCTGGATCAACCCGACCTCCGTCGTGGGTGGGCGTCCTGGCCGTCGCCGCGGTCGCCTATCTGGCCGCGGTCTATCTCGTGTGGGACGCCCGCCGCCTGACGACGACGGACATGGCCGAGTACTTCCGCCGCCGCGCCGTCGCCTCCGCCATCGTGGTCGGCCGTGATCGCCGCCGTCGGCGCTGTTCGTGCTGCACGCCGATGCGCCGTACCTCTTCGACGGTCTCACCTCGCGCGCCCTGCCGGTGCGTCATCCTCAGCGGCGTCTGCGGCGCTGGGCGCTCTGCTGCTGCTGGTTCGCGACGCCGCCCGGGGCGCCCGGGTGCTCGCCGTGGTCGCGGTCGCCGGCGCCGTCGTCGCCTGGGGTGTCGCGCAGTGGCCCTACCTGCTGCCGGAGAGCCTGACGTTCGCCGCCGCCGCGGCGCCGTCCGGCACGCTGACGGCGGTGCTGGTCGCGGTCGTGCTCGCGGCCGTGATCGTGCTGCCCGGTTTCGTCCTGCTCTACGTCCTCGATCAGCGCGGCCTGCTTCCCGAGGAGGGCGTCGACGACGCGGAGCTGATCGGGCGCCCCGCGACTGAGCCCGCTCGGGACAGTTCATCTGTTGGGGTGATGCCGCGGCGGTCGGCCCGACCGAGGTGGAAGTACGGCGACGTGCCGCTCGCCGATGATCCGAAGGACGGCGTCATGAGCCTCACGCACCTCGCCGTTCCCGCCGATCGCCGACTACGCGTTCCTGTCGAACTGCCACACCGGGGCGCTGGTCGCGCCGGACGGCTCGGTCGACTGGCTGTGCGTGCCCGCGTTCGACTCGCCCAGCGTCGTTCGGGAACCTCCTCGACCGCGGCGCAGGCTCCTTCCGGCTCGGTCCCTACGGCATCAATGTGCCCACCGCGCGGACGTACGTGCCCGGCACCAACGTCATGACGACCACCTGGCACACCCCCGGCGGCTGGCTCCTCGTCCACGACGCCTTGACGATGGGGCCCCGACAGGGACCGGACACGGTCACCCCGCACACCAGACCGCCCGCCGACGACGACGCCGAGCACCTCTGCTCGTGCGCACGGTGGAGTGCCTCGAAGGGTCGGTCGAGGTCGAACTGGTCTGCGAACCGGCGTTCGACTACGGCCGGGTACCCGCCGCGTGGACGCTGGTCGACGACGCGGGCCACGCCGCCGACGCCACCGGCGCCGGGCAGACCCTGCGGCTGAGCACCGACCTGTCGATCGGCATCGAAGGCAGCTCCGCCCGCGCCCGCCACGTGCTGACCAAGGGCGAGCGGGCCTTCTGCGCACTGTCGTGGGCCGACGGGCTCGCCTCCCCCACCGACGTCGCCGACGCCGCCGCGCGCATCGAGGCGACCGTCCGGTTCTGGCGCAACTGGCTCGCCCGCGCGCGCATCCCCGACCACCCGCTGCGGCACCCGCTCGAGCGATCGGCGCTCACGATCAAGGGCCTGACCTACATGCCCACCGGCGCCACCGTCGCCGCGCTGACCACCTCACTGCCGGAAACGCCCGGCGGCGAGCGCAACTGGGACTACCGCTACACGTGGATGCGCGACAGCACCTTCACGCTGCAGGCACTGCACTACCTGCTCCTGGACTGGGAGGCCGACGAGTTCATGCAGTTCGTCGCCGATGTCGAGCCGACCGAGGACGGCAGCCTGCAGATCATGTACGGCATCGACGGCACGGCGCGACCTCACCGAGACCACCCGAGACGAGCTGTCCGGATACGAGGGCGCGCACCCGGTACGGATCGGGAACGGCGCGTTCGACCAGCGCCAAAACGACGTCTTCGGCGCGGTACTGGACTCCATCCTGCTGCACACCCGCCGCAGCCGACACCTGCCACGACGCCTGTGGCCGCTCGTGCGAGTCTCAGGCGGCGGGGCGCCATCGCGGCCTGGCGCGAGCCCGACCAGGGGATCTGGGAAGCCCGCGGGAAACCCCAACACTACGTGTCCTCGAAGCTGATGGGCTGGGTCGCGCTGGACCGGGCCGCGAAACTGGCCGAGATCCGCGGCGACGCCGCAAGCTCCAGCAGACCTGGGCCGACGACCGCCGAGGAGATCCGGAGCCGACATCCTCGCGCACGGCGTCAGCGACCGCGGCGTGCTGCGCCAGCACTACGACACCGACGCGCTCGACGCCTCCACGCTGCTCGCCCCCCTGTTCGGCTTCCTCCCCGGCACCGACGAGCGGATGAAGAACACCGTCGACGCCATCTCCTCGGAGCTGTCCGAGAACGGCTTCGTGCTGCGCTACGTCACCGACGAGACCGACGACGGCCTGTCCGGCAAGGAAGGCACCTTCCTCATCTGCAGCTTCTGGCTGGTGTCCGCGCTCACCATCGTCGGTGAGATGCGGCGAGGCGACCGACCTCATGGAACGCCTCCTGCGGATCGCCTCACCGCTCGGGCTCTACGCCGAAGAGTTCGAAGTCGACCGCGCCCGCCACCTCGGCAACTTCCCCCAGGCCTTCTCCCACCTCGCCCTCATCGAAGCCGCCGGCCGGATCATCCTCGCCGACCGACTCGAGGAGATGTCGCTGATGAACGGGACCGACCCGACGGCCGATCGGGTCCTCGTCCTGGGCGGCGGACTGGCCGGCGTCGCCTGTGCGCAGAAGCTGGGCGACGAGGGGATCGACGTGGTGTTGGTGGACCGCAACGACTACCACCAGTTCCAGCCGTTGCTCTACCAGGTGGCGAGTTCGCAGCTCCCCGCCGAGGACATCGCCCGGCCGCATCGGACGATCTTCGCGGACTACCCGACGGTGACGCTCGTGACCGCGCACGTGACGGCGGTCACGCTCTCCGACCGCACCCTGGTGCTGGCGGACGGACAGACCCTGACCGGCTCTCACCTGGTGCATGGCCGCGGGTGCCCGGCCGAACTTCTTCGGTGTGCCCGGGGCAGCCGAGCACGCGTTCCCGCTGTACTCGGTGGCCGACGCCGAGCGGCTGCGCCTGCACCTGCAGCATCTGCTGCAGGAGGCCATGGCCGGGCGCGGTTCCGGCGAGCCGAGGGCCGCTCGACGTCGTGGTCGTGGGCGGCGGCCCGACCGGGGTCGAGACCACCGGCGCGCTTGGCCGAGCTGATGCCGGCGCTGCAGAGCACCGGCCGCCTCGACCCCGCCGGGAAGATCACCATCGTCGATCGCTCACCGACGCTGCTCGGCGCAGTTCTCCGAGCAAGGCCCACGACTACGCCCTGGGCAAGCTCACCGAGGCCGGCGCCGACGTCAAGCTCGAGGTCGGTGTCACCGCCGTTCACCCCGACCGGGTCGAGTTCGACGACAAGACCACCATCCCGGCGCAGCACCGTCGTGTGGGGCGGCGGGGAATCCGGCTCGGCAGTCGCCCAGACGGCCGGGCCGGTCCTCGGCCGCGGCGGACGGCTCGACGTCCGGCCCGACCTGACCGTCGAGGGCTACCCGGGTGTCTACGCCGTAGGCGACGTCGCGAACATCCCCGCGGCCGACGGCGCCGACGTTGCCGCAGCTGGGCTCGGTGGCCCAGCAGTCGGGCCGGTGGGCGGCCGAGAACATCCTGCGCGAGCGCGGGCAGAAGCCGACGAAGCCCTTCCGGTACAAGGACAAGGGCATCATGGCGATGATCGGCCGCAACGCCGCCATCGCCGAGGTCGGAAAGCACCGGCACCAGGTCGAGGGCCCGCTCGCCTTCGCGGCCTGGCTCGGTGTCCACGCCATGCTCCTGAGCGGCACCCACAGCAAGACCGACGCCTTCCTGACCTGGGCCTGGGACTACTTCGACCGCGACCACGCCGCCACCGTCGAGGCCTCGTCCGCTCCGAACGCATCGCCTGGGGCGACGACGCGAGGCGACGTCCCGCACATCTCGCTCGACGACTGACCCGACACCCGACCACCCCTACGCGTCCGAGAAGGGACCCACGTCATGGCCGACCACTACGACGTGATCATCGTCGGCTCCGGGGCGGGCGGCGGCACGCTCGCTCATCGGCTGGCACCGTCGGGCAAGCGGGTCCTGATCCTCGAGCGCGGCGACTGGCTGCCGCGGGAGCTCGAGAACTGGGATGCCGAGGCCGTGTTCGTCGACAACCGCTACGTGTCGGCCGACACGCTGGTACGACGGGAACGGCAAGCGCCTTCCAGCCGCAGGTCCACTACTTCGTGGGCGGAGCGACGAAGTTCTACGGCGCCGCGCTGTACCGGCTCCGGGAGCGCGACTTCGGCGAGCTAAGCACCACGGCGGGATCTCGCCGGCCTGGCCGATCGGCTACGACGTGCTCGAGCCCTACTACACGCAGGCCGAGGAGCTCTACCAGGTGCACGGCGCCCGCGGCGAGGACCCGACCGAGCCGCCGGCGTCGGCGCCGTACCCCTACCCGCCGGTCTCGCACGAGCCGCGCATCCAGAGGCTCTTCGACGACCTGACCAAGGTCGGGCTCCACCCGTTCCACTCGCCGTCCGGCATCATGCTCGACGAGGCCGAGCCTGCATTGAGTCCCTGCATCCGCTGCGCCACCTGCGACGGCTTCGCCTGCCTGGTGCACGCCAAGTCCGACGCCGACGTGATCGCCGTACGACCGGCCGTGCAGCACGACAACGTCCACGCTCGTCCGCAACGCCGACGTACGCCGGCTCGAGACCGACCCGTCCGGTCGCACCGTCACCCCGTGGTCGCCGACGTCGACGGCACCGAGCAGCGCTTCTCCGGCGACATCGTCGTGGTCTCGGCCGGTGCCGCCAACTCGGCCAAGCTGCTGCTCGCCAGCGCCGACGACCGCCACCCCAACGGTCTCGCCAACGGCTCCGACCAGGTCGGGCGCAACTACGTCTTCCACAACAGCCGCGCCTTCCTCGCCGTCTCGACCGAGCCCAACGACACCCGCTTCCAGAAGACGCTCGGCCTCAACGACTACTACTTCGGCGACGCCGACTTCGACTTCCCGATGGGCAACCTGCAGATGGTCGGCAAGTCGTCGGCGCCGATGTACCGCGGCGAGAAGCCGCTCGAGACCAAGCTCGCGCCCACCTTCGCCCTGAAGGACGTCGCCACCCACGCCGTCGACTTCTGGCTCTCGGTCGAGGACCTCCCGCACCCCGACAACCGCGTCACCCTCGACCGCGACGGCAACATCGTCCTGAGCTACACGCCGCAACAACCAGGAGCCGATGGAGCAGCTCTACCACCGCGTCAAGAAGCACCTGAGCCACCTCGGCATGCACCCGCACCACCTGATCCCGCGGGACGTCTACATGAAGAACGACATCCCGGTCGCCGGGTGCGCCCACCAGGCCGGCACCGTCCGCTTCGGCAGCGATCCCGCGACCTCGGTGCTCGACACCGACTGCAAGGCGCACGAGGTCGACAACCTGTACGTCGTCGACACCAGCTTCTTCCCGAGCATCGGCGCGGTGAACCCCGCGCTCACCGCGATGGCGAACGCCCTGCGCGTCGGCGACCACCTGCTCGAACGGCTCGGCTGACCCCGGGCCTTCGAGCCCGATACGGAGGGGACGGGGCAGATGGCCGCACCGCCGTCGGGCGAGCAGTACGTGATCGGCCACGCCGGGCGCGAGGCGACGATCACCCAGGTCGGGGCCACGCTGCGCAGCTACCGCGTCGACGGGCACGACGTGCTCGACGGCTTCGGCGTGGACGAGCGGGCCACCGACGGGCGCGGACAGCTGCTCGCACCGTGGCCGAACCGGATCGCCGAGGGCCGGTACCGGTACGGCGGGCGCGAGTGTCAGGCTCCGCTGACCGAGGTCGAGCAGGCGCAACGCCATCCACGGTCTCGTCCGGTGGTTGGACTGGGCGCCCGTCGCCCGGGAACAGGCGTCCGTCACGCTGGCCTGCACGATCCGGCCGCAACCGGGGTACGAGTGGCGGGTCGACCTCGAGGTCACCTACGCCCTCGATCAGGGCGGTCTGACCGTCCGCCTGCAGGCCGTGAACGTCGGCCACGAGCGAGCGCCGTTCGGCGCCGGGTTCCATCCGTACCTCACGCTCGGCGGGGACCTGATCGACGGGGCCGACCTGAGCGTGCCCGCCACGCACTTCCTGGACCTGTCGGATCCCGACCGGCCGCCGCCGGCGATCCCGGTCGACGCCGAGCACGACTTCACGTCCGCGCGCCGGATCGGGCGCACCCGGCTCGACACGGCGTACGGCGGGCTCGTCCGTGGCGAGGACGGGCGCGCCGTAGCCCGGGTCGCCGACCCCGGCGGCGGTCGGTCCGTCGAGCTGTGGGTCGACGCGGCGTACCCCTACCTGATGGTCTACACCGGCGACGAGGTCGGTCTTCCGACGAGGCGGCGCGCCGCGATCGCCGTGGAGCCGATGACCTGTCCGCCGAACGCCTTCAGGTCGGGCAGCGGGCTGGTCGAGCTCGACCCCGGCGGGTCGTGGAGCGGGAGCTGGGGCATCAGATCAGGCCGAGCTGGATGATCCGCTCGACCGCCTCGGCGCGCGACGAGGCGCCGAGCTTGCGATAGACCGAGCCGGCGTGGGTCTTCACGGTGTGGCGGGAGATGAAGAGCCGCTCCCCGATCTCGGGGTAGGTCAGGTGGGTGGGCAGCAGGGGGACGAGTCGGAGCTCGGCGGCCGTCAGCGACGAGGCCCCCAGAGGCGTCGCAGCCGTGATCTGGCTGACCCGTTCCTGCAGCGCGCGCGCTGCCGTGGCCAGGGTGCCGAGGTCGGGGCGCTGCTGCAGGATGCCGTGGACCTGCTCGAGCACCGCTCTCGCTCCCGAGGGGTCGATCAGCGCGAGGTACGCGCGGGCCAGCTCCACGAGTGCCTGGACCGAGACGACGGGCAGCGCATAGGTCAGCAGCGGACGCAGCCGGGCGGCGCGCTGGGCATGGCTGCGGGCCTCGGCCATGTCCCCCCGGTGGGCCGCGGCACGGGCGGCGGAGGCGAACACGAGGGCACTGGTCCAGTAGTCGTCGAACGGGCCGCGGGCGACCACCTCGAGCGACCGCTTGACCAGCGACTCGGCGGTCGTCCAGTCGTCACGCGCGGCGGCGACCTGGAACTGCTCGGCGAGCACGAGGGCGGTCACCGGCGAGGCATCGAGGCTGGAGGCCAGGTCGTAGGCGTGGGCGAACGACGCGTCCGCTCGTTCGAGGTCGCCCTCGAGCAGGTACGACAGTCCCTCCGTGTGGATCATGGTGGCCCGGTAGGGGCTCGCCGGGCCGAGGCCGTGCAGGGCCTCGAGGGCGTCGCTGCGCATCGTCGCGGGGCCCTGGCGGCACAGGTTGGCGCGCAGGTAGGCGAGCGTGCCCTGGACGGTGTCGCCGTCCGGGAGCACGCCGGCCGCGGGCGTCGCTTCGGCAACGGCGGCCCAGCGTTCGGCGTCGCCCGGGCGGCCCAGGAGGGCGAAGATCAGCGCGCCGTGCGCGATCATCGCGGACGTGTGGGGCTCGGGTGAGCGGCGGCCCAGCTGCTCCATCCAGTGGGCAACGGTGTCGATCTGGCCGTTGGCCCAGAACGACTGCACGGCCTGGAGGACCAGCCGGCCGAACGCCAACCGGTCGCCGGCCAGGTAGGCGTGGTCGATCGCCTGCTCGTACTGACCCGCGGCCTCGAACCAGGCGGCGGCACGCGCGTGCAGCTCCGGGACCAGGGCGGGGGTCTCGGCGTGCAGCTCGGCCTGGAGAGCCTGGCGCAGGAGGGGGTGATAGCTGTACCACTCGCTCTCGCCATCGACCGGGGTCACCAGGAAGTTCCGGTGGGACAGCTTGTCGAGCCTGCGAGTGGCGGTGTCACCACCCATGACGGCGTCGCACAGCGGCCCGCTCACCTGGTCCAGGATCGACGTCCTGACCAGGAGTCTGCGCTGCGACCGGGACAGGTGGTCCAGGACCTCGGAGCGGAGGTAGTCGCTCATCAGCCGGTTGCTCGCCGCGAAGGAGCTGTCCGCCGCGACTTCTCCGGTGCCGATGGCCAGGGCAGCCAGGTAGAGCGCGGCCGGCCAGCCCTCGGTCAACCGCACCAGGGCCGCGGTCTCCCGGTCGGACAGCACGACCCCAGCGGCGGCCAGCAGGCGGGTGGCCTCCTCGAAGGACATCGCCAGGTCGTCGGTGCCGACCTCGAGCAGACGACCCTCGACCCTCATCCGGGCTGCGGGTATCGGCAGGTCCTCGCGCGATCCCAGCGCCAACGTCCACCCCGCCGGCACGCTCCTGGCGAACGCGGCGACGGACCGATGCGACTCAGGGCTGGTGAGCGCCTCGACCCGCTCGAGCACGACGGCGATGGGTGGCGCTGGGACGCCAACGCGCCGCGTCAGGTGTTGCAGCACCTCCTCGTCGCGCCGTGCCGCCGAGCGGCGGGATCTTGCGGAGCGGCATGCTCGCGCCGAGCGCCGACTCCACCGCCGACCACAACGAGCCCGGGTCGTCGTCGATCTGGTCGCACGACACCCACGCCACCGGCGACCCACGGCGCTCCGCCCAGTGCGCCAGCAACGCCGACTTCCCGTAACCCGGTGGGGCGAGGACCGAGATGACCGGTTCCTCGGCGCTGAGCAGCCGGTCCACCAGCGCCGGTCGCGGCACCAGGGCGTGGCGGAGCGCAGCCGAGACCTCCGACCGAGATGCGACGTGCGCCGCCGGCCGGCTGGTCCCGGGGGTTTTCGCGCGCGCGGGCGTGGACCCGTGCTCCCCCATCACGCTCCGTGACGCTACGCCCGGACCACCGCCAGGGCCAGGGAGTTCACCTGTCGAGAACTGATTGTCACCGTTTGTTCACTCGGTCACCCACGGCGTGCGCCAGCCGCCCATGCCGGCCGTGACCGTGTCGCCGGCCGCCGGTCCCCAGGAGCCCGGGTGCGTAGGGATGCACGGTGGGGGGCGCGTCGAGCAGGGGCTGCATCACCCGCCAGGTCTCCTCGATCCCGTCCTGGCGGCTGAACCTGGTGCTGTCGCCCAGCATGGCGGCGTGCAGAAGGACCTCGTACGGCGTCGCGCCCTCGCCGCCCTCCTGGGCGAACTCCATGTCGAGCTCGATCGGGCCGATCCGCCCGAGGTCGGTGCGCCGGGCGTCGACCTGGAAGCGGATCCCGGTCGAGGGGTCGAGCTTGATGACGAGCTGGTTGGGCTCGGGGTCGTGCCCCTTCGGCCAGAAGCCCAGGCGGGGCGGGCGCTTGAAGACCAGCCGGAGCTCGGTCTGGGTCACCGGGAGGCGCTTGCCGGTGCGGATGAAGAACGGCACGCCGGCCCAGCGCCAGTTCTCGATGTCGAGGCGGAGGGCGGCGTACGTCTCCGTGGTCGATCCTCGGCGCGACGCCCTTGATGTCCTGGTAGCCGTCGTACTGACCGCGGACGTAGTGCGCCGGGTCGGCCTCGACGACGGCGCGGAACAGCGAGACCTGCGACTCCTTCACCGTGTGCAGGTCGCCGCGGGAGGGCGGCTCCATCGCCGCGGCCGCGACGAGCTGCATCAGGTGGTTGACCACGACGTCACGCAGGGCGCCGACGGGGTCGTAGAAACTGCCGCGGTCGTCGACGCCGAAGCTCTCGGCCATCGTGATCTGGACGCTGTCGAGGTAGTTGCGGCTCCAGATGGGTTCCAGGATCGCGTTGGCGAAGCGCAGGTGGAGGATCTCCTCCAGGCCCATCTTCCCGAGGTAGTGGTCGATCCGGAACAGCTGGGACTCGTCGACGTGCTGGTGGAGCTCGTCGGCGAGGTCGCGCGCGGACTGCTGGTCGTGACCGAACGGCTTCTCCACCACGAACCGCGCGCCCTTGCTGAGACCCGCAGTCGCCAGTCCCTCGATGACCTTCGCGAACAGGAACGGCGGGATCTCGAGGTAGTAGACCGGGGTCTGAGCGCCCTTGATCGCCTCACCGACCCGTCCGTACGTCGCGGGGTCGGCGAAGTCGCCGGCGACGTACGACAAGCGATCGGTGAAGCGCTTGAAGACGTCGTCGTCGATCGTCTCGCCGGTCCCCTCGATCGAGGTGCGGGCGCGGTCGATGAGCTGGTCCATCGTCCAGTCGTCCACCGCCACACCCACGATCGGGCAGTCGAGGAGGCCGCGGGCTTCCAGCCGGTACAGCGACCGGAACGTCATCACCCGGGCGAGGTCGCCGGTGATCCCGAAGACCACCAGGACATCAGCGGGACGCGGTTCGGTGTTCTCGACGCTCGTCGACATCCGGACTCCCTTCTCGTCACCCGTCACGATGCCCGGTCACCCACGCGGGCGAATCGCCCGAGAGGGGTGATTCGAACCGCTCGTCGAGTCATCCCCCTGGCTACCATCCGGCGGGTGAACGTCGACTGGAACGAAGAGGTCGTCGACCAGCTGGAGTCGCACTGGCAGCAGCGCCTGCGACCCCGGCTCGACGGGCTGACGGACGACGAGTACTTCTGGCAGCCCGTGCCCGACTGCTGGACGGTCAGCCGCCGTGGCGCGAGCACGGCCCCGATGTCCCTCGGGTCGGGCGACTTCACCTGGGACTTCGGTGATCCCCAGGACCCGGAGCCGATGACCACCATCGCCTGGCGACTCGCTCACCTGATCGTCGGATTCGCCGAGATGAACGGGACGTACTTCGGGGGCCCGCCGACGGGAGTCGCGTCCTTCGACTACGCGGGCACCGCCGAGGAAGCGCTGCGGCAGCTGGATGACGCCCACCACGAATGGGTCCAGGGTGTGCGCAGCCTCGGTGACGCCGGACTTGCCCGACCGCAGGGCCCGACGGCTCCGCCCGAGTTCTCCGACGCACCGATGGTCAGGCTCGTCCTGTACGCGGGCGTCGAGGTCTTCCACCACGGCGCAGAGATCTGCCTGCTTCGTGACCTCTACCTTCGACTCCGTGCGTAGAGACACGATGGAGGGTCCGACCCCGTGACCCGGCTGGTGCTGATCAACGGTGCGCCCGGCTCGGGGAAGTCGACCCTGGCGCACGGTCTGGCCCAGGACCGGCCGCTGACCTTGGCGCTCGACGTGGATGGGATCAAGCACTCGCTGGGCCGCTGGAGCGAGGACCTCCTCTCGTCGGGACTCCATGCCAGACGGCTCGCTCTTGCTCTGGCGCGCGAGCACCTGGGCGCTGGGCACGACGTCATCGTCGGTCAGTACCTGGCCCGGACCGCCTTCATCGAAGAGCTCGAGCGACTTGCGGCAGACCTCGGTGCGCGATTCGTCGAGCTCGTCCTCGACCTCGACGCTCCCGCCCTGGCCGGCCGCCTCGCCGGTCGAGCAAGTGCTCCGACCCGCCCGGAACACGTCGTCAACAGCGGCCTGGTCGGACCCGAGGACGCCGACTGCTCTGGTGAGCTCGCTCGGAGGCTGCGGGTCACTCGACCGGGAGCCGTCTGGATCGACGCACGAGGCTCGGTGCCGTCGACCCTCGATCTGTTGCGGGCCCAGCTGCGCTGAGGTCACTCAGGGAGACTGCGAGTGATCGAGGTCTTTCAGCGTGCCGCGGGGGAGGCCGTGGCCGTCTGCGCTCCGGACGGTCTGCCGCTCGTCGAGCCTGGAGAGCCAGCCGATGGCGCCGATCTCGGCGTACGTCGCGCGAGCGGCGTCCAGCAGGGATGCGGCCTCGTCGTCGCGGCCCTGGGTGACGAGCCAGCGGCCGAGCTCCTCCTGCGCCTGGGCGTGGAACCCGACGGCGCCGAAGGCGGCGAGGGCGTCGACGCCGGCGCGCAGCTCGGTCTCCGCCAGTCGGGGGTCGTCGCCGCGGGCGGCGGCGAGGAGGCCGCGGAGGCGGTGCCACTGGGCGGCGACGGCGGGTGGGCGTTGTCCGGGCAGGGCAGTGGTCACCGGGTCGAGGAGGCGTTCGGCGAGGTCGAGATCCCCGGCGCCCAGGGCGGCCAGGACCAGCGGGGGCCAGAGCAGGAAGAAGTCGTCGTCGATGCCGGACGCCGCGAGCAGGTGTCCCAGCACCACCGGCGCGAGGCGGGTCGCCTCGCCGTGGTCGCCGACGGCGACGGCTCGAGCCAGGTCGGCGCTGCGTCAGCCACGCCAGGTCGACTCGCGAGTCCGTGTCGGCTTCGGTGGTGGCGGCCGGGACCGGATCCCCGCAGCGTCGGCCGAGCCAGACCTCGATCATGCACCAGGTCACGCGCATCCCCGGATCGGTCGGTGAGTCACGCCCGTCCGGCACGAGCTCGGCCGCCTCGGTGAGTCGCCCGGCGCACCAGAGGCCGATCGCGGAGTTGACCCGGCGGCCTCGACCGAGCGCCTCCAGCCCGGCTCGTCGGGCGACCTCGCGCGCCTGTTGGCATGTCGGAGGGCGGCCGCCAGGTCGCGGCCGTTCAGAGAACGCGGCCAGGTTGGTCAGGGCCCGGGTCAGCGGAAGGGGAGGTCGTGCTCGCGGGCGATCCCGGCCGCCTCTCCAGGAGGATGGCGCCGACGCGGGAGGCGCCGAAGGTGTATGTACGCCGTGCCCGAGGGCGGCCAGTGCTGTCGCCAGGGCCTCGGCATCGTCGAGGGCCTCGGCCAGGAGGAGCATCTCCCCGGCGTACTGGATCTTGCTGTCGAGGTCCCCAGGTCGGCTGGGCGGCGCTCAGAGGCGCGAGCCAGCTCGTACCGGGCCCGTTCCGCACCGGCCACGCCGTCGAGCCCCCGCCACCTCGGTTCGGCGATGGCCACCGCCGCCGCGCCGCTGTTGCCGAGCGTCGAGTAGCTCAGGGCCGCCGCCGCACGTCCCGCACCGACGGGGTCGTCCACCAGGTCGAAGAGCGCGAGCGCGGTCTCGGCGTGGGCACGGGCCTCGGCGTACGTCCCCGCGTCCTCGCCGACGTGGGCCGCGAACAGGTGCCGGCGCGCCCGGTCGCTCGTCCCCCTCGGTGTGGGCGATGGCCAGCTCGAGCAGGTCGTTGGGACTCGCCCGTCGCGCCCACCCGCCGCGCCCTGACCGCGGCCCGCTCCAGGTAGGTGCAGGCCCGTGGCGTCCAGGTCGGCGCCGTCGGGGTCGCGGAGGGCCCTCCTCCACGGCGTCGAGGAGGTGCTGGGCGATGACCACCGCGAAGTCGTCACCGGGGTCGGGCAGGCCGGCGAGGTGGTCGGCCGCGGCGAGGTGCCGGGCGGTGCGGTCGCGCCGGGACTGGGTCGCGTACGCGACCTGGCGGACCACCGACTGGACGAACCGGTACTGGCCGCGCTCGGAGCTGAACCGGTCGGTCTGCAGCGTCACGATCTCCTTGCGGCGCAGGGACTCCAGCACGCTCGCCGATGTCCTCGGCTCCGGTCGGCGCCCAGCGCGACCAGTCCCTCGACGGTGAAGGACGCGCCCAGGACGCTGGCGTCGGCCACGACCCGCCTCTCCGCCGTGGTCAGCGCATCGAGGCGCGCCGCGACCAGCGCCTGCAGCGACGCCGGCGCGCCGATCGCGTCCAGGTCCAGAGTCGGCACCGCTCCGCGGGGACGTACCGTCCGTCACGGGGGACGACGAGGTCACGGTCGATCAACGCCCGCACCGTCTCGACGGCGAACAGCGGGATCCCCTCGGCCCGGTCCACCAGCGCCGCCCGCGAGGCGGCCGGCAGCCCGGCCACCAGACCGTCGACGAGGTTGGCCATGGCGACGTCGTCCAGCGGGTCCAGGCGCACCACGTCGTCCGGCGCCCACCCAGCGCCGGACGCCGCGCCAGGAGCTCGGGACGGGCCAGCGCCAGCACGAAGATCGGCGCCTGGGCGGTACGCCAGCAGGTGGTCCAGGAAGTCCAGCAGGCCCTCGTCGGCGTGCTGGGCGTCGTCGACCACCAGGACCACCGATCTCCGTCGCTGCGGCCAGGTGCTCCAGGAACGCCGTCCACGCCGCGAACAGGTCCTCCCGCGCGAACGAGCCGTGCCGTCCGGCGCACCCAGCAGGACGGCCAGCCGCGGCCGCAACCAGTCCCGATCGCTCTCGTCGGGCACGAACTCGGCCAGTCCCGCATCCAGCCGCTCGGTGACCGTGTCGCCGGCGTCGGCCTCGACCAGCCCGAACCGGGCCCGCATCGCCTCGGCCAGGGCCCAGAACGCGACCCCGTCGCCGTAGGACAGGCACCGGCCGCGGTGCCACAGGACCGACGCGGCCAGCCCGTCGACGTACTTCTCGAACTCCCAGGCCAGCCGGGACTTGCCGATCCCGGCCTCACCATCCAGGACCACCAGCCGGGGTCGACGCGACTCCTCGGTGCCGTGGAAGAGGTCCTTGACCAGGCGCAGGTCGGCGTCCCGCCCGGTGAACGGCGCCTCGAGCCCGTCGACCCGCTGGCCCGCCGCCGACCTCGGCCACCACGATCCCGGCCGCCCACAGCCGCATCGGCTCGGCCTTGCCCTTCAGCCGGTGCTCGCCGGTGTCGGTGAACGTGATCGCGGCACTGGCCAGCGACCGGGTCGCCTCGTCGACCCACACCCGACCCGGCTCGGCCGCGGACTGCACCCGCGCGGCGGTGTTCACCGCGTCCCCGGCGACCATGCCCTCGGCCGTCGCGCCCACGGTGACCGCGACCTCACCGGTCACGATCCCGACCCGCATCGCCAGCCCCGGCGCACCGACCTCGCGCGCCCATCGCCGCCACCGCCGCCGCCAGCTCCAGGCCGGCCCGCACGGCCCGCTCGGCGTCGTCCTCGTGCGCCACCGGCACGCCCCACACCGCCATCACCGCGTCACCGATGAACTTCTCGACCACCCCGCCGTACCGGCCCACGATCACCCGGCACTGGGCGAAGTACGCCGACAGCAGCTCGCGGACCTCCTCGGGGTCCTTGCTCTCCGACAGCGGCGTGAATCCCACCAGGTCCCCGAACAGCACCGAGGTCACCCGCCGCTCCGCCACGGGTCCCGTCAGAGGCAGCCCTGTCGGGCAGCGGGCGGGACCGGACGCCGTCGAAGGCGGTCCCGCACTCCACGCAGAACTTGCCGCCGTCGAACGCCGCGCCGCACGAGGGCACGCACGCGCCTGGATCGAGACCCACACTCGCGGCAGAACTTCGCGCCGGCGGGCACCACCGCCTCGCACACCGAGCATTCGATCACCGTGCCGCACCCCGCGATCGACCGTCATGTCCAACCCGAGGTTCACGGCAGACGCTACAGCCCCGATGTCAGGACTGAGGCGAGATCGGCCGTCGTTCGACCACAACTGGCGTGCAGGGCCCAGAGAGTCGGGGGCACGCGGGACACATCTCCGCATCGGATCCCGGCTCCGGCCCTCGGTGCCCAGCTCTAGGGGATACTGGTGGGGATGACAACTCCCGTACGACGCCTGTCCAGCAGCCCCTTCAAGCCCGACCCAGAGCCACCGATCGAGCAGTACGCCCTGAGCGACCTGGTCTCCCATGATTCTTACGGGTTGGGTCGCGTCATTCAGGTCGAGGCTGCCGCGGTGACGGTCGACTTCAGCTCCCACACCGTTCGCATCACCAGCCCCTTCCGCAAGATGGCGCGGTTGTAGACAGGCCAGACGAAGCTCCAGCCGGGGGTCCACGACGAGGATAGCTGTTGGACACCTCGATGGTGCCTCCGCCATGTTTCCCGACGAAACGAGGGGAGCCCGGGTGGCGGCGCCTCGAGGTTCAGCCCTGCGACGCCCTCTACGCCGACAGCGCCTCGTACACCTCGACGTAGCCGCGGCACATCGCCTCGGCCGAGAACCGTTCCGCCTGCCGACGGCACTCCTCGGGGTCGATCTCGCCGATCCGCTCGGCGGCCTTGACCATCTCGTCGACGTCGTCGCAGATGAAGCCGGTGACGCCGTCCTCGATCACCTCGGGCACCGAACCTCGTCGCAGCGCGATGACCGGTGTGCCGGCGGCCAGCGACTCGATCATGACCAGGCCGAACGGCTCGGGCCAGTCGCTGGGGAACAGCGTGGCTCGCGCGCCGGCGTAGAACTCGGGCTTCTGGTGCTCCTCGATCTCCCCGATGAAGTCGACGTCGTGGCCCATGTGGGGCTTGACCTCCTCCTCGTAGTAGTCCTCGTCGAGCGGGTCGACCTTGGCGGCCATGCGGAGGGGCAGCCCCGACCGCCGAGCGACCTCGATCGCCGCGAGCGGGCCCTTCTCCTCGGCGATGCGGCCGACGAAGGCGAGGTAGCCGTCGGAGTCGTGCGGCACGTCGCTGTACGCCGACAGGTCGAGCCCGTTGTAGACCGTCGCCGCCCAGGTGAGGTCGAGGTCCGCCACCGCGCGCCGCTGGTCGTCGCTGATCGAGACCAGCGGGACCGTGCCGTAGCGCGGCAGGAGATCCCGGAGGAAGTCGAGGTCGAGCCGGCCGTGCATCGTCAGGACCGTGGGTACGTGCGCGAGCGAGCGTGAAGGGGAGGTCCAGATGTCGAGGTGGGAGTGCATGACGTCGAACTCGTCGCTGCCGCGCGTAGAGCTCGGCCAGCATCTGCAGGTGCAGGTGCGGGGCGAGGTCGACCAGCTCCTCGCGGCTGAACCGCTTGCGCAGTGGCTCGCCGTACGCCTCCAGCACCGCGTCCGTCTCCGAGGTCTCGGGCGCGAACAGCGTCACCTCGTGGCCCTGGGCCACCAGACCGTCGCAGAGGGCGGCGATGACCCGCTCGGTCCCGCCGTAGGCACCCGGCGGGACGGCCTCGTACAGCGGGGCGACCTGCGCGATCCTCACGAGTGCACGCGGTCCGGACGTGCGGCCGGCGGCGCCGGTGGCCTGCTCGGTCGACGGTTGGCGGCTCCCCGACCGCGAACAGGTGACCCATCCGGGCGTGGTAGCCGCGGTGGCAGGTCGGACACTGCAGGTTCCCGGTGGCCTCGACCGACCATCGGTCGACCGCAGTCGGGACACGGCACTTCGAAAATGGTGCTCATGACACGCTCCCCCTCAGACCTCAGCCCCGGTCTGGTCGTGCTCCCTGCCGAGCAAGTTAGCCAGGAGCGCGCCCAGCTCTCCGATTCACCCCGATGTGCATCATCCTGGCGCGGCGTTGTGCAGAGTGGAGGGATGTCTGAGCTCCATCTCTCGGCAGGCACGGTCCCGACCGGCGGCCGCCACGATCTCGTCACCGTCGACGGCCGCAGCTTCGCCATCAGCGGCGAGGCGGGCGACATGTCCGGCGCCGACCCACGGCCTGGTCTACGACGACCTGCGCCACCTGAGCCGGCTGCGGATGACCGTCACCGGCGGACGGGTCGAGCTGCTGGCCGCCAGCACGCCCACCCCGTTCTCCGCCGTGGTCGTCTCGCGGGTGCGTCACGGCCGTCGACGGCGCCGGCACAGCCGGGGACGCCGGCGACGCCGTGCGGGCGACGTCGCCGAGGTCCTGCTGATCCGCCGCCGGTGGCTCGCGGGCAGCCTGGTCGAGGAGCTGACGCTGCGGAACCCGCACCCGCTGCCCGTCAGCGTGCACCTCGAGCTGGAGGTCGCCGCCGACTTCGCCCACGTCTTCGACGTCAAGAGCGGCACCAGCGACCAGGACGCGGCCAACGCCGGAGGCCGACTCGCCGGGACGGTGGACGCTGCGCTCGCCCCACGACGAGCAGGACCGCACCGAGGTCGTGCTGCACCCGGAGCCGGACGAGGTCGACCCGCCCCGCGGCACGGCGGGCTGGCGCCTGGCATCGCCGGGCCGGGACGAGGTCACAGGTCGCCGTCACCGTGCAGCCGGTCTCGGCCGGCGTCCCCGCCGAGCTCGAGCGCCCGTCCGAGCTGGCCAGCGGGGTGGCGATCCGTGAGCCGTCCGGCCTGGCGGCCGCCGGTACCGACCGTGGTCTCCCTCGACCCGCGCCTGCCCGCCGCCGTCGACCAGGCGCTGGCCGACCTGGCCGCCCTGCGCATCGTCGACCGGGACCACCCCGACCGCGCCGTCGTCGCCGCCGGGGCGCCGTGGTTCATGACGCTGTTCGGGCGCGACTCGCTGCTGACCGCCTGGATGACGCTGCCCTTCGACGGCTCCCTCGCCGGCGGGGTGCTGGCCAGCCTGGCCGACCTCCAGGGCCGCGAGGACGACCCGGCGTCCGAGGAGCAGCCGGGCCGCATCCTGCACGAGCTGCGCCGGCACGGCGGCAGCGGCGCCGTTCTCGTCGCGGAGCCGCTACTACGGCACGGTCGACGCGACCCCGCTCTTCGTCGTCCTCGCCGGCCGAGGCGTGGCGGTGGCGGGCGATCGACGACGGCCACGCTCCGCGCGCCTGGCGCCGGCCGTCGGTCGCGCCGTCGACTGGATCCTCGGCCCGGGCGACTCCGACGGCGACGGGTTCGTCGACTACCGGCGCCGCGACGCCCGCGGGCTCGCCAACCAGGGGTGGAAGGACTCCTGGGACGGCGTCACCCGCGCCGACGGCACGCTGCCCGACGGCTCCCCTCGCCCTGGTCGAGGTCCAGGGCTACGCGTACGCCGCGCTCCGGGGCGCCGCGACCCTGGCCGAGGTCGTCGACATCGGCCACCGCGCCAGCGACCTGCAGGCGGCGTGCCGAGGCAGCTCAAGGGCCGCTTCAACGAGGTCTTCTGGGACCCGCGGGGCTGGTTCGTCCTGGGCCTCGACGCCGACGGGCCGACCGATCGACTCGCTGACCACCAACCCCGGGCACGCGCTGTGGTCCGGGATCGCCGACGAGGACAAGGCCCGCCGCTACGTCGACCGGCTCGTCGACCCGGACCTCTGGACCGGCTGGGGGCTGCGCACCCTCGCGCGCTCGATGGCGGCCTACGACCCGCTGAGCTACCACAACGGCTCGGTCTGGCCGCACGACACCGCCATCTGCGCCGCCGGCGCGGCGCGCTACGGGCGCTGGGACGTCGTCGACCTGATCGTCGACGGCGCCCTCGAGGCGACCCGCCACTTCGACGGCCGCCCGCCGGAGCTCTTCGCCGGGGTCGCGCGTGACGACGTCGCCATGCCGGTGGCCTACCCGTCGTCGTGCTCACCGCAGGCGTGGTCCTCGGCCTCGGTCCTGCTGCTCGTGCGGACGATGCTGGGTCTCGAGCCGACGGCCGACCGCTCCTGCGTCGAGCTGGTACGCCCCGACCTCTCCGGAGTGGCGGACGTCACGCTCGAGCGCCTGGAGTTCGCGCGGCAGCCTGTTGTCGGTGACCGTGCAAGGGGGCCGCGGTCAGGTGACGCTGACGCCCTGAGCCGCGCAGCATCGCCGTCTTGGTGGCGTAGGTCGAGACCACTCGAGCTCGCGTCGAGGAGTGAGGTCGCACTCGAGGCAGTCCGCCACCTATCGGCTAGCGACTGCTTGCCTTGCCGAAGCAGGCCCCGACCCTAGAGAGGGGGTGGGATGCCCGGCGCCGGACGCAACAGGAGGGCAGGGTCAATGGTGCGCAGCGTGTCGGGCTTGAAGCCGTTGTCGATGCCCAGACAGCCGCCTGGGTGCGCCTTGTGACGCCGATCTTGCGGTAGGCGGACCGGATGTAGGTCTTGACGGAGTTGATGCTGAGATAGGCGCGATCCGCGATCTCCTGGTTGCTCAGACCCTGGGTGATGAGCGCGAGGATCTCGGCCTCGCGGGGCGACAACCCGGCCTCGCGGCCCGGCCAGTCGCCGGCCCCGTCGACGCTGGACTCGAAGTCCCCGGCCAAGATGACGATCTCGCCGCGCTGATCCGCTCGAGTGCCTCCACGATCGCGGGTCCGGTGAGCACCTTGGACAGGTACCCGCTGGCGCCCCCGGCGAGGGCCTCCTCGATGAGCGCAGGTTGAGGTTCCAGCTGTAGATCACCACTTTGGCGCCGCCGCTGTCGCGGACGAAGTCCTCGAGATCGATCCCGTGCCCTGGACCTGGCCGAAGGTGTCGTAGAGGACGATGTCGACGTCGGAGATCACAGGCGTGGTCGCCCCTGTCTCGACTACCTCGATGCGCTCGGCCTTCAGGAACGAGGCCACTCCTGCGACCACCACGGCGTAGTCATCGACGATGGCTAACCGCAAGGGAGGCTGCGTTGATGTCATTTGGTCACAGGCTAGCCCTACGCATACCCGGGCTGGGACCCGTCGATAAAGTTCGCGTTCGACCTCGACGTCACCCTCGATGATGACGAAGGGCCGGTCCTCGACGGAGCCGGACACGGACCACGCGGTTCCCACGTCTGGGATTGTCAGCGACGGGTCGTTGATCCAGATGTCCTCGGCTGCGGCGCACAGGAGGCCCGGCCACGTGCTGTCCGGGCGTGGTCCGGCGCTCAGGTGGCGATCAGGCCCCCGTCCTAGCCTTCCGGCAGAGTCCAGAGCGGGTCCCGCGACCAAGCGAGAGGAGTGCCGGGTGAACGGATCACGGAAGTCCACGCGAACCGGTCTGGCCGGGTTCGGGTTGCTGGTGCTGAGTGCGGTGGCATTGGGCACCGGTTCCGGTGCTGTCGCGGTGCCCGGGATGGCCTCACAGATCGGCACCCCGGATCACCAGCAGCACACCGCGCCGAGTCGTGACGGAGTGCCACGCGCTTCACATGTGTTCGTCATCGTCGGGGAGAACACGTCGCTAGGACAGGTCACTCGCCAGTCCGCGCCGTACCTCGCCGGTGCCCACGTGGCCGCTCCGCATGCCTCATGGTCTACCGCGCGCTACGACACAGCAGCTCGACCGGCGACTACATCGAGATGACCAGCGGGCAGTCGATCCGGTGTGAGCGCAACGACAGCAACCCGGTGAACCCCAACACCGACAAGTCGATCTGCCATCAGAAGACGAACAACATCTTTCACCAGCTGCAGCGCCGGCACATCTCGTGGGCGGACTGGCAGGAGTCGATGCCTCACCCCTGCGCGTTCTACGACGACGGCGCCGACTGGGCGGGCGACGTCTACGGCGCGCACCACAACCCCGCGATCTACTACGACGACATCGAGGGCAACCGGTACGTCGAGGACTTCGGGAACCCGCCGAAGGCGGTCTGTCTCCACCACGACCTGCCGATGGGCACCACGGCGCCGAACAACACCCGGCGCTTCGACCGGGCGCTGGCCAGCGGACACGTCCCGCGCTTCAACTACGTCGTCCCCAACGACTGCGAGAACGGCCATGACCTGTGCGGCAGCCGCAACGGCGTGGGGCAGTTCGACGGGTTCCTCAAGCGGGAGATCCCGAAGATCCTCGCGTCACCGGCATGGGACCGAAGTCCGTGATCAACATCACCTGGGACGAGCAAGGCGACGCGACACCGCATGACCTGCGGGTCGGCAGCATCTGGATCGGCGAGCAGGTCAAGCCAGGCGTCTACCGCGGCAGCTGGACCCACGCCAGCCTGCTGCGGACCGTCGAGCACGAGTTCGGCCTGACCCATCTGGCCCACGCCAGGACCGCACACCCGGTCTCGAACATCTGGCGCTGACCACCCCAGCGTCGCACGTCGACCCGGTCGCTCGGTGGACGCGGACACCAGTCGGGCGGCACGGGGGTGACGTCCCGTGAGGTGGTGTAGTTCCGGGCCGCTGTTCGTCGTGTTGACGGTGACGTAGGCGGCCATCGTGCAACGGTCAGTGAGACCTGCGATAGAACTCACGGATAGGACACGAAGCACGATGGCCTTGGACAATGCTGCACTACTCGAGGTGCTCGAAGCCATGCAGGCTGCTGGGGTTGAGGACCGGGTCCGCACCGCGGCCCAGACGATCTACCAGGCGTTGATCGACGCCGAGCTGACCAGCGGTGATCGGCGCCGGCCCCTGGGAACGGACCGCGGAGCGGACCGCGCAGCGCAACGGGACCCGGTCCCGGACGTTGACCACGACCGCGGGTGATCTGGAGCTGCGGATCCCGAAGCTGCGGGCCGGGTCGTTCTTCCCCTCGCTGCTCGAGCGGCGCCGGCGGGTCGACCAGGCGTTGTTCGCGGTGGTGATGGAGGCCTACCTGCACGGGGTCTCGACCCGGAAGGTCGACGACCTGGTCAAGGCGCTGGGCGCCGACACCGGGATCTCCAAGTCCGAGGTCTCCCGGATCTGCGCCGACCTCGACGAGGAGGTCGGCGCGTTCCGGGACCGGTCCCTGGCCGAGATCGCCTACCCCTACGTCTTCCTCGACGCCACCTACTGCAAGGCCCGGGTCAACCGCCGGGTGGTCTCCCAGGCGGTGGTGATCGCCACCGGCGTCACCGCCGACGGCCGCCGTGAGGTCCTCGGCTTCGACGTCGGCGACACCGAGGACGGGGCGTTCTGGACCGCGTTCCTGCGCGCGCCTGAAGGCCCGCGGCCTGGGCGGGGTCCAGCTGGTCATCTCCGATGCCCACACCGGCCTGAAGGCCGCGATCGCCTCGGTGTTGATCGGCGCCGCCTGGCAACGCTGCCGGGTGCACTTCATGCGCAACGTCCTCGCGGTGGTGCCCAAGGGCAACGCCGAGATGGTCGCCGCCGCGATCCGCACCATCTTCGCCCAGCCCGACGCCGAGCACGTCCGCGAGCAGTTCGAGGTCATCGCCACGATGCTCGGCCAGCAGCTGCCCAAGGTCGAGCAGATGCTCCGCGAGGCCCACGACGACCTCCTCGCCTTCACCGGCTTCCCGCCGGCCACTGGAAGAAGATCTGGTCGACCAACCCGCTCGAGCGGCTCAACAAGGAAGTCAAACGCCGCACCGACGTCGTCGGCGTCTTCCCCAACCCCGCCGCCCTGCTCCGCCTGGCCGGCGCGGTCCTGGTCGAGGCCCACGACGAATGGCAAGTCACCGCCGAACGCCGCTACCTCTCCGAACGCTCCATGGCCCTGCTCACCAAGAAGACCAACCGAGGAGGTGGCCAAGCCCGAACTCATGACGGCATGATCAGAACCACTGACCCGCACGGTGTCGAGAAACTCCACCACTCAGCGGGACGTCACCGGCACGGGCCGAGCGCACCACCGAGCATGGGCGAGCAGGTAGTGCATCGCCCCCCGGAACGCGAAGACATTGATCACCCCTCCGTTTGCCCATGGCCTCCGCGAGCCTCGCCGGGCCGCGACGCCGTGCGCCGGGTGCCTACCGCAGCTCGGCCAGCGACTCGTCCTCGAGAGGATCGCGCCCAGCCGGCGCACGACGTAAGCTCCGAGTCGGCCTCAACCGGATCGAGGAGGTGCCGCTCCATCCGCCAGCCCAGCGCTTCGGCCCACTGAACGGACCTGAGAGTCAGTGCCCGATCGTGCCTCCTACCGACTTGCCCGCGCGTCTCGTCGCAAGCGCGATCGAGCGACTTCTCCGTTTCGAGCGCTGGCTGCATGCTTCCCATGCGCGCGGACAAGTAACCGATGAGCGGGCTCCGCCCGACCATGCCGACGTGCGAGCGCGGCTAACCCGTAGCGAGTGTTGCGAAGAATGGCTCCGCGGCGCCGAAGGCGACCGCGCCATGATCTCCAGGGATGACACGTAGTTCGCTGTCGGAGAGGTGGTCGCGGAGCCACTCACCATGGGCCACCTCCGCCATCCGATCGGACTCGCCGTACACGAGTTGCACCCGGATGGAGACCGACGCCGGGTCGAAGTCCCACTCACGCAGCCAGGACAGGTTGTCGCGCGACATGCCGTCCGAGGTCGTGATAGCTCGCCGGAAGTCGTCCTGGAACGCCTGCAGGAGTTCGGGGTGACGATTCAGCCAGCCTCCACCGGGCGGACCCATCTTCGCCATCGCCTCGGAGAACTCCTCGGCAGACAACCCCCGCAGACCCTGCAGGTCGGCGTCTGCGACCGTCTTCATGACCTCCAGCGCTTCCTCGAACTGGCCGGCTGCGGCCAAGTCAAGGGCGCGGCGATCGTCTTCACCGAGCACCTCGGGCTTCACCTCGGCGTACTTACCGGGGGAGGCGAGCACTGCGATGGCGCTTACCCGGTCGGGAACGGCGGCAGCCATCGCGAGCGCAAACGGCCCACCGCCCGAGCTGCCCAGCAGCGCGAACCGCCCTATCCCAAGCTTGTCTGCCAGCTCCAGCGTGTCGTTGGCCGTGCGCGCAAGCCCGGGTGGGCTCATCGTGGAGCCGCCGTAACCGGGCCGACTAGGGGCGATCAACCGCACGCCGTGCGACCTCGCCGCCTCGGCCACCACGGCCCCTTGGCCTCCAGTGGAGGGCGTCCCATGAAAGAAGATCAATGGGACGCCGTCCGGGTCGCCAAGGTCGAGGTGCTCGAGCGTCCGCCCATCCGCCAGGGTGAACGTCGAAAGCATGCTCCGAGGCTACGACTGATGTCTGCGAGCAAGCAATGGTCCGTGGTCACCCCGGTGACTTCGTTGATTCATGACCCGACATCAGCGCCCTTGCTCCTGGCACTCATAGCCGCGTGGCCTGCGCGGATCTGCCACAGATGGTGCGCGCGAGGGCGAAGAGAGGTCAGTCCTCTATGTACTGGAGGGCAAGTTTTCGAAGGGTGGCGCCCATGTCGAGGCCGGTTGCCTCCTCGTTGAGCGCCAGCAGCGTGCCGCACAGGGTGGTCATGCCCATGATGAGTTCAGTGGCCGCCGCGAGTGCTCGCTCTGGTGAACGCGTATCGGAGATGCTGGCAAAGGCAGTCGATCAGCAGGTCAGGCGGCCCATCAGGTTGGGCGGACCACGCGGTCATCATCCCGATGGCATCGCGCACGCTCTGTGCACGCGTGGTGTTCATGACGGCCTCTCCAACCGACCGAGCGGGGTCTGGGCTCAAGACGGGACTGGGCTGCTTCCTGCAGCACGAACATAGGCTGAAGCCCTGCCAGGTGCCTCACCCGCAGGCATGACATGGCGGTGGGTCATGGCGCGATCCGAGCGCACGGTCCGCGACTGAGCCCACCAGCAGAGGGTGGCGTGGCGATGGCCGTCCGGTCACGGGGGGAACCGGACGGCCACCCTGGGGCGAGAGGGTGGCCGACGGCGGGCGGACTGTCCAGGGGTGGACCTGGGGTACCCCACAAGGTCCGGACCTGGTTCGGCATCTTGTGCGGGCGCAATGTCGATCGCGCTACGGCAATTGGCGCCCGCAGTCGGTGCCGTGGTCCGGGGACCTATCGCAGTCCCTTCACCGCCCACCTCTCGATTGCACCAGGGCGGTCTGGGTGGGGTCCGATGCGCAGCTGACTCTCCAATCGATGCCCACGGATGGCTCGACTTGTCGTGTTGCTGACGGTACGTTCCTGATGCCACCTCACGGTGCCGCCCCAGACCCCGGCAGCGCGTGCCGAACGCGCAGCCCAGGGGACGGTCTATTTCCGCCACCTATCACTGTCGCTCGTCACGCTTGCCGGTGGACGCGCCCGGCGAGCACGGGGGGCCGCCGGGCTCGTCTGGCGCGTCGCGCCAGTCCCAGAGGCGCGCCCCGGAGCCCAAGGCGGGACGCTGACCCGGTACGGGGGAGACCGGGCTGCCGTGAGCCGGTAGACCTGGCCCGCGTGACAGGGCCGCTGTCCGATCAGCAGGGATCGCTCGTCCGCCTGGGATCCGTGCCGCGACCCACTGATAACGCTGTCCGGTATCTGCTCAGCCGATGAGCGGGCGGGCGCTCAATCGCCTCGATCAGTGATCGGCGGCTCGTCAATCATGGACGCCGTCGGTAACGGCTGAGGAGCCGACGAGCGTCCCATCGCACTTCTTGTGCTCGGCGATGGGATCCGGGGTTCGCGCACCCTTCCCGAGACCGTCTCGCGTGGATCCCCTTCGCCCTGCGCGGTCGGCGCGCGTAGCTCTTCAACGAGAGCCTTCATTCCGGCCAAGAACTCAGGCTCGTTGTCGAACGCGGCAACGGCTACGTTTCGCCGTTGATGACGTTCATCGTCGTAGCGAAAGTGGTAGACGACGTACCGCAAGACATCGTCATCGTCGGGGTCCACTTCGAGCACCAGGTCAGGGCACCTCCTCCGGGGCGCGGCGTCATGACGTGACCGCGAGTGCCAGTCGCCGCTCATCTGCCGCCTTTCGCCCGCATGGATCACGACGCGGCGAGGTGCGGTCACGGCCAGACGCTTTGGCACCAAGGGGCGGCTATCACGCGCACCAGCCGGTCAGCATGACGATCTCGGCCGCAAAGATCCTGTGGCGACCGTCCATCGGTCTGGAGCCTGGTGACTTCTTCCGGTGCGGCGGCCTCCAACTCGAGAGCCGCCTCACGACTTCGTCCCAGCGCGTATTCAAGACCGCCGCCCACCTCGCGCTGGACGAGTCGGTTTCGGCTGTCTCGTCGCTGGAACTGAGGAGTACGCCGGTCACCATCGGGTCATCGCCCATCGCAGTCGTCAGAGCGTCGATGACATCCGCGAACACGCTGGCTGGGTTGACGTAGATCAAGCGCCTGTAGCCGTGGGCTCTGTAGTTCGACCACATGACGGCCAGATTCGCCTCTGCCAGGTTGTAGCCCTGCTCCCATGGCACCGGGAAGGCCATGTCCAGGTTGTCGCCTTCGATCCAGGCATGGCGTACGCCGTGCTCGGACAGCTGGCGATGCGTCTCGGCGGCGATCGTGGACTTGCCGACACCAGACCGTCCGCCGATCAGCAGTACGTGCGATCGCGGCATGCTGGCAACGTACTCATCTGCGCGATGAGGTCGCGTCGTCCGCCGCTCTTGCGGTCCATCGCAGAGATGTGGGTTGTTCCTATGATCGCCGAGTGGACTCCAGGGTGCGAACGGCAGCGAACCGCCGGATGTTGGCCGACTTCTTCGATGGTCTCGACGATGACCAACTCCAGACCCGCAGCCTGTGTGACGCCTGGACGGTGCGTGAGGTCCTCGGCCACCTGGTGATGCCGCTGACCGGAAGCATGGGCGGGTTCCTGCTGCACGTTGTCCGAGCCCGTGGCTCGCTCAACAGGGCCAGTGAGGCGGTCGCCAGCGACCTGTCTCGACGCCCGGTCGGGGAGCTGACCGCGTTGCTTCGAAGCCACGCCGACCTACACGGAAAGGCTCCGGGGGTTGGACCGATGGGACAGATGGCTGACGGGTGCCTTCATCTCCGCGACTGTGCCCGGCCCTTGGGTCTTCCCAACGACGTGACCCTCGACGACTGGCGGATGGTGCTCGACTGGCTGCCCTCCGGTGTGCCAGGCCTTGTCCCGAAGCGGCGTGCAGCAGGCCTGCAGCTTGTGGCAGACGACCAAGACTGGTCGTGGGGCGATGGCGAGGAGATCAATGGACCCAGCGAGGCGCTGGCAATGGCGCTGGCCGGGCGAGTGGTGGCCCTCGACGATCTCCACGGGCCAGGCGTCAACCTCCTCCGGGATCGCCTGAGCAAACGTCGGTAGCGACGTCCGCACATGCCGCGATCCGTTCGGCTTGTCCCGTGGCCGTCCGCGATCGCGATTGGACAGTGAAGACGCAGAGCCGGCTTGGTCGTGCCTGCGCTGGATATCCGCTATGCAGCGGAGGGTGCGCGGTCGTGCCGAAGAGAAGTCATCCCTCTGCGTACTGGAGCGCAAGTTCCCGAAGGGTGACGCCCATGTCGAGGCCGGTTGCCTCCTCATTGAGCGCCAGCACCGTGCCGCACAGGGTGGTCATGCCCATGATGAGCTCGGTGGCCGCGGCGAGCGCTTGCTCTGGTGGGCGCGTCTCGAAGATGTCTGCGAAGGGTCTCGATCAACAGGTCGGGCGGCCCATCGGGTCGGGCAGCCCACGTTCCTTCATCACACCGATGGCATCCCGGACGCTTTGTGCAGGGGTCGTAAACATGGGGGGCTCCGCCCCGGGGCGGGCCGGCTCGGACGGGAGCCGAACCCAAAAAAAAATGCTCGAAGTCGGTCGATTGACCGACTATGGTTATGGGACGGTGAACTCACCGAATTCGCACGCGGAATCGGCGAAGTGTGATGCAAGACTCAGTCGGGCAACCGAATCGGAGGGGTCATGCGCTGTGGCGTACATCAAAGCCTCCGTGCGACGCAGCCAGATCGTGGCCGCGGCACGAGCCGCGCTCGCCCGAGACGGCGTTGCCAGCACCACCCTGCGGACGATCGCCGCCGAGGCGCAGGTGCCGCTGGGCACGCTGTACTACATCTTCCCGACCAAGGAGCAACTGATCACCGCGGTGCTCGAGGACGCCCAGGACGAGGTCTCCGCGGTCTTCAAGGCGGCCGACACCGCGCCGGCCTCGACCACGCCCTGCGAGGCGCGCTGGACAGCTACTGGAAGCAGATGATCGTCAACGACCCCCAGCTGGCGCTCATGCGCCAGGAGCTGTACCTCTACGCCCTGCGCACCCCCGGCCAGGAGAACCTTGCCCGCTGGCAGATCGAGGGCTACACCCGGATCGTGGCCGAATGGAGCCAGCAAGCGGCCAGCAACGCCGGAGAAGTCTGCGCCGTCCCCTTCGACACCCTCGCCCGAGCCGTGGTCGGCGGCGTCCTGGGCATCGTCATGCAGTACCTCAGCGACCACGACAAGGCCCGCTCACAACGCGACCTGCACGCGCTGGCCGACATGCTGGTCAGCCTCGCCGCACCCCGCCCCGCGCCCACAACGGCTAGCGCCTGACCCCGCGCGCCCCAGCCTTCACGATCCAGGGGTGGGGGCGCGGCCTGAGCCCGCCCTACTCCCTGATCTCGTGTGGAGCGAGGTCGAGGCTGAGCGATGCCAGACCTTCGACGGGCCTGAATCCGAGCCTCCGATAGAGGCCGAGCGCGGCTTGGTTGTCCGGTTCCGTCACGAGGGACAGTCGGGTTGCGCCTGCTGCGAGTGCCGCCTCGCGGACGGCGCTGACCAGAGCGGCTGCCGCTCCTTGGCGACGGGACCCGGGGAGCACGTAGAGGTCACGCAACTGCCAGAACCGTCCCATGACCAGCGATGCAGGAACCGCGTGGCCGGTCGCCAGGCCGATCGGCGATGCGTCCGCCGGCGAGTCCACGGATGCCGTATAGACCGTGAGCATCCTTGACTGGACCATGTCGGTGAGCCAGCCGAGGGTGCGCTCGTCCGCGTCTGGCGGCTCGCCGTAGTGGTGCCGGTACTGGTTGAACAGGACGCTGGCCGCTGCGAGCGTCTCGTCGGTGTCGCACGTCGTGACCCGCAGCGTGTCCCAGGGGACCGAGGTGTCGCTCATGTCTGCCTTTACGTTTCCATTCCCCAGTAGTCAACCTGGCTCATCACGGATGAGACCGACGCTGGGACTCACTCCTGGGGACCGTCTCCCTTCCGACCCAAGCGCTCGCGACTCAGATACCGAACCGGCTTGCCGAGCGACTCCGCGTAGGCGATCTCCCGTCGGGTCGACTCACCTACGTAGCCGCCCGGATCCACGATGTACACCTCGTCAGCCATCCGGATCTTCTGGAAGTGCACGCCGCCGAGCCGCCCCCTCAGGTCCGAGCTGTCGGCTGTCCAGTCGTAGTCCGGCAGATCGGGGAGGCTGAACATTCCGAGGCTGATCACGACGCACCCCTCCATCGTGAGCCGCTGGTTGACCTCCGCGAACTCAGCCTCGAACGTGGTCGAGCCGCAGAGCGTGATGACCTTCGCCTCACCCTCGGCCGACTGCGGCGCCTGCTGGTCCTCCATGAGGTTCATGATCGGTGAACCACAGGACGAGTCTATCGCCGCCCCCTGGATGTCCGCTGTGACGCGATGGGGCTTCCGTCCCCGCTACGCGGCCACCGACAGGCACACTGTCGGCGCAGACGCTTGAATCAGCAGGGCCACGACGGCCACGCTGCAGACCAGTCGGCAAGGAGCGATGCGATGAGTGAAGCGTTCTACTCGCACGCGAGGCTCTACGACCTGATGTTCCCGGGCGGCGGGCCCGCAGTCGACTTCTACCGGGCCGACGCCGATCGGCAAGGCGGGCGCGTACTGGAACTCGGGTGCGGCACCGGGCACAAGCTGATCCCCATCGCGTCCGACGGGCATCCGTGCGTCGGCCTGGACTTCTCGTCGGACATGCTGGCCGAGGCTCGGCGCAAGGCGGACGAGCGCGGTGTAGCGGTGGAATGGATGCAGGGCGACATGCGGGCCTTCGATCTGGGCCGCACCTTCGACTTCGTGTTCATCGCAGCCAACTCCCTGCTGCATCTGCATGAGGCTGAGGATCTGGTGAGCTGCTTCCGGTCGGTTCGAAGACACCTGGCACCTGGCGCACGGTTTGTCTTCGACGTGTTCAACCCGAGCGTGCGCCTCCTTGCCGAAGCCGATGGCGTGCGGCGCACCCGGGAGTCGTTGTCGTTCACGGATCCTGACCGTGGCGACGTCAGCGTCGATGTCGCTGAGACCTACGATGCGCCCGCGCAAGTTACCCGCGGGACGTGGCACCTCTCGACCGACTCCGAGCCCGACTTCGTCGTCGCGCCGCTCGAGATCAGGAGCATCTTCCCGCAGGAGCTGCCGCTGCTCGTCTCGCTCGGCGGCCTTCGGCTCGTCGAGCGCTTCGGTGACTGGTCCGGTCGACCGTTCGCCGGGGATGAGCCGCTTCAACTCTGCATCTGCGAGTCCGCGTGATCCAGCCAGAGCGCGGCTGCCAGCTCAGCCCGACCGTGCCGTTGTGGTGCACTGATCTGCCGGTGTCCGGCTCCGATCACGCCTCCGAAGACGTGAGCTGCTCATACCAGCGCGCCACCATTGGCGACCACGAACGCCTCCGTGAGCTGGCCCTGAATGGGAGGCGGAACCAGTCGCATCCGGTCCACGCAACCCGGCGTCCGGTCGGAGCAACCTCCGCGAACGTCCCTTCATGAGTCCCCGTCGCCGTCCAGCGCAGCACCACCCGGTCACCGTCGCTCACCATGTCGTCGATCTCGAATCGCAAGTCAGGGAAAGCCGATCGCAGCCACGACACAGCCCCCTTGACTCCATCTGGACCATGCAACTCCTCGTCGCCGAGGTGATGCACGTGGTTGATGGCGACCAGCTCATCCGCGACGCCCAGGTCCCCGTCACTCCAGAGCTCACCCATGAAACGACGAACTACCGCCTCGTTGCCCCGGCACCGGCATCGCCAACTCCTTCATTGTGGATCGACGGGGTCCACGGTCGCACCGAGTGCGTGACTGGGCCATGTCGGTGGCGCTTCAGCGAGGTGTACTCCGCGCCAAGGGGTTCACCCATGACGCCCCACCGGGATCCTGATGCGCGCGTGAAACTTCGAGTCCCCGCATTGGTGCTGCTGAGCCTGTTGCTCTTGTTGCTGGAGCGGCTGTTGCCCACGATGGCACCGCACGGATTCCATCGCGCGTGTCACCCTTCGCACATTGTCTGCGCATGAATGGGGCTGAGGACGGGCCAGAGGGGCTGTCGTGGCGCTGATCGCCAACAACTGGGGCGAGCCCGAGAACGGACCGCGACCGACGCCCGACCCTCAAGTGAGCGCCGTCGTACCGGCCATGGGTGTCACCGTTCAGATGCCGATGGCATGCCCACCTGAGGCATTCTGGGACCTGATCACGAGTGTCGAGCGGATTGGTGAGTTCAGCCCTGAATGCGCTGAGGCTTGGTGGGTCGACGGCTTCCCCGCGCACGCTGTTGGCGGACGTTTCGAGGGGCGCAACCGCCGCGAGGCGGAGGGCGACACCTACGAGTGGACCCGGCCATGCGACGTGGTGGCCTACGACCCGCCGCGCCCTTCGCCTACACCGTCGGAGACCGCTTCGACGGCACGCCCGCGACGCGTTGGACGTTCCGGATCACCCCGAGCGAATCCGGGTGCGTCGTGGAACAGCAATTCGAGCACCTTCCGGACGGGCTCAGCGGGATCGACTCCAGGCCGAGCAGATCGAAGACGCCGAGGCGCTCATCGCCTGGCGGCGCACCATGCTGCGCGACGGCATGACGCAGACCTTGGAACGCATCCGGAGGGTTCTCGAGGCTTGATCCACAGGCTCCTCTCTTCGGCATCGAATCCAGATCGGGGCGAACGCAGTCATAAGGGTGGAGAGATCGACCTCTGCGAACACGGCGAGCGAAACGTGCGGCTGGTAGTCGGCCCCGGGAGAGGACCCAAGCGAGGGCGTGCCAAGGGCATCGATCGTGGTCCACAGAGTCCTGACAGCGCCCTCAGACTCCCGGTCCAGGTACAACTCAAGCGCCAGGACTCACCAAGTGTCCGCCTCGGAGCGTCGCGCACGAGCAGAGTCGAGCGCGGATCGCGGCATAGGACGCTCGCAGAGCCGGCACGCTGAGACCAGAAGGAAAGCTGCCTCCCTTGGTTTCAGACGCTGATTGCCTTCTTGGCTCGAGCCGCTGACGCACGGACTCGGGCGGACGAGTCATCCTGAAGTCGTGCAACATGATCGACCGCCTCCTCGATGCCCCGGTGGGCCACCACCCTCAGCGCCATGTCCCTGACCCGCCACGCCTCGTCGTCGAGGGCTCGGAGCACCGCAGCACACGCTGAGTCGTCCCACGCATACAGGAGTCCCCGTGCGCCCCAGACACGTAGCCAGTAGTCCGGTCCGGACGGTTCGCCGGTACGGACCCATTCAGCGGGAGGCCCACCGAGCGCGAGAATCAGTTCGTCGTCGACGGGTTTGCCGTCCAGCAAGGCGACACAACCTTTGACCACCGCAGGGCGTCCCCGCCGTTCACATTCTTGCTCATGCTCTGCTTGGGGGTCTTGTCCCAATGCGACGACGACTTCATCACCGCAGCCTATGACGCCGAATCGGGCGAGCCCGGACAGCCATGAGCGAGCGTTCGGAGGAGACTGTGCGGCATGGCTGAAGGAGACACCGCGCGGCTCTACCACCGGCTCACGTCGTACGAGAGCGAGGGCTGGGACTGGGACGTCAAGGCCGACGACCCGCTCGTGCTTCAGGACTTCGTGCCGAACGACTTCGCGACCTGGCCGGCGCCGTGCAAGACGTACCCGGACGGGCTGCCCGTCGTCGCGCTGCCGCGCGAGTGGGGCGACAGCGACGGGGCTCGACCTCGCCGCCCTCGCCCGCATCCTCTACCTCTCCGCCGGCGTCGTCCGCGTCGTCGAGCGCGAGGACCGCCCGACGCTCCTGCTGCGCGCGGCCGGCTCGGCCGGCGGGCGCTTCCCGTACGAGCTGTACGTGGCGCGCGCGCGACGGCGTGCACTGGTACGACCCGGTCGGCCATGCGCTGGTGCAGGTCGGCCCGCCCGCGGGCGGCGAGGCGACGACGCTGATCCTCACCGGCGTCCCGTGGCGGACCGGCTGGCGCTACTCCGAGCGCGGCCTGCGCCACATCTACTGGGACGCGGGCACGGTGCTCGCCCAGACGCTCGCGCTCGCCGACGGCTCGAGCCGCGGCTGTGGACGACGCTTCCCCGACGAGCAGGTGACGCGGCTGGTCGGCGCCGACGGCACGCACGAGTTCCCGCTCGCGCTCGTCACGCTCGGCC
>CAVZFO010000011.1:0-277411 GCA_963774575.1 uncultured Actinomycetota bacterium | reverse complement strand
TCTGGCTGGCCCACATCGGGTTCGGCATGTCGCTGGCGATCTACATCCTGCGCAACTACATGGCCACGCTGCCGAAGACCGTGATCGAGTCGGCCAAGATCGACGGGGCCAGCCACTACCAGACGTTCTTCCGCCTGATCCTGCCGATGTCCGTGCCCGCACTGGCGTCGTTCGCGATCTTCCAGTTCCTCTGGGTGTGGAACGACCTGCTGGTGGCGCTGGTGTTCATCGGTCCCGGTGAGAACGAGCCGATCACCGTGGGCCTCACCCACCTGCGCCAGCAGCTGGGGCAGGGCTGGGAGCTGACCATGGCAGGTGGCTCCTCGTCATCATCCTGCCGGTCACCGTGTCCCTCCTCATGCAGCGCTTCTTCGTGCGCGGCATGACGGCGGGCGCCGTCAAGGGCTGACCCGCACACCCGCACACGCGTCACGGACGCCCGGGCAGCCTGGCTGCCCGGGCGTCCCGCGGTCGCCGGAAGGACGTCCATGCTGTTCCCCCGCGCCCGGGAGAGGGCACCCGCACCGCGATCTCGCTGGTCGCCGTCGAGGGCGCGCTGCCGTTGGTGACCTGGCTGGGCGAGACCGAGCGGCCCGGCGAAATCGAGGACCTCGACGGGTTCGTCGCCGCACCCCACGGACTTGGTCTGCCGCTGCTCGGCGAGCACGCGCGCGGCCGCTACACCCGGCCGCACCTGCGTGGTCATCGGCACGGCGAGCGGGCTCCGGGCACGCTGGCTGGACCACGTGGTTCCGGCCGGTCCAGGAGGACGGTCGACGAGGATCGCTACGTCCTGCACGCCGAGGACCTCGCCGCCGGTCTGGCGCTCCGCTACGAGGTGGAGTCCGTGCCCGGCGGCTCTCTGCGCTGCCGTGGCACGGTCACCAACACGCTCCCGGCGAGTACGTCGTGGACGGGCTCGAGATCGTGCTCCCGCTGCCCGACGACCACGCCGAGCTCCTCGACTTCACCGGCCGGCACGAGCGCGAGCGGAGCCCGCAGCGGCATCCGCTCGACGACGGCCTGTGGCTCCGCGAGGGCCGCGGCGGCCGGCCCGGACTCGACGCGGCGACCCTGGTGTCGCCGGCACGCCGGGCTTCTCGACCACCCACGGCCGGGTGATCGGCGTCCACGTGGGTGGAGCGGCGGCTCGGTGCTGCGGGTCGAGCGCTCCGCGGCCGAGGGGGCCACCATCGGCGGCGGCGAGCTGCTGCTGCCGGGGGAGGTACGAGCTGCCGGGGCGCGTCGTACACGTCGCCCTGGGTGTACGTCGCGGCCTCGGACGACGGCCTCGACGGCCTGGCCGACGCGCTGGCACGGCTACCAGCGGTCGCTCGTCGCGCATCCGGACGTGCAGCCGGTCGTGCTCAACGTGTGGGAGGCGGTGTACTTCGACCACGACCTCGACCGGCTGAAGGATATCGCCGAGCGGGCCGCGCGGGTCGGGGTGGAGCGGTTCGTGCTCGACGACGGCTGGTTCCACGACCGCCGCGACGACACCGCGGGCCTCGGCGACTGGGTGGTCGACGAGACGGTGTGGCCCGAGGGTCTCGACCCGCTCATCGAGCACGTCACGGGCCTGGGCATGGAGTTCGGGCTGTGGTTCGAGCCGGAGATGGTCAACCCGGACTCCGACCTGTTCCGCGAGCACCCCGACTGGATCCTGTCGGCCGGCGACCGGGTGCCGCTGGAGCACCGGCACCAGCAGGTGCTCGACCTGACCCGGCCCGAGGTCCTCGACCACCTCTTCGACCGGGTGCACGCCGTCCTCTCCGCGCACGCCATCGACTACGTGAAGTGGGACCACAACCGCGACCTGCTCGAGGCCGGCTCCGCCGCCCGCGGCGGGGCGCCGGCGTGCACGACCAGACGCTGGCGTTCTACGAGCTGCTCGACCGGCTCCGCGCCGCGCACCCCGACGTCGCGTGGGAGTCCTGCGCGTCCGGCGGCGGCCGGATCGACCTCGGCGTGCTCGAGCGGGTGCAGCGGGTGTGGACCTCCGACATGACCGACGCCCTGGCCCGGCAGCAGATCCAGCGCTGGACCACCCAGCTGGTCGCGCCCGAGTACGCCGGCGCGCACGTCTCCGCGCCCCGCTCCCACACCACGGCCCGGACGCTCTCCCTGGACTTCCGCGCCGCCACCGCGCTGTTCGGCGCCTTCGGGATCGAGTGGGACCTGACCGAGGCCTCGAGGCGGACCTCGAGGTGCTGGCGTCGTGGGTGGCGCGGTTCAAGCAGCTTCCGGCCGCTGCTGCACTCGGGCCGGGTGGTGCGTCCGGAGTCCAGCGACCCGGCGGTGCTGCTGCACGGGGTCGTCGCCGACGACGCCGAGGCGCTCGTCGCGCACGTGCAGATGGACGAGTCGGCGCACAACCGCGGAGTCCAGGTGCGGGTGCCCGGCCTGGACCCCGACGCGCGTACCGCCTGCCTGGGAGGGTCCGGTCGCCGAAGCGAGGCCAGCATGTCGGTGCGGCCCTCCGTCGGCGGGCCCGACGGCGGGCGGCCGGTGACCGGCGCGGTGCTCGGCGCGCGGGGGTTCTGGATGCCGCGGATGCGGCCGGAGACCGTCACGCTGGTGCGGATCATCGCGTCCCTCGGTCCCTCCGAGGACTGACTTGGCGTCGTTCCTCACCGTTCGTGACCGTTGCAACGACCACGACGGTAGGGACACCCGCTCGAGCGGGTGTTCCGTCCCCCGCGGGCTCGCCGCAGTCACAGGTCCCGCGGGCTTCTTCGGCGTGCCGGGCGGCGGGCTGGCGCTGGACGGAGACGCTGGCCATCAGGGCGAACCCCTTGATCGCGCACCATGGGAGAGTCGGCGGCCGAGCTGGCCGGGCGACCTTGTCCTTGGCCTGGTGGAACTCCCCCATGATCGGCACGCCGCTGACCACGACGTGGGTGCCGGCGTCGACGATGATCGTGACCTCGCCCATGATCGCGTTGGCGGTGATGGTGATGTCGCGCTCGGCGAAGGTCGCGGCACGCAGGTCGAGGGTGACGCTGCCCATCATCGTGAACGCCGTGTGGTCGGGCCGGCACCAGCCAGGCGCCCTGCCGCTTGCACTCCCCCATCACCGCCAACGAGGAGTTGTGGGTGGTGGTGGCCGGCAGCACGTCGCGCTGCGGCACCGGGCCTGGCCACCGGGTGCTGGTGTCGTGGGCCGGCAGGTCGACGGTGATCGGCACCAGGTCGGCGTAGGTCTTCGCGGCGTAGGTCGCCTCGAGCCGCTCGTCGAGCTCCTCGAAGTCGATGCGGCCCTCACCCGCGGCCTCGCGCAGGATCTCCGCGACCTTGTGCCGGTCCTCGTCGGAGACGCGCAGCTGGGTCGGGTCGTGGCCCAGTCGGCCGTGGCCGGGCCGTCGCCGGGCCTCTCGATCGCCGCCATGCAGGACAGGCTAACCCGGCTTCGCGGCCACGAGGATGTCTCGCTGGATCGACCTGGTCGACCCGGTGCCCGAGGGCGCGGTACGGGCCGTCGTCCAGCGGCTCGAGCCCGGCGTCGGCCAGCATCGCCAGGGCGTCGTCGCGGCTCGCGACGTGGGTGTTCCAGGCGATCCCCATCGCGCCGCCGGGACGCAGCACCTCGACCCAGATCGGGACGGCCTCGCGAGCAGGTCGAGCGGGTTGCGCGCCAGCTGGCCGCCGGACCGGCTGCCGTGCTGGACGCCGTACGGCGCGTCGACCACGACCGCGTCGAAGCTCGCCGCCCGGTGGACCGCGCGGGTGTGCAGGGTGTCGGCGTTGACGTAGTCGAGGGTGATCGCGCGGCCGGCCTTCCAGTCGTCCTTGGTCACGCCGATCTCGGCGCGGAACCGCCGCCGAGCTTGACGCCCGTCGCGACGCAGCGGCGTGACGTCGGCGGTGTGCTTGAGCCGCTTGAGCTTCAGCCACGCCGGAGGAAGGCGGCGTAGGCGTCGAAGTCCCGGCCGTCGACGTCCAGGCCGGCGGCGTGCCAGCCGTTCATCAGCACCTGGTTGAGCGTCGTGCCGCGGCCGCACATCGGGTCGAGGACGTGCAGCGGGCGGTCGGTCGCCGGGCGCCGCTGACCAGACGGTCACGTTGAGCAGCAGCTTGGTGAACAGCTCGTTGGTCTTGCCGGCGTACTTGAGGATCGTCAGCAGGTCGTCGTCGAAGCGGTCCCTTCGCGGCAGCTCGACCGGGCGCAGCACCTCGCCGTCCAGCTCGAACAGCGCCATCGCGGTGGACACGTCGCCGAGCAGCGCGAGGTCGCCGGCGGTCGAGATCGGCGTCGAAGACGAGGTACGGGCACGCCGGCGATCCGGGTCGGCTCGGCCTCCCCGAGGCGTCCGCCCAGCCGGGTGCCGCGACAGCACGCCGAGCTCCGCGACGGTGAGCGCCTCGGAGGCGAGGGCATAGACCCGGTTGGCCGACGGGTGCACGAGCAGGGCGTACCGACGACCGCCGGACGCACGCCCGACAGTCTGGACTAACGTGCGATCCGTGGCCGTGACCATCCGGAACCGGACTTCGCATACTCCGACCTGCTGCCCCTCGGCCCCGACGAGACGCCGTACCGGCTGGTCACCACCGAGGGCGTCTCGACGTTCGAGGCCAACGGCCGGACCTTCCTCCAGGTGACGCCCGACGGCGATCCGGCGGCTGACCGCCGAGGCGATGCACGACATCGCGCACTACCTGCGGCCGGCGCACCTCGCCCAGCTGCGGCGGATCATCGACGACCCGGAGGCGTCGGGCAACGACCGGTTCGTCGCGCTCGACCTGCTCAAGAACGTCAACATCGCCGCCGGCGGCGTGCTGCCGATGTGCCAGGACACCGGCACCGCGATCGTGATGGGCAAGAAGTCCGAGGGCGTGCTGACCGGCGCCGACGACGCCGAGGCGATCTCGCTCGGGGTCTACGACGCGTACACCAGGCTCAACCTGCGCTACTCCCAGCTGGCGCCGCTGACGATGTGGGAGGAGAAGAACACCGGCACCAACCTGCCCGCGCAGATCGAGCTGTACTCGACGCCGTCCGACGGCCACGGGCCCGGCGTACAAGTTCCTCTTCATGGCCAAGGGCGGCGGCTCGGCCAACAAGTCCTTCCTCTACCAGGAGACGAAGGCGGTGCTGAACCCGAAGCGGATGCTGCAGTTCCTCGACGAGAAGCTCCGCTCGCTCGGCACGGCCGCCTGCCCGCCGTACCACCTGGCCGTCGTCATCGGCGGCACCTCGGCGGAGTACGCGCTGAAGACCGCGAAGTACGCCTCGGCGCACTACCTCGACAACCTGCCGACGTCGGGATCCCTGTCGGCGCACGGGTTCCGCGACCTCGAGCTCGAGGAGGAGGTCTTCAAGCTGACGCAGTCGTTCGGGATCGGCGCGCAGTTCGGCGGCAAGTACTTCTGCCACGACGTCCGCGTCGTCCGGCTGCCGCGGCACGGCGCCTCGTGCCCGGTCGCGATCGCCGTGTCGTGCTCGGCCGACCGGCAGGCGCTGGGCAAGATCACGCGCCGAGGGCGTCTTCCTCGAGCAGCTCGAGACCGACCCGGCCCAGTACATGCCGGACGCCGGCGTGGCCGAGGACATCTCGGGTGGGTCGGTGGTGCAGGTCGACCTCAACCGGCCGATGGCCGAGATCCTCGCCGAGCTGTCCCGCTACCCGGTCAAGACCCGGCTGTCGCTGACCGGCCCGCTCGTCGTCGCCCGCGACATCGCGCACGCCAAGATCAAGGAGCGGCTCGACGCCGGCGAGGCGATGCCGGCGTACCTGCGCGACCACGCCGTCTACTACGCCGGCCCGGCCAAGACGCCGAGGGCATGGCCTCCGGCTCGTTCGGCCCGACGACGGCCGGGCGGATGGACTCCTACGTCGAGCAGTTCCAGGCCGCCGGCGGCTCGATGGTCATGCTGGCCAAGGGCAACCGCTCCAAGGTCGTCACCGAGGCCTGCGAGACGCACGGCGGCTTCTACCTCGGCTCGATCGGCGGCCCGGCCGCCCGGCTGGCCCAGGACTGCATCAAGTCGGTCGAGGTGCTCGAGTACCCCGAGCTCGGCATGGAGGCCGTCTGGAAGATCGAGGTCGAGGACTTCCCGGCCTTCATCGTCGTCGACGACAAGGGCAACGACTTCTTCACCGACCCCTGTGGCGCGGTGACCGTGCCCCTCTCGGGGATCCGGGTCCGCTCCGACGGTATGAGACGAGCAGCGGCGAGCGAGGCACGAGCTCGCCGCGTGGGCTCGGCCAGGTCGAGCAAGCGACGCGACCGAGGAACGAGGTCGCACGAGCGCGTCGAGACCCGGTGAGCAGACCGCCGGCCTCGTGCGGGGTCTCGACACGGGCTCGCCCGGGGGCTCGCCCGGCTCGACCAGCGAGGGGTCAGAGGTTGGCGACCGCTGGAGACTGGTCAGCCGTGCCCGAAGCCCGCCTCGCGCGGCCTTGACGATCGCCTCGACCACGACCAGCGGCGTGCAGCTTGGTGTAGATCGAGCTGACGGTGTTGCGCACGGTCTTGTCGGAGACGTAGAGCGCGCGGGCGATGGCGTCGTTGCTGGCTTCCCGGACGCCAGCATCTCGAGGACGTCACGCTCGCGGTCGGTCAGGTCCGGGAACGGCTGCTCCCGCTCGGGGACCGGCGGCCGCGCCGTGGCGAAGTACGTCGCCACCTTCGCCGCGAGCGCGGCCCCGAAGACCATCCCACCGCCGGCGGCGGCGCGGACGGCGTTCAGCACCTCATCGGCGCCGGAGCCCTTGAGCAGGTACCCGGACGCGCCGGCGCGGATCGCGCTGAGCACGGTCTCGTCGTCCTCGTTCATCGTCAGCATCACCACGCGGACGTCGGGGTGCCGCCCGGTGATGAAGCGAGTCGCCTCGATGCCGTCGAGGTGCGGCATCTGGATGTCCATCACGACCACGTCGGGCGTCGTCTCGTCGACCACGTGCAGGGCCTCGCGCCCGTCCTCGGCCGAGCCGACGACCTCGACGCCGTCGAGCGCGCCGAGCAGCGCGACCAGCCCGTCGCGGACGATGGCGTGGTCGTCCACGACCACGACCGACCGCCGCGACTGGTCAGGCATGCGTGTTCCTCCGTCGCGGTGCTGGTCAGCGGCAGCCAGGCCCGGACCAGCGTGCCGCCGCTGGCCGGACAGGTGACCTCGCTGCGGCCGCCGAGCTCGGCGGCCCGCTCCCGCAGGGACACCAGGCCGACACCGGCCTGGGCCTCGGCGCGATGCCGGTGCCGTCGTCGGCGACCTCGACGAGGAGCGTGCGATCGTCCACGCCATCCGCACCGCGCGCGTGCCGGGCGTCGGCGTGCCGGACGACGTTGGTCAGCGCCTCGTTGACGATCCGGTACGCCGCGACCTCGACGGCGGCCGGCAGCGTGCCGAGGTCGTCGGCCTCGACCGTCACGTCGGGCCCCCCGGGTCGGTGATCCGCTCGGCCTGCTGGGTCAGCGCCCGACCAGCCCGCGGTCGTCGAGGGCCGGCGGGCGCAGGTCGTGGACCAGCCGGCGGACGTCGGCGACGACCTCCTGCACGTGCGTCGCTGAGTCCCGGCGATGGTCGCGTCGGCCGCTGCCGGGTCCTTGTCGACCAGCAGCCGCGCCGACTCGAGCTGGTAGACGACCCCGCTCAGGGACGGCCCGAGCCCGTCGTGCAGGTCGCGCCGGATCCGGCGCCGCTCCTCCTCGCGGGCGACGACGAGCCGCTCGCGGCTGTCCTGGAGCTCCTCGGCCAGCTGGCCGGTGCGGGCCGCGCTGGCCGCCTGGCGGACCAGGTCGCCCAGCAGCTGCTCGTCGCGCCGGCGTCAGCCGGCTGCGCAAGCCGCGCACCGGCAGCACCACGCCGGCCGACCTCCTGCTCGCGGTAGGTGATCGGGAGCGTGCGCACCTCGGCCGGGCCGGCGCCGTGCGTGGCCGTCAGCCGTTCGCCGTTGGCGCGGTCGACCTCCAGCCGCACGAACCCGATCCCGAACGCGGCGCCACCGCGTCGCGCGACCGCGGCCAGCTGCTCGGCGCCCTCGTCGGCGCGCTCGAGGGTCGAGGCCAGCCCGGCCACGACGTCGTACGGCGCGTCCCGGCCGCCGAGGACCAGCCGGCGCACGCGCGCGGAGAGGCGCTGGCGCAGCGGCCCGTACAGCACGGCCGTCAACAGCAGCACGACGAGCACGACCTGGCGCTGCGTCGAGGTTGTCGCCGAGCACCTGGTTGAGCAGCCGCCACGACGAGCAGGTCGACCGACGACGAGGGACACCGACAGCAGGGCGAAGACCAGGGTGCGAGCCGAGCAGGTCGCTCGACCGGGACCAGCGTCGGTCGGACGATGCCGATCGTCACGGCCACGGCCGGCAGCGCCGCGACGACGAACAGCACGATCTCGCTGACCGCGTCGATGCGCGTGAACAGCGACAGGGCGAGGACCAGGCCCGAGGCCTCGACCGACCACAGCAGCCACCGGGTGCGGTCGCGCTCGGCGCCGACGGCCCGGCGGTGACGGACGACGACGGACACCATCGCGACCAGGACGCCGAGGATCGTCACGATGCCCGTGAGGGGCTGGACCAGGTCCATGGCGGAGTCGGGGATGGGCAACGCCCCGGCATCGAGGTCGACGCCCGGCGGAAGGGCCACGTCGTCCATCCGGCCGTGGGCCGGCGACACCACGACGAGCGTCGCGGCCGCGGCCATCGCGCCCAGGGCCGCCCGGCCGGCGACCCCCCACCGACCCTCGAGGAAGCGGCCCGTGGGGAAGATCAGCAGCAGCGCGGCCACGGTCATCGGGAGGAAGGCCCCGAACCGGTTGAGGAACCAGAGCGCGGCGCCGACCCCGGCCAGCGCCTCGTCGGCACGGATCCCGAAGCGGACCCAGGACTGGGCGAGTCCGTCGAGCCCCCAGAACAGCACCGAAGCCCGCCGAGCAGCCAGCCGAACGCTGCCGGGGGTCGAAGCGCAGCACCACCCCGCCGCAGATCCCGAAGACGAGGCCCAGGGCGGCGTACGTCCAACCCGACTCCGGACGCGAGGTCGAGCACCTGGCCCGGCGGCGGGACTGGCCGCGTCGACGAGGGCCGAGGCGACGAGGAGGGAGCGCCGTGACGACCGGGAACAGCAGGGGTACGACGAGCAGGGGCACGATCGGGGCGCTCGCCGCTCGCCGTACCCCTGCTCGTTCATCCGCACATCCTGCCCAATCTCGATCGTCGGATCAGTGACCGGCGCGGACGGCGCCGCGGAACTCCTTGTCACCGGCCAGGAAGCCGAGCGAGATCACCAGCACCCAGAGGGCGCCCGGCACGATCGCCATGTACTGGATCGGCAGCACGCCGGCCAGCGACCGTCAGGCCGCCGAGCACCAGGCTGGTGATGCCCATCCAGCGCGGCACGGCGCCCTGGCGCCAGGCCGAGGCGACCGCGAGGGCCGACACTCCGACGAGCAGCCAGCACCACGGGATCGTGCCGGTCCAGTGGTTGAACATCGCCGCGTTGGCCGCGAGCACGTGGTCCTCGATCCCTGTCGCGAACTCCGTGTCGAGGCCGGACCCGAGGACCGTGACGACGGCGGTGCCCAGAAGGCCGGCCGACGCGACCATGGGAGGATGCTGTCGTCGAGACGGGCGGCCAGGCGACGGTGCAGTCCGGCGCGCGAAGACGACCAGCGCGACCGCGGTCAGGCTGGCGACGACGTGGAACACGATGATCTGCGTCGACTGGTCGGCCACCTTGGCGAGGATGGCGTCCTCGTCGGTGGCGATGGACTTGTCGTAGATCGCGTTGATCATGCTGGACGACACCATGGTGCCGATGCCGAGCACGCCGGCAGCGACGCCGGAGAGGGCCCAGCGGGACGACGCGCGACGGGTGGGCCGGGTCGGGGTGGCGGACAGGTCCGCGCGGACGGGGTTGCTGGTCGTGACGGTGCTGGTGACGGTGGTCATCGCGGTCTCCTTCGGTACTGGGTGGTTCGACGTCCCGTACCGTGCCGGGCGCGATGTCCCGGGCCCCAGGGACAAACCGGCACACCTGACCCCAGGATGGGCGCGTGGAGGTGGCGCGGGCGGAGTCGGACCGCGGTGAGCTGGTGCTCAGGGAGCGGACCGAGGACGACGGGAGCACCACGCTGGAGCTGCGGGCCAACGGGGTGTTCGTGATGGACACCCGGGAGACGAGCAGCGAGCGGGCGCTGGCGCGCGAGGCGCTGGCCCGGCACGCCGACCCGTGGCGGGTGCTCGTGGGCGGGCTGGGCCTCGGGTTCACGCTCGAGGAGGTGCTGGCCGACGAGCGGGTGCGGCAGGTGCTGGTGGTGGAGATCGAGCCGGCGCTGGTCGGCGTGGTTGCGCGACGGGACGGTCCCGCACGGCCCGGCGCTGCTGGCCGACGAGCGGGTGGAGGTCGCGGTCGCGGACGTGCGCGACGCCCTCGCGGAGGCGCCGGCGGGCAGCCTCGACCTGGTGCTGCTCGACGTCGACAACGGCCCCGGCTACCTCGTCCACGACGCCAACGCGGCCCTCTACGGCGCCGACCTGCTGGCCGCCACCCGCGCGGCCCTGGCCGACGGGGCCTGCTGGTGGTCTGGTCGGCGTCCCGCGAACCGGCGCTGCGACGAGGCCCTCGCGCGAGGTGTTCGGCAACGCCGAGGCCGCGGCGTACGACGTCGACCTGCAGGGCCGCGCCGAGCAGTACTGGCTGCACCTGGCCGTCAGGAACGACTCAGGGGTGGGGGGTACTTTCGGGACATGGCCCCGGACCTTGGCTTGAACGAGGACTACCGCGTCGAGCACGACTCGATGGGCGAGGTCCGGGTGCCGAGGGAGGCGCTGTGGCGGGCGCAGACCCAGCGGGCCGTCGAGAACTTCCCGATCAGCGGTCGCCCCCTCGAGCCGGCGCTGATCCACGCGCTGGCCAGGATCAAGGCCGCGGCGGCGCAGACCAACCTCGACGCTCGGCATCCTCGACGACGAGCAGGCGCGCGGCCATCACGGCCGCGGCCCGGAGGTCGCCGACGGGCGACCACGACGACCAGTTCCCCATCGACGTCTTCCAGACCGGCTCGGGCACCAGCACCAACATGAACGTCAACGAGGTCATCGCGTCGCTCGCCCGGCCGGGCCGGCGTCGAGGTGCACCCCAACGACCACGTCAACGCCGCGCAGTCCTCCAACGACACCTTCCCGTCCGCGATCCACGTCGCCGCGCCGCTCGGTGCCAAGGACCTGCTCGCCGGCGCTCGCGACACTCCACGCGGCCCTCGCGAGGCGAAGGCGACGGAGTTCGCCGACGCTCGTGAAGTCCGGCCGCACCCACCTGATGGACGCCACGCCGGTCACCCTCGGCCAGGAGTTCGGCGGCTACGCCGCGGTCGTCGACTGCGCCCGCGAACGGCTGGAGTCCGTGCTCCCACGGGTCAGCGAGCTGCCGCTCGGCGGCACCGCCGTCGGCACCGGCATCAACACGCCGGCCGGCTTCGCGGAGCGCACCATCCAGCGGCTCAACGAGGCGACCGGCGCAGCCGTTCACCGAGGCCCGCGACCACTTCGAGGCGCAGGGCGGCCGCGACGCCATCGTCGAGCTCAGCGGCGTGCTGCGCACCTACGCCGTCGGGCTGGTGAAGATCTGCAACGACCTGCGCTGGATGGCCAGCGGCCCCGACCGCAGGGCTCGCCGAGATCCACCTGCCAGACCTCCAGCCCGGGTCGAGCATCATGCCCGGCAAGGTCAACCCGGTGATCCCCGAGGCCACCTTGATGGTCTGCGCCCAGGTGATCGGCAACGACGCCGCGATCGCCTTCGCGCGGCGCGTCGGGCAGCTTCGAGCTCAACGTGATGCTGCCGGTGATCGCCCGCAACGTGCTGGAGTCGATCGCCTCCTCGCCAACGCCAGCAGGCTGCTGGCCGACGCTGCGTCGACGGCATCACCGTCGACCGGGACCGGATGCGCCGCTACGCCGAGTCGTCGCCCTCGGTGGTCACGCCGCTCAACCAGTACGTCGGCTACGAGGCCGCCGCCGGATCGCCAAGCGGGCCTTGGCCGACGGGCGCCACCATCCGTGAGACGGTGCTTCGCTCGGCTACGTCGAGCGCGGCGAGATCACCGAGGCGCAGCTCGACGAGGCGCTGGACATCGAACGCATGACCGCGAGGCAGGGGCAGGCATGAGCATCGACGACCAGGTGCACGTGCGCCACCAGTACCTCACCGAGGACAACCTCGAGATCCGCCGGTCCGTGTGGCTGCCGACGGCCGACGGGCGGGACCCGACGACGGAGGCTCTCGACCTGCTGGTCGCCGAGCAGCCGCTGCGCGTGCTCGAGGCCGGGCCCGGCACCGGCAGCTTCGCCGCGCGCGTGGCGGCCGCCCTGCCCGGGCGTACGCCTGACCGCCGTGGACCAGTCCGCCCGCTTCGTCGAGCTGACCCGGGCCCGCGGCGTCGACGCCCGCGAGGGTGACGTCCGGGACCTGCCGTTCGGCGACGAGGCCTTCGACGTGGTGGCGGCGCTGTGGATGCTCTACCACGTGCCCGACGTCGAGCGTGCCCTGGCGGAGGTACGCCGGGTGCTCCGGCCCGGCGGCCTGTTCCTGGCCGTCACCAACGGCGACGAGCACGTCGCCGACCTGCGCCGCGACTCCGGCGGCGGCCCGGTGGTGAGCGGGTTCAGCAGCCAGAACGGCGAGGCGGCGCTGCGGCGGCACTTCGCCGATGTCCGGCGCACGGACCTGCGGCCCCGCGCCGTGTTCGTCGACCGTGCGGCCGCACTCTCCTACCTCCGGTCCTCCCACGAGGAGACGGACTGGCAGCCACCTCTCGACGGCTACCCGCGCGAGTACGCCGGCGAGGTGACGATCTTCAGCTGCCGCTGACCCACCCCGGGAGCGTGGTGGGTCAGCGGCGGCCCGGCGACCGACCTGGTTCGGCCGGCGAGGCTCACGTGGCCGTGAGCACCGCCCTGACGGGGACCGGCGCGGACACGTTGCCGGCGAGGTCGGTGGCTGTCGCCTTGGCGATGAGCGTGCCCTTCTTCAGACCACTCAGCCGGACCACCCAGGCACCCTTGGCGGTGGGGGTCACGACGGCAGCCTTGGCGCGCTTCCAGGCCTTGGCCTTGGTCGCGGCCTGCAGCCACGTCTTGCTGGAGGCCTTGAAGAAGTACCAGCCGCTGGTCCGCTTCTCGATGGCCAGCACGGCCACGCTCACGACACCGGTGCCCTGGTCGTCGGTCGCCACGCCGGCGAGCTTCTTCCACGAGCTGACCTCGTCGGCCACACCCTTCTTGGGCTTGGTGATCTTCACGACCGGCGCCACCAGGTCGGCCTGGCACCTGGACGGCCCCGGAGGCCACCGTGCGGGAGTTCCCGGCGTCGTCCTTGAGCACCACGCTCGGCGTGTAGGTCCCGGCGGCGGCGTACGACGTGGGTGGCGCTCACCGAGTCGGCCCACGGGCAGCACCGCGCTGCCGTCGCCCCAGTCGATCCAGCGGAGGATGTAGCTCGCCGGGCTGAAGTCGTCGCTCAGCGAGTTCTGGGTGAGGTTCACGGTGGTCAGGGCCTGCCAGGCCTTGGCCGGAGAGGTGGTGAAGGTGCCCACAGGAGCCGTCGTGTCGCCGGGCACGATCGCCGCGAGCGCCACCACCCGGGTGTTCCCCACCGCGTCCTTGAGTGTGACCGTCGGTCGGTAGAGGCCGTCGGCGGCGTACAGGTGGTTGATGGTGGTGCCGGAGGTCCACGCCTGGGCCGACCGAGCCGTCACCCCAGTCGACGGTGCGCGTCACCTGGGCGACCGGTCGGTCGTCGGTGAGAGAGGTCTGGGTGATGGTGCCCGTGCGGTTCACCCACGCCACCGTGTAGGTGCCGACGGGGGCCGTGAGGTCCGGGACGGCCTGCGTGATGGCGGTCGCCGGGCCCGATCGGTTCGCGGCGAACGGCGTCACCGTGAGCCTGACCTGCGTCACGCCGGTGAGGTTGACCGAGGCGCTCCAGGCCGGGGTCCCCACGCTGTTGGTGGCCAGCGCCGCGCCGGTGCTCGCGTCGGTCAGCGCGACCCCGTAGCTGGTCGCGTTGGCGCCGGCGGTCCAGGTGGCCGAGACGGTGAAGTTGTCGGCGGGCTTGGTCAGGGTCATCGCCAGGTTGCTGACGGGACCCGGCCTCACCGGCGGTTTCGCGAAGGCCGCGGGCGCGGGCGAGCTGAGCGCCAGCAGCACTCCCGCCAGTGCGAGTGCCGGCACCGTGCGGCGGAGGCCGAGTCGAGCCATCTGTGTATCCCCCAAGGGTCGTGGGCCCGGAGAGTCCGGAAAACCTCCGGCAAGCGTGCCGAATCCCTGCCGTTTCCGGGGCAGAACGGTAAAAACTCTCCCGGCGGTCAGGACCAGACGGGGGTGGCCCTCAGTAGAAGCCGTGGCCCTGCTTGAAGCTCCACGCGCCGCAGGGACTGCCGTAGCGGTCGCGGATGTAGCCGAGACCCCAGCGGATCTGGGTGACGGGGTTGGTCGCCCAGTCGGCGCCGGCCGACGACATCTTCGACCCGGGCAGCGCCTGCGGGATGCCGTACGCCGAGGAGCTCGGGTTGTCGGCGTTGATCCGCCAGCCGCTCTCGCCCGACCAGAGCGGGTCCAGGCAGGAGAACTGGTCGACCGAGAAGCCGAACTCGACGAGCAGCGCCCGGGCAATGGTGCGCGGGTCCTCGTCGGCGATGTTCTCCGTGCCGGTCACGGCGGGGCCGTCGACCGTGGCCAGGGTGGCCGCCTTGCCCTTGTCGACGGCTGTCGCGGCGGTCGGAGCGGGACACCGGCACCCGGGCGCGGGCGGCCAGCTGGTCGGCCGTCAGCGGCCGTGGCGCGACGGAGGGCCCGCCGTGGCGGCGGCCGCGAGCTGACCCGCGGCGTCCATCACCGGTGAGCCGGCGGACAGCATGCCGCCGCCGACGGCGACCACGGTGGCCATCGACGCCAGCCGCTCGTGAGCGTGGCCGTGCGCACCAGGCGGCGCCCGCCCGGACGGGCCCCTTGGTGGGCCGCTGCGGGGGCGGCACGGTGCGAGCCGGGGCGCGGCGTCGGCGTCGTACGACGCTCGGCGCGTCCGGCGCGTTCGGCGCGGTGGCTGGCGCGGTGCTTCGGAGCGCCGCCGGCGCGTTCGTCCGGTCCGGCGCTCGCCGCAGGCGTGTCGGTAGGGCTCACAGGGGATGTGGTCTCAGGGTCGGGGTCAGGACGGTCGAGCGGGGCGTGGTCGTCGTGCTGAAACGTTGCACCCGAGCGCCCCGTCGCCGGCTCCAGAAGGGCTCCGGGTCACGAAACGGTCACGCCACCATGCCCGGCAATCGTGTGCGGTCGGCAAAACAACGACCCAGAAACCCCAGGTGGTCAGGTAACAATTCGCACCATTGGTCACAGGAGACCCACCAAGCCCGTCCGTCACGTTCAGAGCGTCACGTTCTCCAGCATCTCGGTCACCAGGGCCGCGATCGGCGAACGCTCGGAGCGGGTCAGCGTGACGTGGGCGAACAGGGGATGGCCCTTGAGCTTCTCCACGACCGCGACCACGCCGTCGTGGCGGCCCGACCCGGAGGTTGTCGCGCTGGGCGACGTCGTGGGTCAGCACCACCTTGGACCCGGCCCCGATCCGCGAGAGCACCGTCAGCAGCACGTTGCGCTCCAGCGACTGGGCCTCGTCGACGATGACGAAGGCGTCGTGCAGCGAGCGGCCACGGATGTGGGTCAGCGGGAGCACCTCGAGCATGCCGCGGTCGAGCACCTCGTCGATCACCTCGCGCGAGGTGATCGCGCCGAGCGTGTCGAAGACCGCCTGGGCCCAGGGCGACATCTTCTCGACTCCGAGCCGGGCAGGTAGCCGAGCTCCTGGCCGCCCACCGCGAACAGCGGCCGGAACACGATGACCTTCTTGTGCTGGCGGCGCTCGAGGGACGGCCTCCAGGCCGGCGCACAGCGCCAGGGCGGACTTGCCGGTGCCGGCGCGGCCGCCGAGGGAGACGATGCCGACCTCGGGGTCGAGCAGCATCTCCAGGGCGATCCGCTGCTCGGCGGAGCGGCCGTGGATGCCGAAGGCCTCCCGGTCGCCGCGCACCAGCCGCACCTGCTTGTCGGCGCCGACCCGGCCCAGGGCGGTGCCTCGGTCGGACAGCAGCACCAGGCCGCAGTGGCAGGGCAGCTCGCGGGCGGCGGGCAGGTCGAGCGACCCGTCGTCGTACAGCTCGTCGAGCTCGGCGGCGGTCACGTCGAGCTCGGCCATGCCGGAGTAGCCCGTGTCGGAGTCGCCGATCGCGTCGCCGCGGTACTCCTCGGCGTCCAGGCCGACCGCCGATGCCTTGATGCGCAGCGGCAGGTCCTTGGAGACGAGCGTGACCGCGTGGCCCTCGTCGGAGAGGTTGCGGGCCACCGCGAGGATCCGGGTGTCGTTGTCGCCCAGCCGGAATCCCGACGGCAGCGCCGTCGGGTCGGTGTGGTTGAGCTCGACCCGGATGCGTGCCACCGTCGTCGCTGACCGGCACCGGCTCGTCGAGGCGGCCGTGCGTGATCCGCAGATCGTCGAGCATCCGCAGCGCGGACCGGGCGAAGAAGCCCAGCTCCGGATGGTGCCGCTTGCCCTCCAGCTCGGTGATCACCACCACCGGGAGCACCACCTCGTGCTCGGCGAACCGCCTGAGCGCGCCGGGGTCGGCGAGCAGCACGCTGGTGTCGAGGACGAACGTCCGATGAGAACTGACGGCACGCGACTTCTTGGCCTGAGGCACTGGAATACCCCTCACGACCGGCGCTGGCACTCCCGCCCCGGTCCTCGCTCTAGTTCACAAGGTCGGACCGGGAAGGTGCCTGTGGGCCGGAGTGCCGGCCCCCGCGCGCAGGGAGGAGAGCTCCCCTTGCGCGGTCGCGATCTGCCACGAACTTGCCTCCCAGTACGGCGGGCTTCCCCACCCGCCGATGTCTCGAAAGTACGACGGCCCGCCAGTGGTTCGTGGCAACACGCCCGAAGTCGGGGTGAACAGTGCGTTTCCGGCCGGCGCTGGTCTGGAGGAGCTCGGTCCTGGCGCGCCCACCCGAGATCGTTCAGGCGCCGAAGCGACGCTCGCGCTGGGTGTAGGCGCGGATGGCGCGCAGGAAGTCCACCTTGCGGAAGTCCGGCCAGTAGGCCTCGCAGAAGTAGAACTCGCTCTGCGCCGACTGCCACAGCAAGAACCCGCCGAGACGCTGCTCCCCGGAGGTCCGGATGACGAGGTCGGGGTCGGGCTGACCCTTGGTGTAGAGGTGCTCAGCGATGTGCTCGACGTCGATGAACTCGGCGAGCTCCTCGAGGCTGGTGCCGCGACTGGCGTGCTCCTGGAGCAGCGACCGCACGGCGTCCGCGATCTCGCGGCGGCCGCCGTACGGGACCGCGACGTTGACCCACATGCCGTCCACGTCCTGCGTGGACTGCACGGCCTCCTTGAGCCGGATCGCGATCTGGGCGGGCAGCAGGTCCAGCGCGCCGACGGTGTTCAGCCGCCAGCGGCGCTGCTCGGCGAGCGTCTCGACGGCACTCGTCGATGATGCCCAGCAGCGACTCCAGCTCGGGCGCGGGCCGGTTGAGGTTGTCGGTCGACAGCAGCCACAGGGTGACGACCTTGACGCCGACCTCGTCGCACCACTCGAGGAGGGGCTCGATGTTGGCCGCGCCGGCGCGGTGGCCCTGCGCGGTGCTCTGCCCCGACGGACTCGCGCCCAGCGGCGGTTGCCGTCGAGCATCACGCCGATGTGCGCGGGCAGCTGGTCCTTCGGGAGCGCGTGCAGCATCCGCGCCTCGTACGCGGGGTAGAGGAGACGTCGACGCGTTCCTTCCACTCGCCCACGACACCGATGCTAACTTCAACCGGTATGGACGATGTCGTGCGCCGAGCCGGTGACTCGCTCGCGCACGTCGCTGGCCGAGACCGTCGCCGAGGTGAAGCCCAGGCTCCGCGGCTGGCTGCACCTCGGATCGGCGCCGCTGACGCTGGCCGCGGGCATCGTGCTGATCGCCCTGTCGCCCACCGCGTCGAGCCGCGTCGGGCTCCGCCGTCTACGTCGTGTCGGCGCTGATGCTCTTCACCGTCTCGGCGGTCTACCACCGCGGTCACTGGTCGCCCACGGACCCACGGCCTGCTCAGGCGCTTCGACCACGCCAACATCTTCCTGCTCATCGCCGGCACCTACACGCCGTTCACGCTGCTGCTGCTCGAGGGCACGCAGCGCACCGTGCTGCTCGCCCTGATCTGGTCGGTGCGCGCCGCTCGGCGTGGTCTTCAAGGTCTTCTGGATCGGCGCGCCCCGCTGGCTCTACCTGCCGATCTACATCGCGCATGGGCTGGGGAGCGGTGTTCTTCATCCCCGGCTTCGCCGAGGGCTCCGCGAACGGCTCGGTGTCGGTCTCGGCACCGCCGTGCTCGTGCTGGTGCTCGCCGGCGGCGCGCTCTACACCGCTGGGCGGCATCGTCTACGGCTTCAGCGGCCGGACCCGTGGCCGCGGTGGTTCGGGTTCCACGAGATCTTCCACAGCTTCACGATCCTGGCGTTCGTGACCCACTACGTGGGTGTGTCGATGGCCACCTACGCCCTGAGATGACGCTCGGCTGACCCTGCGTCGAGCCGGTGCCGGCCGCGGTGAGCGGCGTCACCCCCGGATCGGGCAACCCCGCACCGGTCCCGTTCGTCCCTCCAGGGAGATGTCCGAGACGAACAAGCACCCCCCTGACCTATCCGACCGTCGTCGCCGGTGCGGTGGCCGCCGCGACCGCCACCGCCCTGAGCACCCGGCTCGGCCTGGTCGGCACCATCCTCGGTGCCGTCGTGGCCAGCATGGTGAGCACCCTGGTGTCGACGGTGTTCGTGCGCTGGCTGGAGCGGATGCACGAGCGGACCCGGGACCGGGACCCGCGCCCGTGGCAGCGGCTGGCCATCGGGCTGACCGCCCTGACCCTGGTCGGCGTCGCCTTCAGCACCGGCGTCCGCCTGCTCACCAGCGACCTGCCGCACGACGCCTTCGCCTCCCGGCTGCTCGCCCAGCTCGGTCTGGGCTGACGGGCTCCTCGACCGGCTCCAGCAGCCCCAGCAGCGCCGTCAGCTCGGCCACGGTCGTGACCGGGCGTTCGCACACCATCTCGCGGCACGCGTACGCCGCGGGCTCACCGCCGACCGGACCCCGGGCCTCGAGCAGCGCGATGTCCGTCGACGGCCCGTCCGCGACGACCACGGTGACCCCGGGCGTGCGGCGGGCGGCCCGCTCCAGGGCGTCGCGCGCCGTACCGGCGGGGCCGACGACGGCGACCTCGCGCGGTCCGGCCGCCACCGCCTCGGCCGCGGCCAGCGACCAGCCGGCGAACCGTGGCGCCTGGGCGATCAGGGACGCGACGGAGGACAGCGCCTCGTCCGCCGCCTGCCGGTAGCGGCCCTCCCCCGTGAGCGCGGTCGCGGCCAGCAGGGCGTGCACCATCGCCGACGTGCCCGAGGGGCTGGCGTTGTCGGAGGGGTCCCGCGGCCGGGCGACCAGCGCCTCGGCGTCGGAGGCGGTGTCGAAGAACCCGCCGTCCTCGGCACGGAACCGCTCGAGCGCGTGGTCGAGCACGGACCTGGCCCGCGTCCAGCCAGGCCGCGTCACCCGTGGCGCCCGCCAGGGCGAGGAAGCCGTGGGCCACGCAGCCGTGGTCCTCCAGCACGCCGCGGTGCCGCCCCGCGACGCCGTCGCGGGAGACCCGGAGCAGCGACCCGTCCGGTCGGAGGTGCAGGTCGGCCAGCAGCGTGCCCGCCCGCAGCGCCGCCGCCACGAGGTCCTCGCGGCCGAGCAGCCGGCCCGCGTCGACCAGGGAGACGATCGCCAGCCCGTTCCACGCCGCCACCACCTTGTCGTCGCGGGCCGGCCGGACCCGCTCGGCCGCGGACGGCGAGCAGCCGACCGCGGACGTCGGCCCACCGGCCCTCGTCGCTCGGGTCGGCAGGGTCGCGTAGCAGCTGCAGCGTCGACGCGCCGTGCTCGAAGGTGCCCACGGTGGTCACCTCGAGCAGCGCGGCCGCCCACGCGCCGTCCTGCTCGCCGAGCGCCTCGCGCAGCTGCGCCGGCGTCCAGACGTAGAAGCGGCCCTCCTCGCCCTCGGAGTCCGCGTCCAGCGCGGCGGCGAACCCGCCCTCGGCGGTGCCGAGCTCGCGGACCAGGAAGTCGGCGGTCTCCGCGGCCACTCGTTCGCCCAGCGGGTCCGCCCCACCGGGCGTAGACGCCCAGCAGCTGGGCGTTGTCGTAGAGCATCTTCTCGAAGTGCGGGACCACCCACTGCCGGTCCACGGAGTACCGCGCGAACCCGCCGCCGAGCTGGTCGTAGAGCCCGCCCCGGGCCATCGCCTCGCACGTCGCGTCCACCATCGCCCGGGCATCCGGGTCGCCGGTGCGGTGGGCGTGCCGCAGCAGCGCCTCGAGCACCATGGAGGGCGGGAACTTCGGGGCTCCTCCGAACCCGGCGTGCTCCGGGTCGAGGTCCGTGCGCAGCCGCGCCACCGCGGCCGCCAGCACGGCGGCGTCGACGGGTTCGGGTCCGCCGGCCGGCGAGCCGCCCACCACCGAGCGCTGCAGGTGCGCGCGCAGGTCCTCGGCCACCCGGCGTACGTCGTCGGGCCGGCGCTCCCAGGCCTCGGTGACGGCCTCGAGCACCTGCCGGAACGCCGGCATCCCGCCGCGCGCTCGGTCCGGGAAGTACGTGCCGGCGAAGAACGGGTTGCCGTCGTGGTCGAGGACCACGGTCATCGGCCAGCCGCCGTGCCCGGTCATCGCGGTGGTCGCCTGCATGTAGACGGCGTCGACGTCCGGGCGCTCCTCGCGGTCGACCTTGACGCTGACGTAGTGGTCGTTGAGGTAGCCCGCGGTCGCCTCGTCCTCGAAGGACTCGTGCGCCATCACGTGGCACCAGTGGCACGCGGAGTAGCCCACGGACAGCAGCACCGGCACCCCACGCCGCCGGGCCTCCTCGAACGCGTCCGGGCCCCACTCCCACCAGTCGACGGGGTTGTCCGCGTGCTGCAGGAGGTACGGAGAGGTGGCCGACGCCAGACGGTTGGGCACGTGGTCACGCTAGCCGCCGATGCGGCCGCCGCTCCCAAGTAAGGCTACCCTTACTTCATGGCGACGTTTCATGGCGAGGTGGTGTCCCGGGAGTGGTTGACCCCGGGGCTGGTGCGGGTGGTGCTCGGCGGTCCGGGTCTGGCGGGCTTCGCGATGCCCGACGACACCGACACCTACGTCAACGTGGCGATCCCGCCGGCCGGGGCGTCGTACGGCGCCGTGTTCGTGCCCGCTGAGGTCCGCGAGACGCACCCGCCCGAGGTCTGGCCGGTGCGCCGCCGCTACACCGTGCGCTCCTGGGACGACGAGGCCGGGCTGCTCACCCTCGACTTCGTGGTGCACGGCGACGCCGGCGTGGCCGGGCCGTGGGCCGCGGCCGTGGCCGCGGGCGACGTCCTCGTCCTCGAGGGCCCGGGCGGCGGCTACCGACCCGACCCGGACGCCGACTGGCACCTGATGGTGGGCGACGAGTCGGCCCTGCCCGCCATCGCGGCCTCGCTCGAGGCGGTGCCCGCGGGACGGCCGGTCATCGTCCGGCTGCTGTGCGACGGGCCCGACCACGAGCTCCCCCTCGCCAGTCCCGGGGGCTCTGGACCTGGTGTGGCTGCACCGCACCGGTGCGGCCGGCGACGAGCGGCTGCTGGCCGACGCGGTCGCGGCGCTGGACGTCCCGGCGGGCCGGGTGCACGCCTTCGTGCACGGTGAGGCCGAGGAGGTGCGGGCCGTCCGCCGGCACCTGCTGGGCGAGCGCGGGCTGGGCGCGGTCGGACATGTCCTGCTCGCCCTACTGGCGACGGAACATGACCGACGAGGCCTGGCGGGGGGTCAAGCGCGACTTCGTCGCCGCCATGGACGCCGACGTCGCCTGACCCCTCACCGCGGTCACGCACAGCCGGGTCACAGGTTCCGCCACGGGCGCGCTCAGCCGGGAGGCGCATCCTGAGGACATGAGCACCGACGATGGACAGGGCGACACGCAACCCGTGAGCGGCTCCCGCTGGGAGCCCGAGGGGCGCAGCGACGCCGACCCGACCCCTCCCACCGAGCCGGTCGCGGCACCCGCTCCGGTCCCGCCGACGTACGCCGCTCCGGCGTACGCCGCCGCCCCGGCCGCCACGTCGAACCGGGGACGGTTGGCGCTGGCCGGCGGCGCCGTCGGCATCGCCCTGGTCGCGGGCGCCGGGGGCTTCGCCCTGGGCCACGCCTCGGCCGGCGGCAGCCACGACGACCGGGTCGGCCCCCCGGGGTTCGGCCGCAACGGCTTCCCGAACAACGGCCAGCAGCCGCCCGGGTTCCAGCACGGCCCCGGCGGTCAACCGGGCGCCGACGGCGACGGCAGACCCGACGGGGACCCTGACGGCGACGGCACCGCCCCCGACGACGGTTCGCAGGACGACACGACCCCTGGCGACGGAGCCACCCAGGGCTCGTCGACCACATGAGCAACGCGATCCTGGACCGCAGGGTGAGCCTCCCGCGCCGGGCGACCTCCCGTGCCCGGTTCGACGGAGCCGTCCGCTCCGCCACCGGAGCGGCCCTCTGGCTGTCCCTGCTGCTCGTCACCTACTGGTGGGAGGCGGCCGGCGGCGTCGGCGACCTCAGCGGCTGGGCGACGGGGTTGACCTCGCTCGGACGGCTCACCGGGCTCGTCGCCTCGGTGCTGCTGCTCGCCCAGGTGCTGCTGATGGCCCGCGTGCCCGCTGCTCGAGCGGGCCTTCGGGCAGGACCGGCTGGCGCGTCAGCACCGGCTGGTCGGCTTCACCTCCTTCAACCTGATGCTCGCCCACGTCGTGCTGATCACGTGGGGCTACGGCCTCGGGCGGGTCACCGACGTCCCGCAGACGTTCTGGAACCTGACCGTGGACTACCCCGGCATGCTGCTGGCGCTCGGCGGCACGCTCGCGCTGGTCATGGTCGTGGTCACCAGCATCCGCGCGGCGCGCCGGCGGCTGCGCTACGAGTCCTGGCACCTGCTCCACCTCTACGCCTACCTCGGCGTCGGGCTCGCGCTGCCGCACCAGCTGTGGACCGGGCAGCAGTTCACCTCCTCGCCCGGTCGCACGGTGTTCTGGTGGACGGCGTGGGCGGCCGCCGCCGGGGCGGTGCTGGTGTGGCGGGTCGGGCTGCCCCTGTGGCGCAACCTGCGCCACGGCCTGCGCGTGACCAGCGTGGTGCCCGAGGGCCGCGGCGTCTGGTCGGTCTACCTGACCGGCCGCGGGCTGCACCGGCTCGGCGCCGAGCCCGGCCAGTTCCTGAGCTGGCGGTTCCTGGGCCGGCCGGGCTGGACCCGCGCCAACCCGTACTCGCTGTCCGCGGCCCCCGACGGCCGGTCCCTGCGCATCACCGTGGCCGAGGCCGGCGACGGGAGCGCCGCCGTCGCCGGCCTGCGGCCCGGCACCCGGGCCCTGGTCGAGGGTCCCTACGGCCGGCTGACCGACCGGGCCCGCACCCGCCACCGGATCGCGTACTTCGGAGCGGGCGTCGGCATCACGCCGCTGCGCGCGCTGGCCGAGGGCTCGTCGTACCGGCCCGGGCGACGCGGTGCTGTTCCAGCGGTACACGTCCGAGCCCCTGTTCCGGCACGAGCTCGCCTCCCTCGCCGCACGAGCGCGGCCTGCACGTCGTGGAGCTGCCCGGTCGCCGGCGCGGCACCGACTCCTGGCTGGGCGACCCGGTCGACCACCTCACCGCCGGCGGTGCCGACGACGTGACGGTGCTGCGGTCCTGGCTGCCCGACCTGGCCGCCCGGGACGTCTACGTCTGCGGCCCGCCCGCGTGGACCGACTCCCTCGTCGCCGCCCTGCTGGCCGCCGGCCTCCCGGCCGACCAGCTCCACCTCGAGACGTTCGCCTGGTGAGGACGCCATGAAGCGCATCACGACCTGGTTCCTGTCCACCGTCACGGTGGTGGTGCTGATGTTCGGCTACCACACCTCCACCAGCAGCGTGCTCGGCACCGCCACCCCGCCCGCGGTCACCTCGGGGTCTACGTCCGCAAACAGCGGGAGCGGCACCGGCTCCGGCTCGGGCAACGGCTCCGGCAGCGGCTCGGGCAACCAGGCCTCCGCCAAGAAGACGACGTCGACCACGGTCACCGGCACCGTCGCGCAGACCGAGTGGGGACCCGTGCAGGTCCAGCTCACGGTCGGCGGCGGGCGGATCACCGACGTCGCGGTGCTGCAGTACCCGAGCGGCAACGGCCGCGACGAGCGAGATCAACGGCTACGCACTGCCCGTCCTGATCCAGGAGACGATGGACGCCCAGAACGCGCAGCATCGACATGGTCAGCGGGGCCACCGTCACCAGCGTCGGGTACCACACCTCGCTCCAGAGCGCCCTGGACCAGGCCGGGCTGTGACCGCCGTCCAGCCGGCCGTACGGCGCCGCGTCGAGCAGGTCATGGGCCTGCCGGTGCCGTGGCGCTGCGCGGGCGGCAGGCCGACGGCCCGGCGGCCGACGCGGCCTGGGCGGCCGTGCTCGCCGACCTGCGCGAGGCGGACCGGGTCTTCAGCACCTGGCGCGACGACTCGTTCGTCTCCCGGCTCGACCGCGGCGAGGTGCTCGCCGCCGACGGCCCGCCCGAGGTGGCCGAGGTGCTGGCGCTCGGCGAGCGGGCCCGCGTGGAGTCGCGCGGAGCGTTCGACGTGGTGCGCGACGGGCGGCTCGACCCCAGCGGCGTGGTCAAGGGCTGGGCCGTCGACAGGGCCGCCCGCCACCTCCGCGGCCTCGAGGACACCGACTTCTGCCTCTCGGCCGGCGGGGACATGGTCGTGCACGTGGCCGACCCCGGCCGCCCGGACTGGCGGGTCGGCATCGAGGACGCCCGGGACCCGTCGCGGGTCGTGGCCGTCGTGCCTCTGCGGCACGGCGCGCTCGCCACCTCCGGCCTCGCCCACCGCGGCGCCCACGTCGTCGACGCCCGCACGGGCCGCGCCCCGACCGCCTCTGCTCTCCGTCACCGTCGTCGGCCCCGACCTCACCGGCGCCGACATCGACGCCACCGCGGCCCTCGCCCTGGACGCCGACGCGCCCCGGCTGGCTGGCCACCCGCCCCGCCCGCACGTCGTACCTCCAGTGGTCCGACGGCCGCACCCAGACGGTCGCCGGTTCCGGATAGTCCGTGACGAAACCGACCTTTGAAACCGGTGACAACGGTCTCGAACGTCACGGACTATCCGGGAAAGCCTGTGGATAGTGTCGCGGGCATGGATGCGGCGGGATGGGACGAGCGGTACGCCGCGAGCGAGCTGGTCTGGTCGGCCGAGCCCAACCGGTTCGTCGCGGAGGTGTGCGCGGACCTGGCTCCCGGGCGAGCGCTCGACCTGGCCGCGGGCGAGGGGCGCAACGCGATCTGGCTGGCGCAGCGCGGCTGGACCGTCACGGCCACCGACTTCTCCGCCGTGGGCTTGGACAAGGGACGCCGGCTGGCCGACCACGCGGGCGTCGCCGAGCGGATCGCCTGGGTCGCGGCCGACGCGACCACGACCGACTGGCCGGCGGAGTTCGACCTGGTGGTGGTCGCCTACCTCCAGCTCGTCGAGGCCGAGCGCCGCGAGGCCGTGCGCGCGAGGTTTCGCCGCGCTGCAGTCCGGGGGCCGTCTCGTCCTCGTCGCCCACGACACCACGAACATCGCCGAGGGCACCGGCGGCCCCCAGGATCCCGCGGTGCTGATGACCGCCGAGGACGTGCTCGATCGACCTCACCGGCGAGCCGTACGACGTGATCCGCGCCGAGCGCGTGCCCCGCCCCGTCGGGGACCTCGACGGCCTACGACTGCCTGGTCGTCCTGGAGCGCGACTGACCTGCGCCGCCACACTCCTTGAGTCACCGCAGTTACTGCGGTACCGTCGTCAACATGAACGACGCACCTGCTCCTGAGCCCATCGGCACGGCGGTCGAGCGCGCCCGCGAGGCCCTGGCCGCCGCGCGACCCGAGCGACCCGGCGACCGCGCTCCCCCGGCTGCGGGAGGCCCAGGACCTGATCGACCGCGGCGATCGACGAGGCCATGGCGGCCGCCGTCGTCGACGGCGAGACGCTCCGCTCGGCCGGCGCACTGGCCGGGCCTGAGCGAGAACGCCGTCGGCCCGCGGCTGGCCCGCACCCGCACCCTCGCGGCGTACCAGTCCGAGGAGGGCCGGGTGACCGCCGCCGGCGTCGAGCGGGCCCGCTACGACGTCGAGCAGGGCCGCCACGCAGCCGCTGCCCCCCGGCGCCGCCCCGCCGGCCCCGATGCGCTTCCGACCCAGACGCCGCCACCTGACCCACCACCACACCCGAAGGAGACCGGCCATGACCGACCCGAACCTCACCCACCTGCTACTTCCTGCTCGACCGCTCCGGGTCGATGAACTCCATCGTCGAGGACACCGTCGGCGGCTTCGACGCGTTCATCGCCGAGCAGCGCACGACTCCCGGCGAGTGCCGGGTCACGCTCGCGCAGTTCGACGACCACTACGAGGAGGTGTACGCCGACCGGCCCATCGCCGACGTACCGTCGCTGGTCCTGCAGCCGCGCGGCACCACCGCCCTGCTGGACTCCGTGGCCGGATCGTCACCGACGCCGGCCAGCGGCTCGCCGCGCTGCCCGAGGACCGGCGCCCGGGCACCGTGATCGTCGGGATCATGACCGACGGCCTGGAGAACGCCAGCCGCGAGTGGACGCACGCCGCAGGTCAAGCAGCTCATCGAGAAGCAGACCCGCGACTACCAGTGGCAGTTCCTCTACCTCGGCGCCGACCAGGACGCCGTCGAGGTCGGGATGAGCATCGGCGTCGGCGCCGGGCACTCGGTGACCTACGGCCGCGGCAAGGTCAAGCAGGCCATGGCCGCCACGGCGGCCAGCGTGACCAGCTACCGGCAGGCCAGCGCGGCCGGCATGCCCGCACCGGCGGCCGCCGCGGCGAGCGAGTTCACCGACGCCCAGCGTCGGGACGCGGCGGAGTAGCGCCCGCCCCGGCCTGTCGCGGTCCGCTCGTGCCGCTCGTCGTCTCGCCGGTCGCCTCCTCGTCGGGGGCGACCGGCGGGTCCCCGAACACGCCCGCCTCCCGGGCGGCCCGCGCCTTGCGCAGCTGCTTCACCAGGCTGAACGCCAGGAACGACCACGGCCAGGACCAGCCCCACGAAGACCAGCAGCGCGGTCCAGCCGGCCTCCACGTCCTCGGGCGCGGGCACCGGGTCGCTGGCGCCGCGCCGCCGTCGAGGAGCGGCAGCAGGGCGAGGGTCAACACGGGGGCCATCGGGCCATTCTCCTCCCGATCGGCACGGCTCAGCGTCCGGGGTGACCCCGGCGAACAGGTCGTCCTCGGGGATCGACGTCTCCACGTGGCTGGTGACCAGCTCGTAGTCCTCGGTCGGCCAGGCGTGCGCCTGGATCTCGCGCGGGACCACGAACCACGGCCCGTCGGGGTCGATCTGCGTGGCGTGCGCCAGCAGCGCCTGGTCACGCACGCCGAAGTAGTCCGCGCAGGGCACCCGCGTGGTCACCCGGGCGTCCCACTCGGGGTCGTCGCTTCCAGCTCCTCGAGCCGCTCGGCGTACGGCGACTCGAGGCCGTGGCTCGAGCATCGCCTCGTGGATCGCGATCATCTTCGGGTCGGTTCCAGTTGTGGGAGTAGTAGAGCTTCAGCGGCTGCCAGGGCTCGCCGGCGTCGGGGTACCTGCTCCGGGTCGCCCGCCGCCTCGAACGCCGCCACCGACACCTCGTGGCAGCGGATGTGGTCGGGGTGCGGGTAGCCGCCCTTCTCGTCGTAGGTCGTCACGACGTGCGGGCGGAAGGACCGCATCAGCCGGACCAGCCGCTCCGCCGACTCCTCCAGCGGCGACGAGCGCGAAGCAGCCCTCCGGCAGCGGCGGCTTGGGGTCGCCCTCGGGCCAGCCCGAGTCGACGAACCCCAGCCAGTCCTGGGTGACGCCGAGGATGTCGCGGGCCCGCTCCATCTCCTGGCGGCGCACCTCGGCGATGTTGGCCGCGATGTCGGGCCGGTCCATCTTGGGGTTCAGGATCGAGCCCCGCTCGCCGCCGGTGCAGGTGACGACGTGCACGTCCACGCCCTCGGCGACGTACTTCGCCGTGGTCGCGGCGCCCTTGCTCGACTCGTCGTCCGGGTGGGCGTGCACGTGCATGAGGCGGAGTCCGTTGCGGTGCCGCTGAGGTCACGGGTGGGAGTCTAGGGACCGTGACCGACGCGCCCACCCACCCGTTGCCAGACCCTCTGGCCGACCCGTTGGCCGACCGCTACGGGCGGCCCTCGCCGTGGCGTCGTACGGCGGTCGTCCTCGGCTCGGGCCTGATCGGTGTGCTGGGGCTGACCTGGCTGGCGTGGACGGCGGTCTTCCACGCGACGCCGGACGTGAGCTCGGAGCTGGTCGGCTGGGAGGTCGTCGACGACCACGCCGTCACGGCGCACGTCGACGTGTCGTTCCAGGGCGACGCCAAGGAGCTCGGCGCCGACCTGCGAGGTACGGGCGATCGCCGCCGACCACACCGTGGTCGGGCGAGGCGAGCTTCGTGCCGACCGACGGCAGCAACGTCGTCCAGGTACGCACCGAACGCCGGGCCACGTCGGTCGAGTCGGTCGGCTGCACCACCCCTGACCAGCACCGACCACGCTGACGGTTGTTCACCCGGCGGGTCTTTCGGGCCGCCTTTTGCTAGCCTGGACGTTCCGAACCATCCCGTGGCTGCCCCGTGACGGCACGAAGCAACCGGTTGAGCAGCCGCCGGCGGCTGACGGTCATCCAGGATCGCCCCGCATCGGTTCGGGATCCCAGACCGAAGGACCATGCCCCGACAAGTGAAATTGCCGGGCTCGACCGTGGCCGGCAGCACGCCGCACCCCCGTACACAGGAGTTACCCGATGACGCAGCCCGTCCAGGACAAGATCTGGCTCACCCAGGAGGCCTACGACAAGCTCGCAGGCCGAGCTGGACAACCTCCGCGGCCCCGTGCGCCAGGAGATCATCGAGCGGATCAGCGCCGCCCGCGACGAGGGTGACCTCAAGGAGAACGGCGGCTACCACGCCGCCAAGGACGAGCAGGGCAAGGTCGAGGCCCGGATCCGCCAGCTCGAGGACATGCTGCGCCGCGCCGAGGTCGGCGAGACCCCCAAGGACGACGGCATCGTCGAGCCCGGCATGAAGGTCACCTACAAGTTCGTCGGCGACGACGACACCGCCACGTTCCTGCTCGGCAACAAGGCGCTCGAGGACGGCACCATCGACGTCTTCTCCCCGGAGTCCCCGCTGGGCTCGGCGCTCCTGGCCGCCAAGGTGGGCGACCAGGTCAGCTACGTCGCCCCCACGGGCAAGGAGCTCAAGGTCGAGATCGTCGACGCCAAGCCCTACCAGGCCTGACGTCCGACGCTGGTCGAGGAAGGCGCGGTGGCGCCCGTCACGAGACCCGGGGACAGCAGCACGTCTGTCCGCTCAGGGGTTTCGAGACGGTTGCTGCGCAACCTCCTCGACCAGCGATGACCGGGCTCAGCTGAAGACCTCGTAGCCGCGCTCGCGCAGCCGGCCGATGACCCGGTCGGAGTGCTGGGGGCCGCGGGTCTCCAGCTGCACCAGCACCTCGACCTCGTCGAAGTGCAGGGCTCGGCGAGTTGCGCTCGTGGGTCACCTCGATGACGTTCGCCCCGACCTCGGCGAGCTCGGCGAGCAGGGTCGCCAGCCCGCCGGGTACGTCGGGGATGTGCACCCGCAAGACGAGGTAACGGCCCGCCGCGGCCATGCCCTGCCGGATCACCTTGCCGAGCAGCAGCGGGTCGATGTTGCCACCGCTGAGCACCACCACGGCCGGCGTCGCGAACCGCTTCGGGTCGTCGAGCATCGCGGCCACGCCCGCGGCGCCGGCCGGTTCGACGACCTGCTTGGCGCGCTCGGCGACGTACAGCACGGCGCGGGACAGCGCGTCGTCGGAGACGGTCAGCATCTCGTCGACGTACTGCTGGACCGCGTGGAACGGGACCACCCCCGGACGCCCGACCGCGATGCCGTCCGCGATGGTGCGCATGTGCTCGAGCGGGAGCGGGTGACCCTCCGCGAGCGACCGCGGGTACGCCGCCGCGCCGGCGGCCTGGACGCCCACCATCCGCACGTCCGGGCGCAGCGCCTTGATGGCGATGGCGATGCCGGAGAGCAGGCCGCCGCCGCCGGTCGGCACGACGACGGTCTCGAGGTCGGGCACCTGCTCGATGATCTCCAGGCCGCAGGTGCCCTGCCCGGCGACGATGTCGACGTGGTCGAAGGGATGGATCAGCACCGCGCCCGTCCGGTCGGCGAACTCGCGGGCCTTGACCAGCGCCTGGTCCAGGTACTGGCCGTGGAAGACCACCTCCGCGCCGTACCCCTGGTCGCCTCGGATCTTGGGGATCGGTGCCCCCTCCGGCATGAAGACCGTGGACTTGATGCCGAGCAGGCTCGCCGAGAGCGCGACGCCCTGCGCATGGTTGCCGGCCGAGGCGGCGACGACGCCGTTCGCGCGCTCGGCCTCGGTGAGCCGCGAGATCCGGTAGTAGGCGCCGCGGGTCTTGAAGGAGCCGGTGCGCTGGAGGTTCTCCAGCTTGAGGTGCACGTCACCGCCGGCGGCGGTCGAGAGCCAGCGCGACGCGCTCCATCGGCGTGCGGACCGTCACCTCCGCCAGCACCTCGCGGGCCGCCTCGATGTCGGCCAGGGTCACCTCGGCGGTCGGGTCGGTCATGGGCTGTCCTCCGCAGGATCGGTCCCCCGTCGGTTGCCGTAGTCGGGGTCCCGGTCCTCGGGCTCCGGCGGCGGGCCGTCCTCGTCGGGAGGCGGCGGATCCTCGCCGTCGGCCTCGTAGTCCTGCTCGAGCTCCTCCTCCGGATCGTCCCCCGGCCGGGTGTTGGCCGCCAGGTGCTGGGCGACGGCGTTGACGGTGGCCGCCAGCGGCACGGCGATCGAGCGCGCCCGGGATGCCGGCCACCACCACGCCGACGCCGATCGCGATGATCACGCCGAGCGGGTGCACCGAGACGAAGCGGCCCATCAGGAACGGCTGCAGCACGTGGCCCTCGATCTGCTGCACCAGGATCACGCCGCCGAGCATGATCAGCGCGGTGATCGGGCCCTGGTCGACCAGCGCCACCAGCACCGCGACGGTGCCGGCGACGATGGCGCCGACCATCGGCACGAACGCGCCGAGGAAGACGAGCACGCCGATCGCCATCACGAACGGCAGGCCCGAGGACGGCGGCCACGATCATCACGCCGATGCGCGTCGGTCGCCGCCACGATCACGGTGGCCCGCACGAACTGGGTCAGCGACACCCACGCGACCCGGCCCGAGCCGTCGACCAGCACCCGGCTGGCGCGCGGCGAGAGCCGGACGAACCAGGCCCAGATGCGCTCGCCGTCGGCGAGGAAGAAGTAGGTCGAGAACAGCACGATGAAGAAGCCCGCCAGCACGTGCCCGACGGCGGCGCCGACCTCGGAGAGCTGGGAGAAGATCTCGCCGTCCTTGGCGAAGTTGTCTGATCGCCTCCTGCGCCCGGTCGAGGTAGTCGTTGATCTGGCTGTCGCTGGCGTGCAGCGGCCCGGTCTTGAGCCAGTCGGTGATCTGGCCGACGCCCTCGCTCACCGAGTCGGCGAGGTCCTGGGCGCCGTTGGCGACCTGGTTGCCGGCGACGGTCAGCAGGGCGACGACCGAGCCGATGACCAGGACGACCATCAGGCCGGCCGCGGCGCCCCGCGGGGCACGTGGCGGCGGTGCATCCGCCGACCACGGGCTCCACCAGGGCGGCGATGAACATGGCGACGATGACCGGCAGCACGATCACCATCAGGAACCCGAGCACCCGCACGATCAGGTACGCCGCCGCCGCGATGACCAGGAACCGCCAGGCCCACGCGGCGGCGAGGTCCACGCCCCAGGGGACGTGGGCCCGCGAGAAGTTCGACTGCCCCCGGCCACCGGCTCACGCACCGGCTCCGGCTCCGTACGGCGCCCGGCCCGGATCTGGGAGAGGTGGTGCCACTGCTGGGCGATCCGCCCGGTCAGCCGCTCGCTGGAGGCGTCTCCGTTGGGACCGTCGGGCGCGACGATCGCGACCGACTCGTCGGATCGCGTCTCGTCAGCCCCGTTGCCCACGCCGCCAGGCTAGTGGCCATCTCCGCAAGTTCGTCGGGGTCCCCGGTGGCCACGTGCACGGCGGGTGTGCAGGGCTGTCCCTCGGTACTACGACCAGGAGACACTGACCGACCGCCCATCGCGGAACCTAGCGTCGTCCCTGTCAGCACTCCCCGACAGGAAGGCCCTCATCATGGGATTCTCCGCTTACACCCCGGCCCGTCGTCGTCGTCGCAAGGGCTCCGGCTCCGGATCCGGCTCCGGTGGCAGCACCAACACCGGCACCAACACCGGCACCAACACGGCACCGGCACCCAGACCGGCACGGGTCACTGAACCTCCCGTGGGCGTCTCCGACACGCCCGTGACGATGCAGACCGAGCAGGTGGAGGCCGTCCGACGGCCTTCACCTGCGGCCGTCCCGGCATCCGTTGCCGGGTCACTCCCTGGGCACGCACCCGTCGTACCGCTGCGACGGATCCTGCGGGCCTTCTGGCCGTACGCCGCCCCGCGGCGCTGGTGGATGCTGCTGGTCCTGGCGCTCGCCGCCGCCGAGCCGGTCCTGATGGCCGTCGAGATCTGGCTGTTCAAGGTGGTCGTCGACGAGGTGCTGGTGCCGCAGGACTTCGGTCCGTTCCCCACGATCGCGGCGGCCTACGTCGGCCTGACCCTCCTCCAGGCGATGCTGGGGGCCGCCGACCGGATGCTGTCGACCTGGCTGACCCAGCGCTTCCTGGTGGACCTGCGCAGCGACCTGCTCCGGCACCTGCAACGGCTGCCCCTCGACTTCTTCAACCGCTCCCGCCTGGGCGACCTCCTGGCGCGGGTGAGCCGGCGACGTGTCCGCCATCGAGTCGTTCCTGGTCTCCGGCACCAGCCGGGCGCTGACCTACGCGCTCGAGCTGGTGGTGTTCACCGCCGCCCTGTTCTGGCTGGACCCCACGCTGGCGCTGGTCTCGCTCGTCGCCGCCCCCCTGTTCTGGCTCAGCTCGCGCTTCTTCTCCCGCCGGATCAAGGCCATCTCGCGCGAGAAGCAGCGCCGCTCGGGCTCGATCAGCACCTCGATCGAGCAGACCCTCAGCACCATGCCGCTCGTGCACGCCTTCGACGCGGGCGAGCGGGAGGTCGCGCGCTACCGCGAGCAGGCCGAGGCGAAGTACCGCGCCGAGATGGCCTCCGCCCGCCTGCGCTCCCTCTACTCGCCCACCGTCGAGCTGATCGAGCTCGCGCGGCGCGCTGTCCGTCATCGGCGCCGGCGCGTGGCAGCTCTCCCGCGGCGCGCTCACCGTCGGCGAGCTGCTGGCGTTCCTCACCTTCCTCTCCCGGCTGTACGGTCCGGTGCGCGGTCTCGGCAGCACCGTCACCGCGGCGTACTCCGCCGTCCGCCGGCGCCGAACGGGTCCTCGAGCTGCTGGCCGAGCCCCCGTTGCCGGCCGACCGTCCGGGCGCGCTCGTCCTCGAACGGCCCCGCGGCGAGGTCCGCATCGAGCACGTCGGCCACACGTACGACGGCCAGGAGCGCTCCGCGCTGACCGACGTCTCCTTCATGCTCCACCCCGGCAGGTGACCGCCGTGGTCGGGGCCAGCGGAGCCGGCAAGACGACGCTGGCGCGGCTCCTGCTGCGCGGCCTCGACCCGGCGCAGGGTCGGGTGCTGCTCGACGGTCACGACCTGCGCGACCTGGCCCGCGCCGGGCTGCGGCGGCACGTCGCCGTCGTGCTCCAGGAGACGCTGCTGGTCGACGGCACCGTCCGCGAGAACATCGCCTTCGGGCGGCCCCAGGCCTCCGACGAGGCGATCGTGCCGCCGCCCGGGCGGCGGACGCGGACGAGTTCATCGCCGACTTCCCCGACGGCTACGACACGCGGGTCGGGGAGCGCGGTCGACGCCTGTCCGGCGGGCAGGCGCAGCGCGTGGCGATCGCCCGCGCCCTGCTCTGCGACGCCCCGGTGCTGGTGCTCGACGAGCCGACGGCCTCGCTCGACGCCGCCTCCACCGACCGGCTGCTCGGGCCGCTGCGCCGCCTGATGGCCGGCCGCACGACGCTGGTCATCTCCCACAACCTGACTCTCGGCGAGCGCGCCGACCGGGTGCTCGTGCTCGACGAGGGCCGGCTGGTCGAGGAGGGGTCGCACGAGGACCTGCTCCGCGCCGGAGGCCACTACGCCCCGCTGTGGTCGCTGGCCCGCGGGACGGTGGTGGCGCGGTGACGGTCACGACGGTCACGCCGGAACCCCGGGTGCTGGCCGCTGGCGAGGAGGTGGCACCCGGCTACGTCGTCGAGGAGCTGCTCTCGCGCGGGCAGGCCCTGGACGTGTACGCCGTGTTCTCCCGGCGCGGCTGTGCAGCGCCGTCGGCCAAGACGGTCCGCCCCGACCGCGCCGACGTGGAGCGGGTCCGGGAGCGGCTGCTGCTGGAGGGACACCTGCTGCAGACGGTGGCGCACCCCCACCTGGCACGGGCTTCGAGACCGTCCGCGAGCCGGTGCCGGTGGTGATCGTGGAGACCTTGATGGGCGACAACCTCGAGGAGCTCGTGGCCCGGCTGAAGATCGAGCGCGCCCGTCGGCTGCCGTCGACCGACCTGGCCCACCTCGGCCGGCAGCTGGCCTCCGCCCTGCACCACCTGCACGCGGAGGGGTACCTGCACCTCGACGTCCGGCCCGCCAACGTGATGGCCCACGGCGGCAAGGCGACGCTCATCGACCTCAGCATCGCCCGGCCCCCGGGCCAGGTGGGGGCGGGCTTCGGGACCCGTGAGCAGATGGCGCCCGAGCAGGCGCGCGGCGGCCTGGTCACGGCGGCCGCCGACGCGTGGGGGCTCGGCGGGACGCTCTACGCGGCGGCCACCGGGGCTCCACCGTTCCGGGCGCTGCCCGTGGGTTACGAGCAGCTCGAGCAGACCGCCGTACCCGTGCGTCGGCTGCGGCCGCGGCTGCACCCGGAGCTGGCCGCCGTCATCGACGCCTGCCTGCGGCCGGACCCGGGACCGGCCCGGCATCGTCGAGGTGCACGACCGGCTGGGGTCGGTGCTGGCTAGTGCCCCGCACCGAAAGGTCGGCACCTAATTCCGCACTCCGAGCACGCACCTCGCGGCGTTGCCGAAGCTCGCTGGACGAACGAGTAGAGCATCGCTCCGGCGCCTTGCGATGCACGCACTCGGAGCACGGACTTCGGCACCGAACTCCCGGTGCAGGCCACTAGTCTCCGAGCCGCGGACCAACCGGTAGGCCGCCTGCGGGTGCCGCTCGACCAGCAGCCCGGCCGCCGCGAGCACGTACTCGCGGTCGACGACCACCCGCGGCCGCACCGGCAGCTGCCAGCCGCCCTCGACGTCGCCGACGCTGCCCGCCAGCACCCGGTCCTCGACCCCGGGCCGGCCGTGGCGCAGCACGCCACCCGACCCCACGAGCAGGTCGACGTCGCGCAGGTCCTTGCCGGTGCGCTCGACCACCCGGCCGTCCGGCCCGACCACCACCTGGCTGCGGCCGGCGTGCCGGCGCAGGGCCAGGCCGACGGCGGCGGCCGCGATGCGCTCGTCCTCGGCGTACCCGGCGTCGGTGGTCGGGAGGTACCCGGGATCCGCGTGCCGCACCTCCGCGGCCGCGACCAGGTCGTCGAGCCCGGCCTCGGCGACGGTCGAGGTGGCGGACCAGCGCATGCCGAGATCGCCCTCCACGGTGCGGGTGATCGGCGTGGTGGCGACCACCTCGCGGGAGAGGGTGGCCTCCTCGGGGTCGAGCTCGACGACGGAGTGCACGTCGGTGGTCGCGCCGCCGACGTCGACGACCACCACGTCGCCGAGCCCGGGCTGCTCGCGGGACAGCCCGCGGGCCAGCAGCTCGACGCCCGTGAGCACCACGTCGGGGGTCGCGCCGGTGACCATGGCGGTGAAATCGGCCCGCTGGCTCAGGTGCTTGCCGCCGATCACGTGGGCGAGGAACATCTCGCGGATCGCCGCGCGGGCCGAACCGGGGGCGAGCACGCCGATGCGCGGCACCACGTTGTCGGCGAGCACGTGGGGGAGGTCGCCCAGCGCCGCCTCGACCTCGTCCCGGGCGTCGGGGTTGCCCGCGACGACGACCGGCCCGCGCCAGCCCGAGCCCGCGAGGCCCGCCGCGGCCGTGACGATCGCTGCGGTGTTGCCGCCGTCGGTGCCACCGGTCAGCAGCACCACGTCCGGGGAGCTCTGCGTGGACGGCCCGCAGGTCGTCTCCGCGCGCGACCGACAGCACGGCGACCACGCGACCGCCGCTGGAGAGCGCGACCCGCCGGCCGGCCTCGGCGGTGACCAGCTCCTCGTTGCCGACGACCGCGATCCGCAACCCGCCGCCGGCGCTGGAGCACGCGAGCACCTCCGCCTCGGCGGCTCGGGGGTCCGCGGCGGTCAGCTCCGCCAGGCAGGCGTCGTACCCGTCGAGCACGTCGGTCCCGATCGTGGTCGGGTGCTCGGCCTGGGCGACGATCCGGCCCTCGGCCAGGTCGACCAGCAGTGCCTTGGTGAAGGTGGAGCCGAAGTCGACGCAGACGGCGACTAGTGGTTTCGAGGCTCGCAAGCTCGCACCTCAACCACCGATCGACAACGCACGGTCGAGGTCCGCCAGCAGGTCGTCGACCGTCTCGATGCCGACGCTGAGGCGGATCAGGTCGCCGGGCACCTCGAGCGGGGTGCCCGCGACCGAGGCGTGGGTCATCCGACCGGGGTGCTCGATCAGGCTCTCGACCCCACCGAGCGACTCGCCGAGGGTGAAGACCTCGGCCTTGCCGCACACGTCGACGGCGTGCTGCTCGCCGCCGGTCACCCGGAAGCTGACGATGCCGCCGAACCTCTTCATCTGCTTGGCCGCGACGCCGTGACCGGGGTGCTCGGGCAGTCCCGGGTAGAAGACCTGGGCGACCGCCTCGTGGCGGGTCAGGAACTCCACGACCCGTTCGGCGTTGTCGCAGTGCCGGTCCATCCGCACCCCGAGCGTCTTCAGGCCGCGCAGCACCAGCCACGCGTCGAAGGGCCCGGCCACCGCGCCCATCGCGTTCTGGTGGAAGGCCACCTGCTCGGCGATCTCCAGGTCACGGACCACGACGGCACCACCGACGACGTCGGAGTGCCCGCCGGCGTACTTGGTCGTCGAGTGCAGCACCACGTCGGCGCCGAGGGTCAGCGGCGTCTGGAGGTACGGCGTCGCGAAGGTGTTGTCGACCACCAGCAGGGCACCGGCCTCGTGGGCGATCGACGCGATCGCCTCGATGTCGCCGATGTTGAGCAGCGGGTTGGTCGGGGTCTCCACCCAGACCAGCCGGGTCTCCCCCGGCCGGATCGCGGCCCGCACGGCGTCGAGGTCGCTGGCCGGGGCCGGGTCGTGCCGCAGCCCCCACTGGGTGGCGACCTTGTCGAAGAGCCGGAAGGTGCCGCCGTACGCGTCGTCGGGCAGCACCACGTGGTCGCCCGGCCGGCACAGCGCCCGGATGACGGTGTCCTCCGCCGCCAGGCCGCTGGCGAACGCGAACCCGCGCTCGCCCTCCTCCAGGGCCGCGATGTTGCCCTCGAGCGCGGTGCGGGTGGGGTTGGCGGAGCGGCTGTACTCGTAGCCGCCGCGCAACCCCCCGACGCCGTCCTGCTTGTAGGTCGACGTCGCGTAGATCGGCGGGATCACCGATCCGGTCGCCGCGTCGGGCTCGTAGCCGGCGTGGATGGCGCGGGTCTCGAAACCGCCCTTGGTCCTGTGGGTCTGGTCGCTCACCCGCAGCACGCTATCGCCGGCCGCGCCGGTCGAGCAGGGCGCCCTCGGCCTGTCTGTGGCCGCTTAAGACTTCCGTCACATGTCGCGCGGAACGTCTGGAAGGCCTCCGTGGTTATCTAGTCGACACCCAAGGAGGTCACATGTTCTTCAGCCGCACCAAGAGCAGCCTGCCCGCCCCGGAGGAGGCCCTCGCCGGCCGTTCGGAGCGCCCCTTCCACCTGGCCCCCCGGCACCTGGTCCTCGACGCCCCGCTGGTCACCGACGAGGTGCCCGAGGGCTACGAGGCCGCGATCTTCGGGCTCGGCTGCTTCTGGGGAGCCGAGGAGCTCTACTGGCAGCTGCCCGGCGTCTGGTCGACCTCGGTCGGCTACGCCGGCGGCTACACCGCCCACCCGTCGTACGAGGAGGTCTGCTCGGGACGTACGGGCCACACCGAGGCCGTGCGCGTCGTCTTCGACCCCAAGGTCGTGTCGTACGCCGACCTGGTGAAGCGGTTCTTCGAGGTGCACGACCCGACCCAGGGCATGCGCCAGGGCAACGACGTCGGCACCCAGTACCGCTCCGCGATCTACGCGACCACCCCCGAGCAGGAGCAGGTCGCCCGCGACCTCACGAAGGAGTACGGCGAGGAGCTCGCGCGCCGCGGCTTCGACCCGATCACCACCGAGATCAAGCTGGTCGACGACGCCGACCCCGCGACGTACTACTACGCCGAGGACTACCACCAGCAGTACCTCTTCAAGAACCCGAACGGCTACCGCTGCCACTCCACGACCGGCGTGCCGTTCCCCCTCCTTCCCACTAATCTCTCTCCTGCCCGCCGGTGGGGTCAGGCGTCGTCGTGGGCGAGGCTGCTGGACAGCTCGCGGTGGGCGTCGGCCTGCGCCAGCAGGGTCGCGGGCCTTGGTCTCGAACGTCTCCACGGCGTCGGCGCCGGCAGCGAAACGCGCCGGCGGCTCCTCGAGGGCGGCGAGCCGGACCAGGGCGTCGGCGAGCTTGGCGGGGTCGCCGCCCTGCTTTCCGTCCATGCCCTGCCAGGCCTCGACCGTTGCCTCGGTGCGGTCGGCGTAGTCCTCGATCGACGGCTCGGCGTACTGCGTGGACTGCGGCGTGAGCAGCTCGGTGCGGAAGAAGCCGGGCTCGACGAGCATGGTGCGGATCCCGAACGGCGCGATCTCGGGGGCCAGACCCTCCATGAAGCCCTCGACGCCGAACTTCGAGGCGGCGTACGCGGTCAGGAAGTCACCGCCGGCGGCGATGCCCGCGGTCGAGGAGATCGTCATCACGAGGCCGGAGCGCTGGGCGCGCAGCTGCGGCAGTGCGGCGCGGGTGACGTTGACCGGCCCGAACAGGGTGGTCTCGATCTGGGAGCGGAAGGCCTCGGGCCGCATCTCCTCGAAGAACCCCGCCTGGAAGCTCCCGGCGTTGTTCACCAGCACGTCGAGGCGACCGAACCGCTCGACGGTGGCGCGTACGGCGACCTCGGCGGCGGTCGGATCGGTGACGTCGAGGGCCACGGCGAGGAGGTCCTCGTGCTCGCCGAGGGCCGGGTGATGCTCTCCGCGTTGCGGGCGGTGGCGACCACCGCGTGGCCGGCGGCGAGTGCCGCCCTGGCGATGTCGACGCCCAGGCCTCGGCCGGCGCCGGTCACGAGCCACACGTTCTTGTCGGTCATGCGGGATGCGCTTCCGTTCTGCTGATCGAGTGGGCACCGCCGTCCGGCGGTGGTGATCTACCACAGAACCAGCCACAGAAGACGGGCGGGAGTCCCTGCTCGTGAGGGGCCACTGACAGTGACCCCCACAGCCGTCGGATCCGCTCGTAGAGTGGCGGACATGGCAGCGGCACCGATCCGGACGTCCGAGCGAGGTCCGCGCGGAGATCCGCGAGTTCCTCACCACCCGGCGCGCCCGCATCACCCCCGAGCAGGCCGGACTCCCGTCGTACGGCGGGGACCGCCGCCGGGTGCCCGGCCTGCGACGCGAGGAGGTCGCGCTCCTGGCCGGGCGTCTCGCCGCAGTACTACATCCGCCTCGAGCGCGGCGCCGCGACCGGCGTCTCCGAGGGCGTCGTCGACGGGATCACCCGGGCCCTGCGACTCGACCGAGGCCGAGCGCGCCCACCTGCTCGACCTGCTGAGGACGGCCGGGACGCCCACCCGTGCCCGGCGTCGACGCACGCCGACCGCCGTAGCGGGTCCGTCCGACGGTGCAGCGCCTCCTCGACTCGATGACCGGCGACGCCCGCGGTCGTCCTCAACGGGCGCCTCGACATCGTCGCCGCCAACGCGCTCGGCCGCGCGCTCTTCTCGACCCGGTCTGGACGACGACCTCGGCGACCGCGCCGAACAATGCGCGGTTCGTCTTCCTCGACCCGCGGGCCACGACCTTCTTCCGTGACTGGGACACCGTCGCCAACGACACCGTCGCGATCCTGCGTGCCGAGGCCGGCCGCGATCCCCACGACCGTGACCTCTCGGACCTGGTCGGGCAGCTGTCCACCCGCAGCGAGGACTTCCGGCAGCCGCTGGGCCGCGCATGACGTCCGCATCCACACCACCGGGGTCAAGCTGCTGCACCACCCCGTCGTCGGCGACCTCGACCTGCCGTTCGAGTCCCTCCCCCTGGGCGGGGACCCGGCCCTGAGCCTGGTCACCTACCCGCCGAGCCGGGGTCCGTCGGCCAGGACGCCCTGGCCCTGCTCGCCAGCTGGTCCGCGACGCCCGACAACCGCGGCCTACCCCGCTCCGCCACGGACGCGGAGCACGGCGTCCGTCCCCCAAGCCCGACTGAGGGCCCAGCGACGGCGCGCGAATGCGACGCGATACGGAGACACATCCGCTCATCGGCAGGAGCGGTCGGAGTCCACCTAGACCCTCCGGGGCGCGGGTCAGGGTTCAGCGAGAGCCGCTTCCGCGACCAAGTCTTCCGGCGCGCCAATCAGGTACTACGTGCTCGGGACAAACAGCAGTACCTCTTCAAGAACCCGAACGGCTACCGCTGCCACTCCACGACCGGCGTGCCGTTCCCGGGCTAGGTCGGCAGCGCCCTGAGGCGACCCGGGTACACCTCCTCGTAGGGGTTGAAGGTCCGTTCGCCGAGGAGGTGGAGGAAGCTGTCGAGGATCTCCTCGAATACTTCTTTCCGTGGGCCTCGCGTGGGACCAGGCACCACGAGGCCGAACGGTAGGACTCGGCCCCCCACCGAGGTCGGGGGCCGAGTCCTGTTCCGGACATGCTGGCCGGGTTACACCACGGTGTGGGTGCGGCGGTCGCCGTCGTGGTGATTCGCGATGTACTCCGCCAACGTGATGCCGCCGAGAGCGTCGATCGGCACGGCGTACGGCGACAGTGCGGTTGTTCCCGCGCCTCCCTCACCGTCGTCGTGGGTGTGCGTGGCGAACGCCGGCGCTGTGGTGCCGGCGGAGGCGACGAACGCGAGGACGGTGGCGAGGGTGGCGGTCCGGATCTGATGGGTGTGCTTGGTGTTCATGAGGTTCTCCTGGGGTGTGGTTGCTGATGCCTCCACGTTGGTTCTGAGGCCACCGGGCCCGGATCAGGAGCAACCCCTCAGATTTCCGGAGCCCACCCTCAGATACCGGGGCCGGCCGGCGGGGGAAGTGGGGAGACAGCGGGGCCCTACGAGGCCAGACTCGATGCCATGAGACCGGCCGCCATGGCGGCGACGCTGTCCGGTCGCGCCGACGAGCGAGCGGCGCTGCTCGACGTGGTCCGTGCCGGCCTGGGCGGTCTCCCGCGGGCGGTGCTGGTGCACGGTGAGGCGGGCGTGGGCAAGACCGTCCTCGTGCGCAGCGTGTGCGAAGAGGTGACGCGCGAGGGCGCCCAGGTGCTGTGGGGGCAGAGCCTGCGGTTCGGGGCCGTGGAGGCGATGTACCACCCGCTGGTGCTCGCACTGGAGGGATGGCTCGCCGAGGCGGACGACGCCGAACGGGCCTCGGTGATCGAGGCGGTGCCGGCCGCGGCGCTGATCCTCCCGTCGCTGGGCGCTTCACCTGGCGGACAGTCCAGTCGATGCTGATGATGGTGGTAGACGCGCTGCTGAGCCGGGTGGTCGCACGGCGCCCGACGGTGCTGGTGGTCGACGACGTGCAGTGGGCCGATCCAGCCACCTGGGACGCGCTCGTCATACCTGGTGGCCGGGTTCGGCCGGCAGCGGTTGGCCCTGGTGACCACCCACCGTGACGAGGCCACCGTCAATGAGCCGCTTCCAGCACTGGCTGGGCAACATCCGCCGGCTGCCCGGAACCGAGGAGCTGGCGCTGGCCCGCCTCGACCAGGACGCTACCGGCGACCAGATCGCCGAACTCCTCGGCCGAGCAGCCCTCTCCTCGGCTGGTGGACCAGGTATACGAGCGGTCTCGGGGCAACCCATACTTCAGCGAGCTGCTGGTGCGCCGCGGCGACCTCGACTCGGCCGAGCTTCCCGACGACCTACCCGACGAGCTCAGCCAGGCGCTGCTCGACGCCTGGCGCGGGTTGTCGGCCCCCGCGCGGGAGATCACCCGGATCCTCGCCGTCGCCGGCCGCCCGACCGACCTGCAGACGCTGGCGGCCATCGCCGCCGGACTCGACACCCCGAACGCCGGGCGGTCCGCGAGGCCATCGACGCCGGTGTGGTCGTGCTCGGCGGTGAGGCCGTCTGGTTCCGGCACCCGCTGCTGGCAGACGTCCTGACCGAGACCTACCTGCCCGGCGAGGCGACGCCCGTGCACGCGGCCTGGGCCGCTCACCTCGAGACGGTCCCGACCGACGGGATCGACGAGCTGCGCCGACTCGGCGACCTCGCGTCCCACCACGAGCGGGCCGGCGACGCCTCCGCGGCGTTCGCAGCCCTCCTCCAGGGAGCCGACCTCGCCGAGAAGCTCGGCGCGCGACGCGAAGCCGCCGACCTACTGGCCCGCGCGGCCGACCTCTGGGAGGTAGGTGCCGACCCCACCGATGCGGCGAGGCCACGCACGGCTGCTCGAACGCGCCGGGCGCGCCTGCAACTGGGTCGGTCGGAACCGCGAGAGCCTCCGATTGCTTCGCGCCGCGCGCGACCTCGTCTCACCCGAACGCGACCCGCTCTGGGCAAGCAGGCTGACGCTGCGATGGCGATAGGCCACTACTGGCTCGGCGAAGCCTGGGATCGCGCTCTCGCCGAGCATCGAACGAGCCGTCGACCTCTCCCGGGTCGACCCCGACAGCCGCGAACACGCCGACGCTCTGTCCACCTACGCGAGCACCTTGTCCTGGGCCGGGCGGACTGTGGAGGCACGGCAGACGGTGGACGCGGCCGTTGCGGCCGCCCATCGCTCGGGCTCCGCCGCCGCGATCAGCGATGCGCCATGGCGCCCGCGTCGTGCTCGTGTGGGACACCGATCTGGAGCAGGCCGTACCTGGACGCGGCGGCCTGCTGGGAGCACGCATTGGCCTCGGGTGAGCCCGTGGCCATCGGCAACGCATACCTCGTCGAGGCTTAACGTCTCGACTGTCGATGGCGACCTGCGCCGGTCCGCGAACATGCGCGAGACGCCTACGAGTGGTCGGTTCCTCAGGGCAACACGGGGCTGTACCCGAGCCGTCATCCTGGCCGCGGTCCTGCTCGCCATGGGAGACCTAGTCGAGGCCGAGGCCGTCGTACGCACTGGTCTGGCGGCCACCGGCGGCGCCATCTATGAGGCACTGATCCGGCTCCAAGCCGGGGTGCTGGCCATGCGACGCGGCGCAGGCGACGCCGCGCGCGGCCACCTGGCGCGCGCGCAGGAGCTCCTGCCCCATTTCGAGGAGCACCCCGGAGTACGAGCCGGGCCTCCCCTTGCCGAGATACTGCTTGGCCGAAGACGACCCAGCAGCCGCGCTTCGAGCTCGTCGAGCGAGTCCTGCCCGTGAACGCCGTGGACCCGCGCGTGGTCGACGAGCTGATGGTGCTCGGGGCCCGGGCCGCGGCCGACCTGGTCCAGCAAGCATCGGACGACCGCGACCAGGCCGCCGTACGGCGCCATCGGGAGGCGCTGACCCGGCTGGTCAAGACGCGGGCGACCCTGCCCGGCATCGCCGTTCCAGCCCTCCGGTCCCGACGACACCGTCCAGCCCGCGCGGGCCGCCCTCTTCGCCGCCGAGCGCGGGCGAGCCGAAGGAGTCGAGGACCAGCTGAGCCTCTGGAGGGAGGCGGTGGCGGCCGTGCGACGCGGCCGGTCTCGGCTGGGAACAGCAGGTCGCGTCATGGCGGCTCGCCGCCGCGCTGATCGAGTCCGGCGCCGCCGGGATCGAGGCAGCCGAGCTGCTGCGCAGCGTCCACGACTACGCCGAGCCGGCAGGGCGCGGCCCCGTTGCAGGCCAGCGTCGAGGAGCTGGCCGCGAGCGCCCGCATCTCGCTGACCGCGCCCACGGTCCCCAGCCGCAGCTGCCGTGCCCGCCGCCTTCGCCGGGCTGACCGCGCGGGAGACCGAGGTGCTCGCCCACCTAGTGGCGAACCGCACCAACGCCGAGATCGCCGAGACGCTGTTCATCAGCGAGAAGACGGTGAGCGTGCACGTCTCGAACCTGCTGCGCAAGACCGACACCGGGTCACGCCGCGAGGTCGCCGCGCTCGCCCGACGCGTGGGATGGGGCAACGGCGGATAGGACGCGCCTTCTCAGGCGGCCCTTGAGGGCCTCATCGAGCCGTACCGGCGAGTGCGTGCCGTGCCACATCGCGGGCAGTGGGTGTGATGGACGTACTCGAGGTCTTGACCGCACCAGCAGACCTGGGGAGCGCCGGTCGCGCGAGTTCGCACCTGCCCAGTGGTGTTCAGGATCGTCGTACTCGTGTCCATCGTTCTCATCGCCTCGGTGGTCTGCTTCGGATGGTTCGTGGTGCCACGGTGCTCCTGAGCGACTTCGCTCGCCCCGTCCGAATGGCCGGTGTGCTTGGTGGTCATCGGGTGCTCCGCGGGGGTGTGTTGTTGATTCCTCTACGTTGGTTCTGAGGCCACCGGTTCCGGATGAGGGGCGGCCCCTCAGATCTCCCGGAGGAACCCTCAGATGCCGGGACGCACCACCGGGGAGACAGTCGGTCTCCGCGGGGCCACACTCGGTCTCATGAGACCGGCTGCCTTGGCAGCGACGCTGTCCGGTCGTGCGGGGGAACGAGCCAGGTTGCTCGACGTGGTCCGTACCGGCCTGGACGGTTCACCGCGGGCGGTGTTGGTGCACGGTGAGGCGGGTATCGGCAAGACCGTGTTGGTGCGGAGCGTCTGTGAGCAGGTGGCGGGTGAGGGAGCCCAGGTGCTGTGGGGGCAGAGCCTGCGGTTCGGAGCGGTGGAGGCGATGTACCACCCGCTGGTGCTCGCACTCGAGGGCTGGCTAGGTGAGGCGGACGACGCCGAGCGGGCCTCGGTCGTCGATACGGTTCCGGGTGCGGCGTTGATCCTTCCATCGCTGGGCGCCCCGCCCTCGGATTCGCCGTCGATGCTGATGACCACTGTTGAGGCACTGCTCAGCCGGGTGATCGCGCGGGACCCGACGGTGTTGGTCGTGGATGACGTGCAGTGGGCCGATCTCGGCCACCTGGGATGCCCTCTCCTATCTGGTGGCCGGGTTCGGGAGGCATCGGCTGGCGCTCGTGACCACGCATCGTGACGAGGCCGCCGTCAGTGAGCACTTCCGGCACTGGCTTGGCAACGTCCGCCGTCTGCCCAGCACCCAGGAGCTCGTCGTTGACTCGGCTCGACCGGGACGCGACGAGGGACCAGATCGGTGGGCTGCTCGGCCACCCACCGCCCGATCGGTTGGTGGAGCAGGTCTTCGACATGTCGCGAGGAAACCCATACTTCAGCGAGCTGCTCGTGCGCCGTGGCGACCTGGATGCGGACGAGCTGCCCACGGACGTCCCCGACGAGCTCGGCCAGGCGCTCCTCGATTCGTGGCGGGGCCTGTCGTCCTCAGGACGCAAGATCACCCGCGTCCTGGCCGTCGGCGGCCGTCCGGCCGAGCCTGCGGTGCTCGCCTCCGTGGGGGCCGGACTCGGCGTTTCCGACAGCCGTGCGCTGCACGAAGCGATCGAGGCGGGCGTGGTCGTGCGGGCTCGGGAGGGCGTCTGGTTCCGCCACCCGCTATTGGCTGATGTCCTCCTTGAGTCCTACCTCCCCGGGGAGGCGGCCCCCGTGCATGCCGCCTGGGCAGCAAACCTTGCCACGCGGACAGCCGAGGGAGTCGACCGGCTGCGGCACCTGGGTGACCTGGCCACCCACCAGGAGCAGGCCGGGGCTGACTCCGCGGCGTTCGCCACCCTGCTGGGTGCGGCTGACGTGGCGAGAGTGCTGCGTGCGTTCCGGGAGTGGGCCGAGCTGCTGACCAGGGCCGCCGACCTGTGGGACGCAGGAGCGCCCCAGCCGCGGTGACGACCTTGCGCGAGCCCGGCTGCTGGAGCGGGCGGGGCGGGCGTGCTGGGTCGGTGGATCAGATCCGCGACGGACACCGGTTGGTCGGCCGCGCCATCGAACTCGTCGACCCCGTCGAGGAGCCGTTGCGGGCCTGCAGGCTGGCGGTGCTCCTCCGAAACCTCTCCTGGCACCTCGGTGAGATCGACGACCATGCCGCGGGCGAGGTGAAGGCGCTCGTGGAGCTTTCCCGCGCCGACACCGACAGTCGCGAGCACGCCGAAGCGTTGGTGTCCTACGCCAATCACCTTCTGCGGCAGGGCCGAGCCGACGAGGCCGGTCGCGTCGTCGAAGAGGCGCTGGACGCCGCACGCAGGGCGGGGTCGCCGGCCACGTTGAGCTGGGCGTACATGATCCGCTCGGCGAGTGCGCTGGAACATGACCTGGACCAGGCCGAGCGTGACGCGGCCGCGGCCCGGGAGCACGCAATCGCCTCCGGCGAGCCCGGCATCGTCTGCGGAGCATTCGTCGCCAGGATCCGGGTGATGAATGCCATGGGCGTCCCCCTGGGACAGGACAAGACGGTGCACGAGCTGTACGAGTGGAGCAGGCCCTACGGTGCTCAGATACTGCTGCCAATCGTGTTTATGACCAGCAGCCTCTTGCATCAGGGGCGCCTGGTGGAGGCGCAGGAGATCGTGCGAGGCGGCCTGTCGATCGACGGGAGCCCCAACAACGAGGCCGACGTCCGCCTGCAGGCCGCCGTCCTGGCGGTGCGCACAGGAGCCGACGATGCAGCCCGCGACCACCTGCGAAGGGCCCGCGAGATCATGCCGTCCCTGGAGGACCGGCCAATGATGGTGGCCGGTCCGGCTCTGGCCGAGCTCCAGCTCGCCTGGGGGAACCCGGGCGATGCGCTGGCGCTCGTCGAACGGGTCCTCCCGCTCAGCGCGGCGGACTCCGCGAGACGTCGACGAGCTCCTGCTCTGGGGGGCACGGGCGATCGGTGACCTCGTCGAGCGGGCGCGGGACGACCGGGACCCGGAGGCCGTACGACGCCACCTCGAGTCGCTGGAGCGGTTGCTGAGCGCCCGGGCCGAGCTCCCCGGCAAACCCTTCCGGCCCTCGGGGAGCCGTGACATGGTCCAGCGCGCCCGGGGTGCCCTATACGCGGCGGAGCTCGGCCGCGCGGAGGTCTGCGTTCCGTCGAGGCCGAGAGCTGGCGCGGGGCGGTGGCCGCCTGCGCGGCCGCTGGGATGGAGTGGGAACGGCAGTGCGCGTCGTGGCGGCTGGCCACGGCGCTCGTCGCGGCCGGCCAGGCGGGGGCCGAAGTGGCTGACCTACTGCGGCCGGTGCACCGGTTCGCGAGGGACGAGGGAGCCCTCCCCCTGAAAGGCCGGGTCGAGGACCTCGCGGCCATGGCTCGCATCTCCCTTGCCGAGCCGCGACGGCCCGCTGTCGCGCAGGCTCCAGCGGCGTTCGCCGGGCTGACCCCGAGGGAGGTCGAGGTGTTGAGCCACCTGGTGGCGAACCGCACTTACGCCGAGATCGCCGAGGCGCTGTTCATCAGCGAGAAGACGGTGAGCGTGCACGTCTCGAACCTGTTGCGCAAGACCGACACCGGGTCACGCCGCGAGGTCGCCGCTCTCGCCCGCCGCCTGGGGTGGGGCAACGACGGATAGGACGCGCACAGCGCACCTCCCGGATCCGGCGAGGCGCCGCTTCATCCCGGCCCACACCGATCCGTTGCTGGCAGGCGGGCCGCGACAGCGCACCAACATCGTGAGATGCGCCCGTTCTGAGTGCGCGCAGACCCCGGTGGCGGGTCAAAGTTCAACGAGAGCCGCTCCCGCGACTCAGTCTTCACTCGAGCGCGCCATCCCGGTACTACGTGCTTGGGACAGACAGCAGTACCTCGTAAAGCACGTCAATGGCTACCGGTGCCACTCCACGACCGGCGTGCCTTTCCCTACGGACGGCTTGAGCCGACCAGTCGGGGCCGACGCCGATCTTCGGGCGCCTTGTGACGAGCTCGAGGCGCTCGCAGAGTCGATGTCGTAGGCGTGGGCGTGGGCGTGGAGATGAACCACGACGCCTCAGGGTCGGTCCCGAGACGCTTGGCCACGATCGCGCGGATCGCGGCAGATGCGGACGTTCGCCCGCCGGGTCGCCCGTGGTCTCGACTTATCGGTCCGCAGCATCCCTTCGACCTAGCGTCCGGCTGACGTGCATGGCGATCCGGGGCGGTGCCTCGGGCGGGAAGGGGATCACGCTGCTGGCGTTGACCTCGCACAACACGAACCGGTCACCAGGCCGGTTCGGCGAGGTCGTGATCCGCGTCGGCGAGGAGCAGGTCGACGTCCCACAGGGCCGGGAGGTCGTCGGGGTCCAGGCCGAGGAGCGTCATCATGCCGGGCACCCACTGCGTCTCGAGCCGCCGGCGCAGGTCGGAGAGAGCGGGTTCGTCGGGCGGGTACATCGTCTTCGGTGAGGGCAACCCCATCACTGCCTCGGGAGTGGGGCCGGAGGCGGCGTCCACCTGGAGCGGTCCGAGCGGACGGGCACCGTCGGGGTACTGCCGTGCGAACCCGACCACTGCGGCGCCGACGAGGTAGCAGCGGACGATGCCGCGGGTGATACCCGCGATGAACTCCTGATCAATGAGTCGTCCGCTGTCTCCCCAGGCCGCTGAATCCGGCGGAGCACTCGTCCATCAGCGCACTGAGCGGCATCAGGGTGCTCGACCCGTCACGGACCCGGGCGTGCTGCACGACTACTTCCGTGCCCGGTCGAACGCCTGCCGGAGGCGGACCTTCGGCGAGGCGTACCTTCCACACCGTGCGGCCACCGTTGCCGCGGGTGGCCTTGAGCACCCGCACCCCATAGGCGGCCAATCGGTCCGGGAACTCGCGGCGGAACTCCTCCGGACTTCGGTACAGGTGGACGTCGCAGCCCCACGAGAGGTCCCGAGTGGCCACGAGCACCTCCTTTGTCCCCAGCCGGTCGGCAACGTCGGGGTGGGTACTGACCCAGACACCTTCTCCAGCAGCCGCGCGTAGCACCTCGTCGAGCTCGCGGCGGTCGCCGTCCTCGCTCAACGGGTCGACCCAGACCAGGGCCGCGTCGACGCGCGACAACCTGGCGGCTGTCTCCTCGGCTCGGCCCTGGACGTAGGGCACCGCTTCGACGGACAGGCCTTCTTCAACGAGCGCGACGAGAACCACGTCGAGCCGTGGACTCGGCGTCGCGGGTCCGCTCCACGCCGCGGAACACCACGGCTACCCGACCGCCACCAACCACATTCATCACGCGACCCGCTCACCAGATCAGAGCACGAGGACGAGGGCGAGCCAGGTCGCTGCCGCCCGTCAACCCTTCCAAAAGGTATCGGCTCGTCCTGCTGGGTGGTGTCCGAGGCTAGGCCCGGCGGATGGTGGTCCATGACTGCCAGGCGGCCCGCAGGATGAGGCCGGTGATCAGGAGGCCGATGATCGGGTCGGCGATCGGCAGCCCGAGCGCGATGAAGGCACTGCTGACGATGATGCCTGGCGCTGACGTAGCCGTCTGCTCGCGCGTGGTGTCCGTCTGCGATCAGGGCTGGGCTGTCGAGTCGGCGACCGGCCCGCCAACGGATGACGGCGGCGATCTCGTTGCCGATCACGCCGATGACCGCCGGCCAGGAACAGGGCTCCCAGGTGGGTCGGCGTGCTCGGGTGCAGGAACCTCTCGATGACCTGCTGGAGGGCCAGTAGGGCGCTGATGAAGATGACGGCGACCACGAAGTAGCCAGACCAGTGTTCGGCTCGACGGCTGCGCAGGAGGAAGGCGGCACCGAGCGGGATCGCGGTGAGGGCATCGCCACCGTTGTGGATGACGTCGGTCAGCAACGCGACGCTGCCGCTGGCCCGGAAGACGAGGAACTGCGCCACAGAGGTGACCAGCAAGACGGCCAGGCTCAGCGCGACAGCCTTGACCCCCGCCCTGGACCGCACGATGGACGGGTCCACGAAGCCGTGGGTATGACCGTGACCGACGCGCGTGCGCGAGCTCATGGTCGTCGTGATCGCTGTGCTCGCGGCTCACGTAGGTGGGGTGGTCATGAGTGCGGTGCCTGCGACACTATGTAAGTGTCTGCGTGTTCACGCATATACGCAAGTTGGCGTAGCATGGAGGCCTATGGACGAGTCGCTGCCAGACTTCGAGATGCCGACTGACGTCGAGGTCCAAGTCGCCGCCGACGCCTTCCGGTTACTGGGTGATCCCAACCGGATGAAGATCCTGTGGGCGCTGCTGCAGGGCGAGACATCGGTCAACTGTCTCGCCGAGCTGATCGGGGCGAGCGCGTCGAGCGTGAGCCAGCATCTAGCGAAGTTGCGGCTCGCTGGCCTGGTCACGGTCCGACGGGAAGGAACGTTCGCCTACTACGCAGCCGCTGACGCGCACGTGCGCAGGCTTCTGGACGAGGCTCTCTTCCACGCTGACCACGCCGCGAACAAGATCGCCGACGGCCAACCTCACGATCATCGGCGCACAGGCGAAGGTCCGCACCTCGACCTGACATCGGATGCCAGATGCGGGCGTTCTGAGTCCGCCCAGACGCCGGGGCGCGTCAAAGTCAGCGAGAGCCGCTTCCGCGACCCAGTCTTCGCTCGGGCGTCCCGTCCCACTACTACGTGCTCGGGGCAAACAGCAGTACCTCTTCAAGAACCCGAACGGCTACCGCTGCCACTCCACGACCGGCGTGCCGTTCCCGGGCTAGGTCGGAGGCGCCTAGCCCGGAGTCGAGGGCTGACCGGAGAACCGATGGCTGGGGGGATCGCCGCTTGAGCCGGCGTCAGCGAACTACCGCCAGGCAAGCGATCCGGGGCGGCGGGTCGCGAGGTGCCCGATGGCGGCGCAGGCGAGCAGGATCGCCGCCGCCAGCCACAGCGGTGCAGCGGTGCTCACCCAGCGAAGCAGCGCACCGCCAGCAAACGCTCCCGCGAGCATCGCGACGATCGGCAGCACACGCCGGCCCCGAACCGACCAGGAGGTGGTGTCTGCCACCAAACCGGTGACCGTCATCGTGAGCACGGTGGTGGTGAAGTCGGGGACGGCCAACCTCCGAGCAATGGCGTTCTGGCCACCCATCGCGACAGCAAGCAGAGCCACCATCCACAGCCGCGCAGCCGCGCCCCGCACTCCGGCAGACTCCGCGACGACGGCCGCTGCCACCACCAGTCCTGCCTGAACGGTCACGGCCGCCGCCAGCAGATCACCCCGGTGCTGCACCCGAGCGGATGACCACCGTCCAGCGAAGGCCGCCCCGAGCGTGAAGGCCAGGATCGCCACCAGACTTGCAAGAACCGCGATATTGCCCACGCCGGCCAGCCCGAAACCGAGGAAGATCACGTTGCCCGTCATGTTTGCTACGAACACGTGCTCGAGACGGAGAAAGCTGAACGCATCCACAAGACCCGTCACCATGGTCAGGCCGACGAGAAGCCCCGGCAGCGGCCCGTGCGAGCGTCCGACCTCCACCCGCCCAGTGTGACCTGCGCAGCCGGGCCGTGGCGCGGCGTGGCTGTGCCGCCGACAACACGCTGCGGCACAGGGCGCGCGGTTCCCGAGCGCGGCGGCCTCGGGCGGGCAGGATTTGTGGTGTGAACGCGACGGTCGGGGAAAGCACCGAAGCCGTCCCGGGACACGGTCAGCCACGAGATGCGGCCGCCGCGGCGGCGCTGGCGAAGTACGAGCGGCTAGCCCGGCTGCCGATCATCTTGTCCGCCGTGCTGCCGCTCATCATCGTCCCAACGCAGGGCAACTGGGTCGCGGTCCTGATCGGCGTGGTCTCGTGGCTGGTGTTCGTCATCGACTTCCTCGTTCACGAGCGACTCTTCGTGAGCTACCTGGGCACCCGCTTGGGCAAGTTCGACCTCACCATCGTGGTCCTCACGGCACCGTGGTTCCTGCTTCCCGGGGCGCACGGTGGCAGCATCGTGGTCATCCTCCGACTGGCCAGGGTCAGTCGGCTTCTGGTCGCCAGCAGGGGTGTCAGGCGGCTCTTCGAGCGGTTGGGAAGCGTCGCGATCGTGGCGGCGGCGGTCCTCTTCGTCGGCGCTGCGGTGGGCTACTACTCGGAGCACCCCACGAACCCGGAGTTCGCCACCCCCGGCGACGCGCTCTGGTGGGCGACGGTCACCCTGACCACCGTGGGTTACGGCGACATCGTGCCCATCACGACCGCCGGCCGGGTGGACGGGGCGGCCATCATGTTCATGGGTGTAGCGCTGCTCGGCCTCCTCGCCGGTTCACTCGCCAGCTTCTTCGGCCTCCAATCTGAGGCCGAGACCGAAGCACAGGATGCGTCGAACGAGTCGGTGCTCGCCGAGCTCGCGCTCCTCCGGGCGCAGGTCGGGGAGCTCGCCGACCTGCGGGAGCAGCTGGGGGTGCTCACCCGTCACCTCGCTTCGGGAGACAAGCCCGCGCCAGGCGCCGGGTGATCCACCACCACTGAGCCCGCCCGCTCATCGGCTGTTCGAACCGTCGATGACACGGCCGCGTAAATTCGGTCGTGGGCGAGCGCGGTCACTTTGCTGGATTGGATGGCGTCCGCGGCCTGGCAATCCTTCTCGTCCTCGGCCAGCATGCCCCGACCAAGCCGCTCACCAACGGGTACGTCGGAGTGACCGTGTTCTTCTGCCTGTCCGGTTATCTCATCACGACCCTCCTGGTCGGCGAGCTCCACACCGGCAGCATCGATCTGCGGGCGTTCTATCGGCGACGGGCGGCGCGTCTCGGCCCGGGGTTGGTCACGGTCGTAGCGGTGACGACCGTCGTGCTGCTCATCGATCGACAAGACCTCGGTGTCGGGCAGGTACTGGCACCCGCCGCCACGGCTCTGGCCTATGCCACCGGCCTCTATGACTGGACCGGCCACCTCTTCGCCACCTACGACTACTTCAACTACACCTGGTCGCTCTCGATCGAAGAGCAGTTCTACCTGCTGTGGCCGTTCGTGCTGCTCTGGGGCTATCGGCGCGACCCGCGGGTGCTCGCCGCACTCACCGCGTCGCTCATCGGGCTCTCCCTGGTCCTGAACCTCTTCCTCGGGCTGACCAAGGTCGCCCGGTTCGATGCACACGAGTACTTCGGGACCGACACCAATGCGTTGCCCATCCTTGCCGGCTGCTTGCTCGCGATCGTCGTCCACCACCAGTGGCTGTCCCGGACAGTCCGGTGTCTCGCGCCCTGTGCGCTTCTGGCCACTGTCCTCTTGCTCGTCCTGGCTAGTCGCAACGACACCGACCGCACCTCCCTCGTGAGGGTCGCCGGGACCGGACTGACGCTCGTGATCTTGATCGGTGTCGTCATCCGGCCGCGGGCGGCGGTGGGAAGGCTGCTCGTGACCCACCCCATGGTGTGGCTCGGCGAGCGGTCGTACTCGATCTACCTCTGGAACGTCCTGGCGCGCATCGCCGCACTGCATGCGCTCGGGCACACGCTCGTGGGCGACGTCGCGTGGACGGCCGTGTTCCTGGTGCTCGCCGAGGCCAGCTTCCGGTTCGTCGAACGCCCCCTGCGAACCGCCTTCGCGACGACGCGAGTCACCGTCGCGGTTGCCTGAACGCGGATTCGTCGGCGGTTTGACGGGTTTTCGCCCGCTCAGCGCCGCAGACGAATCGCTCAGAGATCGGTGGCCCCGTCGAGGGACTCGCGGATCAGGTCGGCGTGGCCGGCGTGCCGGGCGTACTCCTCGACGAGGTGCACCAGGATCCAGCGCACCGTGGCGACGGAGCCGTCCCGCCGGGGTCGCGACGGCCCGGAGGTCGAGCCCCTCGGGGCGTCGCGAGCGCCCGGTCGAGGACCTCGTCGGCGTCGGCGATGACGGCCTGGTAGCGGGCGACGAGGAGGTCCCAGGGGTCGTCCTTGGCGGAGCTCCACTCCCAGTCCGGATCGGTGTCGAAGCCGTCGCCGACCCACTCCAGCTCGGGACCACCGAGAAGCACCTGCCGCCACCACCAGTTCTCGGCCCAGGCCAGGTGCTTGACCATGCCGCCGAGCGTCATGGTCGTCGGCGGGAGCGGGGTGGCGCGTTGCTCGTCGGTCAGGCCCTCGGCCTGGCGCAGGATCGTCACCCGGTAGTAGTCGACGAAGGACCGGAGCATGGTCGCGTCGTCGGCGGCGTACGGCGGGTCGACGCGCGGGAAGGCGCTCTCGCTCACTCGCCGACCTGACCGTCGACCGCCTCGCGGAGCAGGTCGGCGTGGCCGTTGTGCCGGGCGAGCTCCTCGATCATGTGCAGCAGGATCCAGCGCAGGCTGATGGGGGTGCCCGCCCGACGGCTGGGCTTGGCGGAGGGGGCGTCGAGGCCGCCCTCGGCCAGACCTCGGTCGATGGCCGCGTCGGCCGCGGCCCGGGCCTCGGCGAAGATCCGCCGCAGCTCGTCCGGGCTGTCGTCCTGCGCGGAGTGCAGCTCCCAGTCCTCGTCGGCGTCGAACGCGCCCTCCGGCACCCACGCGGGCTCCGTCTCCCGGCCGCCGAACACCCGGCAGAACCACCAGTCGTCGTTGAGGGCGGCGTGCTTGAGCAGCCCGCCCAGGGTCAGCGCCGATGGCGGGTGCGGCTGCGCCAGCTGCTCCTGCGAGAGCCCCTCGGTCTTCATCAGCAGGGTGTCGCGGTGGTAGTCGAGGTACGCGCGCAGGGTGTCCACCTCGGACGCCTGGAGCGGAGGGTCGGTGCGGGAGATCGCCATGCCGGTGACGGTAGTCACCAGGCGCCGAACACGTCTCCTGCAATTCGCACGATGAACCCCGACACCACCACGATGAAGAAGATCCGCACGAACGGCGTGCCCTGACGGACCGCGGTGCGCGCGCCGACGTACCCGCCCAGCAGGTTGCACGCGCCCATCACCAGACCCGTCTTCCAGAGCACCGCACCCTGCGGGATGAAGACGCACAGGGCGGCGAGGTTGGTCGCCCAGTTGGCGAGCCGCGCCTTGGCCGAGGCCTGGAGGAAGGAGTAGCCGAGCAGGCCCACCAGGCTGAACACGAAGAAGCTGCCGGTGCCCGGCCCGAGCGCACCGTCGTAGAACCCGATGACCAGGCCGACCAGCACCGCCGCGGCCGTGTGGTGGTGACCGGCGAACCGCAGCTCGGTGACCTCACCCAGGCTCGGCTTGAAGAGGACATAGGCACCGACCAGGATCAGCGCCACCAGCACGATCGGCTCGAACGCCGAGCGCGGGATGTGGCTGGCCACGAGCGCTCCCGCCATCGAGCCCAGGAACGCGAAGACCATCAGTGGTCCGAACGTCTTCGGGTCGGGCCGGATGCGCCGGTAGTAGGTGGCGCTGCTGACCGAGGTCCCGCAGATGCCGGCCAGCTTGTTGGTCGCCAGGATCTGGACCGGGCTGGCGCTGGGCAGCCCGAGGAGCAGGGCCGGCAGCTGGATCAGGCCGCCGCCGCCGACCACCGCGTCGACGAACCCCGCCGCCAGTGCCGCCAGCGCGAGCAGCGCCAGCACGCCGTACGTCGGGTCGTCCACGGGGTCATCATCGCTGGGCGATGATGACCCCGTGCGGATCGTCTCCCTGCTCCCGTCCACGACGGAGATCCTGTTCGCGATCGGGGCCGGCGACGACGTGGTGGGCGTGACCTTCGAGTGCGACTACCCGGAGGAGGCACGCACCCGACGCATCGTGTCCACGAGCGCGATGCCGGAGGGGCTCACCCCGGGCGAGATCGACGCGTTCGTGGTGGCCGCGATCGGTCGCGGCGACGACCTCTACCACCTCGACGCGGGTGCCCTCGCCGGCCTGGACGCCGACCTCGTCGTCACCCAGGACCTCTGCGCGGTGTGCGCCGTCGACGTGTCGGTGGTCGATGACGCGCTGGCCCACCTGGGCTGCAGCGCCGAGGTGCTGACCGTCGACCCCTACACCCTCGACGAGGTGTTCGCGTCCATCGAGACCCTCGGCAAGGTCACCGGTCACGAGGAGGAGGCAGCCCTGCTGGTGCGCGACCAGCGCCAGCGGCTCGCGGCCACGTGGGGCCGGGTCGCCTGGCGTCCGCGGCGCCGCGGTGATGTTCCTCGAGTGGACCGACCCGCCGTTCGCTCCCGGTCACTGGATCCCGGAGATGATCGAGCTCGCGGGAGGCGTGCCGCTGCTCGGCACCGGTGGCGAGAAGTCCCGACGGGTCACCTGGGAGGACGTGCACGCCGCCGGTCCGGAGGTCATCGTGGTGGCACCCTGCGGCTACGACCGCGAGGGCAGCCGGGCCCTGGCCGACGAGCTGGTCGCCAGCGGCGTGCTCCCCGACGGCGTGCCGGTGCACGCGGTCGACGCCAACGCCTCCTGGGCCCGCCCCGGCACCCGCCTGGTCGACGGTGTCGAGGAGCTGGCGAGGATGCTCCACCCCTGACCGGAGACACCCTCAGGTACGTCGGGGAGAATGGGGCCATGACCGACCTCCCGCGCAAGGCCGCAGTGCGCACGGCGCGGCTCGCGGCCCTGCCGCTCGGGTACGCCGGACGCAGGCCCTCGGCTTCGGCAAGCGGCTCGGCGGCAAGCCGGCCGAGGCGGTGCTGACCGAGGTACAGCAGCGCACGGCCGAGCAGCTGTTCCGGACCCTGGGCGAGCTCAAGGGCGGGGCGATGAAGTTCGGCCAGGCGCTGTCCGTGCTCGAGGCCGCGCTGCCGGACGAGCTGATCGCGCCGTACCGGCAACACCTCACCGCCCTCCAGGACTCGGCGCCGGCGATGCCGGCGTCGATGGCCTACGAGGAGATCGAGGACGCCCTCGGCCCCGACTGGCGCGACCAGCTGGTCGAGATGGACGAGGTCGCCGCGGCCGCGGCGTCGATCGGCCAGGTGCACCGCGGGCGGTGGCACGACGGCCGCGAGGTGGCGATCAAGGTGCAGTACCCCGGCGCCGCCGACGCGCTGCTCGGCGACCTGCGCCAGATCTCGCGCCTCGCGCGGGGCGTGGCGCCCGTGTTCCCCGGCATCGACATCAAGCCGCTGGTCGCCGAGGTGCAGGCCCGCGCGGCCGAGGAGCTCGACTACCGCCTCGAGGCCGAGGCCCAGCAGGCCTTCGCGGACGCCTTCCGCGGCGACCCCGAGATCGTCGTCCCCGACGTCGTCGCCTTCGCCGAGCGGGTGCTGGTCAGCGAGTGGCTGGAGTCGCCGTCGTCGCTGGCCTCGGTGATCGCGAGCGGCACCCAGGAGGAGCGCGACCACTACGGCGAGCTGCTCGTGCGGTTCCTCTTCGCCGGCCCGGCACGCACCGGCATGCTGCACGCCGACCCGCACCCCGGCAACTTCCGCATGCTGCCCGCCGACGACGGATCCCCGGGCCGGCTCGGCGTCCTCGACTACGGCGCGGTCGCCCGACTGCCGGACCGCTCGCTGCCCCCGGCGATGGGCAGGCTGATGCGGCTCGCGGGGCATGACGACCCCGACGCGCTCCTCGAGGGGCTGCGCCGGGAGGGGTTCGTCAAGGACAAGACCCGCGTCGACCCGCAGGACGTCTTCGACTACCTCGCCCCGTTCGTCGAGCCGACCCGCGTCGAGCGCTTCCGGTTCTCCCGGGAGTGGATGCGCGAGCAGTTCGACCGGATCAACAACCCGCGCTCCCCGTCGTACACCGTGTCGACCAAGATCAACCTGCCGCCGTCGTACCTGCTCATCCACCGCACCTGGCTCGGCGGCATCGGCCTGCTCAGCCAGCTCGAGGCCGAGGCGCCGTTCCGGGCCATCCTCGAGGAGTCCCTCCCGGGCTTCGCCGACGACTGACCGCAGCCTCAGCCGTCGACCCAGAACCCGCGGCCGCCGAACCAGTCGCCGTAGTGCCCGGGACCCGACGGGTCGCGCGACCCGAGGTAGGAGCCGACGACGGCCGCCCCGAGGTCGTCGAGCTCCGGTGAGACCACCCGGCCGTCGACGCGGCGGGCCATCGAGTCGATGAACCGCGCCAGCCCCGGGTCGTCGCCGAGCCGGAAGAACGTGGTCTGCGCGCCGAGCCGGCCGGCGTTGTCGAGCTCGCGGACGGCGTACGCGACGGTCAGCGGGTGGGGCGGGTACTCGAAGTAGACCTCGCCGCCCGGCTCGAGGTGCGAGGTCGGCTCGCCGTCGGTGACGATCAGCAGCACCGGCTGGGCGTTGGGGTGCTTGCGGAAGTGCCGGTTGGCGAGCAGCAACCCGTGGTGCAGGTTGGTGCCCTTGTCCCACCGGGCGTCGAGGGCGGTGAGCTCGTCGATGTCCATCATCTGGGCGTAGCCGCCCGAAGGTGATCAGCTGGAGGTCGTCGCCGCGGAACCGCGACCGGATCAGCGTGTGCAGCGCGAGCGCGGTCCGCTTCATCGGCACCCACCGGCCGTCCATGGCCATCGAGAACGACGTGTCCACGAGCAGCGCCACGCAGGCCTGGGTCCGCGCCTCGGTCTCGGTCACCTCGACGTCGTCGATGTGGAGGCGCACGCCGGACCGCGCGTCGCCGCCCTCGGCGACCACCCGCTGGACGGCGTTGGTCACCGTGCGCGTCACGTCCCACGGCTCGGTGTCGCCGAACTCCCAGGAGCGCGTCGCGCCCGACCGCTCGCCGGCCGCGCCGGACTGCCGTACGTCGCGCTGGCCCTGCCGACCGGACATCCGGTTCGCCACGTCGCGCAGCAGGGCCCGGCCGAGCTGACGCATCGCCTTGGGTGAGAGCTTGAGCTGCCCGTCGCTGGTGCGCTTGAGGTAGCCGCTGTCGCGCAGCGCCTGCTCCAGGCGCTGGAGGGTGCGCGCGTCGACCGCCGCCTCGTTGCCGAGCTGGCGGGCCAGCTTGTCGAGGTCGAGGTCGTCCATCCGGGCGCCGTCGTAGGTCTGCGAGAGCTGGTCGGCGAGCTCGTCGAGGTCGGCGAGGTCCTGCAGCACACCGGTGCCGTCACCGAGGCCCATGCCCTGCTCGCCGTCGAAGCCGCTCCGAGCCCGACCAGTCCTCGCCGGGGCGCAGCGCCTGGAGGTTGGCGTCCAGCTGGGCGAGCTGCTGCATCAGCGCGGGGCTGCCGAACGCCTGCTGCGAGAGGGCCATCAGCTCCTCGCGCTGCTCGCGCGACATCGAGTTCAGCATCCGCTGCGCGGCGGCGGCGCGCTGGGCGAGGGCGTCGATGAGCTCGTCGACGTTCTGCGGGTTCTCCGGGAAGAAGTCCCCGTGCTTGGCCATGAACTCGTCGAAGTCCTCTTGGGTGTCCTCGCCGCTGCCGTGCTTGTCGAGCAGCTCGTTGAGGTCCGTGAGCATCTCGTTGATGGCGGCGCGGTCCTCGTCGGTGGCGCTCTCCAGCGCCTGCTTCATGCCGGCGAACCGCTGGTCGAGCAGCTCCCGCCCGAGCAGGTCCTTGATCCGCTCGTAGTCCTCGCGCGCCTCGCGGCTCTGCCAGTCGTACGACGCCAGCTCGCTGACCGCCGCCGCCGTCGAGGAGGGCAGGTTGTCGAGCTGTACCTCGCGGAACGCGCGGTCGGCGTCGTCCAGGTCGACGTCGCGGGCCAGCTGCTTGCGCTCGTTGAGCAGCGCGCGGTCGAGCAGCTCGCGCACCTCCTGCAGGGTGCCGTCGAGGTTGTGCTTGCTGGTCAGCTCGCGGCGCTTCTCCGCCACCCGACGCGCCAGGTCGTCCAGGCCCGTGCGGTCCTGGCCGCCGCGACGCAGGAACTCCCGCATCGCGCGCTCCGGGCTGTAGCCGGCCATCACGTCCTCGCCGATCGCGTCCAGCGCCTCGGCGAGGTCGACGGGCGGGGCCAGCGGGTCCGGCCCGCCGTCGTACGGCGCGTAGCGGCTTCTAGCCGTAGACCGTCTCGCCACCACCGGTCTCCTTGCTGATCTTGCGGGCCAGGTAGAGCCCTTCGAGCGCGAGCTCGATGGCGCCCGCCCGCTGGCCGTCGTTGGTGGCGCCCAGCCGGTCGCACACCTCGTCGTAGAGCTCCGACTCCCCCAGCACCGGCAGCCCGGTGAGGAAGTCGCGGGCCGTGACCTGCTCGCCGGTCGTCACCAGCTGACCGGCCTCGATGCGGTCGACCAGCAGGGAGAAGTCGATGCCACGGAAGTGCTGGCGCACGGTCTCGGCCGTCGCCGTGCGGAGCAGGTGGGTGAGGATCTCGTCCTCTCGGCCCTCCTCGCCGGTCTCGAACTCGATCTTGCCCTTGAGCACGTCGGACGCCGCCTCGAGGTCGACCATGCGCGCGACGGGCTCGTCCTCGCCCTTGCACGGCCGCGCGGTGCAGCGCGGCCGCGGCGACCGTCTCGGCGCCGGCGATCGAGAACCGCGCGCTCACCCCGCTGCGCTGGTCGACGGAGCTGGACTCACGCAGGTTGCGGGTGAACCGCGCCAGGATCTCGACCAGGTAGTCCGGCACCTCGGCCAGCAGGTGTGCCTCCTGGCGGACGACGGCGATCTCGTCCTCGAGCTCCACGGGGTAGTGGGTGCGGATCTCCGCGCCGAACCGGTCCTTGAGCGGGGTGATGATGCGCCCGCGGTTGGTGTAGTCCTCGGGGTTGGCGCTGGCGAACAGCAGCACGTCGAGGGGCAGCCGCAGCACGTAGCCGCGGATCTGGATGTCGCGCTCCTCCATCACGTTGAGCAGCGCCACCTGGATCCGCTCGGCGAGGTCGGGCAGCTCGTTGATCACGACGATCCCCCGGTGGCTGCGCGGGACCAGGCCGAAGTGGATGGTCTCGGGGTCGCCGAGGCTGCGGCCCTCGGCCACCTTCATCGGGTCCACGTCGCCGATCAGGTCGCCGACGCTGGTGTCGGGGGTGGCGAGCTTCTCGGCGTACCGCTCCTCGCGGTGCCGCCAGTCGACGGGCAGCAGGTCGCCCAGCTCGATGGCGCGGCGCCGTGACTCCGGGGTGATCGGGTCGAAGGGGTGCTCGCCCAGCTCGCTGCCCGCGATCACGGGCGTCCACTCGTCGAGCAGCCCCACCAGCGTGCGCAGCAGCCGGGTCTTGCCCTGTCCGCGCTCGCCGAGCAGCACGACGTCGTGGCCGGCGAGCAGCGCCCGCTCCAGCTGCGGGATGACCGTGTCGTCGAAGCCGTGCAGCCCCGGCCACGGGTCCTCGCCGGACGCGCAGCTTGCCCAGCAGGTTGTCGCGTACCTCCTCGCGGAGGGACTTCTGCACGTGTCCGCTCTCGCGGAGCTCACCGACGGTGGTGGCCTGGCTGTTTTCCCGACCGATTGCTGAGGTCACCCCGCCCACGCTAACCCCGTCCGACAAGAACCGGAGGCGGTGTCCGTCTCGCCCGGGGGCTGAGTAGGTTCGCGGGGTGGATACCGACGAGGTGCTGACCCTGCTGCGGGAGGTGGCCGACGAGGTCGTCAACCCGCGGTTCCGCACCCTGACCGACGACCAGATCGCCGAGAAGAACCCCGGCGACCTGGTCACCGTCGCCGACCGTGAGGCCGAGGTCCTGATCACCGCGGCCCTCCGGGCGGCCTACCCGGACGCCCTGGTCCTCGGCGAGGAGGCCACGGCCGCCGACGAGCGCGCTGATGGACCGCTACCTCGCCGCCGACCACGCCTTCACCGTCGACCCGGTCGACGGCACCAAGAACTTCGTCCACGGCTCCAAGGACCACGCGATGATGGTCGCCGAGGTGCGCGCGCGGCGAGGTGGTGCGCGGCTGGATCTGGCAGCCGCAGCACGAGACGGCGTACGTCGCCGAGCGCGGCGCCGGCGCCTACCGCGACGGCGTCCGGCTGCACCGGCCCCCGGTCGGCGAGGAGCTGCGGGGCGTCACCTCGCGGCGCCGCTGGATCGGCCGGGCGCTCGGCGCCCTGCAGGCGCTCGAGCTCACCTGGGTGTGCTGCGGCGTCGACTACCCCAAGCTCGTCGAGGGCGAGGCCGACTACGTGATCTACGGCAAGGGCGCCCCCTGGGACCACGCCCCGGGCTCGCTCATCCTCGCCGAGGCCGGCGGGTACGTCGGCACGTCCGGCGGCGACACCTACCACCCGCAGCGTCCCGTGCCCGACGGCCTGGTCGCGGCCGCCGACCGGGCGACCTACGACCTCGTCCAGGGCCTGATCTCCGACCTGCCGGGGCTCTGACGCCGACGCGGCGTCTCACGTGCATCGGTGGAATGAGGTGCCTCGGTCGACTTCGTGGGCGTTTCTGCCGCTTTGTGACCGTTGCAACGACGCCAAACGTCCGGGATACCCGGTCGACCGGGTATCCCGACCCAGCCCCCGCTCAGCCGCTCTGGTCGCCCGGTCTCGGCCATAGCCACGTGGCGGCCTACGGTCCCCGGGCGTCGCGGGTCTGAGCGGCGAGCGCCGCGCTCGCCGACACCCTGGAACAGTGGAGTCCATGGAAGTAGCCGCCGCGCTTCCCGGGGAGCAGCCCGAGGTCGAGGCGTTCCTCCGCGAGCACCAGACGCTTCGCATCGCCCGGCGCGGCGAGCTGGTGCACGCTGTGGACCATCCGGCCGCGGTCGCGTGGGTCGACGGGCGGGTGGCCGGCGTGGCGACGTACGTCGTCAACGACGACTCCTGCGAGCTGCTCACCCTGCACGCCGCCACCCGGCTCTCCGGCATCGGCTCGGGCCTCGTTGCCGCGGTCGTGGACACCGCCCGATCCGCGGGCTGCCGCAGGCTCTGGGTGGTGACGACCAACGACAACGTGGAAGCGCTGCGCTTCTACCAGCGCCGCGGCTTCCGCATCTCCCCGTGCGGCCCGGCGCGGTGGACGCCCAGCCGGGATCGGCTGAAACCGGAGATCCCCCAGGTAGGCAACTTCGGCATCCCGCTCCGCGACGAGATCGAGCTCGAGCTGGACCTGACCGAGGCGCTAGGCCCGGAAGGGGAAGACCGCGGGGCTGCGGAACCCGTCCGCGCTGACCGAGCGCACCCCGAAGACCACGTTGTCCTTCGACAGGTCGATCGTCGCCGTGGTGACGTTGCCGACGTCGACGACGTGGGTCCAGAACGGGTTGATCGTCGGGCGCCACACCACCTCGTACCCCGCCAGGCCGGAGACACCGGCGGGCGCCGTCCAGCGCAGCACCGTGTCGTTGGTCAGCACCGAGGCGTCGATGAGCACGTCGGTCGGCATGCCGGACGCCTGGGCGAGCGACCACAGCGAGGCGGCGTTCACCCGGGCCACGCCCGCGATGTAGTCGAAGTCGCAGAACTCCGGCAGGTCGCCGAACTGGACGCCGTCCTCGACCCGCACGTCCTGGTGCTGGTGGGCGAAGTTCTCGGCCGGCTCGGTGAACCGCGCGGCCGGGAACCCGCGGCCAGGAACCCGGTGTGGTCGCCGCCGCGCAGGTAGCGGTCGAGGCGGTAGATCACCCGGATGTCCATGCCCGTCGTCGTCGGCCCGGCCACCTCCGTGACGAACCGGGCGAGGTCCCGCGCCGGCGAGTCGTTCTCGCCGCCGAGGGTCAGCCGGAGGGCATGGCGCGTGGCGTCCTCGCTGGGCGGCGGCCCCTGCGCGAACAGCCGCACGCTGTGCGGTCCCGCGACCCGTCGTCGGCCCGGCTGCTGCCGACGATGTCGTTGGTGAACATGCCCTGGACGTCGACGCCGGCCGCCTTGAGCTGGTTGGCGAGGTACGTCGAGCCGTAGAGGCCCTGCTCCTCCCCCGCGACCGGGGCGAAGATGATCGTCGCGCGCGAGTGGTGCGTGGCCATCACCCGCGCCAGCTCCATCGTGACGGCCACGCCGGAGGCGTCGTCGTCGGCGCCCGGGGCGTCGTCGGTGAAGTTGAGGATGTCGGTGATCCGCGAGTCGTAGTGGCCGGTGACGACGTAGGTCCGGTTCGGCTCGACGTCGCCCTTCAGCGTCGCCACGACGTTGGTGAGCACCGTGTCCGTGGGGATCCGGACGCTGCCGGCCGGGCACCACGAAGGACTGGAGCTCGACGGTCATCCGGCCGCCGGAGGTCGCGGCGTACGAGTCCATCTCGGACTTGATCCAGTCACGGGCGGCACCGATGCCGCGCGCCGGGTCGGTCTGGTGGACAGCGTGTGGCGGGTCCCGAACGACACCAGCTTGCGGATGTTCGCCTCGATCCGACGGGGATCGATCCTGTCGATGATCCCCCGCAGCTCGGCGTTGGCCCGTTGCGGCCGGATCCGGTCCCCCGGCCCCCGGGGCCAGTCGTCGGAGGCCACCTCCCCACCCCCTCCGGCTGCTCGAGCCGCGCGGCCGGCGCCGCTCCGACGGCGGCCGCCCCGGCCACCGCTCCGGTGCCGGCGAGCAGGCCGCGCCTGGTCGTTGCGGACAGATGTGCACGTGCGTCGGTCATGTTTCCTCCCGAGTGAGTGAGACGCCCCTCCACCCTGGCACTCCTGGCCGGGGTTGGCACCTGGACCATCGGGCAGGCAGCCTGCAGCCATGACCGCGCGCCGCATCATCGGGGTCACCGGCGCGCCGGGCGTCGGCAAGACGACGTACGCCGTCGGGCTGGTCGCCGCGAGCGAGGTGCCCGCGGCGTACCTCCCGATGGACGGCTTCCACCTCGCCGACGTCACGCTCACCGCGCTCGGGCGCCGGACCGCAAGGGGGCGCCGGACACCTTCGACGCCTGGGGGTACGCCGCCCTGTTGCGGCGGGTGCGCGACGAGCGCGACCACGTCGTCTACGCGCCCGGCTTCGAGCGGGACCTCGAGCAGCCGATCGCCGGCGCCGTGGCCGTGCCGCCGGAGGCGGAGCTGGTCGTCACCGAGGGCAACTACCTGCTCCTGGACGATCCCGAGTGGCGTGCGGTCCGCGCGCAGCTGGACGAGGTGGTCTTCCTGGTGACCGACGACGACACGCGCATCCGGCGACTGGTCGCCCGGCACGTGGAGTTCGGCAAGACCCGCGCCGAGGCCGAGGAGTGGGTGGCCCGGGTCGACGAGGCCAACGCCTCCCTGGTCGCCGCCACCGCCCGGCGCGCGGACCGGGTCGTGGTGATCCCAGAGTCCGGCCGGATAGGCAAATCCGCGGCGCCAGGATCCGAAGGTGTCTAGTCCGGATACCGTCGAAATCACGCCCTCAGGGCTACTAAATCAACGATCTATGGCGCGGAACGCCGATGATCCAGTAGTTTTCTCTTACTAGCTGATCGGGGTTTGGTCGTCGGGGGGCGACTAGGTCAGGTTTCAGCTTCGAGGGACGCAGTGCCGGGGGGCACGAAGCACGCGTCCTGAGCCGGGGGTGGTGGGACCGCAAGGTCCCACCCCCGGCGCCTTCTCAGCGCGCGCCGCGGCCAGCGGTCAGCCGCGGACCAGGAACCCGAGCAGGTCCTGCCGGGTCAGCACGCCGACCGGCTTGCCGTCCTCCTGGACCAGCACGGCGTCGGCCTCCTCGAGCAGCTTCACCGCGTCCTGCGCCGCCTCGGTCGACCCGATGGTCGGCAGCGGCGGGGACATGTGCTGCTCGACCGGGTCGGTGAGCAGCGCCTTGCCGGTGAACAGCTTGTCGAGCAGCACCCGGTCCGAGACCGAGCCCGCGACCTCGGCCGCCACGATCGGCGGCTCCGCGCGGACGACGGGCATCTGCGAGACGTCGTACTCCTCCAGGATGTGCACCGCCTCGGCGATGGTCTCCCCGGGGTGGGTGTGCACCAGGTCGGGGAGCTGACCGGACTTGCCGCGCAGGATCTGGCCGACCGTCCGGCCCGTGCGCGCCTCGCCCTCGACCGGGAAGCCGTACTGCGCCAGCCAGTCGTCGTTGAAGACCTTGGTCAGGTAGCCGCGGCCGGAGTCGGGCAGCAGCACCACGATCACCGCGTCCCGGCCCTCGGGAGTGCCGGCGAGCTCGCGGGCGAGCACCTTCGCCGCCTCGGCCGCCATGCCCGACGAGCCGCCGACGAGCAGCGCCTCGGTGCGGGCGAGGCGGCGGGTCATCGCGAAGGAGTCGGCGTCGCTGACCTCGATGATCCGGTCCGCGACGCCGCGGTCGTAGGTCTCCGGCCAGAAGTCCTCGCCGACGCCCTCGACGAGGTAGGGGCGGCCGCTGCCGCCGGAGTACACCGAGCCTGCCGGGTCGGCGCCGACGACCTGCACGTCGGAGTTCTGCTCCTTGAGGTAGCGCCCGACGCCACTGATGGTGCCGCCCGTGCCCACCCCGGCCACGAAGTGCGTGACCCGGCCCTCGGTCTGCGCCCAGATCTCGGGACCCGTGGTCTCGTAGTGGGAGCGCGGGTTGTGGGGGTTGGAGTACTGGTCGGGCTTCCACGCGCCGGGCTCGGAGGCGAGCCGGTCGGAGACGTTGTAGTAGGAGTCCGGGTGCTCGGGCGGCACGGCGGTCGGGCAGACGACCACCTCGGCGCCGTACGCCTTGAGCACGTTGCGCTTGTCCTCGCTCACCTTGTCCGGGCAGACGAAGACGCAGCGGTAGCCCTTGCGTTGGGCGACCATCGCCAGACCCACACCGGTGTTGCCCGAGGTCGGCTCGACGATGGTGCCGCCGGGCTGGAGCTCCCCCGACTCCTCGGCCGCCGCGATCATCCGCTCGGCGATCCGGTCCTTCACCGAGCCGCCGGGGTTGAGGTACTCGACCTTGGCCAGCACCAGCGGTCCGTCGTCGGGCCAGTCGCCGTCCGGACCGGCCAGCGAGGCCGACAGCCGCAGCAGGGGAGTGTTGCCGATCAGCTCGAGGAGCGAGTTCACGTACTGCACCCCAGCAGGTTATGGCGACGGCGCGAGCGACCCCCAATTCACGGCGCCCCGGGTCTGCGTAGGGTGGCGAGCGTGGGGACAGCGGGTGCGGCACGCAAGCTGGCGTCCGCAGCCGCGTACGGCGGCGGCGGGCTGTCGCTGCTGGCGTCGGGCTGTACGGCGTGCTGCGCGCCGAGGCCACGCTGGCCCGCCGGGCCATCGGCGAGACGTCGGGCGAACCGCCCGACGCGACCGGCTGGTACGGCCGCGGCCGGCCCGGGCCGGCCATCAAGGTGGCGCTGCTCGGTGACTCCAGCGCGGCGGGGTACGGCGTGGAGCGCGTGGTCGAGACCCCCGGTGCGCTGCTGGCCAGCGGGATCGCCGAGAAGGCCGACCGCCGCGTGCACCTGCGCTCCTACGCGTTCGTCGGGGCTCGCTCCTCCGACCTGGCGGGCCAGATCGACCGCGCCCTCCCGACCGAGCCGCAGGTCGCCGTGGTGCTGATCGGCGCCAACGACGTCACCCACAGCGTGCGACCGTCCCAGTCCGTCCGACATCTCTCCGAGGCCGTCCGCCGGCTGGGCGAGGCCGGCGTCGCGGTCGTGGTGGGCACCTGCCCCGACCTGGGCACGGTCAAGCCCATCGCTCCGCCCCTCCGGCAGGTCGGCCGGGCCTGGTCGCACCGCCTCGCGGCCGCGCAGACCATCGCGGTCGTCGAGCAGGGCGGCCGCACGGTGTCCCTCGCCTCGATCCTGGGTCCCGAGTTCGAGGCCGCCTCCGCGCTGCTCTTCGGCCCGGACCGGTTCCATCCGTCGACCCAGGGCTACCGGAGGCTGGCCGAGGTGATGCTGCCCTCGGCGCTGGCCGCGCTCGGCCTGGCCCCACCCGACGAGGCGCTCCCCGAGGCCTACCGGGGCGAGGGCGTGCTGCCCGTCACCGCCGCCGCCATCCAGGCGGTCAAGACGCCCGGCACCGAGGTCGACGGCACCGAGGTCGCCGGCGCACGCCGCGGCGTCCGCGGGCTCTGGGTCGAGCTGCGCCACCGTCGCCAGCGGCCGTCCTCCGCGACCGAGGGGCCCACGGACCAGGAGGACGTCGACCAGACCGAGGAGTCCGGAGACGCCGGGCGGACGCGCTAGAAACCGTTCGGCCGCTGCTACGGGGCATTCGTGGGCGCAATATCCACCGCGTTCGGCCGAATCCCTTTCCGGCAATCCGGAGTATCGTCGTTCGATATCTCCACGCTCGGGTATGCATCTCGCCAGACCCTTGGGACTCTCCCTTCGGGCCGGTCGAGGCGCGCACTGGCTAGCGACGGAACCGGTTGCCTGACCCCCGGGCGGGGCCCGTGCCCGCGCTCAGGTCTAGACAGACCGGCAACGGAATCCGCAGTGTTACCGGTTTCAAATGACGGACAAGGTGAAGGGTCCTTACCGTCCTCTTGCCAAGGTAAAGAACCCTGGCATCCACCCGCCGTACATCGGCGACTCCCCCTCGCCGTCACGACGGAAGGCATGTCCCCCCCATGTCGACCTCACCTTGGCGCCAGCCTGCCCTCGGCCTGCTGACCGCCGTCCTCACCGTCCTGGCCGTCCTGGCGTCCGGAGTCTCCCTCGCCGGCGCCGCGTCGTCCGGCCAGCGCGGCCACCGCCACCAGTCCGTGAGCGTGACCGTGCTGCCTGGCGTGCGGCAGTCCGGCGCGACGCCGGCTCCGAGCCGGGCCGCGCTCACGGTCGTGGCGGCGACGGTCCGACCACACGCCCACGGGCGGCCGGTCGTGCTGCAGAAGCGGCACCACCACACCTGGCGCAACGTCCAACGGAGCAAGACCGCCGGGCGCGGCAAGGTGGCGTTCATGGTGCCTCCGCCGCGGCACGGTCGGCGCGCGTCGTACCGCGTGGTGGCGCTCCACTGGCGAGGTCACCCGGCCGTGCACAGCCGACCCGTCGTCGACCGTTGGGGTGCCCCGGACTTCGTGGACGAGTTCGACGGCACGACGCTCTCGGACGTGTGGGAGCACCGCATCTCGTTCTACAACCCGTGGGGCGGTCGCGCCTGCTCGAAGGGTGATCCTCGCGCCGTCGCCGTCACGACGGCGTGCTTCGCCTCAGCTCCATGCCCGACCCGGACGCGCCAGGGTCGCTGCCGGGTGAAGGACAAGAACGGACGGCCGCTCGGCAACTTCCCCTACCGCCTCAACGGTCACATCTCCACCCAGCACTCCGCCGACTTCCGCTACGGCGTCGCGGCGGCACGGATGCGGTTCCCGAAGAGCCTCGGTCAGCACGCTGCGTTCTGGCTCCAGCCGCGGGGCCTCCTCGACACCGGGACCACGCCCTGGGGAGCCGAGGTCGACGTGGTCGAGTGGTACGGCGCCCGGGGCCGGAACCCCGTGATGGCCAGTGCCGTCCACGAGCCGATGCCGGACGGCAGCAAGCGCGAGATCGGCGGCATGATCCCGCGACCCGACCGCTTCCTGGCCACCAGGACCGACTCGTGGTGGGACAGCTACCACGTCTTCTCGGTGGAGTGGACCCCCACCGAGTACGTCTTCAGGATCGCCGGTCACGAGGTGTGGCGGACCCACCAGGGCGTCTCGCACGTCCCGGAGTTCCTCATCCTCAGCATGCTCTCGAGCGACTTCGAGCTGCCCGACGTCGGCACGGACCCCACTCCCCGCACGGCCGAGGTCGACTGGGTCGCCTTCTGGCAGGGCAGGGTCTAGACCGTTGGTCGACACGCGCGTGTCCTGCGCGGAATCAACCTCGTCCCGGTTGCCCGCGCCTTACCGTTGCGTTGCTCAGGTAACGCCGCGGAAGCACCGCGGCCGGCACGGAGGCCCCCCATGAACGACCCCGCGGCACTCATCAACTGGCACAGCCAGCAGGCTGCCGTCGGCGCGCGCCTCGAGGCGATCGGTCGCCACGCAGGAAGCGCACTCGGCGCCCCGGGCTCCGCGTTCCCCGGCGACGAGACGAACGACGGCGTTGCGCCGTCGCCGTCCGTCGCCCGCGAAGGGGCCGGGGCTGCCTGAGCGTCCGTCAGCTCCTGTTGAAGAACGCCAGGATGCGCAGCAGGTTGGTGTAGATCCACACCAGGCTGACGGTGAGGCCGAAGGCCGCACGCCACGACTCGCGCTCGTCGACTCCCGCGGCGATGCCGCGCTCGACCATGTCGAAGTCGAGGATCAGCATGAAGATGCCGAGGGCCAGGCCCGCGAAGGCGGTCAGCATGCCGAGGCCGGTGACGCCGAACAGTCCGGTGCCGTTGCCGAAGAGGCTGAGCACCAGCTCGAGGATCGAGAGCCCGACCATGCCGAACACGGCGGCGATCACGAAGGTGCGGAACCGCTGGCCGACCTTGATGTTGAAGAACCGGTAGGCGGTCAGCGTCCCGGCGAACGCCGCGAAGGTGCCCAGCACCGCGCTGATCACGATGTGCTCGCCGTACTGCGCGTCGAAGAACTTGCTGATGCCACCGAGGGCCACGCCCTCGGCCGCGCAGAACGCCAGCACCAGGGCGGGACTGACGATCCGCCGGAAGGAGTTGACCATCGACAGCGCGAAGGCGGCGAGGCTGCCGATCGACATCGCGGCGAAGAGCCCCGACAGCTGCGAGGACGGCATGTCGGCGGTGATCTCGGGGGTCAGCATCCAGGTCGCGAACGCCGTCACCAGCACGGCCACGAACGAGATCGCGGTCGCCTGCACCACCGAGTCGATGGTCATCGGGCGGGTGGTGACCGGGCCCTGGGTGCCCTGGCCGGGTGTGCCCGTGCTCCAGGTGGCCGGGTCGCCGTAGCCGGCGTAGGGGTTGCCGTTGCCGGCGTAGGTCTGGTTGCCGTAGGCGTTGGCCTGACCGTTGCCTGACCGTTGCCTTGCCCGTTGAACGCCTCGGACCGGCGGAACACCGGGTTGTTGCTCTGCATGGTCTCCTCCTAGGAGGCCGAGGTGGCGCCGCTGTGACGTCCACCAGTACGGCGACCCTATCGGCCGCCCACGCAGTTCAACGATCGCGTGGCAGGCGGTGTTCCCGCCCGGGAGCCGGTGCACCCTGCGCCGCCGGGACGCCCAGGGTGCCGCTCGTCACGTCTGCGCGAACCGGGGCGCAACGAGCAGCCGCCGCGGCACGCGGTGGTAGGCGGTGGCGGCCGGCGGCAGCCGGAGCGCCTCGGCCCCCGGGGTGATCCGGCCGAGGATGCGCGGCTCGGTGGCCCCCGTGGCGGAGGTCGAGCCGGCGACGCCGTGCCAGGTGAGGAAGCCCAGCAGCGCCCACATCACGACCTCCTTGCCGTCGGCCGGGATGCCGCGCTCGTCGCTCACCACGAGCGGGAGGTGCCCCATCCGTCGCCGCAGGGCGGCCATCAAGGCAGGGTTGTGCACTCCTCCTCCCGACACCACCACCTCGCTGAGGGGGTACGGCCGCAAGGCCTGCGCGACCGTCACGGCGGTCAGCTCGGTGAGGGTGGCCAGCAGGTCCGGGCCCTCGACGTCCGGCACCTGGTCCAGCACGTCGTCGAGGTACCCCGCCGAGAAGGCCTCCCGGCCGGTCGACACCGGTGGCAGCTGCGAGAAGTGCGGGTGCGCGAGCAGCAGGGTCAGCAGGTCGATCCGGACCGTCCCGAGCTCCGCCAGGCGGCCGTCGTCGTCGCGGCTCTGCCGGCCGTCCGTCACCAGGGCGGCCGCCACGTCGAGGAGGCAGTTGCCCGGCCCGGTGTCCCAGGCGACGACCGGGTCCCCTTCGGCGACCACCACGGAGACGTTGGCGATGCCGCCCAGGTCGAGGGCGGCCCGCGGGCCGCCCGGTCCGCCCAGCCACATGCCGTCGAGGGTGCTGACGAGCGGCGCTCCCTGCCCCCCGGCCGCGACGTCGCGCGAGCGGAGGTCGGAGATCACGGGGAGCCCGGTCCGCTCGGCGATCCAGGACGGCTGGCCGAGCTGCAGGGTGCCGAAGCAGCGTCCGTCCCGGACGTCGTGGAAGATCGTCTGACCCGGGGAGACCACCAGGTGCGGCGGCCGGTCCAGGGACGTCACGACCCGTTCGACGGCCTCGGCCACCGCCACGCCGATCCACTGGTCGAGCTGGCAGATCGCCCCCGCGGTGGTCGCCGCAGGAGGCAGCACGTCCAGGACGGCCTGGCGCAGGCCGTTGGGCCAGGGCTCCGCGCCGGTGGCGACGATCTCCATCGTGACGCTGCTGCCGTCGAGCCCGAGGTCGACCACGGCCACGTCGAGCGCGTCGGCCGACGTCCCGGAAGCCACCGCCACGATCCTCATCGCTGCTTGGCCGTCTCGCTGCCGACCTCAAGGGATGTCATGGAGCATTGGTACAGCACAGTTGCGGCGTTCGAGGGCGATTGCGGACGCCTGCGTCATCCCCGTGCCCCCGCTGGGGTTCGAACCCAGACTGGATCGCTTTTAAGGCGACTTCCTCTACCGGTTGGGATACGGGGGCGAAGGTCCCAGCGTCGCCGCTGGCACCGCCCGCGACGCTCTCGCCTGGCGCCTCGACGACGATGGGCTGACCAGCCAGCTCGATCTCGACGACGGCCCGACCGAGATCGCCGGCGTGCTCGTCCGCGGCTCGGGCTGGGTCGATCCCGCCGGCTGGGCGCCCGACGATCACGCCTACATGCAGGCCGAGACTGCTCGCCGCCACGCTCGCCTGGCTAGCCGGCCTGCCCTGCCCGGTCATCAACCGCCCTCCGCCGCGCTCTGGTACCGCGGCCGCGCGCTCGCTCGCTCGACTGGCGCCCGCTTCTCCGCCGCTGCGGGCTTGCCGGTCCCCGAGCTGTTCTTATCACCAACGATCCGACCGAGGCCCGACGCCTTCGGGCGACGCCTCGCTGACGACGGCATCGCCGGCGCGGTCTACAGCTCCCCTGACCGGCGAGGCGGGGTATCTTGTCGCCACCGACGACGCCTGGCATGGCCTCGCCGAGCCTGCAGGAACGGTCACCTGTCTGCCTCAGCGAGCCGCATGGCGCCGACATCGCGCGGCCTGCATCGTCGGCGGTCAGGTCTTCTGGGACGACGACGCGCCGCCCGAGACGCGCGCGCTCGAGCCGCGCGCTCGCGTCGGTTTGCCGCCGCGGCCGGCGCTTGACTTCCTCGAGGTCGTCGTCGCCCCGCTCCGCCGCGGCCTCGGAGTCGTGATGGTGGACCCGATGCCGGTGCTCGAGCACTTCGCGACGTCCACCCGCTACCGCATCCTCGACGCGTTGGCCGCCGCTGCTCGACGCCGGTCGCGGGCCGCACTCGGGAGGCGGTGCGCATGATCCTGGTCTGCGGCGGCCTCGCCGACGGCGTGACCGAGCTGGTCTGCGCCCGGCTGGAGCACGGCGGCTACCCGTACCGCCTGCTCGACCTCGCGCGCTATCCCGACGGCTACCGCGTCGCCTGGCGCTGGACGCGACGCGGGCCCGTCGGGATGCATCGCCGGTCGCCGACTGGACCCTCGACCTCGACGACGCTCACCGGTGTCTACGTCCGCTTCCTCGGGCCCCGAGGGCCGCATGCCGCCGCCCGGGCGATCCCGATGACGCGCGCGGCACTCCGGCTCGAGGCGCGATGCCGGCCTGATGGCGCTCGTGGAGGACCTGCCGTGCCCGGTCGTCAACCGCGTCGGCGGCGGCATGTCGAACAACAGCAAGCCCTACCAGGCGCTGCTGCTGCGCCGCGCCGGGCTACGCGGTGCCGGCGACGCTGGTCACCAGCGATCCCGAGGCCGCTCGCGCCTTCCAGGCCGAGCACGGCGACGTGATCTACAAGTCAGCCAGCGGCATCCGCTCGATCGTCCGACGCCTCGGCCCGGACCAGCTCGCCCGGCTCCACGTTCCTGCGCCACGGCCCCGCCCAGTTCCAGGCCTTCGTTCCCGGCCGCAACGTCCGCGTGCACACCGTCGGCGACGCAGGTCTTCGCCACCCGGATCGACACCGAGGCCGTCGACTACCGCTACGCGCATCTCGATGGGCTCGACGTCGAGCATGAGCCCGTCGACCCTACCCCCGGCAGTCGGCGAGGCTGCCTGCCTGCGCGCTCGCCCGCGACCTTCGACCTGCTCTTCGCCGGCATCGACCTCAAGGAGACCCCGGACGGCGAGTACGTCTGCTTCGAGGTCAACCCCTGTCCCGGGTTTCATCTACTACGAGCGCCACACCGGCCAACCGATCAGCGCGGCGCTCGCCGACCTGCTCAACGGCACGGCGCCAGCGCACGCCTGGCCTAGCCACAGCCATGCCGACCAACCAACCAGGAGGGAACGACAATGGCCGACAAGGACAACGAAGACGCCGAAGGAACCCTTCGTCTCTCAGGCCGACCGCCCCGAGGTCCGGCTGAAATCCGACACTCCCGTCAGCGAGCTCACGGTACGCGACCTCGCCACCCTCCTCGGGCAGCTCGGCGCACGCGCAAGGACTTCTGGGACGGCAAGGACTGGCACAAGGACGACTTCGAGGTTCCAGACGCTACCGGCGCAGCGCCGCCGCGCGCCCGAGGACGTCGTCGAGCATGGCGGGGGTGAGGCGGCCGGTGAAGGTGTTCTGCTGGCTGGGGTGGTAGCAGCCGAGCAGGGTGACCGACCGGCCGCCGGGTCCGGTGAGCTCGACGGCGGCGCCGTGCCCGAACTTCGGTCGCGGCCGGGGTACGACGTACCCGGCCGCGGCCAGCGCGTCGAGGGCGCCCGTCCAGCCGAAGCCACCGAGCGCGACCACCACTCGCAGCGACGGCTCGACCAGCCGGATCTCCTCGCGGATCCACGGTTGGCAGGTGTCCCGCTCCTCGGTGGTCGGCTTGTTGAGCGGCGGGGCGCAGCGCACGGTGGCGACCATCCGGGCGCCGACCAGGCGCTGCCCGTCGCCCGCGTGCGTGCTGGTCTCCTGCGCCGCCAGCCCGACCCGGTGCAGCGACGCGAACAGCCAGTCGCCCGACGAGTCGCCCGTGAACACCCGGCCGGTCCGGTTGCCGCCGTTGGCGGCCGGGGCCAGGCCGACGATCAACACGGCCGGCGCCCGGTCGCCCCAGCCGGCGATCGGGCGGCCCCAGTAGGGCTGGTCCGCGAACGACGCGCGCTTGACCTCCGCGACCTGCTCCCGCCAGGAGACCAGCCGCGGGCACGCCGCGCACACCGAGACCCGGGCGTCGAGCTCCGCGAGGTCGTCGGTCGCGGCGAGGCGGCGTACCTCGCCGGCCGAGCGTGCGACCGGGGTGTCGGGCGAGGCGGGGTCGTCCGGCCACCCGGTGCCGGGAGGTACGGGCGAGGGGAAACGCTGCCCGGTCAACGGATGGGTCAGGTCATCGACCACGCGATGCCGTCCAGGATGTCCGCCTCGGACGCCACCATGGTCGCGGCCGAGCACCGGCGCAGCACCCGGCTCAGGACCAGCCCGCCGGCGCCGAGCACGTCCACGCGACCCGGGTGCATCCAGCCGAACCGGAGCCGCTCGGCGACCGGCATCGCCACCAGCCGGTCCACGAAGGCGTGCACGTCGGAGGTGGCGATGACCGCCTGGTCGATGACGCCCTTGTCGTACGTCGGCAGGTCGAGCACGCCGGCCGTGATCGAGAGGGCGGTCCCCGCGACCGCGACCACCGTGGCGGCCTCGGCGACCGGCACCGGGCAGGCGTCGAGGTGTGCGTCGATGTCGGCCACGCAGGCGGCCACCTGGGCGGCGGTCGGCGGGTCGTCGGTCAGGTACCGCTCGTGCATCCGCACCGAGCCCATGTCCATCGACTGCGCCGTGAGCGGCCCCGAGGCGTCGCCCAGGATCAGCTCGGTCGACCCGCCGCCGATGTCGATGACCAGCACCGGTGAGGCGGGAGCGGTGCGGAGGTTGCGGATCGCCCCGTCGTAGGACAACGCCGCCTCCTCGTCCCCCGACAGCACCTCCGGCCAGACGCCGAGGCGGTCATGCACCCCCTGCGCGAAGGTGGCCGCGTTGGCGGAGTCGCGCGTGGCCGACGTGGCGCAGAACCGGACGCGGGACACGTCGTGGTCGGCGAGGATCGCGCCGTACTCGTCGATCGCGGCGAACGCGCGCGCCAACGCCTCGTCCGCCAGCCGGCCGGTCGCGTCGACGCCCTGTCCCAGCCGGACGATCCGGCTCTCCCGCACCGACACCTCGGGCAGGTCGCCGACCAGGAGCTTGATGGTGTTGGTCCCGCAGTCGAACGCCGCCACCTCAGACACAGGGCCCGCCAGCCCACCACTCCCCGAGGTCCTGGAGCACCTCGTCGCCGAGCGGGTTCACCCCCGGTCCCGCGGCCAAGGAGTGCGCGGCCAGGACGTGCAGGCACTTGACCCGGGTCGGCATCCCGCCCGCGGAGGTACCCGCGATCTCCGGCACGCTCTGTCCGGTCTGCTCGGCGAGCGCCGACCTGTCGGCGAGGTAGGCGCGGTGCGCGGCGGCGTACGCCGCCGCGAGCTCCTCGTCCGAGGCGAGCCGCGCCTCCATCTCCTTCATCAGGCCCGAGCCCTCGAGGGTGCCGATGAGCGAGGCCGCGCGCGGGCAGGTCAGGTAGTACGTCGTCGGGAACGGCGTCCCGTCCGGAAGGCGCGGCTCCGTCGTCACCACGTCGGGCAGGCCGCACGGACACCGGTGACCGACCGCGTGGATCGCCCGGGCCTCCCGGCCGAGCTGGACGGCGACGGCCTGCTCGTCGGCGGGGTCGATCACTGCTGCGGGGGCCCGATCTTCGCGAGCGGATCGGGCTTGTCCTCCGGAGCGGGTGGGTCTCCCGCCAGCAGCACGCTCTGCCAGGCGGTGTCCCACCAGGCCGTCGGCTGCTTGACGATGACGTCCTTCTTGGCGAGCAGGGAGGTCTGGGACTCCAGCGGCTTGCCGTCGGCGCCGAGCACGACGTACGACGTCTCCCCGGGCATCAGGTAGCCGAAGCGCGCGCGGGCCTGGCTCTGCACGTAGGCCGGGTCGTGCCACCGGCTCTTCTCCCGCTCGAGGGTGTCGATGTCGGACTCGCTCTGCACGATCTGGGCCTTGAGCGCGGTGATGTGCTGGCGCTGCTGGAGGTAGGCCTTCATCGAGGAGGCGTAGCTCACGGTCAGCACCGCGAGCACCAGCACCAGCACCGCGGCCCGACCGGTCAGCCGCGGCCGCCAGCGACGGCGGGCCGCCGGCTGCGCGGGCACCCAGGGGGCGTCCCGCACCTCGGTCTCCGGCGCGTCCTCCGGTCCCCCGGCCCGGCCCCGCGGCGCGGCGCGCTGCGGGGCCCGCTGACCCGGGCGGCGCGGGGCGCCTCCCCGAGGCCCGGGCGCGCGCGACGTACGACGGTCGGGCTTGGGCACGGGTCGAGTCTGCCCGACCCGTCGTGCGAATCAGCCCTGGAAACGCGGGAAGGCGGCGGCTCCGGCGTACCTCGCCGCATCGCCGAGCTCACCCTCGATGCGCATCAGCTGGTTGTACTTCGCGACGCGGTCCGAGCGGGCCGGTGCACCGGTCTTGATCTGGCCGCAGTTGGTGGCGACCGCGAGGTCGGCGATGGTGACGTCCTCGGTCTCGCCGGAGCGGTGGCTCATCATGCAGCGGAAGCCGCTGCGGTGGGCGAGGTCGACGGAGTCGAGGGTCTCGGTCAGCGAACCGATCTGGTTGACCTTCACCAGCAGCGCGTTGGCCTGGCCGCCGTCGATGCCGCGCTGGAGCCGCTCCACGTTGGTGACGAAGAGGTCGTCGCCCACGATCTGGATCCGGGAACCGAGCGACTCGGTCATGGCCTTCCAGCCGTCCCAGTCCTCCTCGTCGAGCGGGTCCTCGATCGAGACGATCGAGTAGGCGTCCACGAGCTCGGTGTAGTAGGCGACCATCTCGTCGCTGGTCTTCTTCGCGCCCTCGAAGTTGTAGGAGCCGTCATCGTGGAACTCGCTGGCCGCGACGTCCATGGCCAGCGCGATGTCCGTGCCGAGGCTGAGACCCGCCGGCGCTGACGGCCTCGCCGATCAGGTCCAGCGCGGCGCGGTTGCTCTCCAGGTTGGGCGCGAAGCCACCCTCGTCGCCGAGCCCGGTCGAGAGCCCCTTCTTCTTGAGCACGGACTTGAGCGCGTGGTAGACCTCGGCGCCGGTGCGCAGCGCCTCGGCGAAGGTCGGAGCGCCGATCGGCGCGATCATGAACTCCTGCACGTCGACGTTGGAGTCGGCGTGCGCGCCGCCGTTGAGGATGTTCATCATCGGCACCGGCAGCAGGTAGGCGTTGGGACCGCCGACGTAGCGGTAGAGGGGCAGCCCGGCCGAGTCGGCCGCCGCCTTCGCCACGGCCAGCGAGGCGCCGAGGATCGCGTTGGCGCCGAGGTTGCCCTTGTTGGGCGTGCCGTCGAGCTGGTTCATGGTCTGGTCGATCACGCGCTGGTCGTCGGCATCCAGGCCCTCGATCGCGGGGCCGATCTTGCGGATCACGCCGTCGACGGCCTTCTGGACCCCCTTGCCGAGGTAGCGGTCGCCGCCGTCACGCAGCTCGACCGCCTCGAACTGGCCGGTGGAGGCACCGCTCGGGACGGCCGCCCGCCCGAACGAACCGTCGTCGAGGAGCACCTCGACCTCGACGGTGGGGTTGCCGCGCGAGTCGAGGATCTCTCGGGCGCCGACTGCTTCGATGGATGCCACGTGTTCGCTCCTGGCCACTAGATGAGGCGTGTGCGGTGAGTCTCTACGGCACTCACCCTATTCGTCGCACCCGCCGCGGCAACCGGGGTGCGCCCCGTGGACAGCAGGCGTCCGGTCGCCGGACGATGGCGACATGACCTCGGAGATGGACGAGACCGTCGCGGGCGTCGCCACGATGTTCGACGGACTGTCGAGCACCTACGACCAGACGGGCGTCCCCTACTACTCCGTGATCGCGGAGGGACTCGTCGAACGTCTCCACGTGCGTCCCGGCGAGCGGGCCCTGGACCTCGGTGCCGGACGCGGTGCCGCGACCTTCCCCCTCGCCGCAGCCGTCGGCGCGCGCGGGCGGGTCGACGCGATCGACGTGGCGCCCGGGATGGTCGAGCACCTCGCCGCGGACGCCGCACACCTGCCGCAGGTGCACGTCGCCCTGGGCGACGCCACCGACCCGCGGCCGCCCGCGGCGCCGTACGACGTGGTGGCCGCCTCGCTCGTCGTGTTCTTCCTGCCCGACCCGGTGGCCGCCCTGACGCACTGGCGAGCCCTGCTGCGTGACGGCGGGAGGATGGGAGTGGCGACCTTCCAGCCCTGGTTCGGGGCCTGGAAGGCGCTCGACGACGTGTACCAGGAGTTCGCGGGTGGGGAGCACGCCTCGGCCTCGCAGCAGAGCGCGTTCCACGGCGACGCGGGCGTCGAACGGCTGCTGACCGACGCCGGGCTCGGCGAGGTGCGGACGGAGCTGGTCACCCACGCCATCCGCTTCGACGACGTCGACCAGTGGGTCGCGTGGTCGCGGGCCGGCACCGTGATGGGCGGGATCTGGAGCCGCACCCCCGAGGCGGCGCACCCCGAGATCCGGCGCCGGGCCACCGCGATCCTGGAGGCCGGCCGGGACGACGACGGGCGGATCGTCCTGGAGGTCGGCGCCCGTTACACCTTCGGGACGGCCTGACGTCACTGCAGCGTCGCGATCGCCTTCCTGGTCGCGAACCACAGGCACAGCAGCGACATGCACAACCCCCAGGCGACGGTCGCGGCGAGCACGCTCGTCGCGGCGGCCACCGCGCCCAGCGCCGGCACCGAGAGAGGCATCAGGGTCATGTCCCCCAGGCTGGTCACCGACGAGACCCGCCCGGTGTACGTCGGGTCGACGGCCTTGAGGAACGCCGCGGACAGCCACACCGACGCCAGCCCGGCGGTCACACCGACGACTCCCATGCCGAGCAGCACCGGCGCCAAGGCCGGGATCCCCACGGCGGCCAGGCCGACGCCCTGCAGGACGAGGATGCGGAAACCGGCCCGCGCGGAGTACGTCGGCTGCCACCGGATCGCGGCCAGGCTGCCGACGATCGCACCCGCGGCGAGCACGCCGTCGGCGATGCCCAGCCAGTGCGGGCCCCACCCCGACCCGCTCACCCGCAGGGCCAGGCCGAGCGCCACGACCGGCGTCACGAAGACGTTGAGGGCGGTCAGCCCGACCACGAAGATCCGCGCGGTCTCGTGGCGCCGCAGGTAGGACAGGCCGTCGGTGAAGGAGTCGCGCCAGCGGGCGTGCTCGGCCCGCGGCAGCGCATACCGGGCCCGCACCACGACGGCCAGCACCACCGCGATCACCGCGAACGTCGCGGCGTCCAGCAGCATCGCGCCCACCGGTCCGCTCGTGGCGACGATGATGCCGCCGGCCGGTGCCCCGAGCAGCCGCATCACCCGTCCGCTGACCTGGTTCCAGCCGATCACCGTGCCCAGGTCGTCGGGGGCCACGACCTGTCGGACGACCGCCATCCCTGACGGGATGGTCAGCCCCGCGGCCACGCCGAAGGCCAAGGCGATGGCGAACAGGGTCCCCGCCCCGTCGTACCCCGCCCTCCAGGCGATCGCGCCGAGCACCAGCACGACGGCCCGGGCGACCTCGCCCGCGATCAGCACGCGGCGCGGGTCCCAGCGGTCGGCGATGACGCCGCCGACCAGCACCAGCGTGGCCTGCGGGAGCATCTCGATCCCCAGCACCGCCCCGGCGACCGCCGGGGAGAGGGTGTGCACGGCCGTCCACGCGAGCGCCACGGTCCACACCGAGTCCCCGAACCCCGAGATGGCGACCGCCACCAGCCAGGTGAGGACCATGGGGTCACGCCGCACCGGAGGAGGTGCGGCACCGATCAGCGTGCTCATGGCCGGACCGGCCCGCTCGGGAAGCAGCGGATCACGGTCCGTACGTGCCGGCGTTCGACGCCGGGTCGCTGCTGCTCGTCCTCCTCGCACTCCCGCGTCCAGTCCTCGAGCACGGCGTCGAGCCGGCGGTGCAGGTCGGCCGTCTGCTCCGCCGTCGCGTTGACCAGGCTGTCGGTCGAGCCGGCCGCGCGCCGCCACGCGGCCGGGACGTCGGACATCCGCTTGAGCCACTGCTGGATGGCGCGCACCTGGAACCGGAAGTTCTCCACCTCCGCCTGGTCCGCGACCCGGCGGCCCAGGCTGTCGGGCTCGAAGTCCTCGACGCTCCAGCTCAGGCTGCGCGGCGTCACCCGCCACCAGCTCTCCCGGGTGTCGCGGGCCAGGTCGGGCGCCGGCTCGATGAAGCCCTGCCGGTGCAGCGGCTTGAGATGGTGGCTCACGCTGCCCACCGCCAACCCCGTGAGGGCCGCGAGCCGGCCGACCGTGGCCGGCCCCTCGATGTGCAACAGCTCCACCAGCCAGCGCCGGGTCGGGTGGTGCAGGGCGACCAGCACGTCCATCAGCTCGTGGGTCGCGTCGGGCTCGATCCGGTGCCGTTGCTCGGCGGTCTGGCGGGGCATCCGCCCAGCCTCCACGACCGCAGCGAGGTCCTACAAGGGCTCTTGTATGAATATCACGGGCGGCGCGGGTGGGACCCTGACCGGGTGGAGGTACCGACCGCCGAGGTCCACGAGTTTCCCGGGATGCCCGGCCGGCGCCGGGCGGTGCTCAGCGTCGGGACGGACGACGCCGGGCAGTGGGCGCTCGCCCAGGCCCTGCTCTCGCCGATCCTGGACGTGCGAGGAGTGGCCGCGGTCGGCGACCCGGTGACGCTGGCCGCGCTGATGTCGTTGCTGGATCCCGCCGATGACGTGCCGCTCGCCGCCGGGGTCGGCGCGGCCGCCCTCCTCGAGGCGGTGCGCGCGACACCCGGACCGTGCTTCGTCATCGCGGTGGGACCGCTGAGCGCCGCGGCGTCGGCCGTGCTGATGGATCCCGAGCTGATGCGGCGCCGGGCGATCGTCGTGTGGGCCGGTGGTGCGCCGTACGTCGGGACGTCGGACCCCGCGAAGGAGGACGAGTCCGCGGCGGAGGTCGTCGTGGGCCAGGACGTGGAGCTCTGGCAGGTACCCGCAACGGTGTCGGCTCCGCTCGCCCGGTTCCGCGAGGAGGTGCACGGACAAGCTCGTCACCTACGGCGCACTCGGGCAATACCTCGCCGAGCACCTAGCGCCCGACGCTCTCAGCGGTGTCCCCGCTGTCGGTCTCGTCGTCAACCCGACGGCAGCGATCTGGCGCCGGCGGTCGCCGTCCTTCCGGGTGGTCGACCGCCTCGACGAGATGTGGCTGGTCGTCGACCTCGTGGCCAAGATCGCGAAGCACCGACGGTCTAGGATCCCCGTCCGGGATGACGGTCGCCGCCCCCATGCCGTTGCGGAGCAGGTTGCCGCGCCCGGTCGGCCACGGCAGGCAACCGGTGCCGGAGCCGGGGACGGTGTAGACGTCGATGCCGTGGTCGAAGGTGGTGAGCACGATCTCGAGCGTGCCGTTGCCGGTCAGGTCCGCGATCGAGGGCGCCGCGGCCACGCCGATGCCGTTGCCGTCCTGGCCCTGGTGGCGCAGCCGGGTGACCGAGAGCTTCTTGCCCTGGGCCGAGAGCACGACCAGGCGTCCGGCGTTGCGGTGCAGCGCGTAGGTGCCGAAGACCAGCTCGGGGGTGCCGTCCTTGTTCAGGTCGGCGGCGACGACCTCGGAGGCGAAGGTCTTCGCACGACGCGGGGCGTAGGTGGCGGTCCAGAGCCGCTGGCCCGTCCGGCCCCACGGCGTAGACCTTGCCGCCGGGCAGCGCCGCGACGATCTCGGGCCGGCCGTCGCCGACGATGTCGACGACGGTCGGCGCGGGGATGCCGCAGGGCGGGTACCAGTCGCCGTCGGGTCGGTGCACCGGGCGGTTGGACATCGGGAGCTTCTCGAAGCCCGGGTGCCGCATCGCCGAGCGGCTCCCGTCGCCGTACGCGCCGTCGAGCACCATGAACGCGTAGCCCTGGGTGCGGTACGGGATGTGCTTCTCGACGTTGGGGATGCCCGATCGACCTCGTTGCGGCCGTCACCGTCCAGGTCGGCCACCGACGGCGGCGACGCGGTCCACTGCAGCCAGGGCTGGCGGGCCGGGCTCGGCCACGCGCCCTTGTGCAGGTGGTAGTGGCGGCGCTCGACCCGGGGGTCGGCCCACCGGATGAACTGGCCCCAGCCCATCCGCCGGCCCGCGCGCGCTCGGACTCCGGGTTGGTGAACCACGGCGACGCGAGGATCGAGGTGCCGTCGAGGTTGAACGCGTTGATCTGGTGGTTGTCGAAGGTGGCGATGATCTCCAGGTCGGGGTCGTCGTCGATGTTGCCGATGCCGACGTTCTCGCCGTACGCGCCGTAGCCGTGGTTGCCGACCCCGTTGAACCGCAGGTCGTTGCCCGGCCCCTCAGCTTGTTGTAGCGCGGCCACGCCGGGTGTGGCCTCCCGCGGGCTGGAACAGCCGCCGCGTCGCGTCGAAGACGAACACCTGCGCACCCGTGGGCGACGTGTTCGTCGTCGTCGCCACGACCTCGACCCGACCGTCGCCGTTCAGGTCGGCCGCGGCGAGCCCGCGCACCTCCGGCGACTGGCCGCCGCTGTCGTCGACGCCGGCCAGCCCGCCTTGAGCTGCAGCCGGCCGCCGCGGAACTCGTACGCCGCCACCGTGCCCTCGTCGCCGCCGACGACGATGTCGGGGATGCCGTCGCCCTCGAGATCGGTCGACCACCGACGGCGCGTAGACCCGGCCCTCGCTCGCGCGTGCCGCGCCCCAGCAGGTGACCGTTCGCGTCGAACACGAACGTCGAGTAGAACGGCGCGACGATCTCGAGCCGGCCGTCGCCGTCGAGGTCGACCAGGCCCGGCGAGGAGAACCAGCCGGTCTCCCCCGTGGCGATCTGCCGGACGAACCTCGGCGCCCGCACGGCGCCCGTCCCGCCCTCGTCGGCGCACGAGGTCGAGGACTGGCTGTCCGCTTCGGTCTGCGTCATCCTCGGCACGGCCGCGGGCGCCGCGCTCTGGACGAGGCCACCGACCAGCAGCACCCCGATCGCTCCGAGGACGTAGCCGGGCAGTCGCATCCCCGGACCCTACCGACGGTCAGCCGGGTCAGGTCCAGGGATCGGCCCAGCGCCCATCAGCCTGGGCGGCTCGGACCTCGGCCAGGCCGTCGGGGCGCATCCGCCCCTCGGCCGTGAGCCGCTCCACTTTCGAGATGTTCAGCCGGGACCACCGGGACCTCGGGCGTCGGCGCGTGTATCGCTGCAGGTACGTCTCGTCGTCGCTGCGCCGGCGCACCGCCGAGACCCAGCCGAAGCAGAGTCCCACGTCGACCAGCTCGTCGGCCGTCAGGGACGCCGGCTCCACCCCCTTGCGGGTCAGCCGCAGCCACACCGCCCGGGTCTCGGGGCCGGCGTTCTCGAAGAACGCCTCCACGTCCGCGACAGTCGGACGGTCCACCAGCGGTTCGCCGTCCACGTCCACGTGGCGAATCTAGGTGCCCCGCCGGCCGACGGGTCTGGCTGTCCGGGGGCTCCAGCGTCGTGGACGGCGTGGTTTCTTGTTGGCCTACTCATCGGGTGCCGTGGGAGTCGCCGGACCGCTGGGCTCGCCACGAGCACGACGAGGTTCCGGTAGCCCCCGTGCGTCGGATCGTACGGTGGCGCGCAGGTGATGAGGACAAGTTGGCGTGTGCCGCTGGGTGAGTACAGGTCGGGCCGCGCGGTCAGGGACTCCCGCCGGACCAGCCGCACCGAGCGGATGTGGAAGTCTTGACGAAGGCCGGCCGACCGCAGCACGAGCCGGCCCCCTGGTCGCGCATCGTACAGTTCTGCAAAGGGTCCCAGCCGCTGGCGCGGCGAGTCGATGTGGGCGGCCAGGAAGGTCTTCCCGGACCGGTCCCCGACACGGGAGCTGCCGCGCCACCAGCCGGCGGACCGTGGGTTGTCGGGTACGTCGAGCTGCCCGTCCCGGCCGGTGGAGATCGCCTGGACCGGAACCACCCGGCCGCTCGGCAGCCGCAGCGACCGGGGCGCCTCGGGAACTAGCGGGTGGGCCGGGCCGGGGGTGAGCAGGCCGAGGAGCACCGCAAGCACGGCGCCGGCCGCCGCCGCCAGCCAGAGCGAGGTGAACGTGCGGTGCCGGATCATCGCGCTATCCCGGGCCGAACACCCGAACGGCGAGGTCGCGGGCCAGCCCAACCGTCCCGGTGTGCACACTGCCGGGGGCGACTCCGCCACCGGCGCCCAGAGCCATGGTGTGCACGATCGCGCGGTACGCACCGGCGCGGGGACCACCCACCGCGTAGACCATATTCACCGTGCCGGCGGCGACGGTGACTTTCAACGGACCAAGGACGGCGGGTGCCGGCTGTCCACTCGGCACCAGGGCGACCAGGTGCCGTCCAGCCGTCACGTCAATGGTGGCCGACTCCCCGTTGGCGATGTCGGCGAACACGACCCGGTCGTCGACCCGGACGTCGGCCGGGACGAGGCTGGCCGTGGCCACGACCACGATCCGAGCCCACCCCGGCCTGAGCGGCCGGGTCGGCGTGCGGTACCAGCTCACCACCGACACTCCTCGGACTGCCGCGGGCCGGTGGAGGACGACGTCGAGGGAGGCGCCCGGCCTCAGCCCAACGTTTGCCCGTACGGCGCCGCCTCCCGAGCCGACGAAGGCGACGACATGTCGACCTGCCGGAAGCCGGACCGGGCCGATGACGTCGCCGACGTGCGCCACCCGGTGAAGTTTGCGCCCGTCGACCCGCATTTCGACCCTCCGGCCCGGCACAGCCTGCACCAGGGTGACGGTGCCGAAGACGTTGCCGGAGACGCTGCCGGCCGCGTTGTCCGGGAGACCAGCCGGGGCACCGGCCAAGCCGATCTGGGCAACCGAGAGGAGCAGCGCAGCCGCGGCAAAGCGGAGCAAGGGTTTCTGCATCGTGCACGACCCTGGTGTGGGCGAATGAAATGAAGCGTCACAGCTTCAACGGTCATCCGGCCCTTCGGGTTACGCGAGGGTTCGAGAGAGGATGAGTACCTTCACCGGCGGTGATCGGATGTCGTGTTGTCCGGGCTCGTCTGGCATGTGTCGTACCAAGGTTGTGGGCGGGAGAAGTCGAATGAGGCTCGAGCCGCTGTACAGGGTTCGCTTCACCTATCCGCAGGGCTGGGAGGTGGAGCTCGAAGGCGGATGGCAGCAGCACTTGTATGTGGCCCAAGGCCGGTGCGAGGGCGCCATCAGTGGCCGATTCCAGGGCCTGAACTTCCCGCAGCGACGCACGGTGAACGGGCCGTTCTGTCCAGACCTTCGTGCCGTGATCGACACCGATGACGGCGCCACCATCATGTTCGAGTGTCATGGCTACGGTCGCGCCTATCCGCAGGGGCGGAGGCAGGTGGTGGGTTCGGTGCTTCACCTGAGCGACCACGGTCGCTATCGCCGCCTCAACGATGTGGTCTGCGTTTGTGTCGGGGAAGTGCGAACGTTCGATGATCCGAACGGATCCAGCCCCCAACTGGTGATGGATGTGGCTGAGCTTGTCTGGGAGCCCGTGGCTGAATGACGGTGTCATCGTGGGCGGGATCCTCACGGACGTCGATGCTGCGCTGCGAGCACCGCCTTCGCAGGGGCAACCCCGACTGGAGCACCGCCGTGTCGGCTGGATCGAGTGTGTCAGCTGGGGGGTGTAGAACACCCAGCATGGAGGTGGGAAAGGTTCGCCGCCACGATGACGGGGCGCAGTCGGCCGCCGCCGAGGGTCTGTTGCCTCACAGGCGAGGCGGACGTTGGCAGGTGTGGGTCGAGGCAACGTTGGCCGCTGCCGCGTTCATCACCGCGTGTGTCCTGATCTTGTCGGTGGCGCCTCAGTCCGCTGAGCCTGACGACGGCGCCTACCGAGCCTCGATCGTCGCGATCACGGAAGGGCACTTCCTGACGTTGTCGACCGCGCAGGCACGAGCCCTGGCCAGCGGGCTGCACGACAACCCGGCCGCACCCCCGAACCAGTGGGTCCAGGTGTCGCCTGGTCGGTACCTGAGTGAGAAGGACCCGGGCTACCCCTTCCTCGCGGCGTTGTTCGAGAAGCTCGGGATCATCCGGTGGGCGCCGCTGTTCTTCGGTGCAGTCGCCTGCCTCGGCCTCTTTGTCGGTGCCCGGCGATGGCTCGGCCCCTATGGGGGCGCTGCAGCCGTGGGGCTCTACTGCTCCTCGGGGGCCGCGCTCGCGTTCGCCTGGCGGGACTACATGCCGACCTTCACCGACGCCTCCCTGGTGGCGGCCGGTTCCGGGTTCCTGCTGTGGGCACTGCTGGCCACCGAAGCCGGCTCGCGTAGGCGCACCTGGGTCGGCCTCGCCGGATTCCTGGCACTCGAGGGTGCCACCTTCGTCCGCTACACCAACCTCGTGATCCTCGCCTGTGCGGTCGTGACCGTGCTCGTCGCCTGGCGGCGGGGCGTCACACTGCCATCGAGCTCACTGTGGTGGTGGCTCTCCTCGGTAGCCGCCTTCGGACTCGGCGTCGCCGTCTTCGACACCGTCGTCTACGGCGGCCCGCTCACCACGGGCTACCAGCCCGGTGAGGTCACCTTCGCCCTCCGCGCGATCCGGCCGAACCTCCACCTGATGCCCTCGCACCTGCTCCGGGCCATGCCCATGCTCGTACTGGGAGCCATCTCGATGGTCTGGATTGTCGTCCGCTGGGTGCTGGTACGCCGCGTCAGCGGTCCCACCACCGTGGCCGCCCGCCGCGATCTCTGCGTAGGGCTGGCGCTCGCGGCGATGTGGCTGGCGATCTGGGCGCTGTACTCCGCCTACACCTGGACCACCGACCCCACCAGCGTCACGGTGCAAGTCGTCAGGTTCTACCTGCCCCCATTGGGACCCATCGCCATTCTCGGCGCCTGGCTAGCGACCAGAATCCCAGGCCGCGAATGGCTCACCGGCCTCGTCACAGTTGCCGCCATCACGCTGCTGTTCACCCAAGGGACCCAGGCGTTCCACACCATGTACGCAGCCTTCGGCGTCCCCCTCAACGACTGAGGACCACCCAACCCACGTCGCTGACGACCTCGTTCCACTGTGGCTCTCCTCGAAACCACCGTCCCACAACGCGGCGGATTGACCTTTGCTGACCGTCCGGATCGCGGCTATGAGCGTGCGGCTTCTTGGGGACAACCGCAGGGCGGCGATGCATTGGCTCGGGTCGATGCGTCGGCTACGACGCCGCAGAACACGAAACGGCTGGGCCTGGAAGGACCGGTCGAGGCCACCGCCCTCGGCAACAACGTAGCCACGGCGCTGCCCCGCTCCGCCCGCCGCAGGCTCTTTCGATACGCTGCGAACCGCAGAGCACCGTCGACCCACAGTGGGAGGACCGATGGCCAAGCCCCGCATCTTCCTGGGGTCGTCGGGCCAGCAGGCCACGCTGCTCCAGGCACTGACCCGCGGACTCTCGGACGTCGCGGACGTCGAGCCATGGACGGCGACTTTCAATCCCGGCACTACCACCCTCGGGCGCCTGGTCGAACTGACTCGCGAGGTCGACTTCGCGGCGTTCATCTTCGCCCAGGACGACTGGACCAGCGCCGAGCCGGCCACCTCCCACGCCGATGCAGCAGCCGCCGGCCAGGCCTCCCCGCGTGACAACGTCGTTTTCGAGGCCGGGCTTTTCGGAGGCGTCCTCGGCATGGAGCGAACCTTCATCCTGCACGCAAACGGCGCGAAGCTGCCGACGGATCTGCTTGGCCTGACCTGCGTCCGGTATGGCGACGCGACCAGGGCCGCCGAGGTGAAGACCGTCAACCAGAAGTTGCGCAAGGCGATCGAGGACATCGGCGGTCTCTCCCGAATCGAGGGGCTGTGGTGGCAGTTCTCGATGACCGAGCGAAGCACCCTGGAGCCTTCCGCGGTGAGTCTGCTGCGCATCTCACGCGATCGCGACCGCATGCTGGAGGTGGATGGCCGCTCCTGGCAGGAGGACGGCACCCTGTCCGCCCGCTACTGGAGCGAGGCGGCCAAGGAGATGAAGGACCCTGCGGGCGTCTTCTACGCCTGGAATGGCGAACGCCCGCGCCACCCGAACGCACCGGCGATCTACGGCATCGGCGAGATCAAGTTCGAGACCGAGGACCGCGCCTCCGGCTACTGGATCACCCGCTCGGACGCCGAGCCCACCCTCAACGCCCGGACATCAGGCGTCTACCTACGGTCCGAGCCCGACGACCTCGCCGTCCTGGATGGACGCGACAACCAGGCCCGAGCGGCACTGATTGCCGAGCGGATCGAGGACTGGAAGTCGCTCGCGAACTCCTGATGGGTTCAAACCGGTCGCCGCGCCTCGCGTTGAGGAGGCCGTCAGCTGGCCACGCAGGCCCGGTGGCGAACGCCGGGCGATTGCCCGCGAGGTCAAGCAGGCTCGCCGGCCCTGGAACTGACGCACGCCATTCCGCACATCAGCGCGTCCGTCAAGCGGCGGTGTGACGCGGCTGAGGCGTGGGTGGTCGGGGGAGTCATGGCCCTCAGGCGCTTGCGGTCACCTTCCGGGGTGCGTCAACCCGCCGAGGTGGGATCTCATTCGATCACCTCGCGGTGCACCCAGTCGACGAGGTCGTCGCAGGCAAGGGCGCGCACGCGCGCTGCGTACCGGCCGAGGTCGGCGTTGTCGAGGAGGTCGCGCCACTGGCCACTTGTGCCGTGGCTGAAGAAGGCGGCGGGGTCGATCCACTGCTCTGGGCCAGCGTCGGGGACGGTCCTGTCGGCCCTGCTGCGCATCGACTCGAACCTCGCCGCTTGGACCAGACGGGGCCACTGGCGCTCGTCGACGTCGATGCCGAGTCGGGCGGCCAGTTGCCGCATCTGCCCGTCCAGGTCGGCCTTCAGGTCGTCGTAGTGCAGGTGCACGACGTCGAGATCATCGGCGGCGTCGCGGAACGTCTGGAGGTGCTCGACGGTACGCCGCAGCGACGACCCGATCTGTGTCGAGGGCGTCTCGTCGTCGACCCACTGCCAGAAGCGGTCCCGCTCGCCTTCGGGGCGCGGCGGCTGTGCTCGCAACGGTCCGAGCTCGATGCCGTCGATCGCTGCGGCCCGTTCGCGGGCCTTGAGGAACGCGCCGATGTCCATGTTGTCGATGTGGTGGTCGATCGACAGCGCAACGTCGCGCGGGTCGCGCCCGACGCAGATGTAGGTGACCGTCGGATCGTTGGGTATCCCGTCGAGCGGTGTGTGGGTCTTGATGAACCGGCGGTGCCTCTGGGCTTGCAGGTCCGCGAACACTTCCGTGCGGGCGCGGGTCTCCATGTCGATCCACGGCGAGAGCCTGTTCAGCGGGAGAGGGAGCTCCGGTTCTTGCAGGATGAGCAGCGCGCAGATCATCTGCGTCCACGTCGTCCCGCACTTCGGCGGCGGGGCGATGATGATGTCGCCGGGTCGAAGCTCGAAGCCGTCCCAGCGGTTGCTGTCGTACATGGTCCCGGCGTAGCGGCGCACAAGCGTCATCCTCGCAGCGGGTTTCGATCCGGACGCTCCACCGCCCGATGCCCTTGCGGGGATCGAGCCCGGTCGTGACCGGCCGTTCCACCCGACCCGCACGACGACTGCTGCTCAGCCGGCCGACCGATCAAATGGTCAAGAACCCGTCCGACACCGGGACCCGGACCTCATGGGCAACAGCAACACTCAAGGGGAGCCATTCGCCGGGGGCGCGCCTAGCGTGGCCGCTTCGCGGCGATGTGACGCACGTGCTGTCGCGGCGAAAGGCTTCAGTGACCTGCCTCAACCGCTGGGAGCAGCACGGGACTGGCGTCGGTGGGTAGTGCCAGGATGGTTGCGTGGCGGCGGACTCGCGCATGGTGGCCCTGGGCTTCGGGAAGTTCGCTCGCGCGGACCGCATATTCGCGCTCGAGCGAATCATCGGCGACGAACGCGGCGATGGCCGCCGCACCAGAGTGTGGATCGATGGGGTGGCTGACCCGTTGATTGCTTCGCGGACCGAGGCCACGATTCTCCGCGACATGGGCCAGGAGTCGGCCATCATTGGGCCTGAGCTCGACGAAGCACTAGATCTGGCTGCGCGCTTGGCGGCCGCCGCCGACGAGGGTCGGGTCGATCTGAGCGATCTTGGTCGTCGGGCCCGGCGCCTTCTGGCCTCGACGACTGCACCCGCAAGGTAGTTGGCATGACCGGACAGAGGTCGGTCGCGGGGGTGTGACGCAACGACGGCTGGGCTCATGCAAGGTCGGCTCTCCGTGAAACTCTCGGGCGAGATGTGCGGTGACATCGCGCTTTCGTGGGGCGGTTCACATGGACGACTACTCATCGGGTGGCACCCGAATTGTCACGACCCCGGACGGCCGCGAACTTGGTGTATGTGTGTGGGGCGAGCTTCAGGGGGCTCCGATCTTCTGGCTGCATGGGACCCGGGAAGCCGCATGCTGCGCGATCCAACGGACGCCTACTTGCGTCACCGACAACAGAGGGGAGCCGGAAAGACGCACGTTGCGTGCGCCCGGATCGCGGCAGGTGAGCGCGCCTCGGAACGCCCGGCTCGCGGCGGCGTGACGGAGTGAGAATGGGTGCCGCGGATCTGTAGAAGTCGTACGTCGGACCGCCGGGTTGCTTCGATGTTGACGGCATGGCGCGGACCCTGCCCGGTCTAGCATCGCGGGATGACCGTGGCCGCTCTCGACGATGCGATCGACCGGGCTCTCGCTGAGCGCCGTGTGGTCGGTGCCGTGGTGCAGGTGGCCCGGGAAGGTGACGTCCTTTACCGGCGGGCCGCTGGCCTCGCGGACCGCGAGAGTGCTCGCACGATGGGGGTCGACACGTTGTTCAGGCTGTCGTCGTTGAGCAAGCCGATCTGCACGGCGGCTGTGATGGTGCTCGTGGAGCGCGGGGTGCTGGCGCTTGATGAGCCGGTGACCTCTTGGCTGCCGGAGTTCCGGCCGCGGTTGGCCTCGGGGGAGCAGCCGACGATCACCCTGCACCACCTGCTCACCCACACGGCAGGGCTGGGCTACCCGTGGGACGAGGACCCCGGTGATCCGTACCGGAGCGCCGACGTGGGCGACGGCATCCGGTCCTCCGGCGCCCGCACCCTGGCCGAGAACACGGATCTGGTCGCCAGGCTGCCGTTGTACTTCGAGCCCGGCACCGACTGGGGCTACTCGGTCGGCCTTGACGTCCTCGGCTCGGTGATGGAGGCCGCGACGGGTGAGGATCTGCCCGCCGTGGTCCGGGGTCTGGTGACCGGCCCCTTGGGACTCCCGTGCATGGGGTTCTCGGCAGCGGAGGTGAACGGCGGACCGTTGGCGGCGCCGTACGGCGACGGCGAGCCGGAGCCGGTCCGGATGAGCGACCCCTACTCCCACCAGGACGAAACGCTCGTCTACTCGCCGGGTCGGGCCATGGACCCGGCCGCCTTTCCTTCCGCCGGCGCGGGCATGGTCGGCACAGCGCCGGAGATGCTCGCCTTCCTGGAGACGGTGCGCACCGGCGGTGGCGTGATCCTGCAGCCGTCGTCGACCGCGATGATGATGGCGAACCAGCTCGGTGCCTTGAAGCCTGACCCCGACGATCCCGGCTGGGGCTTCGGCTACGGCGGCGCCGTCCTCGGCGGCGACGGGGACGGGTTGTCCCCGTCCACGTGGTTCTGGGGCGGGGTCTACGGCCACACGTGGTTCGTGGACCCGGACTCGGCCACCACGATCGTGATCCTGACCAACACGGCGTACGAAGGCATGAACGGCCAACTCGTCGATGACATCGTCGACGCTGCCACGGGCTAAGAGGCGCAGAAGACCCTTCGCCGAAGTGCTCCCAGGAAAGGCGGCCAAGCCGAGTCGCGACGGGACGGCCGTCCGCTCATCGAGCCGAACATGAACAAGCTCATCATCGGTCTCGCCGCCGCGGGAGTCATCTTTGCCGTCAGTCCTTCGCCCGCCACCGCATCAGCAGGCGACTCGTGCCCGCCAGGACACAGTGGGTACGTCCTGTGGGACGTCAACACAGCGCCATACGAAGCCGACAACGCCGTAGACGAACACGGGAACGCGGACGGCTGGGTCTGCGCACAGCCTAAGAAGATCATTCTCGACGAGAACGGCAACCCGTTCCAGTCCTACAACTTCATCGACAACAGGGTGGCTGGCTAGCCAGCCTGTGCTCTGTCCAACGGACCCGCCATGAACCGAGGCGCCAACAGGCGCGGACATCGAAGCGAATGCCACTTCTTGCCGCCCGAGGGCTCCCAGACCGAACACACTCACGGCGCTACCCCCCTCTATCGGTAGGCTTCTGGGTCTCGCGCCACGGGGATGCGCTCGCAAACTTATGGGCGTCGTCATGCCAACAAACGCGAGTGTGCGGTCCCGCGGAGCCGGAGGTGGCTGCAGATGTCGGGGGGCTCGAGCTACCGCTCTCAGCCTGAGGCGTACCGTCCGTGCAGCCGCGGCAACTGCCAGGCGTGAGGGCCACCGCCCGCCGACCCCGTGCGCTCCTGGACCAGCCGGAACACCTCAGCGACAGCTGGGTCGCGCCATCGCTCGTGCTCGCTCACATCGAGCCGGTCCGGCATCGGTCCACCGCGTCGATGACGGCGTGCCGCCGGCCGAGGGCGGCCCTCGAGGTACTCGATGGCGCCCAGCACCAGGTGAGCGTCCGCCAGTGGCGCACCTGGCCACAGCAGCTCGAGAACCCCGGGAGCGGCACGGAGCTCAGCCAAGCGCGGGGCGAGGTCGGCCACCACGGCGGGCTCGAGGAGGAGCGCTGCGGTCCAGAGCCCGTCCTCGCCGTACCACCACATGATCCGGGCGAGCGACAGCGGCGACGTGATCACGTACTTGACCGCGCCCGCGTCCACCCAGTCATCCTCGCAGGACCAGCGGCGGGCGCGCAGACGGCCCGAGCTCGACAAACCTGGGTCTCAAGGTGACCGGCGGGATCATGCCGCTCAGGTCGCCCGTCGGGACGTACCGGGCTGGCACGCCTCCGAGGCACGGTGCCGCGAAGTCACTGAGCGCCGCTATCGTGAGTCGGTGGCGCGCCTGGCCGACATCGTCTTCGACTGTGAGAGGCCGGCTTCCCTGGCGCGCTGGTGGGCGTCGACGCTCGACGGGTACCGCGTCGCGCCTTATGACTCCGCAGAGTTGGAGAGATTGCGCAACATGGGCGTCTTCGATCTTGAGGACGATCCAAGCGTCGTGGTGGAACCGGCACTAGGCGCTGGGCCCCGATACTTGTTCATGCGAGTTCCTGAGCCGAAGCGACACAAGAACCGACTGCACCTGGATCTGCGCAGCGACGATCTTCAGGATGAGGTCACCCGGCTCGTCGACCGCGGGGCCGTGGAGTTGTACCGGATCGACACCAACGTGACGATGGCCGACCCCGAGGGCAACGAGTTCTGCATCAGCACGCATGCGGTGTGACTCGTGCGTCCGATCATCGGCTAGATCCGCGCACTCAGCGGCCATGAGCGCGTGGTCGCTTCACCAGAGCTGGAGAACCGCCCCGCTGGACCAAGCCAGTCCGAGACGGTCCCGTCCGAACCGCTCGGGCCGGACGTATCCCGCTCGTCCCCCGAGTGAGCCTGGGATATCGCTTCAAACGTAGGGTCCGTGCTGATGACAGGTAAGAGGCCTTTGACCCTAGGCGGCCGGGCACCGTTCGCGACGCGGCTGTTTTCCGGGTGGGCGGTTCGCACGTAAGTGAGCCACCCACGGTCTCGGGTCCGTGAGTGGCTCGGTAACAAGCATGGCACGGAACCACCGGCACCGGACCCTAGTGGCTGGGTGGTTGTGCCGTTGGGTTGGCGCTCGCGCGGACCACTCACCCCGCTTCAAGCAGACTGGTCCCGTGGCAAAGCCTCCCGTCATGCGGCCAACATCCGCTGATGTCCAGGCCTTCCTCGACGCGGTGCCGAACGAGACACGTCGGGCCGACGCCAAGGTGCTGTGCAAGTTGCTCGGCGAGGTCACCGGTGAGCCACCGGTGCTGTGGGGGCCGAGAATCGTGGGCTTCGGTACCTTGCACTACCGCTATGAGAGCGGGCGTGAGGAAGCATGCCCCTCGCGGGGTTCTCACCGCGGAAGGCCCATCTGGTGGTCAATCTCATGGACGAGTTCGAGGCGCGTGACCACCAGCTGATGGCCAAACTCGGCACCTACAAGACCGGTGTGAGCAAGCTCTATGTCAAGACGCTGGCCGACATCGACCTGAACGTCCTGCGCGACCTGCTCGAGCGGTCGATGCGCATCTCGCGCGATGCCGATCGCGCCGCCCGACTCATGCGGCCCCACGAGCGCAGCGGCGCCGGTTAGCCGCCTTCGATTGGGCTGCGGGAATCTTCACCGGTGTCGCCCAGCGAGTGATAGTTGCAGTGCCACACGCGGAAGGCCGAGGCCGTTGCATCGTCGCCCCCGACATGGTCCGCGCCTTGTCCCGCATGGGGTCCAGGTGCACGTGCCGACCCATGGCGGAAGCACCCACATCGGCCAGATCAGCGCGTCCGTCACGCCGGTATGACGCACCAGAGCCGAGGCGGCGTCAACCGCTACGAGCCGTCGGGAATGCCGAGGGCGTCGGGATCGATTCGCGGCGGCACGTGCGCGAGTGCCGCCTGCACCAGAGCGGTGCGGGCCTTGACCACGACGACGCGTCGCAGTCGAGACAGGTCGTCCTCGACCAGGCCAGCGACGACCTCACTCACCTGTTTCGACGAGTAGGACGCTCGTGTCCCCGGTGCGACATCGACGTCCGGCAGGGCCACCAGCACCGGCAGGATCTGGTCGCCGAGGGCATCGAGCATCTGGAACCGCTCGTATCGACTCATGGCTTCCCAGGCCGTATCGATGTCATGACCGCGCTTTCGAACCTCCTTGCGAGAGGCCAGCACGGACTTCGCCGCCCCCGTCAATGCCGCGGTGAGCTCGTGCTCGGTGAATCTCATGCATCCCAGCATGGCCTGACGGCCGCGTGCGGCACGGCCCCCTCCAGGATGGCGATCCCTTGCGCGGCGGTTGGACGCACTACGACCCGAAGGACCTGTGGCCCTACCAGGTTGGCGGCGTACTGAGCATCACCTGGGGCGCGGCCTCGCACTCATCACGGAACTCTGCTCGCCTTTCCATGGGGCGGTCATCGATTGATGGCTGGATCAGCCCCGAACAAGCACGCCTCCGCCAAGAGACGACGTCCGCCACGTACTCATCTCGGCAAGACCGAGCGGATCGCGGCAGATGGGGGCGTTTCCGGTAGGTCACAGGAGTCCCGGACGGCGCAGGATCGAGCCCGGTCGTCTTAGGCTGCGGCTATGGAGCGAACACCGTTCACGGTTGCCACGCCGTCAGGTGAGCTGTCGGGTTGGGTCACCGGCGAGGGCCCGCGCGTGCTGGCTGTTCACGGCGGCCCTGGCATGAGCTACGACTATCTCGACGACGCGGTCAGGAGCTCGCTACCCGGTACCAGGTCGCGACCTTCCAGCAGCGGGGCCTTGCCCCGTCGACCGAGCAGGGCGACTTCACAGTCGAGGAGGCGGTGGCCGACATCGCCGCCGTGCTGGACGGGCTGGGGTGGGAGACGGCGTACCTGATGGGTCACTCGTGGGGTGGCCACCTGACTTTCCACGCTGCGCCGAGCATCCCCGAGCGTCTGGCCGGGGTCCTGTCGGTCGACCCACTGGGCGCCGTCGGCGACGGCGGGGCCGAGGCCTTCGGGGCCGAGATGCTCGCGCGCGTACCTGAAGCCGACCGCGAGCGTGCCCGCGTGCTCGACGAGAAGGACACGGCGGGCAAGGCGAGCCCGGATGAGGATCTCGAGGCCTTCTCCCTGTTCTGGCCGTGCTACTTCGCCGATCCTGCTGCCGCCCCCGCGATGCCGCGAGTGGAGTTCTACCAGCCCGCCAACCGCGGCCTGTGGGCCGATCTGCAGGTCCGGCTGCCCGAGCTCGAGTCGTCGCTGCCCTCTATCCGGGTCCCGTTCGGCGTCTCGTCGGCGAGCTGAGCCCGATGCCGCCGAGCGCAGGCACTCAGAGTGCGGACCGCATCCCTGGGGCCTGGTCGTACGTCGAACCCGGGGCCGGCCACTTCGTCTGGTACGAGGCGCCGGGCTGTCTCCTGGCAGCGATGGACCGGCTCGTCGCGGCAACATAGGTCCTTGGTAGGCGCAGCCCCTGCCGGTAGAGGCGCTCAGCGACGCGTCCGCTCATCGGCTGGCTGAGCGCGGCAGCAACCCGGTGTGACGCATCCCGGACAACCGATCTGGGTCTTCATCGGGGGCTGCTCGAATTTCCCCCACTTCGACCGCACGGTCCCGGCGGGCTGGGAGGCGGCGCGGGATCTATGGGCGGAAGGCACACTCGACCTCGGCGCCGAAGGGCTGTCTGGGGGGACCTTCTGCCGGAGGCGCTGCCGTCGGAGACGCCTTTGCCGGAGCCCGCTCCGACGCCTGCGGCTCGTCAGTCGAGCGAGAGGTGCACGTCCACCATCAGCCGGTCGGCGAGTTCCTCAAGCGCCTCGCGCAGGTCGTGCGCGCTCAACGACTCCGGCGCCACGAGCACGGCGCGGGCCTCGAACAGCTCGCCCCGCCCATGGGCGCGTCGGTGAGCTCGGTAACCAGGTCCTCGATGCTCACCCGGTGCGCCACCAGCAGGGAGGAGATCTCGGCGATGATCCCGGGCCGGTCGGCGCCGACGAGCTCCAGGTCGAACTTCACGAGGTCGGTCTCGACGGGCGCGTCGGTCTGGTCGACCAGCACGTGCAGGCCTTCGTCCTCCAGCGCGTGCAGGTCCGCAAGGATCGCATCCGACGTGGCATCGGGCGCCGAGACCACCACGATGCCGGCGAACTTGCCCGCCGCCTGCGACAGCTGGCTGTGCTCCCAGCTGCCGCCGCGCCTGCTGATGGCCCCCGCGATGTCCGAGACAAGGCCGGGGCGGTCGTCGCCGAACAGGGTCAGGACGAAGGTGGCCATGCCGCAGGCTAGACCGTGTCACGCCGGACGTCGTCCAGCATCCGCTCCCCGACCCCCGCCCACCTGGTCGCGCACGGTGCGCTCTACCTCGTCGACCACACCGGCACCCGACGCCTCCGAATGTCCGAGCGGGAGGTCCCGACGAGCCGGGTCGAGCTGTGGTTCGACGACGTCCTGGGGGACTGGGCGGCCTGACCCGGGTCCCGGACGCTACCCACGCACCTTCCCCCGGTTTCACGGGCGTTGCCGCTGTGTGGGTGCCGTGAAACTGGCGTGAAGCCTCGGCCTCCTAGCGTCGCTGGGCAGGTCGTTCGATCCTCGAACGCCGTCCGACAGGAGGCCACCATGACCGTCACCACCACGGCGACGACGGCATCCCCGTCGCGCACCTACACCTCTCTGCGCGCGGCGTGGATCCCGCTGGCTGCCCTGTGCCTGGCCTTCTTCGTCGAGATGGTCGACAACACGTTGCTGTCGATCGCCCTGCCCACGATCGGTCGCGACCTCGGCAGTGGCACGACCGGGCTGCAGTGGGTCACCGGGGCGTACTCGCTGACCTTCGGAGGCCTCCTCCTCACCGCCGGATCGATCGCGGACCGGTTCGGACGTCGGCGGGTGCTGCTCGCCGGCCTCGCCGTGTTCGGGCTGCTCAGCCTGTGCGTCATCGCCGTCACCACGGCGGGCGAGCTGATCGCCCTCCGGGCCGCACTCGGCCTCGCCGCAGCGGCGATGGCGCCGATCACCAACTCCCTGGTCTTCCGACTGTTCGACGACACGGCCCTGCGGATGCGCGCCGTGACCGTGATGATCGTCGTCGGCATGTCCGGCTTCGTCCTCGGGCCGCTGCTGGGCGGCACCGCGCTGGCCCACGTGCGGTGGGAGTGGCTGCTGGTCGTGAACGCCCCGATCGCCCTGATCGCCTGCATCGGCGTCCGGCTCGGCGTGCCGGTCGATCGGCCCGAGGACCTGACGAACGACGCCCTCGACCTACCCGGCGCCGCCCTGAGCATCAGCACGATCGGCCTCGCCTGCTGGTCGCTGACCAGCGGCGTGCTGCACGGCTGGGTCTCCGCGATCACGATCATCTCGATGATCGGCGCCGTCGTGGCCGGCGTCGCCTTCATCTGGCACGAGCGTCGCACCGCCGGCACCGATGCTGGACCTGGACCTGTTCTCCACCGGCACGGTGCGGGGCGCCGCCATCGCCCAGGTCGGGACGTCCATCGCGATGGCCAGCGTGATGTTCGGGCTGATCCTCCACTTCCAGTACGCCTACGGGTGGAGCCCCATGAAGGCCGGGTTGGCCAACCTGCCGATCATCGTGACGATGCTCGCCGCGGCCCCGTTCTCCGAGTGGCTGGTACGTCGCTACGGTCACCGCATCGCCTGTCTGGTCGGTGCGATCTTCCTGGGCGGGTCCCTCCTCGGCCTCGCCTGGGCCGTCGACCACGGGTACCCCGCCATCGCCGTCTGCATGGTCCTGATGACCGTCGGACTGCGCACCGTCATGACGATCTGTGCGGTGGCCCTCGTCGGTGCGATGCCGAGCAACCGCACGTCCATCGGCGCCGCGCTCAACGACACCGCCCAGGAGGTCGGCACCAGCGTCGGTACAGCGGTGATCGGCACCATGATCGCCGTGCTGGTCACCACGCAGCTCCCCGCCGGCACGTGGAGCAGCACGCTGGTCGCATCGTTCTTCCACGGCGAGCGGATCACCTACGCCGTGCTCGCCGTCGTCGTCGGCCTCGTCACCGCGGTCGGCGCGCTCACGCTCACCGACTCGCGCGCCACCGACGAACACGCCTGACCGCTCCGGACTCGACTTCTGGGGCCGGCGTACAGGCAAGGTTGAAGAAGCTCAGAGGGCGATGTCGAAGAGCCTGGCCACCGTTCGACGTACGGTCGAGAGCAGCTCCCCACCAACCAGCAGGAGTGATCAAGATGCCGCGTTTCATGGGATTCGTCAGGATGGAAGAGGGCGTCGGTACGCCGCCCCAGGCGCTGTTCGACGCGATGGACGCCCACGTCGGCGAACGGGCCGCCAAGGGCGTGTTCCTCGACGGAGGCGGCCTGTACGGCACCGAGGACGCCGTGAACTTCGTCGTCCGGCAGGGCGAGGTCAGCCGGATCGACGGACCGTACGCCGAGGCCAAGGAGGTCGTCGGCGGCTGGGCCATCATGCAGTACGACAGCCTCGAGGAGGCCGTGGCCGATCAGCGGGAGTTCGCCGAGCTGCACGCGAAGTACTGGCCCGAGGTCACGGTGATCTCGACCCTGCGCCAGATCTCGACGGGCCCGGAGGCCCCCGGCGACTGACAGGCTGCACCGGCCAGCCCTCGAGCACTACGGTGTGCCCGGTGGACGATGAGCTGCGCCGCGACCTCGTCGCTCGGTTCGAGGCCGATCATCGCGCCCTCTCGTCGCTCTACGAAGCCGCCGACGGTCACCGATCCGGCTTCGACCGCTCCCACGCAGCGACGGCCACGCCGTGGCCCTTCGCCATCCTGGAGTGGCAGCCCGAGGACCAGGCGCCGGCCCTGGTCCGAGGGAGGCGCTCGCGCAGGTACGCGGGAACACGACGTACCTCCGTCGATCTCGTGGCATCGATCGGCTGGCCCGGCCGCGACCTTCGGAGAGGACGGCGCAGATGCGGCGTGGCTCCTGCTCCAGCACGCCGGGGCCGGCGTGCGAACACTGGACTCGCCGGTCAACAGAGCTTTCGCCACAGGTGCGTGCCTCTGCTTCGGGACGCCGTCGCCGCCGGGCTCGCCCATCCACGACACCTTGCCCACACCGTCGACGGAATCCGCTCCGTGGAGGGAGGGGCGCCGGTGTACGCCGTGCTCTCCTCGGCGTTCGTCTCCGACGAGCACGGCGTTCAGCTGTCCCCGATCTCGACGTGGCGCAGATCGACCGGAACCGCCGACTCATCGGCCTCGCCGATGTCTCCGAGGATCTCCGCCTGCGCGCCTCGGGTCGCGTCCCGGGAGCCGTGGGTGAGGAGCGGCTCGAGCCCTGGCCCGCGCGCCCTGTCGAATTCTCGGTGACACGGCCGACGTAGAGGTGAGCAGCAACCCGTGCGACATCCCTCCGAAGGAGCTCCACGATGGCGATCCCGGCCGACCTCGACACGAACGACGATGAGACCGGCCGGGCCGGGCGCAAGGTCGTCGCGGGTCACTTCCTGTCTCTCGACGGAGTGGCCGAGGCTCCCGATCGGTTCTTCACCGCCTGGGACGACGAGACGGATGCCAGGGGCGCCCAGCTCATCGCCACCCAGGACGCGGTCATCCTCGGCCGCCGCAGCTACGACGAATGGGCCGGGTTCTGGCCGGGCAGCGAGATCGAGCCTTTCGCCTCCTTCATCAACGCCGTCCCCAAGTACGTCGCCACGTCGACGCCGCTCGAACCCGAGTGGACCAACTCGCGCGTCATCGACGGGGGGCTGGTCGACTTCGTGCGGGACCTGAAGTCGCGGCCGGGCGGCGACATCGGCGTCCACGCCAGCATCTCGGTGACCCGGACGCTGCTGTCCGCCGGCCTCGTCGACGAGCTCAGGCTCGTCATCGCGCCGACGATCGCCGGCAGCGGGCAGGGACTGTTCGACGGGTTGCCGGCCATCCGGCTCGAGACCATCAGCGGCACCGCCTCGCCGAGCGGCCACCTTCTCGTGGTGCTGCGCGTGGTCCGCTCCTGACCAGCTCAGAGATAGGTCTCGGGCACCGGACCGACGATCTCCATGTGGTGTGCCACGCTGATCTCACCGAGGCGTTCGGGCGTCGCGGTGCCGTTCGCCTCCGCTTCGGCGAGCGCTTCGAAGAAGCCGACCATGGCCGCCGGACTGAACAGGTTCAGCTTCCTCCCGGGTTCCTCCGAGACCACCACGAACGTGTGCGCGACGTTCGGTGGCACGTACACGAAGCTGCCAGGCGCGCAGAGGTCCTGCCGGTCTTCGACGTACATCCGGTAGGTGCCTTCCAAGACGTAGAAGGCTTCCGCGGCGTCCCGGTGGACGTGCAGCGGCGGACCGAAACCCGGTGGCTCCCCCTGGGTCTGGAGCACGGTGAACGCACCCGACGTCGCCGGCGCGTCGGCAAGGACGACGGCTTCGAAGTTCCCGAGGTCCAGCAGCCGGCCCTCCCCTGGTTGCACGATGAAGGGCTTGGTCATGCCGGTCAGGATCGTGGCGGACGGCCGCCGCGGCAACCAGGCTGTCCACGATGACGAGGAGTTCGCCCGGACAGGAGGGGACGATGAGGCAACCAACACTGTTCCTGACCGTGGGACTCCCGGCCACCGGGAAGACCACCGCCGCGCGACGCATGGAGGTCGAGCACCAGGCACTGCGACTCACCAAGGACGAGTGGGTGAAGGCCCTCTACGGGCACCAGAACCCGCCGTCGGCCCAGGACGTGATCGAGGGTCGGCTCATCCAGATCGGGCTGCGCGCCCTCGAGCTCGGCACCAACGTCGTCATCGACTACGGCCTCTGGGGTCGGGACGAGCGCTCGGCCCTCCGGCAGGCGGCGGCAGACCTCGGTGCGACCGTGGAGATGCACTACTTCGAGCTCACCCCGGCCGAGCAGCGGAGTCGACTGGACCAACGCCTCGCCGAGGCGTCACACACCACGTGGCACATGTCCGACGAGGAGCTCGCCGAGTGGGCGGCGAGCTTCGACGTCCCGACGCCGGGTGAGCTCGACGGAAGCGAACCCATCGATGACCCACCGATCGGTTTCGCGACCTGGGACGAGTGGCGCGGGCGTCGCTGGCCACCGTCGGTCTCCTGACGCCCGCTCCCGTCCGCGCCGTAGGGTTCTCGCGCCCGAAACGTCGAATCGGGAGCGTCGTGCCCGTCACCTTGGTGTCCGTCCACCACCGAAAGGAAGCGTCATGACCGACTACGTCGTCATGTTCCCCGCCGACAACGAGGACGAGAGGGCGGCAGGCACCGAGGCCGATCGCCAGGCCACCTTCGACACCGACTTCGAGTTCGGCAAGCTGCTCGAGGCGCGTGGTGGCGCCGTGACCGGTGGCGCCGGGCTGACCCACAGCAGCCAGGCGCGGACGCTCAAGCGCGGAGCGAGGTCGAAGGTGCTGGTCACCGAAGGCCCCTTCGCGGAGTCGGTCGAGCAGCTGTCCGGCTTCTTCGTCGTCACCTGCGACGACTACGACGCGCTGGTGGAGGCCGCACGGATCCTGACCCGGGCCCACCCCGTCGTGGAGATCCGGCCCGTGAAGGAGTTCTGACAGGAAGGTGGATGGAGCAGGCCGTCGGGTCAGCGCGGTGCGACGCGGCGTACGGCGTCGCGCAGGGCGTGCTCGGGGTCCACGCCGGCGGTCCGGGCCTCGGCGACGAGCGCCAGCAGCCGATCACCGAGATCCGGGGAGTCCGGGATGCTCAGCGGCGTGCCGGCCCGCTCGGCCCGGTCGAGGACCTTGTCGGCGAGCAGCAGGGCCGGCAGGCCGGGTGGCAGGCCGTCGAAGACCGAGGTGCGGGCCTTCTCGACTGCCTTGACCGACTCCCACAGCTCGTTGACCGACGCCGCGTCCGTGACCGGCGCGTCCCCGAACACGTGCGGGTTGCGGCGGCGCAGCTTGTCGACGATGCCCTGCACCACCTCGTCGAAGGTGAACTCGCCGGCCTCCTCCGCGATGACGGCGTGGAAGCCGATCTGCAGCAGCAGGTCGCCGAGCTCCTCGCGCAGGTGCTCGGGGTCGCCGGAGTCGATGGCCTCCAGCGTCTCCCAGGACTCCTCGACCAGGTAGCGGCGCAGCGACTCGTGGGTCTGCTCCCGCTTCCAGACGCACTCGGCCCGTAGCCGGCGCATGTCCTCACGGAAGGCCGCCAGCGGGTCGCTCATGGTCAGCCGCAGCGTTGGTTGCTCGGCAGCGTCGCGGCGTACGCCTGGTCGGGTTGGCTCTTGCCGGCGGCCACGGCGTTGGCGCTGAGGGGGTAGGAGGTGTCGTTGTCGACGTCGGTGAAGGTGCCGTTGGCGATCCCGATGCCGTACCTCGGGTTGACGTCGGCGTTGTTCTCGCCCAGCCACTCCTGCATCGCCTCGCGGCCGCGGCTGGCCTTGGTCGCGTCGTCGGCGTCGGTCTTCCCCTCGTCGGCCAGCAGCAGCCCGCCGACCTGGGTCTCGACGGCGTTGGTGTAGGCGCCGGCGTTCTCCACCTCGAGCACCTCGTCGCGGTGGGCCGCGGGGAGCCCGGCTGCCTGGGTCTCCAGGTTCTTGGTGGCCTCGATGTAGCCCTCGGGCTCGGTGATCCCGTAGCTCGCCGCGAGCTGCTGGGCGGCGGCGTTGACGGTCATCGTGCCCGCGACGTAGCCGCGCACCACCTGCAGCGGGAGCACCGTGCCGTCGGCCTTGAACTGCGGCTCGAACGCCGCGCAGTACCCGTCCGTCAGTCGGTTGACGTCGGACGCCGTCACGGTCTGGTCACCCACCTTGGCAGCCGCACCGGGCTGGGACGCGCCGCACCCGGACAGCGACAGCGCCGCGAAGGCAGCGACGACAGCGGCAAAGACGCGCCGCCAAGAACTGCTGGACATGCTCAAGACTCCTTGTTCGGGACGGGCGGGTCGATCACCGCGTCGATCACGCCGCGGGCCCATTCAAGCAGGGCCATCCCAGTGATCGGCTGAGGCATCGGCTGCCCCCCGGCCCCGGGAGCCAGCGGCCGCGGCACGAGCAGCGTCTCCACCGGCGGCTTGACGATGCTCTTGGGGTACATCCGCTGGAGACGTACGACGCGCGAGTCCGGCAGCACGACGGGAGCGAACCGCACGTGGCGTCCGGAGATGGTGACCTCCTTGATGCCGGCGCGCCGGGCCCGGGCCCGGAACAGGGCCACGAACAGCAGCGACTGCACCTCGATCGGCGGCTCGCCGTAGCGGTCCACCATCTCCTCGCGGAGCAGGTCGACGTCCTCGTCGGCGCGGACCTCGGCCAGCCGCTTGTACATCTCCAGCCGGAGCCGCTCGGAGGGGATGTACTCGTGCGGGAGGTGGGCGTCCACCGGCAGCTCGATCCGTACCTCGCCGAGGTCGGCCTCCCCCTCCCCCTCTCCCTTGAACTCCTGCACGGCCTCGCCGACCATCCGGACGTAGAGGTCGAAACCGACGTCGGCGATGTGGCCGGACTGCTCGCCGCCCAGCAGGTTGCCGGCGCCGCGGATCTCGAGGTCCTTCATGGCGATGGCCATGCCGCCGCCGAGGTCGGAGTGCTGGGCCAGCGTGGCCAGCCGTTCGTGCGCGGTCTCGGTCAGCGGCTTCTCCTGCGGGTAGAGGAAGTAGGCGTAGGCCCGCTCGCGGGACCGGCCGACCCGACCCCGCAGCTGGTGCAGCTGGGAGAGGCCCAGGGTGTCGGCCCGCTCGATGATCATGGTGTTGGCGTTGGAGACGTCGAGGCCCGACTCGACGATGGTCGTGCACACCAGCACGTCGAAGCTCTTCTCCCAGAAGTCCAGCATCACCTGCTCGAGCTGGTGCTCCCCCATCTGGCCGTGCGCCACCGCGACCCGCGCCTCCGGCACCAGCTCGCGGATCTTGGCCGCGGCCTTCTCGATGCTCTGCACCCGGTTGTGGATGTAGAAGACCTGACCCTCCCGCAGCAGCTCGCGGCGTACGGCGGCGACGACCGTGCGGTCCTCGTAGCCGCCGACGTAGGTCAGCACCGGGTGCCGCTCCTCCGGCGGCGTGGTGATCGTGGACATCTCGCGGATACCGGTGATCGCCATCTCCAGGGTGCGCGGGATCGGGGTCGCGCTCATCGACAGCACGTCGACACTGGTGCGCAGCCGCTTCATCTGCTCCTTGTGCTCGACGCCGAACCGCTGCTCCTCGTCGACGACGATCAGGCCGAGGTCCTTGAGCCGGATGTCGGGGTTGAGCAGCCGGTGGGTGCCGATCACGATGTCGACGCTGCCCTCGCGCAGCCCGTCGACCACGTCGCGCGCCTCCTTGTCGGTCTGGAACCGGCTCAGCGCCTTGAGGGTGACCGGGAAGGCGCCCATCCGCTCCTCGAACGTCGAGAGGTGCTGCTGCACCAGCAGCGTGGTCGGCACCAGCACCGCGACCTGCTTGCCGTCCTGCACGGCCTTGAACGCCGCGCGCACCGCGATCTCGGTCTTGCCGTAGCCGACGTCGCCGCAGACGAGGCGGTCCATCGGGACCGTACGGCGCATGTCGGCCTTGACCTCGTCGACGGTGCTCAGCTGGTCGGGTGTCTCGTGGAAGGGGAAGGCGTCCTCCAGCTCGCGCTGCCACGGGGTGTCCGGGCCGAACGCGAACCCCTTCGTGGCCTGCCGGGCGGCGTAGAGCTTGATCAGCTCGGCGGCGATCTCGCGGACGGCCCGGCGCGCCCGGCCCTTGCGCTTGGCCCAGTCGGAGCCGCCGAGCCGGTCCAGGCTGGGCTGCTCGCCGCCGACGTACCTCGTCACCTGGTCGAGCGCGTCGGCCGGGACGAAGAGCCGGTCGGGCGGGCCGCCCCGCTTGGAGGCGCCGTACTCCAGCACGAGGTACTCGCGCGTCGCGCCGTGCACCTCGCGCTGCTTCATCTCCACGAACCGGCCGACGCCGTGCTGCTCGTGCACGACGTAGTCGCCCGCCGTGAGCTCCAGCGGGTCGATCTGCCGCTTGCGGCGGGCCGGCATCTTGCGCATGTCGCGGGTGGAGGCCTTCTGGCCCGAGAGGTCGTCGCCGGTCAGCAGTGCGAGCAGGTTGACCGGGTCGATGAAGCCCTGGGTGAGCGACCCACAGTCGACCGTGACGACGTCCCGGGTCCAGGTGCCCTGGAGCCCCAGCCGCGCCGCCACGTCGTGCTCGCCGAACAGCTCGACCATCCGCTGGGCGGGGCCGGCGCCGGGATGCACCACGGCGACCCGGTAGCCCTCGGAGAGCCACCCGCGGACGTCCGCCACCGCGCGCTCCAGGTCGCCGCGGTAGGCGTCGGCCGGCCGCGCCGGCAGCGCGCGGGTAGGTACCGCCCCCACCTCGACGTCGATGTCGATGCTGACGATCTCGCCGAGCTCGTCGCGCAGCGGCTCCCGCTCGCCGGTCGAGCCCGTGTCGAGACCTTCGTCGTCGATCCCGAACGGGCTCAGCGACCACCACGGCAGGTCGCGGGCGAGGGAGTGCACGCGGACGTCGGGGAGGGACCGGTAGGACGCGGCACCGAGGTCGATGGGAGCGGTGCCGCCGCCGGCGGCCGCGGCCCAGCTGGCGCCGAGGAACTCCTCGCTCGTCGCCACCAGGTCGTGCGCCCGGGCCCGCGCGCGCTCGGGGTCGAGCACCAGCACGTGGGTGTCGGTGGGCATCAGGTCGACGAGGAGCTCCATCTCGTCGACCAGCACGGGCGCCAGCGACTCCATCCCCTCGACGGCGATGCCGGCGGCGATCTTGTCGGTCAGCTCGAGCAGCGCGGGGTGCGCCTCCCCGAGCTCCCAGGCCCGGCGTCGTACGTCGTCGGTCAGCAGCAGCTCACGGCACGGCGGCGCCCAGAGACGCTCGACCTTCTCGAGCGCGCGCTGGTCCGCGACCGCGAACGCCCGGATCTCCTCGACCTCGTCGCCCCAGAACTCCACGCGGAGCGGGTGCTCCTCGGTCGGCGGGAAGACGTCGACGATGCCGCCACGGACCGCGAACTCGCCGCGCTTCTCGACCAGGTCGACGCGGGTGTAGGCGGCGTCCGCCAGCCGGCGGACCACGTCGTCCAGCGGCGCCTCGTCGCCGGGGTGCAGCTCGACGGGCTCGAGGTCGCCGAGCCCCTTGACCTGCGGCTGGAGCAGCGACCGCACCGGGGCGACCACGACGCTGAGCGGTCCCGTGCCGGCGTCGGTGCCGGGATGGCAGATGCGGCGGAGCAGTGCGAGGCGGCGGCCGACCGTGTCGCTGCGCGGGCTCAGCCGCTCGTGGGGCAGCGTCTCCCAGCTCGGGTAGTAGCCGATCCGTTCGGGGTCGACCAGGTCGCCGAGCTGGGCGACCAGGTCCTCGGCCTCGCGGCTCGTGGGGGTGACGGCCAGGACCGTGCGGCCGGCCTCGACCAGGCCCGCCACCACGAACGGCCGCAGCGCCTCGGGACCGGTCAGGTCCAGGGTGCGCACCAGCCCCGCCCGGGCGTCGCCCATCGCCTCGGCGAGGGTGGCGTCGGCCAGCACGGCGTCGGCGATCGGGGTCAAGGTCACCAGGGACTCCCAAGTCATCGGTGGAGGGTCAGGCAGCACGATCGCCCCCTGTCGAGATCGACAGGGGGTGTTGCCCCAACTCTAGGCGACGCCTCCGACAGCTCAGGAAGCCGACGGGTCGGCCACCCGGCCGAGGAACAGCGGGGTCAGGTGCTCGACGTCGTGGATGACGAAGAGGAACGGCCGGTCGACGGTGACGTCGGTGTACTGCGGCATCGACGTGGCCTGCATGCCGACCGCCGTCGCTGCGGCGGCCTCGGTGCCGTGCTCGTCGACGGCGACGAACGTCTGGTGCAGCACCGCGCCGATCTTCAGGTCGGTCGCGTCGTCGGTCATCGGCGTGAAGTCGGCGGCGTCGCTGAAGGCAGCGGGCATGTCGAGCTCGGACAGCACGTGGCTGAGCGGGGTGTCGCTGCGGAAGGTCCAGCGCGGCAGCCGCAGCCGAATCTCGGCCGGACTGGGGGCGGCGAGCACCTCGGTCAGGTCGCCGCGGGCCACCAGCGCCTCGACGTCGGCGAGCCTGCCGTCGTCGGGGAGCACGACGGTCATGGCGAGGGTGTTGCCGAAGTACGGCAGCCGCACCGCCTGCCAGCCGTCGCCCTGGGCCAGGCCCACCGAGCGCAGCTCGCCGAGCATCGTCGGGACGTCGACCGCGTCCCCCGGTGACCGGTGGAATGGTTGGTCGGCCGTCAGGTCGTCGTGGAACTCGACCAGCCACGGCGCCTTGAAGTACAACGCGTTCACCAGCACCAGACGTGTCAGCTCGTCCACGACACCGGCCGGGAGGATCTCGGGGATCTTGTCGTGGGTCCTGTCGGCGGTCCAGGTGTTCACCGCCTCGCGGCCGGCCTCCGGGTCGTGCGCCCAGTCGACGACGCGCATCCCCGCGCCGTACGACGCCGCGAGGGTGTCGAGGAACGAGTCCCGCCACGGAGTGCCGCGGTCGCCGAACAGCGTGTTGGCAGTGTCAAGGGCGATGACCGCCGGATCGTCCCCGCTCCGGGGGAACGAGCCGGCCAGCCCCTCGACGGCCTGGGTGAGCGCGTTGAGCCCGCCGTTGTAGGCCGCCAGGTCGGTGCTGCCCAGGACGCCGTCCATCTCGTCCGCCGTCGCGCCCGCGGCGCCGTTGCGGGTCATCGCCAGCGCGACCGCGACGGAGTACGGCGAGAGGGCGAGGTTGCCGGGCGTGGTCGCGAGCCGGCCGTACAGGCCGCCCGCCAGCCCGTGGAGTGCGGCGACCACGGCGCCGATGGCGGCCGGGTCCCCAGGCGATCGCTCGACGTCCGAGGCGACCAGCGCCACGTCGCTCACGGAACGTCCTTCGTCACTCCCGCAGGCTGCCAGGCCAGGCACGGTCGTCGCCAGTGCCGCCAAGCCGCCCAGCCGGAGGACGTCGCGTCGGGTCAGCACCTCCGTAGGACGCCGACACCCGAGCGCCGGTTCCGCCTCCCAGGATCAGGAGCCGGCGGCCGCCTCCTTGGCGGCACGGGCCGCGTCCACCTCGGCCTGGGTGCGCAGCACGCAGAACTCGTTGCCCTCGGGGTCGGCGAGGACGGCCCACCCCGAGCCCGGGCCCCAGTGGCCACGCAGGTCGTTGACCATGGTCGCGCCGCCGGCGAGAACCCGGGTGACCTCCTCGTCACGCGTGCCGGAGCGCGGCCGCAGGTCGAAGTGCAAGCGGTTCTTGACCTCCTTGTCCTCCGGCACCTCGATGAACAGGACGTGGTGGTCGGTCACGGGGTCGAGGATCATGCACTCCTCGTGGCCCGGCTCGTTGGGATCGTCGGCGACCATCTCGTAGCCGAGCAGCGCGCGCCACCACTCGGAGAGCTCATAGGCGTCGTGGCAGTCGACCGAGGTGTGCGAGACGAAGCAGGTCATGCCCGGGAGTCTGCCCGGGGGCGACGCGACGGGCGAGCCGAATAGCCGGCGGCTGTGCCAGTACGTGGCCAGTACGGGGCCAGTACGGGCTCAGTGCAGGACGAGCTCGAGGTTGCGGCCGACGTCCAGCCCGGGGACCGAAGGAGGCGTGCAGTCGCAGGTGTCGCTGCACGGCAGGAAGGAGTGCTGGGCGTGGCCGCACGCGGTGCACGGACGCTCGTGCGTCATGTGTGCGACTCGCTTGTCGATGACGGTGTCCCACATGGCCCTCTCCCTTCCGGTTCGTGTCGGTGCTGCTGGTGCTTGAAAGGATGCCGATCAATGACGAGTGATACGTCGGTTTCGACCGGATCAGGGTCGAAGATCCATCGTCGTGGCCCCGATCACGTGAGAATTGTCTGGCGACGAGGCCGTGCGGCGGTGGCGCTGGGCGGCGTGCACTCGCACTCGCAGGAGTCCGAGCACGGCAGGTACGAGTGCTGCGCGTGGCCACAGGCGGTGCAGGGCATGTCGTGTGACAGGTGCTGGCTGTTCGATTCGACGGTGTCCCACATGACCCTGCTCCTTCCTGGAGGCCCTGCTGTCTGCCCCAGGATGGACGGGTGACGACCGGCCGGTGTCGGCAACGCGGACACTCTGGCCGAAGGATTGTGCTGGCTAGCCCGAACGGGTCATGGACTCCCGGGCACGTGTGCGCTAGTCCGTGCCGTGCCGACGGACGAAGGCCAGGATCGGCTCGGCGAGCTCGGGCCGGCACACGATCAGGTCCGGCAGCGACACGTCGTCCTGGTTGTAGCGCAGCTCCGAGCCGTCCACGCGCGAGCAGAACAGGCCGGCCGACCGGGCCACGGCCACCGGGGCCGCGTTGTCCCACTCGTACTGGCCGCCGGCGTGCACGTAGGCGTCGGTGACGTCGCGCACCACCGAGATCACCTTCACGCCGGCCGAGCCCATCGGGACCAGGTCGGCGTCGAGCTCGGCGGCCAGGGCCTCCACGAAGGCCGGTGGTCTGGTCCGCGACACCGCGATCCGGGGACGGTCGGAGGAGCGCGGAGGTACGACGGGGGCTGCGGCGGTGCTGAACGTCTCGCCGAGCGCGGGCTGGGCGACGGCCCCGGCGACCAGGTCGCCGTCCGCCCACAGGGCGACGTGCACGGCCCAGTCGTCGCGGGGCGGCTCGGAGAACTCGCGGGTGCCGTCGAGCGGGTCGACGATCCAGACCCGGTCCGCCGCCAGCCGGCGGGCCTTGTCCCCGGGGAACTCCAGGCCCTCCTCGGACAGGACCGTGTCCTCGGGACGGTGCGCTGCCAGCAGCGCCAGGAGCAGCTCGTGGGCGACGCGGTCGCCGACGTCCTTGAGCTCGCGACCCACGAGGCCCTCCTCGCGGACCTCGAGCAGCCGCTCACCGGCGACCGTCGCCAGCCACTCGGCCAGCACGTGGTCATCGGCACCGGGCGGCGGCGTACGGTCCGCGTGGTTGTCGCTCACCGAATCACCCTAGCGACGGCCGGGGCCGGGCCCGACGTCGGCGCCCGGTCAGCGGTTGAAGCGCTGCTGGGTCTTCTCCAGCCCGTCGGCCACCAGGCTCTCGACGGCGTCCGCCGCCTCGACGAGATTGATGTCGAGGTCCTTGCGCTCCGAGGAGGAGAAGTTGGACAGCAGGAAGTCCGCCGGGTCCTGTCGCCCGGACGGCCGGCCGACCCCGACCCGGACCCGGTAGAAGTCGCCCGTGCCCAGCGAGGCACGCATCGAGCGCAACCCGTTGTGGCCGTTGTCGCCGCCGCCGAGCTTGATCCGCAGCGCCCCGAAGGGGATGTCGAGCTCGTCGTGCACGGCCACGATCCGCTCCGGCGGCACCTTGTAGAACTTCGCGAGCGTCGAGACGGCCCCGCCGGTCTCGTTCATGTAGGAGCGCGCGCGGGCCAGCACGACGCGAGGGGTCTCCGGCCCGATCGCCCCGAGCCGCCCCTCGACGACCTCGGCGCGACCCGACTTGTGGGCGCGCAGCGGCGCACCCATCCGCTCGGCCAGCACGTCGACGACGAGGTAGCCGACGTTGTGCCGGTGCCCGGCGTACGACGGCCCGGGATTGCCCAGGCCGACGACCAGCCAGACGTCGCTCACGGGCGACCCAGTCTGCTCGTCCGCGTCCTCATCGAGCTCCTCGCGGCTCGAGCGACCCAACAACCGCCTGATGAATCCACCGAAGGACCCACTGGGTCGGTCGGAGGTCACTCCTCGTCGCCACCCGAGGACTCGCCCTCGCCGTCGCCGCCCTCGGCGGAGTCGCCCTCGGCAGCCTCGGCGGCTTCCTCGTCGGTGGGCTCGTGGACGATGCCGACCTCGGCCTCGGCCTCGGCAAGCTCGGCCTCGACGTCCTCGGCGCTCTGCGCCTGGGTCACGTTGATGACCAACGTGTCGGGGTCGACCACCAGGGTCGTGCCCTCGGGCAGCACCAGCTGCGAGGCGAGGATCTGGGTGCCGGCCTGGGCGCCCTGGATGTCCACCTCGATGAACTCGGGGATGTGGGTGGCCTCGGCCTCGACCAGCACGGTCGAGTTCTCGGTCACGACCAGGGTCTCGGAGGCCGCGTCGCCCACGGTGTGCACGGGCACGTCGACGGTGACCTTCTCGCCGCGGCGCACGGCCACGAAGTCGATGTGCTCGAGCACGCGGCGGATCGGGTCGACCTGCACCTGCTTGCTCAGCACCAGCTGCTCGTCACCGTCGATGTCGAGCTCGAGCAGGGCGTTGGCCCCGCCGTGCTTGAGCGCCATCATGGTGGCGTGACCCGGGAGGGTCAGGTGGATCGGGTCGTTGCCGTGGCCGTAGACGACGGCAGGGATCTTGTTCTCGCGGCGGATCCGGCGGGCGGCGCCCTTGCCGAACTCGCTGCGCTTCTCGGCGGTGATCTTCTCGGCGGCCATCGGTGCTCTCCTCGTGCTCAGGTCGGTGGACCTCGGCGGCACGATGCGGCCCCATGGATCGGGCCCTGTCGATCACGGATCCCCTTGCGTGTGCAGGGTCCCCCTCGCCGAGGCAACCGGCTGAGTCTAGGAGACGCCGGGCCGCGCGCGCGAATCGGGCGCGGCCTCCCCGTCGGCGCTCCCGGACTCAGCTGGTCCGAGATGGCCATGTCCGTCAGCGAGAAATACGGGGGCGCCCGGCCGAGGCTCGGCGGCCGGGCGCCCCCGCCCGGGGTGGGTTCAGTTGTCGCGGCCAGGCACGCACGCGCGCGGCTGGCCCGCAGTGAAGGCACCGCGAGACAGCGCCAGCTTCTCGGCCGACGCGGCCAGGCCGTTCGGGTTGGCCACGCAGTCGGAGAAGCTGAGGTTGCCGATGCCGATGTGCTGGTTGGCGCTGTTGCCGGTCATCCCGGCCTTGTAGATGAACTGGATCTGCGTGAGCGGCCCGGCCCAGGTCAGGTCCACGTGGTTGAGGCCGGAGTCGATCGCCTGGTCGCCCGTGTGGCTGTTGCGGAAGGGACCGGTGTTGGTGGTCGTCCCGCTGGCGGTCCCGTTGCCGATCACGTCGGTGCCACGCACGAACGTGTAGCCGCCCGTGGTGACGATCACGTAGTCGTCCCAGCCCTCCGCGGTCTTGTCGATGTCGTGGATCCGGAACGACAGGTTGGTGATCGCCGCGCTGAAGGTGATCGTCACCGTGACGGTGTCGCCAGCGGTGAGCTGGCTCAGCATCTCGACCTCGATGTAGTTCCACGGCGGGGTCGTGGTGGTGCTGGCCACCTGCCCGGTGCCACCCGGCGTCGAGTCGCCGCCGTTGCCGGTGGAGGCGTAGGAGATGGTCGCGGTGATGGTCGACGGCAAGAACGTCAACACGCTCGGCGTCGTCCCGGGCCTGAGGTTGTCGAAGTTGGTCTGCACGACGCACGGCGGCACCTCTCGAGCGCTCGCCGCGAACGCCGGCGCGGCGACAGCCACGATGGCGAGTGGAGCGGTCCAGGCAACGCCGCGGGTGACGCTCCGGCGGGTCAGGCCGCCCGGATGCTTCCCTCCTCGACTGTCTGCGGGCATGCCGCTGCTGTCCCCCATGGTTCCCCCTACATGTTGGAGCTTCCCCCCGAAGCTCACGCACGCCGTAGATTAGGGGAGCCTTACCGGCGCTGGTGTCTTATTTCGCCACAGGAGGTCAACGTTTCGGTAACAATCGCTTTACTCGCGTGATGAAACGCCCGCCGCTAACGTCGCTTCTCCTCGCGGAGCATCTCGGTCACGGCCAACCGGGCGGACGACGGGCAGCCCTTGGTGAAGCCGTAGAACGGCCCGAAGTCGCGGGTGGACGCGAACCCCGTCACCGACAGCCCCGGGAGCGTCGTCTCGAAGCCCGGGCTCAGGTCGGGGAAGCCGTCGGTGACGGAGACCGCGTCCAGGACCCCGGCCAGGTAGGGAACCGAGGCCAGGTCGGCGCGGTACCCCGAGGCGAACAGCACGTGGTCCACCGTCAGCCGTTCGCCGTCCGAGAGCGCCAGCGTGACCTCGCGATCCGCGGCGATGACGCCGACCACCTCGGTGCCCGGCCTGCTGGTGACGACGTGGGGATCGAGGCGCGGCACCAGCCACCACTCCAGCGTGAGCCGGCCGACCTGCCAGAACTGCAGAGCGATCTCCTGCTGACGGACGGGCGGCAGGTTCCGCCACCAGCCCCGCTCCGCGAGGGTCTGCTCGACCAGTGGGTCGACGAACTTCCAGCTCACCCGCTCGAAGCGCGGCGTCTCGTGCCGGTGCACCACGTCGACCCGTGCGGCGCCGTGGTCGCACAGCAGCGCCGCCCACTCGTAGGCACTCTGCCGGCCGCCGATGATGGCGACCCGCTTCCCGGCCAGCGCGTCGAAGTCGACCAGCTCGCTGGTGTGGCTGCGCCGCCCGGCCGGCACGGCGTCGTACCAGTCGGGGAGCTGCACGAAGTGCGAGACGCCGGGACAGGCGAGCACCCGCTCGGCCGTGACGGTGGCACCGTCCTCGAGCTCGGCGACGAAGGAGCCGGGCTTCGTCAGGCTCACGACCAGGCGCCGGTCCGCCTCGACGCCCTTGCGGCGCGCGAACCACTCGGTGTGGTCCAGGAAGACCCCGATGGGAATCGGGTCGACGTCGGCCGGGTCGAGGCCGGCGTCCTCGAAGTACGCCGGGAACGTGTCCTGCCCCGAGGCGTCGAGGGACCAGTCGGGTCCGGACCGCAGGTACATGTCGGTGGGCATCTGGTCGCGCCAGAAGGCCATGGGATGCCCCACCACGTGGGTCGTGATGCCCTGCTCCTGCGCGAAGGCGGCAGCGGACAACGCGTAGGGACCCGCACCGATCACGAGCAGGTCGGCACGCACGCTGTCCCCCGGCATGCGCCGAGTGTGGTCCGAGCCGGCCGATCCGTCGAGGGGTCAGGCGTGCCCGTCGAACATCGAGGTCACCGAGCCGTCCTCGAAGACCTCCTTGATCGCCCGCGAGAGCAGCGGGGCGATGGACAGGCACCGTGAGCTTGTCGAACTGGTGCTCGCTGGGGATCGGCAGGGTGTTGGTGACCACGACCTCGGCCGCGGAGGAGTTCTTGAGCCGGTCGACGGCCGGGCCGGAGAGCAGGGCGTGGGTGGCGGCGATGACCACGCCGGCGGCGCCGTCGGCCATCAGGGCCTCGGCGGCCGCCACGATGGTGCCGCCGGTGTCGATCATGTCGTCGACCAGGACGCAGATCCGGTCGTCGACGCGGCCGACCACCCGGTTGGCCGTGACCTCGTTGGGGCGGTCCTCGCGACGGGTCTTGTGGATGAAGGCCAGGGGCGCGCCGCCCAGCCGCGCCGACCACCGCTCGGCGACCTTGATCCGGCCGGCATCGGGCGAGACCACGGCGAGCGGCTGGCCGGCGTACTTGTCGCGCACGTAGTCGGCCAGGATCGGCAGCGCCATCAGGTGGTCGACCGGGCCGTCGAAGAAGCCCTGGATCTGGTCGGCGTGCAGGTCGACGCAGATCAGCCGGTCGGCGCCGGCGGTCTTGAAGAGGTCGGCCATCAGCCGGGCCGAGATCGGCTCGCGACCGCGGTGCTTCTTGTCCTGGCGGGCGTAGCCGTAGAACGGCTGGACCACGGTGATCCGCTTGGCCGAGGCCCGCTTGAGGGCGTCGACCATGATCAGGTGCTCCATGATCCACTCGTTGATCGGCGCCGTGTGGCTCTGGATCACGAAGGCGTCGCAGCCGCGCACCGACTCCTCGTAGCGGACGTAGATCTCGGAGTTGGCGAACTCGTAGGCCGAGGTCGGCACCAGCCGGGTGCCGAGCGCGAGCGCGACCTCCTCGGCGAGCTCGGGGTGCGCTCGTCCACTGAAGACCATCAGGTTCTTCTTGGTGGTCTTCTTGAGTCCGCTCACGCGCATGCTCCTGGGCCCGGGGGTTTGCGTCGGGGAGTTGGCTCCTAGTCTCCCTCACCCGCGTCGCCGGGGGCACCCCCGGGTGGGGTGTCTCGCGCCACGGTCCCCTCGGCCGCGGCGGCGGCCTCGGCCTGCGACGTCCCGGCCCGCTTGTTCTGCACCCAGCCCGGCAGGTTGCGCTGTGGGCCCGCGGAGACCGCGAGCGCCCCGGGCGGGACGTTGCGGCGTACGACGGTCCCCCCACCCGTGGAGGCGCCGTCGCCGATCGCGACCGGCGCCACGAAGGTGTTGTTGGAGCCGCCCCGGAAGAAGCGGCCGACCGTCGTCCGGTGCTTGGCCACCCCGTCGTAGTTGGCGAAGACCGTCCCCGCGCCGATGTTGGCCCGCTCCCCGATCTCGGCGTCGCCGACGTAGGAGAGGTGCGGCACCTTGGCGCCCTCGCCGATGACCGAGTTCTTGGTCTCGACGAAGGTGCCGATCTTGCCGTCGGCACCGAGCAGCGTGCCGGGCCGCAGGTAGGCGAACGGCCCGACGCTGGCGCCCTCCCCCACCACGGCGAGCTCGGCGTGCGCGCGCACCACGCGTGCGCCGACACCGACCTCGCAGTCCTTGAGGGTGGTGTCCGGGCCGATCACGGCGTCCTCCGCGATGACCGTCGCGCCGAGGAGCTGGACTCCGGGCAGGATCGTCACGTCGCGCTCCAGCTTGACGTCGGCGTCGATCCAGGTGGTCGCCGGGTCCATCACGGTCACGCCCTCGTGCATCCATCGGGCCACGATGCGACGGTTCATCTCCCGGCCCATCTCGGCGAGCTGGGCCCGGTCGTTGACACCCTCGGTCTGGTCGACGTCGTCGATCCGGTGGGCGCCGACGTGCAGCCCGTCCTGACGGGCCAGCTTGACGGTGTCGGTCAGGTAGTACTCGCCCTTGGCGTTGTCGTTGGTCAGCCGCGGCAGCGCGTCCAGCAGGAAGGCCGCGTCGAACGCCAGGATCCCCGAGTTGATCTCCCGGATCGCGCGCTGCCCCTCGGTGGCGTCCTTCTCCTCGACGATCGCCTCGACATCACCGTCGTCGTTGCGCAGCACCCGGCCGTAGCCGAACGGGTCGGCCACCACGCCCGACAGGATGCTGACCGCCCGCTGGGCCGCCACGTGCTCCTGGGCGAAGGCGCGCAGGCTCTCCGCCTCCAGCAGCGGTGTGTCGGCGTACGCGACCAGCACGGTCCCCGAGGGCCGCTCGCCGCTCCCGGTCACCGCGTCCATGGCCACCCTGACGGCGTGGCCGGTGCCCCGCTGTTCCTCCTGCACCGCCAGCACGGCACCGGGTGCCAGCTCCTGGACGTGGGGGCCGACCTGGTCGCGCTGGTGCCCGACGACCACCACGATCCGCAGCGGGTGCACGGCCTGCACCGCCGTCAGCACGTGGCCCACCATGGTCCGCCCCGCCATGGGGTGCAGCACCTTCATGGTCTTGGACTTCATCCGGGTGCCGCCGCCGGCGGCCAGGACGACCACCGTCAGCTCCTGGTCATCTCTTCGGGCTTCGCTCATGCTCCCCGGGTAGGAGTCGAACCTACGTCGCTTGTCCTGATTCAAAGTCAGGCGGGCCCTACCGGCAGACCAACCGGGGAAAGTCGTGCAAAGGATAGGCCCGCCCGGCGGGGCAGCATCCTGGCCCGGCAGACCAACCGGGGAAAGTCGTGCAAAGGATAGGCCCGCCCGGCGGGGCAGCATCCTGGCCCGGCAGACCAACCGGGGAAAGACGTGCAAAGGATAGGCCCGCCCGGCGGGGCAGCATCCTGGCCCGGCAGACCAACCGGGGAAAGTCGTGCAAAGGATAGGCCCAGCCCTCGCTGGTCGAGGAGGTTGCGCAGCAACCGTCACGAGACCTCGTGGCCGGACTAGGGTCCTTGCCGTGGACCTGCCCGTGATGCCGCCCGTGCAGCCGATGCTGGCCAAGTCGGTCAAGGGGATCCCCGACCCGGCGAAGCACGGCGGGTTGAGCTTCGAGCCGAAGTGGGACGGGTTCCGTTGCATCCTCTTCCGGGACGGCGACGAGGTGGAGCTCGCCAGCCGCAACACCAAGCCGCTGACCCGCTACTTCCCCGACATCGTCGCGGCCGCCCGGGAGCAGCTCCCGGACCGGTGCGTGCTGGACGGGGAGATCTTCGTCGCGATCGGCGACCGGTTGGACTTCGAGACGTTGCAGAACCGCCTGCACCCCGCGGCGAGCCGGGTCAACCTGCTGGCCGGGGAGACGCCGGCCGGGTACGTCGCGTTCGACCTGCTGGCCCTCGGGGACGAGTCCTTCGTCGGTCGCCCGTTCGCCGAGCGCCGGGCCGCGCTGGAGGCGGCGCTGGCCGGGCTGTCGGGGCTGGGCGGGCCCTGCCACCTGACCCGGACGACCGAGGACCCGGCCGTGGCCGAGCAGTGGTTCAGCGAGTTCGAGGGGGCCGGGCTCGACGGCGTGGTCGCCAAGCCGCTGGGAGCGACGTACGAGCAGAACGCGCGGACGATGCTCAAGATCAAGCACGAGCGCACCGCCGACTGCGTGGTGGCGGGGTACCGCGAGCACAAGACCTCCACCCCGGCGCGGCCGCTGCTGGGCAGCCTGCTCCTCGGCCTCTACACCGACGGGCCGGATGGGGGCCTCCAGCACGTCGGCGTCAGCGCGTCCTTCACCGAGAAGCGCCGCGCGGAGCTGTGGCAGGAGCTGCAGGAGCTGGTGGTGCCGATCGAGGACCACCCGTGGGGACGGTGGGCGGAGTTCCTCACGGCCAACCCCGACCGGGTCCCGGGGACGCAGAGCCGGTGGAGCCAGGGCAAGGACCTCAGCTTCACGCCGCTGCGACCCGAGCGGGTCGTCGAGGTGGCCTACGACCACATGGAGGGCCGGCGGTTCCGGCACACGGCCCACTTCCGGCGCTGGCGGACCGACCGCGACCCCGAGTCGTGTGGCTACGACCAGCTCGAGGAGGTCGTCTCCTACGATCTCGCTCGTATCCTTGGCGAGGAAGGGAGCGACCGATGAGCGGTTCCTATGACGTGGTGCTGCTGGTCGAGCAGGCGTTGAGCGCGCAGGACGCGCAGCAGGTGCGGTCGCTGCACGAGGGTCTCGACGACCCGGTCTACTACCACGTGCTCCTCCCGCTCGAGGACGCCGCGGCCAGGATCGAGGCCTCGATGGGCACCCTCGCGGGTGGCGAGATGATGGGCAACCCGACCGTCGGCCTCAACGAGGTGGACGTCGACGCGGTCCGCAAGGACTGCGAGGAGCGGTCCAACGCGGACCTGACCGCGACGCTCGAGGCGCTGCGCGGCGCGGGTGCCACGGCCGACGGCAAGGTCATCGGCGACGACCCGATCCATGCGCTGGCCGAGGAGGTCAAGGCCGTCGACGGCCGCGAGGCGATCATCCTGACCCGGTCCCACGTGGTCTCGGAGTTCTTCCACCTGGACTGGACCTCCCGCGCCCGGCGCAAGATCGGCGTCCCCGTGCTGCACCTGCTCGAGCACGAGAACTTCGACGAGCAGGCCGGCAGCGGCGAGGGCGTCACGGGGCTCTAGCGCTCAACAGCCATCTCACGCTCGACCGGACGACATGAGGCACCACTAGTCTCCGGCCATGCAGGTGGTGGTCGCGGGTGGGGCGGGCGACCTCGGCGCGGCCGTGGTGCGCGCGTTCTGCGCACTCGGCGTGCACACCACCGCCCTGGTGCACCCCCGCACCGACGCCTGGCGCCTGGCCGACGTGCGCGCGGCGGAGGTCGTCCGCGTCGACCTGCTGGACACCGTGGCGCTCGCCGAGGTGCTGCGGGGTCGTCGATGACCTCGTGGTTGTCGACGCCGCGGGCCGGAGCGGCCATCCGGGGACGCCCGGCGGGCCGTCGCAGGTCGACCTGTGGCGCGACACCGTGCTCACGACCGTGTCCCTCCTCGACGCCGTCGACCCCGCCAGTGTCCAGGGCGTGGTGCATCTCGGGAGCTCGCTGACCTACGCCCCCGCCGACCGCCCGCTGCGCGAGACGGGGCCGTTCGCGCCGATCACGGCGCGGGGCGTGGCCAAGAGGGCGGCCGCGACCGCGCTGTGGCACTGGGCGGCCGCGACCGGTGCGCCGGCCACCGAGCTGGTCGTGTTCCGGGCCTACGGGCCTCGCGAGACAGCGGGCCGGCTCGTGCCGACCCTTGTCGACGCCGTCCGTTCCGGCGCGGTGGTGCCGCTCGTCGACGCAGACACCCGACGGGACATGGTCTACGTCGACGACGTGGCCGAGGCCGTCGTGCGCGTCGCGGGCGCCGCGGCGTACGGCTCCCGCATCAACGTCGGCAGCGGGGTCGCTTCGACCGTCCCCGAGATCGTGGCCGCCTTCGAGGCCGCATCCGGGCACCCGTGCGGGTCGCGCCGGGCGGCCGTCCCGCCCGCCCGTACGACGTCCCGCTCTGGGTCGCCGACCTCGAGCACTGCCAGGAGGTGCTGGGCTGGCACCCGCCGACGTCGCTGGCCGAGGGCATGGAGCGCCTGTGGGCCGCCTCGCGGTGGGCGTGGCATGAGCGGCACCACGCACGCCGAGCGGCTGGCGCCGCTGGAGGCCGAGCACTTCTGGTTCGCCGGCCGGGACCGCCTGGTGCTCCGCCTGCTCGACCACCACGCGGCACCCCTCCCGATCCTCGACCTCGGCTGTGGCACCGGCCGGTTCGCCGCGTCCCTGGCCGCCGAGGGCCGCCGGGTGCTCGCGATCGATCCGGCCCCGGACCTCGCCCTCGCTCCGGCCGGGGCCACCCTCGTCGGCAGCGCCGAGCAGGTGCCGCTCGCCGACGCCTCGGTCGGCACGGTGATGGTGCGCGACGTGATCGAGCACCTCGACGACGCCACCGCCTTGGCCGAGTGCTCCCGCGTGCTGCGCCCCGGCGGCCTGCTGGTCGTCCTCGTGCCGGCCTGGCCGTCGCTGTGGAGCGCGCGCGACGACCGCGCCGGACACCTGCGCCGCTACACGCGGGCCAGCCTGCGCCGGGTCGTCGTCGACGCGGGCTTCGAGGTGGTCACCCTGCGTGGCTACCAGCTCACCCTGCTCCCTGCCGTCGCGGTGCACCGGTGGTACGCCGCCCGCCGTCCGGGCCAGGCGACCGCCGCATCGCTGCACCGGGAGGAACACCTCCCCGGCCGTCTGAACGCCCTCCTCGGCCGGATCAACCGGGCCGAGGCCGCGATGGTGACCTGGCCGCTGCCGGTCCCGCCGACCGGGACCTCGCTCGTCCTGGTGGGAAGGAAGCCGTGACCGTCCGGCCCGTCCTGATGTCCAGTGACGTCGCGCTGCTGCGCCGGCTGGTGGCCGCCTCGCCCGACTCGCACCCGGCGGCCGTCGCGGTGGACTGGGAGCGGCCCAGCGAGCGGTCCCCCGAGCACCACCGCCGGCCACCCGCCTCGCACCTGGCGCGACTGGCCGCCGTCCGGGCCGCCGTGCCGTGGCCGGTCATCTGCCGCATCAACAGCGTGGGTCCGGGCAGCGAGGAGGAGGTCGAACGGGCCATCGACCTCGGCGTCGACGAGGTGCTGGTGCCCATGGTGCGGCATGAGTCCGAGGTCGAGTTCGTCCTGAGGCTCGCCCGCGACCGCGTCGGCGTCGGCATCATGGTGGAGACCCCGGAGGCCGTCGCCGGAGCCGCATCCCTCGCCCGGATGGGACTGAGCCGGGCCTTCGTCGGGCTGCTCGACCTGGCCGTGCTGCGGGACACCCCCTCGGTCTTCACCGCCATCGCCGACGGCACGATCGACGAGCTGGTCGAGGCGCTGGCCGCGACGACGTACGGGTTCGGCGGCCTCACCGACCCCGAGCGAGGTCACCCCCTGCCCGCGCGCCTGCTGATGGGCGAGATCGTGCGGGGCGGCTGCTCGTTCGCGTTGATGCGCAACGCGTTCGTGGCCGACGCGGCCCTCTCCTCACCGGAGGGCGTGCTGGCGGCGATCCGTCGCGAGCTGGCCCGGCTGGCAGCCCGTCCGGGCGTCGAGGTCCGCGCCGACCGGGAGGCCCTGCTGGCCAGGATCCGGAGCATCGACGCCGACGAGTCGGACCGCGAGGTGGTCGCGTGACCCTCCCCCCTGTCTCGGTCGTGCTGCCGCTGTACCGCACCCGCCTCACGCTCGACGAGCTGCTCGAGCGGCTCACGGTCGCCTGCCCTCCGGGCACCGAGTTCGTGCTGGTCGACGACGCCTGCCCGGACGGCACCGGCGACCTCGTGCTGGCGGGCTGGGGCCAGCTGCCCGGACGCCTGGTGCGCCTGGCCTCGAACGTCGGCCAGCACGCCGCCGTGCAGGCCGGGCTCCGCCGGACCCGGGGGGCCCGCGTCGTGGTGATGGACGCCGACCTGCAGGACTCACCCGAGGACGTGCCCCGACTGCTCGCAGAGCTGGATGCCGGCTCCGCGGACATCGTCTGCGCCGGCCGGCGCGGCCACTACGCGGCACCGGCTCGGGAGCGCTCGGCCCGCGCCTACCGGCGTGCGGCCCGGCTGCTGTCGGGTGGCCGGATCCCGGTCGACGCGGGGATGTTCAGCGCGTGGCGCCGCGAAGCGGTGGACCGCGTGGTCGCGCTGGACGACCACGCCGCCCCGCTCGTCCCGGCGGCGGCCCGCGCGCGGCTGCGGATCGCCACCCTCCCCGTCGAGCGGAACACCCGGCCGCGCGGGCGCTCGGCCACCGGCGCGTGGCGGCGACTCCGGATCGCCGGGCGCGGGCTGGTGACGTTGACGCCGCTGCACCCCGTCGCCCGGCGCCTCCAGCCGCGGCGTCGCCGACCCACCGCCGCCGAGGTCGTCGAGCTCGGTCTCGTCAGAAGTGAGGGAGCATGAGCCAGCCCAGCACCAGCCCAGCCACAACGAGCAGCAGATCGCCTACTTCACCGGCCGCGACCTGCCGCGGATGGACCCGGTGCGGCGGGCGGACACGCCGTACACCCAACGGCACCTCGACGCGGTGGTCGCCGCCGGCCGGATCCGGCCGGGCGACCGCGTCGTCGACGTCGGGTGCGGGCCCGGCAAGTACACCGTGGGCCTGGCCGCGCGCGGGTTCGAGACCACCGGCCTGGACCTCACCCCCGGGCTGGTCCAGCAGCTGAGGGACGCGGCTCCCGACGTGACCGCCGTCGAGGGCGACCTGCTCGACCCGCCGGCCGAGCTGCTCGGGTCGTTCGACGTGGTCACCGGCTTCTTCGTGCTGCACCACCTCAGCGACCTCGACGCGGCCTTCCGGGGAGCGCGGCGGTTGGCGCGGCCGGGTGGCCGGGTCGTCTTCATCGAGCCCAACGCGTACTTCCCGGGCTTCTACGTGCAGGTGACGCTGACCCCCGGGATGAGCTGGAAGGGCGACAAGGGCATCGTGCACATGCGGGCCACCAAGCTGCGCCGCATCGCCGCCGACGCCGGGCTGCGCGACGTCGAGGTGACGACGTTCGGGGCGTTTCCGCCGGCGCTCGCCAACCGGCGCTGGGGCAGCCGGCTGGAGGCCGGGCTGGAGCGGGTGCCCGGGTGGGACCGCGCCAAGGCCTTCGTCGTGGTGAGCGGTGCCGTGTGAGGTCCCGCTGATCGCGATCACGTGCTCGGTCGTCGCCGTGCTCGTCGCGGCGCTGGGCTGGTGGTCCGTGCCCCGGTTGCCGGCCTACGCCGACGAGTGCTGGTACCTCCTCGTCGTCCGCCGGGTCCGGCAGGGGCGTCGTCTCTATCGCGGAGTGTTCTTCGGGGCCGGCCCGTGGAGCGTCTGGTGCTCGCGGCTCCTGGTCCGGTGGTTCGGCGAGCGCCTGCTGGTGCTGCGCCGCGCCGTCGTCGTCCTCTCGCTCGTCGTCGGCGGGGCCGTGGTGGCGTACGTCGCCGCCCTCGGCGTCCCCTGGGGTCTCGGCCTGGCGGTGGCCGCCGGGACCATGGCCATGTCGACGGCGCTCTGGTCCCTCGACAACGCCTACGGGCTGTGGTCGCGGGTCGGGATCCTCGTCGCGTTCGCGGCCGTGCTGGGCATCGACGAGGTCTGGGCCGCCGGGCTGCTCGGCGGCTTCGGCGTGGCCCTGGCCCTGCTCAACAAGTACACGCTGGGCGTCGCCTCCGTTCCCGGCCTGCTCGCGGTCGCCCTGGCCGGACCGGCGACGCCTGCCCTGCTCGCACTCGGCGTGGGCGGGGTCCTCGCGGCGGCGGGGTACGTCGTGGCGGCGCGCGGCGGCACGGGCCGTCCGATGGCGCGTCGCCTGCTCGGCAACAAGCGCACGTTCGTGGCTTCGGCCGGCGTGGGATTCCTGGCCGGCTGGCGGGCGACGGTCGGCCGGCCACCGGGGCCGTCGGCGCTCGAGGGCCGGGTGTCCTGGGCCGCGTTCGCGCTGACGGCGCTCGCCGGGTCGCTGGTCCTGGTGGACCTGGTCGTCGCGGTCGCGCGGGACGAGGGCCACGTGGCCACCGCCGCGGTCGGAGGTCTGGCCCTGGTGGGTCTGGCCTCGCTCTGGCCGAGGGCCGACGACATGCACGTCCGCTGCGCCCTGCCGCTCTGGACCGCACCCGCCCTCGTCGCCGCCGACCGCCTGTCGCCGACCCTGGGGCTGGCCTGGGCGCTCCTCGTCTCCGCGGCCGGGCTCGGCTCGGCCGTGCTGGCGGTGGCCGAGCGGCGCAGGACGAGCCTGCGCGGCCCGGGCGGCACGCCGTTCGACGGGGTGAACCCGTGGCCCCAAGCCCTGGACGAGGTGCTGGCCGGCGGTGAGGAGCTCCGGCGGCTCACCCACGGGACCGTCTTCCTGCTCCGGCCGGACGCCGCCGTCTGGTACCTCGCCACCGGACTGCGCAACCCGACGCCGTACGACTACCCCCTCGCCTCGACCTTCGGCCCCGAGGGTCAGCAGGTCGCGGCCGACAACCTCCTTTCCGGCCGCGTGCGGTTCTGCTGCTGGGTCCCCGCACAGGCCGGGGCGCTCACGCCGCGCCACTTGGAGGAGGTCGCCGCGTCGCTGCCGGTCGTCGCGCACACCGTGGTCGGCACCCTGGTGACGGCCCGACCGACACCCTGAGGCGTCTCGCTAGGATCGCTGGGTGAAGGTCACCCGCCGGCTGCGCGACCAGCTGGGGAGCGCTCGCGACGTCGCGGAGCAGGCCACCGAGAAGGCCCGCCAGCGGCTCGGCCGCACCGACGAGGCGCCCGAGCCACCCGCTCCGGACGCCCAGGGCAACCGACCCGGCGCGACGTTCGCCGGAGTCCTCGACGGGCGTCATCTCTGGCTCGCCGTCGACGCCACGCCGGGGGCCCTGGCCCTGCGCGAGGCGGGCCCGGACCCCACCACTGGCACCGTCGTCCCCCTGGCCAGCGACCTCGCGGAGGACGACCCGCGCTTCCGCTCGGTCCGGTCCGACCTGGCGGCCCTGCCCGGCTCGGGCGCGGGCCGCTACGAGGTGGTGATCACCGCGCCCGGGGGCAAGGTGCACCGGGTGTGGACGCCCCCGCTGCGCCGCAACGAGCCTGTCCTCACCCCGGCGTCCGGCGAGGTCCAGTGGCGGGTGGCCCGCACCGGCGACGGCACCCTGGAGCTGGTGCGTGAGCCGGCCCCGCCGGGAGCGCTCCTGGTCGACATCGACATCGACGCCGACGACGTGACGACGCTGAGGGTCGAGGGGGCCGCTCCGGGCGCGGAGCTCCGCCTCGTCGACGACGAGAGCGGCGAGGTGCTGGTGACCCGGCCGCTGTCCGACGACGACGGCGTCGCCGTCGGGACGCTGAGCCCGGCGGACGTGCCGGAGGGGGTCGGGCTCTCCGCGGCCGTGCACGTCGGCGACCTGCCCGTACGTCGCCGGGACAACGACCTCGCCCGGCCGGACAACGCCGTGCTCCTCCCCCAGGTGCAGAACGACGGGGACGACGGCGGGGACGACGGGGCCCCGTTGTTCGCGATCGTCTTCCGCTGGCTGCCCGACGGGGTGCTGCGGGTGCGGAGGCCGAAGGGCCGGTCCCCAGAGGTGTCCCCAGAGGTGTCCCCAGGAGTGTCCCCGGGAGTCTCATCGTGAGGATCGGCTACCTCGTCTTCAACCTCGACGGCATGGGCGGCACGTCACGGTCGGCCATCACGCAGGCCAACGCGCTGGCCGGCGACCACCAGGTCAGCCTGGTGTCCGTCACCAGGAGCGGCCAGCGCCCGCACTACGAGATCGACGAGCGGATCGACGTGCGCTACCTCGTCGACGTCCGCGAGGGTCCCGGCGCGCCGGGGCCGTCCGTGCCCGGGGTCGACCTGCCGTCTACGCAGGCCCGCGCGCTCCACGAACGTGAGTCGCTGCTCGTCCCGGAGCGCTGGGACGGCCAGTTCACGGCCCTGTGCGACGTGGGCCTCGAGCACGCGCTGCCCGGCCTCGAGGTCGACGTGCTCGTGACGGTCACCCCCGGGCTGCTCGCGGCGGCGATCCAGCTGCTGCCGCCGGAGCCGGTCGTCGTGCACCAGGAGCACCGCTCGACCTCCGACCGCACCGCCGGTCTCGAACCGCTGCTCACCTACGCCCCGCGGGCGGACGTGGTGGCGGTCTTCACCCCGGCGATGGCCGACTGGGTGCGCGAGCAGCTGGGCGACTCCACGCCGGAGATCGCGATCGTGCCCAACCCGCTGCCGCTGGGGTTCACCCCCCGCTCGCGACTCGACCACCCGCTGATCCTCACCGCGGGCCGGCTGGTCAACGAGAAGCAGCACAACCGCCTCATCGAGGCCTTCGCCCAGGTCGCCGACCAGCTGCCCACCTGGAGGCTGCGGATCTTCGGCACCGGTCCCAAGCGGCAGGAGCTCATCCGGCTGGTCCGCAAGCTCGGCCTCTACGACCGCGTGGAGCTCCCGGGTGCGGTGGGCGACATGCGCGGCGAGTGGGCCAAGGCGAGCATCTCCGCACTGACCTCCCGCGCCGAGGGGTTCCCGCTCGCGGTCCAGGAGGCGATGGCCGCGGGCGTGCCCGTCGCCAGCTACGACTGCGCCTCGGGGCCGCGCGAGATCATCCAGCACGAGGTCAACGGCCTGCTCGTCTCACCCGAGTCGATCGCCGGCATGGCCGCGGCGCTGCTGCGGCTGGCCACCGACGACGACCTGCGCCGGGCCCTCGGCGAGGGCGCCTACCGCACCTCCCGTCAGTACGACGCATACGTCATCGCCGAACGCTGGGTGGGGATCTTCGCGGCCGCGCGCTCCCGGCGTACGACGGACGGACGGCTGCTCCCCCGCGTCTCCGCCCTGGTCCAGGCGCGCCCGAAGCCGAAGCCGGCCGACCTCGCCGTGCCGGCCGACGGCGTCACCCCCGCGCAGGCTCGCGAGGAGACGCTGGGCTGGGCCGTACGCGCCGCCACCGCGAGCTCGGACCACTGGCTGGTCATCCCGGCGCACGAGTCGGGCTCACCCGTCGTGGTGGTGCCGATGGCCGACCGCGACGGGTTCCTCAAGGAGCTGTCCGACACGGGCGCCCCGGCGTACCTGTCCCTGCGCGACCCGGAGCAGCACGGCTGGCCCGAACGTCGCGGCACCATCGCCGCCCTCGGCGAGGAGCTGCGCCGCGGCATGACGCCGCGGCTGTTCGTCGAGCCGTGGCCGGTCGTCGACGGCCGGTCGTCCCTGGTGGGACAGGGCTGCTCGGTGGAGGTGCAGTTCTGGGAGCGCCACGTCGACGGGTCGCTCGTCTCGCCGACGCGCAACCGCTACACCCACAAGATCCCGGCCGACGAACCGCTGGTGCCGCACGAGATCGACGGCGTCGCCGTCCGCACGCTGTCGTTGATGGCGACCCCGACGGTCAACGAGTGCCGCTTCCCGGTGGACGTCGTCTACACCTGGGTCGACGGGAGCGACCCCGAGTGGGACGCCGCGCGCGAGCAGCGGATCGCGGGCCTCGAAGGCACCGCCCGCACCCGGGAGGCGAGCGGCCGGGCCCGCTTCATCTCCCGCGACGAGCTGCGCTACTCCCTGCGCTCGGTGCACCTGTTCGCACCCTGGGTGCGCACCATCTACCTCGTCACCAGCGGCCAGGTGCCCGCGTGGCTGGACCGCGAGCACCCCGGCGTCACCGTGGTGCCGCACGCCGAGATCATGCCCGCCGAGGCGCTGCCCACCTTCAACTCGCACGCGATCGAGACGTCGCTGCACCACATCCCGGGCCTGGCCGAGCACTGGCTCTACTTCAACGACGACTTCTTCGTCGGTCGGCCGATCCGCCCGGAGGCCCTGTTCAGCCCGGCGGGCCTGTCGTCGGTGTTCTTCGCCCAGAGCACCATCGGGCTGACCGACCTGCCCGACTCACCCCCGTGGCTCCGGGCCGCCTGGAACAACCGCCGCCTCCTCCAGGAGACGTTCGGCGCGGTGACGACCAACGCCCTGGCCCACGCGCCGTACGCCGTGCGCACCTCGGTGCTCGCCGAGATCGAGGAGCGCTTCGCCGAGGTGGTGGCGCGCACCACGCGGTCGCCCTTCCGTTCCGACACCGACATCTCGACGTTGAGCTCCTTCGCCCAGCACTACGGGCTGTTGACCGGCAACGCCTACGCCGCCGAGGCGGACACCGTCTTCGTCAACATCGCCAACAGCGACCTCGACTGGCAGCTCTCGCAGCTGCTGCTGCGCGGCCAGGACTTCTACTGCCTCGGCGACCACCACGACCACGGCTTCCGGGCGTCGCGGCTCGACGAGATGCTGACCACGTTCCTGCGGGAGTACTACCCCGTGGCCGCGCCCTGGGAGCGGGACGGCTAACGCTTCAGCCGCTCGATCTCCGCCTCGGCCGTGGCGAGCTGCTTCTTCAGCTTCTTGCGGACCTTGGCCACCTGGGCCGTCGTCTCGTCGAGGGCGATGGCGGCCGACGACTCGTAGAGCTCGACGTACTCCTGTCGCAAGGCGTCGATGCGCTTCATCGCCGTCTCGTCGTCCGGGCTCTCGACCAGGACGTTCATCGCGTCCCAGGACCGCTCCGCGAGGTCCACGAGGGTCGGGGTGACCTCGAGGCCCTCCCACTCCGGCCGCGACCGGTTCAGGCCGGCGTCGATGAAGTCGTCGACCGGGTGGTGGCCGGTCGTGTCGTTGAACGTGAGTCCGAGCTGGGCCCCGGCCCGCGCCATCGCGGTCCGCCAGTCGCCGATCAGGTCGTAGTACGGCACGAACGCGCGCGGGTTGCCGCGGGTGACCCGCTCGGTCTCGAAGGCCGCGTTGACCCAGGCGGCCACGTTGGTGGTCTCGCGCTGGCGGCGGAAGTGGCGGTCCATGTCGGTGAGGTACGCCGCGTCGCGGGACCGCACCACCTGCGCCGGGTGGCGCAGCATGGTCAGGCTGGTCAGCTGGGCCCCGAGCTCGGCGGACGTCCGCTGCCAGAGGTCGTAGACCCAGTAGGCGCGGGTGTCCTTGAGCAGGATCTGGGTCTCGCCGGTCCCCAGCTGCTCGCGCAGCCAGTCGCGCAGCTGTTGCTCGACCGCGGGCGTGACGGCCTTCTTGGCGATCCGGCCGGCGTTGGGCCGGGAGTCGATGGTGCGGACGGGGATCGGGTTCAGCAGCCACTTGTGGAACTCCGCGACCCACAGCGGCTCGTAGTACCCCCGCGGGTTGCGCTCGTCGGTCTCGACCTCCGGCTGCGGGATGTAGAGACCCAGCCGCTTCAACGTGCCCGCCACGCTGCTCGTCCCGCTGCGCCCCGACCCCGTCACCACGACGAGCTTCACCTGGGCCTGAACTGGGTCTGCCACGAGGTCGAGCGTATCGGGGGACTAATCCAGGTGCGGCGCCGCTCGGCCCGCTCCTACCCTGGACGACATGGGAATCACGGAGTGACCGCAGCCAGGCCCCGACCGGTGGCCTGACGACCGCGTGCCCGCGTCGGGAGTGACGTCTCGGGGCACGCCGGTCAGGCGTCCACTCCCGCTCCGGAGCCCGTCGTGCCCACCCTCGTCCCGTCCCATGTCCCTGTCTCACGTCCCCAGGCGATCGGCCCGTCCCACCCGGCCGCCCGCCTGTACTCCCGTGCCCGCCGCAACCTGCTGCCGCGCGAGGACCGCCTGGTCGCCGTCGCCGGCCGCTGGCAGCACCACCTGCTGCGCCGCCTCGGCATCGAGCCCGAGGTCACCCTGCGTTGCGGGTCCGGTGACCCGGCGACGTACGAGATCTCCGAGAGGACCCTCGCCCGCCTCCACCCCGGACTCTCGGCACCGGCGTTGCTGTCGGTCGTCCGGCTGCCCGCGTGGCGGCCCGACGACGTGTTGCGCCCGGACGCGCGGCTGGTGCTGGTCGCCGACGGCATCGAGTACGCCGGCAACCTCGGCACGCTCGTGCGGACGGCCGACGCCGCCGGAGCCGACGGGCTGGTGCTCACCAATGCCACCTGCCGGCTGACCCACCCGAAGGTCTTCGAGGCCAGCCGCGGCACCGTGCTCACCCTGCCGACGCTGTCCTACGGGACCGTCGCCGAGGCCCGCCGGGACCTGGCCGCGGCCGGGTTCACGGCGTACGTCGCGGACCCGGCCGCCGCGACGCCCTACCTGGACGTCGACTACACGCACCAGAAGGTGGCCGTCGTCGTCGGCTCAGAGGGCGAGGGCGTGGCCGCCGCGTGGCGCACGCCCGACCTGACCCGCGTCTCGATCCCGATGCGCGGCCGCGCCGACTCGCTCAACGTCGCCGCCTCCGCCTCGGTGCTGCTGTTCGACGCCCGGGCCCGGCTGCGCTGACCACCGATTCGTCAGCGGTCTGGAGGGTCCTCGCCACGGACGGACTCCTGACGAATCGGTGTCGCCAGCTCCACCGCGATGTCGAGGTGGCCGGCGTGCCGCGCGTACTCGTGCAGCACGTGGAAGCAGATCCACCGCAGGCTCGGGATCCCGTCCGTGTCGTCCCAGCGCGGCGACGGCGGCGGTACCTCGCCGAGGTCGTGCTCGGCCAGGATGCGCGTCGTGCGCTCACCCAACAAGCGCAGCCGCTGGGCCAGGGACTCGGCGGTGACGTGGTCGGGCACCCGCCACCGGGGCTCCGGCCCGTCGTCGGGACCGTCCCACGGCTCGTCCCGCGTCCAGTCACCCCACGGCTCGTCGACCTGCTCGCCGAGGAAGCCCCAGACGAACCACCGCTGCTCCATGTGCAGCACGTGGCTGAGCAGCTCGATCGGCGTCCAGCCCGACGCGATGCGGGTCGCGCGCTGCTCGGCCGGCGGCAATCCGAGCACCGCCGTCGCGATCTCCTCGCGGAAGTAGGAGAGGTACGCCGCGAAGCCGGATGCCTCGTCGCGGACCTGGTCCTCGGGTTCCTCCGCCACTCAGAACGTCCAGCGCGTCGCGCCACCGTCGCCGACCGTCTTGAGGACCGTCGCGGAGACCGGGGTGATCCGGTGCACGTGCCAGGGCGGCGGACCGGCGGACGGCGCGCTGAACTCCGCCGTCAGGGCCTCGCCGGAGTCGTCCACGCGGCACGGCCACCCGTCGGCGGCCGCCTGCTCGGCGAACCGGGCCACCTCACCGCGGTCGGTCACGACCTGGGCCGTGCCCTCGACCACGACGTCGTACTCGTTCAGGGCCAGCGCGACCGCGCAGCGCGGGTCGCGGGCCAGGTTGCGCGCCTTGCGGGTGCCGAGTCCGGCCTGGAACCAGAACTCGCCGTCCTGCCACCACATCCCGACGCCGGTGACGTGCGGCCCGCCGTCCTCGTCCGTGGTCGTCAGCCAGCAGCTGTGCCGGTCGGGTCCACCGGTCCCCGGCGCCTGGCTGAAGCCCTGGTCGAGCCGCGCGGCGACCGCGTCCCAGTCGATCAGCGGCAGGTCGTAGTCGGTCGCGAGATTTCGAGCGTCCATGTGGGTCACGACCCGCCGGGACGGCGAGACTCATCGCCGATCCAGTTGCCCTGCTCGTCCCAGTGCTCGGCGACCTTCTTCGAGGGCTGCACGCGCGGCGGCTCGCCGGGCATCTTCGGATAGTCGGGCGGGTAGTTGAGCTCGACCGCACCCTGCTCCTCGAACAGGTCCAGCAACGGCGTGATGTCGTGGTGCACGTCGTCGATACCGGCCCAGGGGTCACCGTCGGCGACGCGGTCGGGCACGGAGAACAGGTGGTACTCCCCCGGGTCGGTGACGCCAGCCAGCTCCTCCCAGGTCATCGGCGTGGAGACGGGCGCGCCGGGGATCGGGCGCAGCGAGTACGCCGAGGCGATGGTGCGGTCCCGGTTGTTCTGGTTGAAGTCCACGAAGATCCGCTCCCCGCGCTCCTCCTTCCACCAGGCCATCGTGACGCCGCTGTCGCGCTTCTCGAGCTCGCGGCCGAAGCCGATCGCGGCGTGCCGCACGTCGACGAACTCCCAGCGCGGCTCGATCCGCGCGTAGATGTGCACGCCGCGGTTGCCCGAGGACTTCACGTACGCCGTGATGCCGAGCTCCGCGAACAGCTCACGCGCCACTCCGGCCACCCGCACCGCGTCCGAGAAGGTCGTCCCCGGCTGCGGGTCGAGGTCGATGCGCAGCTCGTCGGGGCGGTCCACGTCGGCGCGGCGCACCGGCCACGGGTGGAAGGTGAGGGTGCCCATGTGCGCACACCACACCGGCACCGCGATCTCGGTCGGGCAGATCTCGTCGGCGGTCCGTCCGGACGGGAACGTGATGGTCGCGGTCTCGAGATAGTCGGGCGCCCCCTTCGGCACCCGCTTCTGGTAGAACGCGTCGGCGTCCTTGTCCATCGGCCCGGTCGCCAGCTTCATGCCGGGCCGGACCCCGGAGGTCCACCGCTCCAGCGCCGTGGGCCGCTCGCGCAGGGCCCGCATCAGGCCGTCCTCGACCGACGCGAAGTACTCCGCCACCATCAGCTTGGTGACCTCGGGTGTGCGGTCGGTGGCCTCGTAGATCACCCGGTCGGGGCTGGACACCCGGACCGCCCGGTCGCCGGCCTGCACCTCCACCGCCGCTGCCTTCGCCATGGCCTCACCGTAACCGCGGGATGATCGGTCGGTGGACCACCGACTCGCCACCGCGGTCGGGGCCAGCCTCGCCTGGTACGCCGACGTGTTCGCGCTGCACGGCATCGCCACGGAGACGACCGAGGGACTGTGGCGCACGCTCGGGACGCCGCCCCCGCTGCACTCGGCCGCCAAGACCCTGCTCCCCGGCGTCCCCACGTCTCGCGCCGTGGCCGCCGTGGCGGCGTACGACGTCTGCTCGGTCGCCGACTCCTTCGGCGACCTGGACCTCGGCCCGCACGGCTTCGACGTGCTCATCGACGCGACCTGGCTCTGGCACGAGCCGCTCCCTCCGGCTGCGCTGCCCGACCAGTGGTCGCACGTCTCGTCGGAGGCGGACCTGGCCGACTGGGTGGACCTGCACGGCACGCCCGGCGTCTTCCCGCAGGCCGTGCTCGGGCACCCCGCCTTCACCGTCCTCGCGCGGCACGACGGGACGGCGCTGACCGGCGGCGCCGTCGTGCACGCCTCCGAGGGCGCGGTCACCGTCGCCCACGTCTTCGCGGCGCCCGGCCGTCCCGTGACCGTGCCCGAGTGGCTGGCGCTGGCGGCCGCGCTCCACCCCGGGCGTCCGGTGGTGGACTACGCGGCCGGCGACGCGCTGGCCGAGGCACGGGAGGCCGGCTTCACCGGCGTCGGCAGGCAGGTCGTCTGGGCGCGCTGACGTCATCGCCTCGTAAGCCCGCGGGGTTCGCCGGCGTTGTCCGCCCGACTACCGTTGCGCCCATGGCCCCTCACGTGGAGAAGACCGACGAGCAGTGGCGCCAGGAGCTCACGCCCGAGGAGTACGCCGTGCTGCGGCAGTCCGGGACCGAGCGGGCGTTCACGGGTGAGTACACCGACACCGAGACCAAGGGCATCTATCGCTGCAAGGCGTGCCAGGCCAAGCTCTTCGAGTCCGACACCAAGTTCCACTCCGGCTGTGGCTGGCCCAGCTTCTACCAGCCGATCAGCGACACCATCGAGTACATCGAGGACACCTCGCACGGCATGAAGCGGGTCGAGGTCCGGTGCGCCACCTGCGGTTCGCACCTCGGCCACGTGTTCCCCGACGGCTACGGCACGCCGACCGGCGACCGGTACTGCATCAACTCGATCAGCCTGACCCTGGAGCCTGCCGACCAGCAGTAGCCGGCGTCAGGGGAGGCGCTGGACGAGGTCGGCCGGCGCCACCCGCGGACCGGTGTAGAACGGCACCTCCTCGCGGACGTGCAGCCGCGCCTCGGAGCCGCGCAGGTGACGCATCAGGTCCACGATGCGGTGCAGCTCGTCGGCCTCGAAGGCCAGGATCCACTCGTAGTCGCCCAGGGCGAAGCTGGCCACCGTGTTGGCCCGGACGTCGGGGAAGCCGCGGGCCATCTGGCCGTGCTCGGAGAGCAGCCTGCGGCGGTCGGCCTCGTCGAGGAGGTACCACTCGTAGGACCGGACGAACGGGTAGACGCAGAGGTAGGCCTTCGGCTCCTCGTCGGAGAGGAACGCCGGCACGTGGCTCTTGTTGAACTCCGCCGGCCGGTGCAGCGCGACCTGCGACCACACCGGCTCGAGCCGGCGCCCGAACGCCGTACGACGCAACCGCTGGTAGGCGTCCTGCAGCCGCTCCAGGTCCTCGGCGTGCCACCACACCATCAGGTCGGCGTCGGCGCGCAGCCCGCTGAGCTCGTAGAGCCCGCGCACGACGACCTCGTCGGCCTCGAGCTTGGCGAGCAGGTCGGTCAGCTCGGCCGCGTCCGCGTCCCGACCGGTGTCGGCGCCGTACGGCGTGTCGAGCCGGAACACCGACCACATCGCGTAGCGGATCGAGTCGTTGATCTTCCGCGTGCGGGCGGCCTTGGTCGTGGCCTCGTCCTGAGCGTCGGTCATGCCCTCATTCTGCCCGCGTGACGTCGGCGGCCGCCCGGCGGGCCGACCCGATCACGGCGGGGATCCCGACGCCGTCGTACGCCGCGCCGCACACCGCGAGCCCGGGCACCAGCGCGACGGCCGAGCGGACGCGGGCGACCCGGTCGAGGTGGCCGACGGCGTACTGCGGAAGCCCGCCGCCCCACCGCTGCACGTGGTGGTCGACGGGCCGCGCGGTGAGGCCGGTCGCCTCCGCGAGCTCGGCCAGCGAGACCGTCACCAGGTCACCGTCCGAGACCTGGAGAGCCGCCTCCTCGCGATGCCGGCCGACGGAGGTCCGCAGGAGCAGCAGTCCCGCACCGGCCGTCCGGACCCAGTCCCACTTGGCGAACGAGAAGGTCGAGGCCTTGATCGTGCGGCCCTCGACCGGAGGTACGAGGAAGCCTGAGCCCGGCAGCCCGGGGAGCTCCTCGGCCCGGAAGGCCAGGGTGATCACCGCCATCGACGCGGACTCGATGCCGGCGAGCTCCGCGGCCGCAGCCGGGGCGACCGCGGCGAGCAGCCGGGCCGTGGGCGCGGCCGGCGTGGCCAGCACCACCTCGTCGGCCAGCACCTCCTCGGCCGCGGTGGTGGGGCCGACGACCAGCGCGAAGCCGGTCGGCGTGCGGCGCAGCTCGCGGACCGGGGCGTCGGTGCGGACGTCGAGCCCGGCGCGCAGGGCCGCGGGCAACCGGCCCATGCCGCCCTCGATCCCGGCGAAGACGGGCGCCCCGCCCGCCGGGCCCAGCGTGCGGGCCGCCTCGCCGACCAGCGACGGTGCGCCGCTCCAGCCGACGAGCTGCGGGACGGTGGCCCGCGCGGAGAGCAACCGCGCGTGGCCGGCGTACACGCCGCCCAGCAACGGCTCGACCAGCCGGTCGACGACCTCGTCGCCGAGCCGGGCGGCCACCAGGTCGCCGACGGAGACGTCCTCGCCGTCGGCCAGGGCCCGGCCCGGGGCCTCGTCCCGCAGCCGGGCGAGCCCGTCGTCGTCGAGGATCCCCGAGGCGGCGACCTCGTCCGGGTCGCCGGGCACTCCCATGATCGAGCGGGGCAGCGGGCGCAGCGCGCCCCGGGTCCAGACCCGGGACGCGGTGGTGGCCGGGTGCACGACCGGGAGGCCCAGCTCACGGGCGAGCTCGACCGCCTCGGGGCGGCGGGCGAGCATCGCCTCGGCTCCGACGTCGACCCGGACCCCGGCGACCTCACCGGTGAGCAGCTTCCCGCCCACGCGGGACGAGCCCTCGAGCACCAGGACGGTGCGTCCGGCCGCGGCGAGGCTCCGCGCGGCGGCCAGGCCGGCGACGCCGGCGCCGACGACGACCGTCCGACGGGGCCCAGGCAGGGACGACGGCACGGGTCCAGCCTGTCACCCGGCGTTCCGGTTGGCGGAACCGAGCACCCCGCGCCCCCGTCGTACGGCCATGCGCCCTTCGCGAATCGCCCCCGTCGCCGCCGCCGCCGCGGCCGCCCTGCTCCTGCTCACGGCCTGCTCGGGTGGCTCCGGCGGTGACGCCGCCACCAGCGACACCGGCCTCGCCGCCGGCGGGTCCGCGGAACAGGGGAGTGGGGACGTCGCGGCCGCGGTCCCGTCGCCGGCCAACGCTCCGGAGGCCGCGAGCGACGCCGGCAAGGCCTACCGGGCCGACCAGGCCGTCGATCTGAGCACCCAGCAGCAGGCCCTGATCCGCACCGGCACGGTCGCGTTGCGCAGCGACGACGTCGGCCAGACGAGGTACGACGTGCAGGTGCTCGTCGACGAGCACGACGGCCAGGTCGCCGACGACAAGACCGAGACCGACAAGTCCGGCTCACCGCTGCGGTCACGGATGGTGCTGCGGGTCCCGGTCGGCGACTTCGACGAGGTGATGACGTCCCTCGCCGGCCTGGCCCAGCTCGCCTCGACGACCACGAGCTCGGAGGACGTGACCACCCAGCTCATCGACGTCGAGGCCCGGATCGCCGTGCAGACCCGCAGCGTCCAGCGGGTGCGTCAGCTGCTCGCCCAGGCCGCCTCGATCCGCGACATCATGGCCATCGAGGCCGAGCTGTCCGACCGCCAGGCCGAGCTCGACTCGCTGACCCAGCAGCAGGCCTACCTCAAGGACCAGACGTCGTTCTCGACGATCCGGGTCAACATCGAGCGCAAGCCGTCAGCGACCGCCGCACCCGCGAAGGACGACGACTCCGGGTTCCTCGCCGGCCTCGCAGCCGGCTGGCACGGCCTGAAGTCCACGGTCGTGGCCGTCGCGACCGTCGTCGGCGCGCTGCTCCCCTTCGTCCTGCTGGCCCTGCTGCTCGGAGTGCCGGCGTGGTTCCTGGTGCGCCGCATCCGCCGTACGCCGCCCGCACTGGTCGCTCCGGGCCCCGAGAGCACGCCGTAGCCTCAGGCGCCCGACCCGCGGGCTCAGGAGACGGGCAGCGCCTGCACGAACCGGGTGAGCTCCTCGAGCCGGCCGGGGTCGGTGTCGGGGAGGACGCCGTGGCCGAGGTTGAAGATGTGGCCCTTGGCCGCACGCCCGGCCTCGACGATGGTGGCGGCGCGCGAGGTCATCACGGACGTCGGCGCGAAGACGAGGGTCGGGTCGAGGTTGCCCTGGACGGCACGGTCGCCGACCAGGGGGATCGCGGCGGCCAGCGGGGTGCGCCAGTCGACGCCGACCACGTCGGCTCCGGCCTCGGCCATCAGCGGCAGCAGGCTGCCCGTGTTGACGCCGAAGTGGATGCGCGGCACCCCGAGCTCGCCCGCGGCGGCGAGCACCCGGGCGGAGTAGGGCTGCACGTACGTCGCGTAGTCCTCGGGCGTGCAGGCGCCGGCCCAGGAGTCGAACAGCTGGACGGCGGAGGCGCCGGCGGCGACCTGGACCGCGAGGTAGGCCGCGGCGATGCCGGCGATCTTGTCCATCAGCGCCGCCCACACGTCGGGGGCGCCGAACATCATCGCCTTGGTGCGGGCGTGCTCCTTGGAGGGACCGCCCTCCACGAGGTACGACGCCACGGTGAACGGCGCGCCGGCGAAGCCGATGAGCGGGGTGCCGCCCAGCTCGCCGACCAGGCGGCGCACGGACTCGGTCACGTAGGGCACGTGCTCGGGGGTCAGGTCGGGGATCGCCGCGACGTCCTCGAGCGTGCGCACCGGGTTGGCGATCACGGGACCGACGCCGGGCTTGATGTCGAGGTCGACGCCGACCGCCTTGAGCGGCAGCACGATGTCGGAGAAGAAGATGGCCGCGTCCACGCCGTACCGGCGCACGGGCTGGAGGGTGATCTCCACGGCCAGGTCGGGGGTCATGCAGGACTCGAGCATGCCGACGCCCTGGCGCAGCGCGCGGTACTCCGGCAGCGAGCGGCCCGCCTGGCGCATGAACCAGACCGGCGTGTGCGGCACCGACTGGCCGCGGGTCGCCCGGATGAATGCGCTCTCTCGGGGGTCAGCGGTGCTTGTCACGGCCCGAATCGTCCCAGGTCAGTCGGCGTGTTCGCACATCGGGACTGGACGCCCGACCTACTGTGGGGAGCATGGTGGTCCGTCAAGAGACCCACCCGGGGACGGGTGCGGACTCGAGCCCCCCGGAGTTCCGGGCGGCCGTGGCCACCATGCGCGCGGCCCGGCTGCGGCCGGAGGTCTTCTGCGAGGAGATGCCCGCCCCGCAGCGGATCGCTCCGTACGCCGCCGCGCTGACGGCCGACGTGACGGTCGACGGCACCGACCTGGGCACCGGCCGGATCATCCTGCTGCACGACCCCGCCGGCAACGACGCCTGGGACGGCACCTACCGCTGCGTGGCCTACGCCCGCGCCGAGATCGAGCTCGACCTGGTCACCGACCCGATGCTCGCCGCCGTCGGGTGGTCGTGGCTGACCGAGGCCCTGGAGGCCCACGGCGCCGACTACACCGCCGCGTCCGGCACGGTCACCCGCGTCGCCACCGAGAGCTTCGGCGGGATGGCCGACGAGGGCGGCTCCGCCCAGCTCGAGCTGCGCGCGTCCTGGACGCCGCTCGGCACCGGGCTCGACGCCCCGGACATCGGCCCGCACGTCGAGGCGTGGGGTGAGCTGCTCTGCACGGCCGTCGGCCTCGAACCCGTCCCCGAAGGCGTCACCGCGATCCCCAGCAGGCGAGGGCAACGCGGCCCGGGCCGCTAGTCATGGCGTCCGCTGACGACCTCCCCCTCGACCCTCCCGCACCCGACGACGGGCCACCGGCCCCTCCCGCACCCGACGACGCGCCACCGGCCCCCGACGCTCCCCTGCTCGCCCTCCGCGACGGGCTCACGCTGATCGTCGACACCCCGGCGGGACTGTCCGAGGTCTGCGCCGCCCTCGCCGGGGGCACCGGACCGGTGGCGATCGACGCCGAGCGCGCCTCGGGCTACCGCTACTCGGCCCGGGCCTACCTGATCCAGCTGCGCCGCGAAGGGGCCGGCACCTTCCTGGTCGACCCGATCGGCTTCGACGCGCTCGAACCCCTCCAGGAGGTCCTCGAGGGCACCGAGTGGATCCTGCACGCCGCCACCCAGGACCTCCCGTGCCTCAACGAGCTCGGCCTGCACCCGACCCGGCTCTTCGACACCGAGCTGGCCGGCCGGCTGCTCGGCTACCCGCGGGTCGGGCTGGCCTCCCTCGTCGAGCAGCTGCTCGGCAGCCGGATGGCCAAGGAGCACTCGGCCGCCGACTGGTCGACGCGGCCGCTGCCGGAGGCGTGGCTCGAGTACGCCGCGCTCGACGTCGAGGTGCTCGTCGAGCTGCGCGAGGTGCTCGGGGCCCAGCTGGTCGAGGCCGGCAAGGACGGCTGGGCCGCGGAGGAGTTCGAGTGGCTGCGCGGGTTCACCCAGCCGACGCGGGTCGACCAGTGGCGCCGTACGTCCGGGCTGCACAAGGTGCGCGGCCGACGTGCCCTCGGCGCCGTCCGCGCCCTGTGGACCACCCGCGACCAGATCGCCGCCGAGCGGGACGTGACGCCCAGCCGGATCATCCCCGACGCGGCGATCATCGCCGCCGCGCTCGCCATGCCCACCACGCGCACGGCGCTGAAGGCGACCAAGGGCTTCTTCGGCCGGGGGGCCGACCGCTACGCCGGCCGGTGGGTGGCCGTGCTGACGCAGGTGCGCGACCTGCCCGAGAGCCAGCTGCCGACGCGTACGCCGCGCACGGACGGCCCGCCTCCCCCGCGGGCCTGGGGCGACAAGGACCCCGTCGCGGCCCGCCGCCTGCAGGTCGCGCGCGAGGCCGTCACCGCACTCTCCGAGGAGGTGCAGGTGCCGGCGGAGAACCTGCTCACCCCCGACTTCCTGCGCCGGGTGCTCTGGGCCCCTCCGGAGACCCGGGACCCGGAGCCGCTCACCCGCGCGGTCTCGATGGCGCTGCGAGAGCTCGGCGCCCGCGCGTGGCAGGTGCGGCTGACCGCCCCGATCATCGCCGACGCCGTGCTGACGGCCGACCGCGAGGCGGCCGAGGGTGTCACTTCTTAGGGAGTCGGCGACTCGGTGGTGGGCGTCTCGGTGGGCGACTCCGTCGGCTCCTCGGGGTTGAGGATCGGCTGCGAGGCCAGGTCGATCTGCTCGCCCAGCACCTGCAGGTCCAGCGCGGGGTCGGCGTAGAACATCTGGTCGAGGTAGGGCTGGACGGCCGTCTCCAGCTCGTCCCAGGTGTCCAGCAGTGGCGGGATCACCATCCGCGACACCGACTCGTTGAAGACGGTCGCCGAGAGCGGCTCCCTGGTGGGCTGCAGGAAGTCGTCGGAGAAGGCGACCTCCTGGTTGGCCGGCTGGAGGTAGCCGGCCCGGGCGACCTGGGTGACGGCGTCGGTGCTGGTGGCGTAGACGAGGAAGTCGGCCGCCGTCGCCGGGCTCTCGGCGGTCTGGGAGATGCACAGGCCGCTGATCTCGCCGGCCGTGGCCTGACCCTCGATCGACGGGATCGGCATCACGTCGAACCGGAGGCCCGGCACCTTGCGCAGCTCCGGCACCAGGGCCCGGGTGCCGGCGATCATGGCCACCTGGCCGCGCTCGAAGGACTCGCGGGCCGACTGTTCGGCCAGCTGCTCCTCCGTGAGCGTCTGCTGCGGGTCGCGGAAGAGGGTCAGCATCGTCTCCAGCGCCGACTGGGTGGCGTCGCTGCCGAACGCCAGCGAGGTCGGGTCGCCGTTGTCGTCGAAGAGGTTGCCGCCACCGGAGTAGATGAAGGGTGCGAGCTCGCCCAGGGTCGGCGGCGATCGAGACGCCCTTGGTGCCCCGCGCGGGGCGCGACGCGAAGCTCGAGGCGGCCAGGAACTGGTCCCAGCTCCAGTGTCGGTGGTCCGTCGGCACGTCGAGCCCGCGGGCGGCCATCCGGTCGAAGTCGACCAGGTCCTCGTTGTAGTAGATCACTTGGGGCGCGACGCCATAGGGCATGCACTGCAGGCGGTTGTCGCTGCTGAACGCCTCGAGGGCGTCGCGGGCGTAGACGTCGCCGAAGTCGACGCCGCGCTCGTCGAGAAGTGTGTCGACCGGGCGGGTCAGCTGGTTCTCGGTGTACCACCGCAGGTCGCGCCGCGGCAACAGGAACACGTCGGGCAGGGGCTTGCCCTTGTCGATCGCCCGGCGCAGCCCGTCGTGGGTGCGCCAGTGCTGGACGGTCACCTCGGCGCGGTCGTTGACCGAGTCGAAGTGGTTGGCCATCCGGGTGTAGGCCGCGATCTCCTCGGTGGTGCCGTAGACGCCGAAGGTCAGGTCCACCGGCTGGCTCGGGGTGTCCGTGGGCTCCGTGCTCGGTTGCGGGGTCGAGCCGGAGCCGGAGTCGTCACCGGTGCACGCGGTCAGCACCGAGGTGAGCGTCAGGACGACCAGGCAGCCACCGAGCGCGCGCGCCACCGCCGTCCTCACCGCTGTCCTCCTCTGCCGCGCCCCGTCGTCCCTCCCGGAGGGTAGCCCGTGTCGGAACGCCGGGAAGCCGGCCCCGGCTCCTACGATCGGCTCGTGCCGACTTCCCCCAGCACGACGCGACCCCGCCGCGTGTCCCGCCGCGTGTCCCGCCTGTCCCGCTGTCCCGCGTGTCCGGGCTGCGTCGGCGTCACGCCTGGTGGCTCGTGCCCCTCGTCATCGGCCTGAGCGCGCTGACCTCCTGCGGTGACGAGGCTCACCCCAGCGCCCCGGCACAGGCCATCGGCTCCGGCGTCCAGGCCCGCAAGTCCGGCCCCACCGCTCACTTGCTGGCCGCCGACAAGATGCCGACGGCCGGAGCGGAGTGGGCCGACGTCGCCACGTCCGGCAACGACGCGGAGGTGCTCGGGCCCTGCCACCTGGCGTCGCTCGTCGACATCGGCGCGCTCTCCGCCGTACGGCGCACGTGGAGCGCCGATGCCCCCGTGCCGCGCGCGGTCCAGGTCGTGGCCCGGTTCGCGGACAACAAGTCAGCCTGGCGCGCGCACCAGGTCCTGGACGCCTGGCAGGCCGACTGCGCCGAGCGGGTCCCCGGCTCGGTCGGCTCCCGGCGCGACGTCGCGGTCTCGACCGGCGTGGGCGAGGCCTACCGGGTGGCCGACAACGACCGGGCCACCGACCTCGGGATCGTCCGCAAGGGCGAGTACCTCAGCGTCGTCGCCCTGGTCGGCGCCCCCGCCGACCTCCCCGACGACTCCACCGTGGCCCGGGCCGCCGTGAAGCGGATCGCCGCCACTTTCTGAGCGCCGCGGGTCCGAGCCTGCGATGTGCGCCGCGTGGTCCGAGCTTGCGATGTGCGCCGCGTGGTCCGAGCTTGCGAGGACCGCGATCAGGCGCCAGGTCGAGGAGCGTCGACTCGGACCGAGCCTGCGAGGGACGAGTGACGCGTCTCGAGACCCGGTGCGGGACGAGTCGGCCTCGCGCGGGGCGGAACACCCGGTCGACCGGGTGTTCCGCCCCTTCGTGGTCGTTGCAACGGTCACGAACGGTCAGGAACGACCACCAAGCTCGTACGCCGCCGCTTACGGCAGGGCGTGGTACTTCCGGGCCGCGGCCACGACGGCCTCGAAGATCCCACGATCGAGCGCGGCCCCCTCGCGTCGGATGGCGGCGGGGTCGAGGACGAGCAGCCGGTCGAGCCGTACCTCGCTGGGTCGGCCCTCGCGGTCCCAACCGCCCGAACCGACGTCCATCCAGTACCGACCCCAGTGCGCCTCCTGCTCCATGTCGCGGTCGTGGTCCTTGCTGGTGAGCATCAGCCCGAGCCACTGCTCGCCCCGCTCGCCGCCGCGGGCCAGCAGCAGGATCGGCCGGTCCTTGCCCCGGTCCGGGTCGTCCTCGTAGGGCACCCAGCCCCAGACCACCTCGCCGGGGTCGGGCAGTCCGTCGGGGTGCGGGTCGTAGACCACCGCCGGGCCCGACGAGCCAGAGGAGCCCGACGAGGGCGTGAACACGGCCTTGAGGCGGCGCACGAAGGACATGGCAGCCAACCTATGTCGCGGCTGGCGAGAGATGTGGTGTGCCGGACCGGGAGCGCCTCACGGCGCAGGGCCGCTCATAGCGGCTGAATTTGGGACCCGGGGCTGCCGCGGCCCGGCACACTGGACAAGTCTAGAGGGTGTCGGGCGTTCGCGCGGAAAATGACCCACAGGTACCTTCGCGTCGCCTCAGCCCAGCTGGTGGTCGAGCTCCTGCCGGGCCGCTCGTTCGAGCTGGTCGGCGAGCGTCTGCATCCGGGACGCGTCGGCCGCCGACTCGTCCAGCACGGCCCGGCCGGTGGCCACCACCCGGGCGAAGGCCGCGGCCCGGAACAGCACGTCGGCGAAGTCGGAGACGGCGATCCCGCGCAGCACGTGGTCGACCATCGTCTTCAGCTCCTCGGGGCCGGGCGGGTCCGCCACCCCGGCGACGGCCCCGGCGACGGGCGCGTGCGGGCGCCCGGCGTCGAACTGTCGGGCCACGCCGACGGGGTCGGCGTACACCCACTGCCGCAGCAGGTAGAGCCGCCACAGGCACCCGGCGAGCGACTCGGCCGGCGCCCCCGACCACAGCGCGGCGATCGTCTCGATGCCCTCGGTCTCGGCCAGGTGCAGCAGCCGCTCACCGACGGCCTCCTGGTCGGCCGTCCGGGCCCCCCGCACGATGATCGCGGCGGCGCGGTCGGCCGCCTCGGCGAGGGCCGCCGGGTCGTTGCCGTCCTCGATCGCCTCGAAGAAGCGGTCGCCCGGCGCCAGGGGCCGGTGGTGGGGACGATCGGTCACGACTGACAGGTTAGGACGCGTCCGCGAGCGCCTTGCGGATGCGCTGGTCGGAGACGGCGTGGGCCGTGCCGAGCTGCTGGGCCCACAACGACACGCGGTACTCCTCGAGCATCCACCGCACCCGCCGCAGCGCCGCCCCGGGCGGCCGCCCCGCGGGGAGCGCCGCGACCTGGTGCAGGTAGGCCTCCTGCACGTCCGCCACCTGGGCCATCAGCTGCGCGTCCTTCGCGACCTGGGAGTCCAGCCGCTCGCGACGGTGGTCGACGGCCGCGAGGTACGTCGGGTAGCGGCGCAGCTGCTCCAGCCCGGCCTCGCCGACGAACCCGCGGTCGACCAGGCGGCCCACCTGGGCGCGCATGTCCTGCATGGCGGCCAGGGTGAGCAGCTCGGCCCGGCCGCTGATCCGCTTCTCGGTCTGCCGCCAGGCCTCGAGCACCCGCAGCACGTCGGCCACCGCGCCGGCCGTTCGCTCGTCGAGGATCCGGTCGAGCTCCTCGGCCAGCGCGGCGAACGCCTCGGGTGTCCGGACCGGGGGGTGGGCGTCGACCACCGACCCGGCGACCGCGAGCCGCAGGTCGTCGAGCAGCTCGGCGACGGTCGGGTACGGCGATCCGGCCAGCCCCAGCTTGGCGGCGTTGTCGAGCCCGGCGAGCGGGTCCACGGGGCGCACGCCCAGCAGCAGCAGGCGGCGGACGCCCGCCCGGTGCCGGGCCTCGGCCTCGTCGGCCGAGCCGAAGATGCCGAGCCCGACCGTGCTGCCCTCGTCGGTCAGCGCCGGGAAGCCGCGTACCTCGTGCCCCGCGCGCCGCTGCACCACGGACTCCTCGAGGGTGCCGAACGTCCAGGACGTCTGCCCGGTCGCGGACAGGCCGGCGTCGGAGGCCACCTCGGCCAACGCGGCCGCGAAGACCGGCTGCAGCGGGGCCTTGAGCCCCTCGAGGTCCTTGCTGCGCGCCTGCTCGGCGCCGGCGTCGTCGACGACCCGGTAGGTCGGTCGCAGGTGGTCCGGCACCTTGGCCCAGTCCCACGCCTCGCGCGGCACGACGACCCCGGTCGTCGAGCGGAGGAAGCGCTCGAGCGCGTCGAGCAGCGGCTCGTCCCCCGGCGGCACCCGGTCGAGGAAGTCCTTCGCGGTGTTGGGCGCCGGCACGAAGGAGACCCGGAGCTGCTTGGGCAGGCTGCGCAGCAGGCTGGTCACCAGCTCGTGGCGCAGGCCCGGCACGTTCCAGGAGAAGTCGTCGGCCTCGACCCGGTTGAGGGTGGCGACGGGCACGTCGATGGTGAGGCCGTCCTCGGGCGCGCCGGGCTGGAAGACGTAGCTGATCGGGAAGGTCAGTCCCTCCGCCTCCCACGCGTGCGGGTAGTCGGCCTCGCGCACCTCCCCGGCCGTCTCGTGGGTGAGCATCGCGGGGTCGAAGGTGAGCAGCTTCGGGTCGCGTCGACGCATCTCCTTCCACCACTGGTCGAAGTGCACGCCGCTGACGACGTCCGGCCCGATCCGCTCGTCGTAGAAGTCGAAGAGCGTGTGCTCGTCGACGACGAGGTCGCGGCGCCGGGCCCGGTGCTCGAGCTCCTCGGCCTCCTCCAGCAACCGCAGGTTCTCCCGGTAGAAGGGCTGGTGGGTCGTCCACTCGCCGTACACGAGGGCGTGCCGGATGAACATCTCGCGGCTCATGGCCGGGTCGATCCGGCCGTACTGCACGAGCCGGTCTGCGACCAGCGGGACGCCGTAGAGCGTGACGCGTTCGTGGGCCATCACCGAGGCGCGCTTCTTGGACCAGTGCGGCTCGCTGTAGGTCCGCTTCACCAGGTGCTCGCCGATCCGCTCGGCCCACTCCGGCTTGATGGCGGCGTTCTGCCGGGCCCAGAGCCGGCCGGTCTCGACCAGCTCGCCGGCCATCACGTACGCCGGGTTCGCGCCCTTCAGCCCGCTGCCCGGGAAGATCGCGAAGCGGCTGTTGCGAGCACCGAGGTATTCCCGGGGGCCGCGCGGGCGGTCCTTCCCCGGCACCGTCCGGTCGCGCTCCTCCAGCATCCCGACGTGGCTGAGCAAGCCGGACAGCAGGGCCTGGTGGATGGCGTCCGCGTCGTACGCCGCCCCGCCGGCGGTGCCGCGGCTTCGTGTCGAGCCGCCGCGAGGTCGATCGAGACCCATCTCGCGGCACACCTGGCGCAGCTGGGACTCGAAGTCCTGCCACTCGCGCACGCGCAGGTAGTTGAGGTGCTCCCGCTTGCACATCCGCCGGAACGCGCTGCCCGAGAGCTCGCGCTGCTGCTCACGGAGGTAGCGCCAGAGGTTGAGCCAGGTGAGGAAGTCGGAGGTCTTGTCGGTGAAGCGGGCGTGCAGCTGGTCGGCCTGCGGGCGCTGCTCGACGGGCCGCTCGCGCGGATCCTGCAGCGACAGGGCCGCGGCGATGACCAGCACGTCGCGGAGGACACGCAGCCGCTCGGCCTCCAGGATCATCCGCCCCAACCGAGGGTCGATCGGCAGCCGCGCGAGCCGTCGGCCGACCTGGGTCAGCGTGTGACCGCCTCGTCGACCGCTGGTCGAGGAAGACGCGCCGGCGCCTGTCCCGACACCAATGGCCCCCAGCTCCTCCAGCAGCTGGACGCCGTCGGTGATGTTCCGCTTGTCGGGCGGTTCCACGAACGGGAACCGGCCGATGTCGCCGAGCCGCAGCGAGGTCATCTGGAGGATCACCGAGGCGAGGTTGGTGCGCAGGATCTCGGGCTCGGTGAACACCGGCCGGGACTCGAAGTCCTCCTCGGAGTAGAGGCGGATCGCGACGCCCGCCTCGACGCGCCCGCACCGCCCGGACCGCTGCTGGGCCGAGGCCTGGCTGATCGCCTCGATCGGCAGCCGCTGGACCTTGGTGCGGGCCGAGTAGCGGGAGATACGGGCGACGCCGGAGTCGACGACGTACCGGATGCCGGGCACGGTCAGCGACGTCTCGGCGACGTTGGTGGCGAGCACGATCCGCCGCCCGGTGTGCCGGGCGAAGACCTTGTGCTGCTCGGTGGCGGACAGCCGCGAGTAGAGCGGGACGATCTCGACCCCACGCCGGTCGAGCTGGTCGGTGCTGGCGGCCAGCACCTCGGCGGTGTCGCGGATCTCCCGCTCCCCCGGCAGGAAGACCAGGATGTCGCCCGGCCCCTCGCGGCCGAGCTCGGCGCACGCCTCGACGATCGCCTCGGTCTGGTCGCGGACGATCGCCTCGCCCTCCTCGTCCTCCTCGGGGAGCTCGACGAGCGGTCGGTAGCGGATCTCGACGGGGTAGGTGCGACCGGAGACCTCGACGACCGGCGCCGGACGGCCCTGCCGGTCGGCGAAGTGCCGGGCGAACCGGTCGGGGTCGATGGTCGCGGAGGTGATGATCAGCTTGAGGTCGGGCCGGCGGGGCAGCAGCCGCTTGAGGTACCCGAGCAGGAAGTCGATGTTGAGGCTGCGCTCGTGGGCCTCGTCGATGATGATCGTGTCGTAGCGCTTCAGGTCGCGGTCGCGCTGCAGCTCGGCGAGCAGGATGCCGTCGGTCATCAGCTTGATCCGGCTGGAGCGCGACGTCCGGTCGGTGAAGCGGACCTGGTAACCCACCTCGTCCCCCAGCTCGGTGCCCAGCTCCTCGGCGATCCGCTCCGCCACCGAACGGGCGGCGATCCGACGTGGCTGGGTGTGCCCGATGATGCCCCTACCGCTTCCCTGGCCCCGGCCCAGCTCCAGGCAGATCTTCGGGAGCTGGGTGGTCTTGCCCGAGCCGGTCTCGCCGGCCACGACCACGACCTGGTGGTCCCGGATGGCGGCGGCGATGTCGTCGCGGCGCTGCGAGATCGGCAGCTCCGGCGGGAAGGTGATGTCCACGGCGCGGACCATCGTGCCAGGGCGGGCCAGGTCGGCGCCCCGTGGTTTCGACTCCCGCTGGTCGAGGAGGGACGCTGGATCAACGGCTGGCCCGTCCCGAGACCCGGTGAGAGGTCCGCGAGGCGAACCCGGGTCCCGTGACGGTCGCTGGCGCGACCCCCCCGACCTACTGGCCGAACAGGCACCTCACAGCAAAGTCACAGACTTCTGCGGAAGGCTGAGCCCATGGAGCTCACCCGGGCCGACGGCTCGCCGCTGCGCGTGCTCGTCGTCGACGACGAGGTCAACATCGCGGAGCTGATCTCGATGGCGTTGCGCTACGAGGGTTTCGAGGTGGCCGCCGCCCACACCGGCTCCAAGGCGGTCGCGGCCGCCAAGACGTTCCGGCCCGACTCGGTGGTGCTGGACCTGATGCTGCCCGACTTCGACGGCATGGAGGTGCTGCGCCGGATGCGGGCGAGCGACCCGAGCGTGCCCGTGCTGTTCCTGACCGCGCGCGACTCCGTGGAGGACCGGGTGGCCGGGCTGACGGCCGGTGGCGACGACTACGTCACCAAGCCGTTCTCGCTCGAGGAGGTGGTGGCCCGGCTGCGCGCCCTGATGCGCCGGGCCGGTGCCCAGCGGGCCGCGTCGTCGTCGGTGCTGGCGGTCGGCGACCTGACGATGGACGAGGACAGCCGCGAGGTCACCCGCGACGGCGAGGACATCTCCCTGACGGCGACCGAGTTCGAGCTGCTGCGCTTCCTGATGCGCAACCCCAAGCGGGTGCTGTCGAAGGCGCAGATCCTGGACCGGGTCTGGAACTACGACTTCGGCGGCCAGGCCAACGTCGTCGAGCTCTACATCTCCTACCTGCGCAAGAAGATCGACGCCGGCCGCGAGCCGATGATCCACACCATGCGCGGTGCCGGCTACGTGCTGAAGCCGGCTCAGGGCCAGGGATGACCTGGCCCCGGACCCTCAGCGCCCGCCTTGTCCTGACGGCGGTCGCCCTGGTGGCGCTGGTGTCGTTGCTCGTCGCCACCGCGACCACGCTGGCCCTGCGCGCCCAGCTAGATCGACCAGCTAGACGCCAAGGTGCTCGACTCGACCCACCGCTTCCGGGGCGGGCCAGGTGAGGACGGGCCGGCCCCCGACCGCGACGACTTCGGCAACCAGGCGCCTGGCACCCTGGCCGCGCTTCCTCGACAGCAACCCGGACGGGTATGTGGCCGGGGACAGCGACCAGGACAACCTGGCGCTCACTGCGGAACAGCTGACGGCCCTCGGCGACGTGCCGAGCGACGGTTCCGTGCACGCTGTCGACGTCGACGGGATCGGCACCTACAGGGTCACGGCCGTCGACATCCGGCTGCCGTCCGGCGAGGTCGGCACCATCGTGACGGGCCTCCCGATCAGCGACGTCAACGACACGGTCCGGTCGCTGGTCCTCACGGAGAGCCTGCTTACCTTGCTGGCCGTGCTGGCTGCCGCCGGCATCGGCACCGTCGTCGTACGCCGTCAGCTGCGGCCGTTGCGCGAGGTCGCGGCCACCGCCCACGCGGTGTCCGAGCTGCCGCTGGCGTCCGGCGCCATCTCGCTGGACGAGCGGGTCCCGGACCACCTGACCGACGAGCGCACCGAGGTCGGCCAGGTCGGCTCCGCGATCAACACCATGCTCGAGCACGTGGAGTCCTCGCTCGAGGCGAGGCACCGCAGCGAGCAGCAGGTGCGGCAGTTCGTGGCCGACGCCTCGCACGAGCTGCGCACGCCGTTGACCACGATCGCCGGCTACACCGAGCTCGCCCGCAGCCGCCCCGACGACCGCGCCGCCGCCGACACCGCGCTCGCCAAGGTCGAGGAGGAGTCCGGCCGGATGACCGCGCTGGTGGAGGACCTGCTGCTGCTGGCCCGCCTGGACTCGGGTCGACCGCTGGCGCGCGCGTCGGTGGACCTGACCCGGCTGCTCGTGGAGGCGGTCTCCGACCAGCGGGTGCTGGCTCCGGACCACCAGTGGCGGCTCTCGCTGCCCGAGGAGTCCGTCGAGGTCGACCGGCGACGAGGCGCGACTGCACCAGGTGGTCACGAACCTGCTCACCAACGCCCGCAAGTACACGCCCGCCGGCACGACCGTCACGGTCTCGGCCAACTCGGGCCACCCGGGCGGCTTCGCGGTGCACGACGACGGCCCCGGTTTCCCGCCCGACCTCGTCGACCAGGCCTTCGAGCGGTTCGCCCGCGGCGACGTCGCCCGGGTCCGCTCCACCAACGGCACCGGCGGCGGCTACGGGCTCGGCCTGTCCCTCGTGCACGCGATCGTGACCGCCCACGGCGGCACCGTGCGGCTGCGCTCCGTCCCGGGCGACACCACGGTGTCGGTGGAGCTCCCGCCGAACCCCACCGCTGGTTGAGGAGGGACGGAGTCCCGGCCCGAACCCCGCGCACCGGCCCGCGATCGTGTGCCGTGGTTCCGTGACAGGCCCTGCGCGCCTTCCTCAACCAGCGGGTGAGGTCCACACTGGCCCCATGCCTCGTGGGTTCCACGACGGAAGCCGGTCACTCCAGGACGCGTTCGACACGCGGGCCCTGGCCGACCGCATCGACGAGCTGCTCGTCGACGACACCATCGACGAGGGCGACCGCGCATTCATCGAGGCGCGTGACATGTTCTTCCTGGCCACGGCCGACGCCGAGGGCCGGCCGACCTGCTCGTACAAGGGCGGAGAGCCCGGGTTCGTCCGCGTGCTCGACGCCCACACGCTGGCGTTCCCCAACTACGACGGCAACGGCATGTACCTCTCGACGGGCAACGTGTTGGAGAACCCCGCCGTCGGCATGCTCTTCATCGACCTCGAGCGCGGGCACCGGATGCGCCTCGAGGGCGACGCGAGCATCGACCTCGACGACCCGTTGAAGAGCGGGTACCCGGAAGCCCAGTTCGTCGTCCGGGTCCGGGCCCGGGCGGTCTATCCGAACTGCCCGCGCTACATCCACCGGTACCAGCTGGTCCGGCGGTCACGCTTCGTGCCGCAGGAGGACTGCCTGACCCCGGTCCCCGAGTGGAAGCGTTCGGACTGGGCCATCGACGCGCTGCCCGCCGCCGACCCCGCCCGGGATCCGGGCGACCGCGACGTCCTCGGCCGCTGAGGCGAGGGCCGCGTCTACGACTGAGGGCGTCCGCCGCGGGGCCCAGGCCACAGCGCATCCACAGGTCCCCGGGAGGGCTGACCCAGGTCGAGCGACCACGTTGAGGGCATGACGACCTCGCCGACCATCGACAGGCCTACCGATCGTCCCCGACAGGCCTCCGCGGACCTGTCGGGGAACCAGCAGCCGAGCGCGGCCCGGACCCTCCACGTCGGCCGGTTCCCCGTACCGGCCGACCGGGCCGCGCTCGCCGTCCTTCTCGCCGGCACCGCGCTGCTGTACCTCTGGGGCCTCGGCGGGTCCGGCTGGGCCAACTCGTTCTACTCCGCGGCCGCGCAGGCTGGTTCGGAGTCGTGGAAGGCGCTGTTCTTCGGCGCCTCCGACGCCGCCGGCTCGATCACCGTCGACAAGACCCCGCTGGCCCTGTGGCCGATGGCCATCTCCGTCAAGGTGTTCGGCCTCTCGTCGTGGAGCATCCTCGTGCCGCAGGCGATCGAGGGGGTGGCGGCGGTGTGGCTGCTGCACGCCTCCGTCCGCCGTACGACGGGTTCTGCGGCCGCCGGGCTGCTCGCGGGCACGGTGCTCGCCCTGACACCCGTGGCCGTGCTGATGTTCCGCTTCAACAACCCGGACGCGCTGCTGGTGCTGCTGCTGATCGGTTCGGTCTACGCCACGCAGCGTGCGGTCGAGGCCACGACCGAGGAGGGCGGCCGCCCGAAGACCTGGATGGCCGTCGGCGGCGCCCTGGTGGGGCTGGCCTTCCTGGCCAAGATGCTGCAGGCGTTCCTGGTCCTGCCGCCCCTCGCCCTGGCGTACCTGCTGTTCGCCCAACGCCCGCTGCTGACCCGGCTCGGCCACCTGCTGATCGCGTTCGGCGCGATGCTGCTCGCCGGTGGCTGGTGGGTGACGATCGTCTCGCTGTGGCCGGCGGGCTCGCGGCCCTACATCGGCGGCTCGCAGCACAACTCGATCCTCGAGCTGACCCTCGGCTACAACGGCTTCGGCCGGCTGACCGGCTCCGAGACCGGATCGGTCGGCGGCGGCATGGGTTGGGGCGAGACCGGGCTGCTGCGGATGTTCACCAGCGACATCGGCAGCCAGGTGGCCTGGTTGATCCCCGCCGCCATGGTCCTGGGCACGGGCGCCCTCTGGTTCGCCCGAGGGGACCGCCGTGTGTTGACCGGGCTGGTGATGTGGCTCGGCTGGGGCGTGGTCACCGGGCTGACCTTCAGCCTGATGGCCGGGATCTTCCACCCCTACTACACCGTCGCCCTCGCCCCGGCGATCGCCGCCTGCATCGGCATCGGCGCCCACGTCCTCTGGCGCCACCGCGAGAGCCTGGTGGCCAGCGGCCTGCTGGCGGTCGCGAGCGCGTTCACCGCCACCTGGACCTTCTCGCTGCTCGGGCGGACCGACTGGCAGCCGTGGCTCCGGTACGTCGTGCTGGTGCTGGGCCTGGTCGCCGCGCTGGGGCTGTTCGGGCTCCGGCTCCTGCCGCGTCGCGTCGGCGTCGCCGTCGCCGTGGCCGCCCTCGTCGCGGCGCTCGCCGGCCCCACGGCCTACTCGCTGGCCACGGCGGCCACCCCGCACACCGGCTCGATCCCGAGCGCCGGCCCGGCCTCGGCGTCCACCGGCTTCGGCGGCGGCCCCGGCGGGCGACCGGGCGGCACCCTGCCGCAAGGCGCCCCTGCGGGCCAGACGGGCGGGACCGGGGGCGGCAACGCCGGTGGCCTGCTCAACGGCAGCACCTCCAGCGCGGCCCTCACCGCCCTGCTGACCGGGGACGCGTCGTCGTACACCTGGGTCGCCGCGGCCGTCGGCTCCAACTCGGCCGCCGGCTACCAGCTGGCCACCGAGCTGCCGGTGATGGCGATCGGCGGCTTCAACGGCAGCGACCCGAGCCCGACGCTGGCGCAGTTCCAGGCGTACGTCGCCGACGGCGACATCCACTGGTTCATCGCCTCCGGGCGGCGGGTTCGGAGGTTTCGGGGGGTTCGGCGGCGGCGGCCCGAGCGCCGGAGGCTCGACCTCTTCCGAGATCGCCACCTGGGTGAGCGAGAACTTCGAGGCGCAGACCGTCGACGGCGTCACCGTCTACGACCTCAGCAGCGCCGTCTCTATGAGTGCCCTCGAGGCCGTGGAGGCCGCGCCCGTGATCGAGGTGGTCATCCCCGTGCACAACGAGGAGGTCGCGCTGCCGCGCGCGGTCGCGGCGCTCACCGAGCTCCTCGACACCCTCCCCTGGACCTGGCGGGTCACCATCGCCGACAACGCGTCGACCGACGGCACCCCCCTGGTCGCCCATCGGCTGGCCAAGGCCGACCACCGGATCGTGGTCAGCCGGCTCGAGGAGAAGGGACGCGGTCGCGCGCTGAAGCGGGTCTGGGAGGCGTCCGACGCCGACGTGCTGGTCTACATGGACGTCGACCTGTCGACCGACCTCAACGCCTTGATGCCGCTGATCGCCCCGATCGTCAGCGGGCACTCCGACCTGGCGATCGGCACCCGGCTGACCCGCGGCGCCCGGGTGGTGCGCGGGCCGCGGAGAGAGCTGATCTCGCGCACCTACAACACCTTGCTGCGCGGCGCCCTCGGCGCCAGGTTCAGCGACGCGCAGTGCGGGTTCAAGGCGATCCGCAGCGACGTCGCCCGGGTGCTGCTGCCGATGGTCGAGGACGACACCTGGTTCTTCGACACCGAGCTCCTGGTGCTCGCCGAGCGCAGCGGGCTGCGGATCCACGAGGTGCCGGTCGACTGGGTCGACGACCCGGACTCCCGGGTCGACGTGGTGCGCACCGCCCTCGACGACCTGCGCGGCATCCGCCGCCTGGGCTGGGGCCTGCTGACCGGCAAGGTCGCCGTGGACCAGGCGCGCGAGCAGCTCGGGTCCATCGGCGTACGACGTAACGAAGGCAGCCTGGGCGCGCAGACCGCGATCTTCGCCGCCGTCGGCATCGCCAGCACCGTCGCGTACGCCGTTCTCTTCCTGCTGCTGCGCCAGCTGATGCCGCCCCTCGCCGCCAACGCGACCGCGCTGCTGCTGACCACGGTCGCCAACACGGCGGCCAACCGGCGGTACACCTTCGGGGTCCGCGGGCGCGACGAGGCCGTGCGGCACCAGCTGCAGGCGCTGCTCGTGTTCGGCGCGGGCCTGGTCCTGACGTCCGCATCGCTGGCCCTGCTGGCCGCCTGGGCGCCGGGTGCCTCGCACGGCGTCGAGGTGCTGGTGCTGACCGCTGCCAACCTGTTCGTGACGGTGATGCGGTTCGTGGCCATGCGGGTCTGGATCTTTCGCAGGGCGTCGCGGGATCCGGGGGACGGAACACCCGGTCGACCGGGTATCCCGTCCGTTAGTGAGCGTTGCAACGCCCACTAACGGTCGGGAACGACCACAAACCCCGGGCCCGACCACCTCGAGCGAGTCGGTACCGTTCGCGGGGTGAGCCTGCCCTCCCACGTCGACCACCTCATCGTCGGCGCCGGCTTCTCCGGGGTCGCCCTCGCCATCGGGCTGCAGGAGGACGGCGAGGACTTCCTGGTCATCGAGAAGGACGCGGGACTGGGCGGGACGTGGTGGGCGAACACCTACCCGGGCGCCACCTGCGACATCCCGAGCCACCTGTACTCCTTCTCGTGGGCGCCGAACCCGGACTGGTCGCACGCCTACTCCCCCCAGGCCGAGATCCTGGCGTACCTGGAGAAGGTCGCGGCCGAGGCCGGTGTCCTCGACCGGTTCCACTTCGGGGTCGAGCTCCTCGAGGCGGCGTGGGACGACGAGGCCCTGGTCTGGCGGGTCCGTACGTCGGCGGGCGAGCTGACCAGCACCACGCTCATCAACGCCACGGGCGGCCTCTCCGCGCCGAAGCTCCCGGACATCGAGGGCATCGAGACCTTCGGTGGGCACCTGTTCCACACCGCCCAGTGGGACCACGACGTCGACCTCACCGGCCGGCGGGTGGCCGTGATCGGGACCGGCGCCTCGGCCATCCAGGTCGTGCCGGCCATCCAGCCACAGGTGGGCCACCTCGACGTCTACCAGCGTTCGGCCCCCTGGGTGATCCCCAAGGGCGACCACCCGTTCAGCCAGAAGCAGCGTCGGCGGTTCCGACGCTTCCCCCTCCTGCTGCGGGCGGAGCGGGCCAAGATCTACTACTCCCACGAGGCGCTGGTGCCGGGCATCACCCGGTGGCAGCGACTCAACTTCCCGGTCGAGCGGCTCGGGAAGATGAACCTGGCCAAGGGGGTCAAGGACCCCGCGCTCCGCAAGAAGCTCACGCCACGGTTCGGCGTGTTCTGCAAGCGCATCCTGATCTCCAACGACTACTACCCGGCCATGTCAGCGAGCAACGTCGAGGTGGTCACCGACCCGATCGCCCGCGCCACCCCGACCGGCATCGTGACGGCCGATGGCGTCGAGCGGCCGGTCGACGTGATCGTCGTCGCCACCGGCTTCCTCGCGACCGACCCGCCGGTCGCGCACCTGATCCGTGGCACAGCCGGCCGCACGCTCGCCGAGACCTGGCAGACGGCCGGCATGACGACGTACCGGTGCACGGCCTCGCACGGCTTCCCCAACCTGTTCTCGGTGCTCGGCGCCAACGCCGGTCAGGGCCACACCTCCGTGATCCTCTACATCGAGGCGATGGCCGACTACGTGCGGGACGCGATCCGGACGATGCGCCGCGAGGGGTACGCCGCGGTCGAGCCGACCGCAGCCGCCCAGGAGGCCTGGAACGCCGACATCCAGCGCCGGATGCGCCGCACCGTGTGGGTGCGTGGCGGCTGCACGTCCTGGTACCTCGACCAGCACGGTCGCAACCCCATCTCCTGGCCGGGCTCCACGGGATCGTTCCGGCGCGCGCTCGAGCGGTTCGACGCCGACGCCTACGACGTACGGCGCGGGTCATGAGGTCCTTCGACGGCCGGGTCGTGGCGATCACCGGCGCGGGCTCGGGCATCGGGCGGGCGCTGGCGGTCGACCTCGCCGGGCGTGGGGCGCTGCTGGCCCTGTCCGACGTCGACGCGACTGGCCTGGACGGGACCGTCGACCTGGTCAAGTCCGCCGGCGTCCGCGAGGTCCGCAGCGACGTGGTGGACGTGGCCTCGCGGGCGGCCCTCGAGGCGTGGGCCGGCGACGTCGTCGGCCAGCTCGGCCGGGTCAACGTGCTGGTCAACAACGCAGGGGTCTCGCTGACCGGGGAGGTGATGGACCTCGAGGACGAGGACCTGGAGTGGATCGTGGGGATCAACTTCTGGGGCGTCGTGCACGGCACCCGGGCTTTCCTGCCACACCTGATCGCGTCGGGCGAGGGACACGTGGTGACGATGTCGTCACTGTTCGGGCTGCTGTCGATCCCGGGGCAGTCGATGTACAACGCCACCAAGTACGCCGTCCGCGGCTTCTCCGAGTCGTTGCGGGAAGAGCTGCTGGTGGCCGGGCACCCGGTCGGCGTGACCGTCGTCCACCCGGGCGGGGTGCGCACCGCGATCGTGCGCAGCGGACGGGTCTCGTGGCGCGAGGACCACGCCGAGCTGACTCGCACGTTCGACGACCGGCTGGCCAAGATGCCTCCCGAGCGGGCGGCCGAGATCATCCTGCGCGGCGTGCTGCGCGGCAAGCCGCGGGTGCTGGTCGGGCTGGACGCCCACCTGCTGCACCAGTTCGCGCGGGTCACCGGCGCTCGCTACCAGGACGTGGTCGCCCGGGCCTCCGGGCGGCTGCGCCCACCGCGGCAGCCGTGACGCGCTCGCCGGGCGACCCGGTCCGGGTGCGGATGACCAAGTGGGGCGACCGGCCGCACTGGGAGTTCTCCTGCCTGTACCTCGGCTCCGACGAGCACGGCGACTGGCTCGGCCTCCCCCGGGGCACGCACATGACCCGGCCGGGCGCCGAGTACGTCTCCCCCACCGACCAGGTCGGACTGGTCCCCCCGGCGACGGCGGCTCCCGTCGACCGGGGCTGGCTGGCGACCTTCCACGGAGCGGGTGGTCTGCTCTCCGTGTACGTCGACGTCACCGCGCCGCCCACCTGGTCCGGCTCCACGGTGACCGCCGTCGACCTCGACCTCGACGTCGTCCGTGAGCTCGACGGCCGGGTCTGGGTCGACGACGAGGACGAGTTCGCCGAGCACCAGGTCTCGCTGGGCTATCCGGCCGAGGTCATCGAGGGCGCCCGCGCCTCCTGCGACCGCCTGGTCCGGCTCGTCGGCGGCGGCCACCCGCCGTACGACGGCTCCGTCGCGCCCTGGTTCGAGGTGCTGGGCTTGCTGCGACCGTTTCATCAAGGTATGTAGGCGAACCGTCACTTCCCAAGGCGCGCAGACCCTGGGAAGTGCAGGCTCACCCACTTACCTTGATGAAACGGCCACCCCGCGCTGAGGCACGACGCGGTGGCCCCTCAGTACCCACCCTCCGGCGGCACCATCTCCAGCCGTACGCCGAGCAGCCGGACGGGCTTGTCCTGCTCGACCTTGTCCAGCAGCGCGACGGCCGCGTCTCCCAGGACCGCAGGGTCGTTGCTGGGCTCGGGCAGCTTGCGCGATCGCGTCAGCGTGAAGAAGTTGCGGTAGCGGATCTTCAGGTGCACCCGCATCGCCGGCCGGCCCTCGGCGTCGATGTCCTCGACGACGCGCGCGGCCAGCGTGCGCACGGCGTCCGGGACCTCGGCCCACTCCAGGTCCCGCTGGTAGGTCTCCTCGCGCCCGTGAGCCCGCGCCACCCACGGCGTCGCGTCGACGGGCGAGGTGTCGACCCCGCGGCCCATCCGGTGGAACCACGGGCCCATCGTCGGCCCGAACTCCGCGACCAGCGCGTTCACGTCGGAGGTGGCCAGCTGGGTCACCGTCTCGATCCCGAGGGTGGCCAGCCGGGCCGCGATCTTGGCCCCGACGCCCCACAGCGCGCGGGTCGGGCGGTCGCCCATCTCGGCGTACCAGGTCTCGTCGGTGATCGCGTAGGTCCCCTGCGGCTTGCCGAAGTCCGTCGCGATCTTGGCCTGGAGCTTGTTGTTGCCGATGCCGACCGAGCAGTGCAGCCGGGTCCGCTCCAGCACCGCTGACCGCACGACCATCGCCATCTCCCAGGGGTCGCCGAGGTCGCCGTGGCCCTCGCCGGGGCCGATGAACGCCTCGTCCCAGCCGAGCACCTCGAGCACGACCGGCACGCCGCCCCACTCGAGGCCGCGCACGGCGGCCATCACCTCGGCCGATGCGGCGAGGTAGTGAGGCGCGTCGACGGGCAGGAACACCGCGTCCGGGCACTTCTTGTACGCCGTCCGCAGCGGCATGCCGGACCGGATGCCGAACTCCCGCGCCTCGTAGGACGCCGTCGAGACCACCGCGCGCTCGTTGACGATCCCGCGCCCGCCCACCACGAGCGGCTTGCCCGCCAGCTCGGGGTGGCGCAGCACCTCGACGGCGGCCAGGAACATGTCCAGGTCGACGTGGAGGACCCACGCTCATCGCGTCCGCTCCGGGGGCGGCGGCAGGGCGTCGGTGGACTCGAGCTCGTCGAGGCCGGTGACCAGGAGCAGGTCGGCGACCACCGAGCGGATCTGGGCGAGGACCACGTCGGTGTTGAGGTCGGCGGTCCGCTCGACGTGCCCGGTGGCGTTGCCGACCGCGAGCAGGGCCGGCCGGGCCGCGACCGCCAGCCGGTCGGCGCGAAGCTCGTCGGCGACCAGCTCGGCGGCGTCGGCCAGGTCCTGGCACAGCTGCGCGTACGACGCAGGCACGACCCGATGCCGGTAGGCCGCGACCGCCGTACGACGCACCAGCACGCGGGTGCTGCGCAGGGCCCGGTCGATGGGATCGACGAGCTCCACCATCCGCCGCAGGCCGCCCTTGTGCCGGACCCGGAACGGCGAGGAGGCCACCACCGAGAGGCCCTCGTCGGCCGCCGCGCGCAGCTCGCTGATCAGGTGGTCGGTCGACCGCGCGTCGGCGAGCAGCTCGAGCGCCCGGTCGACCTCACCGTCGACCATCACCTCGCCCGCCGCGCGCAGCAGGTCCGCGACCTTGTGGACCACCCGGGCGGCCTGCTCGCGGGGCCTGCGCAACGGCGCCGCGGGCACGACCGTCGCCGCCACCAGGGCGACGGCGCCGCCGATCAGCGCGTCGGTCCACCGGTTCACCGCGGCACCCGGGTCGGGGACCAGGGTCGCCACCACGATCGACTGCACCGCCGCCTGCATCATGAACAGCTGTCCGCCGTCGAGCAGGATCGCCGTCGTCATGGCCAGCGCGACGATGACGGCCAGCTGCCAGCCGCCCGACCCGATGGCGGCCACGATGAGGTCGGCCAGGAACACCCCGACGGCCACCCCGACGGTCACCTCGGCCACCCTGCGGAGGCGTTGCCCGTAGGTCGTGCCGAGGCTGACGACGGCCGCGATCGGGGCGAAGAACGGCGTGGTGTGCCCGACGACGTCGGCCGCGACGTACCAGGCCACCCCCGCAGCGACCGCGCACTGGGCCACCTGCCAGCCCTTGGACCGCAACCGGTCCAGCCGCGCACCCAGCGACGTACGCCCCCGGCTCCAGAGCCGGTCGAGCGGCTGCGCGGTCATGCGCCCGATCGTGCCATCGAGCGCGCCCCCGGGCGGTGACCTTGTGGCGCCGTCTCGAAACCGGCCAGGATCGCCGCGTGGCGACACCCCTCGACCCGACGGCGCTCGGGTTCCTGATGGCCGAGAACCGGCGGATGCCGATGCACGTCGGTGGCCTCCAGCTGTACAAGAAGCCCGAGGGTGCCGGCCGCAACTACGTGCGGCAGGTCTTCGAGGAGGCGCGGGACACGACCGACATCGCTCCGCTCTTCCTCAAGCACCCGCACCGCTCGGTCAAGACGGCGGGCCAGTGGGTGTGGGTGGAGGACGACCAGTTCGACATCGAGCACCACGTCCGCCACAGCGCGCTGCCGAAGCCCGGACGCATCCGCGAGCTCTTCGAGCTGGTCTCGCGGCTGCACAGCACCCGGCTGGCGACCGAGCGGCCGCTGTGGGAGTGGCACCTGATCGAGGGGCTGCGCGACGGCCGGATCGCGATGTACACCAAGCTGCACCACTCGCTGGTCGACGGCATCTCGGCGATGCGGCTGCTCCAGAGCAGCCTGTCCAGCGACCCCGACGAGCGCGACATGCCCACCGCGTGGGCCGTCCGGCCCCGCAGCTCCAAGCTCGGCCGGGCGCAGGAGGCGGCCGAGCACCCCGAGTCCAGTGCCGTGATGAACGCGTTGCGCAGCGCCCTCGGCATCAGTGCCGACGCGGCAGGCCTGCCCGGCGCGCTGATCAAGACCCTCAACAAGAGCCTGCGCAACGAGACCTCGACACTCGCCCTCTACGCCCCCAAGACGATCCTCAACACCGAGATCACCGCATCCCGCCGGTTCGCCGCCCAGGACTGGCCGCTGGAGCGGATCCGCGCGATCGGCAAGGCCACCGGCACGACCATGAACGACGTGGTGCTGGCCATGTGCGGCGGCGCGATGCGGACCTACCTGACCGATCTCGACGCGCTGCCCGACACCTCGCTGGTCGCGATGGTCCCGGTCGGGCTGCACGCCCGCCAGTCCCGCGGCGCGCCGGCCTCGGGGGGCAACGCCGTCGGCTCGATCATGGTGAAGCTCGGCACCGACCTGCCCGACGCCGAGTCCCGGCTCGAGGCCATCCACGCCTCGATGAAGGACGGCAAGGAGGCGCTGGCGACGATGACGCCGATGCAGATCCAGGCCATGAGCGCGGTGGGCCAGGTGCCGGCGATCCTGCCCACGCTGCTCGGGATGACCAGCATGGTGAAACCGGCGTACAACCTGGTCATCTCCAACGTCCCGGGGCCGCGCACCACGCAGTACTTCAACGGCGCCCAGCTGATGGGCACCTATCCGCTGTCGGTGCCGATCGACGGCAATGCCCTCAACATCACCTGCAACTCCTACGCCGACCAGATGGCCTTCGGGCTCACCGGCTGTCGCCGGACGGTCCCGCACCTCCAGCGCATCCTCACCTACCTCGACGACGAGATCACGGCACTGGAGAAGGCTGCGGGCGTCTGACCTCTTGCCCTCAGCCGGCACCAAGACATTGGTAGCCCGCCGCGGCGACCAGGGCGGCCGGACTCGGGTCGCGCAGCAGGTCGGCGCGGGCGCGCGCCAGGGCCTCGGCCATCGCGAGCCCGGCCGCCAGATGCCGATGCAGGCCGACCATCAAGGTGCGGCTGGCCGCGTCGGGCACCGGCAGGGTGGCCGCGACGATCACCTGGGTGCCGAGGGAGAGCAGCACGGCCGCGAGCCCGAGGACCTCCTCGCCGCCGACGACGCCGGACCGGGCGGAGTCGCACGAGGCGAGCACCACCTGGCGGGGCGGCACGGCGAGCCGCTCGAGGTCGTAGACCGTCAGCGGACCGTCGGCGAGGTGCAGCTGGGAGAACATCGGGTTGTCCGCGCGGAAGGTGCCGTGCGTGGCGAGGTGCGTGGTGGCCGTCCCGTCCATCGCCGCGAGGACGTCGGCCGCGCGGGCCTTCCGGCCCACCAGCCGGGCGGCGTCGGGCCGGATCCGCGCGATGGCGCGCACCTCGGCGGCGGCGTGCTCGAGCCCGGGACCGTGGGCCAGCAACACCCCGGACCCCGTCGACGGCGCGGTCGCCGCCCCGGTCCACAGCGCGGCCGACGGGGCGACGGAGACGGCACGCCCGGCGCACGACGGCAGCAGCGACCACGGCAGCGAGGCCAGGTCGCCCGTCGGCACGATCACCAGGGCGCCTCGGGACGCGCCCACCGGCGCCATCAGCAACGCGTCGAGCCGGGACGAGCAGTCGGTGACCAGGCGCACCACCGCGTCCGAGGCCCGGCCCACCGTCAGCCAGTGCAGGCCGGCCACCAGCCGCTCCAGCTCGCCCTCCACCTCCGCCACCGGACCCAACCGGTGCAGCCGGCACCGGCCCCCGTGGACCGTGACGGCGTGGAGGTACCCCGCGGCTTCGACGTACTCGACCAACGTGCGGTCCCCGAGGACCTTCACCGTCGCTTCCAGGGCGGGGGCCGACCCGGCCACGGCGGCCTGGCCCTCTCCGGCCGCGTGCCTCGCCCGATCACGGATGGCGGCCTCGATCGGCGGTACGGCGCGCGATCATCGCGGGCGTCGGGCCGCCCGTCCGCACCGATCTCGGCCTCGACCTCGCGGAGGGCGGCCAGGTCGGCCGACGAGCTCCTCGTCGTCCGGCGGCCGTGCGGAGCGGAAGCGCAGGCTGGTCGCGCGGGCCCGTTCGGCCGCCGCCAGCACCGCGCGGGGACGCCCGGACTCGAGGGCCAGCTCGACGCCCAGCCGCGCGAGCTCGGATGTGTGCGCGGCAGCGTGGGCGCGCAGGTCGCTGGCCCCAAGACCCGCCTGCAGCTCGTCGAGGACCCGCAGCCCCGCCCGCACCGAGCGGGCCGCGCCGACCGCATCCCCGGAGGTACGGCGCAGCAGTGCCTCGGCGTGGTAGGCGCGGGCCCGCATCTCCACCGGCCCGCGACCGCCCGGCCGCGCCCGACCGCCGCCAGCTCCTTCCGGGCCTCCGTCGGCGCTACCCAGGTCCAACGCGATCCGGGCGCCCACCAGGCGAGCGTCCGCCGCGCTGGACCGTCCAGTCCCGCCGCCCCAGCTCGGCGCCGCCCGGCGGGCCTCGCCGAGACCCGCAGGGTGACTCGCCTGCCCAGGGCCAGCGGGCACGCAGGCGGACGTGCCCGGCCAGCGCCGCCCAACGAGGGCGACCCTGCCGCCGGGCGGCGACCCGCGCCAGGTCGGCCTCGCGAGCCGCCACCTCGAGGTCGCCCCCGAGCAGCGCGGCCTCGGCCAGGGTGAGCCGCGCCTGTACCACGTCGATGCGGTTGCCGTGCGGAGACGAACTGGCGCACCGCCTCCTCCGCAGCCGTCGAGTGCCTCTTGTGCCAGGCCGGCCGCGAGCAGCGCTTCGGCGCGCTCGACCGGCAGCAGGCCCGGGTCGAGTCCGGCGGCGCGGTAGCGGTCGGCTGCGGTGTCGAAGGCGACCAGGGCCGCGGGCAGGTCGCCCCGCAGCGTCTCCAACATCCCGCGGTTGTGCTCGACCATGGCGGTCCGTGCCGACGTGGCCCGGCCGCCGTGTAGCAGCCGTGCGGCCTCGTCCAGGTCCTTCCGGGCCCCGCGCCAGTCGGCCCGAGCGATGCGCACGATCGCCCGGTTGGTGAGGATGTCACCCTCGAGCAGCGGGTCGGGGCCACGCGGCCACCAGCGTGTCCAACGCACAACCGTGATTTGTCTCGGCCTCGTCCAGGCGGTGGATGCTCCTGCAGCACCAGACCTCGTTGCATGTACAGCCGTGCCGCCGTGACAGCCCCGTCGGCCGCAGTGGCCTCGGCCCGGTCCAGCTCGCGCAGGGCGGCCCGCGAGCCCCTGGTCAGCAGCAGGAAGTAGGCCAGGCTGCCTCGGGCCTCGCAGGCACGCTCGACCAACCCGGCCCGCTCGGCGATCCGTGCGGCCCGGACGAGGTGAGCGGTCGCAGCCGTGAGGTCGCCACGAGTGGCGGCCACCAGCCCGAGGGCGCGAGCGGCCGCAGAGACGACACTCCGGGTCGTCGCCAGCGCGCGCCAGGGCCGAGCGGACCAGGCGGGCGGCCTCCTCGGGATCGGTCGTGAGCGGTCCTGGCCGCGGCGATGGCCTCGGCCAGGGCCGACGCTGGCCCCGTGGGTCCGACGTCCCTAGGCTCGGAGGTATCAGCGCGGTCGGTCTCGGCATCGTCTCTGACTGACATCGTGTCAGCCACTCAGGCTTGCCCGACGAGAGGAGCCCCCGTCATGTGCCCGAACTTCGCCGGAGGAGGCGGCCGCGTCCCGGGCGGCGTACTGCCGCCAGTCGATCACCCAGGCAGCCGCCTTCGCACCGCTGCCCCGCGCCGGCAGCCTGACCGTCGGCGTGATCGACACCGGCATCGTCCTGGACGCCCAGGGCCGTCCCCCCGCGTGGTTCGGTGATGACCACCTGTCCTACTGCGCGGACGAGGATGCGGACCAGCTGTCTATCCCCGGGCGTACGCGTTGGCCGTCGGAGGGACACGGCACCTTCGTGGCCGGCCTCGTGTTGCGCGAGGCACCGTCCGCGCGGGTGCGGATGTGGGGGGTGCTCGCGAAGGAACGCATGCCCGCGACCACCGACGAGGCGACCGGCCAGGACGACCGCGCCGTGGCCGCCGCGCTCGCCGCGTTGGCCCTCAACCTGGACGTCCAGGTCGTCAACCTGTCGTTCGGCGGATCGGTCTGGGAGACAGCATCCCCGCCTGTCTGGAAGCGGCCCTGAAGCCTTCCGCACGCGACGACCGGACGTCGCTCGTCGCCGCGGCCGGAAACACGGACGGCAAAGCCAAGAAGACCTACCCGGCCGGCTTCCCGGGGTGCTGGCGGTGGGTGCGGTCGACGAGACCGGTCTCGCCGACGACCCGAAGCCGAAGCTCGCCGACTTCAGCAACCACGGGGCGAGATGAGATCCACGCCTACGCCAGCGGTAAGTCCGTGCTGGGTCCGCTGCCCCAGGTCGACGGACTGATGTGGGCCAGTGGAGCGGGACGTCGTTCGCCTCCGCCATCGTGGCCGGACGGATCGCCCAGGTTGCCATCGAGCAGCGGCTGACGGGGGCGGAGGCGCAGAAGGTCGTGCTGGCCGAGTCCAAGGACTTCCAAGGAGGTCAAGTGGGTGCGCAGCGTGGACAGCCAGGCCGACGCGTCCGCCGGCTGGCCGGAGCTCGTGTCCGCTGACGACGCGAGGGCTCACGGCTGAAGCCAGCCGGTCGACACCTCCGCGTCGTCCGCTGTCCGCACCCGCACCCGCAGGGGTCCGCGGGGTACGTCGGCGCTGAACCAGCCGTGCTCGTCGGTCTCCACCGAGCTGCTCGCCCCGGGCGTCTCGACCTCGACCCGCACCGGGTGCGTCGTACCGATCACGAGTCCGCGCACGCCCAGCCCGTCCGGGCCGTCCTCGAGCTGCAGCTCCACCGTGAGGTCGCGCAGCTCGAAGGCCAGCGCTCGTGGCCCGGCGCCGCGGACGCCGGTCGTGGTCAGGTCGCTGTCGCTGACCAGCTCAGCGAGCTCGGCGTCCAGCCGCCGGGTGAGGAAGGCGCCGCGGGCGGCCTCCGCGACCAGGTCGGGGGGTGCGTCCACCTCGTCGGCGATCCTCCGCAGCCGGCCCATCAGCTCCTCGTCGGGATCGGTCATCGTGCCTCCCCCCGCAGGGCGGCCGCGAGGTCCTCGTCGGCGTCCACGATCTTGCGCAGCGCGTCGAGGCAGCGCTGCCGAGTCGGGCCGATCGACCCGTGCGGCATGTCGAGTGCCTCGGAGACCTCCTGATAGCTCGGCGGCGGCGTCGCCATCATCACGCGCAGTAGGCGGCGACACCGCTCGCCCAGGGCGGAGAAGGCCCGCCAGAGAGCGCCGTCGCGCTCGTCGAGGAGCAGGCCCGCGTCGACCGGGTCCGCGTCGTCCGCCACGTCCTGGAGGACCGTGTCGTCCATGGGGATCGCGGTCCGACCCCTCCGCCGCAGCTGCTGGAGGCACTCCCGGCGCGCCGTCGTGGCCAGCCACGAGGCCAGCCGATCGGCGTCGCGGATGCGGTCGAGGTTCTCCACCAGCCGCAGCCAGGTCATCTGGACCGCGTCCGCCGCGTCGGTCCCGGAGAGCCGGAAACCGCGGACGACCGACCACACCAGGTTGTTGAACCGGGCGACAGCTCGTCCCAGGCGGCCTGGTCTCCCTGGCGCGCAGCCTCGAGGAGCGCCTCGTTGCTGGCTTCCATCAGGCCTCCTCGCCCTCGGTCCGATGATAGGCGGAACCGCGGCCGGGTCCGGGAGCGTGTGTCGGGGGTTGTCCTGACGGGAGTCGGCGGTGGCTTCGCTGGATACATAGTCCCCCGATCTCTCGGTGGTTGAGGTGCGGAGGGGTACTCGACCTCTCGGTGGTTGAGGTGCGAGGAGACTTCGACCCCCTCGGTGGTTGAGGTGCGAGGAGCGCTAGCGACGAGCCTCGAAACCACCCGCCAGAAGATCTCCAAGAAAATGCTCAGAACCCTGTGCACAACAGGGTTCTTGGCCCCATCAGTGTCGGTGGTCGATGCTTGGCTGGTCCCATGCCCACCACCTCCCGGCTCCCCTTCGACCGGCTCGACGCCGCGTTGGACCAGGCCGCGACCGTGGACCCCATCTACCTGACCACCACCGAGAAGCAGGACGCCCTGACCGGCTGGTCCCGCGTCATCGGCCGGGCCCAGGCCCAACAGCTCCGCGTCCTCGCCGCCGCCGACGACATCGCCGATCAGACCGGCGACCGGTCCACCGCCCACTGGCTCGCCGACCGCAGACCCGCGACAACCCCGGGACCCTACGACGCCACGCCGCCCTCGCCGACGCCCTCGACCGACGCTGGACCGGCGTCGCCGACGCCTTCGCCACCGGCGACCTCAACCTCGCCCAGGTCCGGGTGATCACCGACGCCCTCGACGCCCTCCCGGCCGATCTGGGCGACGACCTGCGGGCCAAGGCCGAGACCCTGATCGTCGACGAGGCAGCCACCCTGGGACCCCGCGAGCTGCGGGTCTACGGGACCCGGCTGCTGGAGTACCTGGCCCCCGACATCGCCGAGGAAGCCGACTACCGGCGGCTGCTCGCCGAGGAACGCCGCGCCTCTGCGGCGACCCGGCTCTCGATCCGCCGCCGCGGCGACGGGTCCGCCGACCTGCACGCCCGGATCCCCGACCACGCCGCCGGCCGCCTGCGCGCCTACCTCGACGCCTACACCGCACCCCGACGCCACCACCTCCACGGTGACGCCGTGGAGACGGTCCAGACGCCGTACGGGCCGCTCACTCCCGCCGCCACCGACGAGGTCGCCCAGCTGCCGTTGGCCCGGCAACGCGGCGAGGCGTTCGTCGCGCTGCTGGAGAACATCCCCGCCACCAGCCTGCCCCGCCACGGCGGCACCGCCACCTCGGTGATGGTGCGTCCTCGACTACCAGACGTTGCTCCGTGAAGACGGCACGGCGACCACCTCGACCGGCGAGCGGGTCACCGCCGGCCAGGCCCGCAGACTCGCCTGCCAGGCCGGGATCATCCCCGTCGTCCTCGGCGCCGACAGCGAGATCCTCGACGTCGGCCGCACCAGACGGCTGGTCACCGACGCGATCCGCAAGGCCCTGAACCTCCGCGACCGCGGCTGCACAGAGGTCGGCTGCTCGATGCCCGCAGCATTCTGCGAAGCACACCACGTCGTCCCCTGGTCCCGAGGCGGCAAGACCAGCCTGGCCGACACCAAGCTCTTCTGCTCCTTCCACCACCACCGCGCCCACGACCCCACCTGGGACACCCACCACCACCCCAACGGCTCCACCAGCTTCCACAGGAGGACGTGATGGACCTCCGCTCAGTCGCCCTTCACGTTGACGATCTGGCGCAGCGTGTGGTCGACGGACACCAGGTCCTTGGCGTCCTCCATGACGATGTCGATGTCCTTGTAGGCGTCGGGGTGCTCGTCGAGAAATGCGTCGTACTCACCCCAGGCGACGCCCGCCATCCGCTCGTCCAGATCGGCACGCGAGCGCCTGCTGAGCTGCTCCATGACTTCATGATCCCGGTGGTGTCGATCGACTTTCGCTCGCGCACGGCACCTCCTCGTACCCTCCGCCGACCGTCTCCGCGACCGCGCGCAGCCGCGCGCGGGTGATGTCGGCGACCGTGGCGTAGCCCGCGAGGTCGGCGTTGGAACCGGGTCGGACCGGCTCGGCGGAGTTCACGCTGATGCACCGGCGGGTGCCGCCGTCGGCGACGTTCTGGAGGGCCACGGCGTGGCCCGTCGTGCCGCTGCCGGCGAAGAAGTCGAGCACCACCGAGTCGCCCGGCATCGTCTGCAGGATCCGGCGGACCAGGCCGGTCGGCTTGGGTGACTCGAAGACGTGCCCGAGCGACCACCTTGAGCTCGGCGACCGCGGTGTCGGTCGAGCCGACCTCCTCGGCGAGCCAGATGGTGCGCAGCTTCTTCCGCCGCCCACCCGGTCCGTCGCGGTGCAGCCAGTCCTTCTGGAACACGTCGACGCGCTCGCCACGGCGCCCCTGGATCACCCGGCACACGAGGTCGTCGGGGCGCTGCTCGATCAGCGGCGCCGACCAGCGCCACACCGCCGGCCGGCCGTCGCCGAACACCGGCTCGATCTCCACCGACCCCGCGAACGGCGTCGCACTGACCCGCCCGCTGACCGGGTCGCCGTACACCGGGAAGTGCAGGGTGCGCGCCGTCACGGGGTTGAACTTCTTGTTGGTGTTGCGCAGCGGCAGGTGCCGGTACCTCCGGCCGTCCGGTGTCTCCAACGGGAAGTCGGCCGGGTCCACGGTCTCCGGGCTGCTCGCGTCCAGCACGCACCGGCGTACGTCGCGGGCGTAGACGAGCAGGTACTCGTGCGACGTCGCGAACCCCTTGCCCAGCTGCCGCCCCTTGGCGTTGAGGTTCACGACCACCTGCGCCAGGAAGTTGGCCGGGCCGAACACCTCGTCCATCAACAGCCGCAGCCGGGCCTGCTCGTTGTCGTCGATGCTGACGAAGATGGCCCCGGTGTCGGCCAGCGACGTCACGGGCGGCGGCGAGCCGCGGCCGCATCATCTCGACCCACTCGCCCCCCTTCGCGGCAGAGTAGTCGTCGCGGTAGGCAAAGGAGTGACCGGTGTTGTAGGGCGGGTCGATGTAGACCAGGTCGACGGTCTCGCGGCCGGCCATCGACCGCAGCACCTCGAGGTTGTCCCCCTCGACGAAGGTGTTCCACACGCCCACGCCCCGACTGTAGGGCCGGCGGGCCCGGCCTTAGCTGAGCCCGGCCGTTGGCGGCCACGCTGCGTGACCTCGGGCCGGCCGCTCCGTTGAATGGGGGACACCCACCGGGAAGGACACGCATGCACCTCGTTCGAGCGCTCGGAGCGGCCTTGGCCATCGCCGCCGGAGCCGCCGCCGCGACCACGCTGCCGGCGACGCCCGTGGCGGCGGACCCGCCCGGGCTGCGGGTCACCAACGGCTGCTTCCTGAGCGTCCCGGATCCGGGCACCACGACGCCGGTCTCCATCTGCTACACGCTCTTCAAGCCGCGCGGTGCCAGCGGTCGCCACCAGGTCCCGATGATCCTGCACAGCCACGGCTGGGGCGGGTCGCGGACCACGGACCCGGCGGCGTTCCGGCGGTGGCTGGACGCCGGGTACGGCGTGCTGTCGTTCGACCAGCGCGGCTTCGGCGAGAGTGGTGGCCACGCCTACGTCGAGAACCCCGACGTCGAGGGGCACGACGTCACCGCGCTCGTCGACCTCGTCAGCCGGCTGCGGTGGGTCCAGCAGGACGCGCCCGGCGACCCGCGGATGGGCGCGATCGGCGGCAGCTACGGAGGCGGCTACCAGTTCCTGGCGGCGTTCGAGGAGCTGCGACAGCAGGGCAAGCCCGTCCTCGACGCGCTGGCCCCCGAGATCACCTGGAACGACCTCAGCCGCAGCCTGGCGCCCGAGGGCGTGGTGCGCACCGAGTGGGCGGCCGCCCTGGCCGCCGCCAGCGTGCCGAGCCGGGCGCTGCCGACCAAGGTCTACAAGGCGCTGGTCGAGGGCGCGACCACGGGCTCGTGGCCGGACGGCTCGATCCCCGGCACCGAGGACATGCAGACCTTCTTCGCGAAGAACGGTCCGGCCTGGCAGGTCGCCCAGGGCCGCCGGCTCGACATCCCGATGCTCTTCCGGCAGGGCACCACCGACACGCTCTTCAACCTCCAGCAGGGCCTGGACAACTGGCGCACCGTGCTCACCCGCCGCGCGCGCAAGCACAGCATCTTCATCGGCTACAACGGCGGCCATGTGCTCCCCGGCGGTTACCCAGCCGGCAGCAACGCCGACTCGGACCCCTGCAGCCAGGAGCTGTCCGGCGACTCCTTCGCGGCGCTGTCGCGGCGGTTCATGGACGAGCGGCTCAAGCGGGTGAAGACGGGGCTGCGCGGCTACGGCAAGTTCCACCTCGCGACGCCGGACGGGACCTGTACGACGGTCGGCCGGATCACGCCCGACACCGACCTGCCGGTCGGCACGGTCGCCACCCCCGAGACCGGAGGCGTCGCGCTCGCCTACCCGATCGCGGCGGGACCGATCCGGATCGCCGGGTCCGCCTATCTCACCGGCAACCTCACCGCGCTCGGCCTGACCAACCGGGCGTTCTACGGTCTCGGGGTCGGCACCTCGCCGCTCGACGCCACCCTGGTGCAGAACAACGTGATGCCGCTCGACCAGCCGACCCCGGTGACCGGCCAGCCGCGCCGGATCGAGCTGCCCGCGGTCGCCGTGGACGTGCCCGCGGGGAAGACGCTCTACGTCATCGCCTCGCCGATCAGCGTGACGTTCGCCGGCACGGGCAGCCGGACCCCGGGTGCGATCGTGCTGGCCGACACCGTCGCGCACCTGCCCGTGGTCGGCCGCTGAGCTGACCTCTCCGGGGGTGGTTTCGAGGCTCGCAAGCTCGCACCTCAACATAAACCACCGCGTGGACGCTCGTTACCCTCCCGGCATGCGTGCCGCCGCCCTGCTCCTGACCGCCGTGACGGCCTGCGCCCTCGCGATCCCGGCCACGGGCGCCGCTGACCCCGGGACTGCGCACGACCACGGTCCAGGCGAAGGGGGCGGACCAGCGCCCGCGCCAGCACGGTCGCCAGACGTCCGACGGCGTGCGGGGCGCCATCGCGCCGTACGTGCCCCGCGCGCTCCGCACGCCCCCGGTCATCACCCGCGACGAGACCTGGCCGGTGGCGCCCGGCGTGACCTTCCGCTCGTGGGACCAGGTGGACGCCCGCGGCCCGATCCGGGCCTCGCTGCTGACCATCGACCCGGCGACCCCGGGGCTGAGCATCGACTACGCGTCGAGCAAGGCGGTGCGGCACACCCAGACCGTCCGGCGGATGGTCGGCCTGGACGGCGCCATCGCCGGCATCAACGGCGACTTCTACGACATCGGCGACACCGGCGCACCGCTCGGTCTCGGGGCCGACCGGGAGCGCGGGCTGCTCAACGCGCGCAAGTCCGGCTGGAACCGCGCCTTCTTCATCAAGAACGGCGTGCCGTCCATCGCCAACGTGCCCGATGATCGCCAAGGTCGTGCAGGCTGCCCTGGATGCGGATCACGCACTACAACTCCCCCACGATCTTCGACGGCCAGATCGGCATCTACGACTACCGGTGGGGCAACACGGCCGGCTACCGCGTGGTCGACGACCAGCGCGAGGACGTCCGTCAGGTCGTGATCCGCCACAACGTCGTGGTGTCGAGCAACACGTACCTCACCTACGGCGAGCCGGTCCGCGGTCTGGTGCTGGTCGGCCGGGGCGCCGGCGCCGCGCGCTCGGGGCGCTGCACCCGGGCGACCGGGCGCGGGTCAGCTGGTCCCTGCGCGGACGCCCGGAGGTGGCGATCTCCGGCAACAAGGTGCTGCTGCTGCACGGCGTACGCCGGGTGGTCGACGACCGTCGAGCTGCACCCGCGCACCGCCATCGGCATCGACCGCGACACCGGCCAGGTGCTGATGCTGGTCGTGGACGGCCGGCAGAGCTTCAGCCGCGGCTACACCATGGTCGAGCTGGCCAACCTGATGGCGTCCCTCGGCGCCGACGACGCGCTGAACCTCGACGGCGGCGGCTCCTCGACGATGATCGCTCCCGACCCGACCGGCGTGGTCGGCGTCCGCAACTCGCCCTCCGACGGCTTCGAGCGCCACGTCGCCAACGGCCTCGAGATCACTCTACACGCCCTGACCAGCGCGTCAGGCCGGGACCGGCCACGATGGCGACCGTCGTGACGGGCGCGAAGCACTCCTGCAGCGGGCTGGGCGACCTCCTGGGCGGTGATCACGTAGCCGTCCGGGCTCTGGGTGACGGTGACGCCCGGCGGGACGTCGCAGCCGATCGCCACCACGGCACCCAGCAACGAGTAGCCGCGGGCACGGTGGCGGAGGCGATCGCCTGCTGGATCTTGCGGTCCATGCCGCGCCGTTCGAACTGGGCCGCGAAGTCCTCGCGGGCCGCCTGGTCGTCGAGGGGCACGGCGTTGCCAGTCCACCGTGCCCGCCGGCGGCGGTCTGCGACACCATGCGCGACCGTCTGGAAGTCCAGCGGACCGCCGCCCTTGGTCGGGTCGACGGCGACTCGGAGGACGTCGGGGTGCCGGTGGAGGGCGAGGCGCCGGTGGTGTCGGAGACGGCACCCGAGGACGACGCGTCGCCGCAGCCGGCGAGCAGCACGACGGCGAGGAGGGAAGGTTCCGAGAAGGCGTTTCATGGCGATGGGACGGAGCCGGGCCGGGCGCGGCGTTCCTCAGGACTCCACCTTCTGTCCCTTGCCGAGGATGGTCAGGCCGTCCTCGACCATGAACCCGCGCGCCTTGTCGGCCTCCTGGTCGACCCCGATCCGGGTGCCGTCGGGGATGTCGACGGACTTGTCGATGATCGCGTTGCGCACGACGGCGCCGGCGCCGACGTGCACGCCGTGCATCAGCACGCTGTCGGAGACGATCGCGCCGCTGTCGACCCGGACGGCCGGCGAGAGGACCGAGCGGTTGACCGTACCTCCGGTGATCACGACCCCCGGCGAGAGCAGCGTCTCGTCGGTGCGCGACGGCTGCCCGTCGGCGCCCTGCCCGACCTTCACCGGCGGCTGCGGCCCGTACGACGTGTAGATCGGCCACTCGAAGTTGTAGAGGTTGAAGATGGGCAGCGGCGAGACGACGTCCATGTGGGCCGCGTAGTAGGACGCCATCGTCCCGACGTCGCGCCAGTAGCCACGGTCGCGATCGGTCGACCCCGGCACCGTCGTTGTCCTTGAAGTCGTAGACGCCGGCCGCGCCGCGGCGTACGAACGCGGGCACGATGTCGCCGCCCATGTCGTGCTTCGAGCCGTGCAGGGTGGCGTCGTTGGTGACCGACTCGACGAGCGCGTCGGCGTCGAAGACGTAGTTGCCCATCGACGCCAGGACCTCGTTCGGGCTGTCCGGCAGACCCGTGGGGTCGGTGGGCTTCTCCAGGAACTCGCGGATGGAGTTCGGGTCGTGCGGGCTGCACGTCGATCACGCCGAACTGGTCGGCCATGCGAGATCGGCTGCCGGATCGCCGCGACGGTGCAAGCGGCGCCGGAGTCGATGTGCTGGTCGACCATCTGGGAGAAGTCCATCCGGTAGACGTGGTCGGCACCGACGACCACGACGATGTCGGGCCTCTCGTCGTTCATCAGGTTCAGCGACTGGAAGATGGCGTCGGCGCTGCCGAGGTACCAGTGCTTGCCGACGCGCTGCTGCGCCGGCACCGGAGCGACGTAGTTGCCGAGCATCGTCGACATCCGCCAGGTCTGCGTGACGTGGCGGTCCAGGCTGTGCGACTTGTACTGCGTGAGCACCACGATCTTCAGGTAGCCGGAGTTCACGACGTTGGACAACGCGAAGTCGATGAGCCGGTAGATCCCCGCGAACGGCACCGCCGGCTTGGCCCGGTCGGCCGTCAGCGGCATCAGCCGCTTCCCCTCACCGCCGGCGAGGACGATCGCGAGCACGTTCCTGCGGTGTCGGGCGGCCATGCTCGCCAACGTAGCCGGTGCCGGCATCCGTCGGGAGGGGTAGTTTCACAGACGTGCGCGTCGACGTGGTCAGCAAGGAGTACCCGCCCGAGGTCTACGGCGGAGCGGGGGTGCACGTCGCCGAGCTCGTCCGGGCCCTCCGCAGCGATCCCCGGCCTCGACACCCGGGTGCACGCCTTCGGCAAGCCGCGCAACGAGGCCGGCACCACGGCGTACGCCGATCTCCAGGAGCTCGCGGGCGCCAACGGCGCCCTCACGACGATGGGCGTGGACCTCGCGATCGTGCCCGGCTGCGAGGGGGCGGACCTCGTGCACTCCCACACCTGGTACGCCAACTTCGCCGGCCACGTCTCGTCCCTGCTGTACGGCATCCCCCACGTCATCTCCGCCCACTCGCTGGAGCCGTTGCGGCCGTGGAAGGCCGAGCAGCTCGGCGGCGGCTACGCCGTCTCCGCTGGATCGAGAAGACCTCCTACCTGGCCGCCGCCCGGGTGATCGCCGTCTCGGCGGCGATGCGCGACGACGTGATCGCCTCCTACCCCGACATCGACCCCGACAAGGTCGAGGTGGTGCACAACGGCATCGACACCGACGACTGGGCCCGCGTCGAGGACCCCGCGCGGGTGCGCGAGCTCGGCGTCGACCCCGACCGACCGTCGGTGATCTTCGTCGGCCGGATCACCCGCCAGAAGGGGCTGCCGCTCTTCCTGCGCGCCGCCGCCCAGCTGCCCGCCGGACGTCCAGCTGGTGCTGTGCGCGGGCGCGCCCGACACCCCGGAGATCGAGGCCGAGGTCGCTCGGCCTGGTCGAGGAGCTGAAGCAGGCCCGCACCGGCGTGCGTGTGGATCCGCGAGATGCTGCCGCGCCCCGACGTGGTCGCGCTCCTCTCCACCGCCACGGTCTTCGCCTGCCCGTCCATCTACGAGCCGCTCGGCATCGTCAACCTCGAGGCGATGGCCTGCGAGACCGCCGTGGTCGCGACCGCGACCGGCGGCATCCCCGAGGTCGTCGTCGACGGGGAGACCGGCCGGCTCGTCCCGATCGAGCAGGCCACCGACGGCACCGGCACCCCGCTGGACCCCGACCAGTACGTCGCCGACTTCGCCGCCGCGCTCAACGAGGTGGTCGGCGACCCCGACCGCGCCCGGGCGATGGGCCAGGCCGGCCGCCGCCGCGCCATCGACGCCTTCAGCTGGGCCGCGATCGCCCAGCAGACCCTGGAGATCTACCGGGCCGCCGCCCGCTGAGCATCGCGGTCGCGGCGCTGGTCGAGGAGGCGCCCTGGCGCCCTCACGGTTCACAACGTTCGGTGGTCGAGCCGGGCGAGCCGCTGGCGAGCCCGTGTCGAGACCCCGCACCACGCACCGGGTCTCGACACGCTCGGCCGTGGCCGGCCTCCCGGCTCGACCAGCGAGAGGTTCGGTGGTCGAGCCGGGCGAGACGCTCGGTGGTCGAGGAGGCCGCAGCGCTACGAGCCCCGCACCAGGCGGCATCGGTGGTCGAGGAGGGCGCCCTGGCGCCCGTCTCGAGACCCCGCAACACGACCGCGGTCCGTCACCGGGTCTCGTGACCTAGCGCAACCTCCTCGACCAGCGAGAAGCCCGGTGGTCGAGGAGGGCGCCCTGGCGCCCGTCACGAGACCCCGCACGCGAACAGCGCGCCGGTCCGTCACCGGGTCTCGTGACGGTTGCTAGCGCAACCTCCTCGACCAGCGAGAGTCGCTACGGCTTGGACGTCTGCAGCACGTTGCCCTGGACGTCGCCCGTCACGAACCCGGAGTCGCCGGCCTCGTTGGTGAGGTAGACGGTGACGCCGGGTCGTCGCCCACGAGCTGGCGGTCGTAGATCACGTAGGTCGTGGTGGGCTCGGGCACGCCGAGGGTGGTCTGGGCGGTGCGGACCAGCGACATCACCTTCGCCGGCTTGAGGTCGGCCAGGTCGACGGGCTGGGTCTCCAGCGAGTCGTCCATCGGGTCGCCGAGCTGGTCGAAGCTGCCGTCGGTGTAGTCCCAGAGCGCGACCTTGCCGTTCCCCTGCGGCACCCACGACACGACGTACCCGTCGTAGAACACCGAGCGCACCACCGCGGTGTCGCCGAAGGTCTGCTCGAAGGCGTCGACGAACGCGCGGATTCCCCTGCGCGTTGAGCTCGAACGGCGGCCCCGCAGGCGTCGCCTCGACGTCCGGGATGCTGGGGCCGTTGCCGTCGCCCTGGGTGGCGAACAGGGCGACGCCCATCCCGATCGGGGCGATGAAGAACAACAGCACGGCCAGCCCGCAGCCCAGGGCGAGCTTGCGGCCGACGCGGCTCGGCTTCGTGGTGACGCCCGCCGCGGCGACCGTCCCCTTCGCCGAGGGCGGCGGCCCGTAGAGGTCGGCGGGCACCGAGCCGGTCGACGGCGCCGGGCCCGGGTCGTAGGGGTGGGGGGCGGTGCCCGCGGCGACCCCGGCAGGTACGACGGGTGATGGGGCGGGCGGGACGACGGCGGTCGGTGGCATCGGCGCCGGAGCGTCGACGATGTCGCGGGTCAGCCCGTCGAGCTCGCCGATGGTGACCGCGGCGCGGACCCGGTCGGCACGCAGGTCGTGGTCCTGCTGGGAGATCTGCCGGTTGCGGAGGGCGGCGTCGATCACGTAGATGGCGCGGTCCCGGTCGCGGTCCTTCACCCGGGCCTGCGGGTCACCCTCGAACACGCGCTCAGGCTAGTGCTGGCGAACGGGCTCCGTGCCGGGCGACGCGCACCCGGCCGATCCGGTAGGCACCGTCGGTCCCGCGCCCGTCGATGGCGAGGTTCATCGGGGCCAGGTAGCCCGCCGGGTCGGTCACGGTGACCCAGACCGAGTAGCGGCCGCGCGCAGCTTGCCGAGGGTCAGCGAGCGCTTGAAGGTCGAGGTGCCGGGCAGCACGGTGGCAGGTCGATGCCGAGGTCGGTGCTGGCGACCAGCGTGCCCGCGCTTGCGCAGCTGCAGGGTGACCCGCCAGGCGTCGTACGTCGGCGCGGAGCCGTCGTTGCGCCACGCCAGCCGCACGGCGAACCGCCCCGAGCGCGGCAGCAGTCGCGGCACGCGGAGGGCCGAGGGTACGTAGCGGTAGCCGCTGCTCTTGGCCGCTTCCACGAAGGCGGCTGCCGACGCCGGGTCGCCGGCCACCAGGTCCGCCACGTGTCCGTTGGGGCTGGCCACCTGGCGTGAGGTGGAAGTCGCCGCACCTGCTGGGCACCCAGCGCCGTGCTCGTGCCCGTCGTGAGGCACCACTCGCTCAGCACCGGCGCGGTCTTCCAGCGCTCTTGGAGGGTTGATGAGGTCGGGATCAGGGAGAACATGTTGTACTCACCCAGGCAGTCCACCCGCAGGCCCATGCGCGGGCTCAGGGCCAGGGCGGAGTCGACGTACTTCGGCACCATCGCGTTGATGATGACGTGCTGCCGCGGGAAGTGGTCCAGCACGGACCTCATGACGCGCACGGCGTTCGGCACGGTGATCTCCGCGCCCTGGTCGTTGTTGTGCCACTCACCCCAGGCGCCGTAGCCGCCGACGTCCACCCACCCGAGCGCCGGGTCGCTGGCATAGCGGTCGCCGAGGGCCTTCATGAGTCGCTCCCAGGCGGACAGGAACACCTCGTTGTCCCAGTCGGGGATGTCGGTCCCGGGCTGACGCGGAAGCCAGGACGGAGTCGAGTCGATCCAGCAGCCGGGGCACCAGGCCATCACCCGGAACCCGAACCGGCCGCCGAGCTCGTGGGCTCGAGCGAGGCCCTCGTCGAACCAGCGGAAGTCGTAGACGCCCGGCGACGGCTCGATCCGGCTCCAGGAGACCGGTCGCGGTAGTAGACGTCCTTGACCGGGAAGCCCGCCGGCACGGTCGAGGAGCCGAGCCACTCGTACTCCCCGCGCATCGGGTTCGGGATCTCGGGCGCCGACAGCGGGATGGCCCGCGCGCGCAGCACGACCGTACGGCGCTTGCGCGGGGCGGTCGTCGCGGTCGCTGCCGGCGTGGTGGCCACCACGCTCGGCCCGGGATCAAGGCTGACGGCTTGGGCGAGCGGCGTGCCGGGCAGGCTCAGGAGCGTCGCCGACAGGGCGAGGAGGACGAGCGTCGCGAGGGGGCGCGTCCGCGGCATGGGGGGCTGACCTTCCGAGCACGCCCTGATCGGGGGGAGACCAGGTGAGACCTGAAGTCTGCGGCACGAGCCGCACGCGCGCAGCCGGATCCAGCGATTTCAGGCCGTCGGTCCCAGGCCCGGGTCGGGACCCCTTCAACCGGCGACGGACACCAGGTTGCCGGGCCGGATCGTCGCGGGGTAGGCGATGGCGGTGGCGTCGGGGTCGCCGGCCACGGCGACCCGTGTGTGGGTGCGCACCCAGCGGCGGTAGCCGAGCGCGGTCAGGGACAGGTAGCCGAAGCCGCGCTCGCGCAGGGCCCGCTCGAGCAGCAGGCTCGCGCCGTCGCCGATCAGCAACCCGTGGACCTGGCTCTCGCCCAGCCGGTCGCCGAGCTCGGCGCGCAGCCAGTCGACGTTGGCGGCCAGCTCGTCGTGGGCGTTGTGGCCGATGGCGGTCACCTTGTGCTGGATGACCAGCCAGTCGCCCTTGCGCACCTCGTCGCCGTCGTCGATGACGCGGGCGACCAGGTCGGGGCGACGGCCGTCGTCGAAGGAGTGCGCGCGGCCGTCGAGCTCGTCGTCGTACGCGTCCGCGATCCGCACCGGGTAGCCGAAGCGGCCGAGCATCTCGACCCGGTCGAGCAGCCAGCCGCGGAAGGCCTCCTTGCTGCCGGTGGGCAGCACCTCGAAGTCGCGCGCGGCGCTGGGCTCCCCGCCGTACGTCGCGAGCCAGGTGTCGAGCATCCGCAGGTAGAGCTCGGCGTCCTCGTCGTCGGCCGACAGCCGGTCCAGCGTCTTGGCGAGCAGCCCGAAGCGACCGATGACCGGGTAGGCCTCGACGACCTCCACCGGCAGCCGCAGCATGTCCGCCAGCTCCTGGGGAGCGACGTCGACGCTGTCGGGCAGCATCCAGCGCGGGTCGTCGAGTCGCATGATCAGGCGGTCCAGGACGGGACAGCCGAAGCGTCCGACGATCAGCGGCGGGGCCACGACCGAGACGTCGTCGGTGATCTGCTCCTCGACGATCTGGTGGACCACCTCGATGAACGCGGTGGCTTCGTGCGCCGAGACGCCGAGCGACCGAACGAGGTGGTTGATGACTTGCGAGGTCTCGCCCACGACAGTGCCCTTCCCCTGGACCAGCATCCTCTCCCCCAGAGGACGTACTAGCGATGATAGGGAGCCCACCCGGGTGCACCTAGCGCCTGAGAGGCGGTCCAGACCGGCAAAAGGGTTAAATCTCTGCCGATCCGGACCGGCCCGGCGCCCCGGGTGTTAGTGGCTCCGGCCCCGCGGGAGCCGGTTGGGCACCCCATTAGGGTCGGTCCCGTGCCCGACTACGGCCAGGAGCTCGCGTTCGGCGTCTTCCTCACCCCCGACGCGCAGACCGCCGCCCGCACCCTCGAGATCGCGCAGCTGGCCGACGTCCTGGGCTATGACCTGGTGACGGTGCAGGACCACCCCTACCAGCCGCGGCACCTGGACGCCCTGACCCTGCTCTCGGCGATCGCCGCCCGGACGAGCGCCGTACGGGTGGCCCCCAACGTGGCGAACCTGCCGTTGCGGCCGCCAGCCGTGCTGGCCCAGGCGGTGGCCTCGCTGGACATCCTCAGCGACGGCCGCGCCGAGCTCGGCCTGGGAGCGGGATCGTTCTGGGACGCGGTCGTCGCGGCCGGAGGACCGCGCCGCACACCAGGCGAGGCGGTGGAGGCGCTGGAGGAGGCGATCGCGGTCATCCGCGGCGTCTGGGGTCTCGAGGGGAACCGCTCCGTCGAGGTGGAGGGCGAGCACTACCGCGTGAAGGGGCTGCACGCCGGCCCGGTCCCGGTGCACGACATCGAGATCTGGCTCGGCGCGCTCAAGCCCCGGATGCTCCGCCTCACCGGCCGGCTGGCCGACGGCTGGCTCCCGAGCCTCGGCTACGTCACCCCCGAGGACCTGGCCGGGATGAACGCGACCATCGACGAGGCGGCCGAGGCCGCGGGCCGCGGCCCCCAGGCGGTGCGGCGGATGCTCAACATCTTCGGCCGCCACGAGTACCTCCGCGGCTCGTCCGCGGTGATGGCCGAACGCCTCGCCGCTCTCACCCTCGAGCACGGCACCAGCGTGTTCATCCTCGGCAGCGACGACCCCGACGAGCTGCGTCGCTTCGCCACCGAGGTGGCCCCGGCCGTCCGCGACCTCGTCGACGCCGAGCGCGGCTCGCCCGCCTCGCTGGTTGAGGAGGGCGCGCTAGCGCCCGTCACGAAACCACCCCAGCCGACGCACCCACCCCTCCCCACCCCCACGCCGGACGACGGCGTCCGCCTCTCGGCCTCGCTGCCCTGGGACGAGTCCAAGCGGCCGTCCAGGGTGGTGCCGGACGACGCGGCCGGCGCGGGGTACGCCCAGCCGGCCATCCCCCAGCACCTGGTCGACATCCACGACCACCTCCGCAACGAGCTGACGACTGTCCGCGACATCGTCGACCAGGTACGCCGCGGCCAGCTGGCCGTCGGTGCCGCGCGGTCGGCGGTCAACACGATGACCATGCGACAGAACAACTGGACGCTCGGGGCGTACTGCGAGTCGTACTGCCGGATCGTCACCGGGCACCACACGCTCGAGGACCACAGCGTGTTCACCCACCTGCGCCGCAGCGAGCCCGACCTCGCCGCGGTCCTGGACCGGTTGCAGGACGAGCACGTGGTCATCCACGACGTCCTCGAGCAGGTCGACGACGCGCTGGTCGGCCTGGTCGGCGCCCCGTCGTACGGCGCGGACGCCACCGCCGCCCTCGAGGAGCTCCAGCGCAGCCTCGACCTGCTCACCGACACCCTGCTGTCCCATCTCGCCTACGAGGAGCGCGAGCTGATCGACCCGCTCGCCCGCTACGGCTTCGGCTGAGCCGCGGTCGTCACCCGCTCCCGGATCCCGTGCAGCATGTCCTGGGACATCATCAGGTCGGCCGGGACGATGAACGCGTGCACGCCGGCGGTGAGCCACGCCGGTGAGGTGCGGGCGCGCCAGCGGAAGATCAGCCGCGAACCCTCGGAGACGGGTTCGAGGATGAACGCCCACGTCCAGTCCAGGTGGGCCCGGTCGTGGCGGCGCCACGAAGGTGGCAGGTGCGAGCTCGATCTGAGCACCAGGTGTCGGCCCGGCTCGACCTCGGCCACGCGGAACTCGCACCGGGTGCGTGCCGGGCCGTCGGGGACGACGTCACCGACCTCGAGGTGTTGCAGCTCGGGCACGACCCGGTCCGCGCTCGGCAGGTTCTCGGGGAACAGCGCCACGTCGACCCATCGGGCCGTGTACCACCCGGCCCGGTGCCAGCCCATCTGCACCAGCCAGGGCCATACCGCTTCCGGGGGGGCCGGCACCGTGATCGCGTGCGTCGACACCGTCTGGGGATCGACCACCAGGTCATCACCCGGGAGCACGCGAGTGCGCTCGTCTCGGGTGGTCCCGGACGTGGCTCCGCGGTGGTGTGCGGTCAGGAAGGCGGCCGAGGCCGCGGCGAGGGCAGTTGCCGCGATGCCGCCGCGCACCCGGGTCATGGTCGCCTCAGCTGACGGCGTCCGGCGACGATCATCAGGGCGCCCACCACGACGTAGAGCGGCTGGAGGAAGCTCAGCTCGCGGATGAAGGCGAGCTCGACCACGATCCACAGGATCATGCCGGCGCCGACGACCACCGCGCCGACCGCCGCCAGCGGATGGCGGACCAGGCCGAGCCACGCCAGCACCAGGTTCGGCACCCCGACCAGCAGGGCCAGAGCGAGCCCACCGAGCACCGGGCTGTCGGACGGCAGACGCGAGGTGGCCGTCGCGTCGAGGTCCAGCGCGCCGCTCATCAGGCCCCAGGCCCCGGCGAACGCTGCCAGCGCGTTGAGTCCGGCCAACCCGGTGATGACCGGCTCGGTCCACGTCGTACGGCGAGTCCTCAGCGCGGTGTCCATGACGCCCTCCTCGACGTCGATCCTGACTCCAGCGTCGTCGTGCGATCGGGTGGTCCGGCAGGGTCGGAGGTCCCGAGTCCGGATGGGGTTGCTCACGTGGGGTGCTGCCGCACCCAGTCCTGGTAGGCCTCCACCGTGGTGGGGAGGGTCGCGAAGATCCGGTCCGGCGGGATCCGCTGCAGGATCACGGTGCGGGCCAGGTCGTCGCGGAGCTCCTCCTTCATCCGCGCGAGGCCGACCTCGATGCCGCGGCGGACCAGCTCCTCGCGCAGCTCCTCCAGTGCGTCGGCCCCGGTGATGTCCACCTCGGAGATCGCCTCGGCGTTGAGCACGAACCAGCGCACCGGCGGGCTCGCCTCGTCGACCGAACGCAGCGCGCGGGTGCGGAAGTTCTCCGCGTTGGCGAAGAAGAGCGGCGAGTCGAAGCGGTAGATCATCAGCCCCGGCACCACCCGCGCCGACGGGTAGTCGTCGACGTCGTGCATCCCGGCCATGCCGGGCACCAACCCCAGCACCGCGTCGTGCGGACGGGCGACGCGGCGGAGCAGGTCGAGCACCGACAGCGCGATCGCGGCCACGATGCCGCGCAGCACGCCCAGCGCGAGCACCGCCACGGTGGTCGCGAGCGCGAGCACCAGCTCGCTGCGTCGGAACCTCGCGAACCGGACCAGCTCGGGTACGTCGACGAGCCGGGTCGCGGCGTAGATGACCACCGCGGCCAGGGCGGTGACGGGGAACGCGGCGAGCACCGACCCCAAGGTGAACAGCGCGACCATCGTGCAGACCACGGTGACGAGGCCGCCGAGCTGGGTGCGCTGGCCGACGGCGTCGCCGATGGCCGTGCGACTGCCGCTGCTGCTGACGGGCATGCCCTGCAGCAGGCCGGCGCCGAGGTTGGCGCCGCTGAGCGCGAGCAGCTCGCGCTGGGCGTCCACGGTGTCGCCGTGGCGGGTCGCGAACGCGCGGCCGGTGAGGATGTTGTCGGTGTAGGCGACGAAGGCGATCCCGATCGCCGGACCGATCAGGGCGCGGACGTCGGAGGCCGCCACGTCCGGCAGGCCCGGCACCGGGAATCCGGCCGGGATGGCGCCGACGACGGCAATGCCGTGCTCCTGCAGGTCGAACACGGCGACCACCGCCGTCGCACCCAGCATGCCGATCAGCGCGACCGGCGCCCGCGGGAAGAAGTGGGCGAGGGTGAGCAGCACGGCGAGGGTGCCCAGGCCGAGGATCGCGGTCGCCGGTTCCAGCTCGTCGAGGTTGCCGAACACCTGACGCATCTCGTCGCCGAAGGACGACGCGTGCTCCTCGATGCCGAGCAGCGTGCCGAGCTGGGAGGCCGCCATCACGACGGCGATGCCGGCGAGGTAGCCGACCAGCACCGGCCGCGACAGCAGGTCTGCGAGCGCGCCGAGGCGCAGCACCCAGCCGAGCACGCAGAACGCGGCCACCATCAGGGCCAGGGTCGCCGCCAGTGGCACGCGGGCCTCGCCCACCGCCGCGAGCGATCCGAGGGCCGTCGCGGTCATCAGCGCCGTCGTCGACTCCGGGCCGACCGAGAGCAGCTTGGACGAGCCGAGGACGACGTACATGGTGAGACCGCCGACCACGGACCACAGGGCGGTCTGGGAGGGGACGCCGGCCACCTCGGCGTACGCCATCACCTGCGGGATGAGGTACGCCGTCACGGTGACCCCGGCGAGCACGTCGCCGCGCAGCCAGGTCCGCTGGTAGCCGGTCACCCAGGCGGGTCCCCACCGGGGGATCCGCACGGCCTTCATGGCGTGACAGTAGGGCCAGTGGGTGACCCTGTGGAGGACGCCGACGGGGTCCGGCGATCCGGGTCAGGCTCGTGTCATGAGCACTCCCTTCCGTCCGGTCGTCCGTTCGCAGTCCGACCTCGAGTCCGTGTGGAAGCACCTGATGGGCCCGTGGGGGTTCGGGGGACACTCCGTGTGGCTGCTGGTCATCGACGCCGACGACCGGCCGTTCCCGCAGATCACGGAGATCACCGAGGCCCTCGAGCCGCCGGACGACGAGATGATCGCCTCGCTGGCCATCGTGCTCGACGGGCTGGCGGAGCCGGGGCGGCGGTTCGCCTTCCTGCGCTCGCGGCCGGGTCCCGGCGGGCTCACCGCGGACGACCGGGCCTGGGCGCGGTCCCTCTACGACGCGGGCCGGCGCGCCGGGGTCGCGCTCGAGGTCGTGCACCGCGCCTGCGACCGGGACCTGGTGGCCGTGCCGATGGACGACGTGATCAGCGCCGACTGATCCCCGGTGCTGCGTGCGGCGCCCCATGGTCGGAACACCCGGTCGACCGGGTATCCCGACCGTTCGCGAGCGTTGCAACGGTCACGAACGGTCAGCAACGACACCGAAGTACGGCGGTCCAGGCCGGCCGAGCGCGTCGAGGCGGTCCCGCGCACCACTAGCCTGGCGACGTGTCGTCGCGTCGGACCCTGTGGTCGCGCAACCGGCTGCACGTCGACGCCGTGCTGACGGACGCCGGCGACCTGGTGTTCGAGGGGCAGGACCTCAACGGCTGGCTCGGGTCGGCAGAGTACGAGTACTGGGAGACCGTGCCGGCGGCGATGGTGCCGCGGGTCGTCGCGGCGCTCGGCGGGGCGCCCGGCGACGATGTGCTCGCGCTGCTCGCGGACCACGGTGACGAGGTGGTGCTGCGGGGTGAGTCGACCTGGCTGCGTTCCCTCGGCATCGAGCACACCATCGACACGCACTCCTCCGACTGATGAGCCTGTCGTGGCCGGGCGTCCTCGACCCCGCCCTCCTCAAGGAGGAGGTCGTCACCCGCAACCACCGTCTCGCCGACGCCGCCAAGGCCGCTCGGTGGTCCGAGGTGTTCGAGGTGCTGCAGCTCTGCGTGGGTCTCGGTCAACCAGTGGCGCCTCGGAGGTACGTCCTGGTTCACCCCCCTCCACCAGGCCGCCTGGCACGGCGCCCCGACCTCGGTCGTGTCGTCGCTCCTCGAGCGCGGCGCCCTCCGCTCGCTGCGCACCCGCGACGGGCAGACGCCGTACGACGTCGCCTCATCCCGCGGCCACGACCACCTGCTCGAGCCGCTCACGCCACCGCAGACCGCCCTCACGTCCGAACGCGCCGCCGCCCTGGACCGCGGCCTGGCCTCCGTGATCGACGGCCGCCTCCGCCTCCCCGAGGGCATCGCCGCGTCGTACGCGCTGCCGTTGGAGGAGTCCCTGCGCTACCCGCCCGTCGAGGTGCTGCCGGAGTGCCCCGACCAACGGCTGTGGTTCGCGGTGCCCGGGATGTACGGCGGCTTCTCGATCGCCCTGATGCAGGGCACCTATCTCTACGTCGAGTCCTGGATCCGCGTCGTCGGCGGCTCCGGCCAGGCTCATGTCGTCACGCACGAGGGCGTCACGCTCGTCGACGAGGGGTTCGTCTAGGCGGGTGAGTTGGCGGCGACCGACTCCCAGTAACGGTTGAGGGCGTCGTTGGTCTTCACGAACCACACGATGCAACCGACCAGGAAGAACCACCCGAGCAGCAGGTACCAAAGCCCGGTCGCGGCGGTCACCGGCTCCCGCTGGCCGCGGCGGGCGTAGAGGCCGCCGACCTCGCTGGAGGTGAAGAAGGGGATCACGAAGCCCAGGAAGATCGCCAGGACGAGCGCCAGGCCGCCCCCGATGCCCTGGCCGCTGTGACGCTTCATCTCGTCGTGGGTCTTGTAGAACCAGTACCAGCAGTAGAAGCCCAGCGTGACGATGGTGAGCAGGACGCACGTGCCCGTGCTGCGCACCTGCCCGATCGGCCCGCCACTCGCGGGGACGCCGTACGCCGTCACGGCACCCCCGGGCGGGTACGCCGCCACCGGCGGCGCCCCGTAGGGGTTGGCCGCTTCGGCACCGGACTGCGTCGGGTCAGAAGGACGGTCGACCGGATAGACCGGCGGGTTGCTGTCGCTCACGGAGGGTTCCTTCTGCTCGAGGACTCGAGGCATGTGCTCGAGCTGCGGGCGACACCGTACGTGCTCCCGGGCAGGCCGTTCGGGAAACCGACAACGACGGCCGCGGCGACCCTGGGGAGGCCTCGCGTGATGAGTGGAAGCTAGGGAGTCTCCCGGAGCAGGCGGTCCTGGCCCTCCTCGGAGTCCACGAGGACCCGCAACCGCTTCATGACCTCGTACGGGAGGTCCGCTCGCGCCAACAGGATGGCCACCTGCCCCTCCAACCACGGCGCCGTCTCCAACGCGCGGCGCTGCGCCTCCGTCCGGGTCGTCAGCCACAGGGCCGGCGTCCCGTCCCTGTCGGGCAGCCAGTGGCCCTCGCGCACGCCCCACGACCCGAGCGAGGCCACCAGTCCGGGCATGGCGCTCTCCACGCCTCGTGCGTGCGCCGGGTCCGTCACCCGTTCAGTGAACACCTCCGTGCGCCGAGGGTGCATAGCCCACCGGGCGCGTGTGCCGGTCGAGCCAGTCGCTGAACAGCGAATCCAGGTCGCGGTCGCTGATCCGTTCGGCGAGCCGTTCGAACTGCTCGGTGGTGCCGTTGCCATCCGCGTGCGTGCGGGTCCAGACCCGGACGATGCGCCAGAACGAGCGGCTGCCCACGCGCTCGCGCAAGGCCTGCAGCGTCATGGCGCCGCGCAGGTAGACGACGTGATAGGCGAACAGGTTCTTCGCGGAGCCGAGCCGGTGGGGTGACGGCGTCCAGAAGTCGGGGTCGTGCCGGTGGCCGGCGTACCGCCGGGCGAACTCCTTCGCCGGCGTGCTGCTGACCGACCCGCTCGAGCCAGCACCACTCCAGGTAGGTCGCGAACCCCTCGTTGAGCCAGAGGTCGTCCCACTGCCGAGGCGTGACGGAGTCGCCGAACCACTGGTGCGCCAGCTCGTGCACGATCGTCAGGTCGCCCGGTACGTGCGGGAACACCGGGCGGGTCTGGGTCTCCAGTGCGTACCCGAACCGGTTGGGGTCGACCACGATGCCCGCCTGCCCGAACGGGTACGGCGTCCCGATCCGCTTCGCCAGCCAGTCCACTGCGGTCGGCACCAGGCGCACCTGGTGACGCAGCGCGCCCTTGGTGGGGTCGATGAACGACAGCACCTTCACTCCGCGCGTCGGTCGTCGTCCGGTGGATGGTGAACTGCCCGATCGCGACCATGGCGAGGTACGGCGCCATCGTGGTCGCGTCGTACCTCCACGTCTTGAGCGAGCCCGCCTGGGTGACCCCGACGAGCCGTCCGTTGGACGCGACCTCGAACCTCTTCGGCGCCCGCACGGTGATGGCCATCGGCGTCTTGTCCGCCGGTACGTTGCTGATCGGCAGCCAGGTCATCGTGCCCACCGGCTCACCCAGCGCGACGATCCCGTCCTTGGTCCGTCCCCACCCCTCGATCGCGTCGTCCGGGTCGGTGAAGATCCGCGGCAGCCCGTGGTACCTGACGACGACCTCGAGCCGTGTGCCCTCAGCCGCCTCCTCCGGCAGCGCGATGTGGAGGCGGTGCCCGCTCCTGCTCCAGGCGGCGGCCGTCGCGTCCACCGTGACGCCGTCGACCGTCAACCCGTCCAGGTCCAGCTCGATGATGTCGGTGTCCGTGGTCATGCGGACCTCGATCCGCGCCTTCGCCTCGATCTCCCCGCTGCCCGCGTTCCATTCGATCCGGACGTGGTAGTCCGTCATGTCGATCGCCGTGTCGCCGTACCCCGGCAGCAACGGGTCGACGTACGGCTCCGCCCGGGCGCTCCGCCGTCGGGAGCAGGAGTGCCCAGCCCGAGAAGCGCTGCGAGGGTCCGAGGGGTACGTCGCATCCATGCAGCATCTCAGCGCACGTGGGAAGGCGCGAGGGCCGTCGAGCACGGCGAGAACCTCGGCGCAACGCCGCGGGGTCGTTGTCGTTAGGTCGAACTTCCGGCCCCCGGAAGTCCGGCTGGGCGGATTCCTGAATGTCGGCGTCCCTTCATCAGAGACTCGCCGGCCACGCGCCGGAGTGGTGGGCACCGATGGGGCATCCCCAGCCGGGCAGTTACCTGCCGCGCGCCTGCCAATCAAAACGAGCAACGAGGAGATGCCCGGCTCGAGCCTTCGGCACGTGCAATTGGTACTTCAAGTTGCGGTACTCACCGGACGGCTGCCTGCCCTGCCTGAAGTCGGTGATCTCTCCCGCCAGTCTCGCAGCGTCAAGCGCGTGCCGATTTGGGAACCAGTACGCCTCAATGTGGAGAGGCTCGAACGCCGCCTTGCGCATGGTGGACCGCCCGGTGTGGCCAATTACCGGCTCTCTCCCTTTGAACTCGCGGTGCCAGCGGTAGAACTCCCCATCCTCGTCCATGACGGCCCGGCCACCCACGATGAGAAACCCAAGTCCATGTTCTTCAGCGCAGGCGTTCATTGCAGCCTGGTCATTCAGCGGGGCGCCTGCCAGTCCACGCTTCTCGCGACCCGAGAGAGGCAACGTTTGGAATTCAGTGTGCGCCTTGAGGTCCCAGACATACTTGAGGGAATAGTCAAAGGGCGTATTGCCATACATGCTTCTTGGGGGCGACGGGTTAGGCGTGAACGCAGCATTGAGAATCGCGGCACCCCGGTGTTCGAAGTAGAACCCCTGCCACTCGTTCTCGTTTGGCCCTTTGCTGATCCCCTGCGCCCTCATCCACGCAACGCACTCACGGCCATCCCAGACGATCGATCGCTCCCCAGACTTCGCCCGCCATCCGGTCAGGAGAGTTGCCGCAAGGGCTTTTCCTTCCTCCTCCGGCGTTCCGAAAAGCATCGCGCGGGCGACGCCAAGACGTCCGAGGCGCCGTTCCCCAGCGGCGAGGAGGACGTTCAGGCCGGCGAGCGTGATGGTCCCCTGGGTAGAGATGCACATGTCGGACCATGGGGCACCCAGTTCGAGGGCGATCGCTCGCGCGGTCCCGTGCTTGGTACTGATGGGGACGGCCAGCCCCAGCCCTTTCACCAGATTGAGGAGGACGCGCTTGTGTTCCTTCCCGCCAGGACCAAGGTGCTCAGGACCCGACTTCGTGAGCATAGAGATGCGGTTGACGGCCTCGATCTTCGACCTGGCAGGGTTAAACGCAGCCCATTCCAGACCATCCAGCAGGACTGGTTTGTAGGCATCCAGTCGCCGAATTGAGCCAGCGAAGCTCGCTTCCATTGCGCCCTCAAGCAGGGCGTTCAGTCCTTCAAGCGTGAAGCGATGCCGATTCAGGTACCGGTCGGTCTCCCAGCTATGTCCAGCCGTAGCGCGATGGCTTCGCCCATGACGTCGCTAGTCGCGCCTGTGTCTACGTCAAGGTCCAGAGCGTCGCGGAGCGCGAGAATGGCTCGCTTTTCGCCCCTGCTGCCGCCGTCTGCGGCTCCGGTGAGTGCGTAGATACGACTGATCGCCTCAGCCGGCGACTCCGCAGGCAGGAAGAACGGTTGATCAGTCTGGCTCATCGCCCGCACGCTACCGACGTCAGGGGCACACATCCGGGACCTTCAATGGTCGCGATGAAGACGTGCAACGAGGATCAATGACTCCAACGGGACGACCCGTGCCAGACCTATTCGTTCCGGCTTGGCGCGTCCTGAGCACGCCACAACCTCTTGCTACGGAACAAGGCGTCGCTCGTCGCCTGCTCAACCGTCGACGCGCGTTCGACTCAGCAATCGGTCAGCGACCTCATCCGGTCGGGCGCGCACATCGCACTCCCAGACGCGCTCAACTAGCCAGCCGAGCGAAGTCGCGAGCGCCGAGGAGCGTGCGTCCCGCATGCGGTTCCGGACCATCTTGTCCTCCCACAACTGCGGCGTTGGGGCCCGTGAACGGGGTCTTGCGGCCGTGCTCGGGACAGCCGTGCCAGAAGCAGCCGTCGACGAAGATCGCGAGGCGTCGGCCGGGCATGACGATGTCGGGTGTGCATCCCTTGGCCAGTTGGCGATGGAGGCGGAAGCGAGCGCCCTGCGCGTGGAGCGCCTTGCGGAGCGCGATCTCCGGGGCGGTGTCCTTCTTCTTGCGGCCGGCCAGGTGCCGGCCCGACTCGGTGCTGACCCAGCCTCGAGCCACTCATCGAGACTAGCCAGCGACCTCCTGCCGCAAGGTCCGACTCGGCACGCCCGCGCGCGTGCGGATCGCCGCGCGAGCCACCGGCTCGCAGCGCCTCGACCAGCGGCGTCCGGGCTGTCGGGCAGACTGAGCACGGCGTCGCGCCAGACCCGGGAGCGCGCTTGGCGACGCGCTCGAGGTTGGCCGAGGCACGTGCTCGCGGAAGACGTGGTAGGCGGCGCCGACGTTCACGCCGTTGCCCACCTGCTTGTAGAGGCGCGCGTCGGGCTGGTCGCCGAAGTCGAACCACTCGGGCAGGCCCTGGAGCCGCGCCGACCTCGCGCGGCGAGAGCCGGCGCCGGCGGTCGCCGAGGATGCTCGTCTGGGTGATCGCCACCAGCGCGGGGACGTAGGTCGCGCGCTTGGCGCGGAGGCCGGATGGGCGCAGGTGCATCACGGTCTCGTCGAGCGATCGCGGCGTCCTGGGCCTGCCACTCGAACTTGCGACGCGAGGCCGGGAAGTCGCGCAGGTAGCCCCACCGCTCCAGCCACTCCTCGAGGACGTCCTGATGCTCGGTGTAGAACGCGGCGTTCTTGCGGAGGAAGTTCGCCTTCCAGTCCGGGGTGCCGTCCTCGACGACGAGATCGTCCTCGTGCACGAACGCGTCGACCCACACCGGGAAGCCCGGGCAGCTTCTCGACGCCCGCCGCGCGCAGCGATGACCACGAAGTCGTTCCACGCGTCGACCCAGGTCGGCTCGGCCGTCGCCGAGCCGCGAGCGCAGCGCCGTGCTCGCAGCTCCAGGCTCCGGCTGAAGCGGCAGGTGCGCGTCGAGGTCCCAGTCCTCGGGGGACCAGCCGTCCACGGGCGCGTGCGGGACGGCGGGGTCGATGTCGATGTGCGACAGCTCTGGTGCCGACGTACGTGCCCATGATGAAGACCCGCTCGCGCACCTGGGGACGGCCGCCGCGCTCGGGCGGCAGCAGGTGGGGCGAGAAGACGATCGGCTGCGACGAGACCTGGTAGCCCAGCTCGCGCAGCGACCGGATGATGACGTCCCACTCGTGCGTGTGGCGCGGGCCCGGCGATGTTGCGGACGTTCTCCAGCAGCACCACCGTCGGCTTGCGGACCGCGAGGATCTCGCAGATGTTCCAGAAGAGCGTCCCGCGGGCCTCGTCCATGCCGCGCTGGAAGCCGGACTTGGAGAACGGCTGGCACGGGAAGCCGGCGGCCAGCACGTCGTGCTTGGGCACGCGCATCTGGCCCTCGGTGTCCTCGACGATGTCGCCGAGCGGGTTGATGCCCCAGTTGCGCTCGTAGACCGCGGCGGCCTCGGGTCCTTCTCGACGGCGTACACGCACTCGCCGCCGAGGGCGCTGAGCGCGGCGTGGAAGCCGCCGATGCCGGCGAAGAGGTCGACGAAGGTGAACGGCGCCGAGTTCGAGCTCATGTTCGAACGCTACTGCTCTCAGTCAGGGGGAAGTGACATCGGATCGGCGTGTTGTGGAGAAGGCGGACGCCTCCGCAGGGACGGCCCACCTTCATCGCGATCGTGTCAGCTGCAGCCGCTGGTGCTTCCGCAGCCCTCGCAGACGTAGCAGGAACCGGCGGGGCGCATCTTGGTGCCGCAGGTCATGCAGAGCGGGGAGTCGACGGCGGTGCCGGTGATCTGCTCGAAGAGCTCGGCGGAGGTGTGGGCCTCCTTGACCTCGACCTTGGCCTCGGCGGTCTCGACGCCGCTCGCTGGCTCGCGGGCTCGACCAGCGAGCGGGCTCGTCCTCGACGATCGTCGCCTCGACGGGGACGTCGGCCTTGAGGGACTCGGCCGCGCTGAGCTGCGAGCGGCTCGTAAGAGCCGGTCTCGAGGTAGCGCTGGCGCTCCTCGGCGGAGTAGATGCCGAGGCCCTGGCGGGTCTCGAAGTCCAGGTAGTCCAGGGCGAGGCGGCGGAAGATGTAGTCCATGATCGACTTCGCCATCCGGACGTCGGCGTCGTCGGTGAGGCCGGCGGGCTCGAAGGACAGGTTGGTGAACTTCGAGGCGTAGGTCTCCAGCGGGACGCCGTACTGCAGGCCGATCGAGACCGCGATGGAGAAGGCGTCCATCACGCCGGCGAGGGTGGAGCCCTGCTTGCCGAGCTTGAGGAAGACCTCGCCGAGCTCGCCGTCGTCGTGGGCACCGGAGGTCATGTAGCCCTCGGCGCCACCGACGGTGAACGACGTGGTGCGGGAGAGGCGCGCTTCGGGCAGGCGCTTGCGGGTCGGGCGGTAGACGATCTTCTCGACGACCTCGGCCTCGACCGGCGACGTGGCCGCCCCGGCGCGGGCCTGGTCGGCCTTCGAGGAGTCCGACTTGCCGTCGGCCAGCGGCTGGCCGACCTTGCAGTTGTCGCGGTAGACGGCGGTCGCCTTGAGGCCGAGCTTCCAGGACTGGAGGTAGATGTCCTCGATCTCCTCGACCGTGGCGGTCTCGGGGAGGTTGACCGTCTTGGAGATCGCGCCGGACAGGAACGGCTGGGTGGCCGCCATCATCCGGACGTGGCCCATCGGCTTGAGGGCGCGGGCACCCATCGCGGTGTCGAAGATCTCGTAGTGCTCGAGCTTGAGGCCGGGGGCGTCGATCACGTGGCCGTGCTCGGCGATGAAGGCGACGATCGCCTCGACCTGCTCCTCGGCGTAGCCGAGCTTGGTCAGCGCCCGCGGGATCGTCTGGTTGACGATCTGCATCGAGCCGCCGCCGACGAGCTTCTTGAACTTCACCAGCGAGAAGTCGGGCTCGATGCCGGTGGTGTCGCAGTCCATCATGAAGCCGATGGTCCCGGTCGGGCGCGAGCACCGAGGCCTGCGCGTTGCGGAAGCCGTTGGCCTCGCCGACCTTCTGCACGTCGGCCCACGCGGCGGTGGCCAGCTTGTGCACCTGGGCGTCGGCGATGCCGAGGGTGCGGACGGTGTCGTTGGCGGCCTGGTGCTTGCGCATCACCCGCTTGTGGGCGTCGGCGTTGCGGGCGTAGCCGGCGTAGGGGCCGACCACGCCGGCGAGCTCGGCCGAACGGCGGTAGGAGACGCCGGTCATCAGCGAGGTGATGGTCGCGGCCATCGAGCGGCCGCCGTCGGAGTCGTAGCCGAGACCCATCGCCATCAGCAGGGCGCCGAGGTTGGCGTAGCCGATGCCGAGCTGGCGGTAGTCGCGGGTCGTGTCGCCGATCGCCTCGGTCGGGAAGTCGGCGAAGCAGATGGAGATGTCCATCGCGGTGATGATCACCTCGACGGCCTTCGCGAACAGCTCGGCGTCGAAGGTGTTGTCGTCCTTGAGGAACTTCATCAGGTTGAGCGAGGCGAGGTTGCACGACGAGTTGTCGAGCGACATGTATTCGGAGCACGGGTTGGACGCGGTGATCCGGCCGGTCTCGGGGTTGGTGTGCCAGTCGTTGATGGTGTCGTCGTACTGCAGCCCCGGGTCCGCGCACTCCCACGCGGCCTTCGCGATCTTGGTGAACAGCTCGCGGGCGTCGACGGTCTCGATGACCTCGTGGGTCTTGCGGGCCCGCAGCCCGAACTCGGTGCCCTCCTCGACCGCGCGCATGAACTCGTCGCTGACGCGGACGGAGTTGTTGGCGTTCTGGTACTGCACCGAGGTGATGTCGGCGCCACCGAGGTCCATGTCGAAGCCGGCGTCGCGCAGCGCGCGGATCTTGTCCTCCTCGCGCGCCTTGGTCTCGACGAACTCCACGATGTCGGGGTGGTCGACGTCGAGGACGACCATCTTGGCCGCGCGCCGCGTGGCGCCGCCGGACTTGATGGTGCCCGCGGACGCGTCGGCGCCGCGCATGAAGGAGACCGGGCCGCTCGCCGTACCTCCCGAGGACAGCAGCTCCTTGGAGGACCGGATGCGGGAGAGGTTGAGGCCGGCGCCGGAGCCGCCCTTGAAGATGAAGCCCTCCTCCTTGTACCAGTTGAGGATCGAGTCCATCGAGTCGTCGACCGCGAGGATGAAGCAGGCCGAGACCTGCTGCGGCGACGGGGTGCCGACGTTGAACCAGACCGGGGAGTTGAAGGAGAAGTACTGGTTGACCAGCAGCCAGGTCAGCTCGTGCTCGAAGACCTCCGCGTCGGCGGGAGTCGCGAAGTAGCCGTGGTCACGGCCGCCCTTGACGTACGTCGACACCACGCGGTCGATGAGCTGCTTGAGGCTCCACTCCCGGACGTCGGTGCCCACGGCGCCGCGGAAGTACTTGGTGGTCACGATGGTCGAGGCGTTGACCGACCAGGTCGACGGGAACTCCACGCCGCGCTGCTCGAAGACCGTGTCGCCGGTCTTCCAGTTGGTCTGCACCACGTCGCGGCGCTCCCAGGTCAGCTCGTCGTAGGGGTGCACCCCCTCGGTGCTGAAGACGCGCGCGATGCTCAGGCCGGCCTGGCCGGCCGCCGGGCGGCCTTCGCACCGGAGTTCACCGTCTCGGTCATGGGCTCTCCTCTTGATCCCTCGTGATGGGCCCTACTGCATTGTTGGTGGTGCTGCGGTGGTGCATGACGACGCTGTGTCGCCGAGGTGGTGCGCCCGGGACGGACTGCTTCCCCACAATCCGTCCCGGGCGGTCTGGGTCAGCCGGTCGGCACCGGCTGGAGCGCGACGGTGGCCGGAGCGCTTCGCGCGCGGAGGAAGGCGATCTCGTCCTCGAAGTCGTCGGCGGTCTCGAAGGCGCGGTAGACCGAGGCGAACCGCAGGTAGGCGACCTCGTCGAGCTCGCGCAGCGGTCCGAGGATGGCCAGCCCGACCTCGTGGGCCGGCACCTCGGCGGCGCCCTCGAGGCGCAGCGCGTCCTCGACCTGCTGGCCGAGGCAGGCCAGGTCGTCCTCGGTGACCGGGCGGCCCTTGCAGGCCTTGCGGACGCCGGCGATCGCCTTCTCGCGGGTGAACGGCTCGGTCGCGCCGGAGCGCTTGAGCACGGTCAGCTGCATCTGCTCGACGGTGGTGAAGCGCTTCTGGCAGCCCGAGCACGAGCGCCGGCGGCGGATCGAGGAGCCGTCCTCGGCGACCCGCGAGTCGATGACCCGGGTGTCGGTGTCCCGGCAGTAGGGGCAGTGCATCGCGGCCTCCTCTCGGCTCTGTGTGACTCTGTAATTCTCCCAGGGCTCACCGACAGCACCTCCGCGGAGGTGTGGAGAACGTGGCCCCATCCTGTGAACAATCCAGCGCTCGCTGTGAGTCCCAGAGCCCGGTCCCTGGGGACTAGATGTGGAGAACTACATCGGTGTAACTACTATATGTAGTGGTAACCGTACGCCGGGGCGGAGAGTGGTGCAACCCCTGAGTGGTCGATCTCACGTTTTCCCGGACCGGGGACATCGCCGCAGGTCAGCGGCCTGCGCGAGGTGGTCCAGACGGGTCGGACCCGCGTGTCGCGGTCGCCGCAGAGCCCGGCCGGACCGCTGGCCGGATGGGACATGATGGCTCCATCATGAGCAGCGGGGACGCAGCGGGGAAGCACGCCGGCAAGCGGCGCGCCGAACCGCCCCCGAAGCCTCCTTCCGGCGAGTCCGAGGGCGCGCCGGGCCGGTCCCGCGGCCGGCTGCTGCTGCTCGCGCTGGGCGTGACGGTGAGCGTGGTGGCGTGGGGCTACCTCGTGTACGCCGCCATCGACTTCGGCACCACCGCGCGCGGTGGCGACAGCCGGTCCTGGTTGCTGCTCGGGCTGGCCTCGCTCGGCGCCGTGGCCTGCCTGTTCGTCGGGCTGCTGCTCGTCGCCCGGCTGATGCGGATGCTCGGCGTGGACAAGGGCCCCGACGAGCCGCCGCCCCCGCCGCGCCCGATCGGCGGCAAGCGGGCCGCGCGGTGAGCCCCGAGCCCGGCAGCGGAGCCGCCGGCTACTCCGGCACCCCGCTCCCCCAGAAGCTCGGCATCAAGCCGCAGCACGTCGTGTTCCTCGACGGGCAGCCCGACGGCCTGGACCTCGGCGACCTGCCGGCCGCGACCGTCGTACGACGCCTCCCTCGCGCGGGCAACCAGCTGGACGTCACCCTCACCTGGCACCTGACGATGGCGGGCCTGGAGAAGCGGCTGCCCGTGCTCTTCGAGCGCACCTCGACCGCGGGGATGGTCTGGGTGTGCTGGCCGAAGAAGGCCAGCAAGGTAGCCGACGGACCTCGACGAGAACCTGGTGCGCGGCCTCGGCCTCGAGCTCGGGTTCGTCGACGTCAAGGTGGCCGCCATCGACGCCACCTGGTCGGGGCTGAAGTTCGTCAGGCGGCTGCGGGACCGGTGACGGTTCAGCGCTCCCGACGACCGGCCCGCAGCGCCTCCACGGTCTGCCGGGCCAGCCGCTCCCGGGTCTCCGGGCGCTTGGCCGTGGCGATCGGCCGGACGAAGTTCTTCCGGTAGAAGGTCGCGAGGCCCTGGAAGGCGGCCGCGGCCTCGGGGTCGGCCGCCAGTGCGTCGCGTAGCTCGGTGGGCACGTCGTCGAGCTGCGGCCCCTCGGGTGCGAGCACGACCTCGACGGTGGCGCCGGCCCCGACCGCCGGGTCACGGCACCAGGACGGACCCAACAACAGCGCCGGTCCGTCGTCGGTGTCGGTCACCTGGCCGCGGACCTGGTGGCCACCGATGGTGCCGGCCACGTCGTAGCGCCCGCGCTCTCCCCACGCCTCGGCCGGCGGGAACGGCAGGAGCACCGCGACGCCGCCCTTCGGGCGTCCCACCAGCGTCGCGGTGAAGCGGCGCTCGGTCACCGCTTCGACCGTAGCCCGCCGACGCCCGCAGTCCGAGTCCGTGGCTCGAACCGCGCCGAAATGCCGCGAAGGGCGGGACCTCTGGTCCCGCCCCTCGTCTTCCCCGGCTCGCCGGCTGGGGTCGAGTCAGCCGGCGAAGTCTGTGGTGTGGTGGGTCAGTCGGTGGGCACGCGCAGCCGCTGGCCGGCGAGCACCATCCCGGACTCCAGGGCGTTGAGCCGCTCGATGTGGGTGACCATGGCGCGGATGTCGTCCTCGCCGGTGGCGGCCGCCGCGTCGGACGCGATCGCCCAGAGCGTGTCGCCGGTGCCGACGGTCACCACGCGGGTCGGCTCGGGAGTCCCGGGATGCTCGGTGGCGACCGAACCCGCACCGAAGAACACCCCCGCGGACAGCGCCAGCGCGAGGCCGAGCAGGAGCACCACGACGCGGCCCCGACGGGTCAGCCGCACCGTCGAGGGCTGCTCGACGCGGCGGACGGCCGGACGGGCCGAGCGAATCGGCGCGAGGCGGACCTCGTGGATCGTGATGGTGCTCATCGGGACCTCCTGGGGAAGTTGTCGGCCACCCTGGCCGGCTGTCGGTTCCTTGTCCGCTCCCTTGTCTAACGGCGACCACCGACATCGGGTCCGGAGCCGTCTCGATCAGACGTTCGATCGAACATGTGATCGAGAGTAGAGCAGGTGTTCGAACGCGCGCAAGAGGTCGTTCGCACAATTGTTCGAACGTCCCGTGGCCGCGTCACCCCTTCCGGCCGCCTGGTCCGGGGTGCCCAGCCAGCCTCACCGACCGCGCCACCTCGTCCAGCTCCGCGACCTGTGCTGGCGTCGCACCGGCCTCGTGGACGGCATCGACGACGTACCTCGTCCCCTCGACGTCGAAGATCCAGAGGTGGTCGACCTCACCGGCCGCTTGGCCGTGCTTGGACTCCAGGTCGTCGGCCGACCACGTGTCCAGCGAGCGGTACAGCTCGCCGTGCCGACAGGCACGGAACCTTGCCCGGGACGGACATCTCGAGGTACCAGCCGGCGTGGCCGTCCACGGAGGTCCGGACGGCAGCCGTGGGGCGCCGGACGCGCAGCCGCTCCACGGCACGGACCAGGTCCGCTGCCGTCGGACCGACGTCTCGCTGGTGCGTGGCGCCACACGGCCTCACGTTGACCTGGTCGACCGTCCACAGCTGGAGACCCCGCTCGTGCGACCCCTCCCCTGCCCGGAGCCAGCCGGCAGCGTTGACGAAGCCGGTGGGCACGGACATCGTTGCCCACCGGGCGTCACCGGCGGTCCCCGCGAACGCGGCGGAGTACCGCCCGGCCGCCAGTGCCGCGCCGTCGGCCAACGTCTCCAGGTCGCCGACCTGCGCGACTTGGTCGGGGTCGGTGACGCCTGCGCCGGCCGCACCCGTCGGCGCGGTGCCGGAAGGGCTCGAGCAGGCGGCCAGCCACCCGGCCGCGACAAGGCTGACGCAGGTCAGGACTGCGGTACGCCGATCGGGCCGGGACATCGCTCAGCCCGCCAGGTAGGCGCAGACCGGGGCCAGGTCGACCGGGTCGCCGTGCGTCGCGAAGGTGTTGAAGTCCTGCCACCCGGCGGCGTGCACCCGTGTGCCGTCCGGAAGCACGAAGCTCCAGGAGACCCCCTGGGCATGGGCTCCGAGCTGCTGGCCGGCGGCGTCCAGCGTGCGCGTCACGGTGTAGGCATAGGGATTGCCGGTGATGCTCCGGCCGAACGCCGCCATCGTGTCGGTCTCGGTCACGTGGTCGGTCTCGCGGAAGCCCCCGCCCGTCGCCACGACCGAGGCGTACCCGACGTTGCGCACCGTCATGATGACGGGGAAGGCGCAGAAGTCGGCGTCGAACGAGAAGGTGTCGTCGAACGGCGTGACCGTGGGCTGGTCCGCGTGGGCCGCGGCCGTGGGTACCCCGAGGACGGCGAGCGCGGACAGGGCGATGGTGGTGCGGACGATGGGTCGCATCGGTGTCTCCTTCGATCGGTGCGAAGCGATGGCCGCTCCGCCTGCCCCTCGTTGTCGCCCGCCCCGGTCACCCGTCGCCCACGAGCCGGTAACTCCCGGGTAACCGGCCCCTTGACCCGGGCGGTCACCGGGTGGACCTTCGGCTCATGCGGATCGGGGTGTTGGGCCCCCTCCAGGTCGACGACAACGCCGCCCGGATGGGCTGGCGCGACCGCACGGTGCTCACCGCCCTGGCGATGCGGGCCGGCGACACCGTCTCGCCCGAACAGCTCGCGGACGCCGTGTGGGGCGAGCGCCTGCCGCCCACCTGGGCCAAGGCGCTGCAGGGGTGCATCAGCCGGCTGCGCAAGGAGCTCGGACCACAGGCCATCCAGACCGGCACCGGCGGCTACCGGCTGGTGGTGCCCCAGGACGCGATCGACCTCTGGCAGTTCGAGACCCTCGTCCGGCGCGGCGGCGAACTGCTCGGGCTCGGAGAGCCGGAGCGGGCGGCGTACACCGTCGACCAGGCGCTGCGGCTGTGGCGGGGTGTGCCGCTCCCCGACCTCGACGACTGGGGCCCGGCCATGCACGAGGCCGGCCGACTGACCGAGGTACGCCTCGATGCGGAGGAGACCGCGCTCGAGGCGGCCCTGCAGTCCGGACGCCATCGCCAGGTGCTCGGGCAGGCGCAGGCCATGGTCGACGCCGCCCCGATGCGCGAGCGTCGCTGGTGCCTGCTCGCTCTGGCGCAGTACCGCAACGGCCGTCAAGCGGAGGCACTCCGCACGTTGCGCCGGCTACGCCGCGTGCTCGCGCAGGAGCTCGGCCTCGATCCCGGACCGGAGGTGACGGCTCTCGAGCAGGCGATCCTGCGCCAGGACGACTCGCTCCTCGCCGAGCCCGTCATCCGCGCGGTGTCACCGGAGTGCCCCTACCCAGGCCTCCAGCCGTACTCCGAGGACGACGCGGACACCTTCTTCGGCCGCGAGGAGGACGTGGCCCGCTGCTTGGAGCGGCTGGGCGCCCAGGGCGTGCTGGCGATCGTCGGCCCCTCAGGCTCGGGCAAGTCCTCGCTGGCCCGCGCAGGCGTCGCCGCGGCCCTGCGCCGCCAGGGTCGCGAGGTGTGCATCGTGGTGCCCGGCCGCCGGCCGATGGACTCGCTGGCCGGCCCGCTGCTGGCTCGTCGGCGCCCCGTCCTGGTCGTCGACCAAGCCGAGGAGCTGTTCACGGTCTGCGACCACCCGGCGCAGCGCGAGCAGTTCCTCGGCGAGCTGGTCACGTACGCCGCTGGCGCACCCGTCGTGCTCGTGCTGCGCGCCGACCACACCGGCGCCGTGTCCCAGCAACCCGCGCTGGCGCGGCTCGTCGAGCGTGGCATCTACCTCCTCGGCGCGATGTCCGGCACCAGCCTCCGGTCCGCCATCGAGGGGCCGGCGAGGCAGGCGGGACTGGTGCTCGAGCCGGGCCTGGTCGATCTGCTCGTCCGCGACGTCGAAGGCGAGCCCGGAGCCCTGCCGCTGCTCTCCCACACCTTGCGCGAGACCTGGCTGCGCCGCGAGGGCCGGACGCTCACCGTCGACGGCTACAACGCCTCCGGCGGCGTCCGTGGCGCCGTCTCCCAGTCGGCCGAGGAGCTCTACGAGCGGGTCGGCCCGCAGGACCGACCCGTGCTGCGCGATCTCCTGCTCCGCCTCATCGCGGCGGGGCCCGAGGGCGAGCCCGTCCGGGCCCGGTTGCCGCGTGGGTCCCTGGTCAAGGACCCCACGAACGACCGGCTCGTGGACCTCCTGGTCACCGCGCGCTTGCTGACCCTGGACGACGGCGTGGTGGAGATCGCGCACGAGAGCCTGGCCCGGGCCTGGCCGCGACTCCGCGGCTGGCTGGACGACGACGTCGAGGGCCGCCGTACCCTCCACCACCTCGTGGCGGCAGCAGCCGCCTGGGATGCGCTCGGCAGGCCGGACAGCGAGCTCTACCGGGGCGTCCGGCTGGCGCAGGTCCGCGAGTGGCGCCAGCACACCACGCCCGAGCTCACGCCGGTGGAGCGCAGCTTCCTCGACGCCTCCGAGTCCGTGGAGCGCGTGGAGGCCGAGTCGATGGAGCGACGGGCGAGCGAGCAGGCCCGGCTGATCCGCCGGCTGCGCGTCGCGCTGGTCGGAGCGACCGTGCTGCTGCTGGTGGCGTTCGGCGCGAGCGTCGTGGCCAAGCGCCAGGCGGACCGCGCGGACCGCTCCGCGGAAGCGGCCACGGCGGCCGGCACGGAGGCGGCGGCCCGCGGGGTCGCTGCCGCGGCGCTGACAGACGGCAACCTGTCGAGAGCCGCGTTGCTGGCCCTGGCCGCCGTCCGGCTCGACGACTCCCCCTCGACGCGTACCGACCTGCTGGCGGTGCTCGCCCGCAACCCCGGGCTCATCGGGACGACCGAGCCCGTCCAGGCACCGGTGAGACGCCTCGTCGTCAGCCCGACCGGCGACCGGCTGGCGGCGTACGACGCCTACGGCGTGGTCACCACCCTCGAGCCGGACAGCGGGCAGATCGTCGCCAGCTACGACACCGACGGGGACGTGCCGGCCAACGCGCAGGCCTATCCCCAGGCTGCGCAGGGGATCGGCTTCAGCCCGGACGGTCGTGTGCTCGCGGTCGGCGCCGAGACCTACGACGCCCCGCCGCCCGTGCGGCTGCTCGACGCCGGCACGCTGACGCCGCTGCCGGTCCAGCCCGGCCACCAGCCTCGCGGCCCGGTCAAGGTGGTCGACCTCGCCTACTCGGCCGACGGACGACACCTCGCCGCCTCGGTGCTGCACGACGACGCCGAGCCGCCTGCCTCGACGTCAGGCACAGGGGATGCACCCACGTCGGCCGAGATCCTGGTCTGGGACGCCCGCCACCTGGGCCGGGCTCCTCGGTCGGTGACCGTCCACGCACCCCTCTGGGACACCGTCGCGATCAGCCCCGACGGGCGCACCGTCTACGGCAGCAGCCCGGTCGCGGCGTACGACGTCGCGGACGGCCATGCGCTGTGGAAGCGTCACGACCTGGTGACCTGGAACCCGATGGGGCTCTCGCCCGACGGTTCGCTGCTCGGCGTGACGTCGATCTACGAGGACCCCGGGTTCCGATCTCCGGACAGCGGCTACGTGCTCGACACGACGACCGGACGTACGGTGCACCGACTCAAGGACCCGACCCAGTCAGTCACCTCCGTCCAGTTCGACGGGTCGGGACACCGAGTGCTCACCCGCGGCAACAACGCCGTCGCGATCTGGGACCTGCGCACGGATCGGGACGTCCAGGACGTGGCCACCGAGGCGTCGTCGAACGTCAGCTACGCCCCCGACGGCGCGACGTTCTACACCGTCGACGTGGACCACGCCGTCCAGACCTTCGACCTGCGCGGGGACCGCAGCCTGGTGACCCGGCTCGATGCGAGCTACCCGGCGTTCACGAGCGCTCAGGTCCTGCTCTCGCCCGACGGCCGGCACCTGGCCTTCGACGAAGACAGCTTCGGGGAGGGGATCCTCGACCTCGTCACCGGGCAGCGGTCCGGGCTGCTCCGGCACCGGACGACCTCGGGCGTGGCGGACGCGTGGAGCCCCGACGGATCGCGGTTCGCCGCCGGGCAGGGTGCCGTGCTCCGTGTCTTCGACGCCGCCGGCGCCGTGACCGCACACCGCCGGGTCGCCGCGGCCGACGAGGGACTGGTCTCCGGGGTGGCGTACAGCCACGACGGTTCGCGGCTGCTGGTGCTGCGCACCGACGGGCACCTGATGGTGCTGGACGCAGACACCCTCGACAGCCGCGGCCCCGAGCTGACGCTCACCGGGTCGGCCTGCTGCCTGTCCGCGTCGCAGGGCTCGACCGCCGCCGTGCTCACGGGCCGTCGCGAGCTGCGGCGCGGAGAGAGCGTCACTTATGACGGGTGGTCGCTGGTCGACTGGGAGGGCGGACGGGTGCTGGGCTCGGGCCCGGTCGACCCCGCCACCACGACCCTCGCCCTGTCCCCCGACGGGCGCTACCTCGCCCTGGGCGCACGGCGGTCGGTCCAGGTGCTCGACACCCGGACGGGACGAGCGGTCGGCCCAGCGCGCGCCGAGCATCGCGACGGCGTGGACTGGCTGTCCTGGTCGTCGGACAGCCGCACCGTGCTCAGCGGGGGGTACGACGGCGCCGTGGCTCTGTGGGACGCGGAGACCGGGAGCCTCCGCGAGAAGATCGACGTCGCGAGCCCCGCCGACGTCGTCTACCCGGCGTACCTCCCTGACGGCACCATCCTGGTGCCCGGCGCCAACGGGGAGGTCTACGTCTGGGACCCGTCCCTCCAGCACGCCGAGGCCTTCGCGTGCCGCTTGGCCGGACACGACCTCACCGAGGACGAGTGGCGGGAGGCGTTCGGTGACCGCGCGTTCCAGACCGTCTGCCCCGGATGAGGCCGACACGCCGTTCGAACAGATGTTTGAATCACCGGGGGAAATCGGGCTAGCGTGACGCCATGGCTCCTCCCACATCAGGCAGCTCGAGCAACAAGCCGTCCCGCGCCAGCAAGGTCAGCGAGCTGCCCGACGGCCCGCCCGACGCCACGGGTCTGACGCCCCGCCAGCAGCGCGTCCTGGCCCACATCAAGGAGGCCATCGAGAAGCGCGGCTACCCGCCCAGCATGCGCGAGATCGGCGAGGCGGTCGGGTTGACGAGCTCCTCGAGCGTGGCCCACCAGCTGCGTGTCCTGGAGGAGAAGGGCTTCCTCAAGCGCGACCCCAACCGGCCGCGGGCACTCGAGGTGTTCCTGCCGGAGGTGATGGCCGCCCGGCGCTCGCTCGGCGCGGCCGAGGAGACGTCGTACGACGAGTCCGGGATCGGCGACACCGTCACCGCCGCGACCTACGTCCCGGTGCTGGGCCGGATCGCGGCCGGAGGCCCGATCCTGGCCGAGGAGCGGGTCGAGGACGTCTTCCCGCTCCCCAAGCAGCTGGTCGGCGAGGGCACCCTCTTCCTGCTCCAGGTGGCCGGCGACTCGATGGTCGACGCCGCGATCTGCGACGGCGACTACGTCGTCATCCGCCAGGAGCAGACCGCCGACAACGGCGACATCGTCGCCGCGCTGATCGACGGCGAGGCCACGGTCAAGACGTTCCAGCGCAAGGGCGGCCAGGTCTGGCTGCTCCCGCACAACTCCGCCTACGAGCCCATCGACGGCACCCACGCCTCGATCCTCGGCATCGTCACCGCGGTGCTGCGCAAGGTCTAGGTCCAGGCGCCACCTCCCCCGCGAGTGTCACAACCTGCCCCCGGCAGGTGTCTAGACGTCGTGCAGATTCGGTGCAGATTTCCCTCGCGTGTTGCGGAATCAACGGCGGTGCGATGAACGTTGCGCCTACGGACGGTCTGGTACCCATGGGGATGTGCCTGCCCGGTCCGGACCGGGACCACACTGCGGTATCCGCGCCGGATCCGGGTCCTCCTCAGGGACGGGCCAGGGAAATAACTGATGTGCGGGACGTGACGAGACAGGGCAGGCTCGAGGGCATGGGGAGCAGGGGACACCAGGAGTCCCCGGAGAAGTCCGGGGCGGTGAGTGAGACACCGGCCGTGCGCAGGCGCGGTTGGCGTTCCGCGCTGCTCGAGATGCTCCTGATCCTCGCCCTCTACGTCGCCTACAGCAGCTCGCGGATGTTCGCGAGCGACGCCCTGCGCCCGGCCCAGCGCCGCGCCGCCGAGCTGCTCGACATCGAGAGCACCCTCCACCTGTCGTGGGAGGGGGCCATCAACCAGCTCTTCACCGTCTCGCGCGGACTGAGCCTCTTCGGCTCCTTCTGGTACGCCACCGCCCACTACGTCGTCACCGCCGTCGTGCTGATCTGGCTCTACCGCCGCGGCCGCGACATCTACGTCCCCGCCCGCCGGGCGCTGCTGGTCGGCACGATCGTCGCGCTGGTGGCCTACCTGTTGCTCCCGACCGCGCCGCCCCGCCTGTTCGGCGGGTACGCCGACGTGCTGGCGCTGACGTCCGGTGACGGGTGGTGGGGCGGCGACGCCTCGGCCCCCAAGGGCCTGGGCGGCCTGACCAACCAGCTCGCGGCCTTCCCGTCCCTGCACGCCGGCTGGGCGTTGTGGGTGGCGCTGGTGCTGCAGCAGTACGCCCCGCGCAACCGCTGGGGGACCTGGATGCGGGCCGGTGGCTGGGCACACGCGACCATCACCGGCCTGGTCGTGATCGGCACCGGCAACCACTGGGTCGTCGACGTGCTGATGGGGTGGCTGGTGATCTGGCTGGGCTTCAAGCTGACGTCAGGCGCCACCACGGCCCGGATCGGCGAGGCGCTTCAGCGCCTGGCGCACTACCTCGGGATCGGTCGTGCCCCACATCGGCGGCAGGCTGGCCTTCAGGAAGCTGCCGTAGCGGGCGGTGACGAGCCGGGGATCGAGGACTGCCACCACGCCACGATCGGTGGCGGTCCGGATCAGCCGCCCGGTCCCCTGCGCGAGTAGCAGCGCGGCGTGGGTGGCGGCGACCTCCATGAAGCCGTTGCCGCCCGCCCGGTCGGCCGCGCGCTGGCGCGCCGACATCAGCGGGTCGTCGGGCCGCGGGAACGGGATCCGGTCGATGAGCACCAGCTGACAGGTCTCGCCCGGGACGTCCAGGCCCTGCCAGAGGCTGAGCGTGCCGAACAGGCAGGTGTGCGGGTCCTCCACGAACTGCCGGGCCAGCTCGGGGAGCTGGGCGTCGCCCTGGGCCAGGGTCGTCAGGTGCGGCAGCCGCTCGCGCACCTCGGCTGCCGCGGTCTCGGCCGCACGCCGTGAGCTGAACAGCCCCAGCGTGCGCCCCTCGGCCGCATCGACGAGCTCGACGATCTCGTCCAGCTGCGCCTTGCCGAGGCCGTCGCGACCGGGCGTCGGAAGGTGCCGGGCGACGTAGAGGATCGCCTGCCGGCCGTAGTCGAAGGGCGACCCGGCGTCCAGGCCCCGCCACGGCAACGCGTCGTCGGCCTGCTCGGGGTTGACCGGCCCCGTGACGTCGTCGGACTCCACGACGCGCTCCCCCGGCCGGAGCCCGACGGAGACGGCCATCGACGAGAAGTCGCCACCGAGCATCAGGGTCGCCGAGGTGAAGACCGCGGTCTTGTCCGAGAGCAGCTTGTCGCGCATCGGACCCCACACCTGCAGCGGCGCCACGCAGAGCCGCGGGGGCAGCCGGTCGCCGCCCTCGGTCAGCCACAGCACGTCGGCCTCGGACCCGGCCGCCATCCGCTCGGCGGTGACGAACACCTCCTGGACCAGGCCGCGGGCCTGGGTCCGCCCGGCGTCCACCTCGCCCCCGGCCGCCGCTCCCGGGCTCTCCTGCTCACGCGGGTAGGCCGACAGGCAGGCCCGGGCCGCGTCCCGGACCAGCACCAGGGCGTCCCGCAGCGCCTCGGGCACCGCGTCGAACCGACCCGGGCTCGCGTCGTCCATCGCCAGCTGGAGCGCGTCGCCCGCGTCGGCCAGGTCGTCGGCCGCGGTCGACTCCCCCACGTGCCGCTGGGAGCGCCGGGACGCCCGCTCCACGTCGTTGACCGCCAGCTCGTCGGTCGCCGCCTGGGTGACCCGGGCGACCAGCTCGTGGGCCTCGTCGACGACGACCACGTCGTAGTCGGGGATCATCGGCACCCCCTCCACCGCGTCGATCGCGAGCAGCGAGTGGTTGGTGACGATCAGGTGGGAGCGGTGGGCCTGCTCGCGGGCCACCTCGACGAAGCACTCCTCGCCGAAGGGACAGCGCGACGCCCCGAGGCACTCGCGGTGGTTGACCGAGACCTGCCGCCACTCGCGGTCGGTGTGCCGGGGAGCGTTGTCCCGCTCGCCCGTACCTCCGGACTCGGCCTCCCGCTCCGCCCACGCCCGCAGGTCGAGGACCTTCTTGGCCATCGAACCGACCGGCACCTCGACCAGCGCGCCCTGGTCGTCGGGGACGCCCTCCCGGATCCGGTGCAGGCAGACGTAGTTGGAGCGGCCCTTCAGCACGGCGTACGACGTGTCGACGGCGTCCTGGTAGGGGCTGGCCGCGACCGCCTCGACGAGCCGCGGGATGTCGCGCTCGACGAGCTGGTGCTGGAGGGCGAGGGTGGCCGTGGCGACGACCACCCGCCGGTCGTGCAGCAGCGCCGGGACCAGGTAGCCCAGCGACTTGCCGGTGCCGGTGCCGGCCTGGACGAGCAGGTGCTCCTCGCCGGCCATCGCCGCGGCGACCGCCTCGGCCATCGCCACCTGGCCGGGCCGCTCCTCCCCGCCGAGCGCCTCGACGGCCGCGGCGAGCACGCCCTGGACGGTCCCCGAAGCTAGTGCCAGTCGACGTCACTGTGGGGTCGTCCGTCGGCACCGCGCCACCCTACGTCCGGGCAAGGACAGCGCAGGGACCGCGTGCACAGGCACCTCGGTGGTCGAGGGGTCGCGCAGCGACCGTCACGAGACCGCTGGCCGGCCTCCGCGGCGTTGGCCTCGCGACAGGCGCCGTGCGCCTCCTCGGACCATCGAACGGATCCGTAACCCAACCGTGCTTTGCACAACGAAATCCGCTGCCGTAGGGTCCGGCTACTCCCGAACCCGTCTGAAAGGTCGGCCATGGTCCCCGCCGTCCGTCTCGAGTCCGTGACCAAGCGCTTCGGCGCCGTCACCGCCGTCGACGACCTGACGCTCGAGATCCGCGACGGCGAGTTCTTCTCGATGCTCGGCCCGTCGGGGTCCGGCAAGACCACGGTGCTGCGGATGATCGCCGGCTTCGAGGCGCCGACCGAGGGCCGGGTGCTGCTGGACGGGCAGGACGTCACCCGCCAGGCGCCGTTCGCGCGCGACGTCAACACCGTCTTCCAGGACTACGCGCTCTTCCCGCACCTGACGTGCTCGGCAACGTCGAGTACGGCCTGGCGGTCAAGAAGGTCCGCCGCAAGGAGCGCCGCGAGCGGGCCGAGGCCGCCCTCGCGTCGGTGCAGCTGGGCGGGTACGCCGCCCGCAAGCCCGGGCAGCTCTCCGGCGGCCAGCGCCAGCGCGTCGCCCTGGCCCGCGCCCTGGTCAACCGGCCCAAGGTGCTGCTGCTCGACGAACCGCTCGGCGCCCTGGACCTCAAGCTGCGCCGCGAGATGCAGATCGAGCTCAAGGAGCTGCAGCGCGAGGTCGGCATCACCTTCGTGTTCGTCACCCACGACCAGGAGGAGGCGCTCACGATGAGCGACCGCATCGCGGTCTTCAACGACGGGCGCGATCGAGCAGATCGCCACTCCCGCCGAGCTCTACGAGGCCCCGGCGTCGTCGTTCGTCGCCGGCTTCGTCGGCACCTCCAACCTGCTCACCGGCGACGCCGCCCGCGCCGTCGTCGGCCGGGACGGGATGTTCGCCATCCGGCCGGAGAAGATCCACCTCCGCGAGGACACCGACGCCGGCGACCTCCCGGTGCGCGCGCCGCGGCGTGGTCGACGCGGTGGTCTACCTCGGCTCGGTGAACCACCACGTGGTCCGGCTCGACGGGGGCGGGACCCTGACCGTGCTCCGGCAGAACCTCCACGGCGCCGCGGACCAGAAGGTCGGCGCGCAGGGCGACCGCGTCGCGCTCGCCTGGGACGACGAGCACCTGATCGACCTCACCCCATCCGCCCGCGCGACCGCGGGCGCCACCGACTCGGGCAACCACCAGGAGGAATCATGAAACTCACCGGACATGCGGGGCAGCGCACCCTCGCCGGGATGGCCGCCCTCGGGCTGGTCCTCGCGGCGAGCCTGGCCGCGTGCGGCACCTCGTCCGGCGGCGACAGCAGCGGCACCGGCACGGCCGCGGAGGAGCAGGGCGGCTTCACCCCGCCCGACGTCCCGATGGCCCAGTCCCTGGGAGAGAACGAGGGCCAGCTCTCGGTGCTCGCCTGGCCGGGCTACGCCGAGGACGGCAGCAACGACAAGTCCGTCGACTGGGTCACGCCGTTCGAGAAGGAGACCGGCTGCGACGTCAAGGTGAAGTACTTCGGCACCTCCGACGAGGCCGTCACCCTGATGAAGACCGGCCAGTACGACGTGGTGTCGGCCTCCGGCGACGCGACGCTGCGGCTGATCGCCGCCGGCGACGTGGCCCCGGTCAACACCGACCTGATCCCGAACTACGCGGACGTCTACGCCTTCCTCAAGGACCGCGCCTGGAACTCCGTCAACGGCCAGATGTACGGCGTCCCGCACGGCTGGGGCGCCAACCTGCTGATGTACAACACCGACAAGGTCAGCCCCGCCCCGACCTGCTGGGGTGCGGTCTTCGACGGCGCGAGCGACTACTCCGGCAAGGTGACGGCGTACGACTCGCCGATCTACATCGCCGACGCCGCGCTCTACCTGATGAAGACCCAGCCCGACCTGGGCATCAAGAACCCCTACGCCCTCGACGCCGACCAGCTCGCCGCCGCGGTCGACCTGCTGAAGGCGCAGCGCGAGCACGTCGGTGAGTACTGGTCGGACTACCTCAAGGAGATCCAGGCCTTCGAGACCGGCGACAGCGTCATCGGCACCACGTGGCAGGTCATCGCGAACCTCGCCAAGGCCGACAAGGCGCCGGTCGAGGCGATCCTGCCGGAGGAGGGCGCGACCGGCTGGTCGGACACCTGGATGGTCGGGTCGCAGACCGAGCACCCCAACTGCGCCTACGCGTGGATGAACCACATCATCAGCCCGGAGGCCAACGCCGCGGTCGCCGAGTGGTTCGGTGAGGCGCCCGCCAACCCCAAGGCGTGCGACCTGACCGCGGACAAGACCTTCTGCGACACCTACCACGCGGGTGACGAGGCGTACGCCAACCAGATCCACTACTGGACCACGCCGATCGAGCAGTGCCTCGACGGGCGCACGGACGTGAAGTGCACGACGTACCAGGAGTGGACCCAGGCCTGGACCGAGATCAAGGGCTGACCTGCCGCTGGTCGAGGAGGTCGCGCGCACCGTCCGGACCCGTCAGAGACCGCCGTCACCGGGTCTCGTGACGGGCGCCGGAGCGCCTCCTCCCCGCGCGCATGCGGGGTCCTGCACCGCCACCCCCGGCTGCGGCTCGGGCTGCTCCTCGGGCCGCCCTTCCTGTGGCTGGGCGTGGGCTACCTCGTCGCGCTCGGCGCGCTGTTCATCACGGCGTTCTGGACCGCCGACGGGTTCACCGGCAACATCGAGCGGACCTGGACGCTGGACAACTTCCGCGAGCTCTTCAGCCTCGAGGTCTATCGCGTCATCACCTTCCGCACCCTGATGATCGCGGTCGTCGTGACGGTCATCGACGCGCTGATCGCCTTCCCGATCGCGCTCTACATGGCCAAGGTCGCGTCGCCGCGCGCGCAACGCCTGCTCGTCATCGCCGTGCTGACGCCGCTGTGGGCGTCGTACCTCGTCAAGGCCTACGCCTGGCGCGGGATGTTCTCCGCGAGCGGCCCGATCGCTGGGTGCTGGCGCCGTTCGGGCTCGAGTCGCCGGGCTACGGGCTGTTCGCGACGATCGTGACGCTGGCCTACCTGTGGCTGCCGTACATGATCCTGCCGATGTACGCCGGCCTCGAGCGGCTGCCGGACTCCCTGCTGGAGGCGTCGGCCGACCTCGGCGCCGGGTCGGGGATGACCCTGCGTCGGATCGTGCTGCCGGTGCTGTTCCCGGCGATCGTGGCGGGCTCGATCTTCACGTTCTCGCTGACCCTGGGTGACTACATCGCGGTGAAGATCGTCGGCGGTGCCAACCAGATGCTCGGCAACGTCATCTACGACAACGTGCTGACCGGCAACAACCTGCCGTTCGCCGCCGCGGTCGCGACGATCCCCGTCGTGATCATGCTGGTCTACCTGGCCGCCGTGCGCCGCACCGGAGCGCTGGAGAACCTATGACCCTCTCGCGACTCCTGCGGCGCGTGCTGCTCTTCTCCATCGCCCTGGCGATGGTGTTCATCTACTCACCGCTGGCGCTGGTGGTGATCAACTCCTTCAACACCTCGCGCACCTTCGCCTGGCCGCCGACCGGGCTTCACGACCGAGTGGTGGGTCGGCGGCCTTCCACTCGCGAGGGCGCGCGCGACGCGGTGTGGGTCTCGGTGCAGGTGGCGATCGTCGCGACGCTGGTCGCGCTGGTGCTGGGCACCATGGCCGCCCTGGCGCTGCAGCGGTTCCGGTTCTTCGGCCGCGACTCCGTCTCGCTGCTGATCATCCTGCCGATCGCGCTGCCCGGCATCGTCACCGGCATCGCGCTGGCGAACGTCTTCACCACGATGATCGGCATCAAGCTGGGCTTCTTCACGCTGATCGTGTCGCACGCGACGTTCTGCATCGTGACGGTGTTCAACAACGCCGTCGCCCGGCTGCGCCGGCTCGGCGGCAACCTCGAGGAGGCCTCGATGGACCTCGGCGCCGGGACGTTCCGGACGTTCCTGCAGGTGACGCTGCCGATGCTGCGCTCCGCGCTGCTGGCCGGCGGCCTGCTGTCGTTCGCGCTGAGCTTCGACGAGATCATCGTGACCACGTTCACCGCCGGCCAGGGCATCCAGACCCTGCCGATCTGGATCTTCCAGAACCTGTTCCGCCCCAACCAGGCCCCGGTCGTCAACGTCGTCGCCGCCGCCCTGATCATCCTCAGCATCGTGCCCGATCTGGCTCGCCCAGAAGCTCGCCGGCACGGACGAGAGCGTGGCCGCCGCCCGCTGAGCCCGCTTGTAACGCGGTGTTTGTGTGACTTCCCCAGTGTTCAAACGCTGGGTAAGTCACACAAACACCGCGTTACATGTTCTCCGTCAGCCCGCCGGGTGGTCGGCGAGCAGGGCGAGCAGCCGGTCCATGACGCCGAAGGTGGTGACACCGTGGCCGGCGCCGGGCAGCACGGTCAGCGTGGCGTTGGGCAGCAGGCCGGCCAGCCGCTCGCCGCGGTGCGGCGGCACCATCTGGTCGACCTCGCCGTAGAACAGGTCGACGGGGGTGGCCACGCTCGTGACGTCGATGTCCCAGGGCACGCCCCAGGACAGGTTGTCGCGGGCGAAGCCGTCGGGCGGGTCCAGGGCCCGGGCCAGGTCCGCGAAGAAGGTCGCCCCCTCGGGGCGGCCGTCGAAGTACGTCTCGTTGGGCGGCGTGTTGGCCGACATCGCGGCCCGGAACGCGTCGGCGTCCAGCCCCCGCAGCCGCTCGGCGAACTCGCGTACCTCGGCGATGACCGTCGAGGCCTCGGCTACGTCGTCCCCCTCGTCCGGCATCCCGCTCCCGGCCGCGACCACCACCCGGGTGACCCGGTCGGGCGCGACCGCGGCGGTGGCCAGGGCGAACGGCCCGCCGCCCGAGGAGCCGAAGGTGCCGAACGTCGGGAGGCCCAGCAGGTCGGCCAGCTCGACGACCTGCCGTCCCACGGACGCCAGGCCCGGCGGGGTCGGCGTGGACGCGCCGTACCCCGGTCGGCTCACGGACACCAGCCGGACGCCGTGCCGGCGCGCGGCCTCGTCCAGGAGGGCGCCGCCCCCGGCCGTGCTGGGCGAGCCCGGCTGGTAGACGACCGGCGTCCCGTCCGGGTCCCCGAGGTCGGCGTACTCCAGCACCAGGTTGCCCGTCAGCCGGGCCTCGGTGAACACCTGCCGAGCGTAGGGCTCGGTGGTTGGTCTGGTCGCCGGGTCTCGTGACGGGACTCTCGCCTCCTCGACCAGCGAGGGTGACGGGACTTCGTCCCTCCTCGACCAGCGAGGGGGCTCTCGACCAGCGAAGAACCGGCGGTGCTACTTCGGGACCACCACGCCGGTCGCGCCGCCACCGCGCCGCACGGGCTCGGCGACGACGGTGAGCAGTCCCTTCGGCCCGAACTCGATGCCGGTGGCGGCCCCGATCTCGGCCGCGCTGGTGCCGGGGGCACCGGCGGCGGTGAAGGTGTGGCCGTACGGCGAGAGCAGCCCGCCGTAGGCGTCGATGAACGACTGCTCGGCCGTGACCGAGGCGGTGTTGCGCTGCGAGGCGCGCGGCGCCGCGATCGCCTCGGGCAGCGTCATCCCTCGGTCGATCCGGTCGAAGAGCATCTGCAGCACCGTGGTGATGATCGTCGACCCGCCGGGCGAACCGAGCGCCAGGAAGGGCCGGCCGTCCTTCAGCACGATGGTCGGCGAGATCGAGGAGCGCGGCCGCTTGCCGGACTCGATCCGGTTGGGGTCGCTCGCCGACCAGACCGCCGAGAAGTCGGTGAGCTCGTTGTTGAGGAGGAACCCGCGGCCCGGGACACGATGCCGGAGCCGCCGGTCTGCTCGATGGTCAGCGTGTACTCCACGACGTTGCCCCACCGGTCGGAGACGGTCAGGTTGGTCGTGTTGAGGTTCTCGGTGTCGTCGGCCGTGCGGCCCGCACCGGGAGCGGGCGTCGCGCACGAGCCGTCGTACGACGCGGGGTTGCCGGCCGCGACCGGCGGCGTGAAGGCCGCGGTCTCGCTGATCGTGCAGGCGCGCTCGGCGGCGAAGCTGTCGTCGAGCAGCGAGGAGAGCGGCACGTCGACGTACGCCGGGTCCCCGACGTAGGCGCCGCGGTCGGCGAACGCGAGGGCCGAGGCCTCCAGGTAGTGGTGCAGGGCGGCGGTGTCGCTCATGCCGGCCAGGTCGTAGCGCTCCATGATGTTGAGCGCCTCACCCACCGTCGAGCCGCCGCTGGAGGACGGCGCCATGCCGTAGACGTCGTACCCGCGGTAACCCACCTGGGTCGGCCTGCGGTTGACCGCGCGGTAGCCCTGGAGGTCGGCCAGGGTCATCGAGCCGGGAGGTACGGGCAGGGTGGTGGTCGCCGACTTCGGGGGCTTGCGGACGGCCGCGGCGACCTGGCGCCCCAGCTTGCCCGAGTAGAAGGGCTTGACCCCCTTGGCGGCCAGCAACCGGTAGGTGTCGGCGAGGTCGGGGTTCTTCAGGGTCGAGCCCACGGCCGGCGGCTGGCCACCCGGCAGGTAGATCGCGCTGGTGGACGGGAACGCCGCGAACCGCTGCTGGTTCTCCGCCGTCTGCAGGTTGAAGGTCGTGTCGACCGGGAAGCCGCGGTCGGCCACCTTGATCGCCGGGGCCAGCACCTGGTCGAAGCGCCACGTCCCCCAGCGCCGCAGCGCCTTGTCCCAGGTGGCCGGGGTGCCGGGCACCCCGACGGAGACGCCGCTCGTGACGAGCTCGGGCGTGAAGTTGTAGGGCTTGCCCGTGCCGGGGTCGATGAAGGCGTCGTGCGTGATGCCGGCGGGCGCGGTCTCGCGGCCGTCGATGGTCTTCACGGTGCCGGTCTTCGCGTCGTAGTAGACGAAGTACCCGCCGCCGCCGAGACCCGAGCTGTACGGCTCGGTGACGCCCAGCGCCGCGGCCGTGGCGATCGCGGCGTCCACCGCGTTGCCGCCCATCTTCAGCACCCGCAGGCCGACCTTGGTCGCGGTCGGGTCGACGGAGCTGACCGCGCCGCCGTAGCCGACGCTCGTCGGCCGGCGCGCGGCTCCCGCCGCCGCTGGCGGCGCCGGGTCGGCCCCGGCGCGCGCCGCGGGCACGAGCAGGGCTCCGGTCGCGATCAGGGCCAGGGCGGCCAGCTGGGACGTCGGACGCACGCGCATGGATGTCCTCCCGAGAAAGAGACGATCCGTCCACCCTCCCCGAGGGCGTGGTGGCTGTCGACCGCCCGCCGGGGTGGGCGCGCAGACGCGGTCAGAGGCGGCGTCAGACGGCGTACGACGCGAGCTCGCCGGCCAGCGCCTCGGTGGCGCGGCCGCGCACGACGGTGCCCTCACCGGTGTGCTCGAGCGAGTCGATCTCGCCCTCGCGGTGGAGCCGGTCGAGCAGGTCGCCCCGCGCGTACGGCACCAGGGCCTCGAACTCGACGCCGGGCCGGGGGAGCTCGTCCTCCACGACCTTGAGCGCCGCGTCGATGCCCTCGCCCGTCTTGGCGGAGACGACGACCGAGTGCGGCTCGCGCTGCCGCAGCCTTGCGATGACCATCGGGTCGGCAGCGTCGGCCTTGTTGATCACGATGATCTCGGGCACCTTGTCGGCGCCGATCTCGGCCAGCACCGTCCGGACGGCAACGATCTGGCCCTCCGGGTCGGGGTGCGAGCCGTCGACGACGTGCAGGATCAGGTCGGAGTCGGCGACCTCCTCGAGCGTCGACCGGAAGGCCTCGACGAGCCCGTGCGGGAGGTCGCGGACGAAGCCGACCGTGTCGCTCATCGTGTAGACCCGGCCGTCGGCGGTCGCCGTACGCCGGGTGGTCGGGTCGAGGGTCGCGAACAGCGAGTCCTCCACGAGCACGCCCGCGCCGGTCAGCCGGTTGAGCAGCGAGGACTTGCCGGCGTTGGTGTAGCCGGCGATCGCCACCGACGGGATCTCGTGGCGCTTGCGCTCCTGGCGCTTGGTGTCGCGGGTGCCCTTCATGTGCGCGAGCTCGCGACGCAGCTTGGCGATCTTGGTGTTGATCCGGCGCCGGTCGGTCTCGATCTTGGTCTCACCCGGACCGCGGCCGCCGATGCCGCCGCCGGCGGCGCCGACCCGTCCGCCGGCCTGGCGGGAGAGCTGGCCGCCCCAGCCGCGGAGGCGCTGCTTCATGTAGTTCAGCTGCGCGAGCTCGACCTGCGCCTGGCCCTCGGCGGACTTCGCGTGCTGGGCGAAGATGTCGAGGATCAGCGCGGTCCGGTCGACCACCTTGACCTTGAGCCGGTCCTCGAGGTTCCTCAGCTGGCTGGGCGCGAGCTCGCCGTCGCAGATGACGGTGTCGGCACCGGTGGCCTGCACCATCTCGCGCAGGCCGTCGACCTTGCCGCGACCGATGTACGTCGCCGGGTCCGGCTTGTTGCGGCGCTGGTAGATCGCGTCGAGCACCGTCGAGCCGGCCGTCTCGGCGAGCAGCGCGAGCTCGGCCATGGAGTTCTCGGCGTCCTCCACGGAGCGGGTGGTCCACACCCCGACCAGCACCACGCGCTCGAGGCGCAGCTGGCGGTACTCGACCTCGGAGATGTCCTCCAGCTCGGTGGACAGGCCGGCCACGCGGCGCAGGGCGTGGCGCTCGGCCAGGTCCTGCATGCCGACGGTGAGCTCGGCGTCCTCGGGCCACTCCTCGGGGTCGGGCTCGTCGGCGTAGCCGGACGCCCACCCGTCGTCGGTCTCTTCCAGCGTGATCTCGGATTCATCGAGGTCCCAGCCGGCCGTCTCGGCCAGCTCGGACTCGAGCGAGAAGTCTTTTGCGTTCGTCATACGACGTCCAGGGTAGGTGCGAGGGCCTGACCGACGCGAACCGTTAAGCGCCGAGACCGACATCGCCGGCCGCGATCCCGCGATTCGTCTGCGACTCCCAGCGGGAGAAGACAGGTGGATCCGCAGACGAATCGGGGTGAGGCGTCTGGGACAGTGCTCCCGTGGCTGCCGTACTTCCCGATCCTGCCTGACCGTGCTCGCGTCGTCGTCGTCGGGGGCGGCGTCATCGGCGCCTCGATCGCCTACCACCTGGCCCATCTCGGGTGGGGCGAGGACGTGGTGCTGCTGGAGCGCGACCGGCTGACCAGCGGCACGACCTGGCACGCGGCGGGGCTGATGACCTGCTTCGGGTCGTTCTCGGAGACCAGCACCGCGATCCGGCTGTACTCGCGCGACCTCTACGCGCGGCTCGAGGCCGAGACCGGCCAGGCCACGGGGTTCAAGCCGGTCGGCCTGATCGAGGCCGCGGCGGACGCCGACCGGCTCGAGGAGTACCGCCGGGTCGCGGCCTTCCAACGGCACCTCGGCCTCGAGGTCGAGGAGATCTCGCCGGCCGAGATGTCCAAGCTGTTCCCCTGGGCGAGGACCGACGACCTGCTCGCCGGCTTCCACGTGCCCGGCGACGGCCGGGTCAACCCCGTCGACCTGACCACCGCGCTCGCCAAGGGCGCCCGGCAGCTCGGCGTCCGGGTCCTCGAGGGCGTCACGGTCACCGACGTCGTCACCGAGACCCGGGGCGCGTCGAGAGCGTGACCGGCGGGTCGGGCTCGACAGGGCTGCGAGCCGCCGGCTAGACCGAACCTCGTGGAGTGCGAGTACGTCGTCAACGCGACGGGCATGTGGGCCCGCGAGCTCGCGCTGAGGTCGGGCCTCAACGTGCCGAACACGTCGGCGGAGCACTACTACCTGATCACCGACACCATCGACGGCCTCGGCCCGGACACGCCCGTCTTCGAGGACCCGGCCGCCCACGGCTACTACCGCGAGGAGGGCGGCGGGATGATGGTCGGCCTCTTCGAGCCGCGCGCGGCGGCGTGGCACCCCGAGGGCGTGCCGGCCGGGTCGTCGTTCACGCAAGATCCAGCCCGACTGGGACCGGATGGGCCCGTTCCTGGAGACCGCGATGTCCCGCGTGCCGGTGACGCTGGAGGCCGGCGTCCGCACGTTCTTCTGCGGCCCGGAGTCGTTCACGCCCGACCTGGCACCGATCGTCGGCGAGGCTCCGGGCACGCGCGGCTACTTCGTCGCGGCCGGCATGAACTCCGTCGGCATCCTGTCCGCCGGCGGCCTGGGCCGGGTCGTCGCACGGTGGATCGTCGACGGCAAGCCCGACGTCGACGTGACCGGCTTCGACGTCGACCGGTTCCGCGCGTACCAGGCCGAGGAGTCCTACCGGGCCACCCGGACCGACCGAGATCCTCGGCACCGTGTACGCCGCGCACACGCCCGGCAAGCAGCTGCACAGCGCCCGCGGGGCCAAGCTCTCGCCCGTGCACGACCGGCTGGTGGCCAACGGCGGGTACCTCCGCGAGGTCTCCGGCTGGGAGGGCGCCGACTGGTTCGCCGGTCCGGCGTGACGCCGGAGGCGACCCCGACGTGGGGCCGCGCCGACTGGTTCGACCGGTGGGAGGCCGAGCACCGCGTCATCCGCGAGGGCGTCGGCCTGATGGACATGTCGTTCATGACCAAGCTCCGGGTCACCGGGTCCGACGCCGGTCGGGTGCTCGACCAGGTCTCGGCCGGCGCGGTGGACGGCGAGGCCGAGCGGATCACCTACACCCAGTGGCTCGACGACGACGGCCGGCTCCAGGCCGACCTGACCGTCACCAAGCTGGCCGACGACGACTTCTGGGTGGTCGCCTCGGACACCGCCCACGGGCACGTGCGGGCATGGCTCGACCGGCACATCGGCGACGCCGACGTGCGAGTCGACGACGTCACCGAGGAGTGGGCCCAGCTCAACGTCCAGGGCCCGCGCTCCCGCGACCTGCTGGCCACCCTCACCGACGCCGACCTCTCCAACGACGCGTTCCCCTTCCGCACCGCCCGGGTCGTCGACCTCGCCGGGGTCCGGGTGCTGCTGGTGCGGATCACCTACGTCGGCGAGCTCGGCTACGAGCTCTACCTCGCGGCGGCCGACGCGCTCACCGTGTACGACGCCGTGCAGGCCGCCGGCGCCGACCCGCCGTCGGCCTCAAGACGCTGGCCAGCTGCCGGATGGAGAAGGGCTACCGCGACTTCGGGCACGACATCGACAACACCGACAACGTGATCGAGGCCGGGCTCGGCTTCGCCGTCGACCTCGACAAGCCGAGCTTCATCGGCAAGGACGCGGTCGCCCGCATCAAGGCCGCCGGCATCCCGCACCGCCGGCTCGTCCAGGTCCGGCTCACCGACCCCGACCCGATGCTGCACCACGCCGAGCTGGTGCTCCGCGACGGCGAGGTGGTCGGCTACGTCCGCGCCGCGTCGTACGGCTGGACCCTCGGCGGCGCCGTCGGCCTGGCCATGCTCGACGCCGGCGCAGCCGCTGACCGCCGACTGGCTGAAGGCCGGCACCTGGACGGTCGACGTCGCCGGCACGCCGTACGACGCCGTGGTCTCGCTGCGGCCGATGTACGACCCGACCAACGAGCGGATCAAGGCCTGACCGACTCGCCGGTCGAGGGGGTCGAAGTCCGCGATCACGAGTCACCCTTCGCACCAGCCGTGACAGGCGGTTCGCTCACTCGACCGCGACAAGCCGACGTCGCTAGCGCGACCTCCTCGACCAGCGGTGGCGCTACTTCGGTGGCATCCGGATGCCGCCGTCGACGCGGATCGTCTCGCCGTTCATGTAGGTGTTGGTCAGGCAGGCCACCACCATCGCGGCGAGCTCGTCGGGCGTGCCGAGGCGCTTGGGGAACAGCACGGAGGCGCCGAGCTGCTCCTTGAACGCCTCGGGCTCCGGCGCGAAGTCGTAGATCGGGGTGTCGATGAGGCCGGGCGCGACGGTGTTGAGCCGGATCGCCGACGCGGCGAGGTCCCGGGCCACCGGGAGGGTCAGGCCGACGAGGCCGCCCTTCGACGCGGCGTACGCCGCCTGGCCGATCTGGCCGTCGAACGCCGCGACCGACGAAACGTTGACGATCGCGCCGCGCTCCCCGGAGGCGTCGAGGTCGTTGCGGCTCATCGCCGTCGCGGCGATGCGGACCGCGTCGAAGGTGCCGATCAGGTTGATGGAGACGACCTTCTTGAAGGCGTCGAGGTCGTGCGCGGACTCGTACTCGCCGTCGCGTCCGATGGTGCGCTGCGCCCAGCCGATGCCGGCGCTGTTGACCAGCGCGCGCAGCGGGCCGAGCTCGAGGGCCTGGTCGACGGCCTGCTGGATCTGGGCGGTGTCGGTGACGTCGACGGACACGAACATCCCGCCGATCTCGGCCGCGACGGCCTCGCCCTTCTCGGCGTTCAGGTCGGCCACCACGACCGCCGCGCCGAGGGCCGCGAGCCGGCGGGCACAGGCCGCGCCGATCCCCGATGCGGCCCCGGTGACGACGGCGGATGCTCCCTCGAAGTCCATGGCGCGAGCCTAGGGCGTGGGCGCGAGGACTACAGCGAGGTGGTCCCCCGGGCCACGACCACGGCCGGGCCGGTGAGCAGCACCCGGTCGTCCTCGGTCCAGGTGAGGGTGAGGGTGCCGCCGGGGACGTCGACCGTGTACGTCGCCGGGCGCGGCGCCGAGTCCGCCGTCGCGACCGCGACCAGCACGGCGCCGGCACCGGTGCCGCACGACCGCGTCTCACCCGAGCCGCGCTCGTGGACGCGCATCGCCACGTGGCGCTCGCCCCGTCGCACCAGGAGCTCGACGTTGACGCCGTGGGGGTAGATCGCCTCGTCGTGGCCAGGTGGCCGTGAGAGGTCGAGCCCGGCCAGGGTCGCCTCGTCGTCGACGAACGCGACGGCGTGCGGGTTGCCGAGGTCGACGTGGACGGCCGGCCAGCTCGCCCCGCCGACCGACACCTTGGTCTCGGGGAGCAGCCGCGGCACACCGAGGTCGACGGTCACCACGTCGCCCTCGAGGAGCAGCGTCTTGATGCCGTCGCGGGTGGCGATGTCGATCGGGCCGGAGGGGTCGACCAGGCCCTCGTCGACGAGGTGGCGGGCGAACACCCGGATGCCGTTGCCGCACATCTCCGAGGGCGAGCCGTCGGCGTTGCGGTAGTCCATGAACCACTCGACGGCCTGGCCGTCACGCTCGACGCCCATGGCCCTGGCGCGCACCACCCGGAGCACGCCGTCGGCACCGATCCCGGCGCGGCGGTCGCAGAGCGCGCGCACCCGGCGGCCAGCTGGTCGGCGGTCAGGTCACCGTGGATCGACCCGTCGTGGTCGGGCAGCAGCACGAAGTCGTTCTCCGTGCCGTGTCCCTTCAGGAACGGATAGTCACCCACCCAGGAATGGTCCCACGGCGGCCAGGGCCGTCTCGAGACGCGCCGGGTCGTCGTACCGGACCCAGACGATCCTCGGGTCCTTGCGGAACCACGAGTCCTGGCGCCGCGCGAACCGTCGCGTCGCGATGACGGTCCGCTCGCGCGCCTCCTCGAGGGTGAGGTCGCCGGCGAGGTACGCCGCCACCTCGCGGTAGCCGATCGCGGTCGCGGCCGTCCGTCCCTCGCGCAGGCCGGCGGCGAGGAGCCGCTCCACCTCGGCGACGAACCCGGCCTCGAACATCTCGCCGACCCGGCGCTCGATGCGCTCGTCGAGGGAGGGGCGGTCGATGTCGACGCCGATCTGGACGCTGTCCGGGTCGGCGTACTCGAGGACGGGCAGGGTCGCGGAGTACGGCCGCCCGGTGATCTCGACGACCTCCAGCGCCCGCACGATCCGGCGGCCGTTGTCGACCAGGATCCGTCCGGCCGCCTCGGGGTCGACCCGGGCCAACCGCCGGTGCAGCTCGGCCGCGCCGACCTCGGAAAGCTCGTCCTCCAGGCGGGCGCGGACCGCGTCGTCGGTGCCCGGGAAGTCGAACCGGTCCAGCACGGCCCGGGTGTAGAGGGCGGAGCCGCCGACGAGCACCGGCACGCCGCCCCGGGCCCGCACGTCGGCGACGGCGGCCCGCGCATCGCGCTGGTGCTGAGCCACCGTCAACGGCTCGGTGACGTCCAGGTGGTCCAACAGGTGGTGCGGGATGCCGCGCCGTTCGGCGGCCGGCAGCTTCGCCGTCCCGACGTCCATCCCGCGGTAGACCGCCATCGCGTCGGTGTTGACGATCTCGCCGCCGAGGGCCTCGGCCAGGTCCAGCGCCAGCTCGCTCTTGCCCGACGCCGTGGCGCCGACGACGGCGACGATCGGCGGGGTAAGGGGCACGCCACGCAGTCTCCCAGGTGGTTCTCACCCCCTCGGGGGTTGAATGGCAGCACTCCTGAACGCTTCGGTGGATGCAACACCAGGGAGCACACCTGCGGAGGGAGCCTGCACCAGCATGACCACCACCCCGGACCCGAACCGAGCCCCTGACCCCCGGCGACCCGGTCCCGTCGCCCGACCCGGGTGGCGACCCGGCGCCGGCCCCCGACGACCCGGTGCCGTCGGACCCCGTGCCCGGCAACCCGCACCCGGACGTCGTGCCGAGCGGTGAGCCCGCTCCCGGCGGACCCGGCGCCGACCCGGAGGTGCGACCGTGATGGAGGTCGGCCCGATGCCCACCCCCCGCACCGAGGAGCCGGAGCGTTTTCCCGGCGGCGCCGATGCGCTGGACGACCAGTCGCGCTATGGCGACATCCCCGCCGGACCGATGGGTGTGGACCTGCCCCCGGACAAGAACCCCACGACCGCCTACGCCGTCGACGACGTGCGCGAGGAGGTCACCGAGCCCGACGACAAGACGCAGGAGCCGGACGCCGAGGAGGACCGCTCGGACGAGCCGGAGACCCCCGTCTGAACCCGTCCCCCGGAGCGCCACGAACCGGCCTAGGCTGGCGGCGCGTGGCCATCGGGGCCGCAGGAGTGGAGACAGGGCATGGGATTCCTCGACGACGCGCTCGACAAGGCCAAGGACCTGGTCGACCAGAACGACGAGAAGGTCGACGACGCCATCGAGAAGGCCGGCGACCTGGTCGACGACAAGACCGATGACAAGTACGCCGGCCAGGTGGACAAGGCCCAGGACGTGCTTCAGGACAAGACCGGGGCCGGCGACACCAACCCGTGACCGACCCGCAGCTCTCCGGAGCGGGCATCATCGACAGGTTCGTCGTGGTGCCCGCTTCCTACGTGTTCCTGCTGCGGCCGCGACCCACCGGTCCGGGTGAGGAGGTGCTCCTCCAGCTCCGCCAGCACACCGGCTTCATGGACGGGCACTGGGCCGCCGCCGCCGCGGGCCACGTCGAGAAGGGCGAGACGGCGTACGACGCCGCGCGCCGCGAGGCCGCCGAGGAGATCGGCGTCGCGGACCTCGACCTGCGGTTCGTGACGGCCATGCAGCGCACCCGGAGTGGTGAGCCCATCGACGAGCGCATCGACTTCTTCTTCACCTGCCGCTCCTGGTCGGGTGAGCCACGCATCGTGGAGCCGGCCAAGGCGGCCGACCTCGGGTGGTTCCCGCTCGACGCGCTGCCCGACCCCGTGGTCCCGCACGAGCTGCAGGTGCTGCGCGGCCTCGCGGGTCAGGGAGCGGCATCGCGCCGTACTCGACGTTCGGCTTCGACTGACCGCCATCGCTGGTCGAGCCGGGCGAGCGCCAGCGAGCCCGTGTCGAGACCCGGCGAGGATCAGGCGGGCGCGCCCATCGCCGGCATGCCCAGCCCGACCACGGGCGCAGCCGGCGCCGCCGTACGGGCTTCCCACGCGTCGCCGGACCGGGTGCGCCGCACGGCCAGCACGCCGCCGTCGGCGACCAGGTGGTGCGGGGCGGCGCGGGTGATCTCGACGGTGACCATGTCGCCCGGGCCGTCACGTGGTCGAGGAAGGCGCGCGAGCGCCTTCACGAGACCGCGGTCGAGAAGTGGACGAGCCGGTTGTCCGGTCCACGACCGGAGAGCCGGTGCGTGGCGGCGTCCTTGCGGCCCTCGCCCTCGGCGACCATCAGCTCCACGGTGCGCCCGACGAGGCGCTTGTTCTCGTCCCAGGCGATGTCGTTGACGAGCTCGACGAGCCGCTCGTAGCGGTGCCTCACCACGTCGGGCGGGACCTGGTCGGGCAGCGTCGCGGCCGGCGTACCGGGTCGGATGGAGTACTGGAACGTGTAGGCGCCGGAGAACCGCGCGGCCGCGACGACCTCGAGGGTCTGCACGAAGTCCTCCTCGGTCTCGCCCGGGAAGCCCACGATGATGTCGGTGGTGATCGCGGCCTCCGGCATGGCGGCGCGGACGCGGTCGATGATCCCGAGGTAGCGCTCGCGGCGGTAGGAGCGGCGCATCGCCCGGAGGATGCGGTCGGAGCCCGACTGCAGCGGCATGTGCAGCTGCGGCATCACCGTGGGGGTCTCGGCCATCGCGGCGATGACGTCGTCGGTGAACTCCGCGGGGTGCGGGCTGGTGAACCGCACCCGCTCCAGCCCGTCCACCTCGCCACATGCACGCAGCAGCTTCGAGAACGCCTGCCGGTCGCCGAACTCCACGCCGTAGGCGTTGACGTTCTGACCCAGCAGGGTGACCTCGCTGACGCCCTCGGCGACCAGCGCCCGCACCTCGGCGAGGATGTCGCCGGGCCGGCGGTCCATCTCCTTGCCGCGCAGCGCCGGGACGATGCAGAACGTGCAGGTGTTGTTGCAGCCGACGGAGACCGAGACCCAGGCGGCGTACGCCGACTCGCGCCGCGTCGGCAGCGTCGAGGGGAAGACCTCGAGCGACTCGAGGATCTCGACCTGCGCCTCCTCGTTGACCCGCGCGCGCTCGAGCAGGGCCGGCAGCGAGCCGATGTTGTGGGTGCCGAAGACGACGTCGACCCACGGCGCCCTGCGGGTGATCTCGCCGCGGTCCTTCTGGGCCAGGCAGCCGCCGACGGCGATCTGCATGCCCGGGCGTGCGCGCCTTGACCGGCGCCAGGTGGCCGAGGTTGCCGTAGAGCTTGTTGTCGGCGTTCTCCCGCACCGCGCAGGTGTTGAAGACGACGACGTCGGCCTGGCGGTCCTCACGCCGCGGCGACGTACCCCGCCTCCTCCAGCAGCCCGGTCAGCCGCTCGGAGTCGTGGACGTTCATCTGGCACCCGAAGGTGCGGACCTCGTAAGTGCGCTGCATGGCCGCACCAGGGTACGGCGCGGGTCAGGCCTCGGCGGATTCGGCGACCTTGCGCCGGACGTCCTCCATGTCGAGCGCGCGTACGGCGTCGATGAGCTGGTCGAGCATCGGCGCCGGGAGGGCGCCGGGCTGGCGGAAGACCAGGATGCCGTCGCGGAAGGCCATCAGGGTCGGGATCGAGCTGATCTGCAGGCCGCCGGCGAGGTCGCGCTCTTCCTCGGTGTCGATGCTGCCGAAGGTGATGTCGGGGTTGGCCTCGGAGGCCGCCTCGTAGACGGGCGCGAACATCCGGCACGGGCCGCACCACGAGGCCCAGAAGTCCAGCAGCACGATGCCGTCCTGCTCGATGGTGCCGGCGAAGTTCTCCGCACCGACGGTGACGGTGGACATGGTCTGCTCCTTGCTGGTTCGTGCGTTGCCTCAGGGGTCAACCACGGTTGGCGCTCGAACCTTCCCGATCGAGCCCCGTTGGTCGAGGAGGTCGCGCTGGCGACCGTCACGAGACCTCGCGACTCGCCGGGTTTCGTGACAGGCGCTGGCGCGCCTTCCTCGACCAGCGGGACGCGCCAGGTGCTGCGCGAGGAACGCGATGGCGGCCGGATAGGCGTCGAGGCGGTTGGCCCGCTTGGCCAGGCCGTGGCCCTCGTCGTGGTAGACCCGCAGCTCGCAGTCCACGCCCTTGCCGTCGAGCGCGGCCTTGATCTGCTCGGCCTCGGAGAGCGGTACGCGCGGGTCGTTGGCGCCGTGGATCACGAACAGCGGGGCCACCATGTCGTCGAGGTAGGTGATCGGCGAGGCCTTCTCGAGGAACTCGCGGTGCCGGTCCAGGAAGCCGTACTCGCGCTCGCGGTAGGCCCGCCGGTAGCCCGAGGTGTTCTCCAGGAACGTCACCAGGGAGGAGATCCCGACGATGTCGACGCCGGCCGCCCACAGCGTCGGCTGCATGGCGACCCCGGCGAGCACCATGTAGCCGCCGTACGACCCGCCCCACAGCGCCGACCGCGAGGGGTCCAGCCCGATCGTCGGCAGCCAGTCGTGCACGGCCCCCAGGTCGGCGACCGAGTCCAGCCGGAGCTCGACGTCGTCGAGGGAGACCCAGCGCTTCCCGTACCCCGCCGACCCGCGCACGTTGGGCACCAGCACGTCGAAGCCGGCCAGCGCCAGGGCCTGCAGGACCGGCGGAGAACATCCGCGCCGCCTCGGCCTCCGGGCCGCCGTGCACGTGCACGACCGAGGCGCCGGCGAGCTCGGCTCCTCGCACCGGACGCCGCGTAGCGGAAGCACGGCACCTGCTCGCCGTCCGGCGTCGGCACCCGGTGCACGGTCGGGGTCACCAGCCGGTCGCGCAGGTCCGCCGGGCAGGGCGGCACGGCCGTCGACGAGCCGGGTGACCGCGCCGGTGCGCGCGTCGACGCTGAGAATCGAGCCGGGGTCGGTGGGCGTCATCGCCGTGAGCACGAAGCGCGACCCGTCCGCCGCCCACCGCACCGACAGCGGTACGACCGGGTCGAGGTCCACGTCGACGCGGTGCGTCCCGTCGGCCTCGTGCACGGCCAAGGTGTCGAGCCCGTCGACGTGGTGGCTGACGACCATCGCCGTGCCGTCGCGGGACAGCTCGACGTCGAGGTCGTGGTCGTCGGCCTCGACCAGCACGCCGCCACGCGCCGTCGAGCGCCAGGTGCCAGACCGCGTGGAAGTCGCGCTCGTGGTCCGAGGTCACGACCACGCCCGTCGTCGCCGACGGCCCAGCCCGAGACGTGGTGGTTGGCCGTGCTCCTCGGGGTCGGTCAGCGCGCCCGAGCCGCGCGGGCCGGCCAGCGAGACCACGGTGCCGTGCGGCTGGAGGCTCAGCGCCGTGACCGCGACCGACGACTCGTCGTGCGACACCGAGGTGAGCACGACGTACCCGCCGTCGTCGAAGACGACCGTCTCCTCACCCGAGTCCAGGTCGCGCACCACGATGTCCATGTCGACCTCGTTGCGCCGGTTGGTCGAGTAGATCAACGAGGTGGGGGTGACGTCGTGCAGCACGTTCATGTGCGCGGGGTCGCGGACGACGGGGGTCAGGTCGTCGAGCCCGGCGGGCAGGCGCGGCTCCGCACCAAGGTCCAGCAGCGAGATCTGCCACTTCTCGTCGCCCCCGGAGTCGTGCTCGACGAGCACCTGCCGGCGCCCCGGCACGTACCTCCCGGAGCACCGCCCCGGCAGGTCGGTCAGCGGCGTGGTGGTGCCGTCGGCCGCGATCTCGACCAGCTGCAGGCTGCCCGAGGTCGTCGTGGCCGGCCAGCACCCGACCGTCCTCGTCGATGTCCAGCGCCACCCACGTGCGGATGTCGAGGAGCGCTCGGACGGTGTCGCGAACCGTCCCGAGGGTGTCTGCTGCGGCCACGCGGCGACGCTAGCACCGGACACCGGTGCGCCGACCCGGTCGCGAGCCACCCTCCCGCACCGAGGCCTGCCCGGACCCTGGCGGCTGACTGGAACCGGGTCTCCGCCAGCCGCCTGACCTCGTGCGCTCAGCTCTCGCAGCGCACGATGACGTCGACGCCTGGTCCTCCGTCACCCTTGTCGTGTCCGGCTCCACCGTCGAGGTGGTCGTCGCCGGCTCCCCCGCTGAGGTCGTCGTCACCGCCACCCCCCGCGAGGTCGTCGTCGCCGCCGCTGCCGACGAGCTCGTCGTTGCCCGCGTCGCCGGTCAGCTCGTCATCGCCACCGCCGCCCACGAGCTGGTCGTCGCCACCGTTGCCCTGGATCCGGTCACGACCGGCGCCGCCGTCGATCTGGTCGGCCCCGCCGCCGCCGAACAGCTTGTCGTTCCCGCCGCCGCCGTCGACGACGTCCTTGCCGCTGGCCCCCTGGATGGTGTCGTTGCCGTCACCACCGCAGATCAGGTCGTGACCTCCACCGCCGTTGATCTTGTCGTTGCCGTCCAGGCCGACGATGACGTCGTTCCCACCGGTGCCGGTCAGGACGTCCGCGCCGGAGGTGCCGATGATCGTCGCCGTCCTGCCACCGCACGTGTAGCTCGGGACCGGCGGCGGCGGGGGCGCCGTCACCGTGAACGCAGCGGCCGCCGGGCTCCCGTCGACGTTGCCCACGGCGTCGATCGCCCGGACCTCGAAGGTGTGCGCGCCCAGACCGACGGTCGTGGTGGACGGACTGGTGCAGGCCGCCCACGCTCCGCCGTCCATGCGGCACTCGAACGACGTGGCGTCACCGGTGCCCACGAAGGCGAAGGTCGGCGTCGTGTCGGTGCTCGACGCGGCGGGACCGGAGGTGATCGTGGTGTCGGGCGCAGTCGTGTCGACGCTGAACGCGCGGCTGGCCGGCGTCGGATCGACGTTGCCGAGCCCGTCCATGGCGCGCACCTCGAACGTGTGCGGGCCGTCCGCGAGCGTGGCCGTGGTGAACGGCGAGCTGCAGGACGCGAACGCCGCCGCGTCGACCCGGCACTCGAAGGTCGCCCCGACCTCGGAGGTGAACGAGAACGTCGGTGTGCTGTCGCTCGTCGTGCCGCTCGGCCCTGCCGTGATCGTGGTGTCCGGCGGCGTCGTGTCCGTCGTGTCGACGGTGAAGGACCGGCTCGCGGGCGTCGGGTCGGTGAGACCGACCGTGTCGGTGGCGCGCACCTCGAACGTGTGCGCGCCCGTCCGGCGAGCGTGCCCGTGGTGAACGGCGAGCTGCAGGACGCGAACGCCGCCGCGTCGACCCGGCACTGGAAGGTCGAGCCCGCCTCGTTCGAGGTGAACGAGAACGTCGGCGTGCTGTCGCTCGTCGTGCCGCTCGGCCCTGCCGTGATCGTGGTGTCCGGCGGCGTGGTGTCGACGCTGAACGCGCGGCTGGCCGGTGTCGGGTCGGTGTTGCCCGCCGTGTCCGTGGCGCGTACCTCGAACGTGTGCGCCCCGTCCGCCAGCGCCGCCGTCGTGAACGGCGTCGTGCAGGCCGCGAACGCCCCGGCGTCCACCCGGCACTGGAAGGTCGACCCGGCCTCGGTGGCCGTGAAGGAGAACGTCGGGGTGTTGTCGTTGGTCGTGCCCGTCGGTCCGGCCGTGATCGTGGTGTCCGGCGGCGTGGTGTCGACGCTGAACGCGCGGCTGGCCGGCGTCGGGTCGGTGTTGCCCGCCGTGTCCGTGGCGCGTACCTCGAACGTGTGCGCCCCGTCCGCCAGCGCCGCCGTCGTGAACGGCGTCGTACAGGCCGCGAACGCCCCGGCGTCCACCCGGCACTGGAACGTCGACCCGGCCTCGGTGGCCGTGAAGGAGAACGTCGGGGTGTTGTCGTTGGTCGTGCCGGTCGGGCCCGCCGTGATCGTGGTGTCCGGCGCCGTGGTGTCGACCGTGAACGACCGGCTGGCCGGCGTCTGGTCGGTGTTGAGCGCCGCGTCGGTCGCGCGTACCTCGAACGTGTGCGCCCCGTCCGAGAGCGCCGCCGTCGTGAACGGCGTCGTGCAGGAGGCGAACGCCCCGGCGTCCACCCGGCACTCGAACGTCGACCCGGCCTCGGTGGCCGTGAAGGAGAACGTCGGGGTGTTGTCGTTGGTCGTGCCCGTGGGCCCGCCGTGATGGTCGTGTCCGGCGGCGTGATGTCCACCGTCGCCGGCGTCACCGTGATGGCGGCGACCCCGTTGGCGGCGATGACGGTCACGCCGGTGCCGGCGGCGGAGACCGAGTTGGTGTAGGTGCCCGGCGTCTGGGAGACATGCACGCCGAAGTGGAGGGTCGAGGTGCCCGGCGTACCGCCGGTGGCCGCGGGGACGCTGAACGAGCCGGACCAGGTCAGGGTCTGTCCGGACACGTTGGGGTTGGTGGTCGTGACGCCTGTGCTCGAGCCGGCGACGTACGAGAAGCCGGCCGGCAGGGTGTCGGTGATGGTGCTCAGGGTCTGGGCCACCGCACCCGGGTTGCTGATGGTGACGGTGTACCCGTCCGCTGCGCCCGCCTCGACCTCCGGGTCGTCGGCAGTCTTGGTGAGGCTCACCGGCGTTCCGCCGACCGGTGAGAAGACGGTCAGGCTCGCGATGGTCGTCGATCCGGTGGCTGCCACCGCGGCGGGCCAGCTGAGGCCGCTGCCGTTGTCGATGAGCTCGGCGCAGCGGCAGGTGTCGGGCAGCTGCGTCCCGGTGCCGACGGCGTCCCACACCTCGGAGTAGCCCGCCTCCATGTAGTGGCTGCCTCCGGTCAGTGGGAAGAACCCCTCGATGCGGTTCGGGTCGGCCGAGGTGGGCTTGGCCTTGCAGCTCGGCGCACTCCCCGAGAACACCTGCCCGAGTCCCGCGTCACTGTCCTGCAGGTAGCAGTCACCCGCGCGGTACACGATCGCGGTGTGCGGCGCGTTGTCGGTGCTGGTCAGGGAGACGTCGGTGCGGTAGCTCTCCTGGCCCACGACGTAGCTGTCGGTCTGGGTGAGACGCAGACCGGCCCCCCCGAGGTCGACCACGGTCGTGAGGACGTACGGCGAGCCGGGGGAGCCCGTGCCCGTCGGGCCGTTCTGGCTCACCGCCGCGTACGCCTGGTAGCCGGCGTCGCCGGCGCCGGGGCCGGCGGGGACGCTCGCCGGGCCGAAGAGCGCGCCGCCGACCGCGACGAAGGTGCCGCACGCGGTGCCGCCGAACCACTCGCCCGAGGTGTCCCCGGCGTGGTCGACCGCGCAGTTGAGGAGCGGGCTCGTCGTGATCTTGGTCAGCGGCCCGGGCGACACGATGCTTCCCCCGGGTGCCGCCAGGATGTCCACCTCGACGGTCGCCGGCGCCGACGTGAAGGTGCCGTCGTTCACCGTGAACGTGAACGAGTCGATGGTCCCTGCTCCTCCGGTGGCCGTGTAGTCCACGTCCGCGGAGCACCCGCCGCCGCCGTCACACGTGGCCGGTCCGATCGCCGACAGTGTCCCGCTCGTCGGCGGGGTCGCGATCGCGAAGGTGAGCGGCTGGACGTCGTACGTCCTGCCCGGTGAGCTGGATGGCGACGCTCGACCCGACGAACACGGTCTCGAAGCCGTCGTTGGCATCCGGTGGCGTCGCGGCCGTCGTCGGCGGAGCAGCGACGACTGCTCCAGCCGTGATCGCGGCGAGTACCACCAGCAGCCTGACGAGCCGCGTGACCGATGCGTGCATGTGGAGTCCCCCAACTTCCGGCGCCATCCCCCGAACGGCGTGCGTCGTCAGGATGGGCACGCGCGCTGAAGGATCGCTGAAGGCGCCTTCAGGCGGCCTCCCCGTCGCGCGCGGTGAAGGGCGCGCGCGTGGGGACGGGGTGCGCGGGTGAGGCTCCGGGGCCGTGGAGGTGGCAGCATCGGGTCCATGTGTAGTCCCGTGCGGTGCCGTACCTGCGGCAAGATCACGTGGTCCGGCTGCGGTGACCACGTCGAAGAGGTGCGCGCGATGGTGCCCGCGGAGCTCTGGTGCGAGGGCCACGAGGAGGACCAGCAGGCCGACCGCCTGTTCGTCTAGCGTCCTAGAGGGCCTGCAGGACCTCGACCCGGTTGCCGTGCGGGTCGAAGGCGTGGAAGCGCAGGTACCCCTCGAACGTCTCCCGCTCCCGCTCGTCCACCTCGAAGCCGGCCCGGCCTGAGCCGGTACGGTCGCCAGCGTCCAGGTCGTCGACGCAGGAACGCCGGATGCGCCTTGCGCGCCGGGGCGAACGGGTCCTCGACGCCGACGTGCAGCTCGGCGACGACCGCGCCGTCGCCGTCGTACGCGCGGAACCAGGCGCCGCCGCGGCCGCGCAGCGCCGCCGGCTTCTCGACCTCGGTCAGGCCCGAGCCCGTCGGCGTAGAACCGGCGGGCGGCGTCCTCGCCGCCGGGCGGGCACGCGACCTGGACGTGGTGCAGCCTCATGCCGGCACCCGGGCCACCACGAAGATCCGGCGGAACGGCAGCACGACGCCGTGCCGGCACCTCGGGGTACGCCGCCCGCAGCCGGCGCTTGAACTCCTCCTCGAACTCGCCGGCGCAGCCCGTCCGGCAGCGCCTGGAGGGTCGGCCGGGCGCCGGTGCCGGAGACCCAGGTGAAGACCGGGTCCTCGCCGTCAGCACGTGCAGGTACGTCGTCTCCCAGGCGTCGACGTCGCAGCCGAGCGCCGGCGAGGGCGTCGAGGTAGACGGCCGGGTCGTGGCGAGCTCGGCACGGCCACGCCGTCGGTGTGCGCGGCGTACGGCGCCTCGGCGGCGAGCTCGGTCGCGGATCGTGTGGCTCGGCTCGTCGAAGTTGCCGGGCACCTGGAAGGCGAACCAGCCGCCCGGGCGGACCCGGCTCACCAGCGCGCGGCAGCAGGTCGAGGTGGCCGGGCACCCACTGCAGGGTGGCGTTGGAGACGAGCACGTCGACCGGGTCGCCGTCGGCGGACAGCCCAGTCGCGCAGGTCGGCGACCTCGAAGCCGATGGCCGGCGTGGTCGCGCGGGCCTTGGCGATCATCTCGGGGCTCGAGTCCAGGCCGAGCACGTCGGCCTCCGGCCAGCGCTGGGCGAGCAGGGCCGGTCAGGTTGCCCGGGCCGCAGCCGAGGTCGACCACCGTCGCCGGCGGCTCGGCGCCGACCCGCGCGAGCAGCTCGACGAACGGCCGGCCGCGCTCGTCGGCGTAGGTGAGGTAGCGGTCCGGGTCCCAGGTGTGCATCGCCGTCATTGTCGCCTCCGATCAGTCTCTTGATGTCAAGATACCTCGATCCTGATCCGAATTCTCTCGATGTCAAGATTCTCGACGCGTCGCTACACTCGACGGCCATGCGCGACGAGGTCGACGACCTCGACCGAGGCCTGGGCGCGCGAGCGCTCCGACCTCGACCTCGCCCCCGTCGCCGTCTTCAGCCGGATCACCCGGCTGGCCCGCCACCTCGACCTGGCCCGCCGCGACGCCTTCGCCGCCCACGGCATCGAGTCCTGGGAGTTCGACGTGCTCGCGGCGCTGCGGCGCGCGGGTGCGCCGTACGAGCTCTCCCCCGGCCGGCTGCTGCGCGAGACCCTGGTGACCAGCGGGACGATGACCAACCGGGTCGACCGGCTGGCGGCGCGCGGGCTGTCGAGCGCTACCCCGACCCCGACGACCGCCGCGGCGTGATCGTGCGGCTCACCGCCGACGGCAAGGCCACCGTCGACGGCGCGTTCGAGGCGCTGCTCGAGGCCGAGCGCGACCTGCTCGCGGACCTCCCCGAGCGCGACCGCAAGCGGCTGGCCGGGCTGCTGCGCACCCTGCTCGCGCCCTTCGCCGACGCTGCCGCCGTCGCGCCGTCACTCGAGGCAGCTCGGCGGCCTCGAGCCACTCCAGCTCCACCTCCGTCGCTGCTCGGCCAGCGATCTGCTCGAGCTCGGCGCCGAGCTCGGCCAGCCGCTCGTAGTCCTGGGCGTGCTCGACGCGATCTCGGCGTTGAGCGCGGCCTCCTGCTCGGCGAGCCGCTCGAGCTGCTTGTCGAGGCGGGCCAGCGTCTTGCGGGCGGCCCGTTCCTCGGCGCTGCCGGCCCGCGCCTTGTGCGACGTCGGGCGTCGCGACGGCGCCGATGACCGGCGCGCGGACAGGGCGGCTGCTCGGCGCCGCGAGGGCGGCAAGGTCCGCCGCACGCCGGCGTCGAGGTACTCGTCGACGCCGCGCGGGCAGCATCGAGATCTGGCCGTCGCCGAGCAGCGCCCACACCGAGTCGGTGACCCGCTCGAGGAAGTAGCGGTCGTGGGAGACCACCACCAGCGTGCCGGGCCAGCCGTCGAGGAAGTCCTCGAGCACGTTGAGGGTCTCGATGTCGAGGTCGTTGGTCGGCTCGTCGAGCAGCAGCACGTTCGGCTCGGTCAGCAGCAGCCGGAGCAGCTGGAAGCGGCGCCGCTCGCCACCGGACAGGTCGCCGATCCGGGCGGTCAGCCGGTCGCCGGTGAAGCCGAACCGCTCCAGCATCGACGCTGGCCGTGATCTCGCCGTCGGCGGTGCTTGGTGACCCGCCGGATCGACTCGACCGTCGCAGCACCCGGCCCTCGGGGTCGAGGTCGTCGAGGTGCCTGGGTCAGGTGCTGCAGCGCGACCGTGCGGCCGTGCTTGCACGCGGCCGGCCGTCGGCGCGAGCGTCGCCGGCGACGCAGGCGCCAGCACCGAGGTCTTGCCGGCGCCGTTGACGCCGACGATGCCGACCCGGTCGCCGGGGCCGAGCCGCCAGGTCGCGTGGTGCAGCAGCGTCCGCTCGCCGCGGACGAGGTCGACGTCCTCGACGTCGATGACGTCCTTGCCGAGCCGCTGGCTGGCGAACCGCTGCAGCTCGAGCCGGTCCCGCGGCGGCGGGCACGTCCTCGATCAGCGCGTTGGCGGCGTCGATCCGGAACTTCGGCTTCGAGGTCCGGGCCGGCGGGCCGCGGCGCAGCCAGGCCAGCTCCTTGCGGACCAGGTTCTGCCGGCGTCCTCGGTGGCCGCGGCCTGGCGCTGCCGCTCGGCCTTGGCGAGCACGTACGCCGCGTAGCCGCCCTCGTAGGCGTCCACGACGCCGTCGTGCACCTCCCACGTCGCCTGGCAGACCGCGTCCAGGAACCACCGGTCGTGGGTGACCACGACCAGCGCGGACGTACGGCGCGGCCAGGTGCCGGCCAGCCAGGCGACCGCCTCGACGTCGAGGTGGTTGGTCGGCTCGTCGAGCACCACCAGGTCGTGGTCGCCGAGCAGCAGCGCGGCCAGCGAGCAGCGCCGCCGCTCGCCGCCGGACAGGCCGACCACGGCGCGGTCCAGGGTCGACGCCGGCGAGCAGCTCCTCGACGATCTCGCGGGTGCGCGGGTCGGCGGCCCACTCGTGGTCGGCCCGGCCGGCCAGCACCGCCTCGCGGACCGAGTGGGTGTCGACCAGGGCGTCGTCCTGGTGCAGGAAGCCGACCTGCAGCCCGCGCGTGCGGGACACCCGGCCGGAGTCCGGCGGCTCCTGGCCGGTCATCACCTCGAGCAGCGTGGTCTTGCCGTCGCCGTTGCGGCCGACGACGCCGATCCGCTCGCCCGTCGGCGACGCCGAGCGAGACGTCGGTGAGCAGCGGCCGGACGCCGTACGCCTTGGAGACCCGTTCGAGGTTGACGAGGTTGGCCATCAGAGCCGGATCTCCACAGACGTGGGCCCCGGCGCACGGGCCCGTTGGCCACCAGCACGACCGGGACGTCGCCGCCCTGGCAGGCGCGTCGGCCACGGCGCGGGCGTGGTCGCCGGACTCGCACAGGAAGCACGCACGTCGGGCCGGAGCCCGAGACCATGCCCCGCAGCGCACCCTCGGCCTCGCCGTGGCGACCAGGTCGCCGAGCTCGGGGCGCAGGTCGATGGCCGGCGGCCTGCAGGTCGTTGTGCAGTGCCGCGGCCAGGTGACCGGGTCGCTCGGAGGCCAGCGCCGCCACGACGCGCCGGCCGGGCTCGCCGGCGTGGCCGGGGCGTCGGGGAGCAGCTCGTCGAAGCGGCGGTAGACCGCGGGCGTGGACAGGCCCTCGGGCGACGGGACCACCACCCACCACCAGGTCGCCGGGTCGGCCACGGCGTGCAGACCTGCTCGCCGCGGCCGGTGCCGAGCGCGGTGCCGCCGAGCAGCGCGAACGGCACGTCGCTGCCCAGCTCGGCGGCAGCCGCAGCAGGTCGTCGTCGGAGGCTGGCGAGGTCCCAGAGCCGGTCCAGCGGCCACCAGGGCCGCGGCCGCGTCGGCCGAGCCGCCGGCCATGCCGCCGGCCACCGGGATGCGCCTTCGATCGGCAGGTCCACGCGGGCCGGGTCACGGCCGTCGGCCGCTGCCCAGCAGCCGGGCGGCGCGGACGACGATGTTGTCGCTCGGGTCGGCGAGGGTAGCGACGGCGACTGTCGATGAGGTACGCCGCGGGCTCGACCGGACGGTCCCGTCGCCGCGGTCGGCGCGGACGTCGTCGAACAGGCCGACCGCCTGGAACACGGTGTCGAGCGGGTGGAAGCCGTCGTCGCGCGGAGCGCCGACGCCGAGGTGCAGGTTGATCTTGGCCGGGGCGCGCACCGTGACCGCGGGCGACTCGACGATGCGGGGCGAGAGCTCATCGAGGCCTCCGCCCCCAGCGCCTCGGCGAGCCGCGCGAACTCGCGATCACGCAGCGACTCGCCGCGGGCCAGGGGGTCGATGCCCGGCGGCGCCAGCGCGGCCTCGGCGGCCTCGCTCGACCCGGCCAGCCCGCGCAGCGCGCCGCGCAGCACCTTGCGGCGCTGGGCGAACGCCGCATCGACGACGGCGAAGACCTGCTGCGCGGGTCGCGGTGGTCCGGGCGGGTCGCGGCGGGTCCAGGCGACCAGGCCGGAGTCGACGTTCGGCGCCGGCCAGAAGACGCTGCCGCCCGACGCGCCCGCCCGCCGGACGTCGGCGTACCACGCGGCCTTGACCGACGGGACGCCGTACACCTTCGAGCCCGGGCCGGCGGCCAGCCGGTCGGCCACCTCGGCCTGCACCATGCACCAGGCCGCGCTCGCAGCGACGGCAGCAGCGTCGAGCAGGTGCAGCAGCACCGGCACGGAGACGTTGTAGGGCAGGTTCGCGACCAGCGCGGTCGGCGGCGGCCCGGGCAGCTCGGTGACCCGCAGCGCGTCGGCGTGCACCACCTCGAGCCGGTCGGCCGGCGTCGGGGGCGTGCTCGGCGACGTCGCGGGGAGCCGGCCGGGCAGCCGTGTCGTCGATCTCGACGGCGACCACCCGCGGGCGACCGCTCGAGCAGGGCCAGGGTCAGCGAGCCGAGACCCGGGCCGACCTCGACGACGACGTCGTCGGGCCGCGACGCCGGACTCCCGCACGATGCGGCGCACGGTGTTGGCGTCGATGACGAAGTTCTGGCCGCGCTGCTTGGTCGGCCGCAGGTCGAGCTCGGCGGCCAGCCGACGCACCTCCGCCGGCCCGAGGAGTCTCGGACCCGGCGGACATGGTGTCTGACCGGTCGAGCCGGCAGTGCAGTGGGCCGTCGAGCGGTGACGACTCGGTGCTCGAAGTCGGCTACTGGCGGCAGGCCCAGCGACTGGCCGCAGCACGCCGGCCAGGCGCCGTACCCGCCGGTGGCGTTGCGCAGACCTGGTGGCGATCGGCGATCTGGGTCTCGCGGCGAGTGCTGGCTGGGCAGCCCGGGCCGCCGTACGCCCGCCAGGTGCCGAGCGTTGAACTGCAGGCCGCCGTAGTAGCCGTTGCCGGTGTTGGTGGCCCAGTTGCCGCCGGCCTCGCACTGCGCGAGGCGGTCCCAGACCGTGCTGCCGCCGGCGAAGTTGGTGGTCGCGACCTGCCTTGGTGCCGACCTTGACCATCGCGTCGACGGGGCTGGGTGATCACCCGCTGGCGCAGCACCTTGCGGACCACGAGGTGGCCGTTGCGGAAGGTGAGGCGGTAGGTCACGTCGCGCAGGCCGTCGTCGCCGGCGCGGACGGTCGTGGTGTCGCCCTCGAGCATCGAGGCGTCGTCCTGCTCGACGGTGTCGAAGCCGAGCGACCTCGCGCTTGACGCGCTTGGTGACGGTCTTGATCCGGTGACGACGACCTTGTCGCCGTCGGCGAGCGAGCGGCGGAGGCCGGGCGCACCCGGTCGTCCTTGTCGACGTGGACGCCCAGCTCGTTCAGCAGGTCGGCGCACGTCGAGCGCGGCGACGGTCGCGCCTGCCGGCTTGTCGCCGCCGACGGTGACGGTCACCCGCTTGGGGGTCGCCACCGCCGAGCGACAGGCCGCCGCGGTCGATGTCGGCGCCACGGCTGACCGAGAGGGCGGCGCCGGTGAACGCGCGGCCGATCTGCTGGAGGGCGCCGGCCACGTCGGTGGCGGTCACCCAGTAGGTCTGCTTCTTGCCGTCGACGTCGAGCTCCAGCGGGCGGCCGAACCGGACGCTGATCCGGGTGCCGTCGGTGACCGCCTGGTCGAGGGCCGGGGCGACCTGGTCGTGGTCGCCGAGCTCGATCCCCTGGGCGTCGAGGACGTCCCCGACGGTGCCGCCGAGGGCGGTCACCTGGCGGGACTTGCCGTCGAGCGACAGGGTCACGGACTTGGTCATCGCCGCGTAGGCGCACGGTGGTGCCGGCCACGGCGAGGGCCACGACGGCCGACGAGCACCGCCACCAGCGCCGCGCTTGCGACTGAGGTTCTCCGAGCTTGAGAAGCAAAACACTCCGAACGTACGAACTTCCCGGATCGTGTGTGCTGCTCCCCCGTCGATCCGATCCGGCCAACAATCACAGGACGATAACGACGACCATCCTTGTCGACAATTCCTCGAGGACCAGCTCTGTGGACATGCCGTGGCGGACCTACCAGGCGCCGCCGAAGGCCGCCTCCGTGGCGGAGTTCACAGCCGCGCAGAGGGCCTCCAGGTCGTCCCCGCGCACCTCGGCCATGGCCCGCATCGTGTGCGGGACGAGGTAGGAGGCGTTGGGGCGGCCCCGGTACGGCGCGGGGGTGAGGTACGGCGCGTCGGTCTCCACCAGCAGCCGGTCCGGGGGCACCACGAGCAGCGCGTCGCGCAGTGGCTGGGCGTTCTTGAAGGTCACGGTGCCGGCGAACGAGAGGTACGCGCCGCGGTCCAGGCACTCGCGCGCGAACGCCGTCGTCCCCGGAGAAGCAGTGCATCACCCAGCGCTCGGGAGCCCCCTCGGCGTCGATGACCGCCAGCACCTCGTCGTGGGCGTCGCGGTCGTGGATGACCAGTGTCTTGTCGAGCCGCTTGGCGAGGTCGATGTGGCGGCGGAAGGACTCCTCCTGCGCGGCCCGGCCCTCCGGTCCCGGTGCGGAAGTGGTCGAGCCCGGTCTCGCCGACCGCCCGGACCTTGTCGTGGGCCTGCGCCAGCCGCTCGATCTCGGCCAGCGCGTCCTCCAGGTCGCCCCGTGGCCGCCAGCCGGGGCGCCTCGTTGGGGTGCAGTGCCACCCCCGCGACCAGCGCGTCGTACGTCGCCGCCGCCTCGACCGCCCACCGCGCTCCCGGCAGGTCGCACCCGATCTGCACGATCCGGGTCACCCCGACCCGGGTGGCCGCCGCGATCGCCTCCTCGGTGCCCAGCCACGGTCCTCGGCCGGCCCGTCCGCGATGTCGAGGTGGCAGTGGTTGTCCACGACCGGGTGCGGCAGCGGCTCGGGCAGCGGCGGTCGCTCCCGGTCCCGGCGCGCCCCGTCCTCCCCCGTCCCCGCGCGCTCCCTGGTCGGCTCCTCCCGCTCACGCGCGGTCCAGCCGTTAGGTCGCACAACCCGCCGGTCGCGGATCAGTCCGTGACGAAACGGTCGCCGATCGCAGAACGCTTCGAGCAGGGGCGTGATCAGTCTCGTCACGGGACTCATCGCGCCCAACCGAGCGGGCTTGTGCACGGCGTCGTAGACCTCGCGCTTGGGGACGCCGGCGGCGTGGGCGACCTCGGCGATGGCCGCCTTGCGGGACGTACCTGCGGTCTCGAGGTCGGCGACGGCGGCGCGCCAGTCGTCGGGGGTGGGGCCGACCGTGCGGAGGTCGGTGGCACCGGCCACGACGACGGTGACCTCGCCGCGGACGCCGTCGTGCGGCCCACGCGACCAGGTCGGCGAGCGGGCCGCGGCGTACCTCTTCGTGGGTCTTGGTCAGCTCGCGGCAGACCGCGGCCGGCCGGTCGGCGCCGAACGCCTCCACCATGGCCTCCAGCGCGGTCGCGGTCCGGTGCGGCGCCTCGAAGAACACCATCGTCCGTTGCTCGGTCGCCAGGGCGGCCAGCCGGCGGCCGCGCTCGCCGGCCTTGCGGGGCAGGAACCCCTCGAAGCAGAACCGGTCGACCGGGAGCCCCGACACCGCGAGCGCGGTGAGCACCGCGGACGGGCCGGGTACGGCGATCACGTCGACGCCGGCGTCGAGGGCCGCGACGACGAGTCGGTAGCCCGGGTCCGAGACGCTCGGCATCCCGGCGTCGGTGACGAGCAGCACCCGCTCGCCGGCGAGCATCGCCTCGACGAGCGACGGCGTCCGCGCGGACTCGTTGCCCTCGAAGTACGAGACCACCCGGCCGCCGACGGTGATGCCCAGGTCGCGGGCGAGCCGGGCCAGCCGTCGGGTGTCCTCGGCGGCGACCACGTCGGCGGTCGCCAGCTCGTGGGCGAGCCGGGGCGAGCGCGTCCTCGACCCGGCCGATCGGGGTCGCAGCGAGCACCAGCACGCCCCGTAGTCTTGCCGACCGTGACGACCGCCGCCCCCGTGAGGCCGCACCGAGCGCCCGAACGGGACGGCTTGTCGCGGACCGCCGACGGGCGGCCGGTGCCGTCGGCCACGGAGCGGGCCCGCAGCCGGATCCGGGGCGAGGACCCGTTCGTCGGCTGGGTGGCCAGCCTGGCGGTGACCCTGCTGGCGCTGTTCCTGCGGCTGTGGAAGCTCGGCACCCCGCACGAGTTCCTCTTCGACGAGACGTACTACGCGAAGGACGCCTGGTCGCTGCTGCACTTCGGCTACGCCCGCGACTACGTCGACGGCGACAAGGCCAACGCGGCGATCCTCGCCGGCCACCCGGACGGGCTCTGGAAGGACACCGCCTCGATGGCGGTCCACCCCGACGTCGGCAAGTGGCTGATCGCGCTGGGCGAGAAGGCGTTCGGGATGGACCCGTTCGGCTGGCGGATCGCCTCGGCGATCGTCGGGTCGCTGATGATCCTGGTGATGTGCCGGCTGGTCCGCCGGATGACCGGGTCGACCGCTGCTCGGCCTGGTCGCGGGGCTGCTGCTCTGCTTCGACGGCCTGCAGCTCGTGCTCTCGCGGCATCGCGCTGCTGGACATCTTCGTGGCGTTCTTCCTGCTGCTGGCGGTGCACTGCCACGTGGCCGACCGCGACTGGTACCGCGCCCGGCTGGCCGCCCTGACCGCCGCCGACGGCGGCGTGGTGACGTCCGGCGCCGGGCCGGTCCGCGCGCTGGTCTTCCGGCCCTGGCTGGTCGCCGCCGGCGTGAGCTGGGGACTCGCCTGCGGGACCAAGTGGGAGGCGGCCTACCCGATGGCCGCCTTCGGCCGTGCTCACCGTCTTCTGGAGCGCCGGCGCCCGCCGGTCGTTCGGCGTCCGCTCGGCCGTTGGCGCGGTCGGTGCTGGCCGACGGAGTCCCGGCCTTCGTGAGCATCGTGCTGCGTCGGGCTCGTCGTCTACACGGCCACCTGGACCGGCTGGCTGATGCACGCCGACAAGTACGAGCAGGACCTCTCCTCCACGCAGTACACGCAGTACTCCGGCCAGGGCCACTGCGACGGCACGACCTACGTCAGCGACCACCCGAACAAGAACGCCCGCTGGCCCACCGCCGACCGAGCCGGACGCGGCGGGCCTCGGCGAGGTCGTCCAGTCGCTGCGGTCGCTCTGGTACTACCACCAGGACGTCTACACCTTCCACACCCACTTCCTGAACTGCTCCACGCACACCTACGCCTCCAAGCCGCGCGGCTGGCTGATCCTCAACCGGCCCGTCGGCGTGGACGCCGACACCAAGATCCAGCCCGGCACGCCAGGGCTGCGACGCGCCGCAGGGCAGCGACTGCCTGCGGGTGATCACGCTGCTGGGCACGCCGGCGCTCTGGTGGGGCGGCTGCCTCGCCGCTGCTCGCGGCGGCCGTCCTGTGGGTCGGCGCGCGCGACTGGAGGTACGGCGTCGCGGTGGTCGGGACGCTCTCCACCTGGCTGCCGTGGCTCCAGTACGACGACCGGCCGATCTTCATCTTCTACGCGATCATCACGCGTCCCGTTCATGGTCCTGGCCGTCGACCCTGCTGATGGGCCGGCTGCTCGGCACCTCGTCGGCCCCGACCCCACGACGGACGGCCGGCGTCATCGTCTCCGGCGCGTTCTTCGTGCTCGTGCTGCTGAACTTCGCCTGGTTCTGGCCGATCTACACCGACCAGCTGCTCACCCACAAGGAGTGGCTCGACCGGATCTGGTTCACCCGCTGGATCTAGTACCCACGAAAATTGACCCGTCCGGGTCAGTCGGACTAGTCCCGACGCGGCGTCAGAATCCACCCGATCGGACCCTGTGGAACGGCGTACGCGGGTGCTGGAGAGGGCTCAGAATGGACGGTGCTGAACGTTTCCCGCGCCCCCTGCGCGGTCTGGACCACCCCGCATTTGAGCGGGCAAACCACGAGTTATCTGCCGTTTTCGACCGGATTCGCCAGCGGTCGGTCACACTGGCGCACATGGATGCGCGACAGGCGGACCTGCTCCGGAAGATCGACCCGGCCGAGCTGGGCCAGCGACTGCGCGCTGCGCGAGTCGCCAACGGCATGACCCAGACCGATCTCGCCGGCACCGACGTGTCGGTCGGCTACGTCTCCCGCATCGAGGCCGGGCACCGTCGCCCGAACCTCCAGGTGCTCACCGATCTCTGCGTCCGCCTGGGGACCCCCGTCGAGCAGCTGCTCATGGGCGTGGCCCCGCAGGAGCTGGAGCAGATCAAGCTCAACCTCGACTTCGCCGAGCTGTCGCTCGAGTCCGGCGACCCGCAGACCGCCGAGCTGCAGGCCCGCGACGCCCGCGAGGCCGCCGAGGCCGCCTCCCTCAAGGAGCTCGCCTACCGGGCCCGCTTCCTGGTCGCCCGCGCCCTGGAGGCCCAGGGCCTGGTCGACGACGCGGTCATCGAGCTGGAGGCCCTGCTGACCCCGCGCGTCGGCAACGTCCTGCAGATCAAGGTCGGCATCGCGCTCGTGCCGCTGCTACAAGACGTCCGGCGACTTCACCAAGGCCGTCGAGGTCGGCGAGATGATCCTCGAGCACCTGGCCGACACCCCGCTCGACACCACCGACGAGGCCGTGCAGCTGGCCGTCACCATGGCGGCCGCTTACTACTTCACGCGGCGACACCAGCCAGGCCGTGCGGGTCTGCCGCAAGGCGATGGCCAAGGCCGAGACGCTCGACTCGCCCGATCGCCCGGGCCTCGGCCTACTGGAACGCCAGCATCTTCGAGGCCGGCCGGGGCGCCGTCAGCGACGCAGTCCCGCTGGCCCAGCGTGCTCTCGCGCTGTTCGCCGAGGGCCAGGACGGCCGGAACCTGGCCGTGCTGCGCACCAACCTGGGAATCCTGCAGCTGCAGCTGGACCCGCCGCAGGTCGACGAGGCCAAGCACAACCTGGAGCAGGCCGCCGAGGAGATGCAGTAGCTGCAGCGCCGGCCCTGTCGACATCGGACGCAACGAGCTGGCTCAGGCTCGCGCCCACTACTTGAGCGGGGACATCGACGCTCGCCGAAGCGACTGACAGCGCGCGCGTGCACGAGAGTGTGCGCACGTCTCGTCTCCGCTCACCGCGGCCGACGCCAAGTCACTCGAAGGTCAGGTGCACGCGGCTCGAGGAGACGTCGACGCAGCCGCGTCGGCTTACCGCGAGGCCGTGCTCATCCTGACCGGAGTCGGTTCGGATCGCGAGGCAGCCGAGATGTGGTTCGAGCTCGCCGGCCTGCTTGGAAGACGTCAACGAGTTCGACGCTGCCCGCGATGCTTATCGAAGTGCCGCGGCAGCGTCGGGATCCAGTCGCGGCCGCGGATCAGGGCAACGCAACAAGCTGGGCAGCCGACGCTCGCAGCTGAGCGAGGATCAGCAGCAGTACTAGGCGTCGCGCTTCGCGATCTTCGGCGCGCTGTCCGGAGCGGCGGCAACCGAGGTGGCGCCGAGCGTCGTGCACAGAGCGGCAACAACGGCGGCGATGGCGAGCTTACGACGAGCCATTTCAGATCTCCCTCTCACAGGTGGCCGGCTGACTAGTCCGGTCGAGGACCATCGTGGGGGGTCGCTGTCAAAAAGTCGATCTTGACTTTTGACGGTCGTCCAGCACCCCGAACCCCAGGGACCCTAGGACGGCGCGTTTCCGCAGGTCAGAGGCACTATTTAACTGTGCTAGACCACCGCCCGAAGTGGGCTGCGAAATCCCCGATTCCGCCCCGCCGGGAAGTGCCTGAGCAGTAAAGTTGAGACAACATCGAGAGGCAAACCCCAGGGTCTGCTCCCGGATGAGGTGAAAAGTCTCGCGGGCGTCAAACCCCCCCGGCAACCGTGAGATTCACGCACTGGACTCCCCCCCAACCAGTGCGATTGACCCCCTGTGGCCCCCCGCAGGGGGTCCTTCACATTTCCGGCACATCTCCGGAATGTCTCCGGGTCGGGCACCTCGACCGGGCACCCTGCCAGCGGCGGCGCCCAGGAGCTGGCGCCACGCCGGCGTGCCACCCCACCACCGCGCCGGCCCCTCAGGCAGCAGCTGCCGGGGTACCTCTTCGGAGACGCGACACGTCCGATGCAGGGTCCGATGAGTGACTTTAGAGTGTGACTCTAAAAGCGTGCACGAGTAGGCTCCACGCGTGACCACCAGCGCCCGCGGGCCGCGACCGATCGACGTCAGAAGGCAGCAGAAACAGGCCAATCGCGACGCCATGGTCGCTGCCGCCACGGAGCTCTTCGACGCGGTCGGCTATGCCGGCACCACGATGGAGGCGGTCGCCGCGGCGTCCGGGATGTCGGTGCAGAGCGTCTACTTCGCGTTCCACTCCAAGGCCGGCCTGTTGCGGGCGGCCCTCGAGGCGTCCACTCCGCCCGAGTCGAGCGAACCCCTCGACCGGGATCCCGACGTCGCCCTGCGCCAGCTGGTCGAGGACTGCCTGCCGGATCCTGGAGGCGAGCGCCGGGCTGGCGCTCGCGGCGGCCGCGGCGGCTCCCGGCGACGAGGATGCCGCCGGCATCCACCGCGCCCAGGAGGCGCTCCGGTCGAAGGCCGCCGCCGACCTGGTCAACCAGCTCCGCAGGCGCCGCCCGCTGGCCCCGGGCGTGACCGCGCGCCGGGTCGGCGACGTGGCGTTCGGGCTGCTCAGCCCCCAGCTGCACGCGGTGATGGTGCGCGACCGAGGGTGGACGTCCCAGCGGTACGCCGGCTGGGTCGGCGACGCCATCGGCCGAGCGCTCTGGGGCTGAGCCGGTCGTAGGCCTGCTGGACGAGGATCCCGACGGCCAGCGAGGCCAGCACGGCGGCGTACGGGTGTCCGGCGTCCTCGAGCTCCGGGTAGACCTGCCACTGGGTGAGGTAGATCCACAGCGACGCGGTCGCGACCACCTGGGCGACGGCGACGAAGGGGCGGGGCAGCGGGACCGCGCGGTCGAGGAGGAGGAGCAGGATCCCGGCCACCACGACGGCCTCGCGCTGAGGGTCGCTGAAGAAGCCGATCGTCGACACCACGGCCACCGCACCCACGAGCAGGCGCCGCCCGGGCGTCCGAGCGGCCCCCGCGGCCCAGCCGAGCGCGAGGCACCAGAGCACGACGACCATCGAGTAGCGCTCGGTGGGCCCGGCCTCGACGCCGACGATCGAGTAGCGCAGGGCCAGGCACCCCGCCAGCACGGCCAGGGCGACGGCGAAGGGACGACGCCGCTGCCAGCGGTCCACCCACGGGACCGCCAGGAGGGCCGCCACCCCGAGGTAGCCCCAGACCAGCGCCTCGAGGAACCAGAACTGCCAGTCGTCGGTCCAGCTGTCGGACCCGGTGAGGCCGTTGAGGAACAGCGCGGTCTGCCAGCGGTAGCCACCGGCGACCACGATGACCGCCCCGATCCACAGCGCGGCCGGCACCGCCACCGGCAGGCCGGACCGCAGGATGGCCCGCACCCGGGCGCCCCGGCCGGGCACCCCGAGCTGGAAGCGGGCCAGGTTGTAGCCCGCGACCGCGAGCAGGACGTGGGCGCCGCCCTGCAGCTGGGCGAGGTCGGCGTGGCTGACCAGGATCAGGACCACCGCCAGTGCGCGGAGCACCACGCTGAGGTCGACGGGGACCGTGAACCTCCGGCGGCGTGCCGGATGCGCGCGAGGGCGACGGGATCGAGCCGCTGCCACCCGGCCGGCAGGGTCCCGAGCGCCCGCCCGAGCCGCGTGGAGGCCTCGACGTAGGAGAGCGAGTCGCCGCCGAGCCGACGAAGCTGTCGTGGACGGTCGCGTCGGGGCGGCCCAGCAGCACGGCGTAGAGGTCCCGGATCGCCTCGGCCGTGACCGGGGCGGGGCCCGCGTCCTCGTCCGCGACCAGACGGTCGACGTGCGCGACCAGGGCCGCGCGGTCGGGCTTGCCGGACGGCGTGTCGGGCAGCTCCTGCAGCCGCACCACGCGGACCGCCGAGGGCGGCAGGCCGGTCACCGCCAGCAGGGCCTGCTGGTGCGCTCGACGGATCGCGGGCGGGCCGTGCAGGCCCAGAGCCGGTCGCCGCGCACCAGGACCCGCGCGGGCCGGCCCTCGGCCGCGAGCAGGTGCTCGAGCCGGTCGAGGTCGAGCCGCAGGCCGAACAGCTTGGCGTGCCGGCCGAGCCGGCCCACGACCTCCCACAGCCCGTCGTCGGCCTGGCGCGCCAGGTCGCCGGTGCGCAGCTCGGCCAGCTCGGCGCCGCGGGCCAGGTCGGCCGGCGGCTCGGCGTACCCCATCATCACGTTGGGCCCGGCGTAGACCAGCTCGCCGACGCCTTCGGGTCGACCGCGACGCCCGCCGGCGCCGGAGCCGGAAGCTGCCGCCGGGGACCGGCACGCCGATCGCCTCGGGTCGGTCGGCGGCCAGGTCCGGCGGGCAGGTAGGCCATCCGGGCGGTGGCCTCGGTCTGGCCGTACATCACGAACAGGTCCCAGCCCCGCGCTCGCGGCCCAGCTCGGCGTACGCGCGGACCCGCTCGGGATCCATCCGGCCGCCGGCCTGGGTGAGGTACCGCAGGCGAGGGCAGCGCCCGGTCGCGGAAGCCGGACGGCGTCGAGCAGCTCGAAGGTGTACGGCACGCCGGCCAAGCTGGTCACCCGGGCCTCGGTCGCCAGGTCCCAGAAGCACTCGTCGGCGACCGACAGGTCGGTGAGCACGACGCCGGCGCCGCTGAGCAGGTGGCTGGTGCAGCACCGACAGGCCGTAGCAGTAGTGCAGCGGCAGGGAGGTGATCGCCCGGTCGGTCGGCCGGATGGCCGAGGTAGTCGGCGATGCTGCGGCGTTGGCCACGACGTTGGCCAGCGAGAGCCGGACCAGCTTGGGCGAGCCGGTCGAGCCGGACGTGCTCAGCAGCACCGCGAGGTCCGGGTGGAGGTCGTGGGCGGTCCCGGCACGAAGCTCGCGGGGGTCGCCGCCCGCCACCTGGACGACGTCGGGCCGGTAGCGCGTCGACGAGGTCCGCGTGGCGGTCGGCGTCCCCCGGCGCCGCCAGCAGGACCGGGTGCCGGCCGGCGAGCGCGGCCAGGTAGCGTGACGACGCTCTCGACGTCGTTGGCGGCCTCGAGCAGCACCAGCCGCCGGGTCGCTCCCAGCTCGGCCGCCCGCTCGGCGACCCGGTCGGCGAGCTCGGCGTAGGTCACCGCGACCGGCCGCCGACTCGAGCGCCGTGGCTCCCGGACTGCCGCCCAGGAGCGGGACCGCCGTACGGCCGACCTGGTGGCCGACCCTCTCGATGGTCACCGCGGCCTCCGGGCTGGCGAAGGCGAGCACCTCACCCGAGACGCGCAGGCACACGGTGGTGCCGGGCGCGGGTACGCCGCCCGCGGGGACGCGGGCGATCACGACCGTCTCCGCTGCCGCTCACCCGGGCCCGGACGGTGGCGTCGTGGCCGAAGTAGCTGACGTCGACCACCTCGGCCTCGGCGCCGTCGCGCGCGCCCGTCGCGACGGTGACCTGCTCGGGGCGGATCGGCGAGCAGCACCGGCCCGGCGCGGGCGCTCAGCAGGGACACCTCGCCGAGGTCGCACGCGGCGGATGCGTCCGGCGGCGACGCCGGGCAGCAGCGTCGCGTGACCGACGAAGCCCGCCACCGCGGCCGAGGCCGGACGCAGGTAGATGTCGGCCGGCGGCGAGACCTGGAGGAACCGGCCCTGGGACATCACCGCCACCTGGTCGGCCAGCGAGAGCGCCTCGCCCTGGTCGTGGGTGACCAGCACCGCCGTGGCGCCGCTCGCGCGCAGCGCCCGCGGCGACCGCGCGGCCGGTCTCCTCGCGCAGCCCGGCGTCGAGCGAGGAGAACGGCTCGTCGAGCAGGACCAGGGCGGGCTCGGGAGCCAGCGCCCGGGCGAGCGCGACGCGCTGCTGCTGCCCACCGGAGAGCTCGTGCGGGTACCGCCCGGCGACGGCCGACGGCAGCTCGACCAGGTCGAGCACCTCGCCTGACCCGGGCGCCGCCGCCGTGCGGCGCGCGGGGCAGCCCGAAGCCGATGTTGGCGGCGACGTCGAGGTGCGGGAACAGCGCGCCCTCCTGCGGCACGTACCCCACCCGGCGCGCCCGCGGCCGGCACCGGCGCGCCCGTCGCCGGCCACCACCGCGGCCGCCGATCGCGATCGTGCCGCGCGTCGGGCTCGAGGAAGCCCGCGACCACGCGCAGCAGCGTGGTCTTGCCGCAGCCCGACGGGCCGAGCACCGCGGTGATGCCGTCCCGGACGTCGAGGTCGAGGCCGTCCAGGACCCGCGTGTCGCCGAAGGACTTCGCCAGTCCCGTGACCCGCAGGCCGTTCACGGCCCAGCGGCGCTCATCGGCAGCCCACGGCACCGGGACCGGCGCCCGCAGCCCGTCGCGGTTGGCGGCCCGCGAGAGCAGCCAGGTCGCCGGGACCGACAGCAGGATCAGGAGCAGGGCGTACGGCGCCGCGGCGCCGTACTCGACCGGCGAGGCGCGCGACCAGAACTCGGTGGCGAGCGTCGAGGTGCCGATCGGCGCCAGCAGCAGCGTGGCGGTGAGCTCGGTGCTGACCGCCAGCGAGACCAGGGCCATGGCTGGCGCCGAGGCCCGGGCAGCACCAGCGGCAGGGTCACCCGGCGCGCGGCCTCGCGCGGCCGTGCAGCCCAGCGACCGGGCGACGTCCTCGAGCACGGGCGGCGCCAGCTCGAGGGTGGCCGCGCACGCTGACGACGGCCCGGGGCAGGAACAGGATCGCGTAGCCGAGCACCAGCAGCGGCAGGGTCTGGTAGAGCGCCGGGACCGAGTGGATCGAGATGGTGACCAGCGCCAGGGCGACCACGATGCCGGGCAGCGCGTTGGCCGGGTAGACGCTGCGCTCGACGACGGTCGACGAGCACGCCGCGGTACCGCACGGCCAGCCAGGCGACCGGGAGCGCCGCCAGGGTCGCGACCACTCCGCCGGCGACGGCCAGGCCCAGCGTGGTGCACGGTGGCGCGCCGACAGGTCGCCGGCCGGGAAGGTCGTCGAGGAGCCGCGCACCAGCCAGCGGGCCAGGCTCGCGAGCGGCACGCCGAGGGCGAGCACGGCGAGCGCCGGCGAGGGCGCCGACGCACGACCGGGCGACGCACCGACCCAGGCGCAGCCGCGTCGCGGTCCGGCGCACGCCCGACCCGACCCGGGACACGCGACGCCGACCGCGGGCCAGCAGCTCGAGGCCCAGCAGCAGCAGGCAGAACGCGACCAGCACCAGCGCCAGCAGGGTGGCCGCCGGGCCCGTTGAAGCTGGTCGCGTACTGGTCGAGGATCCCGGTCGTCAGCGTCGGGTAGTTGAGGATCTGCAGCGCGCCGTACTCCCCCAGCAGGTGCAGCCCGACCAGCAGCGCGCCGCCGAGCACCGCCGGGCTGATGGCCGGCAGCACGACCCGGAAGAACGTCGATCAGCGACCCGTGCCCGAGCGCGGCCGCGACGTCCTCGAGCCCGGAGTCGAGGCGGCGCAGCGCGGCGACCGTCGGGCAGGTAGACCAGCGGGTAGTAGGACAGGCTCACGACCAGCACGGCGCCGGCGTACGCCTGCACGGCGTGCGTGGTGGAGACCCAGCCGTAGCCGTTGACGAACGCGGGTACGGCGAGCGGCGCGCGCCAGCACGCCGTGCCAGAGCGTGGCCCCCGGCCAGGTCGGTGCGGACCACGAGCCAGGCGCATGCCGACGCCGAGGACGCACGCTGAGGAGCGACACCGCCCGACCAGCAGGCGGGTGGTGTTCCAGAGCAGCTCGCCGACCCGCGGCCGGAGCAGGAAGTCCGCCGCCTCGCCCGGGCCGAGCTGGGCGGCGGAGACGACGACGTAGCCCAGCGGGAGCAGGCTGGTCGCCGCGACCAGCAGCCCCAGCAGGGCGAGGACCGGGCCCGGGCCGCGCAGCGCCGCCGCGGGCGGAGCCGCTCAGAGGAAGCCCGCCTGCGGTCATCAGGTCGACGACCTTCTGCGCCGTCGAGGTCGCTGATGCGCGACCGTCGGCGGCTGGAGCTCCGCGAACGGCTTGACCGGCGGACCCAGGCGTGACGGCGGGGTTGAGCGGGTACTCGAGCGCGTAGCTGTCGGCGAGCGCCTGCTGGCCCTCCTCGCTGGTCAGGAACGCGACGAACTTCTCGGCCTCGTCCGGGTGGTCGCTGGACTTCAGCACGCCGGCGCCGGAGATGCGACAGGAAGGCGCCGGGGTCCTGGTTGCCGAAGAAGTAGAGCTGGGTGTTGTCGCTGTTGTCGCCCGACTCGGCCTGGTCGCGGTACCAGTAGTAGTGGTAGATGATCCCGATCGCCGACTCGCCGGAGTTGACCGACTCGAGGACGACGTTGTTGCCGTCGTACGACGGTGCCGTTGGCCTTGAGCCCGGCCAGCCAGGCGCTGGTCGCCTCCTCGCCCTCGAGGTCGAGCACCGCGGCCACGATCGCCTGGAAGTCGGCGCCGGTGGGCGAGAACGAGATCATGCCCGGCGTACTTCGGGTCGGCGAGGTCCATGATCGAGTCCGGGAGGTCGGCCTCGTCGACCATGCTGGTGTTGTAGACGAGCACGGTCGAGCGGGCCACGAAGCCGGTCCACAGGCCGCTCGTCGGGCCGGTACTGCGCGGGGATCGGGTCGGTGGCCGCCGCGTCGAGCGGGGCGAACAGGCCCGCGCGCTCGACGGCGGACATCGCCGGGGAGTTCTCGGTGAGGAACACGTCGGCCGGGGAGGCGTCGCCCTCCTGGACCAGCTGGGCGGCCAGCTCGGGGTCGCTGCCGTTGCGCAGCTCGACCTTGATGCCCGTCTTCTTCGGTGAACGCCGGCGCGATCTCCTCGAGCAGCTGCTCGTGCTGGGCGTTGTAGACCACGATCGACGGCCCGTCGTCTCCCGAGCAGCCGGTCGAGCGCGAGCGCGGTGACCAGGGACAGGCCGGCGAGCTGGGCGACGAGCACCGGGACGCGCTTCACGAGGGGGACCTCTCAGTTAGGGAAGCCTAACCATAGCGAGTGTCCGGCCGTTGGTTGAAGACGTCACTACCGGCGCCGTTCGGCGACGGCCTCCACCTCGACGAGCTGGTCGGGGTAGCCGAGCCCGGCGACGCCGAGCAGCGTGCTGGGCGGGTCGTGGTCACCGAACGCGGCGCGGACCACGTCCCAGGCGGCGACCAGGTCCGCGCGATCGTCCGACGCGACGTACACCGTCGACTTGAGCACGTCGCCGAGCTCGCACCCGGCCGCGCGCAACGCCACCTCGAGGTTGTCCATCACCTGCCCGGCCTGGGCCGCCACGTCACCGACGTGGACGATGCGCCCGTCGGCGTCGAGCGGGCAGGCGCCCGCCGCGTGCACGATGCCGCCGGAGGTCACCGAGGCGTAGGCGTACGGCACTTCCTGGGTCAGGGCCGGCACCCGCACGAGATCCACGTCGTCATCCTGCCGGGCGGCGCGCACGGACCGCCACCGAGTAGACGGTCGTGACGTTGGTCCCGTCGTCTTCCGACCTTCGGCCCGTTCGCCGAGGCCCGGAGCGAGCGAGGGTGGAGGTGGCCGAGGAGGCATCCATGACCAGACCGCGAGGAAGATGTCCGACCTGCGCGGGCCAGGGCGACATCATCCTCACGGCGTCCCACCACCGCATCGAGGACCGACCGGCCAACGGGCGGGCCGACTCGTGGCCGTGCCCCACCTGCGGCGGCCGCGGCCGCCTCGACGCGTCGTCCTGAGCCGCACCGCGGCGTGTTGGAGACGAGGGAACGGGTTCCCCGGTCAGAACACCCGGGCCCAGTCGTCCTTCATGCTGACCACGGTCCAGCCCTTGCCGGCGGCCAGGTCGAGCGCCCGTTCCGATCCCGAGACGTAGTCGAACTCGCGCTCCGCGTCGTCGTGCAGCACCAGCAGCCGCAGCGACGGCTTGTCCGGGTGCTGGGTGTAGTCGAGCATCTCGATGTCGCCGTTGGAGTTCCCGGCGGCCAGCACGGGCCGCCGTCCGGTGCGGGTCCAGATGTGCACCGGCTTCTCCGGCCCGTCGTCGAGGTAGTCGGCCGCGAGCTGGCGGGTGATCGCGCCGCCTCGTTCGTCCGGCGTGTAGGCGAGCGCGACGGCGCTGCCGATCACGCCCTCGCGGGGGATGCCGTAGACCTCCTGGCTGATCGGTCGCATGAAGTCGCGACCGCCACCGGAGGCGATGTACGTCGCGAAGCCGTTGGCCCTCAGGTGCGCGAGGAGCTCGATCATGGGTGCGTAGGCGCACTCGAGGTAGCCGCGGTCGAGCGTCGGGTGGCGGGCCCCGTTCAAGAAGGCGGCGGCATCCGCTTCGAACTGGTCGACGGTGATGTTGGCGAAGGCCGCGACGACGCCGGCGCCCACCGTCTTCACGTTCGTGTCGTCACCCGCGTAGTGCTCCTCCATGACCTGCGCCAGCCAGGCGTAGTCGCGCTCGTGCGCGGCCTTCCAGGGCTGCCGGTCGCGCAGCGTCTCGTCCGCCGCGGCCATCTGCGCGAGCCGTCGCAGGATGAAGTCGAGCTGGATCGGCATCGGCTTCTCGCACCACAGCGTGCCGTCGTTGTCGAAGACGGCGACCCGTTCCTCGACCGGCACGAAGCCGGTCGAACCTTCGGTGCAGGTCTGCTCGACGTAGCCGAGGATGGCGTCCTTCACGGCGCCGTCCCTCCAGGTCGACAACGGGTCAGGCATCTCGCATCCCCTTCTCAGTGCTCATCCTCGGCTGATGCATCAGCACCCTAGGCCGGACGTCGACGGGTGGTGACAGCCGTCCAGTTGCACAATCCTCTATGCATAAAGTAGTGTGCATACATGCCGACCACGACCGAGCGAGAGACGACCGTGCTCCAGGCGCTGGCCAACCCCGCCCGACAGGAGATCCTGGAGGTGCTCGCGCGCGAGCCGTCCACGTCGGCCATGGTCGCCCGAGCCCTGGGCTCCAACACCGGGGTGGCGTCGTACCACCTCCGAGAGCTCGGCAAGGCCGGGCTCATCGAGCCCGACGCGAGTCGCTCCCGCGGCCGGCAGCTCTTCTGGAGGCTGGCCGCCGCGGACCTGTGGTTCTCCGACCCCTCGGAGTCCGCCGACCCCGTCCGTGCGCAGGCCGCGATCGACCTGATCATGACCCGGCTGACGGCGGGCGTGCGGCAGTACCTGCAGCGGACCGACCTGAGCGGCGGTTGGCGCGAGGCCGCGCTGTTCTCCCGGTCCTCGCTCCGGCTCACGGTCACCGAGCTGGCCGAGCTCCAGGGCGAATATCTCGACCTGGTCCGGCGATGGACCGAACGCTCCGAGGCCACGCGGGGCACCAAACCCGTTCGGCTCGCCATGTTCGCCTTCCCGGACGACGCACCGGACGACCCGCACACCGGAAAGGCGCACCCATGACCTCGACACTTCCACCCGACCTCGCGGCCCGATGCGGCTGGTACGACACGGCGGACGGGCTCATGCTGCTCAGCCAGGTGCCCGAGGCGTACTTCGGCGAGCCGATGATCCTGGTCTCCTCACGAGACCAGGTCGGCCGTCTCTATCCGATCGACGACACCCACGTACGCCGTGAGGACGGCACGCTCCTGGATCTCGACGACCTGACGAGGTCCTCCCGCTACGCCGAGGAGGAGGTCGCGTTCGACGTCGGCGGCGTGCCGTTGGCCGGCACGCTCATCACTCCGGCCACCCCAGGGCCGCACCCCGCGGCCGTGTTCGTGCACGGAGCGGCCGGCGGCCAACGCGACTTCAACCGCCTGTTCGCCCAGCCGTTCCTCGACGCCGGAGTCGGCGTACTCATCTACGACAAGGCCGGACACGGGCTCTCCGGCGGCGATGAGCCGACCATCTTCGACCAGGCCGACGCGGCCTCGGCCGCGCTCGACGTGCTGGGCACGCACCCGGACGTCGACGCCGAGCGCACCGGGCTGGCCGGATTCAGCAACGGCATGTGGGCGGTGCCGATGGTGGCCGCCCGCCGGCCTGACGTGGCGTTCGTCGTCGGCATCGGCTCCCCCGGCGTCTCCATGGCTCAGTCCGAGGTGCACCGCCGGACCAAGATCCTGCGCGACAGCGGCGTCGGCGAGCAGACCGTCGCCGCCGTGGCCCGCGCCTGGCGTGCCGCCTTCGCCATCGCGGCCGCCGGTGCGGATGCGACCGACGACACGATGGTGGCGGAGCTCGAGCACGCTCTGGCCGACGTCGTCGGCGCACCCGATCTCGCTCTGTACGTCCCGCCCGGCTACGTCCTGGAGAACCCGATGCTCTCCCCGATCCCGCCACTGCTACCTGCCGGCGAGCTCGTGGGCATGCTGGCCGGCGAGCCGGACCCCGAGCTTGCCCACGATCCGGTCCAGGACTACCGCGAGGTCAGCTGCCCGGTGTTCCTGCAGTACGGCGCGGAGGACACCTCCGTCCCGGTGGAGTCGTCGGTGCAACGGATCACGCAGGCGCTGGGCGACGGAGGCGCGGCCGCGATCCGGGTCTACCCCGGCCTCGAGCACCTCCTGAACGTCGTACCCGACGGCGTGCCCGAGCGGGACCGGGAAGCCGCCATGTACAGCTTCCGCGACCTCAGGTTCGGTCCCGGCGTGCGCCACGACCTCACGGAATGGCTCCTCGCAGGACCCGGTTCGCCCGCGCACTAGTTCCCCGATGGGCCGGCGTCACGAGCGGATCGGGGGAGTCGACCGATGACGGAGCGGACCCGCGCGGGCCTTTGGTCCTTGCTAGACGACCGCGGGACCAGCAGAGTGTGCCTCCGGCGGTGCTCTCCCGAGCCTGTCAGCAGCTGGCCGCCGAGCGGCAGCAGCGCTTCGCAACGTCAAAGGAATCCCATGTCACCGTTCATCACCGTGCTCGAGTTCGGCACCGGTCAGGTCTTCTGGTCGATGCTCTGGTTCTTCTGCTTCTTCATCTGGATCTTCTTGCTGATCCGGGTGTTCGCCGACATCTTCCGCAGCCACGACATGTCCGGCGGGGTCAAGGCCCTGTGGATCATCTTCGTCATCGTCTTTCCCTACCTCGGGGTGCTCGTCTACTTCATCGCCCGCGGCAAGCAGATGACCCAGCACGCGATCGACGACGCGCAGGCACAGGAAGCGGCCCAGCGCCAGTACATCCAGAGCGTGGCCGCGCCGACCACCAGCCCGGCAGAGGAGATCGCCCGACTCGCCGACCTCAAGGAGAAGGGCGTGATCGACGACGCCGAGTTCCAGGCCGCCAAGGCCAAGGCCCTCGGCTCTTCCTGAGATCACTCGCCGGAGTGACGGCCGCGTCTGCTCGCGGCCGTCACTCCGCGCGTGTCTGTCCGGCCCGGGATTGTCCGGGCCGCCGCGCGCTGTACGTTCCGACGCGTGAGAGCGATCGTCCAGGACGGCTACGGCGCCGTCGACGATCTCGTCCTTCGTGAGGTCGAGCGCCCCGTACCTGCCGCGGACGAGGTGCTGATCCGCGTGCGCGCGGCGTCGGTGCACCCCGACGTCTGGCACGTCGTGACCGGCCAGCCGGCGGCCCTGCGCCTGATGGGCTCGGGGGTACGCCGCCCCAAGGACCGGGTGCCGGGCACCGACGTTGCCGGCGTGGTGCACTCGGTCGGGTCAGCGGTGACCCGCTTCCGGGCCGGGGACGAGGTGTTCGCCGAGACCGTCCGTGGCATGCAGTGGCGCAACGGGGGCGCCTACGCGGAGTACGCGACCGCGCCCGAGGAGGGCGTCGCGCTCAAGCCCCCCGGCGTCGGCTTCGAGGAGGCCGCGGCGGTGCCGACCGCCGGGCTGATCGCCCTGCACAACCTGCCTCAGCGCCGGGTGCCGCCGGGCCATCGCGTGCTCGTCAACGGAGCCGCCGGCGGTGTCGGCGCCATCGCGGTCCAGCTCGCCAAGGCGTACGGCGCCCACGTCACCGGCGTCGACCACCCACGCAAGCTCACCCTGGTCCGCTCGGTCGGCGCGGACCGGGTGCTGGACTACACCGCCGAGGACTACACCAGCGGTGGCGAGCAATGGGACCTGATCTTCGACGTACCGGGCAACCACTCCTTCGAGGAGACGCGCAGGGCTCTCGCTCCGGGCGGCAGCTACGTGCTGATCGGGCACGACGCGTTCGGGGCCACCGGCCACGCCTGGCTCGGGAGCATCCCGCGCATGCTCGGGCTGGCGGCGCGCTCGGCCGTGGTCCCCGAGCTGCGGGGCGGCTCCTTCAGCTCACCGGACAAGCGCCCGATGATGGCCACCTTGGCCCGGCTCCTGGAGACCGGCCAGCTCCGCATCGTGGTCGACCGGGTCTTCCCGCTCGCGGAGACCGCTGCGGCCTTGCGCTACCTGGTCTCCGGTGAGCCCGTGGGCCGGGTCGTCATCGACGTCGACGCCTGACCCGTTCGTGGTTCACCAGCCGTTCACGGCAGGGCCGTAGCGTGATGGTCATGCTGCAGGACGTCCGCGAGTACATCGACCGCCTCCACATCGACGGCCACACCATCGGCGAGGACCACGACGACGACCCGATCCTGCTCGATCCGGACGGGCGGGCCGTCGACACCTGGCGCGAGAACTACCCGTACGACGAGCGGATGCCGCGCGAGGAGTACGACCTGGCCAAGTACCTGCTCCAGGTCGAGCTCCTGAAGTTCCAGTCGTGGACGGCCACGACGGGCAGCAAGCACGTGCTCCTCTTCGAGGGTCGCGACGCAGCGGGCAAGGGCGGCACGATCAAGAGGTTCATGGAGCACCTCAACCCGCGGTACGCCAGGACCGTCGCGCTCGGCAAGCCCAGCGACCGGGAGCAGAACCAGTGGTACTTCCAGCGGTACGTGCAGTACCTGCCGACGGCCGGGGAGATGGTGCTGTTCGACCGGTCCTGGTACAACCGCGCCGGCGTCGAGCGGGTGATGGGATTCGCCGCCCGGCCGGACTACGAGCAGTTCATGGCGCAGGCCCCGCTCTTCGAGCGGATGCTGGTCGACAGTGGCATCAGCCTGACCAAGCTCTGGTTCTCGGTCACCCGCTCCGAGCAGCGGACCCGCTTCATCATCCGGCAGGTCGACCCCGTCCGGCAGTGGAAGCTGTCCCCCATCGACCTGGAGTCGCTGGACAAGTGGGACGACTACACCGCCGCCAAGGAAGCCATGATCCGGCCCACCGACACCGACTGGGCACCGTGGACCACGATCAAGAGCAACGACAAGAAGCGCGCCCGGATCAACGCGATGAAGGCGTTCCTGAGCCGGTTCGACTACGAGGGGAAGGACCACGAGGTGGTCGGGCTGCCCGACCCGCTCATCGTCCAGCGCGGCATCGACGCCGTCGGCGACTGACGCTGACGAGCCAGGGCGGCCGGTCGGCCGGCCGGTCGTTCAGCTGGCTCCCCAGCCCTCCTCACGGAAGGACTCGGCGGTCCGGCGGGCGCGGTCGCGTCGAACGGCCCGGATCCCGACGGCGAGGCCGGCGGCCCAGGTCGCCGCGGGGACGCTGTCGGCGACGTAGGTCAGCAGCAGCTGCTCGAGCATCCACTTCTCGTCGGCGTCCATGTCCAGCGTGGCCAGCTCGAGCTCGAGGAGCGCGTCCTGACCGTTCTCGTGCATCATCTGGACGTCTTCAGGGGAAGGGACGTTCACGCGTGCCATGTTCACAAACCGGACACCTGGGCGCAATGCCGACCCCAGGCGCTCGACGCTGATCGCGCGCGACGGTGACGGCGCGGGTCCCGGTTCCCCGCCTGGCGCCGGTCACCACCCACCGGTCATGCTGGGCCGGTGCCCGAGGCAGCAGACACCGCGACCGTCCGGGTGGTGAAGCGCAAGTGGGACGGCTCCGTCACGAGCGTGGACACCGCGAACCCGTTGTCCGTCCCCGGCGGCGGCTCGGCGTGGATCGTGCCGGCCGGCAGCCGCAGGGAGCGCCCTCAGAAGGGCACGACCGACGTCGTCGACGTCGAGGAGATCTGGATCGCCGTACCCGGCGAGTGGTGGATCCTCTGCGGCTATCTGGACGCGAGCCGATCGCTCAACGGCTACAAGGTCCATGCGGCGGCGCCCTTCGAGGCCCCCACGAGCGACGACGAGATCACCTGGGTCGACCTCGACCTGGACTTCGAGGTCACCGGCGACCAGCTCGCGCTCCTCGACGAGGACGAGTTCCACGACCACGCCCGCACGATGGCCTACCCCCAGCGCATCGTCAGGGGGGCCTGGTCGGGCATCGCCACGATCGCTGCGCGGTACACCAACGCCGAGTGGCCGTTCGACGGATCCATGCAGGAGTGGGTCGACGGCGCGTAGGGCGCCACGCCCGACATCACCAAGCTCAGAATCCGATCGGGTCCTCGAGGAGCAGCATGGTGATCCGGCCAAGGTGCTCGCGGTGCACCACCAGCTCCTTGCCGATCGAGCTCGGTTGCCCGTAGACCTGCTGTAGGCGTTCGCTCTCCAACGGCAAGGAGTGCTGCTCGATGCGCGCGAAGGCCTCGTCGAGGTCCGCGACGATCTTCTGGGCGCCGACGACCCAGATCACCTTGCTGGCCCCGAACGCGTAGGAGGCGATCTGGCTGCCGCTGTACGAGGCGACCACCACGAGCCCGTCCTCCGTGACCGCATGGACACTGCCGATGACGACATCCATGCTGGCGACGTGCCGGCGGAACTCGTCCATCTGGGTCGCCGGATCCAAGGTCTCGGTGTGGGTGCGCGTCGAGCGGTAGCGAGTGGCGGCCCGGATGTCGTCCGAGATCCCGAGCTCGTCGACGGTGCGTGAGGTCGTGTTGTAGACCAGTGCCCCGTCGGGAATGAGCTGGTCGACAGCGGCCCGGGCTTCCGCTCGGTCGGAGAGCACGCGGGCGTCGATGCCTCTGCCGGCGAGCGCGGTGGCGACGGCCTCCAGCTGGGCTCGATCGGCGGCCTTGGCGAAGTCGGGTGCGACTTGAATGTTCATGTCATCCACCGTAGCAGGATCACGTGAACTTTCAAGTCATCGTCGACCGGCCCTAGACTCACGGCCATGGCGGACACACGTCGAGGCTCGACGACGCAGACGGGAGTCACGTGGCTGACGCCCGATGAGCTGGACACCTGGCATGCACTCAACCTGCTGCTGGCGAAGCTTCCGACCGCCCTCGGCAGGCAGTTGCAGCTGGACTCCGACCTCAGCTTCGTCGAGTACTACGTGCTGGCCAGCCTCTCCGATCAGCCCGACCACACCATGCGGATGAGCCGGCTCGCCGTGCTCGCCAACTCCGAGCTCTCCCGGCTCTCCCATCTGATGAGCCGTCTGGAGAAGCGTGGCTTCGTCCGCCGCGAAGCCGACCCGGCTGACCGCCGCTTCACCAACGCGATCCTCACCGAGGTCGGGTACGACCATCTCGTCGAGGCGGCCCCCCGCCACGTCGAGGAGGTCCGCCGCCGCGTCTTCGCGGGCCTCGACACCGCCGACCAGCACGCCCTCCGCGACGCGGCCCGAAAGATCACCGCGCAGCTCGACGACGACACCTGCTAGGGCCGCTCCGTCAGGCCGCGACCGTCGCGACCGTTTCCATGGCCAGCGCACCACGGACCACGTCCAGGACGTCGCCGACCACGTGCACGGTCAGGGCGTCGAGCACCTCGGTCGGTACGTCGTCCAGGTCCGGCTCGTTGCGGAGCGGGACGAACACCTCGGTCAGCCCGTTGCGCTGGGCGGCGAGCAGCTTCTGCTTCAGCCCGCCGATCGGCAGCACCCGGCCGTTGAGGGTCACCTCGCCGGTCATCCCCACCTCGGAGCGCACCGGGCGACCGGTGGCGAGCGAGGCCAGGGCGGTGACCATCGTGATGCCCGCCGACGGGCCGTCCTTGGGGGTCGCCCCCGCGGGCACGTGGACGTGGATCGCCCGGTCGAAGAACGCCGGGTCGATCCCGAGCTCGGTCGCGTGGCTGCGCACGAAGGTGAGCGCGATCTGTGCGGACTCCTTCATCACGTCGCCGAGCTGACCGGTCAGGGTGAGGCCGGCCGGACCCTGGTGAGCGGAGGCCTCGATGAAGAGCACGTCACCACCGAGCCCGGTGACGGCGAGCCCCGTCGCAACCCCCGGCACCGAGGTGCGCTCGTGGGCCTCCGGAGTGAACCGCGGCCGTCCGATGAGGTCCTTCAGGTCCGCCAGGTCGATGTCGACCCGCTCCGCACCGGTCGCCAGGCGGGTGGCCGCCTTGCGCAGCGCCTTCGCGAGGAAGCGCTCCATCTGTCGCACCCCGGCCTCGCGGGTGTAGTTGGCGGCCATCTCGTGAAGGGCCGCCTCGGAGATGGTGACCTCGTCGGCGGTCAGCGCGGCGCGCTCGAGCTGCCGGGGCAGCAGGAAGTCGCGGGCGATGGCCACCTTGTCGTCCTCGGTGTAGCCGTCGAGGGTGACCAGCTCCATCCGGTCCAACAGCGCCGACGGGATCTGCTCGACCACGTTGGCGGTGGCGATGAAGAGCACGTCGGACAGGTCCAGGTCCAGCTCGAGGTAGTGGTCGCGGAACGTGTGGTTCTGCGCCGGGTCGAGCACCTCGAGCAGCGCCGCCGCCGGGTCGCCCCGGTAGTCCGCCCCGACCTTGTCGACCTCGTCGAGGAGGACGACCGGGTTCATCGAACCGGCCTCCTTGATGGCCCGCACGATCCGGCCGGGCAGCGCACCGACGTACGTCCTCCGGTGTCCGCGGATCTCCGCCTCGTCCCGGATCCCACCCAGGGCGACGCGGACGAACTTCCGACCGAGGGCGCGCGCGACCGACTCGCCCAGCGAGGTCTTGCCGACTCCGGGCGGTCCAACGAGCGCGATCACCGCGCCGGAGCCGCGGCCGCCCACCACTTGAAGCCCACGCTCGGCGCGACGGCTCCGGACGGCGAGGTACTCGATGATCCGCTCCTTGACCTCGTCGAGCCCGTGGTGGTCTGCGTCGAGCACGGCGCGGGCGGCGACCACATCGGTGGAGTCCTCCGTGGTGACGCTCCAGGGCAGCTCGAGCACGGTGTCGAGCCAGGTCCGGATCCAAGCCGTCTCCGGGCTCTGGTCGCTGGACCGCTCCAGCTTGGCGACCTCCCGCAGCAACGCCTCGCGTACGGCGTCGGGGACATCGGCGGCCTCCACCCGACTGCGGTAGTCGTCGGCCCCTTCGGGCTCGCCCTCACCGAGCTCCTTGCGGATGGCGTTGAGCTGCTGACGCAGCAGGAACTCCCGCTGGCTCTTCTCCATGCCCTCGCGGACGTCCTCGCCGATCTTGTCGGCGACCTCGACCTCGGCGAGGTGCTCCCGCGTCCACCCGATCAGGGCCTCCAGCCGCGCCTCCACGAGAGGGGTCTCGAGCAGCTCCCGCTTGCGGTCCACCGAGAGGTACGGCGCGTAGCCGGCCGCGTCGGCGATCGCGCTGGGGTCGGTCATCTGGTGCACCGTGTCGATGACCTGCCAGGCCTCCCGCCGCTGGAGCACGGCGACGACGAGCCTCTTGTACTCCTCGGCGAGCTCACGCGCCCGGTCGGTGACGTCGTCCTCGATCGCCTCGACCTCGACCCACAGCGCCGCACCCGGCCCGGAGACACCGGTGCCGATCCGCGCGCGGCTCTCGGCCTTGAGCACGGCTGCGGGGGTGCCCCCGCTGAAGCGGCCGATCCGCTCGACGGACGCGATCACGCCGTACGACGCGTAGCGATCCTCGAGCCGCGGGGCCACGAGGAGCTTGCCATCGCTGCTGGCGCGGGCGGCGTCGATGGCGGCCCGGGAGGGCTCGTCGAGCTCGATGGACACCACCATGCCGGGCAGCACCACGAGGTCGGACACGAACAGGACGGGGAGGTTCTTCTGGGACACGGTGGCTCGCTTTCGGAAACCTGAGTGATGTCGACTCAACTCCTCAGGGCGAGGGCGTGTTCCGGTGGGAGGCCCGTGTTCGTCCAGGGCGAACAACGTGCTGCCCGCGATGCGTCAGGGGCGGTTCCTGCTCACAGCCGGCAGGGCCGGTGTGCCCGACGGGCGTGGTACAGCACCTTGTGCGCCTTCTCCAGCTTCTTCTGGAGCCGGTGCACCTTCTGGTCGTCGACGGCCTCCTTGGCCACGATCAGCCGGTGCTTGAGCACCGAGACGCGGTGTCGAGCCTGCTTCTTGGCGAGGTTGAGCGTCAGGCAGTCGTAGGCCTTGAACGTGACGGTGGCTGGCGTGGCGTCGACGTTGCCCGCGACGTCGCGAGCCGCGACGCGGTAGGTGTGGATGCCGGGCGACACGGTCAGGGTCGCGGGGCTGGCACAGGCCGCGAAGGAGGCCCCGTCCAGGGAGCAGAGGAACGTCGAGCCCGCTTCGTCGGCCGCGAACGCGACCGGCACCGTCAACCGCCTGACGACCGCCGCCGGCGCGGTCGTGAACAAGGTACTGGGCGCCACCGTGTCGGAGGCGATCGAGATGTCGTCGACAGTCATGTTGTTGACGACGTTGCCGGCACCCGAGCTGGCGGCACCGTTGCGGTAGTCGAACGACAGGTTGTGGCTGCCGCCGTCGGCGTACGGCGAAATGTCGACGGTGAACTGCGAGTACGCCGCCTGGGGCGCGCTGGCCTCGGTGTGCTTCGCGAGGGGGTGCCCGTCCATGGAGACCGTCAAGGTCGCGTCGAACGGGGCGTCCACCGAGCCGTTGCGATACCAGTACGACAGCGTCGTGGTGCCGGGCGGCAGGGTCACCGCCTGCCGCACGTAAGCCGTGGCGCCGGGCGCGTTGGTGTAGCCGAACCACACCCAGCCGTTACCGGTGCGCGGCCAGGTGCCCTGAGTGTCGAAGATCTGGGCGTCACCGCACCAGATGTCGGTGAGGGTGCACAGCGGGCTGCCGAACTGAGAGTCGAAGATCTGCCAGTGATCGTTGAGATTCACGTCGTTCGGCGTCGGCGCGTAGGTGGTCTCGAACCCGCCATCGGTGACGAGCTCCGCCGCGGACGCGGAAGGTGTGGGTCCGAGTGGGACGAGGACGCCGGCCACGGCAGTGGCGATGATGGCGGCCATCATGCGGCGAAGGGTCATGTGCTCCGGCTCCTGTCGATTCGGGAGGCGGCTCCGAGAGTCGCAACGGCACCAGTATCACCCGAGCGACGCTCGGCGTGACCCTGCCGAGTCCAAGAACGCGACCGCCCAGACGTTCTGCTAGACGCGCACCAGCTCGAGCACGGGGATGGTGCGGATGCCAGCGGTCCGTTGTTCGTATTCGGCGAAGCCGGGGTACCGCCGGGCCTGTTCGGCGTAGACGCGGTCGCGTTCGGCGCCGGTCAGCTCGCGGACGGTGACCTGGTAGGACCCGGTTCCGCGTTCGACGCCGGCCTCACCGCCGGCCGTCAGGTTGCGGTACCAGTCGGGGTTCGTGGGAGCGCCCCCCTTGGTGGCGAACACGTAGATGACGCCGTCGTCCGTCTCGTGGGGGAGGTACATCATCGGGGTCACGTACTCGCGGCCGCTCGTGCGACCGCGGTGGTGCACCAGGACCATCGGCGCGCCCTCGAAGGGGCCGCCGACCCGGCCCTCGTTGGCCCGGAACTCCGCGATCGTCTTCGAGTTCCAGTCGTTCGTCTCGGCCATGTCGTGCTCCCCTGGCTTTCTCGTCGGTGGTCTGCCCGATGCGTCAGTCTTCCCGCAGCCACCTGGCCGGTCAGCCGGCTGGGACTTGGCTCGGCACGTCGGCGAGCTGGGCCTTCACGAAGTCTGACGCCTCGGTCGAGCGCCGCTCCTGCCTCGTCGAGCAGGCCGGCGTACGCCTGGAAGACGTGCGGGACGCCCGGCGTGACGTCGAGCGTGACCGGGACATCGGACATGGCCGCCCGTCCGGCGAGCCGGAGCGCGTCGCTGAGGAGGATCTCGTGGGAACCCACCTGGATCAGCAGCGGAGGCAGTCCCCGGAGATCGGCGAAGATCGGGCTGATGGCCGGATCGGCCGCATGGGCCTTCCCTACATAGTCGGGGACCCTGGCACGGAGCCCATCCGGGGTGAGGAGCGGATCGACCTCCTCCTTCTCCGCGAGCGACTCCCCCGTCAGGGTCAGATCCGCATATGGCGACATCACGTACGCACACGACGGCAGGGGCACACCGGCATCCCGAAGGGCGAGGAGCGTCGCCAGGCCAAGCCCGCCTCCCGCAGACTCACCCGCGAGCACGATCTGGGCAGGGGCGACACCCTGATCCGAGCAGGCCGACGTAGGCGGCTCGAGCGTCCTCGACCGCGGCCGGATAGGGGTGTTCGGGAGCCAGCCGGTAGTCGAGCGTGATGCCCCTGCCGCCCGTTCGCCTCGACGAGGTCACCCACCAGCGGCACCGTCGACGCCGCCGAGCCGATGACGTAGACACCACCGTGGAAGTAGAGGATCACGCTCTCGGCCTCGTTGCCCTCGATGGTGACCTCGACGCCGGCGACACCTCCGACCTCCACGGGTTGCTGCCGGACATCGGGAGCCACGGGCACCTGGGCCATGAGCTCGCTGAACGCAGCCCGCATGGTCTGGACATCCGCGGTGGTGTCGAGCCCGCCCTGGCGCAGGATGGCGTCCAGCTGGAGCTGCTGCTCCTTGCTCATCTCGGCACCGTCCCTCGGGTCACGGGTGGACCTGCGAACCGGCGCCGAGGTCGAGGCGCATGGACTGCAGGAGGGTGAAGGTCGTGGTGTAGGTGAACGCCTCGACGTCGGCCGCCGCGAGCACGCCGGTGTACTTGGCGATGACGGGCTCGGCGGCACGTGCTGTCACCTCGTCGAGGTACCCGTTCACCCCGGCCCACACGTTCGCGCCGTACTTCACGAAGTACGGCGTCGGGTCCACCGAGCCGAGCGCCGCCTCCGCGCTCTCGACGATGTCGTCGATGTACTGCTGGTGCAGCTCGATGTCGTCCCGGGTGCCGAGTCGCCCGAGGTGGCCGCCGAGGTAGTGCTTCCACGGGTAGGACAGCGCCTTCTCCGGGCGTCGATGTAGCCGGGGGCGTCCTCGGACAGGTTGAGGTTGTAGATCGGGACCCAACCAGGGTTCGCGATGTCGACGAGCATGAGCGCGTCGTGGTCCGGGAAGTGGATGAAGATGTTGTCCGGTGAGTGGTTCGGGCCGTGGAAGGCCAGCTCGACGCGTTCGCCGCCGACGTTCAGGGTGTAGGTGTCGGTGAACGTGACGTCCGGTGCCGGCCGGGTCGGGTCGTTGTCGCGGAGCAGCAGCCGCCGCGTCTCTTCATGCCCGATCCGGATGACGTCGTCGCCGAAGCAGGTCCGCGGCGCCGGCGTGGTCGGCGTGGTGGTGGGAGTAGACCAGGTGGGTCACCTTGTTGGTCACTCCCTCGGCGGCCGCGGTCTCGTCGACGGCTCGGCGCAGGTTGTGCCCGATCGTGGGCGGTGCGTCGAAGACGACGATCCCGTCGTGGGTCGCGAGGAACGCCGCCTGGTAGGTCCCGTCGGTGACCCAGAACAGGTTCCGCTCCACGCGACCGACGTGGTAGCCCTGCTCGTTCAGCGCCGGGCCCAGGGCCGATGGCGGCACGGGCGCATAGTCGGGCAGCGCCGAGGCGCCGCCTCCGTTCGAGGTGGTTGCGGTCATCTCTGCTCCTTGGTCCACTGCCCGCTTGATGGGTACGTGCTGGAAAAGAGGACTTGGACGTTACGCCGAACTATTTGCTTTGGCAAGCAATCTCTCGCTGAAGGGTCTGGCGCTGCCGCGCCACGGGATGGTCAGCGGCGGGACTCGAGCTGGGCAGCGATCTCCGACAGGGCCTGTGCTGCCTTCTTGACGGTGGCGGGATCGACGTGGTCGAACACCCTGTCCCTGACGCTCGCCAGGTGGGCCGGCCAGGCCTTCTTGACCTTCGCCAGCCCGGCCGGGGTGAGCTTGGCTACGTTGCCGCGCGCGTCCTCGGCACTCACCCGCTTCGTCACCAGACCGCGCGCCTGGAGATCGTCGACCAGGCGCGTCATGCGGCTGGCCGACAGGGCTGCAGCGTTCGCGAGGTCCGCCATCCGCAGCTCTCGCCCCGGGGCCTCCGACAGGCACATCAGGGTCGTGTACTCGTTCGCCGTAATCCCGACCGTCCGCACCAGATCGCTGTCCAGCCGGCGAGGCAGCGAGAGCACGACGCGCATCAGCGCTCGCCAGAAAGCCTCTTCGCTCTCGTTCAGAGGTTCGACCCTGGCCACCGGAGGACCCTACTTGCTTGCACAAGCATGGTGTGGCCCCCTCGCCGGGCGCCGCCCCTCGTCGGGGCGTGACCTGAGGAGCGAAGATGCCGAAGCGATCGCCGGCTGTCGGATGTCTCTAGCGGTACACCCGTACGTCCGCGACCTGCCACCAGTGGCCGTCGGCGCGGGTGAGCGTCGCCCGGACGTAGCGGATCGGGTTGTGCGGCACCTTGAGCGTCGTGAGCTGACCGGTGCCGGCGCCGTCTCGCACGACGGTCCAGTGCTTCCCGTCCGTGCTGACCGAGAGCCGGTAGCCGCGCGGGTAGTCCCCGGACGGCGCGACGTCGTTCGGCCAGCCGTACGACGAGGGGCCGGCGTCGAGCACGACCTGCCGGATCCGTTGGGCATGACCGAGGTCGACCTCGACCCACTGGCCGGTCGCCTGGGCCGTGCCTGACGTCCACGGCGTCGAGCCGTCGTCGTCGGTCGCCGCCGGGAGGGTGCTCGGGTCGCCGACGTTCGAGGTCATCGACGTGGTCCAGGGGTCGACCAGGTGCAGTCCGCTGGTCAGGCCGGCGGAGGAGGGCCAGGTGAAGGTCACCAGGGAGCCGCCGGGCAGCGTGTAGTCGAGGTGTCGGTCGCCGACCGAGATCGCGACGCTGCGCGGGTCGTCGTACTCGTTGTTCACCACCAGCGCCGTCGACCCGTCGGGGTTGACGAACGCTGCGCTCATCGGAAGGCCGTTCCACGCCGTGCTGCCGTACGAGGAGCTCGCGACCCGGACCGCTCCGGGCTTCACGAACCGCGCGAGGTGGCCCAGCGTGTAGTACTCAGCGTTGCGGGTGACGGTGCCGTCGGGGTTGACCGTGACGACACCGGTGCAGGTGTCGCAGCCGCCGTTGTGGGGCGACCCGTCGGCGTGCAGGGCGAGGTTCCACGTGACGACGCTCTGCGCCCAGTTGCGCGGCACGCCGAGGGTCAGGTTGCGAGCGTGCCACTTCAGGGTGTCGCTGAAGACCTGGGCCGGCGGATCGCTGGCGCCGTGGGAGCCCGAGCACTCGGTGAACCAGATCGGCTTGTCCGGGAACGCCTGGTGCAGCTCGGTCATCCGCTTCTGGTCGCCCGCGTAGCAGTGGTACGCCGTACCGCGGATCCACTGCGCGGCGTCCGACTCGAGGAGGAGCGTGGGGTACTCCGTCTCCGGGTCGTCGCCGGGTGGCGTGTTGGCGATGTCGTTGGGGTGCTCGGACCAGTTGTGGTCGTAGCCGAGGATCTTCGTGTGCAGGCCCGCCGCCTGCAGGGCGGGCCCGAGCCTGTCGATGACCTGGATCGCCTGGCGCGTGGGCAGGTCGGTGCCCGGGTAGGCGGAGGGGGTGCGGTTCTGCGGCTCGTTCTGGATGGTCAGGCCCCAGATCGGCACTCCGGCTGCCTCGTACGCCCGGACGAACTCGACCAGGTAGTCGGCGTACGCCTGGTAGATCCGGGGGTCGTCGATGAGCCGGCCGCCCACGAGCGAGTCGTTGGTCTTCATCCAGGCCGGCGGGCTCCACGGCGTCCCCATCACCTTGAGGTCGGGGTTGAGCGCGAGCGCCTGGCGTAGCAACGGCAGGATCTGCGCCTTGTCGTGGTCGATGGAGAAGTGGGCGAGGTCGTAGTCCGTGGCTCCCGCCGGTACGTCGTCGAAGGTGTAGTGGGGCCCGTCGACGAAGTCCGACGACCCGATCGGCTGGCGCAGGAAGGACAGTCCGTCGGTGACGAAGAGATCCTTCATCGTCGCGTCGCGGGTCGCCTGGTCGAGCTCCATCAGCACCGACGCCGACGAGTCGGTGATGGACGCGCCGAACCCGTCCATCGTCTGGTAGCGATGGCTCGGGTCCACCGTGATCGTCAGCTGCTTGCTCGCCGCGCCCTTGTCGAAGGGCACGGTCCCGCGGTCGTGCATCTGCTCCGCCCCGTCGGGGGTCGTCACCCATACCCGGGCCTGCGGGGACGTCGGCGGGGCCCCCTGTCCCGGTCGGGCCGACGACCACGGTCGTCGCGGTGAAAGCTGCCGCCACCGCCGTGACGAGGCCGGCAGCGGCCATCACGCGAGCACGCCGTACGTCGAGCATCAGGATCTCCTTCTAGAGCGACATTCCTGCCGCTACTGGTCGTCAGCGGGTGTGGAGGCCCCAGCCGAACGGGTACAGCGGGTCGTAGCTCGCGTCGCCGATGTTGATCGGCTCCTGTGCGACGGTCCGCGGCCAGGTCACCGGCAGCTGGCCGGTGAACGGCCGCTTGCCGAACAGCACGTCCGCGACACCCGCACCCTCGCTGCCCGGCAGCCAGCTCGCGACGAGCGCGTCGATGTGCTGCAGCATCGTCGGCGGGATGATCATCGGCCGGCCGGAGACGACGAGCACCACGCACTTGGACGCCTGGGCGCACACCGTGTTCACGGCGGCCGTGTCCGCGTCGGAGAGCTGCATGGTCTTCGGCGGCCGCGGGACTCCGTTGTCACCGGGGTCGTAGGCCCACAGCGGACCTCCGACGTCGCCGAAGCCCTCGGAGTACGGCGTCTCGCCGACCACGACGACACCGAGGGCGTTGTGCGGCACGGGCGCCGACGCGTCCTGGCTGAAGGTGACCTGGGAGGCGTCGTCCTGGATGGCGTCGAGGATCGTCTGTCCAGGGATCTGGGTGGTCGACCCGCCCTGCCAGGTCAGGGTCCAGCCGCCGGCCTGGTTGCCGATGTTGTCCGCGTTGCTCCCCGCGACGTACACCGGCCGCTTCCCCGACAGGGGCAGGGTCGAGCGGGCGTTCTTCAGCAGCACCTGGGACTCGGCGACCGCCCGGCGCGCCACGGCACGGTGCGCCGCGCTACCGACCTCGGACAGGTGGGTGCGGTCGGTGAAGGGGTGCTCGAAGAGTCCGAGCTGGAACTTCTTGGTCAGGATCCGCGAGACCGCGTCGTTGATGCGCGACATCGGGACCGTGCCGTTGTTCACCAGGTCGGTGAGCGTCGACTCGAAGAGCTCGAAGTTCGACGGCTGCATGAACATGTCGACCCCTGCATTGACGCTGGTCGCGACCTGCTGCGCGAACGTGTCGACACCCGGGTTGATGTGGTCGATGCCGTTGTAGTCGGAGATCACGAACCCGTCGAAGCCCTCCTGGTCCTTCAGCCAGCCGGTGATCAGGTCGCGGTTGCCGTGCATGTTGATCGGGTTGCCGAGACCGTCCTCGGTCCAGTCGACGTCGGAGTACGACGGCATCACCGAGCCGACGTGGCGCTGCCGGACGGCGTCGACGTACGGCGCGAGAGCCAGTCGTTCGAACGTGGCGTGGTCCACCTGGTCCACGCCCTGGTCGATCGGGTAGCCGCCCGTCTTCTGGCTGTTCGACCCGGTGCCGTAGGTCGTCAGACCGTCACCGGCGAAGTGCTTGGCCGTGGCCAGCACCCGGTCGTTGTCGGACAGGTGGCCGGCCGGGCCCTGGAAGCCGTCGATCGCGGTGCCCATCGTCGCGACGAGCGCCGGTGTCTCGCCGTACGACTCGTAGATGCGGCCCCACCGGTCGTCGCGCGCCACGCAGACGCAGGGTGCGAAGGCCCACTGCGGCCCGCTCGACCGCGTCTCCGACGCGGCGACGTGCGCCACGCGGCGTACCAGCGCCGGGTCGCGGGTCGCGCCGAGCCCGATGTTGTGGGGGAAGACGGTGGCGCCCTGCATGTTGCCGTCGCCGTGGACCGTGTCGACGCCGTAGATCAGCGGGATGCCGAGCCGGGTGTTCAGCGCCGCTGCTTGGTAGCGGTCGACCATGTCGGCCCAGGCCGTCGGGGTGTTGGGCGTCGGCACGGACCCGCCGCCGGACAGCACGCTGCCGAGGAAGTCGGTGGTGATCTTGCTGGTGTCGGCATCGATGTTCGCGCGCTCGGCCTGCGTCATCTGGCCGATCTTCTCCGCGAGGGTCATCTGGCCGAGCAGGCTGGCGACCCGCTGGCTGACGGGAAGTGTTGGATCCTGGTACGGCAGCAGGTCGGCGGCCGGGGCCGCTCGTCCCGCGTGCGTGGTGGCCAGGGCCGGTGTCTGTGAGGCGGCGAGTCCGACGACGAGGACCGCCGCCGCGCCGAGGGCGACGGCCGAACGCCGTCGCGAGATGTACGCGACCATGAAACCCTCCCGAGATTGAGGTGACGACTCGAACCTAGGGACCGCGATTTGTCCGAGTCAATGCGTAACTCCCGCCGTTGAGGTGGTCATTTGTACGACCTCGGGAGGAATCGGCTTAGTCTTCCAGCTGTGCCCGGACATTCCTTGGCCCAGCTGCGCGGCAGCAACCTCCACGCGATCACCGCGCTCCTCGGCTCGGGCGGTCCACAGAGCCGCGCCGACCTGGCCCGCGGCTCGGGACTCTCGCGCACCACGGTCTCGAGCCTGGTTTCCGAGCTGCTCGCGGCCGGCATCGTCGTGGAGACCGCCGACCGCGGAACGCCGTACAAGGGCGGCAGCGGGCGGCCACCGCTGCTCGTGGCTCTCGCGCTGAGACCAGGAGGCGTGGCCGGTGTCGACATCGGTCACGGCCACGTCCGGGTAGCGGTGTCCGATCGCAGCGCCAGCATCCTGGCTGAGCTCGAGATGCCGATCGACGCGGACCAGCAAGGCGCAACCACGCTCGACCTCGCGGCCGACCTGGTGCGGCAGGCGGCGGAGCGCGCCGGGGTACCGGTGGCCGACCTGCTCACCGTCGGGTTGTGCGTGCCCGGGCCGATCGACAGCCGCTCCGCCCGCGTCGACCATGCGGTGCTGCCGGGCTGGCACGCGCTGGCCCCCGCCGAGGAGCTCCGGCGACGGCTCGATCGCCCGGTCGTGGTGGACAACGACGCCAATCTCGGCGCGATCGCCGAGCACCTGCACGGAGCCGCGCGAGGCGCCGAGGACGTGCTCTACGTGAAGCTGGCCAGCGGTGTCGGCGCCGGGCTGGTGCTCGGCGGGCGCCTGCACCGCGGCGTCGCCGGGCTCGCCGGGGAGATCGGACACGTGCTTGCCCGGGTCGACGGCCACGTGTGCCGGTGTGGCAGCCGCGGCTGCCTGGAGACGGAGGTCTCGACACGACGGCTGCTCGAGCTGCTCCGTCCGGTGTACGACGACCGGCTCGACCTGGCCGACCTGCTGGCGCTCGATGGGCGCGGCGAGACCGCCGTACGCCGGGTGCTCACCGACGCCGGCCACACCGTCGGGCGCGTGCTTGCCGGCCTCTGCACGACCCTCAACCCCGCGATGATCGTGGTGGGTGGATCGCTCGGCGCCTCGCCGACGCTGGTCGAGGCGATCCGGGGGACCGTCGACCGCTACTCGCATCCCGAGGCCGCCGCGTCCGTGCGGGTGGTCTCCGGGCACTTCGGCGCGCGCGCCGAGCTGATGGGGTCGCTCGCGCTGGCCATCAGCCGGGCCGTTGAGCCGGCCGCCTGATCCGCATTCTCGATCACGCAACGACTGCAGTGACATGCTGGCTCTCAGCGGTCTTCCACGCGCAGATCGTCATGGGACAAGGACAACAGAGGAGTTCCTATGTCTGAGCAAGCCCCCGACGCTCCGCAACAGGAAACAAGTTCGACGCAATTCAGACTCGTGACGACGTACGGATCGGCAAGTCGAAGGATGCGGCCGATGAGAACCAGCGACGCATCGAAGGGGTCTTCGCGGAGTTGGCCGAGAGCGCACCCGACAACGTGACCTACTTGGTCCTCCGGCTGGCTGACGACTCGTTCTTGCACGTCTCGTTCCACGGGCATGCACCAGACGAGCACAACCCGATCGCCACCCTGCCCGCGTTCAAACACTTCGGCGACGGCCACGAAGATCGTCGGTCCGGATCGGTGAATCAGCAGAGGGCGGAACTTGTCGGTGCCTACGTGACCGTTGTCAGTTGACGCGAACAGGCGCGCCTTCGCCGCCTATGCCCCGTCAAGTCGTAGGTGCCGGCCTTCTCGCGGTAGGGGCGGGCGTTGGATAGACCGGGTCAGCGCCGAGGCCGCCAGCGCCGCCCGCAGGCGCAGCGCCGGCGGAGCCGCCTTGATTCATTAGGGGCAGACTGAGCAACCCGAGAGTCGCTCGAGCGTGGCGCAGAGCCGTCGTATGACCCGCTGCATTCCGCCCAGATAGACGCACCGAGGCGGGATGCGTGCCGGGAAGGCGGGTGGGTCGCGAAACGGATCGTTCAGCGGCTACGCCGCAGATAGCGCGTCACCCATGTGCGAGATGTGGTCGATGCCGTGTTCGTCTAGACACTGGCGCATCAGTCGTGTTCGGCAAGGAAATGGCGGTTCATCTCCCGCGCGTGAAATTCCGGGAAGTCCCCGGCACGCTCAGCGGTGTCGGGCTGAGGGCCGCCTTGATGGCGCAATACTCACTGGCCGACCTCAGTGGACAGAGGTTCCATCTCGACGAGCCGTTGCACGAGCACGACACCACCTGGGTGATCAGCACGCACTGGAACGACCCGCGAGTGCGTGCCGCGATCCACCAGCTCGCGGACGTCGCGCCCCCGGATACGCCTTGATTCCGGCCTCAGCCAGCATCGAAGCCGACGACGAGTCCTGAGCCCGGCCGACGAGCCGGACCTTGTGCGGCAAGCCGCCGGTGCGCCGTGACGCGCTTGTTGATTGAGTGGAGGTGAGAGACCTCCGTCCCGTCCCGTCGCAGCGGGGCGGTGAAGCTGGGGGCAGCCTGTCTCGGGAGGTGCAGGGTTGGGTGCCAAGCGGCCCTCACAAAGCCATGGCGTGTCGGTACTGCCAGACGACGCGGGTGTGGCGAGCGTGGCGGAAAGGCATACGCGAGGAACCGATGTTGACGCCTCTCAAAGACGCACCGGCTCGAACCTGGTGGATGTGGGCCGGAGGCGACGCGCACCCGTTTCCCTCATGACGGAGGCGGGGAACTCCCCGAATGTCGGCGGGCGGATGGGGAGGCCGGGGTGATGTGCTGCGGGGTAGCCACGGCGATGCCGCAGGGGTTGAGTCAGGTGCCTCCTCCGTCGAGCGATCATAGGTGAACACGGGAACCGTCTTTGGTCTGCTCCCTTGTCTACGTCTCCAACGTGGCCCGGGGCTGGGCAAGCCGACAACACCGTGACCTTCGCGTGCGAGGCCATCGATCGGGCCGTCGCCTTGCTGCCGGAACCTGAACGACGTGTCTGAGCGCCGCTGCCTGGGCCACTGGTCACGGTTCGCAGTTGATGACGACGTTGGTGCCGCCGCCGCCGTTGCCGGAGTCGTGGCCAGGGCCGCCGTCGAGGTAGTCGTCGCCGCCGTTACCAGCCAGGGTGTCGTCGCCGCCGTCGCCAGCGAGGTTGTCGTCCCCACCGGCTCCCGCGAGGGTGTCGTCGCCGTCGCCTCCGTCGACCGTGTCCTTGCCGCCGCCCCCCTGGATCTGGTCATTCCCGGCGTTTCCGCAGATAGTGTCGTTCTCGCCTCCACCGGAGATGGTGTCGTCGCCGCCGAGGCCGACGATCACGTCGGCGCCGCTGGTGCCCACCAAGGAGTCGTCACCGGGGGTGCCGACGATGGTCGCCGCCTTGCCGTCGCACGTCGCCGCTGTCGTGGTGCTCACCGTGAACGTCGCCGTGGCCGATGTCGGGTCGATGTTGCCCGAGGGGTCGATGGCCCGGACCTCGAAGGTGTGCTGGCCGTCGGCCAGGGAGGCCATAGTGAACGGGGTGGTGCAGGCGGCGTACGTGGTGTTGTCGATGCGGCACTGGAACGTGGAGTTGGCCTCGGTCGAGGTGAAGGTGAAGGTCGGGGTGTCGTCGTTGGTCGTATTCCCCGCTGCCGGCCCTCCCGTGATGCTGGTGTCGGGCGCGGCGGCGCCGATCGTGAAGGTCCAGGCCGCCGGTGTCGGGTCGGTGTTACCGGCCGGGTCGGTTGCGCGGACCTCGAAGGTGTGAGCCCCGTCGGCCAACGCAGCGCTGGTGAACGGGGTGGTGCAGGCCTCGAACGCCGTGGCGTCGACGCGGCACTGGAACGTCGAGCCCTCCTCGGACGCGGTGAAGGTGAACGCCGGCGTGGTGTCGTTGGTGGAGCTGCCCGGATTGCCGGTGATGCTGGTGTCCGGCGCGACGGTGTCGACCGTGAAGGTCCGGCTCGCCGGCGTCGGGTCGGTGTTGCCGGCAGCGTCGGTGGCGCGGACCTCGAAGGTGTGCTGCCGTCGGCCAGCGAGGCCGTCGGTGAACGGGGCGGTGCAGGCGGCGTACGCCGTGGCGTCGATGCGGCACTGGACGTCGAGCCCGCCTCGGTCGCGGTGAAGCGCGAACGTCGGCGGTGTCGTGGTTGGTCGTACTCCCCGCCGCCGGCCCGGCGGTGATGCGAGGCGTCGGGTGCGACAGTGTCGACCGTGAACGCCGCGGCCGCCGGCGTCGGGTCGGTGTTACCGGCCGGCGTCGGTCGCTCGGACCTCGAAGGTGTGCTGGCCATCCGACAGCGCGGCGCGTGATGAACGGGGTGGTGCAGGCCTCGAACGCCGTGGCGTCCACGCGGCACTGGAATGTCGAGCCGGCCTCGGACGCGGTGAAGGTGAACGTCGGCGTGGTGTCGTTGGTGAGCTGCCGCCGGACCGCCGGTGATGGTGGTGTCGGGCGCGATCGGTGTCGACCGTGAAGGTCCAGGCCGCCGGTGTCGGCGTCGGTGTTACCGGCCGGGTCGGTCGCTCGGACCTCGAAGGTGTGCTGGCCATCCGACAGCGCGGCGCATGGGGAACGGGGGGGTGCAGGCCTCGAACGCCGTGGCGTCGACGCGGCACTTGACGTCGAGCCCTCCTCGGACGCGGTGAAGGTGAACGCCGGCGTGGTGTCGTTGGGGAGCCGCCCGGATTGCCGGTGATGCTGTGTCCGGCGCGGCGGTGTCGACCGCGAAGGTCCGGCTGGCCGGTGTCGGGTCGGTGTTGCCGGCGGGCGTCGGTCGCGCGGACCTCGAAGGTGTGCTGACCATCCGACAGCGCGGCCGTGATGAACGGGGTGGTGCAGGTCGCGAACGCCGTAGGCGTCGACGCGGCACTGGAACCGTCGAGCCCTCCTCGGTCGCGGTGAAGGTGAATGTCGGGGCGTTATCGCTGATGGTGCTCCCCGCCGCCGGGTCGCCGGTGATGGTGGCGTCCGGTGGGGTTGCATCAACGCTGAAGGTCCGGCTCGCCGGTGTCGGTGTCGGTGTTGTTGGCGGGGTCGGTCGCTCGGACCTCGAAGGTGTGCGCCCCGTCGGCCAGCGCAGCGCTGGTGAACGGGGTGCATACAGGCCGCGAACGCCGCGGCATCCACGCGGCACTGGAACGTCGAACCCTCCTCGGTCGCGGTGAAGGTGAACGTCGGGGCGTTGTCGTTGATGGTGCTGCCTCAGCCGGGCCGCCGGTGATGGAGGTGTCGGGTGGCTGGTTGTCCGATCCGCTGGACTCTTCGAGAAGGAGGTACCAGTTGTCATCGCCGTGAGAGTTGGTGCCAGGGGTGGTGTAGCTGGATGCGGGGGTGGCGGCGGAGATCCGGGCGCCGGTGTAGGGGTCGACCCATTGGGCGGTGTAGCCGGGACCAGCTGGGCGGTGTTGATGGTGATGGTGCGGGCCACCGGGGTGTAGAGCAGGGCCAGCTTCCCGTCCGGGGTGACCGCGCCGGTGAGGTAGTTGTTCTGGGGGTCGTTGGTGTTGTAGGGGTCGTGCGCCGCCTCCCGACGGGAGGGCCGACAGCTTCGTGCCGCGCGAGGAGGTGAGGAGGGCCGATCCGAGGTCGGGGACGAGGTTCTGCCAGCCCGACAGGGCGGTGAACCAGGCGATCGTGGCCTGCCCGGGCCGTGTCTGGGTCCACGTCATGTTCGGCAGTACGCCGTACGCGCCGGAACCCCACTGCCAGGTGCTCTCCGACCCGTAGAACATGCCCTTGGATCCGGAGGTCAGCGCCCAGCCCGGAGGTCGGCCAGCAGGTGCCAGTCGGGGTGCCGGACGTGCCGCCCTGGTCGTAGTAGCCGTTCGCCATGAACGTCGGCCGGACGCTGGGGCTGCTCAGCCGGTAGGCGCGCTCGACCTCGACGTAGGTGGCGTTGTAGGAGTACACCTCGTCATACGCGGCGTCCGTGCTGGTGCCGGAAGGCGCCGACCGCGGTGTCGCTCGAGTCGGTGCGGGTGTTCGACTCCGCCATGTTCTGCTCGGTGATCAGGTGCGTGTCGCCGGTCGCCTGGATGGCGTTGGCGATGGCCGGCGTAGTTGACGTCTGCGAAGCCGAAGTCGTCGACGCCGAACTGGTAGACGATGTTCGGCTTGTCCCGGTAGCGGTTCCCGATGGCGGCGCCATAGGTCGCGCCGTTGGTGGAGTTCAGCCCGGCGAAGGCGGCCGCCGGGCGGAGTTGTACGAGGCGACGAGGTTGAGGAAGACCGTGATGCCCTGCGCGGCCATGGCATCGATGAAGTCGTCGACGCGCGACCAGTAGGCTGCTGTTGAGCACGCCGATGGCACCGCCGACCCAGGGGGTGAGGCCGTCCCAGGTGCGGCCGTCCTGGAAGGGCCCGGCCGCGCCGCCCTGGTTGGAGTCGAATCGCGAGCACCTCGACCGCGTTGAATCCGTTGGCGGCCTGGATGGCGGCGTAGCCCTGGAAGACGCTGAGTGGTGTGGTGCTCCCGGCGCCGGTCTCGTCCCACTCGCCCCCGCGGCGATCAGGTTCCACTGGTGGTCCTCGAAATCGCGATCGGGTCGCCGGCCTGGTCGACGAAGTAGCGGCCGTTGGGGCTCACGGCGGTGATGTAGTGGAAGGTCGACGAACTCGAGGTCTGGCCCGCCAGGGGAAGTGCCGCCGGGTCGGCGACGACGTTGGCGGCGCCGGGTCCGGCGGCGCCGGCATCGAGAGGGGTGAGAGGAACGGCCATGGTCGCGGCAACCGTCGCAACGATGGCGACAGTAATCGACAGCCGCATGGCTTGCCCCCCGCAGCGTAGTCCTCGATGGACCCGTACCCCCCGGGGTGGTCGGGGAATGAGGTCGCGGACCTCATGCCAGGAGTCTCCACGCACAACGACCCATTGTCAGTAGCGTGGGCGAACAAAATGACCGCCCAACTACCAGCCGTAGGTGGCCCCGAGCACGACCCCCGACTCGACACCCGCCCGGGCCAGCACCCGGTTCAACGAGTCGACGTCGTCATGAACCCGCACCGACTCCAACACCTCACGGGTCACCGGTCACCACCAGGCTCAACCCAGGTTCCGCCCTTGCGGTGGGACTCGCCGACGATGTGTCAGTGACGGGGCTAGCCGACGATGCGGACTCGGATGCTGAAGGCTCGCTCGGCCCAGCGGAACCTTCCGAGTCTGAGCTTGCGCAGCCTCCCACGGTCACGAGACAGCGCTGCAGACCAGAGCGGCCACCCCTGTGAAGCGCTGTCGCATCCCGTTACCTACCCAAGGGCTCAGTCCCGAGTAGATCCGTACCGGCAGGCTGCCAGCGGCAATGCCACCGACGCCAGCACTCTTTGTCGCCAGATCGGACCACCGGCGCCGCTGGCCCACCGGGAGGGGTCAGCGCACCTTCCGCCGCGATCAGTGCGAATCGATAGGTGCGTCTAACCGCCGCCAGTGCCTCACGCGGCGAGGGCGTCCGAACCGCGGTCCACCTCGGACTGCGCCACGGCGCCCGGCATGACGCCTCGGCGCGCAGTGACAGGTGTCGCTGCATGCGAGGAAGGTGTGCGCAGCGTGACCGCAGCTCGGGCACGGGAGGTCGTGTGACAAGTGCGTCGAGCTGGTCTGGATTGTGTCCCGCATCGCCTTGCCTCCTTGCTGACGGTCGAGACTTCGCTCGTCCGGCGTCACACCCATACTGACCATGACCACCGACACAGCTCATCGGGGAAGGCCCCTGATCGGACCCCGCAAGCCTCCCCCCGAGACAACTCCGGGTCCGACCCTCGGCGAGGTCAGCCAACGGCCTTCTTCACCCGCGCGCTGATGGCGGCCGCGCCGGCCTCGGTGATGTCGGTGATCGCGTACACGGTCGGCCAGAGGGTTCCGTCGTCGAGCTGCGCGGCGTCCTCGAAGCCGAACTGGGCATACCGGGGTCTTGAACTTCGAGGCGGCCTTGAAGTAGCAGAGGACCTTGCCGTCCTTGTAGTACGCCGGCATGCCGTACCACGTCTTGTGGGCAAGCTGCGGCGTCACTTCCGCGATGAGGGAGTGCAGCTTCTGGGCGAGTGCACGGTCGGCGGGCGGGAGTGCGGCGATGGCGTCTTGCACGGCCTGCGCGTCGGCTGTCGCCTTGTCCTGGCCGCGTCCGCGGTCGGCTCGGACCTCGCTGGCGCGGGCCTTCATGGCAGCGCGCTCGTCGGCGGTGAAGGCGGTCGAGGACTTCTTTGCTGCGGGCTTCGTGGGGGTGGTCATGGCACTTCCTCTGTTCGT
>CAVZFO010000010.1:0-23179 GCA_963774575.1 uncultured Actinomycetota bacterium | reverse complement strand
CGACCGCCTCGTCGTTCTGCTCGACGCCGATGACGGAGAACCCGTTGCGGGCGAACACCTCCGCGATCCGGCCCCCATGGTGCCGAGGCCGACGACGCCGATCGTCCGGAAGATGCGGGGCCCTGCCACGTCCGGGGACGCCTGGTCAGTCATGCGGCGGAGCCTAGTTGGTGGGTTAGGGAGTGTTCACCTGAGTGCGACACTCATCACCACGCGCACGCCGTTGACGTCCAGCCTCAGGTCACGCTCCTTCTCCTGCAGTCGCTGCTCGTACGGCGCCAGGTCGGTCACCTCGGCGAAGCCCAGCCCGCTGTAGAACGGGCCGTTCCAGGGCACGTCGCGGTAGGTGCAGAGGTGAGCCGGTCGAACCCCGAGCGCGGGCCTCGTCCATCGCCGCGCGGGTCAGCGCGGCCCCGATGCCCTGCCGCTGGTGGTCCGGGAGGACCGACAGCTGCTCGAGATGGGCGTGGCCGTCGATGACCAGGACGTGCACGAACCCGACGGGAGGAGCCTGCTCGTCCGGGGCGGCCACGAGCAGGAAGCCCGGCTCGGCGTCGCGCTGCCGGCCGTCCGTCGCGGGGCTCAGCAGGATCGGCTCGATGTCCTCGCCGAAGTGGTCCTCGAACTGCGGCCCGCCCGCGTCCTCGATCGGCGCGACGTGCCGGAGGTCGGCGGCCCGGGCCGCCCGGATGCGCGTCGGCGCATAGTCATTTCGCGTCATGCCCGCCGGAGCCACGCGCAGCACGATGCCATCCATGGTCGGACTCCCGCGCGTCGGTTTCGTCAGCTTCCTCGTGGCTGCCCTGGTCCTGGGGGTGCACTGCTGCTCGGGCCGCTGTCGCCCCCGGCGGCGGCTGGGCTCGTCACCACCGCGTGCAGCCTCCAGGCGCGCAGCAATCCCAGCACCGTCGGCGGGGACGCGCAGTTCCGGTTCTTCGCCGCCGCGGAGGGGTCACCACCCTCGCCGACCGGGGTCGTGTCCTTCTACGACGGCCTGCCGGGCCCGAGCACGCACCCGGGAATTCGAACCCCTCGACCTCGACGTCGCTCATGACAACGAGGAGACGTTCTTCCACACGACCGATCTGTCGGTCGGCGACCACACGATCTACGCGGTGCTCTTCCCGAGCAGCACTGGCCTGTGCCCAGGCGTGGTCAGCGCAGCCCACCACGTGAACCCGCCGCCGGCCCAGCCGAGCAGCACCGGCGTCACGTCGTCGGTGAACCCGTCGAGGTCCGGCCAGGACGTCACGTTCACGGCCTGATGTCGCGCCCTGCACGGGCGGGGGCGACGTGGCCGGGGGCGGTGCAGTTCCAGGTGGACGGCACCGATCTCGGTGCAGCCCAGACAGTGGACGCCGGCGGCCACGCCTCGGTGAGCACGTCCACCCTCACAGTGGGCAACCACGCCGTGACCGCGGCGTTCACCAGCGAGCACCCCGACACGCTGAACAGCTCGGGGGCCCTGCCGGGGGGCCAGAGCGTCCAGAAGGCGGACACGGTGACCGTCGCGAGTCCTATCGCCGAACCCCTCGGAGGTAGGCGTTCCCGTCACCTTCGCCGCTCAGGTCAACACGTCGGCGCCCGGAGCTGGCGTGCCGAGCGGCAGCGTCCAGTTCAGTGACAACGGCACGGACCTCGGGCCTCCCGCGCCCCTCGACGGTCTGGCCACGCCTCGCTGACCGCCGCCGGTCTCACCGTCGGCGTCCACACGATCGGCGCGACGTACTCAGGCGACGGGACGCACAACGCGCAGCTCGGCTCGCTCAGCCAGGTGGTCGAGCGCGCCCGGACGACGCTGACCTACGACGGCGCCACCTCGGGCGACTTCCACGACCCCGCCGTGCTGGCCGCGACCCCGCCGGGAACGTGCCGTTCCAGCCCAGCGTGCCGTAGATCTTCAGCAGCGGGACGAAGGCGACGTAGTTGGGCACGACCAGCATGCTGACGATCGTCAGGAACAGGATGTCCCGGCCCGGAAACTCCATGAAGGTGAACGCGTAGGCCGCGAAGGATGCGATCAGGATCGGGATGAAGGTCGCGGGCAGGGCGATCGCCAGGCTGTTGATGAAGTCGTTGCCCATGTTGGCGCCGTTGATGGCGTTCTTGTAGTTCTCGAGCGTCAGGTTGCCCAGGTAGGAGGGGTGGGTGAAGACCTGCCACCAGCCCGAGGTGTTGGCGTCGTCGAGCGGTCTGAAGGAGGTGACGAGAGTGCCGAAGATGGGCACCAGCCAGAGGAAGCAGAGGACGGCCAGGAAGATCTTGGTCGGCCAGCCGGCGATGGCGGGGTTGGCGTCGCCGCGACCGCCGCCGCCCATGGTCTTTTCCGCGTCGGCCTTCGGGGTGTCGTCGATGACCGTGGTCGAGGGGAAGGTCATGCGTTCGCCTCCTCTGCCTTGAAGTGCCGCACCTGGTACCACATGATCGGGATCACCGCGACCATGAGCATCACCACGATGGCCGAGGCCGCACCGTTGTTGAAGTTGGTGTTGAGCTGGTTCCAGAACTCGTTGCCGAGCACGTTGGTGTTGAAGTTGCCGTTGGTCATCACGTAGACGATGTCGAAGATCTTCATCACGCCGATGGTCACGGTGATGAAGACGGTGATGATCGTGCCCTTGATCTGCGGGACCACGACCTTGAAGAAGATCTGTCGCTCGCTCGCCCCGTCGATGCGGGCCGCCTCGAGGGTGTCGCCAGGGACGCCCTTGACCGCCGCCGACAGCAGCACCATCGAGAAGCCGACCTGCGACCAGAGCAGCACGACCATCAGCAGCAGGCTGTTGAGGTGGTACTGGCTCTGCTGCAGCCAGGCCACCGGGTCCTTGCCGAACAGCCCGAGCAGGGCGTTCTGGAGACCGATCTGTGGCTGGCCGGCCGGTGCGGCGTAGTAGACGAAGCGCCAGATGGTCGCGGCGCCGACCAGGCTGATCGCCATCGGCAGGAAGATGATCGTCTTGGTCGTCTTCTCGCCGCGCGGCCCCATCCGGTCCGTCAAGGTCGCGACGGCCAGGCCGAGGATGACGCACGAGACAGGGACGATCGAGGATCCACAGCAGCGTGTTGATCAACGTGTCGCGGAACGCCGGCGTGCTGAGCAGGTCGGTGTAGTTCTGGGTCCCGACCCACTCCGTCGACGAGCGGTCCTTGAAGGAGTTGATGAACGTCAGGATGGTGGGGTAGACGAGGTAGAAGACGATCGCCAGGAACGCGGGAGCGATGTAGAAGTACGGCTTGATCCGGGCTTCCCACTTCTCCGGGAGCAGCTCGGCGATCTTGTTGAGGATGAAGTAGAGCAAGAGCGCCGCACCGATGCCGACCAGCACGGTGAACAGCGCGGTCAGGGCTTTGCCGGCCATGGCTGAACCTTTCTCACAAGCGAACGCATGGGTCCTACCTGAGCACCGCCGGGGGCACGGGCGCTAGACCCGCACCCCCGGCGACGTTTTGTTCACCCTTGGTGACGTCAGCTGGACGGCCAGCTCGCGTCGATGTTCTTCAGGGCTGTGTCCAGGTCTTCCTGGCCACTGATCCAGGCGGTCATGTCCTTCCAGAAGGTGCCCGCGCCGACTTCGCCGGGCATCTGGTCGGAACCGTCGAACAGGAACGTCGTCGCGTCGGTGGCCACCTTGGCGTAGCTCCGGACGAGGTCGTTCTGGTAGAGCGAGGCGTCGAAGTCGTTGTGCGGCGAGATGAAGGAGCTGCTAGCGGCCGCATCGTTGCCGATGTCGGTCTCGGACAGCGCCGCGAGCACGGTCTTGGCGTTCTCGTTGGTGCTGAGCAGCATCGCCATGTCGCCACCGCCGATGACCGGGTTGTCGCCCCCGGCCGTGGCGGGCGGGAAGCCCATCACGCCGACGTTGGCGTCCAGGTCGGAGAGCACGTCCTTCGGGAAGAACCCGGTGATGAACGAGCCCTGGTTGTACATCCAGCAGCCCGGCGGGTCGTCGAACATCGGGGTGCCGGCGGTGCCGAAGTTGGTGCTGGCGATCGCCGATCGGCCACCGAGCGTGTTGCCGTCGGTGAACAACAGCTTGTCGAACTCGGCGGCGGCCTGCTTCACCTGGTCGGAGTCGAACTTGACCTCGTTGGTGACCCACTGCTTGTAGACGTCCACGCCGTCGTACTTGGCGATCAGCGTCTCGAACCAGTCGGTCGCCGGCCACCCGGTCGCGGTGTCGGACTCGATGCCCATGCACCATGGGGTGTTGCCGTCGGCCTTGATCTGCTCGGTGAGCGCGTTGAGGTCGTCGATCGAGGCGACCTCGGTCGGGTATCCGGCCGCGTCCCACGCCTTCTTCGGATAGAAGATCAGGCCCTTGACGTTGGCGGAGACGAGCAGGCCGTAGAGCTTGCCGTCGACCGTGCCGGCGTCCAGGGTCCCGGCGAGCATGTTGTCCTGCAGGGCACTCATGTCGACCACGTCGTCGAGCGGCTGGGCCGCCCCGCGGCTGACGATGTCGGCCACGACTCCGGGCTGCGGGATGAACGCGATGTCCGGGGTGTCGTTGGCCTGGATCTTGGTCATGATCAGCTGGTTGATGTTGTCGACCTTCTTCCAGTCGACCGTGATGCCCTTGCCATCGAGCTTGGCGTTCAGGGCCTTGAGCAGACCGTCCTGCACGGGCTGGTCGATGCTGCTCCAGATGGTGACGGTCTTGCTGTTCGATCCGCCGCTGTCACCCCCGCAGGCGGTCAGGCCCAGCGAGGCGGCGAGCGCCGCGACGCCGAGCAGCGTTGTGCTCTTCTTGACGGGGAATCGCATCCTGGGAGTTCTCCTCATGTCGTGCGCTGCGCGGCGCCCCCGAGCTCAGTGGGTTCAGTGACGCCTACATGGGACTGCCGATTCGGGGCCGTTTGTGATAGACCTCACTGCTGAATCGAATCAGCAGGATCATTGCGGTGGGGTTCCGGAGTGTCAAGCAACGATTCCGAAACGCAGCTGACGCGGGACGACAACACGGGCGGGTGCGGTCGTCGCGGGCCCGGTTGCGTTGCGTCCTGCGCGCGGCGGTGAGGGAGGTGGGCGTGACGAGAGGCGGCAAGCCGACCCTGAACGACGTCGCGACGCGGGCGGGAGTTTCGACGACCACCGCGTCGTACATCCTCAACGGGCGCACCCTGGAGATGCGGATCTCCACCGACACCGAGCAGCGGGTCCGCCGGGCCGCCGTCGAGCTTGCCTACCGGCCCAACCGGAGCGCGCGCAGCCTGCGCACGGCTACCACCGCGACGGTCGGCATGATCTCCGACTTCATCGCCGGCGGCCACGTGGCCAGCCACCTGCTCATCGGCGCCAACGAGGCCGCCCGCGGCCTCGGCCACCTCGTCGTGATCGGGGAGAGCGGCGGCCTGCGCGACGTGGAGGAGCGCTTCATCGAGGACATGCTCGGCCGCCAGGTCGACGGCATCGTCTACGCCACCCTGGCCGCCCGCGCGATCACCATCCCGCCCGGCCTGGTGGGCCAGCGGGTGGTCCTCCTCAACTGCATGGACCCCGGCGCGGACCTGCCGTCGGTCATGCCCGACGACGTGCTCGGCGGGCGGGTCGCGGCCCGGGCCCTGCTCGACGCCGGGTGCACCGAGCGCATCTACGTCGTCGGCGAGGACCCGTCCGACACCGTGGTGGCGGGGCCGGCGCGGCTGGCCGGCGTGCACGACGAGCTGCGCGAGGCCGGGCTGGACCTGGCGGGGGTGGTGCCCTGCGAGTGGGGCGTCACGCAGGCCCACGACGCCGTGGCGGCGTGGCTCCGGGAGGGACACCTTCCCGGCGGGCTGATCTGCCTCAACGACCGGATCGCCATGGGCACCTACCAGGCCCTGGCCGAGCGGGGGCTGCGGATCCCCGACGACGTCGGCGTGGTGTCCTTCGACGGCTCGGAGCTGGCCACCTGGTTGCGGCCGCAGCTCGCCTCGGTGGCGCTGCCGTTCGCCGCGATGGGCCGCGCCGCGGTCGAGATCCTGCTCACCCCGTCGTACGACGGGCCGCGCGACGTCCGGATGCCGATGACCCTGGAGCCCGGGGGCTCGCTCCCGGCGTGCGGTGCGGAGCGGGACGAGGGTCGGGGTTGACACCGCCCCTAGCGTGAGCAGGGTCACTTCACGACGGATCGTCCGGCACGTACCTGCCGGTGAAGGGAGCGCATCAACATGGCAACAGTGACGTTCGACAAGGCACAGCGGTGGTACCCGGGCAACGACAAGCCCACGGTCCCCGGCATCGACCTCGAGATCGGCGACGGCGAGTTCATGGTCCTCGTCGGGCCCTCGGGATGCGGCAAGTCCACGACGCTGCGGATGCTCGCGGGGCTCGAGGAGATCAACGCCGGCAAGATCTTCATCGGCGATCGGGACATCACCAACGTCCCGCCCAAGGACCGCGACATCGCGATGGTCTTCCAGAACTACGCCCTCTACCCGCACATGACGGTCGCCGACAACATGGCGTTCGCGCTGAAGATGGCCAAGGTGCCGTCCGAGGAGCGGGACCGGCGTGTCCAGGAGGCGGCCAAGATCCTCGGCCTCACCGAGTTCCTGGAGCGCAAGCCCAAGGCGCTCTCCGGTGGCCAGCGCCAGCGGGTCGCGATGGGCCGCGCGATCGTGCGCAGCCCGCAGGTCTTCTGCATGGACGAGCCGTTGTCCAACCTGGACGCGAAGATGCGGGTGCAGACCCGCACCGACATCGCCAAGCTCCAGTCCGACCTCGGCGTCACGACGGTCTACGTCACCCACGACCAGGTCGAGGCGATGACGATGGGCGACCGGGTCGCGGTGATGAACCTCGGCGAGCTGATGCAGGTCGACACCCCGCTCAAGCTCTACGACAAGCCCGTCAACCTGTTCGTCGCCGGCTTCATCGGCTCGCCGCAGATGAACCTCATCGAGGCCACGTCGAAGGACGGCAAGGCGCAGATCGGCAACTACCTGGTGCCGGTCGACCCGGCTGCCTCCCAGCAGCTCGGCGCCGGCCACGCCAACATCACCGTCGGTGTGCGGCCCGAGTCCTGGCGGGTGGTGTCGGAGAACGAGGGCGGCCTGCCGATCGACGTGACCGTGGTCGAGGACACCGGCGCCGACGGCTTCGTCTACGGCAACTGCGACGTCGAGGGGACCCCGTCCAGCGTCATCGTCCGGGTCTCCGGGCGCGACAAGGTGCGGAAGGGCGACCGCATCTACGTGACGACCGACCCGCAGAACGTGCACGTCTTCGACACCGAGAGCGGCGAACGCCTCTCCGCCTGACGTCTCCTCGTTGGTCGGGCCGGGCACTCGCCCGGCTCCGACCAACGACGTCAGGCGCGGTCGGCGGTGCGGCGGATGCCGTCGGCGAAGGTCTCGAACAGCTCCGGCGGGAGGTCGTGGCCCATCCCGTCGATGAGCAGCAGCTCGGCGCCGGGGATGGCCGCCGCGGTCGCGCGGCCGCCGGAGGAGTGCACCATCTTGTCCGCGGTCCCGTGCACGACCAGGGCCGGCACCCGCAGGGCCCCCAGCCGCTGGGAGCGGTTGGGCTGGGTGGTGATCGCCATCATCTGCCGCAGCACCCCGCCGTTGGACCAGCCGCGGTCGAAGGTCTCCTCGGCCTTGGCCAGCACCCGGTCGGGGTCGGCGGGGAAGAGCGGCGAGCCGATCAGCGCCCAGATGGCGGCGCTGCCCTCGACGTAGCCGTCCGGCCCCGGCCGCGCCGGGCCAGCAGCACGGGCACCAGCCGGGGGTGCTGCCAGCCGACCGTACGCTTGCCGGTCGTCGACATGATGCTGGTCAGCGAGAGCACCCGGCGCGGCCGGTCGATCGCCATGGTCTGCACGACCATCCCGCCCATCGACACCCCGCACAGGTGGGCCGCCTCGATCCCCAGGTGGTCGAGCAGGCCGAAGGCGTCGTCGGCCAGGTCGTGCAGCGTGTACGGCGGCCGCACCCGCGGCCGGCGAACGCGCGGACGAGCATGGAGCGGGTGACCCGTCCCGCGCACCTGGTCGAGCGGCCGGTGTCGCGGTTGTCGAAGCGGATGACGTAGAAGCCGCGGTCGGCGAGCATCCGGCACAGCTCCGGGTCCCACCACGTCATCGGGCCGCCGAGCCCCATGACCAGCAGCAGCGGCTCGCCGTCGGGGTACCGAACGTCTGGTAGCACAGCTCCACCTCGCGCCCGCACCGGCGCGAACAGCTCCGGCGAGACGGTCACCTCGGGACGGGTCATGCTGAAGGTCATTGGGCTGCGCCACCATGACATCCATCCAAGCATCCGAGGTATCTGACGTTACCTCTGGGTAACCTTAGAAGTGTGACGGCCATCGTCATCGGGCTCACCGGGCTCACCGGGCTCACCGCGAGGCGCTCCGAGCCCGCTGGCGCCCTGGCTGCTGCCCGACGGGTTCCGCCGCCCGCGCGCGTCGGGTGCTGCGCGAGGCCAGCTGTCCTGGGCGAGGCCGGCCGGTACGCCCTCGGCCGCCTCGACGAGCGGCGCCGGCAGGGCCTCCGCCGTCGTACGCCGCGCCGCCGCCGTCCGCGCACGCGACGCCGGTGATCCTGGTGCCGGGCTTCATCGCCGGCGACAGCCACGCTCGCGCTGATGGCGCGGACGCTGCGCGGGCGCGGCTTCCGCACCTACCGCTCCCACATCCACGCCAACGTCGGCTGCACGCTCACCGCGGCGGCCGAGCTGGAGACCCGCATCGAGTCGATCGCGATCAAGCGCGGCAGCCGGGTCCAGATCGTCGGGCACAGCCTGGGCGGCATGCTGGCCCGCGGTCTCGCCGTGCGCCGCCCGGACCTGATCTCCGGCATCGTCACCCTGGGCAGCCCGATGCTGGCGCCCGGGCGCCCACCACGTGCTGCCTCACCACCAGCGTCGACGATGCTGGTCCGGCTCAGCCGGGCCGGCGTGCCCGGGCTGATGTCCGAGGACTGCGTGGCCGGCGAGCTGCGCCCGGCAGAGCTTCGACGAGAGCCGGCAGCCGCTGCCCGCCGGCGTCTCGTTCACCGCCGTCTACTCCCGGCGCGACGGCATCGTCGACTGGCGGGCCTGCGTCGACCCGCGCGGCGCACGCCGGTCGAGGTGACCGCCTCCCACGTCGGGCATGGCCCTCGACCCGCGGGTCGATCGACGTGGTCACCGAGGCCGCTCGGGGCACGCGTCGCACGGCGTCACGGGCGGGCCGCGCCGAGGCGACCGTCCGCGGCTCGGTGAGGTCAGCGCGCTCGTGATCGCTGCTCGAAGTCGATAGCGGCGAAAGCGCGTAGCTTCGAGAGCTGGTGCTCGCTGCTGATCGAGCGGATGGTGCCGCTGCGCGACCGCATCACCAGCGAGTCGGTGGTGCAGCCGCCGGCGCGGTAGCGGACGCCCCTCATCAGGTCGCCGTCGGTGATGCCGGTGGCGACGAAGAAGCAGTCGTCGCCGGTGACCAGCTCGTCGGTGGTGAGGATGTGGTCGGGGTCGAGGTCGTGGCCGGCGTCCAGCGCCTTCTGCCGCTCGTCGTCGTCCTGGGGCCACAGCCGGCCCTGGATCACGCCGCCCATGCACTTCATCGCGCAGGCGGCGATGATGCCCTCCGGCGTGCCGCCGATGCCGAGCAGCAGGTCGACGCCGCTGCCGGGGCGGGCGGCCGAGATGGCGCCCGCGACGTCGCCGTCGACGATGAACTTGATGCGGGCGCCGGTCGGCCGGATCTCCTCGACCAGCTCCTGGTGGCGGGGCCGGTCGAGCAGCACGACCGTGACGTCGTCGGCTCGTGCGTGCCCTTGGCCTTGGCGACCTGGTGGATGTTCTCGGCGACCGGCTAGCGGATGTCGACGACGTCGGCGGCCTCCGGCCCGGTGACCAGCTTCTCCATGTAGAAGACCGCGGACGGGTCGTACATCGAGCCGCGCGGGGCGCGACCGCCAGCACCGCGACCGCGTTGCTCATCCCCTTGGCGGTCAGCGTGGTGCCGTCGATCGGGTCGACCGCGACGTCGCACTCCGGGCCGGTGCCGTCGCCGACCCGCTCGCCGTTGTAGAGCATCGGCGCGTTGTCCTTCTCGCCCTCGCCGATGACGACGACGCCGTCCATGCCGACCGTCGAGATCATGCACGCGCATCGCGTTGACCGCGACGCGGTCGGCGCCGTTCTTGTCGCCGCGGCCGACCCAGCGGGCGGCGGCCATGGCGGCGGCCTCGGTGACGCGCACGAGCTCGAGGGCGAGGTTGCGGTCCGGGACTGGGGGCGGTGCAGGCTGTCGGGCTCCATGGCTGGATCCTAGTGAGCACAGCGCGAGTGCGCTGACCGCGCCGAAGAGCGACAGCGGGGTGATCACCAGCGACACCCGGTGGAACGCCGCGCTGCTCACCGGACGCCGTGCCGCACCAGGGTGCGCCGCCACAGCAGGTTGGCCAGCGAGCCGGTCCAGGTCAGCCCGGAGCCGATGTTGAGGCCGAGCAGCGCGGCCAGCACCGCGGTGGTGCCGAGCGGCGCGACCATCGGCACCAGCAGGATGGTGGCCGACAGGTTGGTCAGCAGGGTGGCCAGCACGGTGGCGAGCACGGCGAGCGAGCAGCAGCGACCGCGTACGACGTGCCGCCCGGCAGCAGGTCCCGCGACCAGGTCGCCGAGGAAGCCGGCCGCCAGCGCGGCCACCACGACGCCGAGGCAGAGCACGAAGAGGGCGAACGAGGGGTGCGCGGCCCGGGCGACGTCCGGGTCGTGACCAGCCCGCGTCGCGCCGGCCCAGGCCGACGAGCACCAGCGCCGCGGCGCGCGGACGACCCAGACCGGGCTCGACGCCCAGCGGCGAGGCACGGCGAAGCCGACCAGCATCAGCGCCGACCACCACCACCGGGACGCACGGGCACCGGCGGGCGTCGGGACCACGTGCGTCGGGTCCGCCTGCTCGCGCGAGCTCGCCGCGGAACAGCAGCCGCAGCCCGACGTACTCGACGACGAGCACGACCAGCAGCACCGGCGCCATCCGGCCGCGAAGCCCAGGAAGTCAGGTCGAGGTGAGGGAACGCGAGCAGGTTGGTGAGGTTGGAGACCGGCAGCAGCAGCGAGGCCGAGTTGGCCATCCGCAGGCAGGCGAAGGCGCCGGGCCGGCGCGGACGTCCGCCGCGGAGGCCGCCGCGGCGACCACGATCGGGGTCAGCAGCACGACCGTCGCGTCCAGGCTGAGCACGGTCGTGACGAGGGCGGCCAGCAGGAAGACGCCGATGAACAGCGGCACCGGCCGGTCGCGCCCAGCCGGCGCACCACACCCGCGGCCGCGCGCGAACACCCCGGCCCGGGCGCACACGTCGGCGACGACCAGGATCGTGACGAGGAACAGCACCACCGGACCGAGGTGGCGCAGCTCCTCGCCGAGCGCATCGGCCCCGAGGACGCCCGTCGCCAGGGTCGCCGCGGCCGCCGCCAGCCCGATGCCCGCCTCGGTCCGGCCGCGCGGATGCGCATAGGCCGTGACGAGCAGGACCACGAGGGCCGCCGCCGGCACGAGGTCAACGGCGTCCGGCACCGAGTCAACCTAGTGGCCCGCGGGCGGCTCGACCGCACCTGTGAGGATGGGCCCGTGATGTCCCGGTGATGGTCAGGTGACCGAGGAGCAGCCCCAGCCGGGTCCGCGGCCGGAGGCTGGACCTGCGCGCTACCAGCGGTCGATCGCCGGGGGCGTCGGGTCGCTGATCGTGCTGGTGCTCGTGGTGCTGGCCTTCGTGGCCTTCCGCGCGGTGTTCCGGGACAACGGCGAGGTCGAGGCCCAGCCCGTGGACTACCTCGCGGTGGTCGGACCGGCCCAGCAGGCCGGGGCGCACCTGGTCTACCCGCCCTCACTGCCGAAGGGCTGGATCGCGACCAGTGTCGACTTCCTCCCTGGCGAGCGGCCCGGGTGGCGCGTGGGGATGCTCACCGACGACGGGAAGTTCGTCGGGGTCACCCAGCAGGACACCGACCGCTCGGAGCTGGTGCGGGCCTCGTTCGACGGGGACCCGGTCCAGGGCGACACCGTCACGGTCGAGGGCGCGATCACGCCTGAGTGGGAGCAATGGTCCGACTCCGGCGGAGACCATGCGTACGCCGCGAAGGTCGGCGACACCGAGGTGCTGGTCTACGGCTCGGCGCCGAACGACGACCTGCTGACGATCGTGCGGTCGCTCACCGACGCCCCGCTCGGCGAGTCGCCCTAATCCTCGCCGCGGACCGCGTCGAGCCTGGCCCGGGCCCCGTCGAGCCACTCCTGGCAGAGGGTCGCCAGCCGCTCGCCGCGCTCCCAGAGCGCCAACGACTCCTCCAGCGTGGTGCCGCCGGCCTCCAGCCGGCGGACCACCTCGATGAGCTCCTCGCGGGCCTGCTCGTAGGGGATCTTCTCCTCGGGTGGCTGGTCAGCCATCGGACTCCTCGGTCAGGGTGTGGGTCTCGGTCACGTCGGCCAGCACCCGGCCGTCGGCGACCCGGGCGGACACCCGCTGGCCCGGCCGTACGTCGGCCACCGACGCCACCACGTGGCCGTCGGCGTCCTGGAGCACGGCGTAGCCGCGGCGCAGGGTGGCCAGCGGTGACAGCGCGCGGGCACGGGCCCGGTGGTGGGCGATCTCGTCGGTGGCGCGGTCGAGCCGGTGCCGGGTGGTACGTCGGGCCCGCTCGCGCAGCGCCTCCACCTCGTCGGCGCGGGCGGTCACCAGCGTGCCGGGGTCGGCGAGCACGGGTCGCCCGCGCAGGGTGTCGAGCAGAGTGTCCTCGCGGTCGAGGAGGCCGCCGAGCGCGGCGCGCAGCCGCTCCCGGCCCACGGCCACGACGCGCTGCTCCTCCGCCACGTCGGGCACCACCAGCTTCGCCGCGTCGGTCGGCGTGGAGGCGCGCACGTCGGCCACCAGGTCCAGCAACGGCTGGTCGGGCTCGTGGCCGATCGCGGACACCACCGGGGTCCGGCACTTCGCGACGGCCCGGACCAGTCCCTCGTCGGAGAACGGCAGCAGGTCCTCGACCGAGCCGCCTCCGCGGGCGACCACGATCACGTCCACCCGCTCGTCCCGGTCGAGGCGGTCGATCGCGGCGATCACCTCGGCGGCTGCGCGGGTGCCCTGCATGGCGGCGTACGCCGTCTCGAAGGCGACCGCGGGCCAGCGGCGGCGGGCGTTCTCGACGACGTCGCGCTCGGCGGCGGAGTTGGGCGCGGTGACCAGCCCGACGCAGCGGGGGAGGAAGGGCAGCGACCGCTTCAGCTCCGGCGCGAACAACCCCTCGGCCGCGAGCAGCTGACGGCGCCGCTCGAGCCGGGCCAGGAGCTCGCCGAGGCCGACCAGGCGGATCTCGCGGACGTCGAGGGAGAGGCGTCCGCGGTTGGCGAAGTACGTCGGTTTCGCGTGCACGACGACGCTGGCGCCCTCGACGAGCGGCGGGTTGAGCCCGTCGAAGAGGGCGCGCGAGCAGGTGGCGGGGACGGAGATGTCGGCCACCGAGTCCCGCAGGGTGAGGAAGACGACGCTGACGCCGGGCCGGCGGTTGACCTGGGCCACCTGCCCCTCGACCCAGACCGCGCCGAGCCGGTCGACCCAGCCGGAGATCGCGTTGGCGATCTGGCGGACGGGCGCGGGTGCCTGCGGTGAGGTCTCCAGCGCCATGTGGGCGACCCTAGCCGCGCACGACGGAGGAGTGCGTGGCTGGACGGTCGCCTAGACTCGACCATCGTGACCACCACAGACCTCGGCCTTCCGCGCATCGCCGACAGTGCGGTGCTGCTCGCGGCGCCTCGCGGCTACTGCGCCGGCGTCGACCGCGCGGTCGATGACGGTCGAGAAGGCGCTCGATCTCTACGGCGCCCCGGTCTACGTGCGCAAGCAGATCGTGCACAACAAGCACGTCGTGTCCGACCTCGAGTCGCGCGGCGCGGTGTTCGTCGAGGAGCTCGACGAGGTGCCCGAGGGCGCGACCGTGGTCTTCTCCGCCCACGGCGTCTCCCCGGCCGTGCACGTCCAGGCCGCCGAGCGGGGGCTGAAGACCATCGACGCCACCTGCCCGCTGGTGACCAAGGTGCACCACGAGGCGAGGCGGTTCGCGGACGACGACTACGACATCCTGCTCATCGGCCACGAGGGGCACGAGGAGGTCGAGGGCACCTCCGGCGAGGCGCCCGAGCACATCCAGCTCGTGCAGGGTCCCGGCGACGTGGACGCGATCGTGGTGCGGGACCCCTCGAAGGTCGCCTGGCTCTCGCAGACCACGCTGTCGGTGGACGAGACGCTGGAGACCGTCGCGGCGATCCGGGAGCGGTTCCCCGAGCTGCTCGACCCGCCGAGCGACGACATCTGCTACGCCACCCAGAACCGCCAGCTCGCGATCAAGGAGATCGCCCGCGGCGCCGATCTCGTGATCGTGGTCGGGTCGGGCAACTCCTCCAACTCCGTGCGCCTGGTCGAGGTGGCGCTGGAGGCCGGGGCCGCGGCGGCCTACCGGGTCGACGACGCCGGCGAGATCGACGAGGCGTGGCTCGAGGGAGTGCGCGAAGGTCAGCGTGACCTCGGGCGCCAGCGTCCCCGAGGCGCTCGTCGACGACGTGCTGGGCTTCCTCGCCGAGCGCGGGTATCCCGACGCCGAGGCCGTGCACAGCGCCGAGGAGTCGCTGATCTTCGCGTTGCCGCCGGAGCTGCGGCGCGACCTCCGGGCCGCGCAACAGTCCTGACGATGGCGCGGTTCCTGGACGTCCACCCCGACAACCCGCAGCCCCGGCTGCTGGAGCAGGTGGTGGCCGCGCTGCGTGACGACGACGCGCTGATCGCCTATCCCACCGACTCCGGCTACGCCCTGGGCTGCCGGCTGGGCAACCGCGACGGGCGCGAGCGAATCCTGCGGATCCGCGGCCTCGGCGACCGGCACCACCTCACCCTGATGTGCCGGGACTTCTCCCAGCTCGGGCAGCTCGTGCACGTCGACAAGGCGGCGTTCCGGGCCATCAAGGCGGCCACGCCCGGGCCCTACACGTTCATCCTCCCGGCCACCGTCGAGGTACCGCGCCGGCTGCTGCACCCGCGCAAGCGCACGGTCGGCGTCCGGATCCCCGACCACGTCTTCGACCAGGCCCTGCTCGAGATCCTCGGCGAGCCGCTCGTCACCAGCTCGCTGATCCTGCCGGGCGAGACCGAGCCCCGGACGATGGGGTGGGAGGTCAAGGAGGAGCTCGACCACGAGGTCGACATCGTGATCGAGGCGGGGGAGACCCCGGCCGAGCCGACGACCGTGATCGACTGGTCCCAGGGCTACCCGGAGGTCGTGCGGGTGGGGGCCGGCGACCCGGAGCGGTTCGTGGCCTGAACCTGCCGAGGACGTCGGGACGTACGTCGGGTCAACGCGCGGCGCGCTGGCGGGCCAGCAGGGTGCCGAGGCAGAGCGCGTAACCGCAGATCAGCGCGACGCTGTGGTGGGCCAGGCCCGACACCACGGCCTGGACCAGGCCGTCGTCGGGGCTGGCGATCGCCTCCGGCCGGCCCGGGGCCAGCACGACGAACACTCCCAGCATGATGAGCGGCGGGAGCACCCCGACGGTGAAGAAGTCGCCGCGGCGCACCAGCAGCGCCACGCCCAGGCAGACCAGCACGAACCACAGGTCGAAGAACATGCTCACCCGGCCGACGAGGACCAGGTCGACCGCGATCGCGCTGAGCGCCACCGCTGCCCCGAGCGCGACGACCGCGCGGCCGGGCTCACGGCCGTCGACCCAGACGGACCCGGGGTGGCTCACAAGGCCACGCTAGGCGGCTCCACGCTCTCCGGTGGGGCGGCGCGCCGGGCCAGGGACACCACGGGACGCGGCGCCGGGAGGTCGTCGTCGGTGACGGAGAGGTCGGCGAACCGCCGCGCCGACACCAGCACCCGGGACTCCAGCGACCCGACGGCCGCGTTGTAGTGGCCCACGGCGGCGTTGAGGGAGCGGCCGACGTTGTCGACGTGGGTGACCAGGGTGCCCAGCCGCTCGTGCAGATCCCGGCCGAGCTGGTGGATCTCGCGCGCCTGCCCGGCCAGCGCCTCCTGCCGCCATCCGAGCGAGACGGTGCGCAGCAGCGCGATCAGTGTCGTCGGCGTGGCCACCACGACCTGCTTGGCCGCCGCGTCGTCGAGGAGGTCGCGATCGGCGATCAGGGCGGCGGACAGGAAGGACTCGGCGGGCACGAACAGCACCACGAACTCGGCCGAGCCCTCGAGCGAGCGCCAGTAGCGCTTGGACGCCAGCAGGTCGACGTGGGTGCGCAGCTGCCGGGCGTGCCGGGCCAGGTGGGCCTCGCGCTCATCCTCGTCGTCGGTGCCCGTGGCGTCGAGGAAGGCGTCGAGCGGCACCTTCGCGTCCACGACCACCCGGTGGCCGCCGACGAGGTGGACCACCAGGTCGGGGCGCTGCACACCGTCGTCCCGGGTCACCGTGTGCGCCTGCTCGGTGAAGTCGCACCGCTCGACCAGCCCCGCCAGCTCGACCGCCCGCTTGAGGTGCATCTCGCCCCACCGCCCGCGCACCTGGGGCCGGCGCAGCGCCGTCGACAGGGTCTGCGTCTCGCGGCGCAACGTGTCGGTGGCCAGTCGCATGTCGAGCACCTGCTGGTTGAGCTGGCCCTGCCAGGACGCCCGCTGGTGCTCGAGGTCGCGCACCTGGTCGCTGAGCCTGTCCAACCCCAGCACCAGCTCGGCCCGGTCGACCCCGGCCTCCAGCACCGCACCGACGTACGACGGTCGCGACCGCACCCACAGCACGCCCGCGCCAGCCCCCAGGACCAGCCCCACGAGCAACATCAGCACCAGTGCCATCACCATGCGCAGCAGTGTGACGGAGACCGCCGACAGGGCCGCCGGTCCTGCGCCGGATCGCAACCTGCTCCCGGGGGATCGCAACGCTTTCGTAAGAAGCGTTGTCGGTGGCCCGACCTACGCTTGTCGGGCCGGTCGGCGCTGCGTGCGACCGGTGTCGGACGTCAGCCACAGTGAGGTGCCTCGATGACCACGACCGCGACAGTGAATGCGCGCGACCCGCACGCCATGCTCGACCGCTACCAGTCGGTCCGGGCCACGACCGAGGCGCTCTCGGCGCCGCTCTCCCCGGAGGACCAGACCGTCCAGTCGATGGCGGACGCCTCGCCGACGAAGTGGCACCGCGCCCACGTCACCTGGTTCTTCGAGACGTTCGTGCTCGCCGACACCGAGCCCGACTTCGCACCGTTCCAGGACACCTACTGGTTCCTCTTCAACAGCTACTACGAGTCCCTCGGCCCTCGCTACACCCGGGCCGAGCGTGGCTCGATCAGCCGGCCGGGCGCTCACGACGTCGGCGTCTACCGTGGCAACGTCGACGCCCGGATGCGCGACCTGCTCGACACCCTCGACGAGGGCACCCTCGACAAGGTCGCCGACACCGTGGAGCTCGGGCTTCCACCACGAGCAGCAGCACCAGGAGCTGCTCCTGATGGACATCAAGCACGTGCTGTCGCGCAACCCGCTCCGCCCGGCCTACGCCGGCACCCCCAGCGCGGACGCGGCTCCCGACCGCCTCGGCTGGGTCGACTTCGCGGGGGGCCTGGTGGAGATCGGCCACGAGGGTGGCGGGTTCAGCTTCGACAACGAGCTGCCGCGCCACCAGCAGTTCCTCCAGCCCTACCGCCTGGCCGACCGGCTGGTCACCAACGCCGAGTGGCTGGAGTTCATGGCCGACGGCGGTTATGCGCGGCACGAGCACTGGCTCTCCGACGGCTGGGCGAAGGTCAACGCCGAGCAGTGGCGCGCGCCCTACTACTGGGTCGAGCTCGACGGCCGCTGGTTCGAGCACTCCCTCAACGGCACCTGGCCGGTGAACCCGGGCCTGCCCGTCAGCCACGTCAGCTTCTACGAGGCCGAGGCCTACGCCGCCTGGGCCGGCAAGCGGCTCCCGAGCGAGGCGGAGTGGGAGCACGCCGCCACGACGCTCGAAGGTGCGAGCACGCCCGACGTGGTCGGCAACCTCGCCGACATGACCACCTTCCACCCGCGCGCGGCCGGCCCCGCGACGGGCGGTCTGCGGCAGATGTTCGGCGACTGCTGGGAGTGGACGTCCTCGGCCTACCACCCTTACCCCGGGTTCCACCCGCCCGCGGGCGCGATCGGCGAGTACAACGGCAAGTTCATGTCCAACCAGATGGTGCTGCGCGGCGGTTGTGCGTTCACCCCGCCCGGTCACGCCCGGGCGTCCTACCGCAACTTCTTCCCGCACGCGGCGCGGTGGGCGCTGTCCGGCGTCCGCCTGGCCGAGGGGTCGGTGGTCTCGTGAGCCGGACGACCGTCTCGGTGCTGCTGCCGCAGGACTCCGCCAGCACCGCCCTGGTCCAGGACGTGCGCCGCGGACTCGGGGCGCAGCCGCTGACCCTCCCGCCGAAGTGGCTCTACGACGACGAGGGCTCGCGGCTCTTCGACGAGATCACCCACCTGGAGGCCTACTACCCCACCGAGGCCGAGCGTGGGGTGCTGCTGGGCAACGCCGCGGAGATCGCGCGGCTCTCCGGCGCCACCACGCTGGTCGAGCTCGGCAGCGGCACCAGCGACAAGACCCACGCGCTGCTGCGCGCCATGAAGGACGCCGGCCAGCTGCGCCGGTTCGTGCCGGTCGACGTCTCCGAGGGCACGCTGCGCCGGGCGGCCGAGGACGTCGCCGAGGCCTACGACATCGCGGTGCACGCGATCGTCGGCGACTTCACCCTGCACCTGGGTCACCTGCCCCGCGACGACCGCAAGCTGGTGGCCTTCCTCGGTGGCACCATCGGCAACCTCTACATCGAGGAGCGGGGCGCGTTCCTCGGCGCGCTGGCCGACTCGATGGAGCCCGGCGACACCCTGCTGCTCGGCACCGACCTGGTGAAGGACGCCGAGCGGCTGATCGCGGCGTACGACGACGCCGACGGCGTCACCGACCGGTTCGTGCGCAACGGGCTGCGCGTGCTCAACCGCGAGCTCGGCGCCGACTTCGACGTGGACGGCTTCTGCTACGTGCCCTTCTGGGACCCGCACCTGCGCCGGATGGACCTGCGGCTGCGCGCCGAGCTCCCGATGCGCGTCCAGATCCCCGGCGCCGACCTCGAGCTCGACCTGGCCAGCGGCGAGGAGATCCGGATGGAGATCTCCAGCAAGTTCACCCTTGACGGCATCGGCGAGGAGCTTGCCGCGGTCGGCCTGACCCCGCTCACCACGTGGGTCGACGCCCGCGGCGACTTCGGCGTCACGCTGGCTCGCCAGGAGGGGTGAGCAACCTCGTCAGGCACCCTGGCTACGGTCGAGGGCATGCACACACGAATGCTCGGGAAGCACGAGGTCGGCGCGATCGGCCTGGGACTGATGACCTTCGACCAGACCGGGACCCAACCGCGCGAGCAGCTGGCGGCGACGGTGCGGGCTGCCGTGGACGCCGGCGTGACGTTCTTCGACACCGCCGACGCCTACGGGCCGGGCGACGAGCTCGGCGACCAGACCCAAGGCGCCAACGAGAGCCTGATCACCGGGCTCCTCGACGAGCTCGGCCTGCGCGACCAGGTGCTGCTGGCCACCAAGGCCGGTCACGTGCGGGTGGGGCACGAGGCGAAGTGGGAGGTCGACAGCAGCCGCGACCACCTCGAGCGGGCCGTCGACGAGTCCCTCCGCCGGCTCGGCGTCGACCGGATCGCGTTGTGGCAGCACCACCGCCCCGACCCGAAGGTGCCGTACGCCGAGGTCGTCGACACCCTCAAGGCGGTCTACGACTCGGGCAAGGTCGAGATGGTGGGCCTCTCCAACGCCAACGCCGAGCAGATCCGGCTGGCCAAGTCGGTCCTCGGCGATGCTCTCGTCAGCGTGCAGAACCAGTTCTCGCCGACGTTCCGCAGCAGCCGTCCCGAGATCGACGTGTGCGAGGAGCTCGGTCTGGCGTTCCTGCCGTGGGGGCCGTTGGGCGGCCTGTCCTCGGCCAAGGAGCTGGGCGACAAGCACGCCGCGTTCGCCGAGATCGCCGAGGCGCGTGGCGTGAGCCCGCAGCGGGTGGCCCTCGCGTGGGAGCTCGCCCAGTCGCCGTGCGTGATCCCCATCCCGGGCGCGAAGCGGCCCGAGTCGATCACCGACTCCGCCGCGGCGACGGAGCTAGAGCTCACCGACGACGAGGTGGCACGGCTGAACGCGAGCTAGTCGAGGTCGACGATCACGGGAGCGTGGTCGGAGGCGCCCTTGCCGGCCCGCTCGTCGCGGTCGATGAACGCGCCCGTGACGCGCGCGGCCAGCGACGGCGAGCCGAGGACGAAGTCGATGCGCATGCCGCGGTTGCGCTCGAAGCGCTGCCGGTAGTAGTCCCAGTAGGTGTAGACGTCCGGTCCCGGCGCGTGCGGACGCACCACGTCGACCCAGCCGTCGTCCAGGAACGCCTGGAACGCCGCGCGCTCCGGGGGCGTGACGTGGGTGTCGTTGGCGTAGGCCGCCATGTCGAAGACGTCCTCGTCCTGGGGGGCGATGTTCCAGTCGCCGACCAGCGCGACGTCGGCCTCGCGCCAGGCGCCGGACGTCTCGCGCAGCCTGGCCAGCCAGTCCAGCTTGTAGTGGTAGTGGGGGTCGTCGATCTTGCGGCCGTTGGGCACGTACAGCGACCAGATGCGGATGCCGCCCGCCGTCACGCCGATGGCCCTCGACTCCACCCCGGCGGGCTCGCCCCAGGAGGGCTGGCCGTCGAAGCCGACCTCGATCTCCTCGAGGCCGACCCGGCTGAGCACCGCCACGCCGTTCCACTGGTTGAGGCCGGCCACCGCCGCCTCGTAGCCGAGGGCCTGCAGGCCCATCAGGGGCAGCTGGTCCTCGCGGGCCTTGGTCTCCTGCAGGGCCAGCACGTCGATGTCGTGACGTTGGAGCAGCGCCTCCACGCGGTCGATGCGGGAGCGCAGCGAGTTGACGTTCCAGGTGGCGATCCGCATCCCAGCACCCTAGTAAGCGGCGCCCCCATCGGCGTACAACCGAGTCATGGAACTCATGCAGGCCCGCAAGGCCCTCGTCCAGTTCGGCCTCTGGGGACTGTCCCTGGCGGTGATCGGCATCTGGATCGCTGCCGCGACCCGGCCGCACACCACGCCGCTGGGCCTCTACACCGGCGACGAGACCGGCTTCTGGTTCGGCTTGATCATCGCCTGGATCGGGAGCCTGCTCCTCCTGGTCCCGGTGGTCGCCTGGGGCGTCCGGCTCGGTCGCGACGCCTGGCCGGCCAGCGACGGGGTCACCGCGCGGCCGGTGGCCAGGTCGGACGCCGCGGCCGCACCGTAAGCCGCCGCTGTGGGGCGCTCGCAGGAATCGGCGCTCCGGCGCGGCACGTCGTACCCTGGTCCCATGGTCACCCGGGGTGCCCGGGTGGCGGCCGCGGGCGTGCACATCTACACCGCCAGCGGCGCGGTGCTCGGCCTGCTGATGGTCCACTTCTCCTACGAGGGCCGGGTCGAGACGGTGCTGTGGCTGTTCCTGGCCGCCATGGTGGTCGACGGCACCGACGGCGTTCCTGGCCCGCCGCTTCCGGGTCAAGGAGGTGCTGCCCAACTTCGACGGGGCCCTCCTCGACAACATCGTCGACTACCTCACCTACGTGTTCGCGCCGATGGTGCTGCTCTGGGCCAACGGCTACCTGCCGTCCGGCGCGGCCGGCGGCGTGGTGGCCGCGGTCCCGCTGTTGGCCTCCTGCTACCAGTTCTGCCGGAGCGACGCCAAGACCGACGACCACTTCTTCCTCGGGTTCCCGTCGTACTGGAACGTCGTCGCGTTCTACGCCGTCGTCGCCGACTTCAACGTGGCCACGATCACGGTGGTGCTGCTGGTGTGCGCCGTGCTCGTCTTCGTGCCGGTGAAGTACCTCTACCCCTCGCGCACCGAGAAGCTCTGGTACCTCAACATGACGCTGTCGGTGGTCTGGTTCGTGGCGTACGCCGTCATCACGGCGCTGATGCCCGACCCGCCGATGGCGCTGGTGCTGGCCTCCCTCGGGTACGTCGCGTACTACGTCCTGGTCAGCCTCTGGCTGACCTTCGGCCGCGACCCCGCCGAATCGGTCCCCCAACCCGCCCGCATCTAGACTCCCCCTCCGTGGCGCTCACCATCGGCATCGTCGGCCTCCCGAATGCCGGGAAGTCCACCCTCTTCAACGCGTTGACCCAGAACGACGTGCTCGCGGCGAACTACCCCTTCGCGACCATCGAGCCCAACGTCGGCGTGGTCGCGGTGCCCGAGCCGCGGCTCGCGAAGCTCGCCGAGGTGTTCGGCTCCGCTCGGATGCTGCCGGCCACGGTGGAGTTCGTCGACATCGCCGGGATCGTCCGCGGCGCCTCGGAGGGGGAGGGCCTCGGCAACAAGTTCCTCTCCCACATCCGCGAGTCCGCGGCCATCTGCCAGGTGACGCGGGTCTTCCGCGACGACGACGTGACCCACGTCGACGGCAAGGTCGACCCCGCCTCCGACATCGAGACGATCCGCACCGAGCTGGCCCTGGCCGACCTGCAGACGCTGGAGAAGGCCATCCCGCGGCTGGAGAAGGAGGCCAGGAGCAACAAGCCGCTCGCGGCCACCGTCGAGGCCGCCAGGACCGCGCAGGCCGCCCTCGAGGAGGGCACCCCGGTCATCGACCTGATCAAGGCGGGCAAGGTCGACGGCGCGCTGCTGCGCGAGCTGTCCCTGCTGACCGCCAAGCCCTACATCTACGTCTTCAACTGCGACGCCGACGAGCTCGCCGACGACGACCTCAAGGCCCGCATGCAGGACCTGGTCGCGCCGGCCGAGGCGATCTTCCTCGACGCCAAGCTCGAGGCCGAGCTGGTCGAGCTCGACGACGAGGACGAGGCCCGCGAGATGCTCCACGAGATGGGCGTCGACGAGCCCGGCCTGGACATCCTGGCCCGCGTGGGGTTCGACACCCTCGGCCTGCAGACCTACCTGACCGCCGGCCCCAAGGAGTCCCGCGCCTGGACCATCCGCAAGGGCGCCACCGCCCCGGAGGCCGCCGGCGTGATCCACACCGACTTCCAGCGCGGCTTCATCAAGGCCGAGGTCGTCTCGTACGACGACCTGATGGCCGCTGGTTCGATGCTCAAGGCGAAAGAGGCCGGCAAGGTCCGCATGGAGGGCAAGGACTACGTCATGGCCGACGGTGACGTGGTGGAGTTCCGCTTCAACGTGTGAATCGGCGCGTTTGCGCAGGTCAGAGGGGTGGCCGCGCTCCCAGTACGCA
>CAVZFO010000009.1:0-147037 GCA_963774575.1 uncultured Actinomycetota bacterium | reverse complement strand
TCATCGGTCATCTTTTGTACAACGCTGTCCCATGTATAGCCCGCGTTGTTCACGATGATGTCGATGCGCCCGTACTCATCTATCGCGGCTTGCACGAACCGGTCGCCGAACCCGGGGTCGGTCACACTTCCGATGACCGGCAGGGCCTCGCTGCCAGCGCGGCGCACCACCCGGCAGGTCTCTTCGGCCGGCTCGACATCGAGATCGTTGATGACGAGCCGCGCTCCCTCCTCGGCGAGTTTGGTCGCGATGGCCTGCCCGATTCCACGCCCCGCTCCGGAGACAAGCGCGATCTTTCCGTCCAGTTTGGCCATCTCTCGCCTTCGCCTTCCGCCGTGTCCGTATCCGCATACGGACTTCGCAACGCACACGCGCTCCGCCAACATAACTTCTGCGTAGGATAGTACGCAAGTGCTGAGGAGAGTTAGCGAGCGGCCCGGCGCAGCCGCTCGTAGACCGCCAGGAGTAGTTTCCGGTCGGCCTCGGTGAGCTCTGGGTCCAGCTGGATCGCGGCAACAGTCGGGAGCGGGGCGTCGACTCGTTCCGCGTCGATCGGGTCCATCCCAGCGTGCTCGAGCAGCACGGTTGTCGGCACATCGAGCGCCTGGGCCACGCTATGCAGAACACGCAATGACGGCTGATGAATGCCGCGCTCGATCTGGCTTAGATAGGCGTTGGAGACGCTGGTCATGCTGGCGAGCTGGCGCAGCGACAAGGCCGCAAGCCGTCGCTGGGTCCGAATGAACGAGCCCAGCGTTTGTCGCCGCTCCGCTCTGCCCTCGACTGCCACTCGGTCAGTGTGCCATCGGCAGCACAACCTGAGCGGCTATCCGGCAAGGACGGTCGCCCAGCCGCGCAAGTGAACGCCGCCGGTCTGTCGCGTCGCCGCGAGCTCCAGATACAACTCGTTCTCGCTGCGCGCGACGACCGTGCCGGTGTAAGTGAGAACATCGTCCGGCCATGCCTGTTCCCGGAACTGCACCTTGAACTTGCGAACGTTCTCCGGCCCGAACAGCTCCGCGACGTAGGTACCCAGGATCCCGGCCCCGAGCATGCCCACTGCGAACACCGTCGGAAACCCGGCGCTTCGCGCATAGCCCTCGTCGTGGTGGATGGGGTTCATGTCGCCGCTCGCCCCCTGGTAGCGGACGAAGTCGGTGCGGGTGAGCGGCTCGTCGACCAGATCCGGCAACGTATGGCCGACCTGAAGCGTGGCCGGATCGATCTCGCTCATGTCGCCGCCTTGCTCGTCTCAATCACCGTGTGGCGCACGTCGGCGACAAGATCGCCAGCCGCATTACGATACTCGGTGCGGACAATGATGAACCTCATGTCTCCGCCACGCCGGCCCGCCTTTTCGAAGACGTCGACTACTTCTTGGCGTGCGGTCAACGTCTCGCCGGCAGCCGGCGGCCGCCCGTAGAACGTGTACTCCTCCTCGCCGTGCAGGACGCGCGACCAGTCGATAGCACCTCGTTCCAGCACGTGACTGTCCGGGCCACCCCAGAACCGGTCAGTGGTGAGGAAGGTTGGCGGCGATATCGCGTCGGCGCCGAACCAGTTCGGGTCGCGCGCCTTTGTCGCTCGGGCGAATTCGCGGATCTTGCCTGGCTCGACCACCAGCTCGAACGGCTCGCCGCGGTCGCCGACGGCCGGGCTGATTGGTTGTGTCATGCGTGTCTCCTGGACGATTCGTTGCGGGATAGGAATTCGTCGATCAGTACTGCCGCGGTCTTCGCATGTTCCAGCAGCCACAGATGACCGCCATCAGCGACGATGGACAAGCGAGCCCCCGGAATTCGACTGGCGAGCAGGCGCGCGTTCTCCACGGGTACCAGTGGATCGGCAGCACCGCTGATGACCAAGGTCGGCGCAGTGATCCGGGCCAGCCACGGCAAGCTCGTCCAACCGCTGATCGCGTAGATCTGTTGCGTGTAGCCAAGTCGCGTGGGCAGCTGATCCCACGGCGACTGTGCCCCGCTGCGCGGGGCACTGCCCGTACGCCCCAGGTCGCCGCCGAAGATGACCGGTGCGATACGCGAGAGATACGTGCCGGACACGAGCTGCAACGGAGCGCCCATCAGCGCCAACAGGGGTAACAACGGCGTCTTGCCGCCACGCCCGGGCGACGTCGCGACCAGGACCAGTCCGCGCACTCGTTTCGGGGCGTCCCGCGCGAGCTGCTGCGCAACAGCACCGCCCCATGAATAACCGAGCACGTCGACCCGTTCGTCGCCCAGTTGATCGAGCAGCTCCACGGCGAGCCGGGCCATCCCCGGCATGCGCAAAGGTGTACGCAACCGTCCGGATCCGCCAGTGCCGGGCACGTCGAACAGGATGAGGCGACGGCTGGCGGATAACCGCCGGGCCAGCGGCCGCCATGTCTCGAGACTCGCACCGATACCGTTGATCAGGAGCAGCGGAGGCCCCGACCCAACCTCGGCCACTTTGACCCTGCCCGCCGGCAGAACGACCGATCGAACCCGCGGCCGGTAAGCGTCGGTCGCGGCACCCCCCGGTGGCACGTCACGGTTCTCGACCACCCGGACACCCTTTCGTGCGCATCTCGGCGGCTTACAAGATAGGCGGTACAGTAACGCGACCTGCGCGGAGGTGGGACCGATGTCGGCGGGCGCGCCCGATCCAGCGGACGAACTGGCCGTCTGCCGCACCCTCTACCGCTTCGCCGCCGCGATTGACCAGCGCGATTGGGACGCTTATCGCTCAGTATTCACCGACGAGATCGACCTCGATTACAGCTCGTACCGGGCGGAAAACGTCGGACGCGTGCGCGCCGATGACTGGGTCGACCGGGCCAAGGCGCTGTTCCCCGGACTCGACGCCAGCCAGCATTGCCTCTACAACCCGCTGGTCACGGTCACCGACGACACCGCCGATATCTCGATCTACGTACAGGCCGAACACTTTTTGACCAACGCCGACGGCGACAACTCGTTCACGCTCGGCGGCTACTACTCCGACCGCCTCGTGCGGGACGGCTCAGACTGGCGGATCAGCGGGAAGAAGCTGATCGTGACCTGGAACCGCGGCAACCGGAACGTACTAAACCTCGCGGCCGCGCGCGTGCGCCAGAAGCTCGGCGCATCTGCGGACCCGTGAGCGCCTGGGCTGCTCGGCATGGCCCGTCAAACCCCGATCAATAGGACCATCGATTTATGGCGTTGTTGAGCGAGCTTGGGTTGTCCGTGCCGATCGTTGCCGCGCCCATGGCTGGCGGCCCAACTACTCCGGAGCTCGTTGTGGCCGCACATCGAGCGGGCGGCATCGGGTTTCTCGCCGCCGGGTACCTATCCGCCGAGACGCTCAAGACGAAAATCGGTGTGGTTCGCCGGCAAACGTCTCACCTCGGGGTGAACCTGTTCGCGCCCAATCCGGTTCCGGTCGATCGCACGGCCTATCGCGCCTATCGCGAGCGGCTGCGCGCCGATGCCGACCGGCTCGGCGTCGCGCTGCCCGAGGATCCGGTCGAGGACGACGATGGCTGGCGGGACAAGGTTGACCTGCTCATCGATGCGCCAGTCCCGGTTGTCTCGTTCACGTTCGGCGTTCCGGAACTGGCCGTTCTCGATGCGCTCCACGCTGCGGGCAGCATCCTGGTGCAGACCGTCACGTCCGCCGACGAAGCGCGTCTGGCCGAAGCGGCCGGTGTCGATGCCCTGGCCGTACAGTCACCGGCTGCCGGCGGCCATTCGGGCACACTCACACCGCGCGAACCGCCGTCGTCGCACGCTTGTCTCGATCAGCTGCTCGCCGGGGTCAGCGCGGCATCCGAGCTGCCGATCATCGCGGCGGGCGGGATCGCCGATGCCGCCACTGCTCGTGCCGCCCTCACCGCCGGGGCCGCTGCGGTGGCGGTCGGCACTGTGTTGATGCTCTCGCCGGAGGCCGGTACGTCCGACGCGCATCGTGCCGCGCTGTCCGCAGGCGACCGGATAACCCTTGTCACTAGGGCGTTCACTGGACGGCCGGCAAGGGGGCTGCGCAATACGTTCATTGACCGATACGACGCTGTCGCGCCGCTCGGCTATCCGGCGCTGCACCACTTGACGAGCCCGGTACGCCGGGCCGCCGCGGCGGCCGGCGATCCCGAGCTGGTCCACCTCTGGGCTGGGACCGGCTACCGGGCCGCGACAACCGATCCCGCCGAGACCATCATGCGCCAACTGGCGGCCCAACTGTGACAGGCGGTGCGACCGGCTCCTGATTACCGCGGGCTCAACGGGTCGGGCGATCAGGCTGCGGTCAGTGACGCATCCTTGGTCTCAGGCAGGGCCAGCATGCACCCAGCGGTGATGACCATCATCACGGCAAGGTAGATCCCGATCGCCAGCGTTCCGGCCCCAGAGCCGGCCAGCATCGGGGCGACTACCAAGGCCACCCCGCCACCGGCCACCCCGCCCAGGTTGTAGGTCAGCCCAGTGCCGGTGTAGCGATACGCGGTGGGGAACGCTTCGGGCAGGTACGCTGCGACCGGCCCGTAGGCGAGGCCCACCAGGGCCATGAAGACGACGAGTCCGGTCCCGAAGGCTGCCACCGAGCCGGTCCCCATCAGCGGGAACATCGCCAGGGACCAGCCGATCAGGGCCACAGAGGCACTGAGGATGATCCGCCGCCGGCCGATTCGGTCGGACCACCGCGCCGAGAGGACCGTGGTCAGCGCCGCTGCTACCCCGGCCACAATGGTCATGAGCAACACTGTCGGCTCGCTCAGGCCCAGCCCGCTCGCGCCGGTGGCGTAGCTGGTGAGGTATACGGATCCAATCGAGATGCAGGCGAAGATCCCGGTCATAACGCCAACTGTCAGCAGCACGGTCCGCGGCTGGCGGCGCCAGACCTCGGCGAAGGGTATCGCCGCTCGGCGCTCGGTCGGAGCGGTTGCGGCGAAGACCGGCGTCTCGGTCGTGCGCAGCCGCACCCACAGCCCGACGGCAATCAGCACGCCGCTGAGCAGAAACGGCACCCGCCAGCCCCATTCGAGGAACGCGCCATCGGCCTCACCGACGACCAAATAGATGATCAGGAACGTGAGGCCCGAGAGGACGAAGGCCAACGTGGCGCCAAGCTGGGGGAATGCGCCGAACCGCCCGCGCCGGTGCGTGGGGGCGCTCTCCGCGGCGAACAGCGCGGCACCGGCCACTCACCGCCGACGGCCAAACCCTGGAAGGCCCGCAACAGCACCAGCAGGATCGGGGCGGCTATGCCGATGCTCGCGGCGCTGGGCAGCAGGCCGACCCCAACTGTGCTGATTCCCATCAGCAGCAAGGTAATGATCAAAGTGCTCTTGCGGCCCAGCCGATCACCGATGTGGCCGAACAGCACCGAGCCGACCGGCCGGAAGATGAAGGCGACGGCAAGTGAGGCCAGCGCGGCGAGGGCGCCAGTCGCCCCGCCTAGCTGGGGAAAGAAAACCTGGCCGAAGACGAGAGCGGCCGCGGTGCCGAAGATGAGGTAGTCGTAGTACTCGATCGTGGTACCGACCATGCTGGCCAGCGCGATCCGGCTCGTGGACTGCGACGGCTCGCCCGCGGCGGATGCCGCATGCGTGGCGCCGTTCGAAGCGCGACCGGTGCGGACCCGCGCCGGGGGCGCGGCCGCAGTAGACGCCAGGGTGGACATCGGGCTCCTCCGAAGACTTGTGGTGTGTCGGATCTCTACCGACATCTGTCCCAAGCCTGTCCCCGTGGTCAGCCCCGCCATGACATCTGACCGGACCCTCTCGGGGGTGAACGCGGAGTCCGCCAATCGGAGGACCGAGGCGTGATCTCGATATTGAGGCCTATTGCGGTTGGTCAGTCATCGATGCCGAGGCCGCGGCGGCCGACAGCGTTCAGATCGTCGAAGCGGAACCGGTTGGGCCACGCACGCTCATAGTTCTCGTCCGGAAAGTCCGAAGGACTGGAGCCGGTGATGAATGCTTCCCGCACGGAGGCGGCGTAGGCCTCGTTGCGCGGGCACCACGGAGCGGCGGGGATGTACATGACATTGCCCCAGCCCTTCTGGTCCTGCACCGGAGCCGACGGAGTGGATCATGTCGCAGTGCCACCAGACCGAGTCGCCGGCCTTGACGTCGAGCATAGACCGTAAGGGCCTCGAGCAGCACGGAGTGCCGTTGCCGGCTCGCGAACTGCCCTGAACGCCTTCCTGCTCCTCAGCCTGATCACCGTGTTGGCCGCCGACGAGTTCGCACCGTCGCGGTTCTGGACCGTCGTCGGCATGGTGTTCGTCGTCGAACGGCTCGTGACCGTGTGGGCCGCCGGCTGGCGGGCCCGCGCGCTGGCAGCACCGATCTTCCTCGAGCTCGGCTACGCGCTGTTCCTGCAGGCCTGCTTCGTCGCGTCGCTGACCCAGATCTTCACCCGGCAGCGGGCCGGCTGGAACTACGTGCCGCGCGAGCGCCTGGTGCTGTTGGCCGTGGTGTTCGGGATCCTGCTCCCGACCAGCGTGCTGCAGGCCGACTGGTACGCCGCGCTCGCGCAGTTCGTCGCGATCAACACCTTGGCGTTCGGCGCCCTTGCCGTCGCGCAGCTGCTGCCGTCGCGGCAGCGCTGGAGCGCCTCCGCGGACGGACGGTGAGTCGGGGCCAGCTCAGGAGCGTGGGACGGCCACCGGCGGCGTCTCGGGGATCTCCACCCGCAGGGCCCTGGTCCGTCGACGGTTGTTGGCCTCGCCCCCGATGACGATGAAGATCGAGATCGCGAACATCAGCGTGCCCACGACGTTGACCTGCATCGGCACTCCGCGTTGCGCGACGCCCCAGACGTAGAGGGGGAACGTCGTCGTGGTGCCCGCGTTGAGGTTGGTGACGATGAAGTCGTCGAAGGAGAGCGAGAAGGCGAGCAGGGCGGCGCCGAGGATGCCGGGGAACACCAACGGGAAGGTGACCTTCCAGAAGGTCTGCGACGGCGTCGCGTAGAGGTCGGCGGCCGCCTGCTCGAGGGTGTCGCTCATGCCCGCGAGCCTGGCGCGCACGGTGACCACGACGAACGAGATGCAGAACATGATGTGCGCGATCAGGATCGTGCCGAAGCCGAGCGAGCCACCGAAGCCCGACGCCACGAACAGGGCCAGCAACGAGGATCCCATCACGATCTCGGGCGTGGCCATCGGCAGGAAGATCAGCAGGTTCGTGCTCGAACGGCCCGCGAAGTCGTGGCGCACCAGCGCGAAGGCCATCAGCGTGCCGAGGACGGTCGACACGATGGTGGCCGCCAGGCCGATCTCGATGGAGCGGCCCACGGCCTCGCACATGCCGGCCGGTCCGCAGGGGTGCAGCCAGTTGTCCAGGGTGAAGCCGTCGAACTCGTAGATCAGTCGGCTGTTGGGCTGGTTGAAGCTCATCAGGACCACGATCGCGATCGGCACGAACGTGTAGGCGAGCACGCAGAGGCCGAGGATCAGGACGAGGTTGTGACGGAGCCAGCGCATCAGAGGAGGTCCTCCGTCCCGGCCCGGCGCACGTAGAACAACACCATCACCACGATGATCAGCATCAGGATCACCGAGAGCGCACCAGCGGCCGGGAAGTCGTTGGCGTCGGTGAAGAGGTTCTGGATCACGTTGCCCACCATGCGTTGCTTGGGGCTGCCGAGCAGCTCGGCGTTGATGTAGTCACCGGCCGCCGGGATGAACGTCAGCAGGGTGCCGGAGACCACGCCCGGCAGCGACAGCGGCCAGGTCACCTTCCAGAACCCGACGAAGGGTGAGGCGTAGAGGTCACCGCCCGCCTCGATCAGCCGCGGGTCGATCTTGTCGATGCTGGCGAACAACGGCAGCACCATGAACGGGAGGAAGTTGTAGGTGAGGCCGGCGATCACGGCGACCGGCGTGGCCAGCAGCCGGCCGTCCGCCCCCAGGATGTGCAGGAACTGCAGGGTGTTCACGACGAAGCCGTTGTCGGCGAGGATCAGCTTCCACGACAGCGTGCGCACCAGGAAGCTGGTGAAGAACGGCGCGATGACCAGCACCAGCATCAGGTTCTTCCAGCGCCCGGCCTTGAAGGCGATCGCGTAGGCCAGCACGTAGCCGAGCACGAGGCAGAACAAGGTGGCCAGGCCGGCGTACCAGAGCGACCGCAGCAACGGCTGCCAGTAGTCCTGGATCGCGTGGACGTAGTTGCTGAACTGCCAGGTCATGTCGTAGCCGGCGAACACGGACCCGGAGGGGTCGTAGAGGCTGGTCGCGACCAGCGAGTAGAACGGGATGACGAAGAACAGCGCCAGCCAGGCCAGGCCGGGGATCAGGAGGATGTAGCCGACCTTGCCCCGGTGGCGGGTGAACTCAGCCACGGGGACTCACACGTCGCCGAGCTGGGCGCCTGCGGAGGCGTCCTGGCTGCGGTCGAGCAGGAAGGCGTACTCGGGGCGCCACGACAGCTCGACCCTGTCGCCCTCGCGGAAGATCTTTCGTCGACCGGTGTTCTGCTCGAACACCATCAGCTCCTGACCCCACGGCATCCGCACCAGGTAGGAGGTGCTGACCCCGGTGAAGCTGACGTCACTGACCACGCCGCCCGGGATGGTGTTGCCCGGGGCGTCGAGCGACTCGCCCTCGTCGCCGATGAGCACCTTCTCGGGCCGGATCCCCACCCAACCCTCGCCACCCTCGGTGTGCGCGCGGCCGGCGTCGACCGAGACGCCGATCCCGTGCATCTCGACGCTGACCACGTCGCCGGAGCGGCCGGTCACCTTGCCCTCGATCAGGTTGGTCTGGCCGAGGAAGTTGGCCACGAAGGTGGTGCGGGGGTTCTCGTAGAGCTCCTCCGGCGCGCCCATCTGCTCGATGACGCCGGCGTTCATGACCGCGATGGTGTCGGCCATCGTCATGGCCTCCTCCTGGTCGTGGGTCACGTGGATGAACGTCAGGCCGACGTCGGTCTGGATGCGCTTGAGCTCGATCTGCATCGCCCGGCGGAGCTTGAGGTCGAGCGCGCCGAGAGGCTCGTCGAGCAGCAGCACCTCGGGGTGGTTGATCAGGGCCCGCGCCAGGGCGACGCGCTGCTGCTGGCCACCTGACAGCTGGGCGGGCTTCTTGCGCGCCTGGCTCTCGAGCTCGACCAGCTCGAGCATCTCGTTGACCTGCTTGTCGACGTCGGACTTCTTGCGCCGGCGCAGGCCGAAGGCGACGTTCTCGAAGATGTCCAGGTGCGGGAACAGCGCGTAGTTCTGGAACACGGTGTTGACCTGCCGCCGGTAGGGCTTGGCGTAGGTGATGTCCTTGCCCGCCAGGGTGATCGTCCCCGAGGTCGGCGTCTCCAGGCCGGCGACCATCCGCAGGGTCGTGGTCTTGCCGCAGCCCGAGGGCCCGAGCAGGGCGAAGAAGGACCCGCTGGGGACGTCGAGGTCCGAGCGACTTCACGGCGGTGAAGGTGCCGAACTCCTTCGTCACCGCTCGCAGCTGGAGGTCGGACCCGCCGGAGGCCGCGGCCTCGGCGTCCCGGGTGCTGTCGGTGCCGATACTCGGCTCAGCCACCTGTGACATCGGACCAGTCTCCTTCGTACTGTTTGATCTGGTTCTCGTTGAGAGCCATGAAGTCGAACGTCACGCTGAGGGTTTCCTCGTCGGGGAAGATCAGCTGGTTGTCGACCAGGGACGGATCGATCTTCTCCATCTCCGCCTGGGCGCCCTTGACGGGGCAGATGTAGTTCACCCAGGCGGCGAGCTTCGCGGCCACCTCGGGCTCGTAGTAGTAGTTGATCCACGCCTCGGCGTTGGCCTGGTGGGTGGCGAGGTTGGGGACGAGCATGTTGTCGCTCCAGATCGACAGGCCCTCCTCCGGCGTCACGAACTTGATGGCCGGGTTGTCGAACTGGGCCTGGATGACGTCTCCCGACCAGGCCTCGCACGCGACGATGTTGCCCGCCGCGAGGTCCTGGATGTACTCGTTGCCGGTGAAGGAGCGGATCTGGCCCGCGTTGACGACGACCGCCAGCCGGTCGATGGCGTTGGCCCACTCGTCCTCGGTGAACTTGCTCGGGTCGGCGCCGGTGACCTTGAGCATGAAGCCCATCGTGTCGCGCATCTCGGAGAGCAGGGTGATCTTGCCCTTGAGGTCCGAACGCGTGAGCAGCTCCTCGAACGACCCGACGGCATCGGTCTCGTCGGAGTTGTAGGCGATGCCGGTCAGCCCGCTCTGCCACGGCGCGGAGAAGGTCCGGTGAGGGTCCCACGCCTTCCCCCGGAGCGGCTCGATGAGGTTGTCGTGCAGGTTCGGCACCTTGCTGGCGTCCAGGGGCTGGATCCAGCCGAGCGCGATCATCCGGGCGGCCATCCAGTCGGTCAGCATGAACATGTCACGCTTGACGGACTCGCAGGAGCCGAGCTGGTTGCGCACCTTGGCGAAGAACTCGGCGTTGTCGTTGACGTCGTCGGTGTACTTCACCGTGATGCCGGTGCGCTGCTCGAAGACGTCACGGGTGTTGGTCGGCCCGTCCGAGCGTGGGTCGATGTAGGCCGGCCAGTTGCTGACGATGAGCTGTTTGTCGGTGGCCGACACGTCCGTGGCCTTGCAGGTGGCCGGATCCTGCTGGGCACCGCGAGGTGCTGAACAACGGAAGGACGGCGAGGCTCGCCACCCCGAAGGCGGCGCCACCGGCGCCCTTGAGCAACGTACGACGGCCCAGGCGCGTCGGCCTGCCCGGCTCGGCGAAGTCCGGCATGAGCCCCCTTTCGGCAACACGGGCGGCCCGGGGTAGGTGCTCGTGACAGTGCGGATCGTGGCATACGCGTGGCCCCACGACAAGCGATACCGTCGGCCGCGTCACGGGGAACGACGGAATCCTCTGCCAGGGCGACGGGACACCCGCGCCTGCACTCCCCAGGTTATCCCTGGGTGACACGCCGGGACGCCGACGGGGCTCTCTTGCTTGGCCTGGGGGTGGGGTGATGCCACCCTGGGGCGGTGAGCCCCGCCACCAGACCCGGTCCCCCGCCGCTCGACCTGCCGATGTCCCGGCCCGACGGACGCTCCGGATGAGCCGCCCCCGGCGGACGCACATGGTCCTCGACGACGTGTCCAAGCGGATCATCGAACAGCTCCAGCAGGACGGCCGCCGCTCCTACGCCGCGATCGGCAAGGTCGTCGGGCTGTCCGAGGCCGCGGTCCGCCAGCGCGTCCAGCGGCTGACCGAGAGCGGCGTGATGCAGGTCGTCGCGGTCACCGACCCCCTCCAGCTGGGCTTCGCCCGGCAGGCCATGGTCGGGATCCGGGCGCGGGGCGAGCTCGAGTCGGTGGCCGAGGCGCTCGGCGAGCTCGAAGAGGTGGACTACGTCGTGATCACCGCCGGCAGCTACGACCTCCTGGTCGAGGTGGTGGCGGAGAGCGACGACCACCTGCTGGAGCTGATCTCGGGCAAGATCCGCGCCATCCCGGCCGTGGAGAGCACCGAGACGTTCATGTACCTCAAGCTGCAGAAGCAGACCTACTCGTGGGGCGTGCGCTGAGCACAGCCGACCGCCGGGACCCCCGCTCGCTGTCCCTGTGGCACGAGACGACCCCGGCCGGTACGACGGGAGCCCGCCCACCGCTGCCCGGGCGACCGCGACGCCGACGTCGCGATCGTGGGAGCCGGCTTCACGGGGCTGTGGACCGCCTACTACCTGGCCGAGGCCGACCCAACGCTACGGATCGTGGTCCTCGAGTCGCAGGTGGCGGGGTACGGCGCGTCGGGCCGCAACGGCGGCTGGTGCTCGGCCCTGTTCCCCGCCTCGCTCGACAAGCTCGCGGGACTGTCGGGCGACCCCGACCGCGAGGGTGCGCTGGCGCAGCACGCCGCCATGCGGGCCACCGTCGACGAGGTCGGGCGGGTGCTGGTCACCGAGGGGATCGACGCGCACTGGGCCAAGGGCGGCACCGTCGTGCTGGCCCGCTCGCGCGCCCAGCTCACCCGGGCCCGCGAGGAGATCGCCCACGCCCGCCGCTGGGGGCTCGGCGAGGACGACGTCCGGCTGCTCGCGGGCCAGGAGGCGCGCGGCCTGCTCGCGGCCACGCACGTCCGCGGGGCGACGTACACGCCCGACTGCGCCGTCGTGCACCCCGGGCGTCTCGTCGCCGGGCTCGCCACGGCCGTGACCCGCCGCGGGGTGACGATCCACGAGGGCACGGCCGCCACCCGCATCGAGCCGGGCCGGGTGCGCACCGACCGCGGGACCGTGCGCGCCGACGTCGTGGTCCGCGCGACCGAGGGCTACACCCGCACCCTGGCCGGCCGGCGACGTGACCTCGCACCCGTCTACTCGCTGATCATCGCCACCGAACCGCTGCCGCCCGAGGTGTGGGAGCGGATCGGGCTGCGCCGGCGAGAGACCTGGTCGGACCAGCGTCACGTGATCATCTACGGACAGCGCACCGCCGACGACCGGATGGTCTTCGGGGGCCGCGGGGCGCCGTACCACTTCGGCTCCGCGATCAAGCCCGGCTTCGACCGCGACGAGCGGGTCTTCGCCTCCCTGCGCACCACCCTCGTTGACCTGTTCCCGGCGCTCGCGACGGCGCGGATCACGCACGCCTGGGGTGGCGCCCTGGGCGTGCCGCGCGACTGGTGCGCCTCGGTCGGGCTGGACCAGTCCTCCGGCCTGGCCTGGGCAGGCGGGTACGTCGGGGACGGCGTCAGCACCACGAACCTGGCCGGCCGCACGCTGCGGGACCTGGTGCTGCGCCGCGAGACCGACCTCACCCGACTGCCCTGGGTGGGGCACCGGTCCCGCCGCTGGGAGCCCGAACCGCTGCGCTGGCTCGGCGCCAACGCCGGGCTCCGGGCGATGAGGGTGGCCGACACCGAGGAACGCCTCACCGGGCGGCCGAGCGCCATCGCCCGCGCGATGTCGCCGTTGCTGGGCGGCCACTGACGTGCGCCTCGCGGTGCTGACGGCTGGGCCGGTGGCGGGCCTGCTCCTGGCGGCGGGCACCTCCGCCGTGCCCGCCGCGGCGCACCCGCTCCCCCGCGTGTCGGTCTCGGTGACCTCCCCCGCCGACGGCGTCGCCGAGGGTACGCCGGCGCGCGTCGTGGTCTCCCTGGACCGGGCCGTCGGCGCGGGACGTGGTCGTCCGCCTCGACACCCGCGGCGGGACCGCCCGCGGCCGGACCGACTACGAGCCGGTGCACGCGGACGTGACGATCCCGACGGGTGAACTGCGTGTCGTCGTCCCGGTGGCGACCGTGCCCGACGCCCTGGACGAGGCCGCCGAGACGTTCGTGGTGCGCCTCGTCGATCCCCGCCACGCGACGCTCGCCACGGACCGGGCTGCAGTGGTCATCGACGACGACGACCCGCCACCGCGGGTGCTGCCCCAGGACGCGACGTTCGTCGAGCCGACCGTCGGCCACCGCTTGGGGTTCACCGAGGTCAGGCTCTCCGCCCCGAGCGGCCGGCGGATCGTCGTCGAGCTGGCCAGCCGACCCGGCACCGCCTCGGCCGGTCGGGACTTCGTGCCGCTCCACCCCACGCTCGTCTTCGCGCCGGGCCGGACCAGCCAGCCCGTGAGCGTCGAGCTCCTGGCCGACGCCGTGGTAGAGCCGCCCGAGACCATCCGCCTCGTGGTCCTCGGGGCGCGGCACGCCCGGCCCACCCACCACGCGACCATCACCGTGCTCGACGCCACGGGAAGGGCGCCCACGGGGCGGCCCGAGGTCAGCCCCTGAGGGTGCGACGTGGCCGTCGATGGTCGCATTGCGGCCCGGCAGGCCTGCGGGACGACCTGCACTGCGTCATCATGGTCGGGTGGAGGACGGCGGCGACACCCCGGCGACGCTGCCGGTCGTCCGGCTCTCCCCCGCGGGCCAGACCTACGTCGCCGTCGTCGGCCTGCTGGCCGTGCTGAGCACGCTGGCCGACGGCCGGGCCTGGTACGTCGCGGTGGTGCTGCTCACCATGCCGCTGACGCCCATCGCCCTGTGGGTCGGCTTCTACGCGGCGCTGGCGGCCGGCGCCACCGTGGGGCACGGCCCCGCAGCCTCGTCCTGGGCGGTGACCGTGGCCTGGGTGGTGGTGTGGACGCTGACGGCGTGGCTCAACGCCCGGATGATCGAGAAGGTGCTGCACCGGGGCTGGGCCGGCCGCTGGGTGCCGACGCCCGACGACGGAGGCTAGGCAGCCGACCCGGACACGGGGATCTCGAGGAGGCGCCTGATCCCGGCCCTCGCAGGCTCGGCCCGGGCGGCGCTCAGAACCCGTTGTCGGCGGTGTGGTCGGGCCGGGTGCCGGTCGAGAGCCAGGCGGCGAACAACCCGTCGAGGTCCTCGCCGGAGACGTGCTCGGCGAGCGCCCGGAACTCCTCGGTGCTGCCGTTGCCGCCCGCGCGGTCGTGCGCCCAGGTGCGCAGGATCGTCCAGAAGTCCGCCTCGCCGACCCGGTGCCGCAACGCCTGGAGGGTCATCGCGCCGCGGGTGTAGACCTGCGGCGCGAAGATGTCCGGCGCCCCGGGGTCGTCGATCGGCAGCTCCCAGAAGGTGCCCTCGCCGATGCCGCGCCACTGGTCCTCCAGCCACGCCTGGGCGTCCGGGCCGCCGTGCGTCTCGTCGTACCGCACCTGCATGAACGTCGCGAACCCCTCGTTGAGCCAGATGTCCCGCCACCCGTGCACCGCGACCGAGTCGCCGAACCACTGGTGGGCGAGCTCGTGGACCAGCAAGGAGGTGGCGCCCCGGTTGAGCGCCGGGTAGGTCGGCCGGGTCTGGTTCTCGAGCGCGAAGCCGGGCGACAGGCTGGTGACCAGGCCGCCGGTCTGGCTGAACGGGTACTCCCCCAGCTCGCCGGCCAGCCAGTCCACGAGGTCGGGGGTCGTCTCGAGCAGGCGCATCGACAGCCGCTGCTCGGAGTCGGAGAGCTGCTTCGACACGGCCACCAGCCAGGGCAGGCCGTCGTGGGTGCCCTGGGAGACCGCGAACCGGCCCGCCGCGAAGAAGGCGAGGTAGGGCACCATCGGCTCGTCGGCGCGCCAGTGATAGGTCCTCCGGTCCCCGTGCTGCCGGCGCGACACCTGGCGCCCGTTGGCGATCACCCGCTTGCCGCGCGGGACGGTGATCGAGATGTCCATCCGGGCCTTGTCCTGCGGGTGGTCGTTGGCGGGGAACCACCACGGGGCCATGTGCGGCTGGTTCATGGCGACGACCTCGCGGTCGTCGGCCAGCCAGTTGCTCTCGCCGCGATAGGCGTAGTGGCCGGGGAAGCCGGCGTACTCGACCACGACGTCGACCAGGTGCCCGGCCTGCAGCGGCTGCTGCGGGCGGATGACCAGCTCGTGCTTCAGGGACTTGCGTGACCGGGCCTCCCGGCCGTCCACGGTGACCCGACTGACGGGCAAGAGGAAGTCGAGGTCGAAGGCGCTCAGGTCCTCGGTGGCGCGCAGGGTGATCCGGGTCCGGCCGCGCAGGTGCTGGTCGTCGAAGCGGTAGGCGTCGTGGATGCGGTAGCGCAGCACGTCGATCCCACCGTTGCCGTCGAGCGGGAAGTACGGGTCACCGAGCCCGGTCGCGCCGCGGACGGGTTCGCTCCTGACGGCCGGTCCGGCGCCCACGGCACCCTGAGCAGTCCCGCCGGTCACCAGTCCCAGCACCAGGACGGCGCCTGCGGAGCGGCGCAGGGCCCGGCTCATGAGGGGGGCGGCGATCACCCCGGGACCCTAACCGACGTTAAAAAGGTGGCTCGGTCCCCCCGGCTCTGTCACACTCGTCGCGGCCCGCCGGAACGTCCGCGTGCCCGAGTGAGAGGAGCGTGACATGTCGATCGCCGTCCTTGGCCTGTCCTCGACCGGTCATCCGTCCTCTCACCTCTGGAGCACCCACAGCGATGTCTTCCGACTTCTCCCTCGAGCAGTGGCTCGAGGCTGACGCCTACACCTCCCGCCCGCCCGAGGCGGGCATCGATCCCAGCTTCGTCTTCGAGTTCCGCAGCTATGACGACCTCGGCGACGGCCAGCGTTGGACCACCTGGTTCGACGTCGAGCCGCTCAGCCGTGGCCCCGAGCCACGCCCGGCGTGGGTCGTGGAGACCCGCGGAGCCGTCGACACCGACCTCGGCATCCTGAAGACCGGCAAGGAAGCCGACGTCTTCCTGGTCGAGCGAGCCGACCCGTACGACGCCTCGACCGGCGTCGTGATGGCCGCGAAGCGCTACCGCGACACCGACCATCGCAACTTCCACCGCGCCGCGTCGTACTCCGAGGGGCGCAGCGTCAAGCGCTCCCGCGACGAGCGAGCCCTCAAGCGCAAGAGCACCTGGGGCCGCATCGTCGCGGCCGGCGAGTGGGCCGTCTCCGAGTGGGACGCCCTCAAGCGGCTCTGGCTGCTGGGGGCCCCGGTCCCCTACCCCGTCCAGATCGACGGCACCGAGATCCTGATGGAGTGGATCACCGTCGACGGCGAGACGGCGCCGCGGCTGGCCCAGACCCGGCCCGAGCCGGCGCTCCTGGCGTCGTACTACGAGCAGGTCCGCGACTTCCTCGCGCTGCTCGTGCAGGACGGGATCGTGCACGGCGACCTCTCGGCGTACAACATCCTCGCGGCCGGCGATCGCCTGGTCGTGATCGACCTGCCGCAGATCGTGGACCTGGTCGGCAACCAGAACGGCATGGACTTCCTGCTGCGCGACTGCACGAACATCTGCGGGTGGTTCAAGGCCAGGGGGCTGGAGGTCGACGAGCAGGAGCTGTTCGGGGACCTGATGGCGCACGCCTTCTGACCCAGGAGTGGCGGGTCAGTCAGGCGAGAAAATCGAGAGTCGCCGCCCGGGCGCGCCATACCCCCGTCCACTCGCGCGGAGCAAATACGTCGCACCCGGGGCGACGATGCGAGGAGAACAACGCCTCGTCGGCCGGCGATCCACGGCCAAGCATGCCCGAGCGGAACCCCGGGCCACATGCGCTTTTCGGACACGTCCTGACCCGGACGGACTAGGCGCGCGTGGACCGATCGGATGATGCGGGCCACTAGGTTGCGTTCGTGAGGCGCAGCCACGGGCGAGGGGTGCAGGTGGACAGCCTCGCCGACTTCGACCGGCGGCTCGCGGCCGGCGCGACCACGCTGCGGGGGTGGCGGGTGCGCGGGGTGGACCTCTCGGCCCGTACCGCGGCGCTGGAGGGGGTCCGGGTGGGTGGGGCCCTCTTCCTCGGCTGCCGCTTCGCCGCCGGCGACGCCGAGCGGCTCGAGGCACGCGGCGCGATCGTGGTCCCCGGCCTGCCCGCGGCGCCGCTGGACCTCCACCGCGAGCACCTCTACCGCCCGGAGGACCTGTACGACGCGCCGACCTACCCCGAGACCCTCGATGCCCGCGCCTACGCCTGGTCGCAGGCCAGCCACGACCGAGACGGCTCCCTCGCGCGGGCCCTGCACGACTGGGCCATGGACCAGGCGCTGACGCGCTGGGTCGAGCGCCGCTCCCTGGTCGGCGTGATGGGTGGCCACGCCCTCGAGCGCGGGTCGGCCGGGTACGCCGACGCCGCCCGGCTGGGGATGGCGATCGGGGCGGGTCACGTGGTCGCGACCGGCGGCGGGCCGGGGGCGATGGAGGCCGCCAACCTCGGCGGGTACCTCTCGGGGCTGGCGGACCCACCGGCCGCCCTTGACGCCGCACTCCCGCTGCTGGCGCGGGTGCCGTCGTACCGGCCGTCGGTGGAGGCCTGGGTGCGGGCCGCCTTCGACGTGCGGGCCCTGCTGCCCGGCGGGGCCGACTCCCTGGGCATCCCGACCTGGTTCTACGGGCACGAGCCGCCCAACGTGATGGCCAGCCTGATCGCCAAGTACGTCCGCAACGCCCAGCGCGAGGCGATCCTGCTCGAGGTCTGCCACGCCGGCATCGTGTTCCTGCCCGGCGCCGGCGGCACGGTCCAGGAGGTCTTCCAGGACGCCTGCGAGAACTTCTACGCCGACGAGTCGTCGGTGGCGCCGATGGTGCTCGTCGGCCGGGCCTACTGGACCGAGGACCTGCCCGCCTGGCCGCTGCTGCGGTCGCTGGCGCGAGGTCGGCCGATGGAGCCGCACGTGCACCTGGTCGAGGACGTCGACGAGGCCGCGGCGCTCTTCGAGGGTCAGCCGAGCGGCACGAGGTAGGAGCGCTCCTCGCCGTACCGCTCGAACCCGGCTCGCCGGAGGATCGGCCCGGAGGTCTGGACGCGGCCCTTGACGAGCGCCATGGTCGCGCCGTGCTCGAGGCCGTAGCCGATCCGGGCGTCGAGCAGGGCCCGGTAGACACCGCGACCGCGGGCCTCCTCGCGCACCGAGCCGCCCCAGAGCCGCGCGACGTCGCCCGGCTGGGCGATCCCGGCGGCACCGACGGGCCTTCCGTCGAGGTAGGCGACGACGGACCCGCCTTCGCCGGCCGGCAGCTGCCGCCTGCCGTCGGCGGCCGCGCGCTCGAGCTCGTCGTCGGGAGCCATCGACCCGCCGAAGACCACCATCCCGACCATGTGGTGGTCGCGCGCGGTCTCGACGTCCGTCACCCAGCGCAGCTCGAGGCCGTCGTCCCAGGCGCCGAAGTCCGCCACGCCCGGACCCAGGTCGAGGGCCAGCACGTCGAGGGTCTCGTCGAGCACCCCGCCGTACGCCTGGAAGACGCCGTCCAGGGCCGGGTCGTTGTGCAGCTTGACCCAGCAGTTGACCTCGGGACCGCCGAGCTCCCGGGCCCGGGCCAGCACCTCGCCGACGACCTCCTCATCGGGACGCCGCGGGTCGAGGCGGAGCAGCTCCAGCTGGATGTCGAACCAGTCGGGCATCCGGGCCAGGAGGTACTCCTCCGTCTCGACCGTCGTCGCGGCCTCCGGCACCCAGACCCAGTCCCGGCTCGCCGCCGCGACCGCCTCTTCAGTGATCATCGCGGAGTGAGGTCACGATTCGTGGGCGGCCAGCTGGCCGCAGGCGCCGTCGATCTCGCGGCCCCGGGTGTCGCGGACGGTGGTCGGGATGCCGTGCGCCTCCAGCCGTCGCACGAACTCGCGCTCGTCTGCCGGGTCGGACGCCGTCCACTTCGAGCCGGGCGTCGGGTTGAGCGGGATCAGGTTGACGTGCACCCAACCCCAGTCGCCGTAGCCGTTGAGGACCTCGGCCAGCAGGTCCGCCCGCCACCCCTGGTCGTTGATGCCGCGCATCATGGCGTACTCGATCGAGACCCGGCGCCTGGTCACCTTGGCGTAGTTCCACGCCGCCGCGACGGTCTCGGCCACCGAGAAGCGGGTGTTGATCGGGACCAGCTCGTTGCGCAGCTCGTCGTCGGGCGCGTGCAGGCTGAGTGCCAGGGTGACCGGGATGCCTTCGTCGGTCAGCTGGTTGATCCGGGGCACCAGGCCGACGGTGGAGACGGTGACGCCGCGCGCGGACATGCCCAGGCCCGCTGGGGACGGGTCGGTGAGGCGGCGTACGGCGCCGATCACGGCCTTGTAGTTGGCGAGCGGCTCGCCCATGCCCATGAAGACGACGTTGGAGACCCGGCCCGGGCCGCCGGGCACCTCGTCACGGGCCAGCGACCGCGCCCCGGCGACGACCTGCTCGACGATCTCCGCGGTGGACATGTTGCGCTCGAGGCCGCCCTGCCCGGTGGCGCAGAAGGGGCAGGCCATCCCGCATCCCGCCTGGCTCGAGACACACATCGTGACCCGGTCGGGGTAGCGCATCAGCACCGACTCGACCAGGGCGCCGTCGAACAGCTTCCAGAGCGTCTTGCGCGTGGTGCCGCGGTCGGCCTCGAGGGTGCGCAGCGGCGTCATCAGGTGCGGCAGCAGCGCGGCCACCAGGTCGTCGCGCTGTCCGGCCGGCAGGTCCGTCATCTCCGCCGGGTCGTCGACGAGCCGCGCGAAGTAGTGGGTCGAGAGCTGCTTGGCCCGGAAGCCCGGCAGCCCCATCTCCTCGAGCAGCGCCTTGCGGCCGGCCTCGTCGAGGTCGGCGAGGTGCCGCGGCGGCTTGGCGCGGCCGCGCGGGGAGGTCAGGACGAGCGGCAGGGTCGGGCGCTCGCCAGGTGGGTGATCGGGCAGGTCGTCGGGCATCCCGTCGAGTATCGCGCGCGCGCCGGAGGTCCCGAAATCCGAGTGCCCCACATCCGGTGGCGTGCGGGGGCCGAACCTCAGAGGTCGCGCTGCACCATCACCCACAGCACCACGGCGGCGGCCCCGCCCACGACCAGTGCGGTGACCACCATCCCGATCAGCATGTAGCCGCCGAAGCGGCGGGTGCGGTGCGCGGCCATCAGGCACAGGGGTACGGCCAAGGCGAACAGCACCAACGGGAACAGGTCCTCGCTGGTGTCGTCGTCGAAGACCAGGTGCAACAGGCCCACGAACCCGGCCGGCACCAGCACCAGGAAGGCCAGACCGGTGAAGAACCCGGTGAGCGCCGTGAACGTCGGGTGGTCGCGGTGCCACCAGTCCGGAGCGCGCTCCTGGTCCGGGGCGACGGGTCGGTCCTCGACGGCTGCGTTCATGACATCTCCTCTCGCGTGTCCTCGTGCTCTACAGACTCCCGATCATCGCCGAACACAGGCTGGACATCCCGATCGACACGACGGCGGTGCCCATCAGCATGCCGACCGCCCACGGGCGGGTCGCCTGCCAGATCAGCAGCACGGCGGGGACCACGAGCGGCCCCACGGCCGCGTAGAACAGGAAGGTGGTGTCGTCGCCGATGCCGCTGACCGCCACCAGAAAGACGGCGAAGAACCACAGCACGAACCCGCCGAACAGGCCGATCACCGCCCCGAGCACGACCTTGCTGGCCGTCGACATGCCGCCGGAGTCGAGGGGCTGGTAGTAGCCGGTCGGGTCGGCGCCGTACGGGTTCTGCTGGGGCGGCCGTGGTCCGTAGGGCGGCGGGTACGACGGGTAGCCGCCCGTGGGTGGAGGCCCCGGCGCCTGCCACGGACCGGACGGCGGCTCGTCGGGCGGCGGCTCGTGGGACGGCGGCTCGTCGGGCGGCTGGGACACGGGTACCTCCGAGGGCGGCGGTCGCTCCCAGGCTAGGGGCGACCGGGGCCGTGGCCGGGCATCACCACGCGACCCACGGCACCCAGAGCGACCCGGCCGACACCGCCCAGACCACACCGGCCACGCCGAGGGTCGCGAGCACGCCGAGGTACGTCAGCACGTTGCGCGTGTCGCCCAGGAGGCAGCGTGAGCGGAGCAGGCCGGCCCGGCGCGCCCGGGCGTAGCCGACGACGCCGAGTCCGGCGAAGAAGGTCAGGGCCACGGGACCGAGCAGCCAGCCGAGCAGCGCCACGGTCGCGAAGATGCACAGCCGGAGCGGGTCGTACGGCGCCGGCCGGCCCGTGGGCCCGGTCGGCGGGACCCGGTCGGGCTCGACGAGACGCGGGTCGCTCACGGCGCCACCTCCACGAGCGGCCGGCCGGTCGCCGTGGAGATCCGGGTGGCACTCAGCGGCGCCCACGCCTGGACCGCGCAGAACGGCGCGCACTGGTGGTCGCCGGACTCGCCGTTGACCGTCGCCACGTGCACGCAGCACTGCGTGAGCCGCTCCTCGATCATCGTGTTCATGTCCATGAACGGCTTGACCGTCACTCGGAGCACCCGCTCCCCCAGCATTGCGCGGAGCCTCTTCCGTTGCCCGGGCAGCGACCCGGTGGCGAGCGCCGTGAGGGTGCCGATGCCGAGGTCGCAGTTCTGGCAGATGTCGCGCCAGATGGTCGCCATGGACGGGTGCGAGAGGCTCGACTGCTCCGAGAGCAGGTCGAGGAGGGAGCCCTTGACGACCTCCTTCATCGCGGCGGGGATGGTGTCGTCGGCGATCCGGTTGGCGAGCAGGTCGGGTTCGAGGTCGAGCCACTGCTTGAGCCGCTCGTGGCCGATGAGCGTCGTCAGCGACTGCCAGGTGCCGGAGTCGTCGCGCAGCAGGTAGCCCACGGAGCAGCAGTGCGGGTGCGAGCACGGCAAGGCCGTCAGGTCGCGCCAGGTGACCTCCCCCGACGTCTGCTCCTCGAGCCGCGCCAGCACGCCGGTGTGGGTGAGCCGGTCGAGCGGGTCGATCGCGCCGGACCGGCCACTGCCGAACACGGGCTGGATCGTCACCCCGCCGACGTACGGCGTGGTCAGCGCCCGCTTGATGACCCGGCCGATCTCGTCGTCGTTGACCCCGAGCGCCGCCGTCATCGTGAGCGTGGTGAAGATGCCACGCGTGGAGAGCCGCTCGATGGCGCGCTCCTTGAAGCGGCGCAGGTCCGCGCCGCGGTGGTAGGTCGAGGCCCCGGCCGACTCGCCGTCGTACTGGAGGTAGACCTCGACCCGTTCGCGGTGCCGGGCGAGCAGGTCGAGCAGCTCGTCGTCCTGGGCGACCCGCAGCCCGTTGGTGTTGACCAGCACCCGCACGATCGGCCGCTCCGTGACGGCGTCGAGCAGCTCGGCCAGCCACGGGTAGAGCGTGGGCTCTCCCCCGGAGAGCATCAGCACGTCGATGCGGCCGTTCTCGCGCGACAACCGGGCGTCGATGGAGGCCAGCACCTGCTCGAGCGGGGCGACCGAGGCCCGGGCCGGCGAGGACTCCGCGAAGCAGGTCGGGCACTTGAGGTTGCAGTGGTCGAGCAGGTCCTCCAGCAGGATGCAGGTGTGCTGGGTCTGCATCTCCGGCAGCCCGTCGGCGTAGGCCGCGGGCACCGGCGCGAAGTTGCCGCGCACGTCGGGCTCGTGACGTTTGGTGGGCGCCGTCCACTGCTCGAGGTAGGTCAGGATCTCCGGGGACTCGTCGTACAGCGTGCGCACCAGACCGTGGTTTGCGCAGCCGCGCTCCAGCCAGATCCGGCCCTGGCGCTCCACCAGCCATCCCGACAGCCGCTGCACCTCGGCGAGCGGGCGGTCCGGGCGCTCCTCGTGGCAGACCGGGCAGAAGGCGTTGACGTAGCGATGGATCCGGTCGCCGCGCAGCGGCATGCCTGTCATGCCGCGACCTCGTGGGCGACGGCCTGCTCCCGCGGCTGCATGGCGCCACGATAGGCGCCGCGGCGCGCCTGCCAGGCGATCCTGGCCAGCACGAGCGGGATGGTGACGAGCAGGAAGAGCTGCGGGCGGGTGAGGCCGAGCCAAGCGACGTCGTTGCCGCGCACGAACTCGACGAAGAAGCGGAAGACGGCGTACGCCGCGACGTACCAGACGAACGTCTCGCCCGGCGGCAGGCTCCGGCGTCGCAGCCACCACCAGATGGCGGCGAAGGCGAACAGGTGGAAGGCGATCTCGTACGCGAACGACGGGTGCAGCGGCACGCCGGCAGGCGACCCGGTCCGCGCCGCGGCGTCCGCGTCGAGGGTGATCCCCCACCCCCCGAGCCACCCTCCGGTCGGCGTGCCCGGCTGTTCGGTGAAGTAGCAGCCGAGCCGGCCCACGGCCATGCCCAACGCGACGGCGGGGGCGAAGAGGTCGCCCGTGCGCACCCGGTAGCCGGTCAACCGCTTGGCCACGTGCACGCCGAGCCAGGCGCCGACCAGGCCGCCGAGGATCGAGCGGTTGCCGTAGAGCCACTGCTCGGCCAGCGTGGCGTTCTGACGCAGGTCGACGTGCTGGAGCCAGGTGCCCAGCCGCATGAAGACCGCGCCCCCGACGAGGGCACCCATCACGACGTACAGGATCCGCTCGTCGGTCTGTCCCTGCCTGCGCGCCTCGTGGACGAACACCCACCCGGCCGCGAGCACCCCGAGGAACACGAAGAAGTCGTGGGTCGGGATCGGCAGGTCGAGCCCGAGCAGGTCGCCGAGGGTGGGGTCCACGTCAGCCCGTCAGGCCCGGCAACAGCATCGAGGTGCACAGCCCGGCCACCACCAGGGCGCCGATGGCCAGCCCCATCACGAAGCCCGCCCCGGCCTGGCGGGTGCGTCGGAAGCACAGCAGCAGGATCGCCACCGGGAAGGGCAGGATGAACAGGACGAAGACCAGCCAGTCGGGCAGCCTCTGCGTGTCGTTCTCCATGCTCAGCGCCACCAAGAAGGTGATGAACATCCAGACGAACGTGCCTACCAGGCCGAGCGCGACGCCGACGACAACCCCCCAGCCCGTGACCTCTCGCGGCGGCTCGGACGCTGGGTCCCCCGGCGGTGGCGCCTGCCGTACGGGTTGCTGGTCACCCGGACAGGGTCTCAGAACACGGCGTAGTGGAGCAGCAACCAGATCGGCGCGACGGTCGCGAGGAGTGAGTCCAGGCGGTCCATCAGGCCACCGTGCCCGGGGATCACCTGGCTCATGTCCTTGATGCCGAGGTCGCGCTTGATGACCGACTCGCACAGGTCGCCGAGGGTGGCCATCACGGCGGCGATCAGCCCCAGGGCCACGCCGACCCACCAGTCGCCGTCGAGCAGCCAGACGACGAGGCCGACGCCGACGGCGACGCAGAACAGCATCGAGCCCGCGAACCCCTCCCAGGACTTCTTGGGCGAGATCACCGGGGCCATCGGGTGCTTGCCGAACAGCACGCCGGCGATGTAGCCGCCGATGTCCGAGGCGATGGTGACCAGGATGAAGACGATGACGCCCTTGACGCCGTCGTCCCAGCGGGTGAAGTCCCACGCCCCGCCCTCGGCGAGCAGCAGGGCCACGAACGAGCCGAGGAACGGCACGTAGATGAGGACGAACACCGACGCGGTGGCGTTCTGGACGTAGCCGGGGACGCCGCGGCGCAGCAGCCAGAGCATGGTCACCAGCGCGCTGACCGCGGTGGCGGTGACCAGGGCCGGGGCACCGAAGAAGTAGGCCACCACGACCATCACGACGCCGCCGATCATCAACGGCTGCTCGGGGACGTCGATCTCCTTGGCGAGCAGGCCGCGGTGCAGCTCCCAGACGGCGACGACGACGGCGGCGGCCACGATGAACATGAACGCGGTCTTCCAGAACGCGAGCGACACCGCGATGGCGGCCAGCAGCACCACGGCGGAGCCGATGGAGGCAGGCAGGTCGCGGCCCGCGCGGCCGTGGTCCTTCTGCGGCGCGGTGGACGCGGTCCCGGGTCATCGGTCCCCGGCTCGCCTCAGACCTCGAGCAGCTCGGATTCCTTGTGCTTGAGGAGGTCGTCGATCTTGTCGGTGTGGGTCTTGGTCATCCCGTCCAGCCGCTTCTCGGCGCCGGCGACGTCGTCCTTGCCGGCGTCGCCGTCCTTCTCGAGCTTCTCGAGGCCCTGCTTGGCGTGCCGGCGCAGGTTGCGGATGGCCACGCGGCCGTCCTCCGCCTTGTGGCGGGCGACCTTGATGTACTCCTTGCGGCGCTCCTCGGTGAGCTCGGGGAACACGCAGCGCAGCACCTTGCCGTCGTTGGACGGGGTTCACCCCGAGGTCCGAGTCGCGGATGGCCCGCTCGATGTTGCCGATCGCGCCCATGTCGTACGGCGCGATCAGGATGATGCGGGCTTCCTGCGAGGTGAACGACGCGAGCTGCTGGATCGGCGTCGGCGTGCCGTAGTAGTCGACCATGATCTTGCTGAACATCGTGGGGTTGGCCCGGCCGGCGCGGATGGCGGAGAACTCCTCGCGGGTCGTCTCGACGGACTTGTCCATCTTGCCGTCGGCCTCGTTGAGGATGTCGTTGATCACCGGGTGCTCCTTGTGCTGTCGCGGGGTCGGTCGTGGCGTGCTGCCGGCGGGCGTCTTCGCAGTCAGCCCGCGCTCACGAGCGTGCCAATCTTCTCACCCTGCACGGCCTTGAGGATGTTGCCCTCGGGCCCCAGCCCCATCACGATCATCCGCAGCTTGTTCTCGGCGGCGAGGTGAACGCCGTCTGGTCGACCACGCGCAGGTCGCGCGAGATGGCCTCGTCGTAGGTGAGGTCGTCGAACTTCGTCGCCGTCGGGTCCAGCTTGGGGTCGGCGGAGTAGACCCCGTCGACGCCGTTCTTGGTGAACAGCACGGCCTCGCAGTGCGTCTCCAGGGCCCGCTGGACCGCGACGGTGTCGGTGGTGAAGAACGGCAGCCCCATGCCGGCGCCGAAGATCACCACGCGGCCCTTCTCGAGGTGCCGGATGGCCCGCAGCGGGATGTAGGGCTCCGCGATCTGGCCCATGGTGATCGCCGTCTGCACCCGGGTGACGACACCCCGCTGCTCGAGGAACTCCTGGAGGGCCAGGCAGTTCATCACGATGCCCAGCATGCCCATGTAGTCGGCGCGCACGCCGTCCATGCCCCGCTGGCGCAGCTCGGCGCCGCGGAAGAAGTTGCCGCCGCCGATGACGATGGCGACCTGCACGCCGGCTCGGCAGCCACGGTGGCGATCTCGCCGGCGATCCGGGAGACGACGTCGGGGTCCACCCCGAGCTTGCCGCCGCCGAACTCCTCACCCGAGAGCTTGAGCAGGACGCGGTGGTACTGGGTCAGTCGGCGGTGTCACTCCGAGCGGGTCCTTCCTGACGGGACTCGCTGGCGGACAGAGAAGAGCCGGTCGCGATGCTCGTGGGTGAGTCATCGCAACCGGCCTCCTCGACGTCTGGGCAGGAACCTACCGGCTCAGGCTCCGACCTCGAAACGAGCGAACCGCTTGACCGAGGTGCCGGTCTCGTCGAGCACCGCCTTGACGGTCTTCTTGGTCTCGGTCACCGACGGCTGCTCCAGCAGGACGACGTCCTTGAAGAAGCCGTTGAGCCGGCCCTCGGTGATCTTGGCGATCGCCTGCTCGGGCTTGCCCTCCTCGCGCGAGGTCGCCTCGGCGATCTCACGCTCGTGGGCCACGACGTCGGCGGGGACCTCGTCACGGGTGAGGTACTGCGGGCGCATCGCCGCGATCTGCTTGGCGGCGACCGCGCGCGGCGTCGGCGTCGCCGTCGTACTCGACGAGCACGCCGATGGCCGGCGGCAGGTCCGCCGCCCGCTTGTGCAGGTAGGCCACGACCGGGCCGTCGAAGTAGACGTACTGGCCGAGCTCGATCTTCTCGCCGATCGAGATCGCCAGGCCCTCGACGACCTCGCCGACGGTCTGGTCGCCGAGCGGTCACCGCCTTGAGCGCCTCGACGTCGGCCGGCTTGGCCTCCGACGCGGCGTCGGCGATCTTCTGGGCGGCCGCGACGAAGTCCTCGCCCTTGGCCACGAAGTCGGTCTCGCACTTGAGCTCGACGAGCACGCCCGGGGCGTGCGCGACCAGACCGTTGGAGGCCTCGCGCTTCGCCCCGCGCTCGGCGGCCTTGGCGGCGCCCTTGGTGCGCAGGATGTCGATGGCGGCGTCGAAGTCGCCGTCGGCCTCCTCGAGCGCCTTCTTGCAGTCCATCATCCCGGCGCCGGTCATCTCCCGGAGCTTCTTGACGTCGGCGGCGGTGAAGCTAGCCATGATCAGTGGTCCTCGATCTTCCTGATGTCGGTCGGTGGTGGGGCGGGTCAGGCCTTCGCCTCGTCGGCCGGCGGCTCCTCGGCGGCGAGCCTCCTCGGCGGCGGGCTCCTCGGCGGCGGGCTCCTCGGCGACGGGCTCCGTGACGGCGGGCTTCGTCGGCGACGGGCTCCTCGGCGGCGGCCGCCTCGGCGGCGGGCTCCTCGGCGGGGGCTGCTCGGCGACGGCTCCTCGGCGGCGGGCTCCTCGGCGGGGGCCTCGGCCGGCGGTCTCCTCGGCGGCGGGCGCCTCGGTGGCGGGCTCCTCGGCGGTCTCGGCGACCTCGGCGGCCTCGGCGCCCTCGGTGCTCGCGCCGGTGGACTCGGCGGCCGGGGCCTCCGTGGCGGCGTCGCCACCGGTGGCGGCGACGGCGGCCTGCTCGGCCTCACCGCCCAGCAGCTCGCGCTCCCAGTCGGCCAGCGGCTCCTCGGCGCCGGCCTCGGCACCGTCGACCTTGACGCCGGAGCGGGCGATCAGGCCCTCGGCGACGGCGTCGGCGACGACGCGGGTCAGCAGGCCGACGGCGCGGATCGCGTCGTCGTTGCCCGGGATCGGGAAGTCGACGAGGTCGGGGTCGCAGTTGGAGTCCAGGATGCCGACGATCGGGATCCGCAGCTTGCGGGCCTCCTCGACGGCGAGGTGCTCCTTGTTGGTGTCGACGATCCAGACCGCGGCGGGGGTGCGGGTCATCTCGCGGATGCCGCCGAGCGACTTGTTGAGCTTGTCGCGCTCGCGGCGCATCTGCAGCAGCTCCTTCTTGGTGCGGCCGCTGCCCGGCGACGTCGTCGAAGTCGATCTCGTCGAGCTCCTTGAGGCGGTTGATCCGCTGGTGCACGGTCTGGAAGTTGGTGAGCATGCCGCCGAGCCAGCGCTGGTTGACGTAGGGCATGCCGACGCGGGTCGCCTGCTCGGCGATCGCCTCCTGGGCCTGCTTCTTGGTGCCCACGAACATGATCGTGCCGCCCTTGGCGACGGTCTCCTTGATGAAGGCGTAGGACCGGTCGATGTAGGCCAGCGACTGCTGCAGGTCGATGATGTAGATGCCGTTGCGCTCGGTCATGATGAAGCGCTTCATCTTCGGGTTCCAGCGACGGGTCTGGTGACCGAAGTGGACGCCGCTCTCGAGGAGCTGGCGCATGGTGACGACTGCCATTGAGTTTTCTCCTGTGTGGAGAGCGCCCCGTCCGCCCGACCTTGAACAGGTCGGGCCGGGTACGCGGCTCCGGTTGTTCTCAGTTGTCGCGCCCGGCGGGTGCCGGTCGCCCTGACGCCTGCGCGAGGTCCGACCCGACTGTCTCCAGCTGGTACCGAGGAGCCTCGCCCACGGGCGATCGGTGCCCCAGAAGTCAGGGCACCGTCGTGGTCTGCGGACGTGCGAAGTCAGCTCCCGGAGGAGCCGCTGCGGCCAGCCTACGCGGCATCGGTCACGCGGCCGAATCGAGCCGTCGGTCCGCGTCCCGGGACCGCGGCTGTCGCGTCCACAGGCCGCGCTCCGCCGCCCGCGTCCTCCCCGGCGGGGGCCGCCGCGACCGCCGGCGGTCCGCGGAACGTCGCATCGTCGGACGCATGACCCCGTCCCGCGCCGCGCTCGCGCTCCCTGGTCGCTCGGCTGCTGGCCGCCGCTCGTGCTGGTCGTCCGGCTCACTGGTCGCCGGCACGCCCGCGGTCGCCGCGCCCGGACCCGGTCGGGGTCTGGCCGCTGCAGCCCGCGCCCGGAGGTGGTGAGCGGCTTCGACCCGCCCGACGTCGCCGTGGGGCGCCGGACACCGCGGCGTCGACCTGCTCGGCGCACGCCGGCCAGGCCGTGCACGCGGCGCTCGCCGGGCCGGTCACCTTCGCGGGCGCGCTCGCCGGTCGGGGCGTCGTGGTCGTCGACCACGGCGCGACCCGCACGACCTACGAGCCGGTCACCGCCGTCCGTCGCCGTCGGCGACCGCCGTGGCCGCGGCAGCCGTCATCGGCATGCTCGAGCTCGTCGGCTCGCACTGTCCTCCCGCGGGCCTGCCTGCACTGGGGCTGGATGCGACGGCGACGACCTACCTCGACCCGCTGCGCCTGGTCGGCGCCGGCCCGGTCCGGCTGCTGCCGCTGTGGCGCGACGAGCCGCTGCCCGTCGCTCGCGGCGCCGTTCGTGGCCTCGGCCGTGGTGGCCCGTACGTCGCCCTGCTCGCGACCCGGTGGCCGCCCGGCGGTGGCCGACCGCGGGCGCGGTCCGGCGCGCCGCCTGGCTACGCCCGCGGGTGCGCCTGCTGGTAGGCCCGCCGCAGCCGGTCCGTGGTGACGTGGGTGTAGAGCTGCGTCGTCGCCAGCGAGGCGTGGCCGAGGATCTCCTGGACGGCGCGCAGGTCGGCGCCGCCCTCGAGGAGGTGGGTCGCGGCGGTGTGCCGGAGCCCGTGCGGGCCGATGTCCGGCGCGCCGGGCACCTCCGCGATCCGGCGGTGCACGAGGGTCCGCACCGCCCGCTGGTCGATCCGCCGGCCCCGCGCGCCGAGGAACAGCGCCGCGCCGGCCCCGTCGGCGAGACAGGCCGGGCCGGCCGTCGGCCAGCCAGCGGTCCAGCGCCCGCGCGGCGGGATGGCCGAACGGCACGCTGCGCTCCTTGCGGCCCTTGCCGAACACCCGGACCACGTTGCGCTCGCGGTCGACGTCGTCGACGTCGAGGCCGACCAGCTCGCCGACCCGGATGCCGGTGGCGTACAGCAGCTCGAGCATCGCCGCGTCGCGCAGGCCGAGCGGGCTGCCGTCGTCGGCGGCCTCGGCGGCGTTGCGCACCAGCAGGTCGGCGCCTCGTCGGCGCGGAGCACCGGCGGCAGGGTGCGCAGCGCCTTGGGCGAGCCCAGGCTGGCGCCGTGGTCGCCGGCGGCCCGCCCGGTGCGCGCCAGCCAGGCGGTGAAGACCCGCGCCGCGGTCGCCCGCCGGGCCAGCGTCGTGCGCGACCGGCCGGTCACCTGCTGGTTGGCCAGCCAGCTGCGCAGGGTGCGCAGGTCGAGTCCGCCGGCGTCGCTCGCGCCCAACCGGGCGGCGTGCGCGAGCAGGCTGGCGATGTCGCCGAGGTAGGCGCGGACCGTGTGCGGGCTCAGGTCGCGCTCGACGGCGAGGTGTCGTTCGAACGCCGCCAGGGCCGCGGTCATCGGCTCGGACAGCCTGCCGGCGGCCTTCTCGCACGGTCTCGGAGCGGTCCGGCTCACCCAGCCGAGCGTAGTGAGCGGCGACCGGACCGGCGCAACGCAGGTCGGAGCGGTCGAGGTGGCGCTGGATGATCCGGTCGGGCTGTCTGTCGATGCCCCAGGCGCGCTCGAACTGGGCGACCGTCATGGTCGCCAGCTGCTCGCGCACCAGGTGGAGCAGGTCCTCGGCGTGGGTCCGGGTGCCGGCGTCGACGTTGACGACGAAGGCGCCGTCCGGCCCGACGGATCACGGCGAGCTTGCCGACGCTGGGGTGACGGCGACGGATGCGGGCGGTGGCGGAGCGGACGGTGCCCAGGGCCCGGGCGATCCGTCCACGATGGTGACCGGTGCTGGGCAGGCCGAAGGCGTGGTGCGGAGTCGCACGGTAGGACGGTGGCTACGTATTCAGACCGTGCTCGGGGGGAGAGCGCAGAGGTCATGGCTCCATCGTAGGAATTTCTGGGGCTTCCGCAGGCGAATCGGCGGCTTGGGTGGCCCGGATCCGCCATCCGCCATCGGTCCTCGACGAAGGCCGTCGCGCTCGAGACGGGTCAGCGTCGCCTCGGTGTCCAGCAGATGCATGCCGGCCGTGCGGGCGATCGACTCGACGCCGGCGGCCCGGCGCAGCGGCACGGCCTCGAGCACCTGCTGCGCGCGCGGCGGGAGCCGGTCGCGGGTCGCTCGCCCGCCTCGCGGTCGTGACGGGAGGTGCTCGCCGCTGGAGCCGAGCATCTCCAGGACCTCGTCGCCGCTGGTGACCAGCACGGCCGCCCCGTTGCGGACGAGGTGATGGACCCCCTCGGACTGGCGCAGCCGAGATCGGGCCGGGCACCCCCATGAGCGGGCGGTGCAGCCGGGACGCCCAGCCCGCCGTGTTGAGGGCGCCGCTGCGGACCGCCGCCTCGACCACGACCGTGCCGCGCGTCAGGGCCGCGATCAGCCGGTTGCGGGTCAGGAACCGGATCCGGGTCGGCGACCGGCCGGGAGCGCAGCTCGGAGACCACCGCGCACGTCTCGGCCAGGTGGTCGAGCAACGGCTTGTGCGCGGTGGGGTAGGCCCGGTCGACCCCGCACGCCAGCACGGCGACGGTCCGCCCGCCGGCCGAGAGCGCGCCGCGGTGCGCCGCCTGGTCGATGCCGTAGGCCGCCCCGGAGACGACGACGTAGCCCTCGTGGACGACGCCGGCCGCGATGTCGGCGGCCGCCGCCGTGCCGTAGGTGGTCGCCGACCGGGAGCCGACGATCGCCACCGAGCGGTCGAGCTCGTCGAGCCCCAGCGGCCCGCGCACCCACAGGCCGAGTGGTGGGCCGCCACGCTCGTGCAGCGTCTCGACGCCGACGAGGTCCTCGAGCCGGCGGGCCACTCGTCGTCACCGGGGACGACGTAACGGATGCCGAGGCGGTCGGCCCGCGCCAGGTCGCGCTCGGGGTCGCACGCCGCCAGGCGGACCGCGACGTCGCGACGCATCGGCCTCGGCCCTGTCGTGGGTGGGGTCGACGCTCGGGTGGCCCGAGCAGGCGGTCGCGCAGCGCGACCGCCCAGCTGCCGACGAGGGAGGCCATCCGGGGTCCCCGGGCTCGCCGAGGGAGGCCAGGGCGACCCGGGCCAGGCGGTCCGGCAGGGAGGCGGCGCTCATCCGGCCCGCCTGCGCAGGCCGGCCTCGAGGAGGGGCTCGCCGATCCGGAGGCGCAGTGCGCACTCGAGCTGGCGAAGCCGGGCGAGTCGACCTCGTCGAGGTCCGCGACCGTCCAGGCGAGGCGGTGCACCCGGGTGGCACCGCGGCGGGTGAGCCGGCCGCTCGAGATCTCCTTGTCCACGCGCTGCTGGAGCTCGGGCCAGCGGCCACTCGCGGGTGCAGCACGGGGCCGGGAGCCTGGGAGTTGAGGCGCCAGCTGCGACCGGCGTACCGCTCCGCCTGGCGCCCCCTCGCCGCGCTGACGCGGCTGCGCACCTCCGCGGAGGTCTCGCGCACCGCGAAGCGGTCGTTGCGTTCGTGGGTCGACACCGGCTCGACGTGGCGGGTGATGTCGACCCGGTCCGTGATCGGGCCGGTGATCTTGGCGCGGTAGCGCCGACGGCGGCCTCGATGCAGTCACAGCGGTTGTGGTCGGCCCGCGCGTGGAAGTTGCCGCAGGGGCACGGGTTGCACGCCATCACGACCAGTCCCGCGCGCCGGGAACGTCGCACTCTCCTCCCCCCGTGTGATGGTCACCTCGCCGCTCTCCAGCGGCTGACGCAGCGCCTCGATCACGTCGGAGTGGAACAGCGGGAACTCGTCGAGGAACAGCACGCCGTTGTGGGCCCGGCTGACGTCGCCGGGCCGGACCCGGCCGGTGCCGCCGCCGAGGATCCCGACCGGCTGGCGTCGTGGTGGGGCGCGAAGAACGGCGGCCGGCACGATCAGGTCGTCGCCCGGCGCCAGCGCTCCCGCCAGCGAGTGGATGGCCGTCAGCTCCAGCGACTCCTCGCCGGTCAGGTCGGGCAGCAGGCTCGGGAGCCGCTCGGCCAGCGTCGTCTTGCCGGCGCCCTTGGGCCCGACCAGCATCAGGTGGTGCCCGCCGGCGGCGGCGACCTCCAGGGCCAGCTTGGCGTCGGCCATGCCGTCCACGTCGTCGAGGTCGAGCTCCTCGAGCCGGGTCTGCGCCGCGCCACGGCGAGCAGGCTCGCCGGACGTCGCGCCGCGACCGGTGGCGCCTCGGGGACCTCCTCGCCGTTCAGCAGGGCGACGACCTGGGCCAGCGACCGCATCCCGAAGACCGCGACGCCCGGCACCATCGCGGCCTCCCGCGACCTGCGGCTCGGGGACGAAGACCTGGCGTGATGCCGTGGTGCGAGCCGCCAGCACCATCGGCAGCACGCCGGGCACCGAACGCAGCCCGCCCGCACAGGGTCAGCTCGCCGACGAACAGGGCCCGGCAGGAGGTCGCCGAGCACCTCGCCGTGGGCGGCCAGCACGGCGACCGCCATGGCGAGGTCGAAGTGGGTGCCGCGCTTGGCCAGGTCGGCCGGCGACAGCAGGATCGTGATCCGCTTGCTGGCCGGCCAGGCGAGGCCGCTGTTGATGATGGCCATCCGGCACCGCTCGCGCGCCTCGTTGATGGCGGCGTCGGCGCCGGCCCGACCACGGTGGTGCCGACCATGCCGCTGGAGACGTCGGCCTGCACCTCGATCAGGTGACCGGTCACGCCCTGCAGCCAGGTGGTGTACGCCGTCGCGACCGGCATCAGCCGATCCCCCGGACGTGCTCGACCACCGAGGGCCCCTTGGGCGGCCGGGTGCACGGCGACCAGGTCGACCCGCACCTCGGCCGGGCGCGGCGGCGTGGACCGGCCAGCCACTCGTCGGCGACCCGCCGCAGCCGCTCGACCTTCGCCGCGTCGACCGCCTCGTGCGGCAGCCCGCACGCGTCGGTGGTGCGGGTCTTGACCTCGCACACCACCAGCACGTCGCCGTCGCGGAGCAGCAGGTCGATCTCGCCCCGGGGCGTAGCGCCAGTTGCGCTCCAGCAGCACCATGCCGCGCCCGTCGGTCAGGTGCCGCGCGGCGAGGCGCTCGCCGTAGGACCCCAGGGCCTGCTTGTTGCCGGTCGGTCGGGTCGGTGTCGTGTCGTCCATGAGACTGCCTCCTGGGAAGCAGCGTTGCTCGCGACGCAGCCGGCCCACGGAGGTGCGGAGACAGCGGTGGACCGAGGGTGCGCGAAGCGGGTCTGTGGATGCCAGACGGGCCCGCGAGGGCTACTTGGTCAACCTCAGGTTCTGGGGCAGCGACGTCCCCCGCGTTCTTCGCGTCGAGGACGTTGAGGCCGACTTGTTGCCGACCGAGTCGACGCCACCGATGACAACGGTGCCGCCGCTCACCTGGAAGCAGGCATTGCCGTTGAAGGTCGTCACGGACTTCAGCGCGTAGACGTTCCCGTAGACGTCGGGGAACGAGTCACCGTTGCCCTGGAGGTCAAGGGGTTGGGTGTTGTCTCTTGCATAGATGATCGCGAAGCCCGCCGGCCAGGTGGACGGGAAGCCCGACGGAACCGGCGACGACGGGGCGGCGAGGTCGAAGACGTCGCCGTTCTTGATGTCCAGATGACCGCTGGGACCGGCGAAGAAGAGCGTCACCGGCAGGCCGTTGCTGGTCAGGTGGGAGCCGGTGTTCTGGAACGTCAGGCCTCCCGTGAACACGTACGCGCCCTGCTGCAGCACGCAGGTCGTGTTCTTGATGTTGAAGCTGCCGTAGATGCCTGGACCCTGGGTGCACGGGTTGCCGGACGCACCCTTGTCGGCCAGTCCCGTGTAGGGGGAGCTGGGCAGCGTGACGTTCGCGAACGGGTCGGTGATGTGCGGCCCGGCCGTGTAGTCGGGAGTGGCGTTGGCCTGCGAGAGTCCGCTGACCGAACCCGAGATCGTGATCGAGTTCGTGGCGGTCCAGTTGCTGTTCGGCCCGGTCCCGACGTTGCCGTCGACGTAGATGTCACCGCCGGTGACGGTGAAGTCAGTGTTGTTCGTGTTGACGTCGCCGAGCACGCAGAGCGCGCAGATGCCCCCACCGACGCTGAAGGCCGCCGCGGCCTCGCCGTGGGTGGTGATGGTGGAGCCACCACCGGCCAGGACACCGAAGGGAGAGTTGGACCGACCTGCTGCCGAGTAGACGACCTCGACGCCGGTGCCCTTGCACCTCACGTCGGTGATGTTGCCGTCCACCGCGGTGCCCTGAGGGTAGTTCTGCATGAACAGTCAGTCGGCTGCGGCCTCGGCGTGACTGCGTACGTTCGCGTTGGCGGGGATCGGAGTACTTCGGGTCGTTGCCGGGCACGGTGCACACGCCCTGGTACTCGGTCTTGTAGACCGCGTCTGCTGCCAGGGCCGCGGCGTCCGACGCCGTCGACAGCTGACGTTTGGTCACGTAGGCCATGCCGAAGTCCACCGTGAACGACGCGATGACCAGCAGGATGACGGCGAGGAACGCGGTCAGGATCGCGACGGCGCCGCGCTCGTCGCGCCTTCTCACTGGAACTCGCATCGGTAGACCCCCTTGCCCGTGAGCGTGCTGGGCGCCGGGATGAACGGCACGATGGGCTCGAAGGCGAAGTCAGCTTGACGTAGACGTTGGTGCCCTGCGCCTGGGTCTTGCAGGGCTGGAGGAGTCGAGACGCCCGTGCAGCCGAACGCGAGCGCGCCCGCCTCGGACGAGCCGCGGGTGACGGTCACCGTCGCGTCGGTGCCTTGCATGCCCAGCGTGTCCGCCGAGTCCTTGGCCAGGGTGTTGATCTGGCCACAGGTGGTGCCCTCGATCACGCCGGACCGAGCTGCCTGGCGGGCGGAGTTCGAGAGGCTCAGACTCTGCGGCGAACACCATGCCGTAGACGATGATCCCGAAGACGATCAGCAGCAGGATCGGCATCACCAGGGCAAACTCCACGGCAGCGGCTCCACGTTTCGGCCCGTCGTCGGGCAGAATGCGCACCGTTCACGACACTCGACCCCTTTCTTCCGTACCGGCACGGAGCCTACGGATGGGGGTGGTCGTGCATGACGCGAAGACCGGCAAAATCTTGACCGGTCTAGACGTCTGGCTGCGCGGTCACGGCCACAGCAACGCAGCGTCCGCGGCACCCCCTGCGGACAAGGGGTGCCGCGGACGACGGCTGTGGGTGCGGTGGGGCCTCGGACGAGTCAGTTCACCAGGATCGGGACCTTGGGTCCGGAGCCCGCGTAGTTCACGGTGCCGTTCTTGACCGGTGGGATCGGCAGGGCGTTCCCGTTGAGGAAGATCACCTGCACCGAGGCGATGCCGTTGTTGTCGGTGGTGACCCCGTTCGAGACCGCACCCGGGCCCGTCACCCTTGACGAACGACGGCGCCTGGTCGGTGATGAAGCAGGCCCGGAAGTCGATGATCTGGTACTTCTTGCTGCCGCCGTTGGCCGGCTGCACCTTGAGGACCGGGACGTAGCCGAACGGGGCGAGTCGTAGATGTCGGCGGAGATGAGCGGGCGGTCCTGCGTACGTCGCGCTCGATGACGTCCGCGATCTTGGTGTTGGGGTCGGTGAAGAAGCAGGTCAGCACGTCGTTGTTGATGGACTGGCCCTTGAGGACGGTCGTCGCCTCGGAGGTGCCGCCGTTGGCGCACTTGGTCGCCGTTCGTGGCTTGAGCATGTACTTGCCGCCAGCGACCGCCGATGACCCGAGGCCCAGGAAGCCACCCGTCGCCACGTTGGCCGACATGCCGGTGTCGGTGTCGACGCAGTTGGTGCCGTCGGCGTTCCAGAGCACCGTCGTCGTCTGGCGGACGAGCAGGTGCCGTCTGCGGGTCCGCCGGGCGGGTAGATGGCCAGCGTGTTGGTCAGGCCCAGGGCGACGTTGGCCGCGCCGACCTTGTCCCAGCCGCTGTAGCCGGCGTGGTCCAGCAGCAGGGTGCCGAAGTTGCCGGAGGACGAGCCCTGGCCGCAGATGAGCGGCGGGGTGCCGATCGTGAGAATGGGCGTGGCGAGGGTGACGTTTTGCCGTTGCCCGTGGTAGACCGCCGACCACTGGCCGCCGATCTTCACGCGGATGTACCAGAACTGCTGGACGCCGGTCACACCACGGGTCGCGTCGGGCAGGTCGTTCATGTGGATTGACGTCCCGGCCCGCATTGATCGTGAACGGGCGTGGAGGTGCCGGTGGCGGTCACCGGTACGGGGCCGGCGATCGCATTGCCCGACTCGAAGAACCCACGTCCGTCACGTTGGCCAGGTTGGTGCCTGTGATGTCGATGGGCTGCGGCGTGCCGGACGCCGTGCCGGCGGGATAGAAGCTCGGCGTGACCGCGGTGAGCGTGGCGTTGTTGGTGTCGTTCGGGGCGTACAGCATCACGGTCCCGGCCGCGTTGCCGTTGTTCGGCTGCTGCAAGGTCTGCGGTCCGTAGTCGCACCCGCTGAACGCGTAGAAGGGCAGCGTGCTCAGACTTGGAGACCGGATCTCCACGGTCGCGACGCCGTTCACGTCGACGCCGTTGACACCCAGGATCCTGGCGAACCCGTAGTCCACGTGGCGGGGCGGGGAGATCACCGACAGCTGGTTCTTGTTCAGCGTGGCCGTGAACAGCGACCCCGAACGGACCGGACGACCGTAGACGACCTCGCCGTTCGTGGCGGAGCAGTCGGTGAGCTGGGTGGCGAGCGTGGTCGCGCTGAACGAGCCGCCCCATTGCTGGGCGAGGTTGCCGGCGACGTCCTTGACGGCCTGGTCGGTTGCGGCGGCCTTGGGGCCGACGTACGTCGCCGTGCCGCACGTCGCACCAGACGTTGCCGGCAGGTTGGCGCCGGCGATCCCGGCACCGGCCAGGGTGGCCAGGTCGGTGTCCTTCTGACGCTCACGCTTCTGCATGTAAGCGTTGCCCAGGTCGACCGTCAGGGCAGCCATGACGAACATCAGGGTGACGACGAGCGCCGCGATGATCGCGATGACCCCCTGCTCGTCACGACGTCGACGGATCATGAGCAACCTCCGGTGATGGCCGTGACGTCCTCGATGCGTGCTGTCGCCGACCGTGTCACGTTGCCGCTGTTCGGGAGGGGGATGAGCGGGAAGTGCAGGTTCACCGTGGGGAAGGTCGCGGACAGCGTGACGGTGCCGCCGATCTCCCCCGGTGAGGCGGTTCCGGTCGTCCCGTCGGCCTTGGTGTAGGTGGGGACCACCGTCACACCCGATGCGGACGTCGCCGTCGTCGCTGCGCCGAGGCGACCGTAGAGCAAGGTCTGCACCTGCCCGCTGGTCTGACAGTCACCGACGGTCATCCGACGCGTCACCTCACCGACGGCGGAGGTGCCGGCCTGCATGGCGTAGAAGTAGATGCCGTACTGGATGATGCCGATGAGCACGTAGAGGAAGATCGGGGCGACCAGGGCGAACTCCACCGCCGCGGCACCGCTCTCACGGCGACGAGCCCGAAGCCTGACGAGTCGCGCAACCACGTTTCCTCCGAGCCCAGAAGACCGACGCCGCCCCCCGGGCAGGGGACGCCGCAGCCGAAATCGTACGGGGCGGCGTCGCGCGGGCGGCCGGGTCGCGCGAACTTTGACCTTGGGTCTAGACGTTGAAAGAAAGTCCCGAAACCCGCGTCATCTCGACCCCTCGAGAACCGTCACTCCTTGAGTGGGTCGATCTCCGCCGGGCTGAGCTCCTCGACGTTCACGTCCTTGAAGGTGAGCACCTTGACGTTCTTGGCGAACCTCGCCGGACGGTACATGTCCCACACCCAGGCGTCGCTCATCGACACCTCGAAGAAGACGTCGCCGGACTCGGTGCGGGCCTTCACGTCGACCTGGTTGCAGAGGTAGAAGCGGCGGTCGGTCTCCACGACGTACTTGAAGATGCCGACGACGTCGCGGTACTCACGGTAGAGCGTCAGCTCCATCTCGGTCTCGTACTTCTCGAGGTCCTCGGCGCTCATGCTGACTCCCCTCGCTGTCGACCGGTCACGGCGTCGGCTCCGACGTTAGTGCTCCCGACAAGATCCTCCACGGAGGGGTCCAGCGGCGGCTCCAGGCCCGCGGCGCGCCGGACGTTGATGAACCGCATCCGGTGCACCGGCGACGGACCGTGCTCCAGGAGGGCGGCGGCGTGGGCGTCGGTGATGTAGCCCTTGTGGGTCCGGAAGTCGTACGCCGGCCAGTCCTCGTGCATCTCGCACATCAGGCGGTCGCGGGTCACCTTCGCCAGCACCGAACCGGCCGCGATGCAGGCTGCGACCCGGTCGCCCTTCCAGACCGCGAGCCCCGGGACACCGAGACCGTCGACCGGGAAGCCGTCGGTGAGCACGTAGTCGGGCGGCACGTCGAGCAGGGCGACGGCCCGGCGCAGCGCCTCGATGTTGGCGACGTGCATGCCGAGCCGGTCGCACTCCTCGGAGTCGATGACCACCACCGCCCAGGAGAGCGCGCGGCGCACGATCTGGGCGTAGCAGCGTTCGCGGGCCTTCTCCGTCAGCAGCTTGGAGTCGGCCAGGCCCGGGACGATCCCGGCCTTGGTGTCGGCCAGGATCGCCGCACCCGCCACCAGCGGCCCGGCGCAGGCGCCGCGGCCGGCCTCGTCGGCCCCGGCGATGTGGACCAGCCCGGCGCGCCGCAGCGCGCGCTCGTAGCCGTAGAGACCGGCGTCGCTGCGCACGGTCGCTCCCCGCGGCAAGGCGCTCACCGGACGATCATCCACTCACGCATCCGTCACGGCTACGGCGCGTCGGGGACGTCCGCGAAGGTGTCGGGGCGGTGCAGCCACCGGAAGTGGCTGCGCGGCCAGAGCACGACGAAGACCTTGCCGACCACGAGGTCGACGGGCACGAACTCGTCGCCCGGCACGCAGTCGGTCCCGCCCCGGCACATGTGCACGGTGGAGTCGGCCGAGTGGGAGCGGTTGTCGCCCATCACGAACACGGTGCCCTCGGGCACCCGGTCGGTGGTCCAGTGGCAGCCGATCATCGGGCCGTAGCAGTCGGCGCCGTCCAGGCGGGCGTAGTCCTTCTCGTCCAGGGGCTGGCCGTTGACCTCGATCCGCCCCTGCTCGTCGCAGCAGTGGATGACGTCCCCCGCGACGCCGATCACCCGCTTCACCAGGTGGCCGCCGGAGGGGTAGAGCCCGATCTTGGCCATCAGCTGGGTGACGGCGTTGGGCGGGCCGGCGGCCTCGGAGCCGTTCAGCCAGCCACCCGGGTCCTTGAACACGATGACGTCGCCCCGCTGGGGCGTGCCGCCGAACCAGTAGGAGACCTTCTGCACCAGGATCCGGTCGTTGCGGACCAGCCCGGGCTCCATCGACTCCGACGGGATGTAGAACGCCTGCACCAGCAGCGCCTTGATCAGGATCGCGAGTCCCAGCGCCACGACCAGCAGCAGGATCGTCTCCTGCCACAAGGGGAGCTGCTTCTTCTCCCGAGGCTGCTCGGTGTCCACAGGGGCACCGGAGCTCTCGGACGTCACCACAGGAGCCTAACCACCGGTCGGGTGCGCGGAGGCCGGACTCAGGCTTCCCTGCGCTCCTTGATCTTGGCGGCCTTGCCGCGCAGGTTGCGCAGGTAGTAGAGCTTCGCGCGACGGACGTCGCCGCGGGTGACGATCTCGATGGTCTCGAAGATCGGCGAGTGGAGCGGGAAGGTCCGCTCGACACCGACGCCGAAGGAGACCTTGCGGACGGTGAAGGTGCGACCCACGCCGGAGCCGTGCACGCGGATCACCACGCCCTGGAAGATCTGGACGCGGGAGCGGGAGCCCTCGACGACCTTGACGTGCACCTTGATGGTGTCACCGGCGCGGAACGCGGGGATGTCCTCGCGCTTGCTGGCGTTGCCGATCTCGGCGACGGCCGCGTAGTTCTTGACGGTCATGGGTCTCTCCTCACGGGTGCCACAGGTCAGCCGCGGATCGATGCTGTGCAGTTGGTGTGGATCGGCGTCCAGTCGTGCTGGCCGGCGGCGTCAGCGCCCCCTGTGGCAGGTGCCCGACGCAGGACCCTCGGCGGTGAGCCGGGGAGACCCTTCGGCCGACTGGGCCGACGGGCCAGTCTGCCAGAGATCAGGGCGAATCACGGCGCTCGGGCGGGTGAGCTTGAAATCCGGACGAGATGAAGCCGGGAGATCGAGGTCTCGGCACGACCGGCGCGCAGCGGACGCGCCGGCGTCGAATCCGTGGCTGCCGCGACCGACGCCCGGTCGCGAGCCGGCCGCTCGCTTGTACATCCGCTGGTTGCGCAGGCTCCTGGCGCCCGTGAACAGCGCGTACGACGTCGCCTCGGCGGGCGCCTCGGCCTCGATGGCGGCCAGCAGCGAACGGCCGAGCCCGGCGCCCTGGAGGTCGGGGGCCACCATCAGGCGGCCGACGTGCCAGGCCCCGTCGCGCAGGCGGCCCGCACCGCCCCGATGAGCCGGCCGTGCGACCGCGCCACGAGCACGACCCCCTCGCCCAACCAGCCCCGCACGTCGTCGAGCGACTCGCCCAGCGCGGGGATCTCGACGCCCGGGTTGGCCTGCTCCTCCTGGAGCCAGCACGCGCGCTGGAGGGTGAACAGCTCCCCCGCGTCGCCCGGGCGGACCCGGCGCAGCTCCACGTCCTCCGTCAGCACCGACGGCGAGAGCAGGTCGGGCCGGCGCTGCGCCGTGCGTCGTACCGACTGCTCGTGCCGCCAGCGGGCGATCGCGCCGTGGTCGCCGCCGAGCAGCACGGGGGGCACCTCGCGGCCGCGCCAGGCGGCCGGCTTGGTGTACACCGGCGCCTCGAGCAGCCCGTCCTCGTGCGACTCCTCGACGAGCGACTCCGGGTTGCCCATGAAACCCGGGAGCAGCCGGACCACCGCCTCGCAGACGGCGAGCGCGGCCACCTCGCCGCCGTTGAGCACGTAGTCGCCGACGGAGAGCTCCCAGACGTCGTAGCCGCTCCCCCGCCTCCTCGACCACGCGCTGGTCGATGCCCTCGTAACGGCCGCAGGCGAACACCAGGTGCTGCCGGCCCGCGAGCTCGCGCGCGAGTGCCTGGGTGAACGGCCGGCCCGCGGGCGTCGGCACCACCAGCGTGGCGCCGGCCGGCCCCACGGGCATCGCGTCCAGGGCCTCGCCCCACGGTCCCGGCTTCATCACCATGCCCGCCCCACCGCCGTACGGCGTGTCGTCGACGCTGCGGTGCCGGTCGTGGGTCCAGTCGCGCAGGTCGTGGACGACGACCTCCAGCAGCCCGCTGCTGCGCGCCTTGCCGGGGAGGGAGAGGTCCAGGGCGTCGAAGTAGGCGGGGAAGATCGAGATCAGGTCGATCCGCACGGGTCAGTCCTCCGGGGACTCGTCGGGGTACGGCGCGACCAGCCCCGGCCGGTCCGCGACCACGACCCGCCCCTCGGTCGGGTCGACCTCCGGCACCAGCGCGGCCACGAACGGCACCAGGGTCGCCCGCCCGTCCGTCGCCCGGATCTCCAGCAGGTCCTGGGCGCCGTGCACGACCCCCGTGACCGCGCCGATCTCGCGGCCGTCGAGGTCCACGGCGCGCAGACCCACGAGCTGGTGGTCGTAGAACTCGTCGGGGTCCTCGGGGGTCTCGTCCGGGGACAGGTGGGCGAGCAGCAGGGTGCCGCGGGCGCCCTCGGCGGCCGTGCGGTCGGCCAGCTCGGCGAACTTCACGAGCAAGGTGGTGCCGTGCCAGTGCACGGTGGTGATCTCGAGCGCGGTCAGCCCGCTCGCCGAACCCTGGGGCGGCTGCGCCACCAGCGTCGACCCGGGCACGTACCGCCGCTCGGGCTCGTCGGTCCGGACCTCGACCGTGACCTCGCCCTTGAGCCCGTGCGGCTTGCCGATCCGCCCGACGACCACCTCGACGGTGTCGTCGCCGTCCCGCGCTGCTGCCACGGCGGTCAATCTATTGGCCTCGCCGGTCCCGTCGGCAAATGCCGACCGGGTGCCGCCCACGAGGGGCGACACCCGGTCGGGATGCTCGTTGGTCAGCGGCCGCGGTCCACGTCGACGAAGTCGATGCGGGCCCCGCCCCGGCCGGCCAGCGCGCCGATCACGGTGCGGAACGCGGTCGCGGTGCGGCCGTTGCGGCCGATCACCTTGCCGAGGTCGTCGGGGTGCACGCGCACCTCGAGGATCGACCCACGGCGCAGCTGCTTGTCGCGCACGGTGACCTGGTCGGGGTTGTCGACCACACCGCGGACCAGGTGCTCCAGAGCGTCGGCGAGCACGGCGCTCAGGACTCGGTCTTCTCGGCGTCGGCCTCGGCCGTCTCCGCCGTCTCAGCGATGTCGGCGGCACCCTCGGGGGTCTCGTCGGCGGGCACCGGAGCCGGCGCCTCCTCGGCGGGAGCCTCGGGAGCGGCCTCGGCCGCGGGGGTCTCGACAGTCTCGACAGGAGCGACGGGAGCCTCGGCGGCCGGCGTCTCCTCGACGGGAGCGGCGGCCTTCTTGGCGGCCCGTCGGGTCACGGCCTCGCTCTTGGGCTCGTTGGCGGACTCCTTGAGAGCCTCGTTGAAGATCTCGAGCTTGGCGCGCTTGGCGTCCTTGACCTTCAGCGTGCCCTCGGTGCCCGGCAGGCCCTTGAACTTCTGCCAGTCGCCGGTGATCTTGAGGATCTTCTCGACGGCCTCGGTCGGCTGCGCACCGACGCCCAGCCAGTACTCGGCCCGGTCGGCGACGACGTCGATGTACGACGGGTCCTCCTTGGGGTGGTACTTGCCGATCTCCTCGATCACCCTGCCGTCGCGCTTCTTGCGGGAGTCGACGACGACGATGCGGTACTGCGGCACCCGGATCTTGCCCAGGCGCTTCAAACGGATCTTGACGGCCACGTCTGTGGTGTCTCCTCGAATGTGGTGGTGGTGAGAGGTCCGGGACCGGGTGGGGACCAGGTCGGAGATCTCGGGGCGCCGTGCGCGGCAGGATGAGAGGGTCCTTCCGCCACGGAACTCAGCGCGTCATTCTGCCAGAGTGCTCGAACCCGGCTAAATCGCGGCTGCGGACGCTACCTTCGCGGCATGGAGCCGGAGGTCCCACCAGGCCAGCCGGAGGCGCAACCGCCGCCGGGGTGGCCGTACGGCGACCCTCCGGGGACGCCGCCGACCGCGCCGCCACCGACCGCCACCGGGGCCGGCGGTCCGGGGGACGGGCCGGGCAACGGGCCGGGCGACGAGCGCCGCGGACCCTCGCGCCGCGCCTGGTACATCCTCGGGGTCGGCCTGATCGTCCTGGGTGTGGTGCTGATGCTCGTCTTCATCGGCCTGGCCGTCACCGAGGGCCTGCGGGTGTTCTCCGGGGCCATCGACGTCCGGGTCCCGGGACAGACGCAGGTCGACCTGCCGCCGGACGAGGAGAAGATGATCTGGGCCCGGCCGGGTGACGAGCGGACGTGCACCACCACCGACGCCGACGGCACCGACCTGCCCGTCGACCCCAGCGGGTCGGTGAGCGTCAGCGTCAACGGCGACGAGTGGGTCGGGGTCGGCACCTTCCCCACCGGCAGCGGGCACGTGGTGCTCAGCTGCGACGGACCGGACGGCGTCATCCGCATCGCCGACCCGTTCGGCGGCTGGGGCTTCGTGCTGAAGATCCTGCTCGCGGTCTTCGCCCCCCTGGCCTTCGGCTTCGCCGGCGCGATCGTGCTGACCGTGACCGGCGTGCGGCACTACCGCAGCCGCGCTGAGCCTTCACGTCTCCTGCAACTGCCGATCCAGCGGGTAGTCCGGACAGATCTGGCGATCCGCACTGGGATCCGTGGCCGAGGCCGCCCACTCCGAAGCGGTCGGATTGCGTCCGGCGATCCGGCATGCGGCCGAGGCCATCGCCTCGGGGTCCAGGTCCCACTCGACGACCCCGGACTGCATGGTCGTCACCAGGCCACCACCGTCGGGTCGCAGCCACGACCGACACCACTGACCGGGATGCCCGCCTCGATCGGGTCGCCGAGCCGGGTGCCCGTGCGCAGGTCGTAGAGGGACGCGGTCCCGTCGAGTGAGGTGGTGCCGAGCAGGCCGTCGGCACTGACCTGGAGCGACGCGGCCGCCCCGCGTCCGGCAGCGAAGACACGAAGGGGTTCGGTGTAGTAGGGCGAGGCGAACTCCAGGACTCGCCGTCCAGGTTCACCGAGAAGACCTCCCTCGGGGGTGACGGTCACCTGCGAGGAGAACACGATCCCGTCGGTGACCAGCAGGCCGGACATCACGTCGTACTCCTCGGACACCCAGGAGTAGTAGTCGCTGTCATCTCGCTGGGTGACCAGCAGGACTCGTCCGTTGGACTCCACCTTGACGTCGTCGGCCTCGAACGTCGGCAGTACCGGGTACTCCGCTGAACCTCCAGGCACGGTGAAGCGTTGCAGCCGGAAGGTCCGGCCTTGCCGTCCGACGGCCCAGGCGTCTGTCCCGGTCGTCTCCGGGTACAGAGCGTCGACGTCCAGGGGGCACCGATGTCCGACGCCCCGTCGCGACATCGACCATCAGGGACCGGTGACCTACGACGCCCACCGTCGTGGCCGAGAGCCAGGTGGCACGACCGCGGGGCAACGACCTGACCGTCGAGCCCGACCTGTCGACGACCTCCGTGCGCCCATGCCTTCGCACGAGCAGCCACTGTCCTGTGGGGTCGTACCCACCGGAGAGAACAGCTCCGGGGACGACCACTCGACCACCGGCCCCCGGACCGTCCAGCCGCCACCGGGCGAAGTTCTGTTGCCCGACACCGAAGGCAACCAGCTCGTGGCCACCGCCGGTGACGAGAAGCTGGCTCACTGGGCCGAGTTGCGGATCCAAGACCCGACGGCTGCGCCCCGTCGCGAGGTCTCGATCGGTCACCAGACCCGAGGTGGACCCGCAGTAGAAGCCATCCAACGGCACCGACACGGCCACCGGGTCGCACAGTCCCGCGTGGCCCGCTGGGTGCGGTGAGCTCCAAGCTGCCCGGCCGGTCGCGAGGTCGAGCACCCCTTCCCCCCTGCTGCCAACGGTGAGCACGCGCCCCGCTACGACGAGCAGTCGCCGATCGGCGCTGGCGCGTGGGACGACGATTCGCCTGAGCACGACCGAGGACGACGGGCTCGTACCTCGCGCACGGTGGCACCGAGGGATCCCAAGTAGAGACGTCCATGCGTTCCCAACGCCACGGCGGTCGCACCGAGGCGCGCCAAGGCGATGCGGTGTCCGGTCCGGGCGTTCCAGACGCCGACGAGCCCACGTTCTGCCACCGCGACCAGATCCCCGTCCGGGCTGACCGCCACGTCGAGCGCCCGGTACTTCGTCCGCACCGGGCCCGCGGTCCACTGACCGGTCGTCACGTCGTAGGCAACGAAGGCGCTGCACGGCGGGGCGCAAACCGAGGCCGGTGGGGTCGGCATCAGCTGGACAGCCAGGGTGCCGTCCGTGCTGACGCGGAGGACGCTGGGAAGGTTTTCATCCTGGATGGGTCGAGAGAACGTGCTGCCGGCCTCCCCCGTGCTCGGGTCGACCATCGCAACGCTGCTCCCCACGGCTGCGAGGAATCGGCGCCTACTCGCCACCGCAGCCGCGACGCCATGACGACCAAGTCCGAGGTAGGAGTAGCCGATGAACCCGGGTGCAGCGGTCAGGCTGCCCCTGAGCGCAGACTCGGCGAGCACGTCGGGCTTCTCGCGCCAGGCCTCCACGGCCAGCAGGGCCGCAGCCCCGCGGTTGCTGGAGCGCAGAGCCAGGGATCGCGCCACGAGCGCCTCGTGACGGGCAGCCGCGGCCGCTGCGGTGGCGGACTCCTGCTGGCGCTCGGCGGCCCTCCCCTGGTCGCGGGCCACCACCACGGCGGCGGCCGCGACGACCAACAGGAACGTCGTGGCGGCCACGAGGGCTCGCAATCGGCGGTTCTGTCGCCGCTGGCGGCGCGCATCGGCGGCCAGGCGTCGCACCTGCTCGTCGCCGACTGCACGGGAGGCCTGGACGAACGCGCGCTCTGTCGGCGTCAAGGGCTCGTCGCCCCGCTCCAGCCAGTCGAGCACAGCGGCCAGCCGCGCCCCGCGGTAGAGCTCGGAGTCCGGTCGGTCGAGGGCATCCCAACCCGCTGCGGCGATCGTCAGGTGCCGGCGGATCTGCTGACCCGCGCGATCCTCGTCGAGCCAGCCACGCAAACGCGGCCAGGCCCGGACCAAAGCCTCGTGCGCGACGTCGTAGCCGTCGGTGTGCGAGGTGACCAGACGGCCACGGACCAGGAGGTCGAGGAGTCGAAGCCGGACGGGGTCGAGCCCGCGGCTGCCGCGCCTGACATCGGCGTGCGATACGGCTCCCCGGACTCCGACAAGGAGACGAGGTGAAGCATCAGCCAGCGGAGCTGGGCCTGCTCAGCGTCGGTCAGGCCGTCGTACAGCCGCTCGGCCGACGCGGCCACGGCGTCGCGGATGCCACCGACCGCGTGGTACGCCTCGACCGTCAACAGGCCGGACTCGCGCCGCTGCCAGGTCTCGTCAGGCATGGGACAGCAACGGCAGCGCACCTGGCTGGCCGTCGGCGTCGCGGACCATCAGGTCCACCAGTCCGGGCTCCAGGCGCAGCCCGGAGACCTTGCCGGCCCTTCGATCGCCTCGCGCAGCCGGTCGCCCGACAGCGGCGCGACGAGGTGCAGGCCGCGCTCGACGAGCCTGGCCAGGGTGCGTCGGCACCGAGCGCGGCCAGGTGGTCTCCCCGGACGACCAGCACCACCGGTGACCGGTCCACCGCATAGCCGCGAGGTCGCCCAACCACGGCCGGGCGAACGCGGGGTTGCCGAGGTGAAGGCCTCCTCGAGCTGGTCGACGACCAGGACCGGGTCGCCCGGGCCGCGGTTGAGTGCTGCCGCCATGGCCAGGGGTCCGTCCATCCCCGGCGTCATCACCTCCACCTGCTTGCCGCTAACGTCGCAGGGCGGGCACCAGTCCGGCCTGCACGAGGGACGATTTCCCTGAGCCGGAAGGCCCGGTCACGACCAGCAGCCGCGACTCCTCGAGCTTGGACAGGCAGGCCACGACGTCGGCGGTTCGTCCGAAGAAGGTCTCCTCGTCACGGTCGTCGTACGACGACAGGCCCTTCCACGGGCAGGTCCGCTCGGCCAGCCGGGACTCGTGGTCCGCGGCGAGCGAGGCGTCCTGCGCGAGGATGCGCTGCTCCAGGGCGACCAGCTCCGACCCGGGTCGAGGCCCAGCTCCTGCCCCAGCGCACGACGAGCCGCGCGGATCGAGGCCAGGGCGTCGGCCTGGCGGCCGCTGCGATACTGCGCGATCGCGAGCAGGGCCCACCGTCGCTCGCGGAACGGCTGCTGCCCGGTCAGGACGGTCGCGTCAGCCGCGACCGCCTGGTGGTCCCCGGCGTCGAGCCTGGCCTGCAGCAGGTCCTCCTCGGCCGACAGCCGCAGCTGGCCGAGCCGGACGGCCTCGAGCTGCCCAGGCATCCAGTCCTCGAGCTCGCCGAACGCCGGTCCGCGCCAGAGCGCCAGCGCGTCGGTCAACATCGTGATGGCGCGTTCGGGTGTCCGGGTGACGAGGTGCTCGCGGGCGCGGGTGACCAGGTCCTCGAACTGCTGACGGTCGATGTCGAGGTGGTCGGTCCGCACCCGTAGCCGCCCGCAACGGTCTCGATCGCGTCGCTGCCCAGCGCCTTGCGGAGCCGGCTCACGCACCCTTGGACGACCTTGGCCGCCGAGGCCGGGGGCTCCTCGCCCCACAGCGCCTCCGCGATCTCCTCGGCGTCGACGCGTTCCCCCGGCCGCAGGCCAGGGCCGAGACGACGACCCGGTCGCGAGGCCCGAGCTCCGTGCCGCGCCATCGACCTCGAGCGGACCGAGGACGCGCAGGCGGCGCATCTCTCGATTGTGGGAGCCGCGAGGAAACGCGGTCAATGCCGCCGATACCGGACCGATACCGGCCCGGCAGGGGCCCGATACCGCCCTCCGCAGGCTCGACGCCAAGCCCGATTCCACGGGCCACCTCGAAAGGCAGATCCGATGAACACGAAGTCCACCATCTCCACCGTTCTGCCGGCCGCCGCCGTGCTCGCCGCACTCGCCGTCGGCATCGGTGGCATCAGCAGCACGGCATCCGCCGAGCGTCGCGACGTCCGATCCGGTTACGCCGACCTACACGGTGCTCGACCACCCGGCCAAGGCGTGCCACCTCTCCGTCCAGGCCGTCGCCAACTGGGGCGAGACCAGCGCCCACCTGCCGCAAGCGTGCCCTACCAGGTGACGTACGGCCGTCTCAGGCCACCACCACGCCGCGAAGCACCACGCGGGACGGGGAGTGGAGCACCGACAGGTCCTGGCGGGGGTCACGGTCGTAGACGACGAAGTCGGCCGGCGCGCCCTCGTCCAGGGTGGCGTTCCAGCCGAGCCACTCGCGGGCCCGCCACGACGCCGCGCCCAGGGCGTAGTCCGCGGGCATGCCCAGCTCTGCCATCGCGATCACCTCGCCCGGGAGGTTGCCGTGCCGGGCGACCCCGCCGCCGTCGGAGCCGGCGTAGAGCGGGATGCCCGCGTCGTACGCCGCCATGATCGTCGCCCTGCGCCGCGCGTAGAGGTCGGTGATCGTCGCGGCGTACGACGGGAAGCGGGCCGCGCCCGCCTCGGCGTACTCCGGGAACTTGTCCAGCTGCATGACGGTCGGCACCAGCGCGGTGCCGCGCGCCACCATCCGGGCGACCAGCTCGTCGTCGAGGCCGGTGCCATGCTCGATGCAGTCGATGCCGGCCTCGATCAGCCCCGGGAGCACGGCCGAGCCGAAGCAGTGGGCGGTGACCCGGGCCCCGTGCTCGTGGGCGGCGGCGATGGCGGCGGCGAAGGCCTCGGCGGGGAACGACGGGGCGAGGTCGCCCTCGTCGCGGGAGATCCAGTCCCCCACCAGCTTGATCCAGCCGTCGCCGGCCTCGGCCTCGCGGGCGGCGGCCGCGGCGAGCTCGCCCGGCTCGATCTCGTCGGCGTAGTTGCGGATGTAGCGCTTGGTCCGGGCCAGGTGCCGCCCGCAGCGGATCAGCCGGGGCAGGTCCTCGCGCGCCTGGATCCACCGGGTGTCGGCCGGCGAGCCGGCGTCCCGGATGAGCAGCGCGCCGGCGTCCCGGTCCTGCAGCGCGTCGACCTCGGACTCCTCGTCCGGCACGGGCCCGTGGTCGTCGAGGCCGATGTGGCAGTGCGCGTCGACCAGCCCGGGGACGATCCAGCCCTCGGCCACCGTCTCGGCGCCGGCCTGCGCCTCGAGGGTGATCCGCCCGTCGACGACATAGAGGTCCCGCACCTCGCCGTCGGGCAGCACCGGGCCGCGGAACCGCTGCCCAGGCAGTCGGCCGGATCGTTGGGTCGTGAGCATCATCATGAACGTATCGCCTTCGCGCGTCGGGACGCCCGGCTAGCCTCGGAGCGTGACCAGCCTGCGTGAGACCGTCCTGGTGCGCCACCGGCGCAACTGGATCCTGCTCGCCCGGTTCGGCGTCGTCGGCCTGTCCGGCGTCGTGGTCAACATGGCCGTCCTGATCATCGCCAACAAGCTCGGACCCGGCCACGAGCAGGTCGCGGTCGACCTACCGCTGACGGTCTTCAACGTGCGCTGGTACCACGCCTACTCGACCCTTGCCTTCCTGGTCGCCAACCTCTGGAACTTCCAGCTCAACCGATCGTGGACGTTCCAGACGTCGGGGCACGCGGGTTGGTGGAAGGAGTACTGGCCGTTCCTGGCGGTGGGCACCCTCGGGCAGGCGGTGGGGCTGCTCCTGCTGACCGCCCTGATGCACCCCGGCTCGCCCCTGGCGCTGTCGCCGTCGTTCTTCGACGACTCCAGCGGCTTCCGGACCCGGCTCTACTGGGCCCAGCTGATCGTGATCGTGGTGGTGACCCCGTTGTCGTTCGTGCTCAACAAGCTCTGGACCTTCAAGGTCGTCCGCGACGTGCACCGCCAGGAGCGCGCGGACCGCGCCGGCGAGCTCATCGGTCGCTAGACCGACCTCACCGCGATCGCACCGAGGCCCAGCGTGCGCCGACGCGGTCGCCACGGCCTCGGCGACCGCGGCGAAGCGCCTCCTGCGTCGAGCAGGCCCCGACCGAGGAGGTCGCCCGGTCGGCTCGGACCACGCGGGGCTCGTTGCCGCGGCAGCACGTCGGTGTGACCCGAGGGCCCGCACGGTGACCAGCTGGGCGTAGAACGGGCCGATGCCGGCGAAGGTTGCAGGGCCTGCTCGGTCTCCTCGGCCGGTCGCGCGCCCGCAAGGTCGCCGTGTCGAGCTCGCCGGCCGAGGGCCGCCTCCGCGATCGCGTGCATCCGGGCGAGCTTCACCTCGGGGACGGCGGGGTACGCACGTCTACCGCCAGCAACTGCTGCGGCGTCGGGAAGGCCGCCACCTGCTCCCCCGCCAGAGGGCCGGTCACGCACACGCGAGCGTGCGAGGGGGTGCGTGACCCGTCACGAAACCAGCCGCTAGCCGGCCGACTCAGCCCAGCTGGTCGAGCAGCCAGGTGGGGCCGACCACCTGCGCACCGAGACCCTCGAGCCGGGCGCGGAGCATCCGGTCGGCGGTGACAGCGGTGACGTCGTGGCCCGCCGCTCGTAGCAGGCGCGTCTCGGTCACGATGGCCTCGTCACCGTGACCCGTCGCGTGGGTGACCCGGACGTGGGCGTCGGTCCCGCGGCGGGCGCCGCCCCTGGCCCCGCCCTCGAGGACCAGCACGATCTGGTCGTGGGAGAGATCCGCGACCATCAGCCGCTCGTGGAGGCGGCGGGTGGCGACCCCGCGGTCCTTCCACCAGCCGTCACCACCACTGCCCACGACGTTGGCCGCGTCGACGACGAGGACCTTCATTTGAGGTACTTGCTGAAGTCCTTGGGCAGGTCGAGTGCCGCCGCAGCCTTCTCGTAGTCGATCTCTTCGCCGCCGGGGTTGCCGAACGGGTTGGACTCCGCCGCCGCGACCTTCTCGCGCCGGGCCTTCTCCTCGGCCGCGGCCTTGGCGGGGTTGCCCGACACGCGGCGCCCCTTCGCGGGCTTGGCCTTGGTCTTGTTGCGGCGGCCGGCGGCCGCGGCGAACCCCGGCAAGCCCTCCATCCCGGGCGTGCCCGGCATCCCACCGCGGGCGAACTGCATCATCATCTTGCGGGCCTCGAAGAAGCGGTCGACGAGGCCGTTGACGTCCGAGACCTGCCGGCCGGAGCCACGCGCGATCCTGGCCCGACGCGACCCGTCGATGATCTTGGGGTTGGCCCGCTCCGCGGGCGTCATCGACTGGATGACCGCCTGGATGCGGTCGATCTCGCGCTCGTCGAAGTTCTCGAGCTGCTCGCGGAACTGCCCCATCCCGGGCAGCATCCCCATGATCTTCTGCATCGAGCCGAGCTTGCGGACCTGCTGCATCTGGGCGAGGAAGTCGTCGAGGGTGAACTCCCCGCCCTTGCCGGTCAGCTTCTCGGCCGCCTTGAGCGCCTCGTCCTGGTCGAAGGTCTTCTCGGCCTGCTCGATCAGGGTGAGCACGTCACCCATGTCGAGGATGCGCGAGGCCATCCGGTCGGGGTGGAAGAGGTCGAAGTCGGTCATCTTCTCGCCGTTGGAGGCGAACATGACCGGCTTGCCGGTGATCGAGGCGATCGAGAGCGCGGCGCCGCCGCGCGCGTCGCCGTCGAGCTTGGTGAGGACGACGCCGTCGTAGCCGACGCCGTCGAGGAAGGCCTGGGCCGTCGTGACGGCGTCCTGCCCGATCATCGCGTCCACGACGAAGAGGACCTCGTCGGGCTGGACGGCGTCACGGATCGCCGCGGCCTGGGCCATCATCTCGGCGTCGACGCCGAGGCGGCCGGCGGTGTCGACGATCACCACGTCGTGGAGCTTGCGCTTGGCCTCCTCGATCGACTGGCGAGCCACGTCGACCGGGTCGCCGACGCCGTTGCCGGGCGACGGTGCGAAGACCGGGACGCCGACGCGCTCCCCGTTGACCTGGAGCTGGTTGACGGCGTTGGGGCGCTGCAGGTCGGCCGCGACCAGCATCGGGGTGCGGCCCTGCTCCTTGAGCCAGAGCGCGAGCTTGGCGGCCAAGGTCGTCTTGCCGGCGCCCTGGAGGCCGGCGAGCATGATGACTGTCGGTCCCGACTTGGCGTAGCGCAACCGGCGGGTCTCGCCGCCGAGGATGTGGACGAGCTCGTCGTTGACGATCTTGATGATCTGCTGGGCCGGGTTGAGGGCCTGGCTGACCTCTTCGCTGCGGGCCCGCTCCTTGACGGCGGCCACGAAGTCCTTGACGACCGGCAGCGCGACGTCGGCCTCCAGCAGCGCGATCCGGATCTCACGCGCGGTGGCGTCGATGTCGGCCTCGGAGAGCCGGCCCTTGCCGCGGAGGTTCTTGAACGCGTCGGCGAGGCGGTCGGAGAGCGTGGCGAACAAACTGTGGTCCTTCGGGAGGGGGCCGGGTCCGGTGTCGTAGGACGTCGCGGGGCGACAACCTCCAAGCCTAGGTCATCGAGCCTTGAGCGGGGTCATTCCAGGCGCCATCCTGGAGGCGTGGGCACCCTTCTGGTGATGGGCGGCGTCGCGATCGGCATGGTGGTGCTGACCGCGCTCGCGATCATCCGCATGCAGCGTTCGCTCGACCAACCCGGTGGCCGCTCCGGCCCGGGCTCGGTCGGTGACGCGCTCGGCAACTTCATCGACGTGTTCGACCCGGGCCAGGCCCGGGCCCAGCGCGACCTGAAGCACGAGGAGCACCGGGGCCCGGTGACCCCGAGCCCCGACGACGAGGACGACCCGGTGCGGCTGGTCAGCGGCCCCGACGGCCGGCCGCGGGCCGTCCGCATCCGCCGCCCCGTCACGGACGAGGGAGCCGGTACCTGAGGGAGGTCGACCGGCACCCCAGGTGGATCTGCCCGGTGCCACGGCGTCCCTAGCGTCCTCGGCATGACGATCCTCCTGGCGGACCCCCGCGTCGCGGCGGTCCCGGTGCACGACCGTGGGGAGCCGCTGGTCGTGCTCCCCCGTCTCCTGTCCCCGACCGGACAGCTCGTCCGCGCGGACCTGGCCCGCCGCCTCGTCGAGGCCGACGCCGCACTGCCGCCGGGCATCCGGCTGCGGGTCGTCGAGGGGCACCGCTCGCCGGCCGACCAACGGGCCATCGTGGCGGCGTACACGGCGGAGCTGCGCACCCTCCACGGCGACCTCCCCGCTGCCGACCTGGGACGGCTGACGAGCCGCTTCGTCGCGCCGCTCGAGGTGGCCCCGCACGTCGCCGGCGCCGCGGTCGACCTCACGCTGGTCGACGTCCTGGGCGACGAGCTGGACCTCGGTACGCCGATCGACGCGACCCCCGAGCAGAGCGACGGCCGCTGCTACTTCGCGGCGCTGGGCATCGGCGCCGACGCCCGCGCCCACCGCGAGCTGCTGGCGCGGGTGCTCGGCGGCGCCGGGCTGGTCAACTACCCCACGGAGTGGTGGCACTGGTCCTACGGCGACCGCTACTGGGCGCTGACCACCGGTGCTCCCGGCGCCCTCTACGGCCCGGTCGAGCGGGCGGTCGCGGCGTGACGACGCTGGCGACCCGGGTCGCTGTGCTCCCGGGCCGGGCGGCGCTGCGGGTCGACCTGGACGCGATCGCCGCGAACACCCGGCTCTTCGCCGCCCGGACGCCCGGTGCGCTGATGGCCGTGGTCAAGGCCGACGGCTTCGGGCACGGGGCCGAAGCCGTCGCCCGTACCTCCCTCGCCCACGGCGCCTCCTGGCTGGGCGTCACCAGCCTCGCCGAGGCGCTCGCCCTGCGCGAGGCCGGGCTGCGCGCCCCGGTGCTCAGCTGGCTCAACCCGGTCGACGCCGACTTCCACGCCGCCCTGGCTGCCGACATCGACGTCGCCGTGCCGAGCGAGGCGCACCTGCGGGCGGTCGCGCTCGCCGGCCTGGCCGCCGGCACCGCCTCCCGGGTGCACCTGCACCTGGACGTCGGGATGGCCCGCGACGGCGCGCGCTCCTGGGGAGTGGGACCGGCTGTGCCGGGCCGCCTCGGCGGCGGAGCGGGCCGGCCTCGTCCGGGTGGTCGGGGTGATGGGGCACCTCGGCAACGCCGACGTCCCGGGGCACCCGGCCAACGCCGAGGGGCACTCGGTCTTCGGTTGGGGGCTGGGGGTCGCCCGGGCCGCGGGCCTGCGGCCGCCGTGGCGCCACCTGGCGGCGACCGCCGCCACCCTGACCGATCCCGCCTCGCTGCACACCCTGAGCCGGGTGGGCGCGGGGCTGGTGGGCATCGACCCCTCCGGCACCCACCGCCTCTCCCCCGCGCTCACCCTCACGGCCCCGGTCGTCGCGGTCCGGCGGGTGGCCGCCGGCACGCCGGTCGGGTACGGCGGCTCCTGGCGGGCGCCGTACCCGACGACGCTCGCGCTGCTCCCGCGTCGGCTACGCGGACGGCCTGCCGCGCGCCGCCTCGGGCCGCGCCGAGGTGCTGCTGCGCGGCCGGCGCCACCCGGTCGTCGGGGTGGTGTCGATGGACCAGGTCGTCGTCGACGTCGGCGACGACCACGTGGACCTGGGCGAGGTCGCCACCGTGTTCGGCCCCGGCCGGTCCGGCGAGCCCACGGCCGCCGAGTGGGCCGCCTGGGCCGGCACCATCGAGCACGAGATCGTCACCGGCATCGGCGCCCGGGTGGCCCGGTCATGAGCGGCTGAGCCAGGTCATGAGTCCGCTCGTGAGCCGGGTCCGGGTCGCCGTCATCGGCGGCGGCGCGAGCTGCGAGCACGACGTCTCCCTGGCCTCGGCAGCGGCGGTGGCCGCGGCGCTCGACCCGGCGGCGTACGACGTCGTCCGGCTCACCATCGGCCGCGACGGGTGCTGGTCGACGGTCGGCCTCGCCAACGCGGTCACGACGCTGCAGGGCTGCGACGTGGTGATCCCGGTCGTGCACGGACCGCACGGCGAGGACGGCAGCCTCGCGGCCCTGTGCGAGCTCGCGGGCGTCCCCTACGTCGGTTCGGGCGTCCGGGCCGGCGCGCTGGCCATGGACAAGTGGGCCACCAAGCTCGTCGCCGAGCGCCGTCGGCGTCGCCACGGCTCCCGGCGTGGTGCTGACCGCCCGGACGGCGACGACGTACGCCTGGGACCACCCGGTCGTGGTCAAGCCGGTCGGGGCCGGGTCCAGCCTCGGCGTCACGCTCGTCGAGCGGGCCGACGACCTGGCGCCCGCCCTCGCGGGCGCCTTCGCGCTCGATGACCGCGTGCTGGTGGAGGACGTGGTCCGCGGCCGCGAGATCGACGTCGCGGTGCTCGCGCGCCCGGACGGCTCGCGCCTCGTGGCGCCGGCGTTGGAGATCCTGGCCGACGGGGTGTTCGGCTACGAGCAGAAGTACGGCGGTGGCGCGCGGTTCCTCGTCCCCGCGCCCCTCGAGGACGCCGACCTCAAGGCGCTCGAGGACGCCGCCGTGGCGGTGTTCGACGCGCTCGGCTGTGCGGGAGTCGCCCGGGTCGACTTCTTCCTCACCGAGGACGGCCCGGTGCTCAACGAGGTCAACACCATGCCCGGTTTCACCGAGGCCTCGCAGGTGCCGAAGATGTTCGCGGCCGCCGGCCTCCCCTACTCCGCACTGCTGGACGTGCTGGTGCGGGACTGCCGGACGTGAGGCCCGGGTCAGAGATCGACGGCCGCGGACCGGTCGGGCCGGGCGTGGTTCCATTGCATCCCGCGCTCACCTACCTCGCAGGAGGACCGGCCGCATGAACGAGCGGCTCGAGGCCTGGAGCACCGACCTGGCCGTCGGCTTCGCGGTGCTGGTCTTCGGCGTGACCGAGGCGATGTACGCCGTGACCGGCACGAGCGACCGCGCGGCAGATGGTGCTGCTGGCGGTCGCCGTCGCGGCGACCACCGCCCTCGCCGCGCAAGCGGCCCGCCCTCGCCCTCGGCCTGGTCTGGATGATCGGCTGCTGGCAGCTGCGTCAGCGAGACCCAGATGATGTTCGTCGAGCTGGCCCTGGTCTCGGTCGCGTTCGGCACGGCACGGTGGGGCAGCGTCGCGACCGTGGTCGCCGGTGGCCTGTCCATCCCCGCCGGCACGGCGATCACCCTGCTGGCGCTGACCTCCTTCGACTTCGGCGGTCGCTCGCTGGTGCGTTCGCGGCCCACGTTGTTCGAGACGTTCTACGCCATCGGCGACACCTGGCTGGTCGGCGTCGGGGTGGTCGCGCTGGCCTTCCTCGGACTGCCCTGGCTGGCCGGGCTCGCGTTGCGGTTCGCCGCCGGGGCCCGCGACTCCCGGGCCTCGCAGGTCGTGGCCGAGGAGCAGGCGGCCCAGGCGGTCCGGGAGACCGACCAGGCCCGCGAGATCGCGCGGCTGCGCGAGGAGCAGGCCCGGCTGGCCCGCGACGTGCACGACGTCGTCGGCCACTCGCTCGCGGTGATCCTCGCCCAGGCCGAGTCGGCGCAGTACCTCGCCGACGACCCGGAGCGGCTCCGGCGCACGATGGAGAACATCGCCGGTTCGGCGCGCGCGTCGCTGCAGGACGTGCGCCAGGTGCTGACCCCCGGCGAGCACGTGCCGCAGGTGCCGCGGGCTCTGGAGACCCTGGTCGCCGGCGTCCGGGCGAGCGGCCACGAGGTCGTGCTGCGCGAGCTCGGCACGCCGCAACCGCTGCCGCCCGACCTCGAGGTCGTCGCCTACCGCGTGCTGCAGGAGATGCTCACCAACGCCGTCAAGCACGGCAGCCGCGACGAGCCGGTGTTCGTCGAGCTGCACTGGCCCGACGGCGCCTTCGCCGGCGAGCTCCTCATCGAGGTGCGCAACGCCGTCGGCTCCCACACGACCGCGACCGAGGAGACCGTTCCGCTCGCCGCGGCCGGCACGGGTCTCGACGGCATGCGGCAGCGGCTGGCCGCCGCGGGCGGACGCCTCGACGTCCGGCTGCGCGAGTCAGCCGGCGACGAGGCCGCGACCTTCACGGTCTCGGCCTGGGTGCCCGTGACCAGCCGGCAGGCGGCGCCGATGACGATCCGGGTGCTGCTGGTCGACGACCAGGACCTGTTCCGCGAGGGCGTCCGGGTCATCGTCGACGCCCAGGACGGCATGGAGGTGGTCGGCACGGCCGCCGACGGGCTCGAGGCGGTCCGGCTGGTCGACGAGATCGCGCCGGACGTCGTGCTGATGGACATCCGGATGCCCGAGATGGACGGCGTCGAGGCGACCCGGCAGATCTTCTCGCCCGAGCGCGTGACCCGCCGTCAGCAGACCGGCGCCGCGGTGCGCGTCGTGGTGCTGACCACCTTCGACCTCGACGACCGGGCCGCGACCGCCATCCGGCACGGCGCCAGCGGCTTCCTGCTCAAGGACACCACGCCGGCGATGCTGCGCGACGCGATCCGCACCGTCCACGGCGGCAACGCGGTGCTCGCGCCGCGGGAGCTGTCGGCCCTGCTCGAGGGGCGGTTCACGGCCCCGCGGCCGACCCCGGCGGCGTACCTGGCTCTCACGGACAAGGAGCGCGAGGTCTTCGCGGCCGTGGCGCGCGGGCTGTCGAACACCGAGGTCGCGGCGCTGGTCTTCCTCTCCGAGTCGACCATCAAGACCCACGTCGGCGCGATCCTGCGCAAGCTCGGCCTCCGCGACCGGGTCCAGATCGTCGTCTTCGCCCACGAGCACGGCCTGGCCTGAGCCGGTCACTCCAGCGGGATCAGGGCCTCCCGTACGGCGTGCGCGGCCTGGGAGGCGCGGAGCTCGCTGAGGGCGCCCGCGCCGGCCTCCTGGACGTAGAACACGTCCACCGCCTGCGGGCCCAGCGTGTCGACGTGCGCCGAGCGCACGGAGACGTCCTCGTCGGCGAGGGCCGCGCAGACCAGGTAGAGGACGCCGGTGCGGTCCGCCGCCCGGACCTCGATCACCGTCGCCTGGGAGGAGGCCTCGGGCCGCACCACCACGGTCGGGGCGAGGCCCGCGCCGATCGACCGGCGCAGCCGCGCCCTCGCGTCGAGCCGGCCCGCGGCGATCGCCTCGAACCGCTGGCGCAGCACGGCCGCGTCGAGGTGCTCGTCGGCGATGTCCCACACCGAGACGGCCGTCTCGCCCTGGTTCCAGGCCCGGGCCGCGCGTACCGACGCCCGCTGGGTGGCGAAGAGCGCCGCCACGTCGGCGAGCAGCCCGACCCGGTCCGGCGAGAGCACCGTCACCCGGGCGCCGTCCTCGCCGAGCTCCACGTCGATCGCGGTGCGCCCCTTGCGCACGGCCTTGGGCACCTCGACCTCCGCCCACGGTGCCCGGGGACCGGGCCCGGCGTCGGGCTCGCCGCCCAGGGCCTCGGCGGCCCGGCGGCCGAGGGTGTCGATCAGGCTCGCCCGCCACGAGGACCACGCCTTGGGTGCCGTGGCCCGGGCGTCGGCCTCGGTCAGGGCGCGGAGCAGGTTCAGCGCCTCGAGGTCGCCGATCCGCTCGGTCACCCGGAGCACCGTCGCGGGGTCGTCGGGGTCGCGCGCGCTCGCGGTCTCGGCGAGCAGCAGGTGCCAGCGGACCAGGGTGCCGACCAGCTCGACGGACCTGTCGTCGAAGCCCATCCGGCTCGCGACGGCCCGGGCGATGGGCTCCCCGGCGACGCTGTGCTCGGTCAGCTCGCCCTTGCCGATGTCGTGCAGCAGGGCCGCCACCATCAAGACGTCGGGCCTCCGGACGTGGCGGATCAGCACCGAGGCCTCGATGCACGTCTCGACCAGGTGCCGGTCGACGGTGAACCGGTGGATCACCGACGCGTGCGGCAGCAGCCGGATCCGCTCCCACTCGGGCAGCAACCGGTCCAGGGAGCCGGTCTCCTCCAAGGTCTCCCAGACCGCGCGCAGGCCGGGCCCGGACGCCAGCAGCCGGACGAACAGCTGGCGCGCCTCGTCGGGCCACGGGGCGGGCAGGTCGGGCGCCTCCCGCATCAGCCGGGCCGCACTCGTCGGCGACAGCTCGGCCGCGCGCTCGGCGGCCAGGGCCGCGGCCCGGAGCAGCAGCAGCGGGTCCTGGGCGGGGTCGGCGTCCGCGGACAGCACGACCTCCCCCGCCGCCAGCGCGACGCCGGGCCCGAGGGTCTCCAGCTGCGGGCGCCGGGCCGCCGTCGCCGAGAGAGGTCGGGCCAGCACCGCGTCGGCCCGCCGCCAGGTCAGCCGGGAGAGGTGGGCGATCCGCCGGCCGAGCTCGCGGAGGTGCCGCTGGGCCGCGCCGGGGTCGGCCAGCCGGAGACCGGCGGCGAGCTCTCCCCACGCGTCGGGCGCCACCCGGTCGGTGGCCCGCCCGGCCACGTCGTGCAGCACGTCGCGCGCGTCGAGCAGCGCGAGCCGGGAACGTTCGAGGTCGACGTGCGGCACGTCGACCAGCCAGGTCGCCACCAGCGCCTTGAGCACGGTCGCGTCCCGCAGCCCGCCCTCGGCCTCCTTGAGGTCCGGCACCGAGAGGTGGGCCAGCTCCCCCATCAGCTCGTGCCGGGAGTCGACCAGCCGGCGCAGCTCGGGCAGCCGGTCGCGCGCCGTACGGCGCCACTGGGCGAGCACCTGGGTGCGCAGCCGCAGCGTCAGGTTGGGGTCTCCGGCCAGGTGCCGGAGGTCCAGCAGCCCGAGGGCCACCCGGAGGTCCTCGGCGGCGGCCTCCAGCATGCCGTCGGCCGTGCGCACCGAGTGGTCGAGCTTGGTCCCGGAGTCCCACAGCGGGTACCACACCTGCTCGGCGCCGTCGCCCAGGTCGACGCCGTGGTCCGACACCAGGACGACGTCCAGGTCGGAGTACGGCGCCAGCTCGGCCCGTCCGTAGCCACCGACCGCGACCAGCGCGGCCCCCGTGTCGGGCAGGCCCGCGGCCGCGAAGGCGCTCACGCACCGCTCGTCCGCCGCGACCGAGCGCGCGCGACGTTCCTGGGCTGTCATCCGGGGCTCACCACCAGGAAGTCTGGCGGGCGTGACCGACCCGCCCGGTGCATCTCGGCAGCCGGGCGGGTCGGGGTCACTGCGTCGCTTAGATCGCGGCCTGGTCGCGATCGCCGGTCCGGACCCGGACGACGGTGTCGACCGGACTGACCCACACCTTGCCGTCACCGATCCGACCGGTCTGGGCGGTCTTCACGATGATGCCGACGACGTCCTCGGAGTCGCCGTCGTCGATGACGATCTCGATGCGGATCTTCGGGACCAGCGCGATGTCGTACTCCGCGCCGCGGTAGACCTCGGTGTGGCCCTTCTGCCGGCCGTAGCCGCTGACCTCGCTGACGGTCATGCCGGTGACGCCGAAGGTCTCCAGGGCCTCGCGGACGTCGTCCCACTTGTGCGGCTTGATCACCGCGGTGATGAGCTTCATGCGTTCGCCCCTTCCGGAACGGTGGTCTTGGTGGTGCCGAGGACACCGGTCGACTGGGTGAGGCGGCCGGCGCTCGGTCCGCCGAGCTCGTAGGCCGACTCACCGTGCTGGGTGTAGTCGATGCCCTCCTGCTCGGCGTCCTCGTCGATCCTCCACCCCATCGTGTACTTGATGGCGAGGGCGATCACGAGGGTGAACACGCCGGACCAGATGATCGCGCTGAGGGCGGTGAGCACCTGGATGACCAGCGGCTTGACCCCGCCGCCGTAGAAGAGGCCGTCGATCCCGCCGGGAGCCGACGCGGTGGAGACGAAGCCGATCAGCACGGTGCCGACGATGCCGCCGACCAGGTGGACGCCGACCACGTCGAGCGAGTCGTCGAAGCCGAACCTCCACTTCATGCCGACCGCGTAGGCGCAGAGCACGCCGGCCGCGAGACCGATGATCATCGCGCCGTAGATGTTGACCGCACCGCACGACGGGGTGATCGCGACCAGGCCGGCCACGACACCCGAGGCCGCGCCGAGCGAGGTGGCCTTGCCGTCACGGAACCGCTCGACCGCGATCCACGCCAGCATGGCCGCACAGGTGGCCAGGGTGGTGTTGATCCAGGTGACACCGGTCTCGGTCATGAACTGGGCGGTGTCCTTCGCGGCACCGTCGCCGGCGACGAACACGATCGACCCGACGTTGAAGCCGAACCAGCCGAACCACAGCAGGCCGGCACCGATCATCGTGAGCGTCAGGTTGTGGGGCTTGACCGACTCCTTGCCGAAGCCGACCCGCTTGCCGATCACCAGGGCGAGCACCAGGCCGGCCATACCGGCGTTGATGTGCACGACCGTGCCGCCCGCGTAGTCCTGCGGGAACACCTTGGCCACGCCGTCGATCGTGCCGAACAGCCTGGCCGACAGGCCGTTGGGGTTGAGGCCCGACAGGAAGCCGCCGCCCCACACCATGTGGGCCAGCGGGAAGTAGGAGAGCGTGATCCAGAGCGGGACGAAGACCATCCAGGCGGAGAACTTCACCCGGTCGGCGATCGCGCCGCTGATCAGCGCCGCGGTGATGACCGCGAAGGTCATCTGGAACGCGACGTACACGTAGCTCTCGAAGCCGACACCCTTGAGTCCGAACGCGGTGAAGGGGTTGCCGAACAGCGTGCCGACGTCGGTGCCGGCGAACGACATCGACCAGCCCCACATCACGTAGACGATGCCGACGATGGCCATCGCCCCGAACGACATCATCATCATGTTCAGCACGGACTTCGAGCGGCTCATGCCGCCGTAGAAGAGCGCCAGCGCGGGCATGGTCATCATCAGGACGAGCGAGGATGCCACCAGCATGAAGGCGTAGTAGCCGTCCATGGAACCTCCGAATAGCTGAATGGGGGAAGCAACGGGTCGGGGCGGCCGCACCCGGCGACCACGATGTCGTGGCGGGACCGACCCTTGTGCGCAGCAGCCTCACGAGACGAGGTTTCGCGGTGCGCCGCGCGACGTTTCGGTGAGGAAAAGAACTGGGCCTCCGTGTTACATCCGTGTGAACAGCCGCTGCACCCGGCGGCGTGCGCCCGGGTCGTGCCATCGGGTGTGCCGGTGCGCCGGGACCAGGGGGTGGGTTCGGTAGCCTCACGCGGGTGAGCCGACGCCTGGCCGTGATGGCCCACTACGACCACCGGGGTGGCGTCGGTCCCCACGTCCGGCGCCAGGTGGAGTCCGTGGCCGCGGCCGTCGACCGGCTGCTGGTGGTCAGCACCGCCGCCCTGACCGACGAGTCCCGCGCGTGGCTCGCGGAGCGCGCCGAGCTCACCGAACGCCCGAACTACGGCTACGACTTCACCAGCTATCAGGTCGGACTCCACCGGGCCGGCGACCTCACGGCGTACGACGAGGTCGTGATCTGCAACGACACCTACGTCCCCGTCAAGCCGTACACCGAGATCTTCGCGGCGATGGCCGACGTACCCGTCGACTTCTGGGGCCTGACCCGCACCGAGCGCATCGCCCCGCACGTGCAGAGCTTCTTCGTCGCCTTCCGGCCGTGGGTGGTCGGGTCGGCGACGTTCCGCAAGTTCTGGACGGGCCTGGACCCGCTGTCCACGCGGCGGCAGGTGATCATGCAGCACGAGGTCGGCCTCAGTGGGGGGCTGCACTGCGCGGGGTTCCGGTCCGGCTCGTACTTCCGGGAGTCGGAGGCCGACCGGCGACTGGCCCGGCGTCGGGTCAAGTGGTGGGCCGCCCACCGCACCGGCCTGCAGCGCAACCGCGCCGGCCTCGACACGCTGCGCGAGCGGGCCCGCGAGCCGTGGAACCCGTCCGCGGCCCTGGCCGACCGCGCCCTGGACCGCGGCCGGCTGCCCTACGTCAAGCTCGACACCCTGCGCTACGACCCCTACGGCCTGGGCGCGGACAAGCTCCTCGACTACTGCGAGGAGCTGCTCCCCGAGCAGTTCGCCGGCGTGCGCGCGTTCCTCGACGACACCGCCCTGTTCTACCCGCCGCGCCCGACCGAGAAGCTGCGGCCGACGCCGCCCGCGCTGGTGCCGTTGCGCCGTCAGGTGGAGTACCGCCGTGTCCCCTGACCACCGCCGGGCCATCCTCGAGTCCGGGCTCGTCGACCGCGACTGGGTCGGCGCCCAGCTCGGCACCGTGCTCGCCTCCGACGAGGCGGCCGTGGACCGCTACCTCGACGGCGCCGACGGGACCGACGCGATCTCGCCACACCCGCTCTACGAGGACGGCTGGTGCGGCCGTTCGTTGGGCGACTACCTGGCGGATCCCCAGGCCCGGGTATCGGTCTCACCGCACCCGGTCGTCGACGTGGCCCGGATCGTGGCCCAGCACCCCAAGGCGGCGCAGCACCCGTACGGCGCCTTGTCCTGGTGGGCGTCCCGGGCCCGGGAGGACAGCCGCGTGCCGGTGCCCGAAGGCGTTCCCGCGGTCAGGTGGGGCCGGCTCCGCGGCGCGGCCCTGGAGGCGGCCGAGGCCCGGGACGCCACCCGTGCGGTGCGGCTGGCGGTGCGGCGCTCCCGCACCGCCCCCGAGGCCGAGCCGGACGCCGCCCCGCTCCCGGCCCCCGGCCCCGAGCCGCTGGTGACCGTGGTGCTGGTCGTGCGCGACTCCGGCCCGCGGCTGCGCGAGGCGGTGGACGCCGTCCAGGCCCAGACCTACGCGGGCTGGGAGATGGTCGTCGTCGACGACGGCTCGGGCGACGACACCCCGGCGGTGCTGGCGGGCATCGCGGCGTTCGAACCGCGCGTGGTGCCGATGGCCGTGCCCCGCGGCGGGACCGGGCGGGCCCGCAACGCGGCGCTCGACAAGGCCCGCGGGACCTACGTCGCGTTCGCGGACACCACGCACGCCTGGCACCCGGACTTCCTGCGCGTGATGCTCGGCCACCTCGAGGCCGAGGGCGCGGCCCTGGCGCACGCGGCCATGCGGGTGGTGCGGCCCGACGGCGACTCGTACCGCGCGGTGGACGGCGGCCGCGAGCACCTGGTGGCCCTGGACCACGTCGACCTCGCCGCGTGCGTGCGTGCGGCGCGACGCGCTCGCCGCCGTCGGCGGGTTCGACGAGTCGCTGCCCGGGGCGGAGTCGCTCGACCTGCTGCTGCGGCTGGCCGACGAGACGCCCCTCCGGCTGGTGCGTCGCGTGCTGCTGGACCGGCTCGACGACGGCGACGAGCCCGACCCCCGGTGGACCGCCCGGGTGCTCGAGCGGCACCTCGTGGACTGGGAGACCGCCCAGCACCGACTGCGCGACGCCCGGCGGCTGAGCATCGTGCTGCACACGACGTCCGACCTGGACCGCACCGTCCGCTGGGTCACCCGGACCCTGGCGCGGCAGCGCGAGAGCGCCGACGTGGAGCTCGTCGTCGTCGGCGCCCGGCTGCCGCGGGCGGTGGAGCTGCCCCTGGCGATGCTGCTGGCGACGTACCCCAACGCCCGGCTCCTCGCCCCGCTCGCCCGACTCGGCCCGGCGGTGTGCACCAACCTCGGCATCGCCGAGACCACGGGCGAGGTGGTCGTGCTCGCCCGCACCACCGCCAACCCGCCGCGCGACGCGTTCCACGCGCTCACCGCGCCCCTGGCCGACCACGAGGTCGCCCTCACCCAGCCGCTGGTCGTGGACCGGCCGGGACTGGTCGTCAGCGCGGGCGCGGTGTTCGGCCCCGGCCGCACCCATCCGGAGCCCTTCCTCGCCGGGCACCCGGTCCGCGACGCGCAGGCGCTGTCGGCTCCCGACATCCCGGCTCCGCTCTCTCCCGTCGTCGCCGTCCGGGCCAGCCACCTGGTGCGACTGCACGGCTACGACGTCGCGGCCGGCGACGCCCTCCCCGAGGTCGAGCTCGGGCTGCGGATGGCCGCCCACGGCGCCGGTCGCACCGTGGTGGTCACCCAGTCGCCGCTCGTGCTCAAGGCGGGTCACCTGCCCCGGTTGGACTCCGCCGCCGAGGGGGTGCTCGCGCTCCAGGACCTGTGCGCCGGTGCCGCCCGCCGGGCTCGGAGGAGGCCTGGGCCCGGGCCGGTTTCGAGGTCGTCGGCCGGCGGTGGGAGGACCGCTCGGCCGGCGCCGGCGACCGCGACCCGCTGGCGGTGCCGCCGCTGACGCCGCGCACCGTCGTACGCCCCCTGCGCGCGGCCGTCGACGAGGCGCCACCCGTGCTGCGCTGGGCCCTCGACATCGCGGCGCCGTCGGGCCGGCGCGGCCAGCGCTGGGGCGACTCCTACTTCGCGCGCTCGCTGGCCGACGCCCTCGAGCGGCTGGGTCAACGCGTCGCCGTGGACACCCGCGACCTGCGGCACCGCGAGACCCGTGACCTCGACGACGTCGTCCTGGTGCTGCGCGGACTGGACCGTGTCGGCCCCCGGCCCGGCCGGGTCAACCTGGAGTGGGTGATCAGCCACCCCGACCTGGTCACCGGGGCCGAGCTGGCGGGGTTCGACCGGGTGTACGCCGCCAGCTCGACGTGGGCGGCCGCGACCACCGCGACCACGGGGGTACGGGTCACGCCGTTGCTCCAGTGCACCGACCCGCGCCTCTTCAACCCCTCACGCGGGGAGCCGGACACCGGGCCGCCGGTGCTGTTCGTCGGCAACTCCCGCGACGTCTACCGCCGCGCCGTACGTTCCGCGCTCGCGGTGGGCGCCGAGATCGAGGTGCACGGCTCGGACTGGGAACGCTTCCTCGCCCCGAACCTGATCGCCTCGACCATCGTCGCCAACGACGACCTGGGCGCCCTCTACTGCTCCGCCGGGGTGGTGCTCAACGACCACCACGACGACATGCGGCGCGACGGGTTCCTGGCCAACCGGCTCTTCGACGTCACCGCCTGCGCCGGACGCCTGGTCACCGACGAGATCGACGGCCTGTCCGAGGTGTTCGGCGACGTGGTCCGGACCTTCCACGACGAGACCGAGATGGGCCCCCTGCTCGCCGACCCCGCCACGGCGTTCGCGCCCCGGGAGGTACGGCGTGGCGCTCGCCGAGACGGTCATCCGCGAGCACTCCTTCGACCACCGCGCCGAGGTGCTGCTCGAGGATGCCGCCCGGCTGCTGGCCCGCTGAGGGTCTGTCGGATTCACCGGCCGGCCGGTGAAACTGCTGCTGGACGGGCGGAAGCTCACCCATCAAGCAGCAGGTTCCCCCGTCCAGCTCAGCCCAGCAGCGCGTCGACGAAGGCCCGGGGGTCGAACGGCGCCAGGTCGTCGGGACCCTCGCCGAGGCCGACCAGCTTGACGGGGACGCCGAGCTCGCGTTGTACGGCGACCACGATGCCGCCCTTGGCGGAGCCGTCGAGCTTGGTCAGGACGATGCCGGTCACGTCGACGACGTCGGCGAAGACCCGGGCCTGCACCAGGCCGTTCTGGCCGGTGGTGGCGTCGAGGACGAGCAGCACCTCGGTCACGGGCGCGACCTTCTCGATGACCCGCTTGACCTTGCCGAGCTCGTCCATCAGGCCGGCCTTGTTCTGGAGCCGGCCGGCGGTGTCGATGATGACCGTGTCGAGGCCGCGCTCGTCGCCCTCGCGGACGGCGTCGAAGGCGACGCTGGCCGGGTCGCCACCCTCGGCGCCCCGGACCACCTCGACGCCGACCCGCTCGCCCCAGGTCGCCAGCTGCTCGACCGCGGCGGCGCGGAACGTGTCGGCGGCGCCGAGCACGACGGTCTTGTCCTCGGCGACCAGGATCCGCGCGAGCTTGCCGACGGTCGTGGTCTTGCCGGTGCCGTTGACGCCGACGACCAGGACCACGCCGGGGTGGCCGTCGGCGCCGGAGACCTGCAGGCGGCGGTCCAGGTCGGGACCGACCAGCTTGACCAGCTCCTCGCGGAGCACCTCCTTGGGGCTGCCGGCCTCGGTGCCGTCGACCCGCAGCCGGGTGCGCAGGCCCTCGACCAGCTCCTGGGTCGGCGCGACCCCGATGTCGGCGGTCAGCAGGGTGTCCTCGATGGCCTCCCAGGTGTCCTCGTCGAGCCGGTCGCGCGAGAGCAGGGCCAGCAGTCCGCGGCCGAAGCCGCCCTGCGCCCCGGCCGCCAGCCGCTGGCGCAGCCGCACCAGCCGCGACGCCGTACCTTCCGGCTTCTCGAGGGTCGGCGCCGGCGACGGCTCCTCGACGAGGAGGTCGTCCGCCACCGGCACCCCGGTGTCCCGGGGAGGCGAGATGACGTCGGTGCCGCTCGTCGGCGTCGGAGGCTCGACGGGCCTGCCCCGCCTCCGCCCGCTGGCGAGGAGGCCGGCCACGAGGAGGATCGCCACGACGGCGATGCCGATGATCAGGAACAGCCAGTCACCCATGGCCACCATCCAACCAGCCGGCGGCGGTCGGCTCCCAAGTGCCGGTGGGTCGGTGGGACGTCAGGCGCGGTGCTGGCCGGGACCGATGTCCGGCTGACCGTGGGACACCGGACCGACGCCGGTCTCGCCCGGCTGGACCGGTTGGGTCCGGACCGGCGAGTCCACGGGGTCCGGGGAACCGCCGTCGGCGGGCATCACGTCGTCGGGCTCGGCCTCGACGGTCGGCAACGACCGGGCGCCGCGCCGCATCAGCCGACCCAGCCACGGCACGCCCGGCAGGTCCTCGCCGCGGTGGGGGAAGGCGACGTACGCGACCACCACACCGGCCACCAGCACGATCACCACCATCGCCACCACGATCTGTGTCATGCCGTCCACCCTGCCCACGCCCGACGCGCGGAAGCAAATCGGTCGCGCTCGGACGGGCGAGCTCGCGAGCCGAGTGACACGAGGAGGCGTCTCGAAGTTCAGGCCGGTTCGGCCTCGCGGAGCCGCTGGCTGATCACGGCCGAGACGCCGTCGCCGCGCATGGTCACGCCGTACAAGGCGTCGCCGACCTCCATGGTCCGCTTCTGGTGGGTGATCACGAGCAGCTGGGAGTTCTCGCGCAGCTCCTCGTAGATCTCCAGGAGCCGCCCCAGGTTGGTGTCGTCCAGGGCCGCCTCCACCTCGTCGAGGATGTAGAACGGCGAGGGCCGGGCCTTGAACAGCGCCACCAGGAACGCCACCGCCACCAGCGACCGCTCGCCGCCGGAGAGCAGGGAGAGGCGCTTGACCCGCTTGCCCGCGGGCCGGGCCTCGACCTCGATGCCGGTGTTGAGCATGTCGTCGGGGTCGGTGAGCACCAGCCGTCCCTCGCCGCCGGGGAAGAGTCGCGTGAACGTCGAGTCGAAGGCCGTCGCGACGTCGGCGTAGGCCTCCGTGAACACCTGCTCCACGCGGGCGTCGACCTCGCGGACGATGTCGAGGAGGTCCTTGCGGGTCTTCTTGAGGTCCTCGAGCTGCTCGGTGAGGAACTTGTGCCGCTCCTCCATCGCCGAGAACTCCTCGAGCGCGAGCGGGTTGACCCGGCCCAGCATCGCCAGCGAACGCTCGGCGGTGCGCAGCCGCTTCTGCTGCTCCTCGCGGACGTACGGCGTGGGGTCGGGCAGCCGGCCCTCCTCGTCGGTCTGCGTGGCCGGCACGAGGTTGTCGGGCCCGTAGTCGGCGACCAGGCCGTCGATGTCCAGGCCGAGCTCCTCCAGCGCGCGCTCGGCGAGCTGCTCGATGCGCATCTTCTGCTGGGTGCGCGCCATCTCGTCGCGGTGCACCGAGCTGACCAGCTCGTCGTGCTCGGCGACCAGCTGCCGGATCCGGCCGCGTACGGCGAGCAGGTCCTGCTCGCGCACCTGGCGGGCCTCCTCGACCGCGGCTCGCTCGTCGGCGGCGCGGCGCAGGGAGACCTCCAGCCGGGCCAGGGCGACGCCCACGGCGGTCCCGACCGCCTGGGCGGCACGACCCTCGCGGACCAGCCGCTCCCGGCGCTCGGCCGCCCGGGCCCGGGCGTCACGCTCCGCCCTCGCGGCCGCCGCCAGTGAGTCGGCGCGGCCCTGCAGTGCCCGTCCGCGCTCCTCCGAGGTGCGCAGAGCCAGTCGCGCCTCGGTCTCCCGACCGCGGGCGCCGCGGGCCGCCTCGGCCAGCCGCTCGCGCTCGGTGGTGTCGGGCTCCTCGTCGGGGGCCGCCTCGGCCGTGGTCAACCGCTGCTCGAGGTCGGCCAGCCCGGCCAGGTCCTGGTCGCGCGCGGCCTCGGCGTTGCCGATCGCGACGTCGAGGCGCTCGCCCTCCGACCGGGCGGACCGGGCCTGGGAGCCGAAGTGGCCGAGCTGCTCGGCCACCGCCGCCAACGTCGCGTCGGACTCGTGCAGCCGGGCCAGTGCCACGTCCACCCGTTGCTGCGCGTCGAGCCGCTCGCTCTCGAACCTGGCGATGTCGAACCCGAGCCGCTCGCTGACCGCCGTGGCCTCGGCCAGCTGCGCGGTCGCCTCGTCGACGGCCGCCTGGATCTCCAGCAGGCTCGGCTGCGAGCTCGAGCCGCCCGCCGCCTCGAACGCGCCGAGCACGTCGCCGTCGCGGGTCACCGCCGTCACGTCCGGCAGCGCGGCCACCAGGGCGCGCGCGGCCGCCAGGTCGTCCACCACGGCGACCTGGTGCAGCAGCCGGGCCAGCGCGCCGCGCAGGTCGTCGGGGCAGTCGACGGCGTCGACGGCGTACGTCGCCTCTCCGGGGAGGTGCGGCCACTGCCGGTCGGGCACGTCGGATCCGCCCAGCAACAGACCGGCGCGACCGAGGTCGTGCGTCTTGAGGTGGTCGATGGCGGCCACGGCGGCGTCCGGGTCGGTCACCGCGACGGCGTCCGCGGCCGACCCCAGGGCGGCCGCGACGGCCGTCTCGTAGCCGGACCGCACCGACAGCAGCGCCGCGACCGAGCCCAGCAGACCGGAGACCTGGTCGGTCGCCGCCAGCAGGGCCCCGGCACCGTCGCGGCGGTTGAGGCCCATCTCGAGGGCCTCCTTGCGGGCGGCCAGCGACGACCGCTCCCGGTCGGCGCGCTGCACCTCGTCGCGGGTCTTCTCCAGGCGCGAGGTCAGGTCGTCGAGCAGCGCCAGCGCGCCCTCGTGCTCGGCGTCGAGACCCTCCTCGCCCGCGTCGAGGCCGGCGACCTTCGTCTCCACGGCGGTGAACTCGCGCTGGGCGCGCTCCGCTCGGGCCACGGCCTCGAGGCGCGCGTCCCGGAGCCGGCCGATCTCGTCGTCGGCGGCGGCAGCACGGGTGCGCAGCGCGTTGACCTGGCCGTGCAGCCGGGCCAGTCCCTCGCGGCGGTCGGCGGCGGCCCGCACCAGCCCGGCGACGCGACGCTCCTCCTCGGCCGCGGCCTCCTCGGCCGTACGCCGGGTGGTCACGGCCTCCTCCAGGGCGGTGCGGTGGCTCTCGGCCTCGGTCGAGATCGCCCGCTCCTGCTCCCGGACCTGGGCGGCCTCCGCCTCGAGCTGCTCGGGGTCGCGACCGGGCTCGGGCCGTTCGCCCTGGGCCGAGGCGGCGTTGCGCAGCCGCTCGGCGGCGAGTGACTGGGTGCCGCGCAGCCGCTCGCGCAGGCCGGACAACGCGAACCAGGTGTCCTGGGCTCGGGACAGGGCGGGCAGGTCCTCGCGCAGGGACGCCTCCAGGGCGCCCTCCCGCTCCCGGGACGACGCCAGCAGCGCCTCGACCTCCTCGCGCCGCTCGACCAGGATCGTCTCGTCGGCCAGCTCCTGCTCGAGCGCCGTACGCGCCGTGACCAGGTCGTCGGCCATCACGCGGGCCCGGGCGTCGCGGGCGTCGGCCTGGACGGTCGCCGCCTGGCGGGCCACCTCGGCCTGACGGCCCAGCGGCTTGAGCTGGCGCCGGATCTCGGTCAGCAGGTCGCTCAGGCGGGTCAGGTTGCCGTCGGTGGCGTCGAGCTTGCGGAGCGCCTTCTCCTTGCGCTTGCGGTGCTTGAGGACGCCCGCGGCCTCCTCGATGAACCCGCGCCGGTCCTCCGGGGTCGCGTGCAGGATGGTGTCGAGCTGTCCCTGCCCGACGATCACGTGCATCTCGCGGCCGATGCCGGAGTCGCTGAGCAGCTCCTGGACGTCGAGCAGCCGGCAGGCCGAGCCGTTGATGGCGTACTCGGAGCCGCCGGACCGGAACATCGTGCGGCTGATCGTCACCTCGGCGTACTCGATCGGGAGCGCCCCGTCGGCGTTGTCGATGGTCAGCAGCACCTCGGCGCGACCCAGGGGCGGCCGGCCGGAGGTACCGGCGAAGATGACGTCCTCCATCTTGCCGCCACGCAGCGACTTGGCGCCCTGCTCCCCCATCACCCACGCGAGCGCGTCGACGACGTTGGACTTGCCGGAGCCGTTCGGTCCCACGATGCACGTGATGCCCGGCTCGAGCTGCAGGGTGGTCGAGGACGCGAAGGACTTGAACCCCTTGAGGGTCAGGCTCTTCAGGTACAACGGAGCTCCTCACGCCGGTCGCCGGTCAGGTCGGGCGGAACCGTGTCGGGTGGGTCGGTGCGGGGAAGCAGCCCGTCCAGCCTAGTCGCGGGCCGCCGTCGGGCGGACATCCGGGCTCGCGTGTCCCGGCGGCCGGAAACCCGTCGACCCGTGACTCCCGAGGGGTCAGGCTGGGCCGATGACGAGCTGGATCAAGAGCATCACGGTCGACTGCGAGGACGCCCTGCCGGTCGCGGCCTTCTGGGCGGCCGCCCTCGGCGGAGAGCTCGACGAGGACTCCACCTCGGACAAGGCCTACGTCGAGGCGCCGGGCTGGGGCGGGGTGAACCTCTGGTTCCAGCGCGTCCCGGAGCCCAAGACCGCCAAGAACCGGCTGCACCTCGACCTTCGCGCCCCGGGCTCCGGTCCTGACTCGGTCGCCGAGGAGGTGGCCCGCCTCGCCGCCCTGGGCGCGACCGTGCAGGCCGAGCACGGGGAGCTCACCGTGATGCTCGACCCGGGCGGCAACGAGTTCTGCGTCGAGCCGTGAGCGCGCCCAAACACCGACGGCGACCTCGGGGGTCGCCGTCGTGGTCGCCGATCAGACCGGCTGCATCTCCTTGAGGGTCTCCGCCTGGAGCTCGAGAAGGGCGACCGCCTCGGCCTGCGCCAAGCGGTCGTTCTCGTCCTTCAGACGGGAGACAAGGTCTTCCAGCTCGCGCACGCGCATCCTGAGTCGGGTGTTCTCCGACAGGAGGTGGGCGGAGGTCCGCTGGTCGCTGTGGAAGGTGCCGAGCAGCGCCTTGGCCATGTAGTGAAGCCTTCCGGAATACGGGTGACAGCCCCGACGAGGGGGCCGTCTTCAAGGGTGACACCCCCGGCCCCGCGGGTCAATCTCGCGGAGTCGCCGGTTCGTCCTGGTCCATGCCGGTTTCAGCCTGCACGCGGCGACGCACCCGGGGCGGCGGCTGGCAGACCGGGCAGAAGTACGACGAGCGGTTCATGAAGGCGACCCGGCGGACGGGCGTGCCGCAGCGGTCGCAGGGCTCGGCCCTCCCGGCCGTAGGCGTGCAACGACCGGTCGAAGTAGCCGGACTGGCCGTTGACGTTGACGTAGAGCGCGTCGAACGAGGTGCCGCCCTCGCCGAGCGCCGCCACCATCACGGTGCGCGCGTGGTCGAGCAGGTCGCGGACCTGGCGTGCGGTGAGCCGGTCGCCGCGACGCTCGCCGTGGATCATTGCCCGCCACAACGCCTCGTCGGCATAGATGTTGCCGACGCCCGAGACCAGCGCTCTGGTCGAGCAGCTGTCGCTTGACGGCGGAGGAGCGTCGCCGCACGCGCCGGACGAACAGGTCGGTGTCGAACTCCGGGTCGAGCGGGTCGCGGGCGATGTGCGCGATCTCCCGGGGCAGCTCGGCGCCGCCGTCGGAGACCATCAGCCCGCCGAACATCCGCTGGTCGGCGAACCGCAGCTCGGTGCCCTCGCCGCGCCCGCCGAGGGTGAACCGCACCCGCAGGTGCCGGTCGTCGGCCGCGCCGGCCGGCTGGACCAGCATCTGGCCGCTCATGCCGAGGTGGCCGAGCAGGGCGTCGCCGTTGTCGAGGGCCAGCCAGAAGTACTTGCCGCGACGCCGGACGGCCTCGACGCGGCGGCCCGTCAGGGCGGCGGCGAAACCGGTCGGGCCGCGGGGGTCGCGCCGGACGGGCCGCGGGTGCAGCACCTCGACGGCGTCGAGCGTGGCGCCCACGACGTGGCGCTCCAGGCCGACGCGGACGACCTCGACCTCGGGCAGCTCCGGCACGGGGACCTCGGGTCAGTCGTCGTCGACGGGGGGATCGATGTCGAGCTTCGAGAGGCCCGTCAGCCCCGACAGCTCGCCGTACGCCGTCTCGGCCGCGGCCTGCTCGGCTTCCTTCTTGGAGCGGCCGGTGCCGTTGCCGTAGAGGACGCCGCCGACGCGGACCTGCGCGGTGAAGGTCTTCATGTGGTCGGGGCCCTCGTCCTGGATGACGTACTCGGGGACGCCGAGCCCGCGCTCGGCCGCGAGCTCCTGGAGCGAGGTCTTCCAGTCCAGGCCGGCGCCCATCACGGAGGCCGCCTCGATGAGCGGGTCGAAGAGCATGTGCACCAGCGGGCCGGAGGCGTCGAAGCCGCCGCTGAGGTGGACGGCACCGATCACCGCCTCGACGGTGTCGGAGAGGATCGAGGCCTTGCTGCGGCCGCCGGTGGCCTCCTCACCCCGGCCGAGCTTGATGTGCTCCCCGAGCCCGATGTCGCGGCCCACCACGGCCAGGGCGCGGGCGTTGACGACCGCCGCCCGGAGCTTGGCCAGCCGGCCCTCGGAGAGGTCGGGGTGGGTCAGGTAGAGGGTCTCGGTCACCACCACGCCGAGCACGGAGTCACCGAGGAACTCCAGCCGTTCGTTGGTGGGCAGCCCACCGTTCTCGTAGGCGAAGGAACGGTGGGTGAGGGCGCGCTCGAGCAGCTCGGGATCCAGGACCGGATGCCCGAGCGCTTCGCGGAGCGGGCCGTAGTTGGTCAGGACGGCGACCGGGTCAGAGGACCTGACGACGGGCACCCCTGGCGCCGTACTGGCCGCACGTTCCGCACGCGCGGTGCGGCAGGTGCTTGGCACCGCACGCGGGGTTGGCACAGGTCACCAGGGTCGGCGCGACGGCCTTCCACTGCGAGCGACGGTGACGCGTGTTGCTGCGCGACATCTTCCGCTTCGGGACTGCCACTGATCTCTCCTACGGGTTGGGCCGGTCAGTTCGCCGGCTCGATCGGTCTGCTTCTGGTCCTGCGACGGAGCTCGGCCAGCGCCGCCCACCGCGGGTCGATCGCTGCTCCTCGTGCCCGTGGTCCGGGTCGTCCGCGAGCCGCGCGCCGCACTCGACGCACAGGCCCGGACAGTCCGGCCGGCACAAGGGCTGGAACGGCAGTGCAAGCACCACCGCGTCCCGCAGCAGCGGCTCCAGGTCGAGCAGGTCGTCCTGGAGCATGCTGACCTCGTCGTCCTCGTCGGGGTCTGTGTCGCGGTCGTCGTAGACGTACAGCTCCTGGAGCTCGACCTCGATCTCGTCGTCGATCGGCCCCAGGCACCGCACGCACTCGCCCTCGAGCGCGGCTTGCGCCGTGCCCGTGACCAGTACCCCCTCCATGACCGCTTCCAGCCGCAGGTCGAGGTCGACCGGCGAGCCTTCGGGGACACGGAGGACTTCGATGCCCAGATCCGCGGGCGCCGGCACCGACCGTGACACCCTGCGCTGGGACCCCGGGCGGCGGCCGAGCTCGCGAGTGTCGAGCACGAGCGGCGCTCTCGGGTCCAGGTTGCTCAGGGAGATCACTTCCGGATCGGAACACGCAGATCCAGGGTGAAGCGTAGCCTCCCTCCTCCGGCGCGGGCAAAACCGCGCAGGAGCCGGGCTCTCCCCCGCCAGTCGGCCCGTCGGCGACATCTGCGCTGGTCAGGCGGCGTACGAGCGCGTCGTGCACGAAGTCGGGGACGAACCGGGACACGTCGCCGCCGAACCCGGCGACCTCCTTGACCAGGCTGGAGGAGAGGAAGGAGTACTCCGGGCTGGTCGGCACGAACACCGTCTCGACCTCCTCGGCCAGCGAGGCGTTCATCTGCGCCATCTGCAGCTCGTAGTCGAAGTCGCTGACGGCGCGCAGGCCCTTGACGATGGCGTCGCACCTCGTGGGCGCGGCAGAAGTCGGTCAGCAGCCCCGTGAACGACGCCACCCGGACGTTGGGGAAGCCGGCGCAGGCGCGCTCGAGCATCGCGATGCCGCTCCTCGGCGGAGAACAGCCGGCTCTTGGACTGGTTGACGCCCGACGGCGACCACGACCTCGTCGAAGAGCTGGCGAGGCGCGGCCGACGATGTCGAGGTGACCGAGGGTGACCGGGTCGAAGGACCCGGGGCAGACGGCACGGTGCACGGCGTGATCCTTGCGACCGGAGGTCTCCGGCGGGCGAGGACGGGGTCCTCAGTGGGCGGCGTGACCGTACCAGAGCGTCGTCTCGCCGTACCTGCGCTCGCCGGGCCTCGGTGAACCCGTCGGGCCACCGCGGGCCCCGGCTGCGCGACGACCGCTCGACGACGACCATCGCGCCGGGCACCAGCCATTCGGCCGCCAGGCGGCGCCAGGTCGGTGTCGACCTCGTCGTCGAGCGTGGGGTACGGCGGGTCGAGGAAGACCACGTCGTACGGCGCGCGCGGGCGGCCGCGTCAGCGTCGCGGCCACCGTGCCGACGAGCGACCTGGGCCCTGGGGAAGCCGAGCGTCCGGGCGTTGGCGGAGATCAGCGCCGCGGTGCGCCGGTCCTGCTCGACGAGCGTGACGACGCCGGCGCCGCGGGACCAGGCCTCGAGGCCCGACCGCGCCGGAGCCGGCGTAGAGGTCGAGGAACCGCAGGCCCTGCAGCGACCCGCACCACGACTCGACGGCCGAGAAGAGCGCCTCCCGCACGCGGTCGCTGGTCGGCCGCGTGCTCGTGCCCCGGGGGCGTCGATCCGTCGCCCCCCGGCAGTTCCCCCGATGATCCGTGTCATGGGTCGGCGTATGCCTTCTCCATGAAGTCAGACTGCCGTGATTGCTCCATCTCGCGCCACCGCGCGGGCCAGCACCGGCGCGCCGGCGAGGTCGGGGTCGCGCTCGAGCAGGTCCTGCGGCGGCCGCCGCGGGCGGCCACGATGGTGTCCTCGTCGCGCAGCACCCGCAGCATGCGTCAGGCTCGAGCGGAAGCCGGACTGGGAGGCGCCGAGCACGTCGCCCTCGCGGCGCTGGTCGAGGTCGAGCCGGCTGAGCTCGAAGCCGTCGGTGGTGGCGGCCACCGCGTCGAGCCGCTCGCGGGCCGGCGAGCCGGCCTCGGCGTAGCTGACCAGCAGGCACAGCCCGGGCACGCCGCCGCGGCCGACCCGGCCGCGCAGCTGGTGCAGCTGGGAGATGCCGAACCGGTCGGCGTCCAGCAGCACCATCGCGGTGGCGTTGGCGACGTCGACGCCGACCTCGATCACCGTGGTGGAGACCAGGACGTCGACCTCGCCGGCGGCGAACGCGCGCATCACCCGGTCCTTCTCGTCGGGCGGGCAGCCGGCCGTGCAGCATCTCGACCCGCAGCCCCGCGCAGCGGCCCGTCGCGCAGCCGCTCGACCGCCTCCGTCGACGGAGTCGAGCGGCGGCCGCTCGCCGGCGGCCGGGCGAGCGGTGTCTCGGCGAACTCCTCCTCGATCACGTCGATGACGTCGCGGTCGCCCTCCTCCAGCTCGTCGCCGGTGATCCGCGGGCACACGACGTACGCCTGGTGGCCCTTCGTCGACCTCCTCGCGGACCCGCTCCAGACCCGGCTCGATCCAGCCCGGGCTGCTCGGCCAGCGGCACGACGTTGGTCTGGATCGGCGCCCGGCCGGCGGGCAGCTCGGTGAGCGTCGAGACCTCGAGGTCGCCGAAGACGGTCATCGCGACGGTGCGCGGGATCGGCGTGGCGGTCATCACCAGCACGTGCGGCGGCCAGCCGGCCTTGTCGGTGAGCGCGGCGCGCTGCTCGACGCCGAAGCGGTGCTGCTCGTCGACGACGACCAGGCCGAGGTCGGCGAACAGCACGCTTGTCCTCGAGCAGCGCGTGGGTGCCGATCACGATGCCGGCCTCGCCGCTGGCCATCCGCGACATCGCCTCCGGCGCGCGCCGCCTTCGGCATCGAGCCGGTCAGCAGCGCGACCGTGGTGCCGTCGGCGGCGCCGCCGAGCATGCCGCCGGCCGCCAGGTCGCCGAGCAGGGCGGTGATCGAGCGGTAGTGCTGCTGGGCGAGCACCTCGGTCGGCGCGAGCAGCGCCGCCTGCCCGCCGGAGTCGACGACCCGCAGCATCGCGCGCAGCGCGACCACGGTCTTGCCGGAGCCGACCTCGCCCTGGAGCAGCCGGTTCATCGGGTGCGGCTGCGCGAGGTCGGCCTCGATCACCTCGCCGACCTCGCGCTGGCCGTCGGTCAGCGCGAACGGCAGCCGCTCGTCGAACGCCGCCAGCAGCCCGCCGCCGCCGGTGCGGGCCTGCGCGCCGAGCGCGTGCAGGAACTGCCCGGCGCCGGGCGAGCACGACCTGGGTGACCAGCGCCTCCTCGAACCGGTAGCGGCGCCGGCCGACCTCGACCTGCGCGAACGTGTCGGGCGCGTGGATCGAGGTCGAGGGCGGTGCGGGCGTCGACGAGGTCGTAGCTCGTCGCGGATCGTCGTCGGGGATCAGCTCGGGCACGTCGTCGATCACCGACCGGGCGAAGTTCACCGCCCGCTGGATGTCCCAGGACTCCACGCCCTTGGTCTGCGGGTAGATCGGGTAGAGGTCCCCGAAGCTGTCGACCACGCCGCCCGGCTCGTCGCCCTCCTCGGCGTTGGCCGTCACTGCCGCCCGAACAGCATCATCTGCGGGTTGGTCAGCTGCCAGTCGCCGCGGAAGCGTGCTGACCTGCCCGACGAACACGCCGCGACGGCCGGCCGCGAGGCGGTTCGCCTGCCACTGCGAGGTGTGCTGGTTCTTGGCGAAGAACGTCATCTTCAGCCGCGGGCCGTCGGTCTGCAGCACGGTCTCGAGCCGGTAGGCCTGCCGGCCGGTGCGCCGGTCGCGGTAGGGCCTGCAGCTCGCTGCGCGCGATCTCGCCGACGACCGTGAGCATCTCGCCCTCGTGCAGGTCGGCCGACCCGGGTCAGCTCGCCCGGCCTTGACGTAGCGGCGCGGGAAGTGGCGCAGCAGGTCGCCGACCGTGTGCAGGCCGAGGCCCTCGGCCATCCGCTTGCGCTTGGTGGCCTTGTCGCCGACCACGGCGGTCAGCGGCGAGTCGAGCGTGATCACGGCGGCCATGTCCTACTCGACGGACATCAGGAGCGGGTAGCGCGTCCTGGCCACCGTCGTACACCATCACGTCGACATGCGGGTGCCGCTCGCTCCACGCCGTCGGCGCGTGCGCCGGGCCAGCTCCGCCGCCGTCCGTCGCCGGCGACGATCGTGACCAGCTCGCCGCCGCCGGCCGAGCAGCCGCTCGAGCACGTCGCCCGCGACCGTCGTCCAGGTCGGCGCCGACCACCGCGAAGTCGCCCGCGATCGACGCCGAGCACGTCGCCGGGCTCGCACGGTCCGGCCATCGTCATCGCCTGCTTGACCGCGACCGTGACCGCGCCGTGCCGGGCGTGCCGCGCGGTCGCGGTCATCTCCAGGACGTCCTGGTCGAAGGGCCGGCCCGGCTCGTGCACGGCCAGCGCCGCCAGGCCCTGCACCTGCGCCTCGGTCGGGATCACCGCGACCCGGATCCCGTCGTCGCCCTCGGCGGTCCGGGCCGCGGCCTCGCGCGGCCGCGCACCGAGTCGCGCGTCGTTGGGCAGCACGATGACCTCGGCGCCGCCGGAGGCGTGGATGGCCTCGAGGATCATGCCGGTCGACGGCCGGTTGCCCGGGCCGCCGACGACGACGATCGCGCCGGCCTCGCGCGAAGAGCTTCTCCAGGCCCGGCGCCGGCGGCGACCGCGACGACCTGGCGGCCGGTGCGGGCCGTCGTACGCCGGTCGCCCGGCCTCGGCGACCTGCTCGGCGAAGTGGGTGACCCGGATGCGGTGCGGGCGGCCGGCGGCGATGCCGGCCTCGACCGCGGCGCCGACGTCGTCGACGTGGACGTGCACGTTCCAGAGCCCGTCGCCGCCGACCACGACCAGCGAGTCGCCCAGCCGGCGCGAGGCGCTCGCTTGAGCGGCGGGGACCTGGGCGTCGTCGGCGTCGAGGAGGTACATCACCTCGTACGCCGGCCCGCCGGCGCTCAGCTCGTGGTCGCCGCGGTCGGCGGGGACGGGGATGCGGTGCGCGCCGATCGGGCGCGGTGACGGGCACGGGGCGGCGGCCGGTCAGCACGGTCTCGGCCGCGTCGAGGATGACGCTGAGGCCCGCGACCGCCGGCGTCGACGACCCCGGCGTCGCGCAGCACCTGGAGCTGGTCCGGCGTGCGGGCCAGGGCCTCGCGGGCGGCGGCGGCCGCGGCGGTGAAGACGTCGCGGGCGCGGGCGCCGGTCCTGCGGCCGCGCGCTCCTCGGCGGCCTCGGCCGCGGCCCGGACGACGCTGAGGATGGTGCCCTCGACGGGCGTCCCGACCGCGGCGTACGCGCCTCGGTCGCCTCCCGGAGCGCGTCGGGCCATGATCGCGGCGTTGCGCTCCTCGGCGGCGGCCGAGGCGATCGTGGCGACGAGCGCGCCGAGCATCTGGCTGAGGATCACGCCGCTGTTGCCGCGGGCGCCGAGCAGGGCGCCCCGGCGCGAGCGCGGCCAGGCCGGCGAGCAGGTCGGCGTCCTGCCTCGGCCGTGGCGTCGCGGAGGGCGTCGCGGGCGGCGGCGACGGTGAGGAACATGTTGGTGCCGGTGTCGCCGTCCGGCACGGGGTAGACGTTGAGGGCGTCGATCTCCTCGCGGGCCTCGGCCAGCGCGTCGACCGCGATGTCGACGAAGCGGAGCACCACGGCCAGCTCGATCGTGCCGCTGCCGCCCGACCGGGCACCTGCTCCATCTGGTCGAACGGTTAGTGCATCGCGGCCGTGCCCGGACATGACAGAGACCCCGGGATGCGTGCCCCGGGGTCGTGAGGTAGTCCAGGCTGCGGCTGGGTCAGCGGGTGACCTTGCCGGCCTTGAGGCACGACGGTGCAGACGTTCAGGCGCTTCGGGGTGCCGTTGACCGTCGCGCGGACCCGCTGGATGTTGGGGTCGAAGCGACGACGGGTGGCCTTCTTCGACCACGGGCGGTTGTTGCCGAAGCCCGGCTTCTTGGCGCAGATGTCGCAGACGGCAGCCACGGTCTAGCTCCTGAAGATCGATGAACGAGGGGCTCGCCCTGGTGCCGGCAAGCAACCGGGAAAGACTATCCGAGAGCTGCTCGAGCCGTCGACGGCGCCGAAATCGTGCAGCCGGCCGTCGCGCTCAGAAGTGCGTCCAGCCGGCGGGGCCGTCGTACGCCGCCCCGTCGACGGTGACGCCCTCACCCTCGCCCACGCTGCCGATGACCGTCCAGCCGGCCGGCACCGTCGCCCGCGTCGAAGGTCGCCAGCAGCGGGTGGTCCTCGCCGCCGCCGAGGATGAGCGCCATCGGGTCGCTCCCGGTGGCGGCGGCGACGGCCTGGAGCGGCTCGGGGACGTCGAAGGCGGCCCGGTGCAGGTCGATGGCGACCCCGCGACTCGTCGGCGAGGTGGCCGGCGTCGGCGACCAGGCCGTCGGAGACGTCGATCATCGCGGTCGCGCCGGCGGCCGCGGCGGCCGGCCCGGCGGCGTACGGCGGCTCGGGACGGCGGTAGGCCTCGACCAGCACGCGCGGCGACCGGAAGCCGCGGCCGAGCACCGCCAGCCCGCCGGCGGCCCAGCCCTGCCGGCCGCCGAGGGCGACGACCTGGCCGGGCTCGGCGCCCGAGCGGAGCACCGGGCGCCTGGAGGCAGGCGCCGATCACGGTGACCGCGATGACCACCTCGGACGGCGCGGTGAGGTCGCCGCCGACGACGCTGGCGCCGACGAGGTCGCACTCCGCGGCGAAGCCACGCGCGAAGTCCAGGGCCCACGCGGCCGGCAGGTCGGGCGGCGCGCGCCAGCCCGATGGTCAGCGAGTGGGCGCGTGCCGCCCATGGCGTTGATGTCGGAGAGGTTCTGCGCGGCGGCCCGGTGGCCGACGTCCTCGGCGCTCGCCCAGTCGCGGCGGAAGTGCCGGCCCTCGACCAGCAGGTCGGTGGAGACCACGACGTGACCGTTGCGGACGCGCAGCACGGCCGCGTCGTCGCCCGGCCCGACGAGCACGTGCTCGCCCTGCGGGAACAGGCCGGCGAGCTCGGCGATCAGCCCGAACTCGCCCACGTCGGCCAGGGTCGCGCCCGCGGGGAAGGTCATGGCCCTATTCGCCAGCCGGCATCGCCGCCGGTGCGCCGTGGCCGTCCCGCAGGTCCCGGCGGCGAGACCGCCGCTCGCGCCTCCGGCGCGGGCACGCGACCTGTAGGTTGGGCGGCGGCAGTCGCCGCACCGGCCCGCACCGAACGGCGGACCCCCGGACACGAGGAGTCATCGATGGTCGTCCAGGCCTACATCCTGATCCAGACCGACGTGGGCAAGGCCGCCGACGTGGCCCGCGCCATCGCCCAGGTCAAGGGCGTGACGCTCGCCGAGGACGTCACCGGCCCCTACGACGTGATCGTCCGCGCCGAGGCCCGCAACGTCGACGAGCTCGGCAAGCTGGTGGTGTCGAAGGTGCAGAACCTCGACGGCATCACCCGCACGCTGACCTGCCCGGTGGTGCACATCTGACACGTGGCAACACCTGACTCCGACCCTCGATCCGACGCCCCGGACCGCCACGGTCCGGGGCGTCGGTCATCGCTACGGCGCTGCTGCTGCGTCCTCGCCTCGCTGTCGGCCTGCGCCGACGAGCCGGTGACGCTGGACCTCCCGCGACGTCCTCGCGCGGACGACCGACGACCTGCGACGCGTTCCTCGACGACCTGCCCGACACGCTGGCCGGCCACGAGCGGCGCAAGGTCGAACCCGGCGGCGGCGCTCGGCGCGGCCTGGGGCGACCCGGCGATCATCGTGCGCTGCGGGGTCGGCGTACCCGACGGGTTCGACGCAGTCTCGCTCGTGCGAGGTGGCCAACGGCGTCGGCTGGTTCGTCCCCGAGCGGTGAGCTCGACGACCAGGACGCCGACGCGACGCTGACCGCCGTCGGCTACCGGCCCGGTCGTCTCGGTGACGTGCCCGCGAAGTACCGGCCCGAGGGCCCGGCCGCCGCGATCGCCGAGCTCGCGCCGCGGTCAAGGACCACCTGACGCTGGTCAAGGACTGCGAGTAGCCGCGCCGTTCGCTAGCGCAGGCCGGTGTCGCGGGTGCAGCGCGAGCTGGATCAGCCGGTCGACCAGCGCCGGGTAGTCGAGGCCGGTCGCCGCCCACATCCGCGGGAACATCGACAGCGGCGTGAACCCCGGCATCGTGTTGATCTCGTTGACCACGATCGAGCCGTCGGGGAAGACGAAGAAGTCGACCCGGGCCAGGCCCTCGCAGCCGACCGCCTCGAAGGCCCGCGCCGCGAGCTCGCGCAGCTCGGTCGCCACCTCGTCGGGGAGGTCGGCGGGCACGTCGAGCTCGGTGTGCTCCTCCGGGAGGTACTTGGCGGCGAAGTCGTAGAACTCGTGGTCGCCGGTGATCCGGATCTCGGCCGGGAGGCTGGTCTCCGGCGTCCCGTCCAGGGCCTGGAGCACGCCGCACTCGACCTCGCGGGCGCCCTCGGCCGCGACCTCGACGAGCGCCTTGGGGTCGTGTCGGTGGGCCTCCTCGATCGCGTCGGCCAGCTCGCCGGCGTGGTGCACCTTGGAGATGCCGATCGAGGAGCCGCCGCGGGCCGGCTTCACGAACAGCGGGAAGCCCGAGCTCGCGCGACCCGGTGCGCGACGCCGTCCGGGTCGCGGTACCACTCGCGGGCGGTGACGGTGATCGACGCCATCACCGGCAGCCCGGCGGCGGCCAGCACGACCTTCATGTAGGCCTTGTCCATGCTGACCGCGGAGGCCAGCACCCCGGCGCCGACGTACCGCACGCCGGCCATCTCGAGCATCCCCTGGATGGTGCCGTCCTCGCCCCACGGGCCGTGCAGCAGCGGGAAGACCACGTCGACCTCGCCGAGGGTCGTGCGGCGGCTGCGACGGCTCGTGCACGACGAGGTCGGTGGCGTCCGACGTCGCGCGCCAGGGTGACCGCCGCGCGCCCGCCGTCGACCTGGGGGCAGCTTGTCGGGACCGGTGATCTGGAGCGTCTCCGGGTCGCCGGACTCCAGCACCCAGCGGCCGTCGGTGGCGATGCCGATCGGCACGACGTCGTACCGGCTCCGGTCGATGGCCTGCAGCACGCTGCCGGCCGTGACGCAGGAGATCGCGTGCTCGCTGGACCGACCGCCGAAGACGACGGCGACGCGCTTCCTCGGAGTGGGCTCGCTCATCGCCAGCCAACCTAGCGGCCTAGGTTGTGCGCCATGGCCGCGACGACTCCTGCCCCGCGCTGTCCCCCGCCACCGTCGTCGTGCACGCCGGCCGGCCGCCGCACGAGCCCGACCAGCCGCTCAACGCGCCGATCACGATGGCCTCGACGTACGTCGCGGGTGGGGACCTCGAGTACGGCCGGTACGCGCAACCCGACCTGGCCGGCGTTCGAGGAGGCGCTCGGCGCCCTCGAGGGCGGCCGGGCGCTGGCGTTCTCCTCCGGGCTCGCGGCCGTCGCGACCGTGCTCGACCTGGTCGGCCAGCGGCTCGCTGGTGGTCGCCCCGCGGCACGCCTACCTCGGCAGCATCGGCCAGCTCGGCGACCTCGAGGCGCGGGGCCGGGTCCGGGCCGTGCTCGTCGACATCGCCGACACCGACGCCGTGATCGCCGCGCCTCGAGGACGCGGCCATCCTCTGGATCGAGTCGCCGACCAACCCGGCCCTCGAGGTCGCCGACGTCGAGCGGCTCGTCGAGCGCGGGCGCACGCCGCCGGTGCGTCCGTCGTCGTCGACAACACCTTCGCCACTCCGCTGCTGCAGCAGCCGCTCGAGCTCGGCGCCGACATCGTGCTGCACTCGGTCACCAAGTTCCTGGCCGGGCACAGCGACGTGGTGATGGGCGCGCTGGTGGTCCGCGACGCGCAGCTGTACGACGTGCTGAAGGGCCGCCGCGACCTGGTCGGCGCGATCCCCGGGACGTTCGAGGCCTGGCTGGCGCTGCGCGGCCTGCGCACCCTGCACCTGCGGTCGAGCGCTCGCAGGCCAACGCCGCCGAGCTCGCCCGCCGGCTCGCCGAGCACCCGGCGGTCGCGAGGTCCGCTACCCCGGCTTCGGCGGCGGTCGTCGCCGCCGTGCTCGCCGACGGCCGAGGCCGCCGACCTGCTCACCCACGGGACCTCGCTGTGGGTGCACGCCACGTCGCTGGGCAGCGTCGAGTCGACCTTCGAGCGGCGCCGTCGCTGGAAGGGCGAGGCGGCCACCATCCCCGAGGGCCTGGTCCGCCTCTCGGTCGGCATCGAGGACGTCGAGGACCTCTGGGCCGACCTCGAGCAGGCGCTCGGTCGCTACCTAGTCGCCGATGGCGCCATCATCGGCTGGTCGACGCGAGTGTTCGCCGCTGGCGACCGTCGACCGCGTCTGCGCAAGCTCGACGCGATCAGTCGGTCTCGGCCTTGGTGTCGCGGGCGATGAACGACTCCATGGTGTCGGCGGCGGTCATCTCGCCGGCGACGACCTTGACCACGGCCTCGGCGATCGGCACGTCGACGCCCTCGCGGACGGCGAGGTCGTGCAGCGAGGCGCAGGACTTGGCGCCCTCGGCGACCTGGCGGGTGGAGGCGTAGATGTCGTCGGTCGTCATGCCCTTGCCGAGCTTCTCCCCGAACGTCCGGTTGCGCGAGAGCGGGGACGAGCAGGTCGCCACCAGGTCACCGAGGCCGGCCAGGCCCATCAGGGTCATCGGGTTGGCGTCGAACGCCCGGGCCAGCCGGGCGGTCTCGGCCAGGCCGCGGGTGATCAGGGAGGCGGTGGTGTTGTCGCCGAAGCCGAGCCCCACCGCCATGCCGACGGCGAGCGCGACGACGTTCTTGTAGGCGCCGCCGATCTCGCAGCCGGCCACGTCGACCGAGGTGTAGGGCCGGAACATCGAGCCGTGCACCCAGTGCTGCACCCGCCTGGCGACGTCCTCGTCGGCACACGCGACCACCGATGCGGCCGGCTCGCGGCGCGCGATCTCCTTGGACAGGTTGGGCCCGCTGATCACCGCGATCCGATCCTCGGCCGGCGCCGGTGACCTCGGCGATCACCTCGCTCATCCGCTTCAGGGAGCCGAGCTCGACGCCCTTCATCAGCGACACCAGCACGGAATCGTCGGGCACCACCGACGCCCAGTCCTCGAGGTTGGCACGCAGGGTCTGCGACGGTACGGCGAGCACCACGAGGTCCGCGTCGGCGGCGGCCTGCGCCGGGTCGTGGGTCGCCACCACCTGCTCGGGGAGCTGGATGCCGGGCAAGTAGTCGGGGTTCTCGCGCGTCGCGTTGATCGTGGCGGCGAGCTCCTCGCGGCGCGCCCACAGCGTCACCTGGTTGCCGGCGTCGGCCAGCACCACGGAGAAGGCCGTGCCCCAGGAACCCGGCGCCGAAGACGGCGACCCGGTGGTCGGTGCTCACGACTTCTCCTTCTTGTGGGGGTCGCCGGTGAGCTTCACGCCCGCCTTGCGGGGTCGAAGCGCAGGTCCGGCGCCTCGCCTCCTCGCAGCTCCTCGACGAGCTCGACGATCGCGGCCATGATCCGGGCGGTCGCGGTGTTGATCACCTGCTGGGTGCGCGGCAGCGCGACCAGGTCATCGAGCGGCACCGGAGGGCCGGCGAGCATCCGGACGTGCTTGCGCGGGAAGGGATGTGGCGTCTTGGTGTAGGGCGGCAGCAGCTCCTGCGCGCCCCACTGACCGACGGGGATGACCGGGCAGCCGGTCTCCAGGGCGATGCGGGCGGCCCCGGACTTGCCCGTCATCGGCCAGAGGTCGGGGTCGCGGGTCAGCGTGCCCTCGGGGTAGACGACGACGCACTCGCCGGCCCGCACGGCGGCGACCGCGGCGTCGTACGCGCCCTTGGCGTTCTTGCTCAGCCGCTCGACCGGGATCTGGCCGGCACCGCGGAGGAAGGCACCGAGCGCCTTGTTCTTGAACAGGCCGGACTTGGCCAGGTAGCGCGGCAACCGGCCGTGGTCGTAGAGGAAGTGCGCGGCCGTCAGCGGGTCGACGTGGGAGATGTGGTTGAACACCACGATGCAGCCGCCCGTCGCCGGGATGTTCTCGCCGCCGTCCCAGGTGCGCTTCGTGGTGGCCAGCAGCATCGGCTTCAGGATGGGCACGGCCAGGTTGTACGCCCAGCCACGCGGCTGCTGCAGGTCGCGGACAGTCACGCGCGAAGGCTACTCGGTGGACGACCCACCGCGACCACGTGAAGGGCGCCTGGGAAGATCGACGCGATGCCTCCTCCGACCGGACCCGTCTCGTACGTCGTCCTGCTCCCGGTGAAGCCCGCCGGGCGCGGCAAGAGCCGCCTCGGGGACCTCCCTCGCGACGCGCTCGCCACGGCGTTCGCGATGGACACCGCGTCCGCCTGCCTGGCGACGCCGTCGGTCGGCCAGGTGCTGGCCGTCACCGACGACGCGGGCCTGGCATCGTCGTTGGCGGGGCTGGGCTGCGCGGCCATCCCGGACGGCGTCTCGGGCGACCTCAACCTCAGCCTGGTGCTCGCCGCGATGGAGTCGGCGCGACGCTGGCCCGACCTGGTGCCGGTCGCGATGTGTGCCGACCTGCCGTGCCTGACCGCGTCGGATCTCGAGGCCGCGCTCGGGGAGCTGCCCGGGCGACCACGCTTCGTGGCCGACGCGTCCGGCGAGGGGACCACGCTCTACACCGCGCCCGTCGAGGCGTTCGCGCCCGAGTTCGGCTTCCGGTCCGCGGCCCTGCACAAGGAAGGCGGTGCCTGGCCCGTGCCGGGTCGGCTCGCGGGGCTGCGTCAGGACGTGGACGACGCGGCCGACCTGGCCGCCGCGATCGGGCTCGGGGTCGGCGCGCACACGGCAGCGGTGGTGGCCACGCTGCCGGTCGAAATCACCTGAGGGCGGGCCGCCGACCGGCGACCCGCCCCCACGAGCGGTGGTGTGTCAGGCCTTCTTGGCCGGCGCCTTCTTCGCAGGTGCCTTCTTGGCCGGCGCCTTCTTCGCAGGAGCCTTCTTGGCCGGCGCCTTCTTCGCAGGAGCCTTCTTCGCGGCGGCCTTCTTGACGGGGGCCGTCTTCTTCGCCGGAGCCTTCGTCGCGAGCTTCTTGGCGGCGGCCTTCTTGGCCGGTGCCTTCGCCGCCGGCGACTTCTTCGCCAACGTCTTGGCCGCGGCCGTCTTGGTGGTGGCCTTCTTGGCAGGTGCCGACTTCTTCGCGGTCGCCTTGGTGGCCGTCTTCTTCGCCGGAGCGGCGGCCTTGGCCGGAGCGGCCTTCTTGGCAGGCGTGGCCTTGGCGATGACCAGCTTCGGCAGCTTCTTGGCGCCCGAGACGACGTTCTTCAGGTCCGCGCCGGCGGTGAACTTCGGCACCGCCGTCTTCTTCGCCTTGATGCGGGCGCCGGTCTGCGGGTTGCGCACCCACCGAGCCTCGCGGACCCGCTTCTCGAACGAGCCGAAGCCGGTGATGGCGACCTTCTCGCCCTTGGCGACCTCACGGGTGATGGTGTCGAGCACGGACTCCAACGCCTGCGCCGCGGCCTTGCGGTTCCCGTCGTAGCGCGTAGCCAGCGCGTCGATGAGCTGAGACTTGTTCACTAGGTTCCCTTCCAATGGTCCCTCAGGCCGAGCCGTTGCTCGCCTTTCACCAACGCACGCTAGGTATTCCACGCGTTCGCCACAATCACCACGCCGTGTTTCGGGGTGAAAATCGGCCGTTTGGCCCTCAAAACCTGGGGTTTCGGCCCTCAAAGGCCGAAACTGGCTACAACGTGGCCGGTTTGAAGCTCGGCCGGTTCGCCTCGTACGTCGCGATATCGGCCTCGCGGGACAGGGTGATGTCGACGTCGTCGAGGCCCTCGAGCAGCCGCCAGCGCGTGTAGTCGTCGATGTCGAAGGAGTCCTCGATCGCGTCGACGCCGTCGCCGGCGCGGACGGTGCGCGACTCGAGGTCGACGGTCACCGTCGCCCCGGGGTCGGACTCCAACAGGTCCCACAAACGCTGCGACGACCTTGTCGTCGACCTGCGCCGCCACGAGCCCGGACTTGCCGGCGTTGCCCCGGAAGATGTCGCCGAACCGCGGCGACACGACGGCCCGGAAGCCGTAGTCCTGCAGTGCCCACACCGCGTGCTCGCGTGACGACCCGGTGCCGAAGTCGGGACCGGCGACGAGCACCGAGCCGCGCGTCGTACGGCGGCCGGTTGAGCACGAACGTCGGGTCGTTGCGCCAGGCGGCGAACAGGCCGTCCTCGAACCCGGTGCGGGTGACCCGCTTGAGGTAGACGGCGGGGATGATCTGGTCGGTGTCGACGTTGTTGCGGCGCAGCGGGACGCCGATGCCGGTGTGGCTGGTGAAGGCTTCCATCAGGCTCTGCCCCCTACGACTGGCTCCAGGTCCGCAGGTGAGGAGAGCGTGCCCCGGACGGCGGTCGCGGCGGCGACGGGCACCGACACCAGGTGCGTGCGTCCGCCCTTTCCCTGCCGGCCCTCGAAGTTGCGGTTGCTCGTGGACGCGCTGCGCTCCTGGGGTGCGAGCTGGTCGGGGTTCATGCCGAGGCACATCGAGCAACCCGCCCCGCGCCACTCGGCGCCGGCCTCCTTGAAGATCACGTCGAGGCCCTCGTCCTCGGCCTGCAGCCGGACCCGCGCCGACCCGGGGACGACGAGCAGCCGGGTGTCGGCGGCGACGTGGCGGCCCTGCGATGATCGAGGCCGCGAGCGCGCAGGTCCTCGATCCGGCCGTTGGTGCACGAGCCGACGAAGACCGTGTCGACCTTGATGTCGCGCATCGGGGTGCCGGCCTGGAGCCCCATGTACTCCAGGGCCTTCTCCGCCGCGATCCGGTCGGTCGCATCCTCGAGGTCCTCGGGGTAGGGGACCGAGGCGCCGAGCGGAACGCCCTGCCCGGGGTTGGTGCCCCAGGTGACGAAGGGCGTCATCGTGCTCGCGTCGAGCTCGATCTCCTTGTCGAAGGTCGGCGTCGTCGTCGGTGACCAGCGTCCGCCAGTAGGCGACCGCGGCGTCCCAGTCCTCGCCCTTCGGCGCCTCGGTGCGGCCCTCGAGATAGTCGAACGTCGTCTGGTCGGGGGCGATCAGGCCGGCCTTGGCGCCCCACTCGATGCTCATGTTGCAGACGGTCATCCGGCCCTCCATGGAGAGCGCCTCGATGGCGGGTCCGCGGTACTCCACGACGTAGCCCTGACCGCCGCCCGTGCCGGTGTGCGCGATCAGGGTCAGCACCAGGTCCTTGGCGGTGACGCCCGCCGGGAGCGCGCCGGTGACCGTGACCGCCATGGTCTTCGGACGCGACTGCGGAAGGGTCTGCGTCGCGAGCACGTGCTCGACCTCGCTGGTGCCGATGCCGAAGGCCAGCGCCCCGAACGCGCCGTGGGTGCTGGTGTGCGAGTCGCCGCACACGATGGTCATGCCGGGCTGGCTGAGGCCGAGCTGCGGGCCGATGATGTGCACGATGCCCTGGTCGAGGTCGCCCAACGGATGCAGGCGGATGCCGAACTCCTCGGCGTTCCTGCGCAGGGTCTCGACCTGGGTGCGGCTCACCGGGTCGGCGATCGGCTTGTCCCAGTCCAGCGTGGGCACGTTGTGGTCCTCGGTCGCGATGGTGAGGTCGGGCCGGCGCACTCTCCGGCCGGCGAGGCGCAGGCCCTCGAAGGCCTGCGGCGAGGTCACCTCGTGGATGAGGTGCAGGTCGATGTAGAGGAGGTCGGGCTCGCCGTCGGCACGACGTACGACGTGTTCGTCCCAGACCTTCTCGGCCAGGGTGCTGCCCATGAGCCGCTCCTTTGCGCTCGGTTCCGACTGATCGAAAGCATAGACTTGCCATCCAGATTCTGAGACGGCAGTATTGCCATATGGACAACTCGAGCGGCGTCGGGGTTCTCGACAAGGCCGCCCTCGTGCTCACGGCGCTGGAGGCGGGACCGGCCACCTTGGCCGGTCTGGTCACCGCGACCGGGCTCGCGCGGCCGACCGCCCACCGCCTGGCCGTCGCCCTGGAGCACCACCGCCTCGTTGCCCGCGACATGCAGGGACGCTTCGTGCTCGGCCCGCGCCTCGCCGAGCTGTCCGCCGCCGCCGGCGAGGACCGCCTGCTCGCCACCGCCGGTCCGGTGCTCGCGCGGCTGCGCGACATCACCGGCGAGTCCTCGCAGCTCTGGCGTCGCCAGGGCGACTACCGCGTCTGCGTCGCGGCCGCCGAGCGCCCCTCGGGCCTGCGCGACACCATCCCGGTCGGGTCCCAGCTGACCATGCGGGCGGGCTCCGCCGCGCAGGTGCTGCTGGCCTGGGAGGACCCCGAGCGGATGCACCGCGGCCTCCAGAACGCCGCCTTCTCCGCCGCCGCCCTCTCCGGCATCCGTCGGCGCGGGTGGGCCCAGTCGGTGGGCGAGCGCGAGCAGGGCGTGGCCTCGGTGTCCGCGCCGATCAAGTCCCCCGGCGGCAAGGTGATCGCCGCCGTCTCGGTCTCCGGCCCGCTCGAGCGGCTGTCCCGTCAGCCCGGCCGGATGCACGCCCCCGCCGTCATCGCCGCCGCCGAGCGGTTGTCGGAGTCGTTGCGGCGCGCCGCTGCGGAGTAACCCCTCGCTGGTCCAACCCCTCGCTGGTCGAGGAGGTTGCGCAGCAACCGTCTCGAGACGTGCACTCTCGCTGGTCGAGGAGGTTGCGCAGCAACCGTCACGAGACCCGGTGAGCTGAGACACGGCGCTGCCCGGAGATCCCTGGGTACCGCCTGCCTGTCACCTCACCGGGTTTCGAGACGCGTCGCGCGACACCTCGCAAGCTCGGTGCCACGCCGAACGCTCCTCAACCTGACCGCGGCCTCCTGGGCACTCGCAGGCTCCTGCCCAGGGGCGGTCAGAACAGCGCGTCCTGCTCCAGCTCCAGCAGTGCCTGCTTGCGCTCGATGCCGCCGGCGTAACCGGTCAGCGTGCCGTCGGCGCCGATGACCCGGTGGCAGGGGATCACGATCGGGATCGGGTTGGAGCCGTTGGCGAGGCCGACGGCGCGCGACGCGGCGTTGGACCTGCCGAGCCGCCGGGCGATCTCGCCGTACGACGCGGTGTCGCCGTAGCCGATCAGGCGCAGCTGGTCCCAGACGGAGGTCTGGAAGGCGCTGCCGACCGGGGCGAGCGGCAGGTCGAACTCCTTGAGCTCGCGGGCGAAGTAGGCGCGCAGCTGCGCGACCGCCTCGACCAGCACGGGGTGGTCGTCGGACCGGACGCCGCGCGGGCGACCGTCGTTGTCGCGGTAGGGCGTGAACTCGATCGCGGTGATCGCGTCGTCACGTTCGACGATGCGCAGCTCGCCGACGGGGCTGTCCATCAGGGTCCACATGTCAGTACTCCTCGGGATCGGTGGGAAGCTGGTCGATGTCGGGGTGAGGGTGCGCCACAGGTGCACCTGGGCGTAGGAGCGCCAGGGGCGCCAGGCGTGCGCGAGGGAGGCCGCCCGGGTCGGGTCGGCACCGAGACCGGCCAACGCGTCGCGGGTCCCGGTGTCGGTGGGCAGGAACACGTCGGGGTGGCCGAGCGCCCGCATCGCGACGTAGTCGGCGGTCCACGGACCGATGCCGGGGATCGCGAGCAGGGCGGCGCGGGTGTCGTCGCGGCCGGCGCCACGGTCGAGCACCACGTCTCCGTCGGCGAGCGCGCGGCACAGGCCGACCAGCGCCCGGCCGCGCGAGCGCGGCATGGGCAGGTCCTCGGGATGCAGCGACGCGAGGGTGGAGACGTCGGGGAACAGGTGGGTCAGGGCCCCGTCGGGCCGCGCGACCGGCTTGCCGAGCTCGGCCGTCAGCCGGGCGGCGATCGTGCGCGCCGCGGCGACGGTGACCTGCTGGCCCAGCACGGCACGGACCGCGATCTCGTTGCCGTCGACGTGGCCGGGCACCCGCAGGCCGGGCCGCGCCCGGACGAGCGCACCCAGCAGCGGGTCGCGGCCGAGCACCTCGTCGACGGCGACCGGGTCGCAGTCGGCGTCGAGGAGCCGGCGCACCCGCTCGACCCCGGCGGTGGTGTCGCGGAGGTCGTCGAGCGCGAAGGTCGCGTGCACGAACGCGGTCTGGCCGGCGGCCGGGTGGTCCGTGACGTCGAGGCGGACGGTGCCGGTGCCGTGCGGGAGGGCGAGGGTCCGGGCGTACCACCCGTCCCCCGCGGCCTCGACCCCCGGCACCGCGCGCAGGGCGAGGAACGCCAGCAGGTCGCGACCGGCGTACGGCGTCCGGACGGCCAGCCGCATGCTCACCGTCCCCGTCGAGGGGTGCGCCCCGCCCCGGCGGCCGCGCAGGTCCGTCGGCGCGAGCGCGTAGACCTCGCGGATCGTGTCGTTGAACTGGCGGATGCTCGCGAACCCGGCCGCGAAGGCGATCTCCGCGAACTGCAGGTCGGTGGTCTCGATCAGCACCCGCGCGGTCTGGGCCCGTCGGGCGCGGGCGAGCGCGAGTGGTCCGGCCCCGAGCTCGGCGGTGAGCAGCCGGCTCAGGTGGCGCGGCGTGTAGCCGACGCGGGCCGCGAGCCCGTCGACCCCCGCGCGGTCGACGACGCCGTCGGAGATCAGCCGCATCGCGCGGCCGGCGACGTCGGCGGCGACGTCCCACTCCGGGCTGCCCGGGGTCGCGTCGGGCAGGCACCTCTTGCAGGCGCGGAAACCCGCGGCCTGCGCCGCGGCCGCGGTCGGGTGGAACTCGACGTTGCGCAGCGCGGGGGTGCGCGCGGGGCACGAGGGCCGGCAGTAGATCCCGGTCGTCCGGACGGCGATGTAGAACACGCCGTCGAACCGCCGGTCGCGCGAGGAGACCGCGCGGTAGCAAGCCTCCTCGTCGAGCCTCCGGATCGTGGTGGTCATGGCCCTATCCTGCACCCCGCCACCGACTGTCTCTCGCGGGAATCGGACACGAGCGTGGGTACGTTCGACGCGGCTTTCCGACGGACGGCCATACTCGCCCCATGACCACGGTGACGACCGATCTGTGGGGTGACGCCGACGGGCTGAGCCGACGGGGACTGCTCCTCGATGTGGGCACGGGGGCCGTGTTCGCCGTGGTCGTCGGCCTCATCCAGACCCAGCTGGGGGCCTGGACCTGGCTCGCTGCGGTCCTCCTCGGCGCCGCGCTCGCGGTCCGTCGCCTGGCTCCGCTCGCGATGGTGGCGCTGGCGGTCGCCGCGTCCGTCGTCCAGGTCGCCAGTGGGAACGTCGCGTGGTTCGCCTGCACGGCGTACGTGCCGCTCTTCTTCACCCTGGGTGGCCACCGCGACGTCCGGGTACGTCGCCTCGGCCTGGTGTGTGCGGCGGTCGCCGTAGCGGTCGCGGCAGCGTGGGAGTGGGCCCAGCTCGCCGACGAGAGGTCCTTGCGGGCTCACCTCTTCGGTGCGATGGCCCTGGCGGCGGCGACGGCCGTGGTGGTCGGCGGCTCGTGGGTCACCGGCTACGTGCGCTGGCAGCGACGACAGGCCGTCCAGGCGCGGGCCGACGCCACCGTGCAGGCCCTCGAGCGCCGACGGCTGCATGACCTCTACGAGCAGGAGCAGGAGCGCAGCCGCATCGCGGCGGACATGCACGACCTGGTCGCCCACTCGTGGGCGGTGGTGGCGGCGCAGGCGGACGGCGCCCGCTACGTCGTGCGCGAGGACCCCGATCGCGCCCAACAGGCGCTCGCCGTCATCGGTGACACCGCCCGGTCGGCCATGGACGACGTGCGCGTCCTGCTCACCCGGCTGCGCGAGCAGCCGCCTGCCGGCCACGGTCCTGTCTTCGAGCAGCCGGATGCCCTGGTCGCCCGGATGCGGGACGCAGGCATGGACCTGCGCATCGACCACAGCGGCGGACCGGCCCCCACGGGCCTGCTCGACGTGACCAGACGCGGAGTGCTGACCGAGTCGCTGACCAACGCCCTCAAGCACGGCGACCTCGACCAGCCGGTCGAGGTCGTCGAGGACTGGCGCGAGGGTTACCGACTGCGGGTGAGCAACGCCGCCCCCGGCGCGTCCGCCCGGTCCGGCCACGGTCACGGCCTGCTCGGGATGGCCGAACGGGTCGCCCTCGTCGGCGGAACCCTGACGGCGGACCTTCGCGGGGACCGCTGGATCGTCGAGGCCCACGTCCCTGGAGGGCACCGGTGACGATCCGCGTCGCGCTCGTCGACGACCAGGCCCTGTTCCGGGCCGGCATCGCGATGCTGATCGGCTCGCAGGCCGACCTCGAGGTCGTCGGCGAGGCAGCCGACGGGAGCGAGGCGCTCCGACCTGGTCGAGTCCTGCCGCCCGGACGTGGTGCTGATGGATGTGCGGATGAGCTCCGTGGACGGCGTCACGGCCACGCGCGAGCTGGTGGCGGCGTACGGGGACCGCGCGCCGAAGGTGCTCGTGCTCACCACGTTCGACCTCGACGAGGCTGCGGCGTCGGCGATCGAGGCCGGGGCGAGCGGCTTCGTCCTGAAGGGAGCCGAGCCGGAGTTCCTGCTTGCCTCCGTCCGCGCCGTCGCGGCGGGCAACCAGGTCGTGGCGGCCGGCGCCACCCGAGCGCTCTGGGAGCGGTTCCGCGCCCGGCCGACGCGATCACCGGGACCGGAGTACGCCGCTCTCACCGGGCGCGAGCGCGAGATCCTGCTGCGCGCCGCGCAGGGCCTCTCCAACGCCGAGATCGCGGCCGCCGAGGTGCTGGCCGAGGGGACGGTGAAGACCCACATCTCGCGGATCCTGGCGAAGCTCGGGCTGCGCGACCGGGTGCAGCTGGTCGTCTACGCGTACGAGCACGGGCTGGCCTGACCGGTCGGCGACTTGCCCGCTGGTCGAGGAGGTTGCGCTGCAACCGTCACGAGACCCCGCAACCGGAGGACGTGCCGGTCGGCGTACCTCTTGCGATGTACGCCGAGTCACCACCCACGCCAGATGTGCGCGCGGCGCCCGGTTCCTAGCGTCGAGGCATGACCTCAGAACCCCTCGCGCCCATCGTCTCGTTCCGCGGTGTCTCCAAGATCTACGGCGACGGCAGCGGCCGGTGCGCGCGCTCGACGACGTGTCGGTCGACATCCAACCCGGCCAGTTCACGGCCGTGATGGGGCCGTCCGGCTCCGGCAAGTCGACGTTCATGAACCTCGCCGCCGGCCTGGACGACCCGACGTCGGGCGAGGTCTGGGTCGCCGGCCAGCCGCTGCACGCCCTCGACGACGACGCGCGCACGGTGTTGCGTCGTACCCACGTGGGCTTCGTGTTCCAGGCCTTCAACCTGGTGCCGACCCTGTCGGCGATCGAGAACGTGCTGCTGCCGTTCGAGCTCGCCGGCCGCGGCCCCGACGCCGAGCAGCGCGCCTGGGTCGACACGCTGATGCGGAGCCTCGGGCTCGCCGACCGGGCGGCGCACCGGCCCGGCGAGCTCTCCGGCGGCCAGCAGCAGCGCGTCGCCATCGCCCGCGCGCTGGCGTCGCGGCCGCAGATCGTGGTGGCCGACGAGCCCACGGGCAACCTCGACACCCGTTCGTCGCGCGAGGTGCTGAGCCTGCTGCGCACGGCCGCCCGCGAGTACCAGCAGACCATCGCGATGGTCAGCCACGATCCGGTCGCCGCGTCGTACGCCGACCGCATCCTCGTCATCGCCGACGGCCGGATCGTCGGCGACCATCCGTCCCTGTCGCCGCAGCAGATCGCCGACCTGCTCATCTCGCTGGAGGTCGCGGCATGAGCGGCCCGGGCCGCAGCCTGGTGCTGGGCTCGCCCCGCGAGCTCGGCACGGTCGGGCTGGTCTCGGGGCTCTGCGGTGCGTACGGCGCCGTGCTGATCATGACGAGCGTCTTCCTCGTCACCGTGGCCGACGAGGCCGGCGGCGGCGTGGCTGCGGTGCTGGGCGTGGTGGCGACCGTCTTCATCGGGATCGCGGTGTACGTCGGGGCGATCGTCATCGTCAACGCCGTCGACACGGTGCTCGCCGGGCGCCTCTCGCAGATCGCACTCCTGCGGCTGCTCGGCGCACGCGGCCGGTCGCTGCGAGGTGCGGTGGTCCGGGGCGCCACCCTGACCGGCGTCGTGGGAGCGATCGTCGGCACCACGATCGGCACCATCGTCGCCGACGTGTTCCGCGTCGTGCTCGTCGCGCGCGGGACGTTGCCCGACATCGACTACCCGTTCGCCAGCCCGCTGCTGGCCCTTCCCATCCTCACCATGACGCCCGCGTGTGCCGCGGCCGGCTGGATCGGGTCGCGCCGGATCCTGCGGGTCTCCCCCGCCGCGGCGCTGTCCGACTCGTGGGTCGCGCCGGTGCTGCGCCGTCGTACGTCGGTCGTGCGCGCCGCGCTGGCCGGGCTGATGATCGCCGGGGGCTCGGCCCTGCTGGCAGTCGCCGCGATCGTGGGTGAGAACGGCGAGACCCCGGCGGGGCTCCTCGTCGCGTTCGCCGGCTCGGTCGTGGCCGGCACCGGGCTGTTGGTGGGCGCCCGGTTCGTCATCCCGTGGCTGGTCGGGGTGGTCAGCCGACTGCTCGGCAACGGGCCGGTCGCGCGGGTGGCCGGACGCAACGCCGTGCTCGACCCGCTGCGCACCACGCGATCGACGATGGGTCTGGTCGTCGGCGTCACGCTCGTCACGACGTTCGCATCCGGGCTCCGGGCCCTGCAGCAGTCCGTCGGCTCGTGGGACCTGTCGCCGGTGGACGAGCAGCAGATGCACCGGATCCTCTCGACCACGACCGCGATCATGATCGCGATCGTGTTGATCTCGGCGGTCATCTCGTCGGTCGGGTTCGTGAGCACGATGTCGCTCACGGTCATCCAGCGCCGCCGCGAGATCGGCCTGCTGCGCACGCTCGGCCTGACCCGGCGCCAGGTACGCCGGATGATCACGCTCGAGGCCGCCGCGCTGTCCGGCACGGCGGTCGCCTTCGGCATCGCCTTGGGCGTGGTCTTCGGGTCGCTCGGCGCCCAGTCGATCGTCGGGTCGATGACCGACGGCTTCGTCTGGGGCTTGCCGTGGGGCGTTCTCGCCGTGATCGGCGCGGCCGGTGTCGTGCTGGTGCTGGCGTCGGCTCGCCCACCGGCCCGCGGGCCATCCGGGTCAGCCCGATCGAGGCGCTGCGGGTGCCGTGACCGGACCCGCGACGGCGAACGCGGTCAGGGCTCGAAGCGGTAGCCCATGCCGGGCTCGTTGAGGAGGTGCCGCGGACGGGAGGGGTCGGGCTCGAGCTTGCGCCGCAGCTGGGCCATGTAGAGGCGCAGGTTGCCCTGCGCGGTCTCGTAGCCCGGGCCCCACACCTCGGCCAGCAGCTGGCGCTGGCTGAGCAGCTTGCCCGGGTGCCGGACGAGCACCTCGAGCAGGTGCCACTCGGTCGGGCGTGAGCCGGACGTCGACCCCGTCGCGGGTGACCTTGCGGGCGGCCAGGTCCACCGTGCTCTCGCCGATGGCGAGCACCGGGACCGCTTCCTCCTTGCCCGCGGCGCGACGGGTGATGGCGCGCAGCCGCGCCATCAGCTCGTCCATGGCGAAGGGCTTGGTGACGTAGTCGTCGGCGCCGGCGTCGAGCGCGTCGACCTTGTCGAGGCTGTCGGACCTCCCCGAGAGCACCAGGATCGGGACGTCGGTCCAACCGCGGAGCCCCGCGATCACCTCGGTGCCGTCCATGTCGGGCAGCCCGAGGTCGAGGATCACGACGTCCGGCGGGTGGGCCGCGGCGGCGTTCAGGGCCTCCGTGCCGTCGGCAGCGACGCGCACGTCGTAGTGGCGGGCGCGCAGGTGGATGCTAGGGCCCGCAACAGCTGGGGTTCGTCGTCGACGACGAGGACGCGGGTCACGAGGCCGCCAGGCCGCGCTCGCGGACGCCGGGGGCGGCCGACGTGCTGTCGAGGCTCGCGGGCAGGGAGACCACCATGGTGAGCCCTCCCCCGGGTGTCTCCTCCGGCTCGAGCGAGCCCCCCATCGCCTCGACGAGCCCGCGGGAAAGCGCGAGCCCGAGACCGATCCCGGTCGTGTTGTCGGTGTCCCCGAGCCGCTGGAACGGCAGGAACACCCGCTCCCGGTCGCCGGGCGGGATGCCGGGTCCGCGGTCGATGACCCGGATCTCGACGCGGTCGCCGAGCCGGCTGCTGGTCAGGTGCGGTGGCGCGTCGGTCGGCGCGTAGCGCAGGGCGTTGGCGGTCACGTTGACGAGCACCCGCTCGAGCAGTCCGGGGTCGGCCCGGACCAGGACCGCTTCCTCCGGTACGTCGACGACGACACGGCCGACCGTCCGGTCCGAGGTCGTCCAGGGCGCGCGCGACGACCTCGTCGACCGCCGTGGGCTGGAGGCTGATCGACAGCGCGCCGGCGTGCAGGCGGCTCATGTCGAGCAGGTTGTCGACCAGGCCCGACAGCCGGTCGAGGGAGGTGTCCGCGGCCTGGAGCAGCTCGTGCCGGTCCTCGTCGCCCAGCCGCACGTCCGGGCTCAGCAGGCTCGACACGGCCGCCTTCGCGGCCGCCAGCGGTGTCCGGAAGTCGTGGCCCACGGCGGCGAGCAGCGCGGTCCGTACCTTGTTGGCCTCGGCGAGGGGACGGCCTCGGCCGCCGCCCGGCTGAGCCGGAGGTGGTCGACCACCAGGGCCGCCTGCGCCGCGAACGCACCCACCAGTCGTTGGTCCTCGGCCCGGAGCGCCGGCCCGCGCAGCGCCAGCACCAGCCGGTCGCCGGCCGGCACCTCGGCGTCCGCCTCCCCCGGGCGGACACCGCGGGACCGGCGTTGGCCAGGGCCACCCAGCCGTCCTCGTCCCGCTCGAGGAGGGTGACCGAGGTGAGCGCAAACGTCTCGCGGACGCGCTGCAGCATGTCGGCCAACGCGTCGTCGCCGGCGAGGACACTGCCCGCGAGGTTGGCCAGCGTCCGGGACTCCGCCGCCGCTCGCGCGGCCTGTCGGGTGCGCCGCGCCGCCAGGTCGACGGTGGAGCTGACCAGCGCGGCCACGAGGACGAACACGAGCAGCGCGAGGCTGTTGTTGGTGTCCCTGATGGTCAGGGTGTGCAGCGGCGGCGTGAAGAAGTAGTTGAGCAGGACCGACCCGGCGACCGCGGCGATGAGGGCGGGCGCAGGCCCCCGACCAGGGCCACCACGACCGTGAGCAGCAGGAAGAGCAGCATGTCGCTGACCAGGTTGAGCTCGTCCCGGAACGGGACGAGGCAGACGGTGAGCAACGGCGGCAGCACGACGGCCAGCACGTACCCCCGCATCTTCCGGCGGGTGCCGAGGCTGCCCCGACCGTGGGGCAGGGCCAGGCCACGACCCGTCTGGGGTGGGTGACGATGTGGACGTCGATGTCGCCGGAGTTGCGCACCGTGCGCTCGGCGACCCCCGGGCTGAACATCCGGCGTCAGCGCGGTCCGCCTGCTGTCGCCGAGGACCAGCTGGGTCGCGTTCTCGGCTTGCGCGAAGGTGAGCAGTGCCTCGGGCACGTCGTCCCCGAGCACCTGGTGGTAGGTGCCGCCCAGGGACTCCACGAGGAGCCGCTGCGCCGCGAGCGCACCCTGGCTGGCGCCGGACAGGCCGTCGGAACGGGCGACGTGCACGGCCAGCAGGTCACCGCCGCTGGACCGGGCCGCGATCCGCGCGGCCCGGCGTACCAGGGTCTCGCCCTCGCGGCCGCCGGTCAGGGCCACCACGACCCGTTCCCGGGCCTCCCAGGTCCCGGTGATGTCGTGCTTCTCGCGGTAGTCCTGCAGCGCGTCGTCCACGCGGTCGGCCGTCCACAGCAGCGCCAGCTCGCGCAGGGCGTTGAGGTTGCCGGCGCGGAAGTAGTTGGCGAGGGCCGCGTCGATCTTCTCCGGCGCGTAGACGTTGCCGTGGGCCATCCGCCGCTGCAGCGCCTCGGCCGTCATGTCCTCCAGCTCGATCTGGTCGGCGGCCCGGACCACGGCGTCGGGCACCGTCTCGCGCTGGGGTACGCCGGTGATCTTCTCGACGACGTCGTTGACGGACTCGAGGTGCTGGATGTTGACCGTCGTGACGACGTCGATGCCGGCGGCCGAGCAGCTCCTCGATGTCCTGCCAGCGCTTGTCGTTGCGCGACCCGGGCACGTTGGTGTGGGCCATCTCGTCGACCAGCGCGACCGCCGGGCCGGCGGGCCAGGACCGCGTCGAGGTCCATCTCCGTGAACGTCGCGCCGCGGTAGCGATGGTGCGCCGCGGGACGACCTCGAGGCCCTCGACCAGCTCCGCCGTGTGCGCGCGGCCGTGGGTCTCCACGAACCCGACGACCACGTCGGTCCCGCGTTCGGCGCGCCGGTGACCCTCGCTCGAGCATGGCGTAGGTCTTCCCGACGCCGGGTGCGGCGCCGAGGTAGACCCTGAGCCGGCCGCGGGTACCCACGTCCTCAGTCTGCCCGCGCTCGGCGGCGCGCATCCAGGGCCAGGTTGAGCATCAGCACGTTGACGCGTGGCTCACCGAGGAAGCCCAGCGTGCGTCCCTCGGTGTACTGCTCCACGAGCGCCGCCACCTGCTCCTCGGACAGTCCGCGCTCGCGCGCGACGCGGGCGACCTGCTGGGCGGCGTACTGCGGACTGATGTGCGGGTCGAGGCCGGAGCCGCTGGCCAGCAGGGCGTCCGGTGCGACGTCGGCAGGGACGGTACCGTCGAGCCGGGCGGCGGCCGTACGACGCTCCTCGATCGCCTTGAGCAGGTCCGTGCTCTCGGGGCCGAGGTTGGAGGCGGAGGTCGCCAGCGGGTCGTAGCCGTCACCCGCCGCCGATGGCCGGCGACTGGAAGTACTCCGGCTTGGTCGGCGAAGGACTGGCCGATGAGCTCGGAGCCGACGACCTTGCCGTCCGCGTGGACCAGCGAGCCGTCGGCGCCGGCCCGGGTAGGCGACCTGCGCGAGGCCGGTCATCGACGAGCGGGTAGGCGAGCCCGAGCAGGACGGTGAGGACGAGCAGCATCCGCAGCGCGCCCGAGCTGACGGGCGACGGTGCTGGCGAGCGGGGTGGACATGGAGTCGATGCCTTTCAGCCGATGCCGGGGATACTGGGAGACGAGCAGGTCGATGAGCTTGATGCCGATGAAGGGGGCGACGATGCCGCCGAGGCCGTAGATCGCGAGGTTGCGGCGCAGCATCGAGCCGGCGGCCGACGGGCGTGTAGCGCACGCCGCGCAGCGCGAGCGGGATCAGCGCCGATGATGATCAGGGCGTTGAAGATCACCGCGGACAGGATCGCCGACTCGGGCTGTGCGAGCCGCATGATGTTGAGCACGTCCAGGCCCGGGAAGACGCCGGCGAACATCGCCGGGATGATCGCGAAGTACTTCGCGACGTCGTTGGCGATCGAGAACGTCGTCAGCGAGCCGCGGGTGATCAGCAGCTGCTTGCCGATCTCGACGATCTCGATGAGCTTGGTCGGGTTGGAGTCGAGGTCGACCATGTTGCCGGCCTCCTTGGCCGCCGAGGTGCCGGTGTTCATCGCGACCCCGACGTCGGCCTGGGCCAGCGCGGGGGCGTCGTTGGTGCCGTCCCCGGTCATCGCGACCAGCCGGCCGCCCTCCTGCTCCCGCGGATCAGGGCCATCTTGTCCTCGGGCGTGGCCTCGGCCAGGAAGTCGTCGACCCCGGCCTCCTCGGCGATCGCGCGCGCGGTCAGCGGGTTGTCGCCGGTGATCATCACCGTGCGGATGCCCATCCGGCGCAGCTCCTCGAAGCGCTCCCGCATGCCCTCCTTGACGACGTCCTTGAGGTGGATCACCCCGAGGCGCGTGCGCCGTGCGCCGTCGACGCGTTCGGCCACCACGCAGCGGCGTGCCGCCGCTGGTGGAGATGGCGTCGACGATCGCGCCGACCTCGCCGGTGGGGTCGCCGCCGTTGTCGCGCACCCACTTCATGACCGCGGCGGCGGCGCCCTTGCGGATCTGCCGCGACCGTCCCGTCGAGGTCGACCCCGGTCATCCGGGTCTGGGCGGTGAAGGGCACGAAGTCGGCGCCGGGCAGCTCGCCCGGCGACCGCTCGCGCAGGCCGTACGTCGTGCTTGGCGAGCACCACGATCGAGCGGCCCTCGGGCGTCTCGTCGGCCAGGCTCGAGAGCTGGGCCGCGTCGGCCAGCTCGGCGGCGGAGACCCCGGCCACCGGGAGCAACTCGGCGGCCTGCCGGTTGCCCAGCGTGATGGTGCCGGTCTTGTCCAGCAGCAGCGTGTTCACGTCGCCGGCGGCCTCGACGGCGCGCCCGGACATCGCCAGCACGTTGTGCTGCACGAGCCGGTCCATGCCCGCGATGCCGATGGCGGACAGGAGCGCGCCGATGGTGGTCGGGATCAGGCAGACCAGCAGCGCGACCAGCACGACGACCGACTGCTCGGCGCCGGAGTAGATCGCGAAGGGCTGCAGCGTCGCGGTCGCCGCCAGGAAGACGATCGTCAGGCTGGCGAGCAGGATGTTGAGGGCGATCTCGTTGGGCGTCTTCTGGCGGCTGGCGCCCTCGACGAGGGCGATCATCCGGTCGATGAAGCTCTCGCCCGGCTTGGCGGTGATCTCACCACGATCCGGTCGGAGAGCACCCGGGTGCCGCCGGTCACCGAGCAGCGGTCCCCGCCGGACTCCCGGATGACCGGCGCCGACTCGCCGGTGATGGCCGACTCGTCGACGCTGGCGATCCCCTCGACGACGTCGCCGTCGCCGGGGATGACCTGGCCCGCCACGACCACGACCCGGTCGCCAGGCAGCAGCTGGGTGGCCGGGACCTCCTCGGTGGACCCGCTCGGTCGAGCCGACGGGCGGTCGTGTCGGTCTTGGCCGCGCCGCAAGCGTGGCGGCCTGCGCCTTGCCGCGGCCCTCGGCCACGGCCTCGGCCAGGTTGGCGAAGACCACGGTGAGCCAGAGCCAGACCACGACCGCCCAGGCGAAGACCGCTGGGTCGCGTCACGGCCAGCGACGGTGGAGAACACCGCGCCGACCTCGACGACGAACATCACCGGGTTGCGGGCCATCACGCGGGGGTCGAGCTTGCGGACGGCGTCCGGCAGGGACGTCACCAGCATCCGGGGGTCGAGCAGGCCGCCGGCGACCCGGTGGCGGCGTCGCGGGATCGGGGCGTGGGTGAGGGTGGACATCAGCAGGCCTTCCGCGAGCGGACCGAGGGCGAGCACGGGGAAGAAGGTCAGGCCCGCGACGATGACGGCGACGCCGGTGAGCATCCCGACGAACAGCGGCCCGTGGGTGGGCAGGGTGCCCCCCGTTCGCGGCACCTGTTGCTGGCGCGCCAGCGAGCCGGCGAGGCCGAGGACGAAGATCATCGGGACGAACCGGCCCAGCAGCATGGCCAGGCCGAGCGCGGTGTTGTAGAACGGCGTGTTGGCGCTCAGAGCCGGCGAACGCGGAGCCGTTGTTGTTGGCCGCCGACATGAACGCCGTAGAGCACCTCGGAGAGCCCGTGCGGCCCGGCGTTGAGCATCGAGGCCCGCGGGGTCGGGAACGACATCGCGATCGCCGGCGCCGATGAGCACGATCAGCGGCATGGTGAGGATGTAGAGGGAGACCAGCTTGATCTCGCGGGCGGTGATCTTCTTGCGCAGGTACTCCGGCGTCCGCCCCACCATCAGCCCGGCCACGAACACCGTCATGACGGCGAGCACCAGCATCCCGTACAGGCCCGAGCCGACGCCGCCCGGAGCGACCTCGCCGAGTCCCATGTTGAACATCAGCACGCCGCCGCCGACCCCCGTGAACGACGTAGTGGAACGAGTCGACCGCGCCGGTCGACGTACCCGTCGTCGAGACCGCGAACAGGGCCGACGCCCACTCGCCGAAGCGGGTCTCCTTGCCCTCCATCGCCGCGCCGGCGGCCTGCAGGGCGGTGCCGGAGTGGTGCACCTCGAGGGCGGTCACGGCCGCGACGAGCGTGCCCCACAGCACCGCCATCGTGCGCCAGGATCGCGTAGCCCTGCCGCTTGTCGCCGACCATCACGCCGAAGCGTGCGGGTCAGGCAGACGGGGATCACCAGCAGCAGGAAGATCTCGAAGAGGTTGCTCAGCGGGTTGGGGTTCTCGAACGGGTGGGAGGAGTTGGCGTTGTAGTAGCCGCCCCCGTTGGTGCCGAGCTCCTTGATGGCCTCCTGCGACGCCACCGGGCCGCCGGTGAGCGTCTGGTGACCGCCGAGGAGCGTGGTGGCGTCGGTGCCGGAGCGGAGGTTCTGCATCGCCGCCCATCGCGATCAGGGCGACGGCGGCGAGCACGGCCAGCGGCAGCAGCATGCGCACGCGCGATGCGCACCAGGTCGACCCAGAAGTTGCCGACCCGGTCGTGCGGGACCGCGTGAAGCCGCGGATGAGGGCGACGGCGACGGCGATGCCGACGGCGGCGGACACGAAGTTCTGCACCGCCAGGCCGGCCATCTGCGTGAGGTGGCCCATCGTGGCCTCGCCCGAGTAGGCCTGCCAGTTCGTGTTGGTCACGAACGACGCCGCGGTGTTGAAGGCCAGCGCCGGGTCGACCCCGGGGAATCCCAGGGACAGCGGCAGGTCGGACTGGAAGCGCTGGAGGGCGTACAGCAGCACCACCCCGACGAGGGAGAACGCGACGCACGGCGGCGCGCGTAGACCGGCCAGCGCTGGTCGGCGCGGGGGTCGACCCCGACGACGCGGTAGATCACGCGCTCGACGCGGAGGTCCTGCTCGGCTGGTGAAGATGCGCGCCATGTAGTCCCCGAGGGGGCGGTAGCACAGGGCCAGCGCGGCCAGCAGCGCCCCGATCTGCAGGAGACCGGCGGTGGTGTCAGACATGTCAGAAACGCTCCGGGAAGAGCAGGGCCACGAGCAGGTAGCCGAGCAGCAGGACGCTGACGACGAGCCCGATCAGGTTCTCGGCGCTCACAGCCGCTCGACCCCCTTGAGGATCGACCAGGGACGACAGGAAGAACAGGACGGTCAGGGCGAGGTACAGCAGGTCATCCATGCGAGTTCTCCTTGATGACGAGCCACAGGCGATGGCTCCGGGCCGCCGACGACGGCGGAGGTCAGGACGAAGGCCGCGAGACGTCGGACGTCGTCGGTGGCGAAGGTCAGCTGGCCGTAGGTGTTCTCGACGAAGCCTGTGTACCATGCCCAGGCGATCAGCCCGAGGGAGGCGGTACACCGCCCACCGAAGCCGACGGCCGCCAGGCCGGCGGTCAGCACGGCCAGGCAGGCGATCTCCTCCGGGCGCAGCCGGGCGACCGAGGCGGCGAGGAAGACTGTGCCACGGCACCGTTGGCGATGCCGAAGCGGACGCCGGGTTCGGACGTCAGTCGCCGTCCGGCCGTGGCGTGCCGGTGCGTGGACGGACGCCTGCGTCAGCCGGATCAGGGAGGTCACGCATCCATGCAAGCGCCGCGGCGGTCCCCGGGCCAGGTCCTAACGGGCCCCTAACGGCGCGGAGGCGGTTCCTCACCGGCCCCTAACGCCTCCAGCGATGCGGGCGCGCTGCGGTGCCGCGTTAGGAAGTTGTCAGGACCCGTGGACCGCGGCCGAACGGGTGGTTGCATCGACCGTGTGAGCGACGTAGCCACCCGTGAAGGAGGCGTGACCGGGTGGCTCTTCGCCCCCGGCGCCGCCCGCGGCCGCGGGCGAGCACCTCGCGCCCTACGCCCAGGAGCACCGCACCGAGAACCGGCACCCGTGGTGGCAGGTGATGTGCCTGACCGGTGTCGACTACTTCTCCACCCTCGGCTACCAGCCCGGCATCGCGGCCCTCGCCGCCGGCGCGCTGGCCCCGATCGCCACGGTCGTGCTCGTCCTGTTGACGCTCTTCGGTGCGCTCCCGGTCTACCGCCGGGTGGCCGCCGAGAGCCCGCACGGCCAGGGGTCGATCGCGATGCTCGAGCGGCTGCTGCCGTTCTGGCGGGGCAAGCTCTTCGTGCTGGTGCTCCTGGGCTTCGCCGGCACCGACTTCATCATCACCATCACGCTCTCCGCAGCGGACGCGCGCGGCGCACATGGTGGAGAACCCGCACGTCCCGGCCGTCTCTGCACGGCCAGGAGCTGGCCATCACCATCGGACTGGTGGCTCTCCTCGGGATCGTCTTCCTGCGCGGGTTCACCGAGGCGATCGGCGTCGCCGTCGCGCTGGTGGTCGTGTACCTCGCGCTCAACCTCGTCGTCGTGGGCGCCGGCGTCTGGCACGTCGTCGAGCACCCGCAGGTGATCGGCGACTGGCGGGCCACCCTCACCGAGGAGCACGGGAGCCCGCTGGCCATGGTCGCGATGGCGCTGCTGGTGTTCCCCAAGCTGGCGCTCGGCCTCTCCGGGTTCGAGACCGGGGTGGCGGTGGCCACCCACGTGGACGGCGGTCCTGGCGACGACGAGGAGCATCCCGTCGGCCGGATCCGCAACACCACAGAAGCTGCTCGCGGCGGCGGCGGTCATCATGAGCTTCTACCTGATCGCGAGCAGCCTGGTCACCACGTGGCTGATCCCCGAGGCGGCGTTCGAGGACGGCGGGGCCGCATCCGGCCGCGCCCTGGCCTACCTCGCGCACGGCTACCTCGGGGACGGCTTCGGGACCGTGTACGACATCTCCACGATCGCGATCCTGTGGTTCGCCGGCGCGTCCGCGATGGCCGGCATGCTCAACCTCCTCCCGCGCTACCTCCCGCGCTACGGCATGGCCCCGGAGTGGTCGGCCGCCGTGCGTCCCCTGGTCCTGGTGCTCACCGGCATCGCGTTCGCGGTGACGTGGATCTTCGACGCCGACGTCAACGCCCAGGGCGGCGCCTACGCGACGGGCGTCCTGGTGCTCATCACCTCCGCCGCCGTCGCCGTGACCCTGGCCGCGCGGAGGGCCGGCCAGCGCCGGCTGACCGTCGCCTTCGCGGTCATCACGCTGATCTTCGTCTACACCACCGTCGACAACATCCTCGAGCGCCCGGACGGCGTGAAGATCGGTGGCTTCTTCATCGCGGCGATCGTCGGGATCTCGGTCGTCTCTCGGCTGCGACGCGCCTTCGAGCTCCGGACCACGGTCGTGCACCTGGACGCGACGGCCCAGCGTCTTCATGCGCGACTGCGCTCGCCGGAGCATCCGCCTGGTGGCCAACGAGCCCGGCTCCCAGGACCCCGAGGAGTACAGCGAGAAGCTCTCCCAGATCGTCGACGACAACGACCTGCCGGACGCCGGCGACGTCATCTTCGTCGAGGTGGTCGTCACCGACCCCTCCGACTTCGCCTCGAAGCTGGACGTCCACGGCGAGGTGCGGCACGGGCACTACCGGGTGCTCTCGCTGGAGTCCCCCAGCGTGCCCAATGCCCTGGCGGCGCTGCTGCTGGACGTCCGCGACACCACCGGCGTGCGGCCGCACATCTACTTCGAGTGGACCGAGGGCAACCCGGCCTCCAACTTCCTGCGGTTCCTGCTGTTCGGCGTCGGTGAGGTGGCCCCGGTGACGCGGGAGGTGCTGCGCCGGGCCGAACCCGACCGGCATCGCCGGCCGCACGTGCACGCCGGCTGAGTCGGCACGACCGCTACGGTGGCTCGTGCCGTCGTCCTGGGAGCTCACGGGCCTGGAGCCCCTCGAAGGCGGCTGGTCCGGGCGCACCTACCTCGCCACCGCGGGCGCCCGGAAGGTCGTCGTCCGCAGGTACGACGAGGGCGAGCGTCCCGACGTCGACGCGGCCGTGCTGCGACGTGCGGCCGGCCTGGTGCCGGTGCCGGAGGTGCTGGAGGTGCGCGCCGACCGCGTGGTGACGTCGTACGTCGAGGGGATCCGTGGCGACCTGCTCGTGCCCACCCTGGACGAGGCCGGCCTGGCGCTGCTCGGTGCCGACGTGGGGGCGGTCGCCGCCATCCTGGCGGCGACGTCGTTGCCGGTGGCGGGCCAGTTCGTGGACGCCGACCTCACGGTGTCGCCGTTCGGGCTCTCCCTGCCCACCTGGGTCGAGGAGCACTCCGGCGCCTGGGCGGACTGGACCGACGACGAGATCGCCGGGCTGCGCAGCGTCGCTGCGGACGCCGAGCAGCGTCTCGCGGCCGTGGGCCGCACCTCCTTCGTGCACAGCGACCTGAACCCGAAGAACCTCGTCGTCGACCCGGAGTCGCTGCGCATCGCCGCCGTGCTGGACTGGGAGTTCGCGCACGCCGGCAACCCCTACACCGACCTCGGCAACGCCGTCCGTCTCGACCGCCGGCCGGCCTGGGTCGAGGCCGTCGTCACGACGTATGCCGAGCGGCTGGGCGAGGACCCCTCGGCCGCACTGGACCTGGCCCGGCGAGCCGACGTGTGGGCGCTGGTCGACCTCACGGGCCGCCGCGGCGACAACCCCGTCGCCGACCGGGCCCACGACCTGCTGCGGGCCATCGCCGGCGCCCGCGACGTGCACGCGGGTCCGGCCACGGCGCGGTGAGTCGAGCTCGGTCGCGGTCCTGACCGGTCCGGGTCACGCGTCGAGGGAGGCGGCCTGGAGCTTCTCCCTGACCCGTTCCAGGCTGAAGCTCGCGGGTTTCTGCCGCACCGGGAACTCCGCGAACGTCTGCAGCTTCTCGGCGACGAACGCCTGGGCGGGGACGAACAGGAAGATGTGGTCGAGCATCCAGTCGAAGTAGGTGTTGGACGTGATGTCGGCCCGCTCGTAGGGGTCGGTGCGCAGGTTGAAGAGCTTGGGCACCCTCAGCTCGACGTAGGGCTCGGCCCAGATCTGCAGCGTGCCGGTGACCCGCTGCTCGAGGAAGACGAACTTCCAGTTGTCGTAGCGCAGCGCGGTCAGGTCGCCGTCGTCGGAGACGTAGAAGAAGTGCTTGCGGGGGCTCTCGGCGGCGGCGCCGGTCAGGTAGTCCAGCTGGTCGTGCCCGTCGAGGTGCACCTTGTACGTCGTGCCGTTCAGGTCGGCGCCGGCCCGCAACCGCTCGGCGATGTCGGTGTCTCCGGCGGCGGCGAGCAGGGTGACGAACCAGTCGTTGTGGCTCACTATCCCGTTGCGGAGCTCGCCCGCAGGGATGTGACCGGGCCACCGCACCACCGCCGGCACCCGGTAGGCGCCCTCCCAGTTGGAGTTCTTCTCGTTGCGGAAGGGCGTCATCCCCGCGTCGGGCCAGGAGTTCATGTGCGGACCGTTGTCGGTGGAGTACATGACGATCGTGTTGTCGGTGAGGCCCTCTCGTCCAAGAAGTCCAGCACCGACCCGACCAGCTCGTCGTGGTCGACCATCGTGTCGTGGTACTCCGACTGCCACCGCCCCGCCTTGCCCCGGCTGCCGTCCTTGAGGTGGGTGCGGAAGTGCATGTGGGTGGTGTTCAGCCAGACGAAGAACGGCGTGTCGGCGTCTTGCGCGTCCGACATGAACCGCAGCGCCTCGGGGACGATCTCGTCGTCGATCGTCTTCATCCGCTCCTTGGTCAGCGGGCCGGTGTCCTCGATGCGCTGCGTGCCGTCGCCGTTCGCCCAGGAGTGGATCACCCCGCGCGGCCCGAAGTTCTTGTGGAAGTTCGGGAAGTCCGCCTCGGTCGGGTAGTCGTCGAGCTCGGGTTCCTCCTCCGCGTTGAGGTGGTAGAGGTTGCCGAAGAACTCGTCGAACCCGTGCATGGTCGGCAGGAACTCGTCCTTGTCGCCGAGATGGTTCTTGCCGAACTGTCCCGTCGCATAGCCGTGCGCCTTGAGCGCGGTCGCGATCGTGGGGTCCTCGTCCCGGATACCGATGTCCGCACCCGGCAGGCCGACCTTCGTCAGCCCCGTGCGGTACGGGTTCTGGCCCATGATGAACGCCGCGCGACCCGCCGTGCAGCTCTGCTCGCCGTAGTAGTCGGTGAAGCGCACCCCCTCCTCGGCGATCCGGTCGATGTTCGGGGTGGTGTAGCCCATCACCCCGTCGCTGTAGCAGCTCAGGTTGCTCTGCCCGATGTCATCGCCCCAGATGACCAGGATGTTCGGCTGCTCAGCCATGGACGTGACGCCTCCTCGAGTCGACCCGCGGCCGACGCGGTTCGGCCGGATCAGCGCTCACCCTAGGTCGGGAGCGCAGCGTTCGAGCTCACCCTCCTCGGGTGAGCAGGTGGCCGCCGCGCATCGCCGACGGCATCGTCACTGGGTCCGTGAGCTCGACGACCAGGTGGTCGAGGCGACCCAGGAGGCTCACGCTGTCGAGCACGCCGGCCACCGTGGTCTCGTCCTCGGTGGCTTCGGCGAGGGTGCGCGCCAGGACCCGCCGGAGGTCGCCGACCGACTCGCCCTCTGCACCGTCTGCTGCCGGCCGATCGGGTACGAGTGCTGCAACGGCGCCGAGCAGCTCGCCGAGGGTCTGCCGGTCCAGCCGCGGCTGGTGGGATGCCCGGTCGTACAGCGCGTCGACCCCGAGGGCGAGAGCCTGCACCTGCAGTGACACGCGACGCAGCCACGCCAGGACCTCGGCGAGCTCCTGCACCCGGCCGGACTGCCGGTGGCCCCGCGGGTTGAAGCGGATCGACTCGATGGCGCCGGCAACGGCAGAGGTGAGGTCGTGGTCCGCTGCGCGCAGGCGGTCGAGCATGCGGTCCACGAAGTCGTGCTGCGCTCCTGTCGGGAGAGGCGTGACGTCCCTGCTGGACAGCGACACAGCCACGTCCTGGAGGGACTGCCGGAGATCCACCAACCAGTCCGTGATCGCGGAGTGCACGGGCGCCAGCTGCGGAGGTTCGGGCACGCACAGCGCGACGATGATGCCGACGGCGCCGCCGATCGCACAGTCGACCAGGCGCGCCGAGGCATACCCGGACGTCGGCCCCAGGGCGATCACCACGATCATCGCGAACGTGACCTGGCCCCGGGCGCCCGATCCGATCGGCAGCCGCTTCGAGACGGCCAGGCCGACGAAGGTCGCGACGAACAGGGCCACGGCCGTCCGACCCGCGACATCGACGAAGATCGTGGCCAGCGCGACGCCGATGATGTTGCCCGCCACCGTCTGGAAGCCCTGGGCGAAGGTGCCGTACAAGCTGCTCTGGACCGAGGTCAGGGCGACGATGGGAGCGAACACAGGAGCGTCGTCGCCCGGCAGTGCGCTGGCGATCTGCCACGCGACGGCAACGGCCACCGACGCCTTGAGGATGGTCAACCACGTCAGCCGCCTGCTCGGCGCGTTCAGGAGATGGCCGACATGGGACAGGTCCGTGATGTCGACCCCACCGACCCTGACCGGCGTACGCAGCAGCGCGACGTGGCCCGACCCGGCGTTGTCCTGTGTCACGGGAGTCCGCCGGGCGCTGAGATGTGCCCTCCTCGGTTCAGAGGGCTTGTTTGACGTCGCGGATGTTGGACCTGGCCTGCTGCCACGCCTCGGCCACCTCCCCGGTGAAGACGAGCTTCCCCGTGGTCAGCGCGAAGCCCTTGACCTCCTCGACCGTGGTGTGGGGTGGCACCGCCAGGGCGCGGGGGTCGGTGACGAAGTCGATCAGCGCCGGGCCGCGGTGGGCGAAGGCGCGCTTGATGGCCGGTCGGATGTCGGCCGCGGCCTCGACCCGTTCGCCGTGGAGACCGGCCGCCGTCGCCAGGGCCCCGAAGTCGGGGTTCTTCACGTCGGTGCCCCACGGCTGGTAGCCGACCACCATCATCTCGGCACGCACCATGCCGAGCGTGGAGTTGTTGAACACCATCAGCTTCACCGGGATGTCGAGCCCCGCGGCGGTGAGGATCTCGCCCATCAGCATGCTGAAGCCGCCGTCGCCGCACAGCGCGATCACCTGCCGGTCCGGCGAACCCACCTGCGCGCCGATGGCCTGGGGCATCGCGTTGGCCATGGACCCGTGGCTGAACGAGGCCAGGAGCCGGCGCCCGGGCTTCATCTCCAGGTAGCGGGCTCCCCAGACGTTGCACATCCCGGTGTCGATGGCGAACACGGCATCGTCGTGGGCGAGGTCGCTCAGCGCGGTCGCGACCATCTCGGGCCGGAGCCCGTGGCCACCGCCCTCGTGGTTCACGTAGGTCTGGATCCCCTTGACCATCTTGTGGTGGTGCTTGACGACCTTGTCGAGGAACTTCGTGTCGGTCCGTGGCCTCGAGCATCGGGATGAGTGCGCGCAACGTCTCCCCGACGTCGCCGGCGAGTCCGAGGTCGACCGCAGCCCGACGGCCGAGGTGGAGCGGCTTGTCGTCGATCTGGATGATCGTCTTACCGGAGGGCAGGAACGCGTGGTACGGGAAGTCCGTGCCCAGCATGAACAGCAGGTCGCAGTCGGCCAGCGCCTCGGTGGCGGCACCCCACCCCAACAGCCCCGTCATCCCCACACCGGACGGGTTGTCGACCTCGAGGATGTCCTTGCCCCGGTAGGCGAACGACACCGGCGCCTTCAGCGTCTCGGACAGCCGCAGCACCTCTTCGCGCGCCTGGCGGGTGCCCTCGCCGCCGTGGATGACGATCTTCTCGGCGCGCGACACCAGCTCCACCGCCTTCGCCAGCGCGGCATCCGTGGGCCGGCTGACCGGCCGATCGGTGAGGACCGGGTGGCGCAGCATCTCGTGCTCGACCTCCTGGGCCGCGACGTCGCCCGGGACGATGACCATGCCCACCCCGCGCTCGAGGATCGCCGCCTGGAGCGCGAGCTCCGAGATGCGGGGCATCTGGCCGGGCGTCGAGAGCAGGGCGCAGTAGTTGGTGCAGCCCGAGAAGATGGCTTCGGGGTTGGTCTCCTGGAAGTAGCCGCTGCCGATCTCGGTGCTGGGGATGTGGGTGGCGATCGCGAAGACCGGTGCGCCGTTGCGCTGGCAGTCGTACAACCCGTTGACGAGGTGCAGGCTTCCGGGGCCCGAGGATCCCAGCACCGCGGTGGGACGTCCGGAGATCTGGGCGTCGGCACCCGCGGCGAAGGCGCCGGCCTCCTCGTTGCGGACGTGGACGAACTCGATGTCGGACTCGTGCCTGCGCAACGCGTCGACGATCGGGTTCGCCGAGTCGCCGACGATGCCGTACACCTTCCGGATGCCGGCTTCGACCATCTGGTCGACAAGAATCTCCGCGACGGTCTGCGCCATCATCTGCTCCTGTGTCAGGTCCGGGTGCGCCGGTCAGCGCGCGATGGGTAGGTACTCAGGGGTCCACATCGCTTCGTGGACCGCCTCGATCGGGTCGTCGACCGTGACCCGGGCGATGCCCTGGGCCGCGGCGACGTTGATGACGTCCACGGCGACCGTGGCCGACACCTCGCGCAGTCGCGAGATGTCCGGCAGCAGACCCTGGGCCGGGTCCGTCGGGTTGGCCAGCTTCGCCAGGGCGCGCGCCGCCGCGATGAACAGTGAAGGAGGCATCGTCTCCGCCCGGCACACGATGACTCCCAGCCCCAGCCCCGGGAACATCAGCGCGTTGTTGGCCTGCCCGATCCGGTACGTCGTACCGTCCCGCTCGACCGGCCCGAAGGGGCTGCCGGTCGCGACCAGCGCGGCGCCGTCCGTCCAGGCCAGCAGGTTCTCCGGCGTCTGCTCGGCCAGCACGGTCGGGTTGGACATGGGCAGGATGATCGGCCGAGCACAGTTCGCGTGCATCGAGCGGATCACCTTCTCCCCGAAGGCGCCGGTGACCCCCGACGTGCCGACCAGCATGGTCGGATGGAGGTGGTCGACGACCTCTTGCAGGCCCAACGTGCCGTCCGCCGCTCGCCAGTCCGCGACCCGCGTGGGGTCCTTGGCGTACGGCTGCTGGTAGTCGTAGAGGTCAGTCATGTCACTGGTGAGCAGGCCCGGCCGGTCGAGGAGATAGATCCTGTCGGCGGCCTCCTCGGCGCTCAGACCGTCTTCGGTCATCGCCAGGGCGATCAGGTCGGCGATCCCCACGCCCGCAGAGCCCGCGCCGAACACCACGATCTGCTGGTCGACCAACCGACCACCGGAGACGCGGACACCGGCGAGGGCGCACGCCAGGCCCACGGCCGCCGTGCCCTGGATGTCGTCGTCGAAGGTGCACAAGGTGTCGCCGTAGCGGGCGAGGATCCCCCTGGCGGGGGGACCCGAGAAGTCCTCCCAGTGCAGGATCGCCTTCGGGAAACGCTTCGAAGCGGCAGCGACGTACGTGTCGATGAACGCGTCGTAGGCCTCGCCGCGGACCCGGGAGCGTCGCAGCCCCAGGTAGCGCGGATCGTTCAGGAGGGACTCACGGTTCGTGCCCACGTCGAGGCCGACGGCCAGGACCCGCGCCGGGTCGATACCGGCGGCGACGGTGTACACGGCGAGCTTCCCGATCGAGATGTCGATGCCGCCGACGCCCCAGTCACCGATGCCGAGGATCGCCTCGGCGTCGGAGGCGACGACCAGGTCGATGTCGTCCGCTCCGAGCCCGGTGGCGTCGAGCGCCCGGTCGATGCCGTCGACGTCCTCGACGTTCAAGAAGACGCCCCGGGGGCGGCGGAACAGATGGCTGAACTCCTGGATCGCCGTACCCACGGTCGGCGTGTAGACGATCGGCAGCATCTCCGCCACGTGCTCGCCCACCAAGCGGTAGAACAGCACCTCGTTGCTGTCGTGCAGCTGGGTGAGGAACACCCACTTCGCCACGTCCGAGTCGGCCTGACGGAACTGCTCGTAGCACCGGGCGACCTGCTCGGTGATCGTCTCCAGGCCCGAGGGAAGCAGTCCGTGCAGGCCGAGGTGGTCCCGCTCGTCCATGGTGAACGCCGTGCCGCGGTTCACCTGTGGGTCGTCGAGGACCGCCATGCCTCTCCCATGGATCTGCACGGAACGGGTCCCGTCGGGACCTTCGACGAGGGTCAGGTTCGGCTCAGGCGTCATGCTCTTCGATCCTCCACTGGTACCGACTAGTCGGGACGACGACGCCCACGAAGCCAGCAGGACCATGGCCCAGCGCCCCGTCGGCACGGGACCGACGGACCACGCCGAGACCTCGGTGCTGCGATGTTCACGGTCCAGGACGTCTGCGTTTGGAACCCCGCCAGAATTGCACCCATTGGGATGTTGCAACGTCACCCCGATGGGGTGACGCCACGGATCCGGGCCGAGTGCTTGGCTGCCGATGTGCTCCCTTGGTCGGCTGGATCGCGCGTCGTGGTGGTCATCGCCACCTCCGCGTTGCTCGTGGGTTGCTCCTCGAGCCACAGCGCGCAGGAGCAGACCGATGCGGAGGCGCTGGTCTCGGCGGCCCACTCCGCCGGCGTGGCGCCGCGGCTGACCGTCGGGGTCGCGGAGTCGCTCTACGGGAGCTCGGCCCCGCAGATCTGTGACGCGCTCGACGGCGGCGTCAGCTCGGCCGAGTCGCTGCTGCTGAAGGGCAACCCGGCGGGCCGTCGCGAGAAGCTCGTCACCACGGATGCCGTGACCTACGAGCGGCTCGTCGTGCAGACGTACTGCCCCGACCAGCTCGCGACGTACGACGACCTGGTGTCCGACATCGACACCACCACGACCACGAGGTAGGACGCACCGCACCACCACGCTCCACCCACCGAGAGACGAGCGACATGGCAGCACAGGCATCGACGAACGGGCCGCCTGAGCCCCGCGTCGTTGGCGGGGTCCCCGTCTCGCTGATCGCGTGGCCGGCCCTGGCGATGATGATGGTCGCCAGCGTCGGGAGCATCGCCCAGCTGTCGGACTCCGCGACCTTCGGGCTCGGCGCCATCACCGTCTACCTGATCCCGGCGATCCTGTTCCTGCTCCCCGTCGGCCTCGTCTCCGCCGAGCTCGCCACGAGCCACGAGGGTGGCATCTTCGTCTGGGTCCGCGAGGCGTTCGGCGACCGGACCGGCTTCCAGGCCACCTGGTTCGTGTTCATGAACAGCGTCACCCTCTATCCCTCGCTGCTGTCCTTCGGCGCCGCGGCGCTGGCCACCGCGTTCGGCCGACCCGACCTGGCGGGCAACGGGGCCTACATGGGCACCGTCGTGCTCGTCGGGTTCTGGGCCGCCACGTTCGTGGTCTCCAAGGGCATGAAGACGACGGCCGGGCTCAGCAACCTCGGCGTCGGGTTGGGCACCATCATCCCGGCCCTGGCCCTGATCTTCTTCATGTTCGCCTGGCTGATCGACGACAAGCCGTCGGCCACCCCGCTCCAGCTCAGCGACGTGACTCCGCCCTACGACGGACTGTCGAGCATCGCGTTGGTCGTCGGCACGTTCGTCGCCTTCGCCGGCCTCGAGGTGAACGCCGTCCACATCAAGCACCTCAAGGGCCGTCCGAAGTCGTACTTCAAGGCCGTCCTGTCCGCCGCCGCACTGGTCTTCGTGATGTACATGCTCGGCTCGATCGCGATCTCGGTGGCCGTGCCGGACGCCTCGCTGGAGCTCACCTCGGGCGCCTCCCAGGCGTTCAGCGTGTACGCCGACGGGTTCGGGATCCCGGGGCTCTCCAACGTCCTGTCCGGTCTGCTCGTCCTGGGTGCCGTGGCGGCATCCATCGCCTGGATCGCCGGCCCGAGCCGGAGCATGTGGCTGGTCGGGCGTGCGGGCTACCTTCCCGTTCGCTTCCAGCAGGTCAACCGGAACGACGTACAGATGCCGATCCTGTACTTCCAGGGCGTCATCGTGACGATCCTGTCCCTGGTGTTCGTCGTCGCCCCCAACACGTCTGCGGCGTTCGCGGTGCTCCAGGACATCTCGATCATCCTGTACATGGGCATGTACGTGTGCATGTTCGCGTCGGCGATCAAGCTGCGTCGTTCGCAGCCCGACGTCGAGCGCCCGATCCGGATCTCCGGTCTGCCCGTCATCGCCTGCGTCGGCATCCTCGCGTCAGTCTCCGCGATCGTGCTGGGGCTCACGCCCCCGGCCGGCTACAGCTCGATCCCGGGATGGCTGCACGCCGTCATCGTCATCGTGGGCGTCACCGTGCTGGCCCTGCCGGCCCAGGTGCTGTACCGCCTCCGCCGGCCGGAGTGGACCAGCATCGACGAGGCCGAGGTCATCGCCGAGTCCGAGCAGTAGGAACCCAGATGAACACCGTGAGCGAAGGGAACACCGCATCATGATCGATCTCGCCACCTATGCACCCATGGGCGACAAGAAGAACTCCGACTTCTTCGAGGAGTACCTCCCGAAGGTCTACGACCGACGCGCGAAGTCGGGTCTCGACCAGCTCGTCGGGAACACCGCGGCCCTCGTCGTGCAGGTCGAGCACGGCGACGGCGTCCTCTACATGGCCGAGCTCGCGGCCATGGGTCCCTACCGGTTCCAGGCGGTGCGGCTCACGGACACGCACAAGGTCTACGTGCTCCAGTCCCAGCCGGAGTTCCCGCGGCTGATCGTCCTGGAGCCCCTGTCGGCGACGTACGAGGACAACGTGACGCGGTGGAACAACCTCTACCCGCTCGCCAAGAAGAAGCCGAACGCCCGCTACATCGGCGAGGTCTACACAACCGAGTCCACGAAGGCCGTCCGGGAGGCCTTGGAGCCGCAGAACATCCGCTTCGCCTACCCCGGCGACACCGTCAGCCCCTTCTACACGATGAGCCACCTCACGTTCACCTTCATGTCCGACTTCACCTACAACCGGGTGGGGTACGTCGACGTCGACCTCGACGACCTCGATGAGCTGGGCCTCGGCGAGACCATCACGCTGACGGCGGAGGAGCGCGGCATGCTCGACCGCGCCGACGCCCTCCAGGAGGAGCACGGCATCAAGGGGCTCGTCCTGGGGGTGGACCATGCCGCCACCCGGATCCTGGCCGGTGACCGGGAGCACGCCCTGCTCGAGTACCTGACCGTCGTCCCCTACTACTTCTGGGGCGCCTACAACATCCACGAGATGAACTCGTCGACCAACGTGACACGGCACCCCGACCTGGACGACGAGAAGAAGTCGCCCGCGCGGGTGTTCACGGCCAACAACACGCCCTCGATCGTGAACTCCTTCGACAACCTGCCGATGCCCACCGAGGACTTCGTCCGCAACTTCGGGCGACGGATGCACCACATCGCGATGGCGGTGATCGACGGTCACGTCGTCGACGAGAAGAACGTGGACTTCGTCGTGCGCCAGCTGGCCGACATGGGCACGCCGTTCCTCGCCCACGTGGTCGGCGAGTGCAAGGACGACCCCAACCTCAAGCAGATCTTCTCGAAGAGCTCGCCGTACTCGCTGCTCATCACCGAGTACATCGAGCGCTGCCACAACTACGAGGGCTTCTTCACGCGCGACAACGTCGCCGCGCTGACCGCCGCCGCCGGAGCGGACGAGCGCTACGAGCACGGCCACGTCTTCGACTGAACCGGCCACCGCCATCTCGTCGTCGCCCCACCAAGGAGAACCGTCATGATCGAAGGCATCCGCACCAAGGCACTGTGGGCGGTCATCGTCCTCGCCCTCCTGGTGATCCCGCTGGCCCTCTTGGTGAGTCCCTGGTGGTGGCTCCTCGAGATCGTGTTCGTGCCGCTCGTGGTCCTCGGCATCTACGACTACACCCAGCCGCGGCACAGCATCCTGCGCAACTACCCGCTCGCCGGACGGATGCGGTTCCTCCTGGAGGGGATGGGTCCCGAGCTCCACCAGTACCTGGTCGAGAACGACACCGACGGCCGGCCCTTCGACCGCGACACCCGCTCGGTGATCTACGAGCGCGCGAAGAACGTCGGCGACAAGAAGCCGTTCGGCACCGAGCTGAACGTGTACGACGCCGGCTACAGCTGGATGAACCACTCCATCTCGCCGCGGCCGATGGTCGCGGACCCCGAGAAGGACCTGCGGGTCACCATCGGCGGGGATCAGTGCAAACAGCCCTACTCGGCGTCGGTCCTGAACATCTCGGCGATGAGCTTCGGAGCCCTCGGCCAGGCCGCCGTCCGGGCGATGAACCAGGGCGCCAAGGCCGGTGGGTTCGCCCACGACACCGGTGAGGGCGGGTTGTCGAAGTATCACAAGGAGGCGGGGGGCGACCTGATCTGGCAGATCGGCACGGGCTACTTCGGGTGTCGCGATGCCAACGGCGACTTCGACCCCGAGGCGTTCCGCCAGAACGCGACGCTCCCGCAGGTCAAGATGATCGAGATCAAGGTCTCCCAGGGCGCCAAGCCCGGCCACGGCGGGATCCTCCCGGCGGCGAAGGTCACCGCAGAGATCGCCGAGGCCCGGATGGTGCCGCAGGGCAAGGACGTGTTCTCGCCGACCTACCACAAGGCCTTCTCGACCCCGCTCGAGATGACGGCGTTCATCGCCCAGCTGCGCGAGCTCAGCGGCGGCAAGCCGGTCGGCTTCAAGCTGTGCGTCGGCGACCCCCGCGAGTTCGGAGGGATCGTCAAGGCGATGATCCAGACCGGGATCTACGCCGACTTCATCGTCGTCGACGGCGGGGAGGGCGGCACGGGCGCCGCGCCCCTGGAGTTCTCCGACTCGCTCGGGGCTCCCCTCAACGAGGGCCTGATCGCCGTCCAGAACTGCCTGGTCGGCGCCGGTATCCGCGACCGGCTCAAGATCGGGGCCAGCGGCAAGATGGTCACGGCCTCGGCGATGGTCCGGTCGATGGCGCTCGGCGCGGACTGGTGCAACTCGGCCCGCGCGTTCATGTTCGCGGTCGGCTGCATCCAGTCCCAGCGCTGCCACACCAACAAGTGCCCGGTGGGGGTGACCACGCAGGACCCGGGACTGCAACGAGCCCTGATCGTGTCGGACAAGTCTGAGCGGGTCCACAACTACCACCGCAACACCGTGCATGCCCTGGCCGAGATGATCGCCGCGATGGGCCTCGACAGCACCAGCGAGCTGCGTCCCTATCACGCGGTACGCCGGGTCACCCAGTTCCAGGCGCTCTCGTTCGCGGAGATCTACGACTGGATCGAGCCGGGGTCGCTGCTCGACGGCACGGCCAACCCCAGGTTCCAGGGCTTCTGGGACCAGGCCTCCGCCGAGTCCTTCCGCCCCTGGTCGGCCACCGAGCAGGCCGCGCACGCCTGAGTGGTAGCTGCGGGGACGCGGTGAGTGAGGGTTGGTTCCGGCCGAGCGCGGGTGAGTGAGGGTTGGTTCCGGCCGAGCGCGGGTGAGTGAGGGTTGGTTCCGGCCGGCGCGGGTGAGTGAGGGTTGGTCTGCGCCGCGAGAACCAACACTCACGCACCGCCAGTCGGCGGTGAGGCCGGCGGTGGCGGCGTGCGACCGCCAGAAATGGCACGAGGCCCGGTGGCGAGACCGGGCCGCGTCGTACCCCCGACCGGATTCGAACCGGCGCTACCGCCTTGAGAGGGCAGGGCCCGTCCACTACATCCCGCAGGTCAGAGCCGGTGCGTTCCTCCGCGGATCCGCGACTTGGGCACAGATAGGGCACGTTCGTAGCCACGTCAAGAGATTGGGCCCCCGTGGGGGATTCGAACCCCCGACCTTCTCATTGCGACGACCCCGAGGCTGCTCTTGCATGCAGTGCTGAGCGTGAAATGCAGCGCGAGAGACGTCCAGGTGGGCAGCGATTGCGGTGCGGGGTACGCCGGAGGTAAGCGCGTCGACGAGGTCGCCGGCCGTACTGGAGCCCAGCGACCTCTGGGTTATGAGCCCCTTTGGGACCCTGCTCAGACCGTCCAGCGACGTCGACGGACGACCAGTGCTATCGGTAAACTCGCAGGTCAGAGGCATGTTTTGCCTCCACAGCGTCATCCACGGACGTCCAGGTTCGTCCAGGCAAGCTCGCGGTAACAGATCGGTAACCGATCCGGTTGGGCGGCCCCGCGCCCAGGGGATGGAGCGGAGCAGCCTGCGGCACCGGCACCGGCACCGGCACGGAAGGCATCGGAAACGGACATGGCGTACGCGTTCCAAGCGACCCACGAAGGGCCGCGTCAGCTACACCGGAATGTTCCTGGATCCGGACGGGGTGAAGCGGTCGGCCGGGACGTTTCCGACCCCGCCGGGCAGGCCGAGCGCGCAGCCCTACCCTCGAGGAACAGAAGGCCCAAGAAGGACGGTGGATCGACGCCACCCCAGGGGCGAGATCGCGTTCCGCGACCTACGTGGACGACGGTGTGGCTGCGCAGCCGCCACATCGAGGCCTCCACCAGGGCCGGGTACCAGTCCTACCTGAACAAGCAGTTCTTCCCGTTTCCGGAGCCCCCGCCCGATGGCCGAAGATCCTGCCCTCGGACATCCAGGCCTGGGTGACCGCCGCCGCCGAGGCCGGGCTCTCGCGCCCGTCCGCCAGCATCCGCAAGTACCACGTGATGCTGCACTCGATCTTCCGGCTCGCGGTCCGGCGACAGGGTCATCGCCTTCAACCCGTGCTCGGAGACCGAGCTGCCCAGGTCGTCACCAGGGAAGGCCCGCACGCTCACCCCCACTGAGTACCGGCGCCTTATCGAGGCGGTGCCTCCAAGGCACCCCGGTCGACGATTCAGATCGCGATCGAGACCGGACTCCGATGGGACGAGCTGATCGCCCTTCGTCCGCGCCATCTCGACTTCCTACGACGCACTCTTACTGTCGAGGAGGGGCTTCCTTGCCAGAACGAAGCGGTCGAATTCCCCGGGCCCGCCGTGCACTAGTACGACGGTCGGCCGCAGGCGGTGCTCGACCCCGTTCCACGCCAGGCTCGCTCCGTCGACGTAAAACGACAGGCGCACACAGGTCACTTCTGTGGGGGAAGTCGCGCCCCCTCGTGCGGTCGCCCCGCAGGGCTCCACACCGAGGGCGAGCGTAGTGGGAGGCGGCCTCTGCGGTGTGCGCCGAGCGTGCCCCGGCAGTGACAGCACACTCTTGGACCCATGCCGAAGGTCACCCATCGGCTGGGGAGGAATGACTGGCGTAGCGACCGCTCTATGCCGCGTTCCGCGCGCTTCGGAGGTGCGTCATATCGCCGCGAACGATCGGAGCCAGACAGTCCCCGGTCGTCGACGTTGGGCGAGGCAGTCCGCTCGCGGGGTCCAATCCAGTGGCCCGCCGCTGGAGGAGAAAGTGGCGGTCTGACTGGTCAGGTCTGATGGGCACGAGTACCGGCCGAGCGGCTCTGGGTTCGAAAGGTGCCCGGTGTCAGTTGGGTCTGGCGCCGGAAGTAGGAGGAGAAGTTCGACGCGTCGTCGAAGCCGAGTTGCTCGGCGATCTCCGACACCGAGGCGTCGGCGTGGCTGAGCTGCCGTTTCGCCTCCAGTACGACGCGCTCGTCGATGAGCTCCTTGGCTGACAGGCCGGTGTGCTGTCGGGCGAGGCGGTTGAGGGTGCGGGTGGAGTAGCCCAGCCGGTCGGCGTACTGGCTGACCTGGTGCCAGCTCCGGAACTGCTCCTCGATGTGGTCGCGGAACCAGGTGTAGGCCTCGTGGGTCGGCCCGGGTGCCGGCGCGGCGCCGGCCGGTTCGACGAGCGCGAGCTGGACGAGGAGCGCGGCGAGGCAATGGGCAAGCGCGACCTGGCGTAGACCTGCGCGCTCTCTGGTTCGTGGGTCGGTGCCGCTGAGGACCAACAAGGCGAGGGCCTGCGAGACGGGTGTGCCCGCCAGGTCGGCCGCGGGCCAGTGGCTTCGTGGGCGGACCAGGTGCGACCTGATGAGGTCCCTGGTGCGCTCGTCCACGGTGTGGGGGCCGAACATCGCGACCGGCCCCTCGATGTCGGCGATCGCTCCCCACTGGTGGACCTGGCCTGCGCGCACCCACAAGACGTCGCCGGCTCCCAAGGCGTAGTCGGTGAAGTCGACGGTGTGCCGGGCGGAGCCGCTCTCGATGTGCACGAGCAGGTCGAAGTCCAGGCGTTGGGGGGTGAGGAACTCATGCGGCCCGCCGCGGTCACGGATCCCTCGCAGCGTGTTCACCTCGATGTCGCCCATGCTCGACTCGGGCGGGAGGAAGCGCACGCGGCGAATGGCCGAATGTCCCGTTTTCACCATCAGCGTTCCCGTCGTCACCGTGAATGTCGGTCCGGATTGATCCTACGGTTACCAGCATGTCAAACCTTACGTACACCGTCATCGACGCGGCGGACTCGTCGCTGAACAAGACCAGCGTGCTGGTCACCGGAGAGACCGAGGCGCTGGTGGTCGACGCGGCCTTCACGCGCGCCGACGGCCACCGGATCGTCGCCGAGGTGCTCGACTCGGGCAAGCGCCTCACGACCGTGGTCATCACCGCGGGCGACCCGGACTTCTACTTCGGAGCCGAGGTCATCGCCGATGCCTTCCCGGAGGCGGTGTTCCTGGCTCCGGCCGACGTCATCGAGCACATCGAGCACAGCTACGAGGGCAAGCTCCAGGCGTGGGCGCACCTCGGCCCCAACCTGCCCACCCGCCTGGTCGACCTGACCCCGCTGACCGCGACCTCGCTCACCGTCGACGGCACCACGATCGAGGTACGCCGCGGCAGCGACCTGCTCGGCGACCGGTCCTGGCACCTGTTCGAGCCGGCATCGCGCTCGCTGATCGGCGGCGTGCTGCTGTTCGAGGGACTCCATGTGTGGACCGCCGACAGCGCCACCCCGGAGCTCAGGGCCGAGTGGATCCGCGTGCTGGACGAGCTGGAGGCTCTCGACCCGGCGTACGTCGTCGCGGGCCACCGGATCGCCGGTGCCCCGACGGACCTGACCGCCATCAGCCACACCCGCGACTACCTCGAGCTCTTCGAGAAGACCGTCGCCGCATCCGCGGACGCAGCCGAGGCCGAGGCCTCGCTGCTGGCGGCCTACCCGGACGCCGGGCTGAAGATCGCCGCGAGCCTCGGCACCAAGGTCGCCAAGGGCGAGATGACATGGGGCTGAACCCAGGACCCGGCCCCGGCCGACGTCGTACGACGCCAGTACCTCGCCTCGGCGGCCGGCGACCTCGAGTGCCCTGCGCGCGACGCTCGCCCCGGACGTCGAGTGGACCGAGATGGCGGGATTCCCGCTCGCCGGCACCTACCGCACACCCGAAGGCGTGACCGCCAACGTCATGGAGAAGCTCGCCGCCGAGTGGGACGACTGGACCGCACACGACGACACCTACGTCGTCGACGGTGAGAACGTCGTCGTCCTCGCCCGCTACACCGCCCGGCACCGGACCACCGGCAAGGCCCTGGCCGTGCGGGTCGCCCATCACTTCATCGTCCGAGGCGGACTCATCGTCCGGTTCGAACAGTTCGTCGACACCGCACTCGTCCGCGACGCGGCCAGCTGACCGGTCCGCGAACCGAGCGCCGTTCCGATCGTGCTGACCCGTCCGAAGCGCCCCACGTGGACGCTTGTCGCGGACCTTCCGTGCCCTGGAGCGTCGCTCCGCGCCTCTTGATTCGTACCGCCCGAGGACATGCATCACATCGCCGCGATCGGGCGTCTCGACTGGTTCAGGCTGGCGGCAGGGCTGAGGCCAAAGCCCGGTGTACCTCGATGATGGAATCGAGCCCAGACTGGTCCGTCAGCCGTCAGCTTCGGGTACAGCTTGGCCGCCACACCGCACTTCAGACACCGCGTCGGGCCGTCGAGGCGGCGCTCGCTGAGCGCCTAGGTGAACGAGGCGCCGGCCGGAGGAGAACCGGTGAGCGCCTTCCGAACCCTGGTCGCGACGCTGGCGGTCATGCTCGTCGTGCTGTCGAGGGCGACCGGATGCAATTACCCGCCCGGGCAGCCCCCCACGCCCGGGGGCCTGATCGCGTGCGGGATCAAGGCGCCGTGCGGCTCGGCGCCTCTCCCGACCCGAGAAGCCGACAAAGACACCATTCCCCGACCCCGGGACCGATCCGTTGCATTCAGTAGCCCTGCCCCTAGTTGTTTCGCCACCAGATTCGCCCGACGAACGAAACGCCCACCCCGGAGTTAGCGGGGTGGGCGGTTCGGCTTGCTGAGACCGCCCCACCCTGGGACCAGGGTGGGGCGGTGATCGCTCGGGATGCGCACAGGGGTGTTACATCCCGAGCGAAGGTGGCGAGGACACGGGGGAGTGCCGCCGCCACCTGGTCTGCGGTTGAAGAGCAGTGATTGGGAAGGTAGAGGGCCGCCTCCATGCTGTCGAGGCCGACGCATCTCGTGGTCCGGGCATGACGCGACCCGTGAAGATGACTGCCAGCCGCGAATCTGGCCTCGGCGTAACACCGCCCACCCTCGTCTGCAGACCGAAGGCGGGCGGCGCAGGGACTGGGTATGTCCCCCCAACCGCGACACGCGGGACTGGTATGTCGCAGCGCAATCGACAGTACGCCCGCGCAGGAGGATCGGCGAGGTCGAAACCGGGTGATTTCGCGTCAGGGTTCGGGGCGGCGAGGTGGATCCGGCATCGGGCACGTGCCAAGGGAACCCCGTGCCCGACCGCCACCACGGACTCGTCGGGCAGCCCCTCAAGGAGCTCGCGGACCAGCCGGGTCTTCCCGATGCCCGCCCTCACCGGTGATCAACGCGACTTGAGCATCACCGGCGTCTGCGGCCGCGAACCCGTCGTGCAAAGGCCGCGAGCTTCCTCGCCCCGACCGACCATCGCGCCCCGGCGCGCGCGCCTCATGGACTCATCGTGGACCCACACGGCCAGCGGCGTCTCCGCCCCAGCCAACCCGGGCTGTCGTCACCCGCGGACGACCCGAACCTCGGGGCCGATTTACGTAAGACGACGGATCCGCGAGGACCGTCTTAGCACGAACGTCGGGTTATCGGGCAGCCAGCCCCAGAACCAGGAGGCTTCGATGAACAGCATGGCCACCAGCCCCACCACCGTTCTGACGATTGCCCGTCAGGTCACCGCCGACCGGATCCGCGAGGCCGAGCACCGTGGTCAGGTCCGTGCCTTCCGCCAGGCCCGTCGCCAGGCCCGGCTCGAGACCAGTCACAGCCCCGCCCCGGCGTCCAGCAAGCGTCGCGCGTGGGCCTGGGGATCCCTTGCCGGTGTCCGCTGACGCCACAGCGTCACGGTCGGAGCCGCGACTCCTCTCACACGCGGCTCCGACCGTGGCGCGATCTGACAGTCCGCCCGCCGTGCATCTGGATCGGTGCGATGCCGGACGAGCAGGATGATCGGTACCAAGGAGGCCGCGATGACACCTGTCTCCCGCACGCGCTTGGGGATCCTGCTCGGCGTGCTGTGCTGGCTGTTGATGTCGTGCTCGACGGCCCAGAAGAGTGCGGAGCAGCGGTCGGCGCCGAGCAGCGCCGAACTGGCTGCCGAGATCGAGTCGCACGCCGAGGTGGTCAGCGACTTCGACCAGGTGCGATCAATCCTCGTCGCCCACGGCGGGGCTCGTCTACGAGCAGTACTTCGGCACCGACGCGGACACGTACTGGGACTTGCAGTCGGTCACCAAGAGCGTGGTCTCGACCCTGATCGGCATCGCCATCGGCGACGGGCTCATCGGCGGCCTCGACGACACACTGGCGCAGCTGCTACCCCAGGACGTGGACGTGATGTCGCCGGCGGTGCGGGCCACGACGCTGCGCCAGCTCTTGACCATGGACGCCGGGTTTCCGCCGGGGGGCGAGGCCTTGGGACCCGGCTTCACCACGTCGACGAACTGGGTGCGTGAGATCCTCGCCAACCCCGAGAGGCCGCCAGGGCAGGGCTTTGAGTACTCCAACGGCAACACCCACGTGCTGGCGGCGATCCTCGAGCAGGCCACGGGCATGTCGGCTCTGGACTACGCCCGCGACAAGCTCTTCGGGCCGCTGGGCATCGACACCACCCCCGCCTGGACGCACCCGGCTCTACGCGACAACATCGAGGCCTACGAGGACGCGGACTTTGCGTGGCCCACCGACCCCCAGGGCAGCAACACCGGCTGGTCGCTCCTGAAGCTGCGGCCGCGCGACTTGATCAGCTGGACAGCTCTTCCTCGACGACGGCCGGTGGGAAGGCCTGCAGATCGTCCCCAAGGCGTGGGTCCACGAGGCCACTACGCAACAGATCCAGTCTGACAACCCGCTCGGCGAGGGCTACGGCTACCAGTGGTGGACCGGAGACCTGGACGGCAGCCGCTCCTTCCGGGCCATGGGGTACGGCGGCCAGCTGATCGTCGTCGTACCGGATCGCGACCTCGTCGTGGCGACCACCACGGGCTCCGGCTGTCGGACCCCACGAGCAACGGCATCGACCTCGGCGTCCTCCTCTCGATCATCGAGGACGCCGTCGTCTCGCAGTTCCCGCCTCATTCCTGACCCCACGCGACGTTGCTCGTACCCTTCGGTGACCTAGGCTCGCCCGGATGAGGATCCTGATCATCGGAGGCACCCGGTTCGTCGGCCACGCGATGGCCGAGGCGGCGCTGGGCGCCGGTCACGACGTGACCCTGCTCCACCGCACGGCCACCGACGAGCTGCCCGCCGCCACCCATCTCTTCGCCGACCGCGACGGCGATCTGTCCGTACTCGCGGACGGGCGCTGGGACGCGACCATCGACGTGTGTGCCTATCTGCCCGGCCAGGTCGCGTCCCTTCATGACGCCCTCGGCGATCGCGGTGGTCACCACGTCTTCGTCTCGACGTGCTCGGTGTACGCCGACCAAGACTCGGCCGGGGCCGACGAGGACGCGGAGCTGGTTCCCGAGTCGTCGCCCGAGACCCGCGAGGTGACCGGCGAGACCTACGGACCGCTGAAGGTGGCCTGCGAGCGGGTGGCTCGCGAGAGGTGGGGCGACGGCGGGCTGACCATCATCCGCCCGACGTACGTCGTGGGGCCGCGCGACATGACCGCCCGCTACCCGTGGTGGGTGCTGCGGGCGGCACGCGGTGGCCGGATGATCCTGCCCGGGCCCGCCGACGCGCCGATGCAGTGCATCGACGCCCGCGACATGGGCGCCTGGACCATCCGGCTCGTCGAGGACCGCACCGCCGGGGTCTTCACCGCCGCCCGGCCGGCCACCACGTTCGGGGCGTTCCTCGCCGACACCGTCGCGGGCGTCGGCGAGCCCGTCGAGCTGGCTCCCGGTCGACGGGGCCTTCCTCGTCCAGCAGGGCGTGGACGGCGCCCAGCTGCCGCTGTGGGCAGAGGGCGCGTCGGAGTACGTGCTGGCGATGGGTACTGCCCGCGCCGAGGCCGCGGGCCTCACCCACCGGCCGTTCGAGGAGGTCGTCCGCGACACGCTGGCCTGGGCGCAGGCCCATCCCGACCAGGCCACCCGCGAGGGCGTGGGGCTCGCACCCGAGCGCGAGCAGGAGCTGATCGAGGCTGCGGCACCTCATGACTAGGAACCGATGAGGTGGTCGGAGTCACGGTCCCGCCACTCCAGGAGCACCGAGCGCCGAGCCAGATCGCGGGTATGGTTTCGATGTGGCCTCCAGCGAGGATTTCGACAGGGGCTGCGCATCCGGCGCGATGTTCTCGGCGACGAGTTCGTCGACGCGAACCTGGCTGGCTCGGATGCGTTCATGATGACGTTCCAGCACCTGGTCACCGAGCTGGCCTGGGGGCGGGCATGGAGTGGAACGGCACTTGATCGCAAGTCGAAGGCATTGCTGACGCTCGGCATCCTCGCGGCGTTGGGTCGACACGAGGAGCTGGCGATCTACGTGCGGGGTGCGCTCAGCAGTGGCGCGACGGTGGCCGAGATCGAGGAAGTGCTGGTGCACGTCACCATCTACTGCGGCACCCCTGCCGGCCGCCAGTCCTTCCAAGCCGTGCATCAAGCGCTCCTCGCGGCCGGGGCGATTCCCGCCGAATAGACCGCAGGGCTCTCGCCGTACCTCGGCGACCCTGGGCAAACGTCACGTACGCCGGTGGGCCGCGGACGGGCTCCGGGACCGTTGACGCTGAACGGACCCGGCGAGACACTGAAAGGTCGCCACACCAGGGGAGGGTCCGATGTCCTGGAACTTGAAAGGTAGCTACGTCGAGACCTGCTCCTGTGAGCTCATGTGTCCGTGCAACATGTCCTTCGACCACGGCGCCACCTACGACTTCTGTCGGGTGTCGCTCGTCTTCAACATCCGTGAGGGCGCGGTCGACGACACCGACATCGCGGGGTGCAAGGTCGCGCTGATCGCCGACACGCCCAAGGTGATGACCGACGGCAACTGGCGGGTCGGGGTGTTCATCGACGACGGCGCCGACGCGACGCGCAGCTCGACAAGCTCGTCCAGGTCTTCAGCGGCCAGCTGGGTGGACCCATGGCCGGGCTTGCTCCGCTGATCGGCGAGATGCTGGGCGTCGAGCGTGCCGTGATCGACATCGAGGACGACGGCCTGCGCCACAGCGTCAAGGTCGGCGAGGTGATCGACTTCGAGGTCGAGGACATCGTCCCCTTCGGCATCGAGACCGGTGAGCCGGTGCGGTTCAACGGGATGTTCCACCCGGTCGGCTCCGACCTGACGATGGCCGAAGCGACGCGGTCGAGGATCAACGCCTTCGGCATCGAGTACGAGGGCAAGACGGGTTTGTCCAAGTCGGACTTCTCCTGGACCGCCTGAGGTCATGACCAGGACCGAGTCGGCGGGTTCGACCGCCGACACTGGTCTTCGTCCCGCGTTCGCCGCCGTGCGCGTCCAGCTGGGACTGGTCCTCGTGCTGTTCGCGCTCGCCGCGGCCGGGTGGTGGTGGACCGCCGACGCGATGCGGGGCATGGACGACGGGCCGTGGACCGGCCTCGGGACGTTCGGCTGGTTCATGGGCGTCTGGATCGTGATGATGGCGGCGATGATGTTCCCGTCGGTCGCCCCGACCGTCGCGCTTTACGCGCGGATGAGCGGCAAGTCGCCGCTGGCGCCGTACGCGTTCACCGCCGGTTACCTCATCACCTGGGCCGGTGCCGGGGTGGTCGCCTTCCTGATCGGGACGGCGCTGACCCGCGCCGCGGGGGACGGCCTGTCCTGGGCGAACGCGGGGCGACCCGTTGCCGCCGCCACGCTCGTCCTGGCCGCTGCCTACGAGCTGACGCCGTTCAAGAACGCGTGCCTGGGCAAGTGCCGGAGCCCCCTCGGCTTCCTCCTCGGTTCCTGGCGCGACGGCTGGTCGGGTGCGCTCAACATGGGGATGCGGAACGGTGCGTGGTGCGTCGGGTGCTGCTGGGCCCTGATGGCATCGCTCTTCGCGTTGGGCGTGATGAGCGTGACCTGGATGGCCGTCGTCGCCGGCCTCATCGCGGCCGAGAAGATCCTTCCCTGGCGCCGGGCATCGACGTACGGCACGGCGCTCGTCCTCCTGGCGTTCGGTGTGCTCGTCCTGGTGGCGCCCGATGCGCTGCCCGGCCTCACCCTCCCCGGACAGCACGACATGCCGCCGATGATGCCGATGGGCTGACGCCTCCGCAGCGGAGGCGGATGAGTCGTACCTGTCTGGACCACCTACCTGGCGTCCGTAACCCCGCCCAGCAGGTGCAGTTGTCACGGCTACCAGGACCACCGGAGGGTGACAACCGGTGACCGATGGAGTGGTGATCGTCAAGCACTGAGTGCCCCCCACCCGGCGCCGAGGACCAGGCTTGGTCCTCGGCGCCGCGGTGTCTCGGCGTCGGGCGGCGGCCGGCTGCGCATCCCCGATGAGTTTCGGGAAGGAAGATGGTCGACTCGAGGGACCTGCCCCAGCGAAGGAGACGCGCATGCCCGCAACGCCGCCGATCATCGACCGCGAGACCTGGCAGGAGCAGGTGGACGCGCTCCGGGGTCCGCGAGAAGGCGCACACCCGTGAGGGCGACGCGATCGCCGCCGCCCGGCGACGACTGCCGATGGTCGAGGTCGATCCGACCACGCCACTGGTCGGACCGGCCGGCGAGGTCCGCCTGGTCGACACCTTCGAGGGACGCACGCAGCTCTTCGCGTCGTACATGATGTGGTACGGCGGCGCCCCTGCCGCCGAGCAGTGCGAAGGCTGCACGAAGGACAACGCGCAGGTGCGCGAGCTGGCGTTCCTGCACTCGCGCGACGTGACGTTCGCCGTCTTCTGCCAGGGGCCGTTCCCGGAGAGCGACCGCTACCGCGAGTTCCTGGGCTGGGAGATGCCCTTCTACTCGGTGCCCGAGACCTCGCAGGAAGCGCTGATCGCGGGGCGGCACTTCGGGATGAACGTGTGCTACCTGCGCGACGGCGACCGGGTCTTCGAGACCTACTGGACCACCGGCCGGGGCAACGAGACGATGGGCAGCTCGTACGCGATGCTCGACCAGACGGTCTACGGGCGCCAGGAGCCCTGGGAGGACTCCCCGGAGGGCTGGCCGCGGACGTACGTCGGCACCTACAGCGAGCAGATGCGCACCGACGAGCACGGCCGCTCCGTCAAGCGGCCGGGCGGCCGCCCGATCTCGCACTGGCCGCGCCTGGCCGCCGGCCACTCCGACGACCTCGGCTCCACCGCCGTTTCAGCACCGAGCCCATCCCTGCCACTAGGGGCCTGGCTCGGCGAACTCCGGAGCCGACGGTCGAGCCGCCCCTCAGGCCTGGTCGGCGTCGTGGACCAGGATCGCGACCTGGACCCGGTTGGTGACGTCGAGCTTGGTGAACAGCCGCGACACGTGTGCCTTGACCGTCGCCTCGCTCATGTACAGGCTCGCGGCCACGTCGGCGTTCGAGGCACCGGAACCCACCGCAAGGGCCACCTCACGTTCCCGGTCGGTCAGCGTCGCGAGTCGCTGCGCGGCGGCCCGGTGACGGTCGGAGGCCTCGCCCTCGGCGAAGTGGGCGAGCAGGGTCCGGGTCACCGACGGCGAGATGATCGCCTCGCCCGAGGCGACCACCCGGACGGCCCGGATGATGTCGGCGGGAGGGGTGTCCTTGACCAGGAAGCCGCTGGCGCCTGCGCGCAGCGCGCTCATCACCTGCTCGTCCGCCTGGAAGGTCGTCAGCACGATGACCTGAGGCGGTTGCTCCAGTCGGCGCAGGGCCGCCGTCGCGGTGATGCCGTCCATCTCGGCCATCCGGATGTCCATCAGCACGACGTCGGGTCGGTGCTCGCGGACGGCGGCGACCGCGCGGGCACCGTCGTCGGCCTCGCCCACGACCTCGAGGTCCTCCGCCGACGACAGGATGGTCCGGAGTCCGGAGCGCACGAGAGCGTCGTCGTCGACGAGCAACACCCTCACCCGGCCCACGGGAGCTCCGCATCCACGACGAAGCCGCCGGAGCCGTCCGGCCCGTGCACGAGGGTGCCTCCGGCGAGGGTGACCCGCTCCTGGAGGCCGAGCAGCCCGGCGCCGGCTCCGGGCAGCGTCGGGCCGGCGTGCGAGTGGACAGGCTGGCGGTTGCGGATGACCACGTGCAGGCCCGCGGCGGGGTGCCGGCCACCCGTACCTCGGCAGCGGTGCCGACGGCGTGCTTGCCGATGTTCGTGAGCGCTTCCTGGACTATCCGGTAGGCGTCGCGGCCGAGGCGCCGGGGACGACGTCGGCCTGGTCCACCTGCATCTCGAAGTCGATCTTGGCGCCGGCCCGTCGCGTCTCCTCGACCAGGCGCGGGATGTCCGACAGCGTCGGCTGAGGTGCCGGCGCGGACGCCTCATCACCGGGCCCTCGCGAAGCACACCGATCACGCTGCGCAGCTCCTCCAGCGCCTGGTGCGCCGTCGTACGCAGCAGCACCGCCGTTTCTCGCACCGCCGCCGGCGGCAGGTCCGGCCGCATCTCGAGCCCTCCTGCGTGGAGGGCCATCAGGGAGATGCGGTGAGCGAGCACGTCGTGCATCTCGCGCGCTATCCGGGTGCGTTCCAGCATCCGCGCCCGGTCCTCGTGGAGCAGCTGGTCGGCCTCCGCCCGCACGGCACGCTCCTGGAGGGAGAGCAGCAGCTGCCGCCGGGCCCGCACGAACATGCCCCACGCCGTGGCGGCGAGGGCCAGGGGAGTGGTGACCAGGACCACCGAGAGGGCATCGGTCGTGGGGCTGTAGGCGGCGAAGACGAGAGCGGCAGGGATCCACAGCACCAGGACCAGTAGCACCGACCGGATCGGCCTGCGCGCGGCGAGCGAGAACAGCGCGAGCAGCGCCGCCGGCGTCGCCGAGATCGAGAACGCGCCCAGGAGGACGCACACGACCGCGACGCCCAGCGGCCACTCCCGTCGGCCCCACAGCGACAGGCAGGCGAGGCCGCCGCAGCACACGTCGACGACGAGCTCCTGGGTCGACATCGGCGTGCCGCTGTCGCCCAGCGTCGGGCTCAGGAAGAGCGCTCCGAGGACGGCGGCCACGACGCACACGCCCGCGTCGACGGCCCGGTCGCGGCCGGTGCGGGTCGGGCCCGCCGGCGTCGGCTCGCGCAGGGCCAGCGACGACGCCAGGCTCACCGGCTCGCCCCCACCGTGCGCAACCGGGACATGTCCCCACCGTAGGGGCCCTCGCCACGGCCGGACACCGTCGAAGGTCGATGCCGCCCCGACGAAAGGCGGTAGCCGTGGTGCGACGTACCCCGCCGTACGACGCGCACTGCTGGCCCCACGGCCGATGCGCCCTCCGATGCCTGGCGCCCACGGTGGGACATCCACCGAACCCGAGGAGCCGTCGCCATGAAGCAGCTCGAACGCCCGTCAGCCAGCACCCGTTCGCCGTCCGCGTCCCTCCCCAGCGGAGCTCGGACGCCCGCAGGCCGTCCCGTCTCCCGCTCTGGCGGGTGAACCTGCTCCGCGTCGGCTACCTGGTCATGGGCGTCGGGCTCGCCGTGTTCAAGTGGCCGGCCTTCGTCGACCACGAGCCGTGGGGGCTGTTCGAGGGGACGGTCGAGTGCATCCTCGTGGCGATGTCGCTGCTGGCGATCCTCGGCCTGCGCCACCCGGTGCGGATGCTGCCGTTGGTGCTCTTCGAGGTGACCTGGAAGCTGATCTGGCTCGGGGTGGTCGCACTGCCTCTCTGGGCGGACGGCCACCTCACCGGGGCCACGCGCGAGCAGGCCGGCACGGTGCTCTGGGTCGTCGTGATCATCGCGGTGGTCCCGTGGCGGTACGTGGTCTCGACGTACGTCGTCGCCGCGGGGGAGCCGTGGCGCCGCTGAGCGAGCCGGGCGGTTCCGGTACGCGATTTCGCTGATCTACCAGGACCTCGAGGGGCCCTATCCTGCGGAGATGAGGGAAGGACGGATCTTCCTGGTCGACGACCATGCGGGCTTCCGTCGCGCCGCGACCGACTTCCTCACGAGCAGCGGGTGCCGGGTCGTGGCGACGGCCAGGTCGGGCGAGGAAGCACTCGAGGTCTTGGCGGGGGCGGGGGAACGGCCCGACGTGGTGCTCCTCGACTGTCGACTGCCGGGGCTCGACGGTGTCGACGTCGCGGTCCGGATCGCGTCCCTGCGGGAGCCGCCACCGGTCATCTTGATCTCCAGCTATGCCGACGCGGCGGCCGACCCTCGGGTGCGGTCCGCGGCAGCCCGAGGTTTCCTCAACAAGCAGGACCTGACGTGCGACGCGATCAGGGCCTTGCTCGCGTAGCCGTCGCCGGCGCGGGCGCGGCCTTGCTGGTCATCGTGGCCACCACCGTGCCCCTGGTCACGGGCGCCCCGAGATCGACGACGGCCGACCTGGTCGTCATCGTCGGTCTCGGGGCGGCCTCCACCCGGCTGGCAGCGGCGGGCCGCGACGCGACGGCTGTCGCCATGTTGCTGGCGGCCGCGGTGTGGACCCTGACGGGCATCGCCACATCGTTGCCGGAACCGGTCGGCTCGCCGATGTCCCGGTTGGTGCTGGTGCCGCACGCCATCCTCGTCGTCGTGCTGGCCCTCGCTCTGGCCGACCGACGACGGGTCGCGGGCTCCGTGGTGCTGGCCGCCGTGGCCGCGCTGGCGGCCGGCGCCGGGTTGGAGGTGCCGGTGCTCGCGCTGCTCGGCCTAGCGCTGCTGGTCGCGGTGACACCGGCCAAGGTGGGCTCCCCGGCCGACGTCCGGGCGGCGACCATCGCACTCGCGGTCGCCCTCGTTCTCGTTGATCCCCGCGTGCTCGGGGACGCGCTCGACCCTCGGTCGCTGGCGACGGCCGTCGACCTCCTGCTGCTCGGGATCGCCGCGACGGCGATCTGGCGGACGACGTCCGACCCGACCCGTCGCCTCGATATGGCGTCGGCAGAGCGGGGCGGCGACGAGGTGGGCGCCTGGCTGGCCAGGGTGCTCGGCGTCCCTCCGCCGCAGGTCGCCTTCCCGTCGGACCGGGGTGCCGTGGACTCGGCCGGTCAGGCCGCGTCGTACCCCCGCGACGCCGTCCCGCTGATCGGTCAGGTCGGTGTCGTGGCCTATGTGTCGCCCCCCGTCCCCGTCGGCGCGGCCGTCCGCGAGCCGCTCCTTGCCACGGTGGGTCGTCTCGGAGAGATCGCGCGCCTCCGGGCGAAGTGCCGTGCGCAGGCTGAGGCGGTCGTCGCCTCCCGCGGACGGCTGCAGGCCGCGGCCGACGAGGAGAGCCGTCGTGCCTCTAACGGCAACCTCGACGCGACGCTCGCTGGCCCGGCTCGACCCGGACGGACGCCCTGCTCGCCTCGTCGTCGGACTCGCTGCTCGCCGCGCGGGTCGAGGACGTGCGAAGGGAGCTGCTCCGTCACGCACGGGGACTCGACCCTCTGGCAGGACGCTCTCTTGCCGATGCCCTCGCGGCCTACCGCTCCCGTGGGGTGCGGGTGGAGATCACTCGAGCTCTCGGAGACGTGGGGGCCTCGACGGCGACGACGGGGTGGTACGTCGCCACCGAGGGCATCACCAATGCCACCAAGCATGCGCCGGGTGCGGAGGTCCGCCTGGAGGTCGCCCGCGAGGCCGACACGCTGCGCGTCGTAGTGAGTGACCGGGGCCCGGGTGGCGCCGACCCCCGCGGCGCCGGCCTGCAGGGCCTGGCCGACCGGGTCTCGGCCGCCGGGGTGACCTCTCCGTCGTGTCCGGGCCGGGCGGCACAGTGGTGGGTTGCGTCCTGCCGGCTGCGGGCCTGCCCGGTGCTGGGTTCCGGGAGGACGCCCATCCGATGCTCTCGACCCACACCTAGGCGCCCACCATGTCGAGACCCTTCAGCGCCGTCGCCCTGGCCGTCGTGCTCGCGTCGGCGACGCTCACGGCCTGTCGTAACGAGCCTCTTTCCCGCACGGGCGAGACCACCCCGCCGGTCACCCTCCGGGCGGCGTGGGGGCAAGGGCCGACCGGCATCGGTGGCGACGTGTTGATGCAGCTTCGTCGACGGGACGCACGACGCCGCGGTCCGCGTCAGCGGGGGCACGCCTCCGCGGGTGGGCGACACCAGCGAGGAGCGGCACGGGGTCGAGGCGGTCTTGTCCGGCCAGGGAGACATCACGGTCGTCCGCGCCGGCGTCCTCCAGCTCCTCGGCGCCGACTCGCTGGCGCCTCTCGGAGCGCCCCTTCGTGGTCACCAACAACGACCAGGCCGCCGCCATCGCCGCGGACCCCGAGCTTGCCCAGCAGCTGATGGGGGGACTCGGCAAGCTGGGGCTCGTCGGGCTGGGCCTGGTCCCCGGCGGGTTGCGCCACCCCTTCGCGTTCGGGAGCAGGCCCCTCCTCGGCGCGGAGGACTACCGCGACCAGGTCATCAACGTGCGCGAGGACACAGGCGTGCAGGCCATGCTGGACCAGCTCGGCGCCGTCGCGGACCACAGCGTCGACAGCGAACGCCACAGCGCAGATCAGGGGGCGACTGCGTGGCATCGAGATCTCCATGCAGCAGGCGCAAGCCGTGGACCTGCCGGCCGTCCAGACGGCCAACGTCACGCTGTACGAGAAGTTCGACGTCGCCGTCGTGCGTCGCGACACCTGGGACGGCCTCACCGCGACGCAACGCGACGAGCTCCTCGAGGCCTTCGACGTCGCGGCGAAGAAGGCGGTCGGGTCACGGATGAGTGAGAAGGGAGGTCAGGCTTCGTGGTGCCGGACCCCGGGCGCGACGACCGTCCTTGCCAACCGTTCCCAGCTGGCCTCCTTGCACGACGCGCTCGACCCGATCACTGACCGGCTCGCTGAGGACCCGGACACCGCCCGAGCCCTGGACAGGATGCGCCAGCTGGGCGCCGGGACCGTGGACCCGACGCCCTTGGCGTGCAGCCCCGTGATGCCTGAGGCCGCGGCGGACTACTACGTGCCGCCGATGGGCAGCCAGCGCGTGCTCGACGGCCTCTGGCGGCTGGAGGTCGACGAGCAGGCGCTGCTCGACGCGGGCGCCAGCCCGCACGATGCCTACGTCAACGCCGGGGTGTGGGAGTTCCGGATCAACGACGGCTACGCCGACGGCACCCAGCCCCTGGGGCAGAGGTGCAACGGCCAGTTCTCCTTCGACGGAGCGCAGGTGAGCGTCGACTTCGGTGTCCACGGCGTGGAGGACTGCGAGGGACTGATGCGTGGGACGTTCCGCATCGAAGGCAACCGGGTGTTCTTCGACTGGCAGAAGGAGCACGAGTACGACCTGATGCTGGACCAGGTGATGTTCGCCCCCGGCATGGTGCGGATCGAGTGACCGTCGTGTCCTCCCGCCTGCTGGTGGCGCTGGTCGGTCTGGTCGTGGTCACGCTGGTGCCCACGGCCAGCAGGGTGCCGTCATCCGCGGACTGGATCGGCCTGGTGACCCTGTCGCTGGCGGCTGGCCTGGCAGCGCTAGGTGTGGCGCGCCTCGCTGTAGTCCTGTCCTTGACCGGACTGACCCTGGTGGTCGGGTTCGTCGCGCCGCCTGGACGCGGGCGCCGACGTGGAGCGGTGGGCGGCGCTCGCGGCGCTGCCCGCAGTCGTGCCGCTCGCGGGACTGACCCTCATCCCGGGGAGCAGCGCCGGATGGTTGTTGACGGCCGGCGCGCTGCTGGCCGGACCCGTGCGAGCGCTCGGCTACGACCCCCTCCTCGACCCGGCCTGTCACGCCTGTCGCAGCCTGCCGACCGTCGTCTCGCTCTCCCCGGCGGCTGTCGCGGCCCTGGCTCTCGTTGGCGGCACACTGACGCTGCTCGGGCTGGCTCTGGGACTTCGAGGCAGCACAACCCCGCTGCTGGTCGCCGGCACTGGCGGGGCAGGCCTGTGGTCGCTGACCGGGTGGTCCGACGTCACGGGGATCGTCCCCGAGTCTGCAGCCGTGGCAGCGGTGCTTGCGGGGTACGGCGCCGGACTGCTTCTCGTCCGCACGGTGCTGACCCGAACTCACCTGCGGCGGTTCGCCACCGCGCTGGCGTCCGGGACCGCGCCCCAGGACAGTCTTCGCCGCACCCTGCGCGACGGGTCGCTCACGATCGACTTCGCCGTCGCCGAGGACGACTGGGTGGATGCGGCCGGCCGTCCGTCAGCCGGTCCCGCGCTCCGGCAGGTGACGACCCAGGTGCGGACGGGGGACGACCCCGTTGCGAGGGTCCATCACGCACCGGACTCGGGACGGGCCGACGCGTTGGCCGCGTCGCTCACCACCGAGCTGCGGCTGGCCATCGAGCACGCCCGCCTGACGGCGCAGCTGGAGGCCCATGTGCGGCTGCTCCGCGAGTCGCGGGTCCGCGTGGTCGAAGCCGGCGACGAGGCACGGCGCCGCCTCGAGCGCGACCTCCACGACGGCGCCCAGCAGGAGCTGCTCACGCTCGGCTTCGACCTGCGCCGGGCCCATGAGGTCACCCCGGCGGACGCCTCCTTGCCGGGGTGCGTCGCCGAAGTACGCGGAGCCCTCGAGGACCTGCGGACGCTGGCGAGCGGGGTGCACCCCGCCCTGCTGGCGAGCGCCGGACTCGGGCCGGCGCTGGAGCTGGCCGGGAGTCGGTGCCAGCACGCCGTGCGGACGACATCGATGCCGGCGCAACGCTTCGCACCCGCCGTCGAGCGGACGGCGTACCTGCTCGTGGTGGACATGGCCGATCGCGGGCCGGTCGAGGTCTCCGGCTCCGTGGCCGGCGGAGCGCTGCGGATGCAGGTCACCGGAGAGCCGATGTCGCCCACCTCGGTGGTGCCGGAGCGGGTGGCCGCCCTCGGTGGCACGCTGCTCGTCACGAGCGACCGGACGGACGTGGTGCTGCCGTGCGGGTAGCCGTGTTGGAGGACCAGGTGCTGACGCGCGCGGGGATCGTGGCGACGCTCCAGGAAGCGGGCATCGACGTCGTGGCTGCCGTCGGAGCGGCGGACGATCTGCACCGCGTTGTCGCCCTCGAGCAGGTCGACGTGGCCCTCCTGGACGTCAGGCTGCCCCCCACGTACTCCACCGAGGGCCTCGACGCCGCCGCCCGGATCCGCCGCGAGCAACCCCACACAGCGGTGCTCGTGCTCTCGCAGCACCTCGAGGTCGCCTACGCATCGTCGCTCGCTCCAGGACCGCCGACAGCGGCAGCGGCTACCTGCTCAAGGACCGGGTGCTCGAGACGCGACCCTTGTCGACGCGCTCCGCCGGGTGATGGCCGGCGAGTGCGTCCTCGACCCGGCGATCGTGGCCGAGCTGGTGCGGTCCGGCGGGCGGCAGGAGTCGCCGCTCGCGCTCACCGAGCGCGAGGTCGAGGTGCTGGCCGCGATCGCCGAGGGGCTGACCAACGTCGGGCATCGCCCGGCAGCTCGGGATCTCCGACCGCACCGTCGAGGTGCACGCCCAGCGGCTGTTCACCAAACTGGACATGCCCGTCCAATGCGACCGCCAACCGACGGGTGCTCGCCGCCCTGCACTACCTGCGGCGGAGCTGACTTCACCAACCGTTTCCCGTGCCCTGCATCAGGGTTTTCGCTGATGGCGGGAAGGGGCGGCCACCCTAACGTCGGGCCATGAGCAGAACGCGAGTGGTCACCGGTCCGATCTGCGCGAGCCTGGTGCTCCTGCTGGCGACGTTCGTCGGGGGCTGCAGCGGGTCGTCGAGCAGGGCCGTCCAGCCAGTCAGTCCGACCCGGAGCACGCCACAGCCAGCGATGACGGCGGTGGCGACGGACGCCGCGGTCGTCAGGCCGGGGCAGCCGTGGATCGTCCACCAGGAGTACGACGGCCAGCGGGTGCACCTCTGGCTCGTGCGCCCCGACGGCACCGGAGACCACGAGCTGTTGCCCGGGTTCGACGGCGAGGCGGTCCACCCGGACTGGTCTCCGGACGGGAGTCGGATCGCCTACGTCTCCGACAACGACGTGTTCGTGGTCGACGCGAATGGCACCCGACGCCATCGGGTCTTCGACTGCCGGAAGCCCTGTGTCTTCGCCGACTACCCGGCGTGGTCGCCCGATGGTGACGAGATCCTGGTGATGAGCGCCACCTGGTCGACGGTCTGGTGCCGCACAGCGTCGTCCAGGCCGTGGACGTCAAGACCGGCCATCGGCGGGTGCTCACCACTCAGGGCCCGGAGTACGCCAGCTATCCCCGGTGGTCTCCCGACGGCACCGCGGTGGTCACCGGCTTGCAACGGTTCGCCACCATCCAGGCGGACGACTGCGTAGTGACCAGCAGCACCGTCGCCGTCGTCGACGTCGACCAACGGCACCCCACCCTGCAGCGGCTGACCAAGCCCGCGATCTTCGCGGACTATCCGGACTGGTCGCCCGACGGCCGGACCCTGGTCTTCACCACCTACGACCTGGGATCGCGCGATGCCGGCTGCCTGCCCGACCCCGGCGTGGCTTCGGACCTCTACACGATCCGACCCGACGGATCGGGGCTCACGCAGCTGACCCACAACCCCACCGGGACGATCCTGGTCCGCTCGGACACGGCGAGCGGCCGCTGTCCTCCCAGCCGACGTGGTCGCCCGACGGGTCACGGATCTACTTCGTCCAGGTCTCCGGCGAGGTCTGGCCGGGTTGGGCCATGGCCACGATCGCTCCGGACGGGTCCGATCTGCGGCCCGCCACGGGGACGACGTACCTCACCGGCACCCACCCGCGGCTCCGTCCCTGACCGGGAGCCGGTCGCCCAAGGTGCGGCGTTTGGTCCCAAACGCCGCAATGGAAGCGCTCACACCTGGCGTTTGTGACCAATCGCCACCCGGACCGACCGAGCGGACGGGGGGCCAGCCGCCCTCGGAGCACGCCGGCCCACGCCGTCGTACGCTTCGCGCATCCCGCAGCGCAGGCCCCAGCAAAGGCTTTGGTGAAGGCGATCCGATGACCAAGCTACACGATGCACGAGCCGCTCCCGTTCGACGAGGAGTCGACGCCGCCGCTGGTCTCGACCGGCGACCTGCCGCGGCCCGACGAGGTCCGGGCCGCTCGTCACCGAGGCCTACGAGCGCTACCGCACCAACGACGACGGCGCGGTGGCCGACTACATCCCGGCCCTCGCCGACGCGTCGCCGGAGCTGTTCGGGATCTCCGTGGTCGGCGCCAGGGGACGGTCGTTCGAGATCGGGGACGTCGACACGACGTTCTCGATCCAGAGCGTCTCCAAGCCCTTCGTGTTCGCCCTGGTGTGCGAGGCGATCGGCTACGGCGAGGCGCGGCGCCAGCTCGGCGTCAACAGCACCGGCTTCCCGTTCGACTCGGTGATGGCCGTCGAGCTCAACGACGACCGCACGATGAACCCGATGGTCAACGCCGGGCGCCATCGCCACCACGAGCCTGGTGCCCGGAGCCACCGCGGACGAGAAGTGGGAGCGCGATCCGCGACGGGCTGTCCCGGTTCGCCGGCCGCGAGCTCGACGTCGACGAGGAGGTCTACGCCTCCGAGTCGGCCACCAACCTGCGCAACCAGGGCATCGCCCACCTGCTCGAGAGCTACGGCCGCCTCTACTTCGACCCCGACGAGGCCACCGACGTCTACACCCGGCAGTGCTCGCTGGAGGTGACGGTCCACGACCTCGCGGTGATGGCGCGCCACGCTGGCCAACGGCGGGGTGAACCCGGTGACCGGTGAGCGGGTCATCGTGCCCGGCGTGTGCCGGCGGGTGCTCGCGGTGATGGCCACCGCCGGGCTCTACGAGCTGTCGGGCGACTGGCTCTACGAGATCGGCCTTCCCGGGCAAGAGCGGGGTCAGCGGCGGCATCGTCACCGTCGCGCCCGGCAAGGGCGGGCTGGCCACCTTCTCGCCGCCGCTGGACGCGGCCGGCAACAGCGTGCGCGGCCAGCTGGTCACGAAGTACCTCGTCCGAGCGCCTCGGGCTCAACCTGTTCGCCTCCGTGGCCGCGACCCCCGACTGAGCGCGCCGAGTGGGGCAACCGCCCGGGGCGGAACCACGAGAAATGGTCGCCGCGTTCACGGTGAACGTCCCGACTGTTTACTGGTGAGACATCCCCACCGGGTCTACTGCCCACGGGTCTCCCGGACGGGGCTCCCGCGGTATCGAACCGGGGGAACGTGGAGCGACAAGGGAGTGGGCCGATGCCTGGCGCGGAACGCACACGGGTGGAGTCGTTCGGACACCCTGAGGACGGCCTGCACGAGGCGACGCCGTGGTACGACTGGGGCCCCTACCTCTCGGAACGGGCCTGGGGCACGGTGCGCGAGGACTACAGCGCCGACGGGACGGCCTGGGACTACTTCCCCCACGACCATGCCCGCTCCCGCGCCTACCGCTGGGGCGAGGACGGCATGGCGGGCGTCAGTGACGTCGGCCAGCACCTGTGCATGGCGCTCGCGCTGTGGAACGGCCGCGACCCGATCCTGAAGGAGCGGATGTTCGGCCTGACCGGCCCGCAGGGCAACCATGGCGAGGACGTCAAGGAGTACTGGTGGTTCCTGGACGCCCTCCCCAGCCACGCCTGGCTGCGGTGGCGCTACCACTACCCGCAGGCCGAGTTCCCGTATGCCGACCTGGTGGCCGAGAACGGCCGTCGCGACCAGACCCAGCCGGAGTACGAGCTGATGGACACGGGCGTGTTCGACGACGACCGCTACTGGGTGGTCGACGTCGCCTACGCCAAGGCCGACCCGCAGGACCTGCTGATGGAGGTCAGCGTCACCAACGCCGGCCCCGAGGCGGCGACGCTGCACGTGCTGCCCCACCTGTGGTTCCGCAACACCTGGTCCTGGGACGTCGGCGCCGAACGGCCCTCGCTGCGGGCCACGGCGGCCGACCGGGTCGCGGTAGACCACCCGCGTGTTCGGCGAGCTGTCCTGGGAGCTCGACGCCGGCCCCGACGGAGCGCCACCCGAGCTGCTGTTCTGCGAGAACGACACCAACCTCGCGCGCCTCTACGGCTCGGACGCGCTCACCGGCATACCCGAAGGACGGCATCAACGACCATGTCGTCGCCGGCGCGCCGACGGTGAACCCGGCGCGCGTCGGAACGAAGGCGGCCGCGTGGTACCGCCTCACCGTGGCGCCGGGCGAGACCCAGGTGGTCCGGGTCCGCCTGCGCCCGCCGTCGTCGTCGCCGGCGCTTCGGCACGCGCGTTCGACGAGGTGCTCGCGCCGCGCCGCGCGGAGGCCGACGAGTTCTACGGCGAGGTGATCCCCGCCGACGTCGACGACGACGCCCGGCTCGTCGCCCGTCAGGCCTTCGCGGGGATGATCTGGGGGAAGCAGTTCTACCGGTACGACGTGAAGCGCTGGCTGGACGGCGATCCCGACCCAGCCTCCGCCACCACCGCAGCGCCGGCGCGGCCGCAACGCCGGGTGGCTCAACGTGGACGCCCGCGACATCCTGTCCATGCCGGATCCGTGGGAGTACCCGTGGTTCGCCGCCTGGGACATGGCGTTCCACACGGTCGCCCTGGCCCACGTCGACCCGGCCTTCGCCAAGTACCAGCTGCTGGTGCTCTGCCGCGAGTGGTTCCAGCACCCCAACGGCGCGCTGCCGGCATACGAGTGGGCGTTCAGCGACGCCAACCCGCCCGTGCACGCCTGGGCGGCGCTGCACGTGTGGGACATCGACGGCCGCCGCGACAACGACTTCCTCGGCCCGCCTGTTGCCCAAGCTGCTGATGAACTTCACGTGGTGGGTCAACCGGATGGACCCGGAGGGCAACCACCTCTTCGCCGGCGGTTTCCTCGGCCTGGACAACATCAGCGCCATCGACCGGTCCCACCTCCCCGCCGGGGGCCGGCTCGAGCAGGCTGACGGCACGAGCTGGATGGCGTTCTACTCGCTGACCCTGCTGGAGATGGCCAGGATCCTGGCCGAGGAGGACGACCGCTGGACCGACATCGAGGTCAAGTTCATCGAGCACTTCGTGCTGATCGTCGACGCCATGCACTCCCAGGGGCTGTGGGACGAGGAGGACGGCTTCTTCTACGACGTCTTCCACGCCGCCGACGGCACGCACCGTCCCGATCAAGGTCCGATCCATCGTCGGGGTCCTGCCCCTGATGGGGATGGTGGTCCTCGGACCCGACCTGCTGGAGACGCTGGGAACACTTCAGAAGCGCTTCTCGGGTTTCCTCGGGCAGGACGACCCCGGCGCTCCGGAGTCGAGTCACAGCCGAGTCGTCCCGGTTCCCGACATCGACGCGCGTCGCGGTCGGCGTCGTCCCGCCGCGAGAGGTCCGCCGCGTCCTGGCGCGAGTCTTCGACGAGAGACGAGTTCCTCTCACCGCACGGGCTCCGGGCCTTGTCGAAGTACCACGACGACCACCCGCTGTGGGTCGACCTGGCCGGTACGCACGTCTCGGTCGACTACGAGCCGGCCGAGTCGCACACCGGCATGTTCGGCGGCAACTCCAACTGGCGGGGGCCGGTCTGGATGCCGGTCAACTACCTGGTGCTGCGCAACCTGCAGCGCTACGCCCGATCGCTCGGGGCGACGGCCGAGATCGAGTACCCGACCGGCAGCGGCCACACACAGTCGCTGGCCCTCTGCGCCGACGACCTGCGGGAGCGGCTGATCTCGCTGTTCCTCAGGGGACCCGACGGCCGCCGACCGTGCAACGGCTGGGTCGACAAGCTGCAGGACGACCCGAGATGGCGGGACAACATCGCCTTCAACGAGTACTTCCACGGTGACAACGGCGCCGGGCTCGGAGCCAGCCACCAGACGGGCTGGACCGGGCTGGTCGCCGACCTGATCTGCCGGCCTGACCCGTTCGCCGGACGGCCATGGGAGCTGTGACGCCAGGTAGTCGGATCGCCTTCGGTCGCGGGGTATGCGGCTCCCTCGACGAGGCCGCCGGCCGCGAGTGGCTCGTGACCGACGGCCTCGGCGGCTACGCCTCCGGGACGGTCGCGGGCCTGGCCACACGCCGGTACCACGGGCTGCTGGTCGCGGCGACCGCGCCGGCGGGCTCCTCCCGGATGGTCGGTCTGGCCGCGCTCGACACCGTCGTCGTGGTCGGCGACCGCCGGTTCCGGCTCGCGACCCACGAGTGGTCAGGCGGTGCGGTCGACCCTCGCGGGTACGAACACTGCGCCGTCCTTCGACCTCGACCACGGGGTGCCGCGGTGGCGTTTCGACCTGGGCGCGGTCCTGCTCGAGGTCGAGGTGGCCATGATGCACGGTGCCATGCGCGGTAGCGGTGGTCCATCGCATCCTCACCGGGCAGGCTCGCCTGGAGGTGACTCCGCTGTGCACGTGGCGTGACCAGCACGGGGACCGGTTCGCCGGGGCCGACCCCGGCGTGGAGCCGACGGCGTCCGGCTTCGTCTTCGAGTCCTCCTACCGTGTCGATGGCCCGAACTACCGGCCCGGCGGGTCCTGGTTCCGCGGCGTGGTGCATCGAGAGGAGGCGGCCAGAGGGTTGGGCCCGATGGAGGACGTCTGGGCCGCAGGCACGTTCACGGCCGAGCTGTCCGCCGGCGAGGTCCTCGGCGTGACGGCCACCACCGACCTTGGCCTGCGCGTCCTCGGACGCGCCGCCCATTGTTGCCGCCGCTCGGACCCGGGCCGACGCTGTGGCGGCCCAGTCCGGTGCCACCAACGACGACGGGTGGGGTCCTGGCGGTGGCGGCGGACCGGTTCATTGTCCGGACCCCAACGGCCCGACCGCGGTGGCCGGGCTACCCGTGGTTCGGCGAGTGGTCGCGCGACCTGTTCACCTCGTACGAGGGGCTGTTCCTCTGCACCGGCCGGGCCGAGGAGGGGCGCTCGGTGCTGGTCCGCGCTGCCGGCACCGTCTCCGAGGGCATGCTGGCCAACACCGCCGACGTCGGGACGCTGGAGTACAACACCATCGACGCGACGCTCTGGTTCCTGCACGCCCTGGGTCGGCACGTCGAGCAGACACCGAGACGTCGACCTGGCCGCCGAGCTGGCCGACACCGTGGTCGACGTCCTGTCCGCGCATCGTGCCGGCACCCGCTTCGGCATCCAGGTGGACCCGACAACCGGCCTGCTGCGAGGTGGGGCGACGGGTGGGCACTGACCTGGATGGACGCACGCATCGACGGCCGGCCGGTCACCCCGCGGGCCGGCTTCCCGGTCGAGGTGGAGGCGCTCTGGATCAACGGGCTCGGTGCCGCCGTCGACCTGCTGGAACGGGTCGGACGCCCCGCCGACGAGTGGGTCGCGTTGCGAGACCGGGCCATCGTCGTCGTTCACGAGGCTGTTTCCCGTCAGCGACAGTGGGCTGCCGGATGTGGTGGACGACGCCGGCCAGGCGCTTGCCGACTGCCGGCCGAACCAGCTGCTGGCGGCCTCCCTCCCCTACGGCCCGGTGAAGGACGTGCAGGCGGTCGCCGCGATCGTCGCCGCCTGCCGCGCCGACCTGGCGACCTCCGTGGGTCTGCGGTCGCTGTCTCCGCAGGACCCCGCATACCGTAGTCAGCACCGCGGCGGCCCTGCCGACCGTGACCGGGCCTACCACCAGGGCACCGTCTGGCCGTGGCTCATCGGCGCCTATGTCGACGCCACACGTGCCGCGACGAGGACACGACTCACCTGCTCGACGGGCTTCGAGCTGCACCTCTCCGAGTAC